>CAXBLY010000013.1:0-15358 GCA_963976865.1 uncultured Gammaproteobacteria bacterium | reverse complement strand
GGCCAGTAGCTCAATTGGCAGAGCGACGGTCTCCAAAACCGTAGGTTGGGGGTTCAAGTCCCTCCTGGCCTGCCAATACTGGCAGAAGAATTTAAGGAAATAGTAAAATGGCCGAAACGGCTGAACAGACAAATAGCGGGATGGATAAAGTCAAACTAGCATTGGCTGCAATCCTTCTGCTTGTTGGGTTTTACGGGTTCTATCAATATGCGGATCAGCCGCTTTTATACCGGGTACTTGGTATACTGCTGTTTGCAATTGTTGCTGCCGGAATAGCATTAACCACGACTAAAGGTCGTTCGTTAATGGGATTTATGCAATCTGCGCGAACAGAAGTTCGCAAAATGGTTTGGCCTACCCGGGCGGAAACACTACAGACAACACTGGTTATACTGGTGGTGGTTGTGCTGGTGGGATTATTTCTCTGGTTGCTGGATACATTCCTGGGCTGGATCATGAGAATGATCATTGGATAATCGAGGAGTAGCGATATGGCATTAAGATGGTATGTAGTCCACGCTTATTCTGGATTTGAAAATCAGGTGAAGCGTTACTTGCATGAACGTATAGAGCGTTTGGGAATGCAGGACAAATTCGGCGAGATATTAGTGCCGATGGAAGAAGTAGTCGAGATGCGCGAAGGCCAGAAGAAGCGAAGTGAGCGTAAATTCTTTCCTGGTTACGTGCTGGTACAAATGGATATGGATGATGATTCCTGGCATCTGGTTAAAGATGTCCCTAAAGTACTTGGATTTATCGGAGGAACTACCGATAAACCGGCGCCAATCCCGGATCGCGAGGCTGATGCTATATTGCAGCGGATTCAGGATGGAGTAGATAAACCACGACCGAAAGTGCTGTTTGAGCCGGGTGAAGTGGTTCGCGTCACTGATGGTCCATTTAATGATTTCAATGGTGTCGTTGAAGAAGTGAATTATGAGAAGAGCCGTATGCTTGTTGCGGTTCAGATATTTGGGCGTTCAACTCCGGTTGAACTGGAGTTCGGCCAGGTAGAGAAAGGTTAAGTAGTAACAGCAAGAGAAGTAGTGCGCAATTCCTGTAGCGATATGGGGATTGCGCCAATTTTAAACATGACACGGGGAGCGATGAACTGGATTTATCGCGATTGCACCCGTAAGGAGCTAAAATGGCGAAGAAAATTGAAGCTTATATCAAGCTTCAGGTTCCGGCGCAGGATGCTAATCCTAGCCCACCTGTAGGACCTGCGTTAGGTCAGCATGGCGTGAATATCATGGAATTCTGTAAAGCATTTAATGCACAGACACAGAATCTTGAAAAAAGCATGCCTGTCCCAGTTGTGATCACGGTATATAACGACCGCAGTTTCACATTTATTATGAAGACGCCACCTGCGTCGGTCCTTCTCAAGAAGGCAGCAGGGGTTCCAAAAGGATCAGGTACACCCAATACGAATAAGGTAGGCAAAGTCACTCGAGCCCAGCTTGAAGAAATTGCTAAAACCAAAGAACCAGATCTGACAGCAGCTGACCTGGATGCCGCAGTGCGTACTATTGCAGGCAGTGCTCGTAGTATGGGTCTTGAGGTGGAGGGAGTTTAATCATGGCTAAAGCAGGGAAAAATATCAGAGCCGCTCGTGAAAAAATAAATACCGAGCAGGCGTATGCACCAGTAGAAGCAATGTCGGTGGTTAAAGACAATGCGCGTGCAAAATTTGTTGAATCAATTGACGTGGCAGTAAACCTGGGTATTGACCCACGTAAATCTGACCAGGTTGTTCGTGGCGCTACAGTATTACCTAACGGAACTGGTAAAACAGTACGTGTTGCCGTGTTTGCGCAAGGTGATCAGGCTAAAGCCGCACAAGATGCAGGTGCTGACATAGTCGGTTTTGATGATCTCGCTGATGAGGTTAAAAAAGGCGAAATGAATTTTGATGTTGTCATTGCAACACCAGATGCAATGCGCGTCGTAGGTCAGCTCGGTCAAATACTGGGTCCACGTGGATTAATGCCAAACCCGAAAGTGGGTACCGTGACACCCGATGTTGAAAGTGCGGTGAAAAATGCAAAATCAGGTCAAGTGCGTTATCGCGCAGACAAGACCGGCATTGTGCATTGCAGTATCGGTAAAGTGGATTTTGATGCGCAAAAGCTGGTAGAAAATCTGGAAGCCCTGATTGCAGATCTGGTGAAGGCGAAACCGTCTTCTGCCAAAGGTATTTACCTGAAAAAAGTCACTGTTTCGTCAACCATGGGTGTGGGTGTACTGGTCGATCAGGCTGCATTGGCATAGATATATTTAAAAACCATAGCGAGGATTAATGTTCTCGCTAGATTAAGTAACTTTGGGCTGTTTCATAATAATTTGAATAATTATGTACGGCCGTCAAAGACCGCAGGAACGGCGAGTTTGTCGTTTAATTGAAGAAATGAATCCTGCGCAGACGGTGGCTCCATTCGGAATTTTCTGGGTTGGAACACTGCAATCGTGTTAGCAAGTAATTGCTAACTTATGTAGCAACTCTTGGATTGGATTTTCTGATTCGAGATCAACTTAGGAGGAACCATACTGTGGCATTAAACCTAGCAGGCAAAAAAGTAGTTGTGTCTGAGGTTGCTGCGGTTGCTGCTGAAGCCCATTCGGCGATTGCTGCCGAATACCGAGGACTCGGTGTTGATGCTCTGACTGAATTGCGAACTAAAGCACGCCAGGGTGGCGTGTATGTGCGAGTGGTTAAAAACACACTTGCCAAGCGCGCATTAGAGGGCACTGAATTCGAGTGTATGAATGATGGTTTAGTCGGACCTATGATTCTTGCGTTTTCGCAGGAAGACCCAGGTTCAGCTGCACGCATTATCAAGGACTTCAGGAAAGAGCATGATTTGCTTAATGTCAAAATGCTTTCCATTGGTGGCCAGCTTCTAGAAACATCAGAGCTGGATCGATTGGCAAGCCTACCGACGAAGGATCAGGCAATCAGTATGTTAATGGCAGTAATGAAAGCGCCGGTCGAGAAATTCGTCCGCACTTTGGCAGAACCGCACGCAAAAATGGTGCGAACTGTGGCTGCTGTACGCGACCAAAAGCAAACTTAAAGTTAAGTCACTTAACGGTTTTATATTTTTTAGGAGCATTTAGAAATGGCTGTATCACAAGAAGATATTTTGGAAACTATTTCCAATATGACAGTAATGGAAGTCGTAGATTTGATTTCTGCGATGGAAGAGAAATTCGGCGTTTCTGCAGCGGCAGCAGTCGCAGCAGCACCTGCAGCAGCAGCTGGAGGCGGCGAAGCAGCAGCAGAGAAGGACGAATTTGATGTTGTTATGAGTAGTTTTGGTGGCAACAAGGTTGCTGTTATTAAAGTAGTTCGGGCTATTACTGGTCTTGGACTTAAAGAAGCCAAAGAAATGGTAGAGAGTGCACCTTCTACTGTTAAGGAAGCGGCATCTAAAGACGAAGCAGAAGACGTAAAGAAGCAGCTTGAAGAAGCTGGCGCTGTTGTAGAACTTAAGTAATTCTACACATTACGTGCTTCATAGCATCGCGACGCGAACACATGTTATGGGTGATTCCATAGCATGTGTTCGCTCGTGGTTGCTTAAATAAATTTGTTACACAAAACAATTACTGAAAAACATTTCATCGCGATGAAGATTGCTCAGATGTTTTTCAGTAATCAGTTTAAAGCCCGGATACGAGGAGGCTAAATGCAATACAGTTTCACCGAGAAGAAACGAGTTCGAAAGGACTTCGGTAAGCGACCACAGATTCTTGAAGTACCTTACATGCTTCAGATTCAGTTGGCATCTTATCGACAATTTCTGCAATTAGATGCAAGTGCTGAAAATAGAGCAGATACCGGATTGCATGGTGCGTTTAATACCGTATTCCCAATTGAGAGTTATTCCGGGAACGTAATTCTGGAATATGTGAGCTACCGACTTGGCAAGCCAGTATTTGATGTTAAAGAATGTCAGCTGCGCGGATTGACATACGCCGCTCCTTTGCGAGTCACCGTACGTCTGGTTATCTACGATAAAGATGCGCCAGCCAGCCAGAAGAAAGTTAAAGACGTTAAAGAGCAGGAAGTTTACATGGGCGAACTTCCTCTCATGACCGATACCGGCACTTTCGTTATCAATGGTACAGAGCGTGTCATTGTTTCCCAGTTACATCGTTCGCCTGGTGTGTTCTTTGATCATGATAAAGGCAAGACGCATTCATCTGGTAAATTATTGTATTCGGCTCGAATTATTCCTTACCGTGGTTCCTGGCTGGATATGGAATTCGATCCCAAGGACTGTTTGTTCGTCCGTATTGATCGCCGCAGAAAACTGGCTGCAAGCATACTGTTACGTGCATTGGGTTACGATACCCAGGAAATCCTGGCGATGTTCTTTGATACGCATAAAATCAAAGTATCCAAAAAAGGTTTTGAACTTGCATTAACGCCTGAACATTTGCGTGGTGAGATTGCTGCATTTGATATTGAGATTAAAGGCAATGTGCTGGTTGAAGCAGGTCGACGTATTACTATGCGCCACGTGCGTCAGCTTGAAGAAGCGAAATTAAAGACGTTAATTGTTCCCCAGGAATATTTCATGGGGAAAGTCATTGCACATGACATTGTCGATGAGGAAACAGGCGAATTAATTTTCCATGCCAACGAAGAGTTGAGCGAAGAGAATATTCACAAGCTTGAAGAAAGTGGTATTAAAGAGTTTGAAATTTTGTATACCAACGAAATTGATCGTGGTCCTTACATCTCGCAAACACTGGCTATTGACTCAACCACGACGGAATTGGAAGCACAGGTAGAAATTTACCGCATGATGCGTCCAGGTGAGCCACCAACGAAAGAAGCAGCGCAGTCATTATTTAATAACCTGTTCTTCTCGGCGGATCGCTATGATCTTTCACCTGTAGGAAGAATGAAGTTCAACCGTCGTATTGGACGCGAAGAAACCACTGGCGAAGGCACGCTAAGTAAAGAAGATATTCTTGATGTAATGCGAGTGCTAATTGATATCCGCAATGGTAATGGCATGGTTGATGATATTGACCATCTCGGTAACCGTCGCGTGCGCTGCGTAGGTGAGATGGCGGAAAATGTTTTCCGTGTTGGTCTGGTTCGGGTTGAACGTGCCGTGAAAGAGCGTTTAACGCTGGCAGAATCTGAAGGCCTGATGCCGCAAGAGATGATAAATGCCAAGCCTGTGGCAGCAGCAATTAAAGAATTCTTTGGTTCAAGTCAGTTGTCCCAGTTTATGGATCAGAACAATCCATTGTCGGAAGTGACACACAAACGCCGTATTTCAGCGCTGGGTCCAGGTGGTCTGACGCGTGAACGTGCCGGGTTTGAAGTGCGTGACGTACACCCGACTCACTATGGTCGAGTATGTCCAATTGAGACGCCTGAAGGTCCTAATATTGGATTGATTAACTCTCTGGCAATTTATGCGCGAACCAATGACTATGGATTTTTGGAAACACCTTACCGCAAGGTGACCAAAGGTAAAGCGACAGGTGATATTGAATATCTTTCAGCGATTGAAGAAAGTCAGTATGTTATCGCCCAGGCAAATGCCAGTCTCGATGACAAGGGTAACCTGGTTGACGAACTTGTTTCATGTCGACATCTGAACGAATTTGCTTTGTCGACTCCTGACAAAGTTGAATACATGGATGTATCGCCCAAGCAGATAGTGTCTGTGGCTTCATCGCTGATTCCATTCCTGGAGCACGATGATGCTAACCGTGCATTAATGGGCTCAAACATGCAGCGTCAGGCAGTACCAACACTGCGGGCTGATAAGCCATTAGTGGGAACCGGTATTGAGCGGGCACTGGCTATCGATTCTGGTGCCTCAGTGGTTGCCAAGCGAGGCGGTGTTGTTGACACCGTAGATGCCGGGCGTGTTGTTGTACGTGTTAATGATGATGAAACTCAGCCTGGCGAAGCCGGTGTTGATATATATGCATTCACTAAATACACGCGTTCTAACCAGAATACGTGTATTAACCAGAAGCCACTGGTGAGGCCAGGTGATGTGATTGCCCGTGGTGATGTACTTGCTGATGGGCCATCTACGGATATGGGTGAACTGGCGCTAGGGCAAAACATGCTGGTCGCTTTCATGCCGTGGAATGGCTACAACTTCGAGGATTCAATCCTTATCTCTGAGCGTGTGGTTGAAGAAGACCGTTTCACAACAATCCATATTGAAGAAATGAGTTGTGTGGCACGTGATACTAAATTAGGTGCAGAAGAGATCACTGCTGATATTCCAAATGTCAGCGAAAGCCTGCTAGCCAAACTGGATGATTCGGGCATTGTTTATGTCGGTGCTGAAGTTAAGCCGGGCGATATTCTGGTAGGTAAAGTAACTCCTAAAGGGGAAACTCAATTAACACCGGAAGAAAAGCTGTTAAGGGCTATCTTTGGTGAAAAAGCATCAGACGTTAAAGATACTTCATTGCGAGTGCCGTCAGGCATGGAAGGCACGGTCATTGACGTGCGAGTATTTACACGTGATGGTGTGGAAAAAGATCGTCGGGCACTGCAGATAGAAGAAGCAGAAATCGAGCAGGTCAAAAAAGACATGCGCGACCAGTTGCGAATTCACGAGGAAGATATTTTCAATCGTGTTGAGCGCCTGATTACCAACAAGGTCGCAGAAGGCGGCCCGGATGGTTTGAAGTCTGGTGAAAAAGTATCAGCAGGCTACTTGCAGGGATTGTCACGTGATCGATGGTTTGAGATCCGCATGCGTGATGAGGCAGTCAATGAAAGCCTTGAGCAACTATCTCAAAGTATTGCCAACCAGCGTGAAATTGCAGAACAGCGCCTGGTTGAGCAGAGAGAAAAGATTACTGCGGGTGATGATCTGGCGCCCGGCGTACTGAAAATGGTTAAGGTTTACCTGGCCGTCAAACGTCGTATGCAACCAGGTGACAAAATGGCGGGTCGTCATGGAAACAAAGGTGTAGTTTCAATGATTGTGCCAGTAGAAGACATGCCACATAAACCAGACGGTACACCAGTTGATATCGTGCTTAACCCGCTTGGTGTTCCATCCCGAATGAACGTAGGCCAGGTGCTGGAGATCCATCTTGGTATGGCAGCGAAAGGCCTGGGGATGAAAATTCAGGGTATGCTCGACAATAATGGAAAACCTGCCGAGTTACGCAGCTTCCTGGATGAAATCTACAATCAGGATGAAGGCACCAAAGTTGATCTTGGACAGTTTAATGACGAAGAAATCATGACACTGTCAGGTAATCTGCAAGGTGGTGTGCCAATGGCAACACCTGTATTTGATGGCGCTGAAGAGCATGAGATCAAGCGTATGCTGAAACTGGCTGATTTGCCTGAGGATGGTCAGACAGAATTGATCGATGGCCGTACCGGCGAGCAGTTCGAGCGCAGAGTCACGGTAGGTTACATGCACATTCTTAAGCTGAATCATCTGGTTGACGACAAGATGCATGCTAGATCAACCGGGCCATACAGTCTGGTCACGCAGCAGCCGCTGGGTGGTAAGGCACAATTCGGTGGTCAGCGATTTGGTGAAATGGAAGTATGGGCGCTGGAAGCTTATGGCGCTGCATATACCCTGCAGGAAATGCTAACCGTGAAATCAGACGATGTTGCTGGACGTAACAAGATGTACAAGAACATTGTTGATAACGATCAGCAGATGGAAGCAGGTATGCCTGAATCATTTAACGTTCTGATGAAGGAGATACGTTCACTCGGTATTAATATCGAGCTGGAACAGAATGACTAGGTCTGCAAGACCCGAACAGAACGATAATCCATAGAGCGAATTTTGCGATTTAAATTGAAACTTTCGTAGACCCAGCAGGAGACACGATGAAAGACTTATTAAACTTATTAAAACAACAGGGCCAGTCTGAAGATTTTGACTCGATCAAAATAGGGCTTGCTTCACCTGACATGATTCGGTCGTGGTCGTTTGGCGAGGTAAAGAAGCCGGAAACGATAAACTACCGAACATTCAAGCCAGAACGTGATGGGCTTTTCTGCGCCAAGATTTTTGGTCCTACCAAGGATTACGAATGTCTGTGTGGAAAGTACAAGCGTTTAAAGCATAGAGGTGTTGTTTGTGAAAAGTGTGGCGTAGAAGTTACCCAGACTAAAGTTCGTCGCGAGCGCATGGGTCACATAGAACTGGCATGTCCGGTAGCGCACATCTGGTTTTTGAAGTCACTGCCATCACGAATTGGTTTATTGCTGGATATGACCTTGCGCGAAATTGAGCGCATTCTTTATTTCGAGGCATTTGTTGTCATCGATCCAGGCATGACAACGCTAGAGACCAAACAATTACTTTCTGAGGAAGCCTATCTGGATGCCATTGAACAACATGGCGATGAATTCCGGGCGGTGATGGGCGCAGAAGCAATCTACGAATTGATGCTTCAGATAGATCTTAAGTCGCAGAAAGTTGAATTGCGTGAAGAAATTGAAAATACACGCTCTGAAGCCAAGCTAAAGCGATTTTCCAAGCGGCTTAAACTGGTTGAGTACCTGATTGAATCAGGTAACAAGCCGGAGTGGATGATTTTACTCGTGTTGCCGGTATTGCCACCGGATTTACGTCCACTAGTCCCACTTGACGGTGGTCGGTTTGCGACATCAGATCTGAATGATCTGTACCGTCGTGTGATCAATCGAAACAACCGTCTTAAGCGCTTACTGGAACTAAATGCGCCAGACATCATTGTGCGCAATGAAAAACGTATGTTGCAGGAGTCTGTTGATGCGTTACTTGATAACGGCCGTCGTGGCAGAGCTATCACAGGAACAAACAAGCGTCCTCTGAAATCTCTTGCTGACATGATTAAGGGCAAGCAGGGGCGTTTCCGCCAGAACCTGCTTGGTAAACGTGTCGATTACTCAGGTCGTTCAGTGATTGTATGTGGTCCTACATTAAGACTGCATCAATGCGGATTACCAAAGAAAATGGCACTGGAATTATTCAAGCCGTTTGTATTCAGCAAGCTGATGTTGCGTGGTATTGCGCCAACCATCAAAGCATGTAAGAAAATTGTCGAACGTGAAGGTGCAGAAGTCTGGGATATTCTCGAAGAAGTTATCCGTGAACACCCGGTAATGCTTAACCGCGCACCAACATTGCACCGTCTGGGAATTCAGTGTTTTGAACCACAGTTGATTGAAGGTAAAGCAATTCAGCTGCATCCGCTAGTGTGTGCAGCGTTTAACGCTGACTTTGACGGTGACCAGATGGCAGTCCATGTGCCACTGTCGATTGAAGCACAACTGGAAGGTCGTGCATTAATGATGTCGACCAACAATATTTTGTCTCCTGCTAACGGCGAGCCAATTATTGTGCCATCACAGGATATTGTTCTGGGCCTGTACTACATGACACGCGACAGAATCAATGCGCAAGGAGAAGGTATGATCTTCTCTGGCGTCGATGAAGTCCGGCGGGCATTTGAGACAGGTGCAGTAAATCTGCATGCGAAAGTTAAAGTGCGTCTGACTGAGACAGTGATTGATGAAAATGGAGAAACCATTAAAAGCACTTCTATTCGTGATACATCTGTCGGCCGTGCGCTTCTGTTTGATATTCTTCCAAAAGGCCTGCCATTTGATTTAATCAACCAGGATATGAATAAACGCGCAATATCAAGATTAATTAATGCGTGTTATCGACGGGTTGGTTTGAAAGAAACAGTCATATTTGCTGATCAGCTCATGTATACCGGCTTCAAGTTTGCAACACTTTCGGGTGTGTCATTCTGTGCTGATGACATGGTGATACCAACTGAGAAAGTTGACATCCTTGGTTCAGCTGAAAAAGAAGTGAAAGATATCGAGCAACAATATGCTTCAGGTCTTGTGACCAAAGGTGAGCGGTACAATAAGGTAGTTGATATCTGGTCGCATACTAACGAGAAAGTCGCAAAAGCGATGATGGAAAAACTCGGTACCGAAGAAGTCGTTGATGCGAAAGGCGATAAAGTATCTCAACCGTCATTTAATTCAATTTTCATGATGGCAGATTCTGGAGCGCGGGGTTCAGCGGCACAGATAAGACAGCTTGCTGGTATGCGTGGATTGATGGCTAAGCCGGACGGATCAATTATTGAAACTCCTATTACTGCCAACTTCCGTGAAGGATTAAATGTACTTCAGTACTTTATTTCTACTCACGGTGCTCGTAAAGGACTGGCTGATACTGCACTTAAAACAGCAAACTCAGGATATCTAACCCGTCGTCTGGTTGACGTAGCGCAGGATCTTGTTATTACCGAATTCGATTGTGGAACCCGCAATGGAATCATCATGAATCCTATTATTGAAGGTGGTGACGTTGTCGAGGCACTTAGTGAGCGTGTACTCGGTCGTGTTGTCGCTGTCGATGTGCTGGATGCGGCAGGCAAGAAAACACTTATTCCGGAAGGGACGCTGCTGGACGAAAACTGGGTAGCACAGTTCGAGGAACTGGGTGTCGATGAGATTCTTGTGCGCACACCAATTACCTGTGATACGCGTTACGGTGTCTGCTCCAGTTGCTACGGCCGTGATCTTGCACGTGGCCACCTGATAAATCAGGGTGAAGCAGTGGGCGTGATGGCAGCGCAATCCATTGGTGAGCCAGGAACACAGTTAACCATGCGTACTTTCCACATTGGTGGCGCGGCAAGTCGTGCGGCATCAACAAACAGTATTGCGCCAAAAGCATCGGGCATGGTCCGATTCCATAACATTAAACTGGTTAAGCATCATGATGGGCACAACGTTGCAGCATCACGATCGGGTGAAATTGGTTTAATCGACGAACATGGACGTGAGCGTGAGCGTTACAAACTACCTTACGGGGCATCAATTTCTGCCAACGAAGGTGATGCGGTTGAGTCAGGGCAAGTCATTGCCACATGGGATCCGCATACTCACCCGATTATTGCCGAAGTGGCTGGTAAGGTGAAATTAGTAGATTTCTCTGATGGTGTAACAGTTAACAAGCGACTGGATGAAGTCACAGGATTAAGTTCCATTATTGTTGCCGATCCCAAGAGCCGACCAACAGCAGGGAAAGACTTGCGTCCGATGGTGAAGCTGGTAGACGACAAAGATAATGAATTAACGCTGCCAGATTCAAATTTCCCGGCACAGTATGTGTTACCTCCAGAAGCAATTGTAAGTCTGGAAGACGGTGCTCAGGTAGGCGTGGGTGACATTATCGCGCGTATCCCGCAGGAATCTTCGAAGACACGGGATATTACCGGTGGTCTGCCACGTGTAGCAGATCTGTTCGAGGCACGTAAGCCAAAAGAGCCTGCAGTAATGGCGCTGGAGTCTGGAATAGTAAGTTTTGGTAAAGAAACCAAAGGTAAGCAGCGCTTGGTGATCACCATGGACAATGGTGAGACTGTTGAAGAGCTAATCCCTAAATGGAGACATGTTGACGTGTTTGAAGGTGAACATGTTGATAAGGGTGAAGTGGTTGTCGAAGGTGAGCGTAGCCCACACGATATCCTGAAACTACTGGGTGTCAGTGCACTGGCAGAATACCTGGTACAGGAAATTCAGGATGTATATCGTCTGCAGGGTGTGAAAATCAACGACAAGCATATTGAAGTGATCATTCGCCAGATGTTGCGCAAGGTTGAAATCTCTGACCGAGGAGACACCAACATGTTGCGTGGGGAGCAGGTAGAACGTGCCCGTCTGTACGAAGTGAACGAGAATATGGAAGCCAGAAATAAACAGCCAGCCACTTTTGAAAATGTCTTGCTGGGTATTACAAAGGCATCGCTGGTGACAGAATCGTTTATCTCAGCAGCATCATTCCAGGAAACCACCCGCGTGTTAACAGAATCTGCGGTACGTGGATCCAATGATTACCTGCGCGGATTGAAAGAAAATGTCATTGTAGGGCGTTTGATCCCTGCGGGAACTGGTCTGACATATCACCAGGAGCGGCGTAAAACCCGTCAGGAACTCAACCTGGGTATGCCGGAAATGCCGGACATGGCTGAAGAACCCGCCATGATGGCAGAGATGGCTGAGTCAGAATCCACCGATCAGGAAGATAATACTTTAGAAACATAGTGTTGTTGGACGCTGTTCTCCTTGACAGGGTGCAGCCCAACTCCGTAAAATCTCGCCACCCTACGACAGGCCGAGCCAAATTTCGGCCTGTCGTTTATTTTATGCCGGAGAAAATTTAAGAATGGCAACAATTAATCAGCTTGTTCGCAAGCCGAGAAAAAGAAAAATTGAAAAAAGTAATGTGCCCGCACTAGCTGCGTGCCCTCAGCGCCGCGGTGTATGTACGCGTGTATATACAACAACGCCTAAAAAGCCTAACTCGGCGCTGCGTAAAGTCGCCCGTGTTCGTCTTACAAATGGCTTCGAGGTATCTTCATATATAGGTGGAGAAGGTCATAATCTGCAGGAGCACTCGGTGGTATTGATCCGGGGCGGTCGTGTAAAAGATTTACCAGGTGTTCGTTATCACACGGTGCGTGGAAGTCTTGACACCCAGGGGGTGGCGAATCGCAAGCAGGCGAGGTCAAAATACGGTACCAAGCGAGCAAAATCGTAAATTAATCTGAATTAATAAATTAAGTAACCATAATTACAAGTAAAGCGAAGAGATAACATGCCTAGACGTAGAGAAGTCCCCAAACGTGAAGTATTACCTGATCCAAAATATGGTAATGACCAGCTCGCTAAGTTTGTAAATATACTGATGGTTAGTGGCAAGAAGTCCGTGGCTGAAAAGATTGTATATAAGGCGATTGATGAAATTACCGGAAAGAAAGGGACTGATGGGCTTGAAGTGTTTTTGGAAGCGCTGGAGAAAGTAAGACCTCCTGTAGAGGTGAAGTCCCGCCGCGTAGGTGGAGCGACTTACCAGGTGCCCGTCGAAGTACGTCCTGTGCGTCAGGCAGCATTGGCAATGCGCTGGATAGTAGACTCAGCACGAAAGCGTGGTGAGAAGTCTATGGTCAATAAGCTTGCAGGTGAGCTAATAGATGCGGCGGAAAGTAAAGGCTCGGCAATTAAAAAGCGGGAAGATACGCTTAGAATGGCAGAAGCGAATAAAGCATTCTCACACTACCGCTGGTAGTGAATTCGTCTGATTGAATCGGCGAAACTAGATACGTAACAAACAGAAAGTAGCAACATGGCACGGAAAACGCCCATAGATCGGTATCGTAATATCGGAATCATGGCGCATATCGATGCTGGCAAGACTACGACGACAGAACGCGTATTATTTTATACCGGTGTGTCTCACAAAATTGGTGAGGTGCATGACGGCGCTGCAGTAATGGACTGGATGGAGCAGGAGCAGGAACGCGGCATCACCATTACATCGGCAGCAACAACCTGTTTTTGGACAGGGATGGACAAGCAGTTTGATCAGCATCGTATTAATATCATTGATACTCCTGGTCATGTGGATTTTACAATTGAAGTGGAAAGATCGTTGCGTGTACTCGATGGTGCATGTGCTGTCTTTTGCGCGGTAGGAGGAGTGGAGCCACAGTCTGAAACTGTATGGCGCCAGGCAAATAAGTACCATGTTCCTCGCATGGCTTTTGTGAACAAGATGGATCGCACAGGCGCGAACTTTCTTCGGGTCATAGACCAGATAAAAGATCGACTGGGCTCAACTGCAATACCGATTCAGCTGCCGATAGGCGCTGAAGAGAACTTTAAAGGGGTTGTCGACCTGGTTCGTATGCAAGCCATATATTGGAATGAATCTGATATGGGGACTACATACGAAGCCAAGGATATTCCTGAGGGTGAGCTGCTGGAAGAGTGTCAGCAATGGCGCGAACAACTTCTGGAAGCCGCTGCAGAAGCGTCTGAAGTGCTGATGGATAAATACCTGGAAACAGGTGACTTATCCGATGATGACATTCATCAGGGAATTCGAATACGCACACTGGCTGGTGAAATTGTCCCGGCATTATGCGGGTCTGCCTTTAAAAACAAAGGAGTGCAGGCAATGCTGGATGCGGTAGTGAGATATATGCCGTCTCCGTTAGATGTGCCGCCAATTACCGGCATACTGGATGATAAAGATGAGTCGGAAGGCACAAGACATTCTTCTGATGAGGAACCATTTGCAGCGTTAGCGTTTAAAATTGCCACCGATGCTTTCGTTGGGACGTTGACGTTTTTTAGAGTCTACTCGGGAGTAATGAAATCCGGGGATTCGGTCTTCAACCCGATTAAAGGGAAGAAAGAACGCATTGGCAGATTGCTGCAAATGCATTCCAATTCCCGTGTAGAAATAAAAGAAGTGTATGCAGGTGATATTGCTGCAGCAGTTGGGCTAAGAGATGTCACTACAGGAGAAACATTATGTTCTCCCAAGGATGTCATTACACTGGAACGAATGGAATTTCCGGAACCTGTGATATCGGTTGCGGTAGAGCCTAGAACGACAGGCGATCAGGAAAAAATGGCGATTGCCTTGCAGAAACTGGCGCAGGAAGATCCGTCCTTTCGGGTAAGCACGGATGAAGAGTCCGGGCAGACAATCATTGCCGGGATGGGAGAGCTACATCTCGACATTATTGTTGATCGTATGAAGCGAGAGTTTAAGGTAGATGCCAATGTGGGTGCTCCCCAGGTGGCATTCAGGGAAACTGTTCGGGCTACGGTTCAGCATGAGAATAAATTTGTCAGGCAATCAGGTGGAAGAGGTCAGTACGGCCATGTCTGGTTGAAGATAGAACCGCTGCAAGAAGGTGGCGGGTTTGAATTTGTCAACGAAGTTGTTGGTGGTGTCATTCCGAAAGAATTCATACCATCAGTAGAAAAAGGTGTCAGAGAGTCATTGGAAAGTGGTGTGGTTGCCGGTTATCCGATGGTAGATATAAAAGTTACGCTTTATGATGGTTCATTTCATGATGTAGATTCATCTGAAATGGCGTTCAAGATAGCCGGGTCAATGTGCTTCAAGGAAGGCAGCCGAAAAGCAGACCCTGTGTTACTGGAGCCAATCATGAAAGTGGAAGTAGTAACACCTGAAGATTACATGGGCGATGTGGTCGGCGACCTGAATCGTCGCAGAGGAATAGTGAGTGGCATGGATGATGCGCCAGCAGGAAAAATAGTACGTGCTGATGTGCCACTCAAGGAAATGTTTGGGTATGCTACTGACCTGCGATCAGCAACGCAGGGCAGAGCAACATACTCAATGGAATTTGAGAAATATAGTGAAGCACCTTCAGTGGTTGTTGATACAATTACCAAAGGCCACTAGGTAAAATTTGTTTTTAATTGTTATTTTAAATATTTAAGAGGTATCACACGATGTCGAAGGAGAAGTTTGAACGCAATAAGCCG
>CAXBLY010000012.1:0-32193 GCA_963976865.1 uncultured Gammaproteobacteria bacterium | reverse complement strand
GAAACACCCGCAGAACGATTTAATCAATGTGTTGCATTGATCGGTTGAAAACGCACTCCTAAAAGGACTTTGCGATAAGTTAATGGCCTGAGTAACGCATTATTTAGTAATGCACATATATTACCGATAAGGACGTATATAAATGCTTGAGTTGAATTCAGAAACTTTTCATAAAGAAGCCAACAGGGAAGGTATTTTTATATGTATTTTTTACAATAAATCTAAAGACAATATCCAGGCGATTGCACCCCAGGTCCTCGTCAATAATCCCCAGACCATATGCGGGTCAGCAGGATTTTTAGATGTCGGAAACCACCCGGATATCGCCCAAATGTTTGGGATAAACAAGGAAGCACCTACTATTCTGATTATGCGAAACCAGATTGTTTTATTTTGCGAGCCGGTTTCGTCATTTATGGATAAATACGATATCACCACCACCGTAGAGCAGGTAAAAAAACTAGACATGAAGAAAATAAAAAGCGAGATCAAGACCGAGAGAGAAAGCGCAGCCCATATATTTGGACGCAGAGTTTGTCCTACTGCAAAAAGGTCACGCTAATATAAATACAGAAACAACCACTATGCTAATTTTCGACCAGTACGCATTGCTACATGCATGCATCAATTTTATTGAACCGCACTATTTAGCCCATCGATGAAAATCATTGGATTAATGGACAAGTATATTGTCACCGCGTAAATAGACGCTTCGATATCGATTACAGGTCCACTGGCATTATTGACTGTAACTCATGCTGAGAGCATTCAAACTTGAGCAGACAAAACCAGCTTTTTAATATAATGAACCAGGACACTACTATTACTGATGATCGCTATTATCTGTGAAACGATCCTTCATGCAAAAATACTGCGCCCTTTTCTCACCGTACCTCACGATAACTTTTCTTCCAGTATCGGGAGTATTACAAATTCGCCAGTATCCAGATGTTTGCGCTGTTTTTGAATGTAACTCTTGAGTTTGTATTCAAAGGGTTCCTTTTCAAACATGCAGTCACCGATTGCCGCATCAATATAGTCATGAACTCTGTGTGTGAGATTTTTAAGCTCGGTAAATTCTTCATAAAAAAGCGTTGCAATTTTATTCAGCTCATCCGAGCGGCAGGAATTAATCTGCTCTTCACTCATAACCGAAAGATCAGATTGTCTTTCCAGATAGGTAACAATATCCAGCATTAACTGGTAATCAGCAGATTTTCCATTCTGCATTCCTTCGAGTTCATCAGTCAACTGGTTTAATAATTCACAGCACTTGACATACTCGCAATGATATTTGTCAATCAGTTTTTCCATAACGCCCTCCTTATCGGTCAATGTTTTGCTTTTATTCCAAGCTCAACAAATTTGACTTATGGAACAATTTTGTCGTTTAGCTTCCCCTGATAAAATTGCCTTAGTACAATTTAATAATCTATATCAGAACATATTACTATAATATTTCGGACAGTCATCAGAATAAATCAGGTTAGAAGGATATAGCGATAGATTATACTAATGAATGCTATTTCCTGGAATGATAGACAGACTCGCTCGACGGTATTGCCAACTGATCGATCAATGTTTCCGTTATTCCAGTAGCAACGAGCCTGATTTTTTAGTGCCAGGGTTTCCGGCTATATGTACATTTGTTTCGCCGTTTCACACACAAAACACTTTGGCATCAATTCATGAAGTCGCAGTTTTCGCATATTTATATGAACTTTTGCTCAATTCCGGCAAGGTGATGATGTCCGTGAATTATATTTTCCACCATACTGCCCAGTAGTATAAGTAACTGTTTTTTGCTTTCTGAATATTTTCTCGGAACAGAGTCGATAACACACAGCGTACCAAGATTGCTCCCTGATTCCGATTGCAGCACATAACCAAGATACGACTGAATCCACGGATCACCGACTACAAGTGGATTATCAAAGAAACGAGGATCTAATCTTGTATCGCAGACCTCATAAATACGACGCTGAGGATTATTACTATTCACATCACAAATAGCATGCCCACAGAAAGAAGTATTTCGTGGTAATTCTTTAACATCCAGTCCAACTGCTGCTTTAAACCACTGGCGATTAGCATCGACCAGGCTAATGAGACAAATGGGTGCTTCAAAAATCTGCGCTGCAAAGGTTGTAATGCTATCGAGTCTGGCATCATGTGAAGTATCCAGAATATTTAGCGAGCGCAATGACTGCAATCGAACAAATTCATTATAAGGTCGCTTAGCTAGTAACATAAGCCTGATAGAAATGAATACAGACAAGTTGAGCGAGACGACATTTCCTGATCAAAGGAACCAGTCAGCAAAGAGGCTGGATGTGTACTCAATAGTTGCCTGGATAAAGTCACGACAAATTCCCTATTTAATAGACATTCGTGTGCTGGCACACCGCACGTACTGTGTCAGTTACCTTCATAATGCACGACACTCTAGTCTCCACGATAGATTCCAACCCCGACTGGATACGGTGATATTACTTTACGAGGAAAGTTTGTGAGAAATGAATCTACAGTTATACAAAATGCATCATCTTCATTGTATTGACCTGTCATCTGGCAGCTCTCCAAGACTTACTTGGCATTTGAGCTTTTTATTTTTATTCTTTACAAATACTAATTATATACACGTTAAAGCCTATATTACACTTTGTAATATACGCTCAATTTTAGCAGTCTGCAGTGTTACTGAGACCAGACTAAATCAATCATATCTATGCTATATAAACATAATTAATAATACACGGATATTAAATATTTCCTATATCAAAAGTAGCATTCCAGGACTGTAACCAATTCACTGATAATGATTAATTAGTGAATTACAGGCTGACCATATTTTATATCGTCACGCTTCCTGATCAGCATTAAGGCAATACGATTTCTGTTTTTCATGCAACCATGTATAACTACCATCGCTTCGCGGGTATAAAAAAATGTATCCTTTTGATGCATACGTACAAAATTTTTCATCAAAAGAAGCATCATCATTACACAGCACAATACAATCATCGATATGAACCTTATATAATTCAATGAGATCATTTGCACTAAATCTGTACATTGATTCATTTGCTTTTTGAATAGATCCAGGTCTCAGCACGTATTTTATAGTCATTATCCAGTCAATCATTAGTTAATCTGCAGCAGAAAATTAATTTAATGTAATAGGAAATTATTATGTGTTAACTTCATCAACAATCAACAATTTAATTGTATTTTTTAATTGTCTCCCCCCCCATACTTACGCAACAAGGAAACTTCACTACAAACTGCGTATACATGCACACTTTTATATCATTTCATCAACGATCAAATTGCGGCTAATACAGTTATAACCAGTTCTTGATTAGTGCTAATACCACTACTACAGCATCAATCAAATTCATCAATAGCCCATATAGAAAGTTTCTAATTGCTCAATATTTTTCCCAAGAGTAATGTCATCATTGTGCTGTTTAATTGCTATTTTACGCGGTAGGCACAAAACAAATAGCAAGGCGGGGTGTGTAATCCTAGTGAGTTTTATACGCTTAGTTAAAAGAGAGGTATTAACCAAAATTCTAAAGCCGTAGTCAACACTACACTATACAAACCAGCTTGCCAGAACATCGCACACTTTATATGCCTACATGGAGAGCCCGCTTACTCAAGCGGGCTTTCTTTTTATTAGCATGAAGATAAATTCTGTAAATAAATTTTATAGCGCATATTGCATGTCATGCATGCATCTTCAATTCAACGTATAGTTGCAAGCAACAATAAACAACCGATAATTGGCTATGGCAAGACGATCTTTAATTTCATTTTGCGCTGTATTTATTTTTTCACACTCACAAGCTGATGCTAACTACACTGGCTACGAACTGCTCCAGGCATGCAAAGATATTTCACGTGTGGCCTGTGTTCAATATATCAACGCTATAAAAGACACTTCAAATTACCTGGGAAAACCTCTTTGCTATCCTGCAAGTTTAAATTCACATGCTTTCAATCAGTCTGTCATAAAGTTCATTGAACAAAATCCAAAGATGTTGCATATGAACGCAGCCAAAGCAGTCATATTTGCATCTCACCGAATTTATCCCTGCAAGTAAATGACAGTAAATTATATGTTGTTTTTACTAGACACCGAGAAAATTAAACTTGCGTGATATTGATTCCCATAATTCTGAGTTAGAATTATGACTTGCAGAGTTGGCAAATAACCACATTTAGAGAAAGTAAATGAAACAATCGATCACAGCAATTTCCTTACTGGCTTTACTATCAGCTTGCACATCAAGCAAAGAGATTATTATTGACAGAAAAGGTGTTGATATGAATCAGTACTATGCTGATCTTGATGAATGTCGCGGCTATAGCTCCGAAGTTAAAACTACAGAGAAAGGCACCAGAGGAGCTGTCTCCGGCGCTGTTGTTGGTGGTGCGGTTGGCGCAATACTCAATGGTTCGGATGGTGCAGCACGCGGTGCGGGTGTTGGCGCGGTAACAGGCGGCGCCAAAGGCTTAAGCAAAGGAGAAAGTGATAAAATCAATGTTGTGAAGCGCTGCTTAAGCGGCAGGGGTTATCACGTGCTTAATTAGACGCAATATAGCGGTGTATTTTTGAATATATAACGCATACATAAGGCGCCTCTGACTGGTCACATAAAGACAACCACTATTGCATTGCACAAAGATATATCTATCAAATCAACCCGGCTAGACTCTCTGTAAAATTCAGGCGACCACTTACTGTTTACAAATAATAGCTTTCAGCAACATCAGGACTGGTTTTGCAACGTCCTGCAGAGACGCGGGAGCAGAAATTGACTTTATTACTTTGCATCTGGTGAAAGCAGCAAACTCGTGTAAACTTGGCCAACGACCTGTAAATCCCTGCCACTACGCAGTCATGACCATCATTATTATGAAACTACTTATTCGCAATATAGAACGCAGTATCACAGAAGCACAGCTACGCACACTATTTGAAGAATATGGCTCAATTCAGTCTTGCAATATTGTGCTGGATAAACAGACTGGCGAATCAAAAGGATTCGGATTCATTGAAATGCCCAAACCCGGTGAAGCCAAAGCCGCAACCAGGCATTTAAATGGAAAAGACATTCAGGGTAGCAAGATTCGTGTCAAAAAAGCCGAGGTAAAGAGCTCTGATGCGCGAACAACATCAAAGCCCAGTCCTTACAACAAGTCAAAATAATGCATGGTTCCAAAGACCCTCTACACGGACTCACTCTGGAAGATATCATTACCGCGCTTGAACAAAGATATGGCTGGTCAGAGTTAGGCAAGCAAATAAAAATCAGGTGCTTCACTCATGATCCCAGCATTTCTTCATCACTGAAGTTTCTTCGCAAAACTCCCTGGGCACGAAAAAAAGTAGAAACACTATACCTGCACACTCAATGGCCAGAAAAAAATGTCTGGCTTGAAGCCCAGGACACTCTCAAAAACAAATCAGACAAAACACAGGATTAGTACGTATTGAATCAATGTTTTTTAGTACTATCGAGGCAGCATAATGTCCTGCAGCTGATAATTGTGTCGCCTCGAGAGTAACAGCAAACAAGTCACTGCGCCTATCAATGCCCACATCATGTCGGACTGCGTATCCCACACATAACCCTGCGTTCCCAGGAAAGCTTCTGCATCCCCGCCGGTGGCGAGCGCCACCCACCATTCTATTAATTCATAGAGCGCACTAAAGGCCAAACACAGGGATACTATATATAGATCCAGCCACACTGCGCCGTTCACTACCTTCTTTCTGATTAAAATCTCTCTTGCCAGTAATGCCGGAACGAAACCTTGCATAAAATGACCCAGTTTATCGTAATTATTACGCTCCGAATCAAATACATCCTGCAACCAGTCGAACAGCGGTACTTCAGAGTAGGTATAGTGGCCTCCTATCATTAATACGACGCAATGGAGCAATATAAAAAAATATAACAGCGGTGTTAAACGGAAAGAATTATAGGTTACCAATAATAAGACCGCGCCGACTATCGCAGGCAGCACCTCCAGCACCCATGTGAACATGTCTTTAGGATGGTAACCAGACCAGACCAGTACCGCAAAATAAACAGCAATCCATAAAGTCTTAATAAGATGATTCCCTTTGAAATTTTCCATTTTCCAAATAGTATACTGTTTGAGTGATCACTTCTTTATTCATCATCATAAATGTATGCGTCACTGGCAACACGATATGATCATTCATACCTTGCAGCATTGTATTCTCCACTGATATTGTCCCATCATCCTGACCAGGAACGATGTAAGAAAAAATCCAGTTAATACTTCTCGCACCGGCAATAATACCCAGGTCAAATTCTGCTTTCCCCAGTGACTTTGGCACGCTTTCCGGACCTGTACCCAGTTGCCTGCCTGCCTTTCCATTGATGAAATCAAACCCTGGCACATTGCTTATTTTATCCACCACTTCGCTGCCTTTATTTGGTGGACCAAGCATAACAACACGATCAAGCCCTGGAATTTCATATTGCGTTAGATACTGACGCACTAAAATGCCGCCCAACGAATGTGTAACAAAATTGATCCGATCTTCAGCACCACATTGTGCCAGTGCAGCTCCGACTACCTGTTCTGCCAACACTTCTATTGTTTCTTCGCGGGAAGGGTAGTCAAAGTTCACGACATGATAATTTTCGGCCAGCAGTGCTTTCTCAAGCTTGTTCATTGAACCGCTAGTTCGCGCAAGCCCATGAAGAAGAATGACACAGGAAGCATGCGCACTGACCGAGAAGGCGACTAGCACGATAGCAATAAGAAATCTCATGACAGACACAGGAATGAATGGATTACTCATTTACAGATAGTGATTATCAGCAATACAAAGTACTAAAGTGAGCAGTCACCATGTGAATTAACAACAACATCAGTCAGTCGGCCGGGTATGAGCAAAACAGTTTTCAAGCATTGCATTCAGCTTGCTGACACCCAGTTGATTCATTAACGTGATGTTTGCCTCCGGTATTTGATCAACATCTGTATAGTTTGCAATAGCTTTTTCAAGGCTATCTTCCCGAAGTAAATGTAATACCGGATATGGCGATCGGTTAGTATAGTTCTCCGCATCATCCGGGCCTGTTCCGGAAAACTGGTATTTCGGATGAAAACTTGCAATCTGAAATATTCCACTCAATTCCATCTCCTGTAACAGGCTCTCAGCAAGATCAAGAAACTGATTATAGTCACGGAAGTTCTGCAATACGTTTGGATGTATCAGCAAGCAGGTTTCAAATGATGTTGATGTATTTAATGATTCAAGCTCTGCCTCCAGATCAACCAGCAACTGTTCTTCCGTGACAGCTTTTGACACAGCATAGTAAACACGATTTCTGGAAATCTCACGCTTGGCAAAAGGACAAAGGTTTAACTCAACAATAAACAGCTCTACCCAGCACCGCACAGATTGAATTATTATTTCATCTTTCATTGTTATAATTAATGGCAGTCGTTTTTACATAAGAAATTAATGATCACCTTGTGATTCAATATAATTTCTTTGTTTATCTGCTGCATCCAGTAGTTGCTTTTCCACACTCTTGGCTTTTTCCAATGCCTGTATCTGCGGATCTATAATAGTTTTCCCGGAGTCTTTAGTGGTTGCTGAATCGTGATTGTTATCCGAACATGCTGCCAAACAAAAAACTAGCAAAATAGATATAAAAGCGAATCTGGTCATCACTCCCCCCTCTTTGAACAGGCTAAATATTACAACATTGTAAGCAATGAAACAGAAGCATTCCTTCAGCTCAGCGGATTCGTCTGCAAATCATTAGCATAAGCAAACAATGCCGGAACCCCTCCTGTATGCCAGAACAGCACATGATCTTTTGATGTAATCTCCCGGTTAATAATCATCTCGATGAGCCCACCCATTGCCCTGCCTGTATAAACGGGATCAAGCAAAATACCTTCTTTCCTTGCCATCACTGAAATAGCCTCTTTTTCCAACTCACCCACTACGCCGTATCCCGCGCCTGTGAAATTTGCATTCAATATGACATCTTTCATTGAAAAGCGATCATCTATATTAAGCATCTCAGCAGTATTATTCGCCAACATAAGAATCTGTTTATCCAGACCATGTTGATTCACTTCATCTTTATCTATCTTTATACCGATTATTTGACTATTCATGGCGCTCATTTTATTACCAAGAACAAGTCCTGCCTGCGTGCCTCCGGAACTCGAAGCAAATACGATATGAGTGTATTCAGCACTATTTAAACTCTGTATTTTCAGTTCATTAACTGCTTCACAAAATGCGATAGTCCCTAATTCACTGGAACCACCATAAGGAATAACATAAGGTTTTCTGCCTGCAGAGATCAACTGTTGTTTTATATTATCAATACCTTCGCCCTTGCGTTGCTCACCTGTCCAGTGAATATGGCAACCCAGCAATTCATCCAGCAACAAATTGCCATTGCTATGCCTGGGCTTTTCACCACCCAATAGCAAATGGCATTCGAGCTGACACATAGCTGCTGCCGCAGCGGTTTGCCGACAATGATTAGACTGGACCGCACCCGCAGTAATGACAGTATCGGCTCCCTGCGAGATTGCATCACCAATAATGTATTCCAGCTTTCTGGTTTTGTTCCCACCCAACACTAGGCCAGTCTGGTCGTCTCGCTTAATAGAAATTTGCGGGCCACCAAGATAGCTGGATAAATGTACCAGCTCAGCTACCGGAGTAGGAAAGAATCCCAGCGATGCTTTAGGATAATTATTCAACCTCGTGGATTTGGAGCAGGACTTTTGCCATCGTCAGAATCCATTCCTGATCACCACGTCTTCCAGCTCCAATTGCCCGGGTTTCGGCCACGCTTCCTGTGTCGCCTTACCCACTGCAACAAACATCGTGATCACGTGATCGTCAGGCAAATTAATAAGTTCTGCCACCTTTTCAAAATCAAAGCCGTCCATTGGACATGAGTCATAACCTAAAGATTTTGCCGCCAGCATAATAGTTTGCGCGGCAAGACCGCAGGTACGCATGGCTTCATCTCGCTGTACCTGATCTTTATTTCGGTAATACTGATCTATTGCTGGCAACATGAAATCCTGCACCGCCTGCTCTGCATTACGCCAATAGCGTAGAGTATCTTTTTCCCAGGCTTTGACATTGGCACATAAAATAATTAGCAACGACGCTTCTGTAACCTGCGCCTGTTCCATTGCAACACGCCTGATCTGCTCACGCAAAGTCGCATCTTCAGCAATTACAAAACGCCAGTGCTGCAAGTTAAATGCAGTCGGTGAAAGCATGGCTAATGATAAAAGCTCATTTATTTCTGCGTCAGTCATCTTATGACCAGCATCAAAATGCTTGACAGAACGACGCGAACGTATTGCTTGCAGTGTGTTCATAAACTCTCCCTGTTAATTATCCACATCAGACCATACAGCATACTCATTACCATTTGGATCGCTGAAATGAAACCGGCGTCCGCCCGGGAACGAAAATATTTTCTGAACAATCACACCACCAGCCTTTTCAATTTTGGCCTGCGTACTGGCAAGATCTTTACTATAAAACACGACAAGTGCACTGCCATTAGCGGTCGTAGATATCTGTTCAGATTTAAAAAATCCACCATTAATTCCCTGATTGGAAAATGCGACGTAGTCCGGACCATAATCCTCAAATTGCCAACCAAAGGCAGCACCAAAGAATGCTTTTACTGCCGGGATATCGCTAGCTGGAAATTCAATGTAGTTGATTTTTTCATGTTCATTCATTGCTATTCATCTCGTATCATATGAATTCAGAGTTTCAATTAAGAATGGTAATTGTATTCCTGGATTATTTCCTCTCCAGAATGCACTGCATTGGTAATGCCCATGTATTTGGAATGTGAAACTTGCAGACATCAGGCATTATAGAGTGTAAATGCGCCAATCATTATGAATCCAACTCCAGCAATATATTGCAGGTATTTCACGTTGATGTATTCAGACAACAAACTCCCGGCAAGCACACCTATAGCAGACGCTACTACCAGAGCCGCCGAGGCTGCGAAAAAAACAGTATATTTACTCACTTCTTTGTCCGCCGCAAAAAGCATGGTTGCGAGCTGTGTTTTATCACCCAGCTCGGCAATAAACACTGCGACAAAAACGGTTAAGAATATTTTCCAGTCCATCAGAAATGACTAATAGTTAATGCGTTGAGTTACAAATCAGGATTTAGCAGAATTGCAGTTTGCGTTGCCAGTCAGTATTAATAAGTGCCTCGTATGTTAAGCCAACAGGACATAACATTACAACACATTACCGGTTATAAGCGATGATTGACGAGCATTGCCATTCATCTGTTCATTCATACTCTGATATCACCAATATTGAATAATGCTGAGAATTTTGCAGAATATAATTTTACTTGAGCTGGAAAGATACCGGCAGAGACAAACTCGATCATTCAGCGAGTAGAGATTGTAGCCCTTCATGCAAATCCACTTGCGAGGAGAAGCCCAGATCCTTATTCATGCGTTCTACAATAGCTGCAGAATGAACAATATCTCCCTCTCTTGGTTTATCGAAATTCTTTTCAACCTGCCAACCGCAAAGTTCTTCCAGCACGTCTATTAACTGAATCAGTGTCACCGTGTTACCTGTTCCCACATTACATGCTCCGTTAAAATCACTTTGCAGCGCAGCCACGTTTGTGTGTGCCACATCACTCACATAAATGAAGTCACGGGTTTGCAGTCCATCACCAAAGATGGTCAGTGGCTGTTTATTTTTAATACGCTCTACAAATAGCGCAATAACACCAGCATAGGGAGATTTTGGATCCTGTCGTGGTCCGTATACGTTAAAATAACGCATGCCACATGCAGACATGCCATGCAGATTTAAAAATAACTCGGCATACTGCTCATTTACTTTCTTTTCCAGTCCATACGGAGACTCGGGCACCAGCCGGGAATCTTCACGCAATGGCAATTCTACCGGATTGCCATACGCCGCAGCAGACGATGCATATACCAGTCGCGATACATTATTCTTTCTAATTGCTTCAATTATATTGACGTAGCCCAGTATATTTTGCTGCGCTGAAAAGCTCGCATCTTCAACCGAACTCACCACGGATACTTGTGCTGCCAGATGAATACACTTGTCCACACCCACCATTGCTTCATTCACCTCTGAAGTGCGAGTGATATCACCCTCGATTATTTCCAGCCGGGGATGATTTCCAGGCAGGTTATTTCTTGAGCCATTTGAGAAATTATCCAGCACTCTCACTGAGAAATCCTGCTCCAGAAGCAGGTCAACGGTGTGCGAGCCGATAAATCCTGCGCCACCGGTAACTAAAACAGTTGTCAAAATTTCCTCCCGAATCCCATATTTATATATAATTACCGCCTAATCGAGATTAGTACGTGACCAGACTTGCCAAGTGTAACCAATATTAGTTGGTCACAGCTTGAATTCCCTAGCAATTTACACGTAACTGCGGTTTTTAATGGACTATACGGAGCTAAAATGACATTTGTAGTAACCGAACCTTGTATTAAATGTAAATATACAGACTGTGTTGAAGTATGCCCTGTGGACTGCTTTCACGAAGGTCCCAATTTTCTGGTGATCGACCCGGAAGAGTGTATTGACTGCGCCATGTGTGAGCCTGAGTGTCCAGTGGATGCAATTCTGTCTGAGGACGACTTGACTGAGGATCAAAAAGACTTCCTTAAAATCAATGAAGAATTGTCTGCCCAGTGGCCAGTTCTTACGGTGCGCAAAGACCCACCAGATGATGCCGGCGAATGGGAAGACGTCAAAGACAAGCGGCAGCATCTTGATCGATAACCCTTGATTTTGGACTCCAGCAACAGTCCCTTGACGTTACCTTTTGTCTTTGTTGACTATGCGGTTAACCCACTGGATGCACTGGCTGCCGATATCATCGCGCTGGAAAAACCCAGAGCGTTTGACTTAAGCCGGTTTACAATATGGTGTGAATCACGCAACCTGATTCACACCATAAGGGTAAAGTTACTGGCCGCCGCCAGAATGGCGAATATAAATAATTTATTACTTCCCGAAATTATTACACTGCAAGACTGGGTCTATCAGCACAGCACACCCGACAAGCCACTTATAAGTGAAACCAATAAACAGCTGTTACTTGTCGAAGCCATACGCCACAGCCCGGGACTTTTCCAGACAAACAATGCCTGGCCATTAGCTAAAGAACTGGTCAATCTTTTCAATGAATGCACATTGGCACAAGTTCCATTAAGCAACGGAGAACAAGCATTACATGAAGCATTGCTTAAAAGTTATAATTTCCCAGCAGCCAGTATAGAAAATATTTCCCGTGAAAGTGAAATTGTCTATCGCTTATGGCAGGCCTACAGGGAGCAAATTCAGGCACGCCAATGGATTGACCCAATTGAGCATTACAGCCAAACTCTCATCAATTATCAATGCAGTCAGTCAGACAGGCATTTTTACATGGCAGGGAAACATCGTCTTTCCGCGGCGGAGATTTTATTTTTTCATCACCTGCATGAACATAATTACTTATCAATTTATTCTCCCAGAGTCTCGACATCACAATCTGGAACGCACCATCACCCTCATGTACGTTTAATTAATGATGCACCACTCCCCGAGACTGGCAACCAGCGTCAACAAGTACTCGATATTATTTACAACCGAAAAAAACACGTTTATGAACGAATACAGCAATTAAAAAATTCGCAGCCTGACAGTCCTTTTAAAGACTGGTTAAATATTTACTGCTGCAATTCAATTGAGCGTCATGTCAATGCTGTATGCCTGCAAGCCAAGAAATGGCTACTGGATGACATAAAACCAATTGGCATTGTCGTCAGTGATCGATTACTTGCCCGCCGCATTCGCGCCGTTCTTGAAGAGGAAGGCATTAAGCCGGCCGATATGGGTGGATGGACATTATCCACGACCAGTGCGGCGACTTCTGTAGAAATATTACTGGATGCGATTGAACATAACTTCAGGAAAGACGCTTTGCTGGATTTACTAAGCTCGCCTTTCCTGTCATTAAATTTTAATAACAATACTGATTACCAGCACCAGGTTTTCCACACTATAAAATTACTCAAGAAACACCGCAGCACTCCTGCAGATACGATTGACACATTTATATCTTTAATCAATGCACATTTCACAAATCGTGAGCAAAAATGTACCGAGATTATCAGGGTTTGTGAATCAACCAAACGTGCGAGTACTGCACTTGAGGATTACAAAAATCAGGGCGAATATGAATTATATAAACTGTCGAGCACTTTATTAACTGCGCTCGATGAAATTGGCATTAAAGATTGCCTGCATAACGATGCAGCAGGACAACAGTTATTAGACACGCTTGAGAACAATATCAATAGCACCAGAAACAACAGTATAAAAATTAACTGGAAAGAATGGCGTCAATGGTTGCGTGATTTATTTGAAAACAATTATTTTATCCCCAATGAAACTGACAACAGAATAACACTCTGCGGATTTGAGCATATTGATAACTTTAATTTCAAGGCAGCTATCATTGCTGGCGTGGAAGAAAACCGCTTAACCGGCACAAAGTCTCACCGTACATTCTTCAATGAAAAAGTACGCCATGAGTTACATTTACCCACCAGCCATGAATCAACTGCAGTAAATTTTGTGCGTTTTCGTCAACTGCTTGAGCAATGCGATCACTTGCTGCTAAGCGCAGAAACAGAAAATCATGAGGAACCACAGGAACTTTGCGCATGGGTTAAATTAATAGAATTATTTAGCGAACAGGCTTATTCACTATCACTACGCAACAATCAGCTTAACCACCTAATACAGTTGCGACAACAATCCAGACAAAATACTACGCACTTCTCCCATTACAAGACCCAACAACCCAGCCCATCCGCACCCAGTGAACTCATTCCGAATAAAGTTTCTGCAACGCAATATCAATCACTCATGGATTGCCCATACCAGTATTTTGCAAAATACGTATTATCTCTGCGCGAACAGGACAGTCATGATGATTTTGAAGCATCTGATTATGGACAACTAGTCCATCAAAGCCTGCAGGAATTTCATTTCCACAAGAAAAACAAAGCTTCCACATCCTTTACCAGCGATAACCGTACGCTGTTAATTACTCAGTTAACTGATGTTAGCAGCAGATTATTTATGCATGCCTCGTTTCCCCCTACCGTCAAGGAAGGCTGGCTACAGAGGTGGCTAAGCAATGTGCCTGCCTATATAGACTGGGCAATTAATCGCAGTACTGAATGGAAAGCATTACGCGGCGAAGCTGAGCTTGAGATTAAATTAAGCAGCGACATCACTTTATACGGAAAAATTGATCGCATAGATTCAGACACAACTCATTATGCGGTGATTGATTACAAGTCCGGAAGCACCGCACCTTCCAGAAAGAAGGTACTTAATGGGGAAACAGTACAACTCCCTTTCTATGCTTTACTGGACAAAAGAATTACCCAGGCTGAATATCTGGCCTTGGGTACACAAGGTGAAGCAAAATCGTCTGCACTAGTAAAAGAGGCTGATCTCGAACAGTTAAAACAGGATCACCTGCCAAGAATTGAGAGCCTCATTGGCCAGCTAAGAAATCAGGCCCGGTTACCTGCCAATGGTGAAGATGGTATCTGTCGTGTATGTGATTATGAAGGTCTATGCAGAAAATCTCACTGGGTTATTGAGTAATCACCCATTTAAAGCAAAGTATAAGACCACCTTCACTGCGATATACACCATAGCAATAAATAATGCGGTAATCGCTAATCCAATAAATATAAACTGACCCGGCTTTCCATGCGTAAAATCTCTTTGACGTGTCTGTTCATTCTGAACACCAAAAAAACTCGCTAATACACTTTTAAATACCTGCCAGGTAGAGGGGGTTAATTCACTCATATTTATTTCCTATATGTCCTTTTATATTTCAGTCCCTATTCACCTACATATTATAAGGTGATATTCGCATCATCTAGCGGTGTCACGCTATATACATAGTCATTATATATAATTAACATACTGTTTGCGTTCATAATTTGTTCGCATGAAATCATTTCAACAACCAAAATAATTAATAATAAAAAAACAGGAGAAGTTCTATGGGTATGATGTCTGAGTTTAAAGAGTTTGCCATGCGCGGCAATGTTGTCGACATGGCGGTTGGTATCATTATAGGAGCTGCATTTGGAAAAATTGTGTCATCGTTTGTTGCTGATGTCATCATGCCACCAATCGGCGTATTGATCGGCGGCGTTGATTTCACCAATTTGGCGGTGACCATTCAGCAGGCCAGTGAAGGTGTAGAAGCAGTCACTATTAAATATGGTGCATTCATTCAGACAGTTTTTGATTTTATTATTGTTGCATTTGCGATATTCATGGCGATCAAATTTATGAACAGTCTTAAAAAGAAAGAAGAGGAAGCACCTACAGCACCACCAGAGCCTAGTGCTGAAGAGAAGCTATTAACTGAAATAAGAGACCTTCTTAAGAAATAGTATTCAGATACTCACCGTCATTCCCGTGAACACGGGAATCCAGCAAGCGTTATACACACCGCAACTAATTGCCAATACTGAACACCCACTGGATGCCCACTTTCGTGGGCATGACGTCATCTTGTGAATTACACCTGGGAATGACTTCATCCTGAGAGTGACACCGGTGCACATATTCACTTTAGCCCGATAACCGAACACTTCCAAGTCACCAACTCTTGTGTAATTCGCAAAGTGTTTCTCTCGTCATTCCCGTGAACACGGGAATCCAGCAAGCGTTATACACACCGCAACTAATTGCCAATACCGAACGACTACTGGATGCCCACTTTCGTGGGCATGACGTCATCTTATGAGTTACACCTGGGAATGACGTCATCCTGAGAGTGACACCGGTGCACGTATTCACTTAAGCCCGATAAGCAAACACTTCCAAGTCACCAACTCTTGTGTAATTCGCAAAGTGATTCTTTCGTCATTCCCGTGTACAAGAGATCTTCTTAAGAAGCAGCATTCAAACACTCACCGTCATTCCCGTGAACACGGGAATCCAGCAAGTGCTGTATACACCGCAACTAATTGCCAATACCGAACACCCACTGGATACCCACTTTCGTGGGCATGACGTCATCTTGCGAGTTACATCTGGGAATGACGTCATCCTGAGAGTGACACCGGTGCACGTATTCACTTAAGCCCGATAAGCAAACACTTCCAAGTCACCAACTCTTGTGTGATGCGCAAAGTGTTTCTTTCGTCATTCCCGTGAACAAGAGATCTTCTTAAGAAGCAGCATTCAAACACTCACCGTCATTCCCGTGCACACGGGAATCCAGCGAGCGTTATATACACAGCAACTAATTGCCAATACTGAACGCCCATCTGGATGCTCACTTTCGCGAGCATGATATCATCTTCAGTTATACACCTGTTCGCGGGTACTCCTGAACTCGATATTCGACCACTTCTCAGTGGCCAACTCCAGGTTGACTCGCGATGTCGCCATATAAACCAGCTCCCCGGCATGATCCAATGCGACTCCAGAGGAAGATTTTTCTTTAATCTTTTCCAGTTCCAGCGGATTGTCTGAGTACAGCCATCTTGCTGTATGTACTTTTACAGCTTCGAACTGGCAATCAACATTGTATTCATCTTTCAATCGATGCTTAACCACATCAAACTGTAGTACACCCACTGCGCCTAAAATCAAATCGTTCCCTGCAAGCGGGCGAAACAACTGCGTAGCTCCTTCTTCACATAACTGCATCAAACCTTTAAGTAATGCTTTCATTTTCAAAGGATCTTTCAACTGTGCCCGTCGAAATAATTCTGGAGCAAAATTTGGAATGCCGGTAAATATCAGATCTTCTTTTTGCGAAAAAGTATCACCAATACGAATCGTGCCATGATTATGCAAGCCGATAATGTCACCAGGATAGGCGCGTTCAACGTGACCACGCTCTGATGAAAAGAAAGTTAAAGCATCCGCAATTTTTACTTCCCGCTGCAATCGTACATGACGCAGTTTAATTCCTTTTTCGAAACTGCCTGAACAAATACGCATGAATGCAATCCGGTCCCTATGATTAGGATCCATATTGGCCTGAATTTTAAATACAAACCCGGAGAAGGCTTCTTCATCTGCTGATACAGTTCTTTCCAGTGTGTTACGGGGTTGTGGCGCTGGCGCTACTTCAACGAACTTGTCCAATAACTCCTGTACACCAAAGTTGTTAATTGCCGAGCCAAAAAACACTGGTGTTAATTTCCCTGTTAAAAATTCTTCATGATCATACTGGTGGCTTGCACCCACCACTAATTCTATTTCCTCACGAAATTCGTCAGCGCTATCTCCCAGAATCTCATCAAGGCGTGGATTATCCAGCCCATTGATCACTTCACCATCCAGTTTTTTACCACCATGTGTCGCACCATACAGGTGTACCGAATTATTCAGCAGATGATAAACACCTTTTAATGATTTCCCCATACCAATCGGCCAGGTAACAGGAGCACAATTTATATTTAATACCGACTCTACTTCGTCTATCAACTCGATGGGTTCACGACCTTCACGATCGAGCTTGTTGATAAAAGTCACAATGGGTGTGTCTCGCAGCCGACATACTTCCATCAGTTTTATAGTCCTGCCTTCAACCCCTTTGGCACAATCAATCACCATCAAGGCAGAATCCACTGCGGTTAATGTACGGTAAGTATCTTCAGAAAAATCTTCATGTCCTGGCGTATCCAGCAAATTAACGACACAGTCATTATAGATAAACTGCATGACAGAACTCGTCACGGAGATACCACGTTCCTGCTCCAGCGCCATCCAGTCTGACGTTGCATGACGCGCTGCTTTACGTCCTTTGACTGTGCCTGCCTGCTGAATAGCACCTCCATACAGCAACAGCTTTTCTGTAATAGTGGTTTTACCTGCATCAGGATGCGAAATGATAGCAAACGTCCTGCGACGCCTGGTTTGGGATAAATGATCACTCATGAGATTAATTCAGATAACAGCCTGGAATATTAATGAAGCCTGTAGTGGTTATAGTTCTTTCGCATAAATCACTGCATCTTCTCTGCCGTGATTTGCTGGATAATACTGTTTTCGAATACCTACTTCATTGAAGCCTTCAGACTCATATAGTTCCACTGCATGCCTGTTGGATGTTCGCACTTCCAGAAACACACAATTTGCATGAAATTCTTTTGCGTTTTTCAACACATTACACAAGAGCTTACGCCCAAATCCGTTGCCTTGAAACTCAGGATTTATACACAGGTTAAGCAGGTGGCATTCCTGAACTGCATTTATAAATACAGCATAACCAATTATGTCATCATCCAGCTCGGCAACCCAGCAATGATAGCCTGCTTTAATACAATCCTGAAAAATCGCCTGACTCCACGGATATTGATAGGCAATATGTTCAATCGTCATGACACTGGTCAGGTCGCTTAATTCCATTAAACGATAACTTGGTTCAGCAGATTCCAGGACAGCACTCATGTCTAATATTACGTATTTATCAGGTAATAACTTGTTGTCGTGAAAACTTTAAATCTTCCCATACTTTTCGCTTCTCTTTTGGACTACGCAGCAAGTAAGCGGGATGATATGTCACCACTACCGGAATGTTTTTTGTTTCAAGGTGATATAACTTACCGCGCATTTTACCAATCGGCAGATCACTTTGCAGTAATGACTGTGCTGCAATCCTTCCCAACGCCAAAATTATTTTTGGTTCTAACAGATCTATTTGCTGATTCAGATAGGCATTACAGGCGTTTACTTCTTCCTGTTTAGGGTCTCGATTATTAGGCGGTCGACATTTGAGAATGTTGGCAATAAACACTTCTTCTCTGGTCAAACCAATCGCGCGTAACATTTGCGTTAATAATTGCCCGGCTCTGCCTACAAAGGGTTCGCCTTCACGATCTTCATCTGCCCCCGGTGCTTCGCCTATTATAAGCCAATCCGCTTTATGGTGACCCACCCCAAACACTGTTTGCTTGCGCGTTTTATGCAAATCACATGCATCACAACTTTTAACATGAAACTCCAGCGATGAAAGATCCATGCGGGATATCTTTTCAACATCAACTCTGGAGACAGGTACATCAACCGGCTGCGGTGAAGGAGAGTTAAGCTTTTCCTGCACCGTTTGATCAACAACATGCGTCTCTGCAGTTGCTTGATCATCACTTGACGCATCACGGCTATGCCATTGCTGAATGCCTAATGCATCCAGATAGGCATTACGTATTGACGCATCAAGTGAGAATTGATTTTCCATTATACCTGGCCGTGTTGCGGATGTTTTCTATCCATCGCAAAATGAATTTTATTTAACGCATTCAGATATGCTTTGACAGAAGCAATCACAATATCGGTGTCGGCTCCATGCCCATTGACAATTTTTCCATCTTTATCAAGGCGCACGGTAACTTCACCCTGTGCATCTGTACCACGTGTAATACTATTCACTGAATAAAGCTGTAATTTAGTATTACTTTTCGCAAGCACTTCTATTGCCTGAAAAGCAGCATCTACCGGTCCACCTCCACCGGCATTTGAAGAATGCTCTTCTCCATCAATGGATAACACAATATCAGCATCGGGGACCTTGTTTGTATCTGAGCAGACTCGCAATGACACTAACTTGAATTTTTCCTTTAGATTTGCATCATCATCTGCGACTAATGCAAACAGATCCTCATCAAAGATTTCGTGCTTTTTATCTGCAAGGTCTTTAAATGCAGTGAATGCCCGGTTTAGATCTTCATCCGACTCGAAATCCATGCCTAATTCAGTTAAACGTGAACGAAATGCATTACGCCCCGAATGTTTACCTAGCACCATGCGATTTTCACTCCAGCCAACATCTTCTGCACGCATAATTTCATATGTCTCACGTGCTTTAAGCACACCGTCCTGATGTATCCCTGATTCATGAGCAAATGCGTTTGCCCCAACAATGGCTTTATTGGGCTGCACAGGAAAACCCGTTATGGTTGAAACCAGCCGGGATGTAGACACTATATGCGTTGTATCCAGAGTCGTATCGCAGGAAAAAACATCCTGGCGCGTACGTACAGCCATGACAACTTCTTCCAGAGAAGCATTACCCGCACGTTCACCCAATCCGTTTATTGTGCATTCGACCTGACGCGCACCATTCAATACTGCTGCAAGAGAATTTGAAACAGCCAAGCCCAAGTCATTATGGCAATGCACTGAGAACACAGCTTTATCTGAGTTTGGAATGTTTTTAATTAAATTTCCAACCAACTCTCCAAACTGCTGGGGAATATTGTAACCAACTGTATCCGGGATATTAATGGTCGTCGCACCTGCATCAATGACCCTCTCAATTATCCGGCACAAAAAATCCAGCTCGGAGCGGCCTGCATCTTCAGGAGAAAATTCAATATTGTCGGTGTACTTGCTTGCACGCTTTACCGCTGCCACAGCCTGTTCAACCACATCGTCCGGCTTCATACGAAGTTTGCGCTCCATGTGTATGGGCGATGTTGCGATGAATGTATGTATACGACTGGACCTGGCTGGCTTTAGCGCTTCTCCGGCACGATCAATATCCCGGTCAAGCGCTCTCGCCAGTCCACACACTGTGCTTTCAGTTACTGCAGCGGCGACCGCCTTTACAGATTCAAAATCACCCGGGCTGGCAATAGGAAAACCCGCCTCGATGATATCAACCTTCATACGCTCTAGTGATTTGGCAATATGAAGTTTTTCATCCCTGGTCATCGAAGCCCCAGGACTCTGCTCTCCATCGCGTAAGGTTGTGTCAAATATAATTAATTTTTCATTGCTGTCCATTTCTACTACTCCGGCATTTAACCACCGCCACAGCTGACGGTTTCTGCGTAATTACGCAATTATAAGGTAAATAAAAAAAATATGATGTTGGAATACGTTTACCCTCGCCAGGGATCTATAGCCGCTAGTGCGGCAGGAGGAGTAATGCAAAAACAGACGCACACGCCGGCAATTTAGTGTCCGCGTATGACTGAATATGGAAATTGTTATTTCGCTTTTGCATGAAGCTTACTATATCCGAGTCAATTCTTATTTGGCAATGCCTATTTAACACTCTTTTCACGATTTTTTGCCAAACGCGAGCGTTTTCGAAATGAACGTACTAAAAATATACATGGACCGGACAAGGCATACAGCAAAAATACCAGGAACATTAATTTTGGTGGATCGATTGACGCCAGAATAAATACACCAACAATTGCCAGTAAGGCAATAAAAGGAACTTTATTGCGCACATCAAATTCTTTAAAACTGTAGTAGTTCAGATTACTCACCATTAAACCACCTGCCAATAATGTCAGTCCAAATGCGAAAAACCATAAATCGGCGCCTGTATATTCCAGATCGTGACAGGCCCACACAAACCCAAGCATGACACCTGCGGCCGCCGGGCTGGGCAAACCCTGAAAATATCGCTTGTCCTGTTCCGCGGAGCGTGAATTAAACCGCGCTAAACGAAGCGCTCCGGCTGCGGTATAAAAGAATGCTGCCAGCCATCCCAGTTTTTGCAATAGCCATCCTTCGTAAATCACATGTTGCAAAGACCACTCAAACATTACCAATGCAGGTGCCAGACCAAACGACACCATATCGGAAAGACTGTCATATTCCTTTCCGAAGCTACTTTCAGTATTTGTCAGTCTTGCCACACGACCATCCAGTCCGTCCAGCACCATTGCAATAAAAATGGCGACTGCAGCCTGTTCAAATCGATCCAGATTTGCAGACACAATGGCATAGAAGCCGGCAAACAGCGCACCTGTGGTCAACAGGTTTGGCAATAAATAGATGCCTTTTCTTGTGGTAGGTTCTGTCATAGTCTGAGTTTAATGGGTGAACTGGGTCAGTATATTTTTCCCGGCTGTCACTTTTTCGCCAACCGCAGCAATATGCTTTACATTAGACGGCAAATATACGCGTACTTTACACCCCACCGCGACAAATCCACAACGACGTCCCTGACCGACGCGCTCACCTGGATGCAATGCGGTACCACCATGCTGGAATGAAGAATTCAGCAGGACGTGTACAACGACATCATCCTCTTCATCGGTCCTCACCCAGAGTACGAGTGCCTTGTCATTATTTTCAGGATCCCTCACCCATAACTGTTCAACCTTGCCTTCCACAGGACTATGCAGATTAAATTCGCCCAAACGTGATTGCTGAATCGTGTAACAGCAGCTTGACTGATCAATAAATGGATTTTGAACCTGTTCAATATTCGTCACAACACCATCAACAGGACTGATGCTGGCAAGTGGTCTCGGAGGGATATCACGATGGAAATCGCGAATAAAAAAACATAAAACCAGCCAGGGAGTCCACAGCAGAAATGCATTCGGGGCGAACACAAACTCCACGCCGATAAATATCAGCGTGATCACTACGAAAACAGTTTGCAGTTCTTTAGCTATCGGTAGCATATCGCCAGGTAGACTTTCCTAGCCAGTGTAGGGTAATAAACTAAAGAAACAGTGGATTTTAGTTCTTAGATTTATCGACCAGCTGATTTTCTTTAATCCAAGGCATCATGCTACGCAACTTGTCACCCACTTCTTCAATAGGATGCTCACGTCCCTGTCGACGCATTGCTTTTAGTGTTGCCGCACCTGCCTGGTTTTCCAGAATAAACTCGCGTGCAAATTTACCGGACTGTATTTCCTTCAGTATCTTGCGCATTTCAGCTTTTGTTTCATCAGTCACGACGCGAGGGCCACGAGTCAGATCACCATACTCCGCAGTATTGGAAATTGAGTAACGCATGTTGGCGATACCGCCTTGATACATCAGATCAACAATCAGCTTAAGTTCATGCAGACATTCAAAATATGCCATCTCTGGCGCATAGCCTGCTTCGGTGAGCGTTTCAAAACCCGCTTGAACGAGTGCAGTTGCACCGCCACATAATACTGCCTGTTCGCCGAACAAATCAGTTTCAGTTTCTTCACGGAAAGTCGTTTCAATAATACCTGCACGACCGCCCCCATTAGCGGATGCATATGACATCGCCGTTTTTTGTGCTGAACCAGACGCATCCTGGAATACTGCGATCAACGTTGGCACACCACCACCTTCTTTATAGGTAGAACGTACAAGATGCCCTGGGCCTTTCGGCGCTATCATAATGACGTCAAGATCTTCTCTGGGTTCGATCTGTTCAAAGTGAACATTAAAGCCATGAGCAAATGCTATCGTTGCACCTTTTTTGATATTAGGCGCAATCTGATCTTTATACAGTGCAGCCTGATGCTCGTCTGGTGCGAGGATCATGATGACATCAGAACTCGCCACCGCATCTTCAATTGACTTGACTTCAAGTCCTGCAGCTTTTGCCTTGGCTTCAGATTGCGAATTTGGACGCAGTCCTACAACAACTGACACACCCGATTCTTTTAAATTGTTTGCGTGTGCGTGCCCTTGTGATCCATAACCAAGTATGGCTACCTTTTTTGCCTGTATCAGGGAAAGGTCGGCGTCTTTATCGTAATAAACGTTCATGCATAGCTCCTACTAGACTATTCTAATCGTAAATATTTTTATTAAATTCTTAAGAGAGAATCACCACTGCCAATGCCGACAGCGCCGGAACGCACGACTTCAATGACGTTATAGGGTTTCAGCCTTTCAATTGCTTCGTTAAGCTTCAAACCTATATTGGTTATTTCCAGGGTAATAATTTTATCGTGTTCTTCAAGCTTGCGCGCAGCAAGCTCGTGTATTGCGTTTTTAAGCTGATCCAGTTGCGCACCTTTAGGCTCAATTTTTACCAGCATGATTTCGCGCTCAAAATGCTCATTCTCTGTCAGATCCATCAGATTGATAACATCGACAAGCTTGTTCAACTGTTTAATGATCTGTTGAACAACAGCATCTTCGCCATGTGCCACCACAGTAATACGGGAAATGGTTGGATCATCAGTGGGCGCAACAGTTAATGACTCAATATTGTATGCGCGCGCAGAGAACAGACCCGACACTCGCGACAGGGCCCCTGCTTCATTTTCCAGTAAGATTGAGATTATATGGCGCATCTATTCCATCACATTCAGGCTTTGCCTGCTGTGGTATCAAACCAAGCAAAGCGTGCAATAATACACGCTCTTGACGCCTAAACAACCAATTAGATGCTTAAAGGGTAACTCCGCAACAATTTGCACGGATCGCTCGATTTATTCTTCCAGTAAAATTTGGAATTAGTAACTACTTCTTCTTAACCAGGAAATGGAATTTTCCACCTTCTTCGTTAGACTCAAGAAGCTCATTACCTGTTTGCTTGGCAAACGCTTCAAAATCTTTCACTGAACCTGGATCAGTTGCGATAATACGTAACACCTGTCCACTCTCCAGACTGGAAAGTGATTTCTTTGCACGTAGAATAGGTAAAGGACAATTTAACCCGCACGCATCTAATTCTTGATCAAAATCTGCCATTAACAGAACCTCCGTTATAATCTTAAGCTGTAAAATTAATGTAATAGAACGCCATTACAATGTATAAGTCGTCCAGCCAGTATAGCGGATGAACGTTCTAATAAAACAACTACAGAAAGTCGTAGTTAAGTCTATATTAGAAGACGGTGATATTATGGTTAACACCTTTTGCATAGTCAAGCTGGCGATCCAGCTAGAATGAACCAGATCACATCCGCAGACACCGTACGTTTACTATACAGCCAGTGAATTTAGCCCCCATCGCATTGTCATAAGATAAACCCGTTTATCTTATGTGCCATAATTACGAGCAGAATCCGGTCTTCTGGTGTTTATCCGGACCACTACTCAAAGAGAGATACCTTGAAATTAACCAATAGCCGCTGGCGGGGTTTTTTACTGTCAGCAATATTAACTGTTTTGAGCAGTTTCGCTGTTGTCTATAGCGAAGAAGACTACGGCATTATCCTGCCTGATATAGGCGACCCGGCCAGTGCTTTACTGAGTGTTAATCAGGAAATCGAGCTTGGCAAAATACTGGTTGCACAGGTCAATCAGCGCTTGCCCGTGTCCGAGGATCCCGAATTAAGAAGTTATCTTCAATCACTGGGTACGCGATTAATCTCCGGCGGCCTGAATTCAGATTTTCCATTTTATTTCCGTCTGGTTTTCGATCCACGTATTAACGCCTTTGCCATGCCAGGTGGCATCGTCGCGATAAATAGCGGTCTATTGATACTCAGCCAGACTGAATCTGAACTTGCCAGTGTCGTTGCTCACGAAATTTCACACGTCTCACAACGTCATATTGCAAGACGATATGCGCGTCAGCAAAAATTAAGTGTGGTCAACACGATTGCATTACTGGGCACTGTTTTGGCCACGATTTACGGTGGTGAAGCCGGCCAGGCTGCAGGGACAGCAACGCTAGGCGCCTTCCAGGATGCCTCACTATCTTACAGTCGCGCCTTTGAGCAGGAGGCGGATCGTATCGGAATGTCACTTCTGATTAATGCCAACCTTGACCCATTTGGCATGCCCAGATTTTTTGAGAGATTAAATGCCCACTCTCAAATCAACCAGAGCCAGGTGCCGGAATTTTTGCGCAGTCACCCATTAACCACATCACGCATCAGCGACTCAAAAATTCGCGCTGAACAATTCAGTAATCATCGTTATATCGAAGATACCGTTCATTTTCAGTATGCAAAAGCCCGTGCTATAGGTATTTCAAGTGACCCAAGCGCATTGGCAAAACATTATCAGAAATTAATTGATGAAGAACCCAACAACCTGAATTACTACATCTACTCCATCGCTTTGAATCGTCTCGCGCGTGGAAAGCAGGCGTTACAGGCGCTGGATAAAATTAACCCTAACAATAACGAGCGATTTCCGGTTCAGATTGCTCGGGCCCAGGCATATATCGTTGACCGTCAAATAGATGAGGCGCTTAAAATATTACAGGAACTGGATGATTTATATCCACGCAATGAGTCTGTGATTTATTATTTGGCAACCGCGTTACTGGAAGATAAAAAGCCCAAGGCAGCGCTTGATAAACTGGACACCCTGAGTGACGATATTACCGGTAATCCCGCGATAGAGCGTCTAAGAGCACGCGCAGCGGATGGTGCCGGACAACCCTGGCGTAGTCACGAGTCATTATCAAATTATGACCTGATGCACGCAAGATTTGGCACAGCGTTGGAACATTTACTCATTGCTGCACGTCAAACAGGTATTGATCCGCATAGTAAAGCACGTATTGAAGCTAAAAAAGATCAATTAATAGAGTTCCGGAACAAACATAAATAATCTCTGCTTAACAAAGCGTAGGCGACACGTATAGAATATGTTCCGGTTAGCAGACAATAGACCACATTAAATATATGGAATATGTAATATCATGAAAATAACTAGAAGACATGCATTAAAACTAGGCTCCATGGGAGCCATCATCGGCACGATTTCGAGTTTCACCAGAACAGTATTGGCGGAGTGGCCAGCATCGGCCTTCAATACAACAGCGTATGAAGACTCATATGCTGCAGTAATTAATGGAGTAGATCCCAAAGAAGGTGGAATAACCATTGACGCACCTGAAATCGCCAGTAATGGCGCAACCGTCCCTGTCAATGTAACCACCGATATGGAGAATGTTAAATCAATTAGTATTCTGGTTGAAAATAACCCGCGACCTTATATTGCGACTTTCTTCATTAATGAAAACATAGAAGCCACGGTGGCAACACGTGTGAAAATGCGTGAAACATCCAACGTAGTTGCAATAGTAGACACAGCTAACGGTAAATTTATTGCAAAACAAACTGTCAAAGTCACCGCAGGCGGCTGCGCATAATTAAGCACGAGGAATAATCATGGATAAGAAAGTAAAGATTAGAGCCACCCTGAAGGACGGAGTGACAACAGTGAAAGCACTGATGACTCATCCAATGGAAACAGGTGCACGTAAAGATAAAGATACTGGTGAACTCGTCCCTGCAGAATACATTCAGGAAGTTGTCGTCACACAGAATGACACAGTGGTACTTAACGCCAACTGGGGAACAGGTATTTCCAAGAACCCTTACCTGTCTTTCAAAATCAAAGGCGGAGCAGAAGGCGATACTATTAAACTTACCTGGAAAGATAATCTGGGCGAATCAGGCTCCGGTGAAACCAAAGTCAAACAGAAATAAAACTGCTTAATTACAAAAATTAAGCAGAGATCTTGCGGTCGCTCGGCTTTCTTTGCCGGGCGGCAACAAAACCTCCCAACAATGCACTCACAAATAACGGTAGTGCTGCCGGCACAGGTACCGGACTTGCAGCTTCATTAAAGCTGACAGAACTGAGTAAAAAATCCCACTCAAAAATCTCTTCACGCGGATTACCATCAGCCATAAAATCATATCCTGGCGCAATCAGTTCAACCTTGTTTATAAAGGCACCCATCGCAGCACCCGCCAGAGTATTGGTATCCAGATTAAATGAGATCACATCTGCACCATCATTAAAGACAAATCCTCCCAAAGGCTGGAGGAATGGATCAGCAACACCATCAAAAGAGTAGCTTACTATATAGTCGACCAGCTCATTTGCACCGACAACTCTTGTATCCAGACCATGCACAAAAGAGCCGGACACACTTGTCACCATTTCAGCTGAAGTGATATCTATTGTGAGCGTATTTGTGTAATTGGAAGTCGTGATAGATGTCTCAGGCGAAAAAGCCGTTCCGTAATAAACAGATCCACCATCGCCGGCGATTGGCATCGCATTACTGTCCAGCGGGTCTTCCAGCAACACACCACCAGAAAATGTGATCCCTCCAGTATTGCCAAATGACTGCCCGATTAACCGGTGTGTGGAGTTAGCCTGATTTAAATCAATATTTGTTCTTAAGAAGACATCCAGCAGTCCAATACCTCCTGAACCATCGTCATTCCTGCCATAGTTCTCAAAGTCCACGACTAAAGCATGCGCATTACTAATGAATAAAACATTAACGATAATAGTAGCGGAAAGAAGATGTCGAAAGTAATTCATGTTGTTTTGCTTCCAATAATTAACTGCGTGTCAGTGATTATGATTATGTGAAAGACTTAACACAAATATTTTTTACCCGGGACGAACTAACACGTATGGGGGATAAGCGGTAAAAGACATTGTCATTACGTTACCAGGGTTTCTTCAGGCTTTTCTTTAGGTATTTGCTTGTCATCTTCAAAAACGCGTGACCAGCGAAGGCATAGCGAACCGGCAATCGCAGCACCGATGACAGCGCCAATTACATCTGTAATATCAGGATACCTGCCTTCAACCCATCCTTGCGCATATTCCAGACTGTAAGCTAATGCCGCTACAATCAGCACGATTAAAATAAAAGCACTGCGTCGACGGGATATTGCGTACTGCAACACAAAACCCAGCGGAATATATGTAATCACCCCTTCCAGAAAATTTGCAATCGCAGTAAAGGTCGATGATTCGTAGTATGACAAAAACGGCACCATCCCCATACTCAAGTGCGCCAGGCGCATTTCAAATGGCGCAAGTGTTTGCACGGCGGCCGTTATTAATGTAACTACAATCATTGGCACAATCCAAATGACTGGAGAAATCTTGCGGGGAACAATTAGCGCAAATACTCCCCCAAAAGAACAGCCCAGCATTATGACAATAAGGTCCTGAATTGAAGGCGAACGTGAAGACACGATAAACTGTGATAATTCAAAAAATACGCCTACACTGGCACTTAACATTATTCCAGCGACAGGCCACAACACATTGTCAACGCTGCGCATCCAGAGTGATGTGATCACAGCAAATAAAAAGAAGCGAAAACCGACTACAAATTCATCAGTGAAATTAATTGTTAACTGACCCGGGTTTGTCATGACTCCTTTCACATTATCCCAGACCGCACTCACATCCAGAGTAAAATCAAACGGCTGCAGACTACTCGCAGCAATCACCAGAAAGCTGAATACAAATAAAAAGTAAAATTTATTATTAAATGCACGCTGAAATGATGATGCCCTCATCAGCAGACAAAACACACCAAATAATATAAATGCCACAACTGCACCAATCGCACCACCGATGGTATTGCATACAAGGTCTGTCACTGTGGTATTTCGGTTTTCAGTTAACAGCTGAAGTATTTCAATATTAAGACTGATAATAAAACCAAAAAATGTCACCAGAAACACAGCAAAAAATTTATTCCTGGCAAACGACAAGACGCCAAGAAACCCAAAAGGCATAAAAAACAGAACGTTTTGAACCATATCCGGAATTGAGTGACGTGAGCCATCAGCTCGCACAAAAGGCACCCAGTTGAAATTGCGGATTTTGTCAGCTATCAAGTCATTGTCAAAAACAAAATCGAACGGGATTAATGCACCGTAAAAAATAAACAAGGTAAACAGTAGCCATAGCACTTTTATGCCATAACTCGTGATGCCACTGGTATCGTATAACTGCTGTGGCTCGATTGTATTGTCTATCTGCAAGTGTGAACTAACCTGCTCTCGCGACACGCGTCACCGTCGGCTCAATGCGCTTTTTAGTGACGGCAGGACTCTTTTCAGGCTTGCGTTTAAATAATCTGGGTATGAACAGAATAGAGTTAAACAGCATACTCATCAGCACCCCACCCAGCAAAGCACACACCAGACTTGCCATTGAAAATGGCACGCCCGGTTTATAGTTAGCTAATGTTTGCTGCGCAATGTCGTAACGCGTATTGATCGCCAGATGAACCAGTTTTGAAGTGAGTGACTTGTGGTCAAGTACGTAAAGATCGCTCTTTACAGATTCTGCCTGCTTTCTTATCACACTAATATTATTTCCAGTCTCTCGCACCGACGCCTGTTCACTGCCTGTAAACGCCTGTATCAACGCATCCAAATCACCTTGATGCTGTTTGTTGGCAATTTGCTGGTACTGTTCCAGATGATTGGCTTGCGCCTGATAGTAGCCGCCCAGGCGGTGTGTATATTGATCAACAAAGTGCGGTACCTGCATGAACAGCAGTACACCAACAGCAAATAACACTCTATCCAGAAATCCTTTGATAATAAACATTGCTTAAATAACCTGTTAAATATTGAGTAAGATTTAGCACAGTCTGGCTAATAAATGACATTAGTCTAATTTAAAGACAATGGGAAAACCTTATAGTTTAAAAAGGCATATTTAAACGACTACAGTACGAATAGTCGCCTGATTTGGCGACCTGATAGTTAAACCAGATAATCCGGAATGAATATATGGCTGGTGTTTTCAGGGAAATGGTGGGCCGTGAGCGACTCGAACGCTCGACAAATTGGTTAAAAGCCAACTGCTCTACCAACTGAGCTAACGGCCCATATCACACTGGCGATACTGCGTGAGCAGCAAAACCGGCTTTATGGAGTATCCTGCAGCGACTAACTAATATGACTGTCCGCAGGAATACGAGGGGTGCTCATTATACTCATTACGAACGCATTGCAAAGCTTCTTGTGAGTATTCAATCTATATTTATTAATTATTCTTTATGACTCTTTATGAAATGGGTTCAATAACTCAGCAGCTCCCGTCACCACGGCCCCGATAAATGATTTTTCATCGAGCATGTGATACTGCACTTTCATTGTTAACGCACTGCCAAAAATTATCATTAGCAAAGTAATGAATGAGCCTATTGCCAGGGTGGAGATACCTGTAACGCCTTGTCCGATGGTGCAGCCAAAAGACAGTACGCCACCAAATCCCATCATCGCCCCGCCAATCAGATGCCCTACCATTTCAGACTGATTACTAAAGGTTTCTATTCTGAAAGTGCCAGAGATGATCGCGTAAATAAATGAGCCCAGTATCATTCCAAACGTCACAGCAATACCAAAATTGATATGCGCACCGGTAAATGTCATCAGATAACTGAGTGTGTTACCAGTCGGCCCGATAAATGTCAGTCCCTGTGCCGCGACGGGGTCAAAGTCATCCTGGCCAAGATAGCCAGTAATAAACCAGGCCGCTACAACACAGCCACCCACCACGATACCTGCCAGTATGTTATCGAAACTGGTACGAAATTCTTCCTGCTTCACCGCATAAACAATTAGACCAACGCCTATAATTAATGCAGCAATTGTTTGCAAAGTAGTGCCATCTGGAATACCGGTTAGAGCACTTACGCCTTGTGTCAGACTTTGGGAATTCATTCCCAAATCCTGTAACTCTATGTTCGCTTTGTAGATATAGTTTATGCGCAGCAGTGCCAGCAAGCCTCGCAGAGTCATATACGCTGTAATCCCCAACACCAGTACGACTACCAGCGACTTAAGATTTCCACCACCCACACGAACCAGGTTACGCTGGCCACAGCCTGCAGCCAAAGTCATGCCAACACCAAATATGAAGCCACCCAGTACATAACTCAGGTATAGGAATTGGGTCGACAAATACATTGATTCGCCCAAACTGATAAATCCCTGAGAGCGTAAAAACTGTACACCGAGAACAGCAATACCAATAGCGACAAACCAGGAACCCATGCGGCCACGTGAGCCCATGTTGACGACATCGCTAATCGCACCCATTGTGCAGAAATGAGTCTTATTTCCAACAAATCCAAATACCAGAGCAATACAAAAGCCCCAGATAGCGACAACGTGAATATTAGAAAGGTCTTCCATGAAGAATTTACGAGTTATTTTTCAAGGGCGCGATTATAGCAGCACCATCGCAAATTGACATTCAGAGAAGCAAATAAAAACAGGTAATTTAAAGATTGACGTCCTTGTCGTATAAATCTTCCCTAATTCTCTGTCATACAGCCATTCAGGCCCATTTATTTACTTTGCAGCAGATGATCCTGATGGCGTAAATTGCTGCATCATCTGGTTAAACCAGTCTGTATACTGTTCAGGCTTCATCATCTGCCCCATAGGATTTGCGTTATTAGCTCCACCCATCATACCCATAGGGTTCATACCGCTACCCATGCCGCCCATCATACCCATAGGATTCATCATTGGTCCCATCATGCCCATGGCTGGCCCCATCATACTCATAGGATTCATCATTGGTCCCATCATGCCCATGGCTGGCCCCATCATACTCATA
>CAXBLY010000011.1:0-40661 GCA_963976865.1 uncultured Gammaproteobacteria bacterium | reverse complement strand
CCATAATGGTTTCCTCACTATGATAAAGTGTTGCATCCATCGTTTGAGACCGCCAGGTCAAGCAGACATTCGGGCTATCTGTACTGGTTGTTATAATATGGATTTGTACTCTGTTCGTAGCATAATTTCAATGTCATTATTCATATTTTCTAACATAAACAACCCAGTATACAAACGCGACAAATATACTTCCTCCAACAATATTTCCGGCTGTGACAGGGATAATATTTGTTAAAAATTCTGATACTCCTATTTGACCATCGCTTAGCAGCATGCCAAGCGGAATGAAGTACATATTTGCAATGCAATGCTCAAAGCCTAAAGCAACGAAAGCTGAAACAGGGAATATAATTGCCAATATTTTACTTGCTACATCACGTGCTGCAAAGCAGAGCCAAACCGATAGACATACCAGCGCATTACATAAAATACCTCTGACAAATGCCTGTATAGGAGATAAGCTGGTCTTGTAAGCGGCAATGTCTACTGCATTATCTGCAAATGCGTTATCACCAAGTGCAAGTGCGCCAGACCAAAACATTAATATTGCAGTACCTACCGCTCCTACAAAATTTGCTATATAGACAATGGACCAGTTTCTTAGTAACTGGAGAGTTGTTACTTTATTTTCGGCCCATGCCATAACAATAAAATTGTTACCCGTAAAAAGTTCCGCTCCTCCCACTACTACCAGTATTAAACCCAGTGAAAATGCTATGCCGCCAAGCAATCTGGCAGGGCCTAGCCCCATATCATGATTAGTCATTACCAGTGTATAAAACATTGCGCCAAAGGCAATGAATGCACCTGCCATTAAACCCAGCATGATCGTCGGTACAGTAGGCATAACTGCTTTGCTCACACCAATGTTTTCTACTAATTCAGCTATTTTGGCGGGTTTATAAGCGTCAACTGATTGATCTTCCATAACGATGTACCCCTTGTCTGGTTGGTAATGTTACAAAGAAATAAGCAAGTTACATTAACACCAAATAACCATGCTTTATGGTGCTAATTTTAAGTTAGCCAGGTAATATTTTGCGGTATGTACCGGCTGTTCACAGTCTTACTTATGTAAATAACGCTCATGTACAGTCAATTGTGAGCATTTAGTATGTAGAATATAGTCATGTGCATTTGATTGTATTTATTTGGCCAGGTCGACCATTTCCTTTGTTTTTTCCTCAACCTGTTTTGCGACCTCATTTAACGATTTATCATTGGATAGTGCAGATAACATGCTTTCTGGTTTGATTAAGCCGATCTTTGTTTGGCTGTTTTCTGTGAAGACTGAAATTCTGCAGGGCAATGCCATATTTAGCCGCATGTCTGTTGCTAATACTTTTGCAGCTTGAACTGGGTTGCATACTTCGAAAACTTTACAATTCTCTTTGAAATTGACGCCTTTGCTGCGTAGTGTATTTCCCAGGTCATGTATGTGTAAAACGCCAAACCCATGCTGTTTTACTGCTGCATCCAGGTCGGTTACAGCCTCTTCAAATGATTTATCTGATTCAACGATGTAGTACATTATGCACCTCTGATTAAATTTCAATATGCCACTTAATTGGTAAATGTGGTCGTTTAAGAAAGAATATCTACGCTACCATTATTGTTACTTGAGAAGAATCTAGCATACTTTATTTGCTTGAGTGAGATTGGCGCTCGAAATAAAGTAATGTTGAGAACGACATAATTAAGCTGATGAAAATCCATAATTATCTAGTAGTAAACGTTTTTTTATATATTTTATTTTGACTTGCATCAAAATTTTGTAAAAATTTAATGTCTAGTTGTGTTGGGCGTATTGTTAGTGCGAATTCGAGATCATTTTCAAATAAGTACTATCTTTCCTGAATGCACTCTATTTTAAAGCAAGTGCAGAACGGGGCTTGCTGATCTGGGTCAATAAAGCTGAAGAAAAGAAAGTATCATTGAATGTCAAATAACTGCTAAGGGTAGATATCTCAACCGGAAGCGGTGAGATGGGTATTTATGAAATAGCCTGTATTCTGCCAATAGCAGACTTTTAATATCGAACGTCAGGTATACCGAATTCAGGTTTACGTGCTTTCCGGTTGGCTTTCAGGTGTTGTCGGATCGGCAAAGTGAGCGCGTGTTCGATTAGCAAAAGCCACCAGTGACAGCATTACCGGCACCTCAACCAGTACGCCAACCACGGTAGCTAATGCTGCGCCAGAGTTTAGTCCAAACAGACTGATTGCTACTGCAACTGCCAGTTCAAAAAAGTTTGATGTGCCGATCAGGGCGGCGGGCGCTGCGGTGCTAAACGGGACTTTCCATAAATATGCCCATGCGTAGGCAATGGCAAAAATTCCATAGCTCTGAATCAGCAAGGGAATGGCAATCAATGCAATGATCACGGGTTTATCAATAATAATTTGAGCCTGAAAGCCAAACAGCAAGACGATTGTCGCCAGAAGTCCCAACACGGAAAACGGTTTAATTCTGTTGGTAAAGTGATGGATGCGACTCTGATCGTTTGCGTCTTCTAGTGCTTTGCGAGTGATGTAGCCAGCAGCTAATGGAATAACGACATAAAGTACTACTGACAACAGTAACGTTTCCCAGGGGACGACGACATTGGTTACACCAAGCAGAAGTGCCGCAATCGGTGCAAAGGCAAACACCATAATTATGTCGTTAATGGAAACTTGCACAAGCGTGTAGTTGGCATCACCGCGGACAAGCTGGCTCCATACGAATACCATGGCGGTACACGGTGCTACGCCCAGCAATATCATGCCTGCGATATATTCTTTGGCTGTCTGCGGGTCAACCAGCCCGGCAAAGATGTATTCAAAAAACAATATGCCTAATGCTGCCATACTAAATGGCTTGATGAGCCAATTCACAACAAGTGTAATACATAGGCCTTTAGGTTTTCTGCCTACGTCTTTGATTGAAGAGAAATCCACATTGACCATCATTGGGTAAATCATTACCCAGATGAAAACAGCCACCACCAGATTGACGCTTGCATATTCAATGGCTGCAATTGCTACAAAGAAGTCTGGTATGGCCACTCCCATGCCAACGCCTGCAGCAATGCAAAGCGCAACCCATAGAGATAAGTATCGTTCAAATACACCCATAGGAGATTCAGTTGTGAATGCTCATAACAATTCGCTCTCTATGCGTTGTCTGAGCAAGTGAAAAGCATGATCAAATGCAGAATTTATTTCTTCTTCGGTACCTTCGTATTTGGCTGGATCAGGTGTGCTCCAGTGCAGCTTCTTGTAATTGCCAGAAAATACGGGGCATGTTTCGTTAGCTGCCTGATTGCAGACAGTGATGACCAGGTCGAAATCGTGGTCTGTAAATTCATCCCAGGATTTACTGCGCGGTTTGCCAGGTTCTATTGCATGACGTTTGAGTGTGTCGATAGAACCTGGATGAATATATCCCGTGGGTGAACTGCCCGCACTGACAGCATTATAAAGACCCTTTCCCAGCTGATTGATGAGTGCTTCGGCCATCACGGAACGGCAGGAGTTGCCAGTGCAAACAACAAGAACATTCTTCATCATCCGCAGCATTCAGTCGATTTGCCTGATGATTCCCTGGTGCCTGACTGGTCGTTAGTTTCTGGTGTACAGCAAGCGGGCTCTATATCGCCAGCGTTACTTGAAAATAACTGGACGTCTTCCATCGTCTGATAGGTTTCCCATGCAATGCCGGAAGGGTCTTCTACCCAGGACTTGTCGGAACGAGCGTAGCAACAAACTGTTTCACCTTCACTAAAGACTGCCATGTCTGCACTTTTAAGCCGAGTGCGCAATTCTTCAAGTTCATGTGTTTCTTCGACTTGTAATCCTAGATGATCAACACCCGATCTGCTGGAACGGCTGGATATCGCGAAATTGACACAGGGGTCGTCAAGCATCCACTTGGCATAATCAGATTTGGTTTTACTCGGTGGCGTGCCAAAAAGTGCATTGTAGAATTTGATGCTTTGATCAATATTTTCTACGCTAACGTGAATGTGGAATCTTTTCATAGTATCTGTCTCGCTATAGTGTTCAGGTTAAGCGCTGGATGCCGGTTCGCAGCAATTAGCCAGTTCGATAATCGAACATCCGTTTTTTTTGTCTTCGCGAATACTGGCAAAATCATTGCTGCAGCAATCCTTGATCATAAATGCAATTAAATCGCGTGTAGCATCAAAATTTGCTGAGTAAATAACGGAACGACTTTCCTTGTGTGATGAAATGATTCCAGCATTCGATAGATGATTAAGGTGAAATGACATCGTGTTGTGGGGTGTGCCCAATGCTTCGCTGATGGCGCCGGCGGCAAGTCCGTCAGGTCCTGCCTGGACTAGTAGCCGGAATGCTCTCAATCGAGTTTCCTGTGAAAGGGCATCGAACATGATAATCGCTTGTTGCATATCCATATGTCTAGACTAATGGACATATTGTATTGTGTCAATGACTCGTGGTGTTGCAGAAGCATCGATCTGTGATTATCTTTAGTGTCAATCAGTAGTGACAGACAGCATTTTTCTAATAACAGTTATGAAGCAAAAAATTTGTGCCTATCATCAGGATGATGAATGCGATTGGGTGGCGGAGCTGGCGTGCGGGCACTACCAGCACGTGCGTCACAATCCACCATGGACAAACCGTCCCTGGGTATTGACCGAACGGGGGCGACGGTCGAAATTAGGACTAGTGCTTGAATGTAAAAAATGTGATGAAAACGCACCTAAAGATGCTACTGGCGACTCTGAATAACAGAGTGCTATAACATGAGATTTCTGGAGGGCTCGAAATGTGTGACTGCATAATCTTTTAACCACTCAAGATCTAGCTCCATGCTGGTGGTTCTGGATTTTGCCTGTTCGTAGATTGATATAAATTCACTATCATTACTGTTCAGCCACTGGTCAACCAGCGTGAGTACTGCGGTAGATTCTCTACGAAAAACTTCCTCAAATACTGCATCTGTAATTAAGGCAATTTTTTGATTCTTTGTGATGTTGTTTGATAGTGCATAAGCTTCACAAATGCCCAGCATCGATGCGGTAATGTATTTACTGTCATGTAGTGTTGTTGGCACAGTGCCTAGCTCATCTTTTAAAGGATCGAAGCAGTCTGACATGGCTTGTTGTAAAGTTCGTTTACATTTTCCTGTGTTGAATCCGAACATAAAAATTTTTTCTGTTTATCCAGAGGTTATTGAAATATTTGTTACCGCATTGTCAATTATGCGTTTGACTGTGGCACACTGTGGCAATCATTGTATCTTATTATAAAATTTTTTATATGACGGCAATACAGCCAGTTATTTTTACTGATATGGATGGTTCATTGCTGGATCATGCCACTTATAGTCATGCCGAAGCTGATGAGTTGCTTGATTGGTTGAGAAGCAGACAAATACCAGTGATCCCAGTCACGAGTAAAACGCGTGCGGAAGTACTGGTATTACGCAAGCAGTTAAAAAATGACTATCCTTTTGTCGTCGAGAACGGGGCGGCAATATTTTCACCTTTGGGTTATTTTAAACATGACATTTCTGATGTTATCGAAAGTGATAGCTATTTTTTAAAGGCATTTGTGAATCCGAGAACTCATTGGCAGTCATTATTGGGCAGTATCGGACCGCACCTAAATGATGCATTTGTGACATTTGCGCAGGCAGGTGTGTCAGGTGTAATGGAAATGACAGGCCTTGCTAACAGTGAAGCGCGACTTGCTTCGCAGCGTGAATTTGGTGAGCCACTAAAATGGCTGGGAAGTAGCGAACAGTTTGAGTTGTTTAACGAATATATTGTTTCGCATGGTGGGCAGTTATTACGTGGGGGACGCTTTATTCATTTGTCTGGTCGCTGTGATAAAGGATTGGCACTTCGCTGGTTGCTTGCAGAATATCAACAGCATTACCCTGGAAAAAAGATAGTGACTATTGCATTGGGAGATAGTCACAACGATACTGCGATGCTGGAAGCCGCAGATTACGCTGTTGTTATTCGCTCGCCTGTACATGATTACCCGAAGCTTAAGCATGACAAGCAACAGCATGTGTATTTGACCAGAGAGGAAGGGCCTCGAGGCTGGGTGGAAGGTGTGACGAATGTGCTAAATGATCTGGGTAAGAACAATTAAATAATATTAATGAATTGAAGGTTTTATAATGGGCGATTTTCATCAAAGCGGTATTGTTACCACGCTGCATAACCTGACTGACAGGACAACTGAACAGATGGAGTCAGAACTTGTTGGTTTTAGTCAACAGCGTCGAATGGGTTTGATTCTTCCTTCGCTATATTCTGAATTGCAGACTGAAGCATTACCCAGAATTGTTGAAACATTAAAAGAAGTGCCTTATCTGAATCAGATTGTGATTGGTCTCGATAGAGCAGATGAATCAGAATACAGGCATGCACTTGAATTTTTCTCGGTGTTGCCACAAACGCATCGAGTGTTATGGAATGATGGCCCGCGCCTGAGGAAGTTGCATGAAGAGTTGGCTGCGCGTGATCTGGCACCTACCGAATTAGGCAAGGGCAGAAACGTCTGGTATTGCATGGGGTACATTCTCGCTTCAGGCCAGACCGATTCGGTCGCCTTGCACGATTGCGATATATTAACTTATGAGCGTGATTTATTGGCGCGCTTAATTTACCCGGTGGCCAATCCGCGTTTTAATTACGAGTTCTGTAAAGGATATTATGCGCGTTACGCAAATGGGAAAATAAACGGGCGTGTTAGTCGTTTATTTGTGACACCATTACTGCGCGCACTTAAAAAAGTTGTCGGACATAATGACTATCTGGAATTCATGGATAGTTTTCGCTATCCACTGGCGGGAGAATTTTCGTTCAGAACAGATGTGCTGAATGACTTACGCATTCCCAGTGACTGGGGCCTGGAAATTGGTGTGCTATCTGAAATGCATCGTAATTATGCGCATAACCGACTCTGTCAGGTAGACATTGCGGACACCTACGATCATAAACACCAGGATTTATCACTTGAAGATAAACAAAAAGGCTTGTCGAAAATGTCCATGGATATCGCCAAAGCCCTGTTCAGGAAAATGGCAACACAGGGAATAGTATTCTCCAATGAAACATTCCGCACGCTGAAAGCAACATACCTGCGCATCGCGCTGGATTTTGTAGAAACCTACCATAACGATGCAAGTTTTAATGGGCTGGAACATGATATTCATTTGGAAGAACTGGCGGTAGAAGCTTTTTCTGAAAATCTGGTCAATGCAGGACAGACGTTTTTGGAAAACCCAATGGAAACCCCTTTCATTCCTAGCTGGAACCGAATTGCCAGTGCGATGCCGGATGTGTTTTCTCGTTTGCGAGAAGCAGTTGAGGGCGATAATAAAGAATTTTCAAACTAAGCGCTTATGACTGACCTGTTGCAGCGTGTTACTTTGCATGTTGAGTCTATTTACGCTGATGTGCAGTCTGTAACAGACTATAAGCATGTTGCCGAACAGCTAATACAGGCTGCCGACATAGAAGATGACCCGTTGGCTCCTGTTGAACCAGTCAAGTACTGGGATCAGTCAGATGTCGCCATGATTACTTATGCGGATACTATTCGCGAAAATGATATGGCACCGTTGCAGGTACTGCATACTTTTCTTGATGAGTACTGCAAAGACATTATCAATATGGTTCACATCTTGCCGTTCTTTCCCTTCAGCTCTGATGATGGCTTTGCTGTTATAGACTATCTTAAAGTCAATGAGAGGCATGGAGACTGGAATGATATAAGTAAGATAGCTGCGGACTATCATTTAATGTCCGATCTGGTTATTAATCATTGCTCGATTAGCGGTGAATGGTTTAAAAATTTTAAAGATAATAAAGAGCCAGGCAAAGATTATTTTTTTACTGCATCACCTGAGGATGACTTGTCTGAGGTTGTCCGTCCACGTACCAATAAATTGCTGAGTAAAACGGCAACAAAAGACGGAATAAAATATGTCTGGTGTACATTCAGTTATGACCAGGCAGATCTGGATTTTTCCAATCCTGAAGTGCTGCTGGAATTTGTACGAATTATTCGTTTTTATCTGGATCGGGGCGTACGTATTTTTCGATTTGATGCTGTTGCATTCTTATGGAAAATAGTAGGTACAAGCTGTCTGAATCTGGATCAGACACACGAAATTGTCAGGCTATTAAGAACATTAATCGAGCGAATTCGCCCGGATGCCATTATTATTACAGAAACAAATATTCCTAATCGGGAAAATTTGTCCTATTTTGGCAATGCCAATGAAGCACACTGTATCTATAACTTTTCACTGCCACCTTTGTTGCTAAACACGCTGTTAACAGGTGACTGCCATTATCTGAAGCAATGGATGATGAGCATGCCGCCGGCACAATATGGCACAGCCTATTTTAATTTTATCGCATCACATGATGGTATTGGTCTTCGCCCTGCAGAAGGTTTGATGAATGATGAAGAGATAGATGTCATTACAAAAACAGTTGAAAGCTTTGGCGGGAAAGTTTCATGGCGTACGGGTGCCAATGGTGAACAGCGCGCCTATGAATTAAATGTTGCCTTGTTTGATGCTCTGCAGGGTACTGTGAGCGGAAAAGATGAATACGGTGAAGACAGATTTATATGTGCACATGCCATCATGCTTGCACTAGAGGGAATACCGGCGTTTTATATTCATAGTCTGTTGGGAACAGGTAATGATTATCAGCGCGTCGAGAGCACTAAACGTAATCGCACGATTAATCGTCATCGCTGGTTGCTGACAGAACTGCAACAACAGTTAAATGATCCTTCAACACAACATGCGCGTGTATATAAACGTATGAAGAGGTTGATTAGCATTAGACGCAAACAGGCTGCCTTTCACCCTAATGCAACCCAGTTTACTCTGCACCTGGGTAATCAGAAATTTGGCTTTTGGCGACAGAGTATGGATAGACGTCAAAGCATATTCTGTATCAGTAATATCTCGAATAATGCATTGTCGTTATCGTTGTCCGATATCAATTTAATTGGTACCGAAAACTGGTTTGATCTCGTGAGCGGTGAAGTGATCAATGATATTAATGGTGTATTTGAATTGCAGCCATACCAGACTTGCTGGATAACCAATAAATAATATCTTCCCAAAGATTGTCTCCAGATCACGCACAGACAGGAATCCAGTAGAGGTAAATACAGGGCAGGTGTGTAGTCGCCACCTACGTACCGTCATTCCCGCGCAGGCGGGAATCCAGCATGGGTGAATGTAGAGGCAGGGTGTAGTCATCATCTACAACTGTCATTCCCGTGGACACGGGAATCCAGCATGGGTGAATACAGAGGCAGGGTGTAGTTATCAGCTACAACTGTCATTCCCGTGGAAACGGGAATCCAGCATGGGCGAATGCAGAGGCAGGGTGTGGCCATCACCTGCAATTGTCATTCCCGTGGACACGGGAATCCAGCATGGGTGAATGCAGAGGCAGGGTGTAGTCATCACCTGCAATTGTCATTCCCGTGAAAACGGGAATCCAGCATGGGTGAATGCAGAGGTAGGTGTGAACATTTTTGACATAGCTGGATTCCCGCCTGCGCGGGAATGACGCGGTAACTTTTTCAGCATGAGAATGTCGTAAAGCCGTCGCCATGCTCTTGTGGTTTCAAGGGTGGCGCTGCAAATGGTAGCTAATCATATGCCTGAACTAACTCGGCCGGCTTAACTGTCTTCGAGTGCTTTTAATTGGTATAGAATTTCCAAAGCCTGTCTGGGTGTCAGGTTGTCAGGGTTAATTTCTTCCAGCGTCTCGATCACAGGATGAGTGTCTGTTGACTCAACCATAAGAGGCAGCTCTGTTTGCACTGAATTATTTGAATGCGACTGCTGTTCTAATAATGCCAGACGCTGTTTGGCATTTTTAATAACACTTCTGGGGACACCTGCAAGTTGCGCTACCTGCAAACCATAACTCTGGTTAGCGGGTCCTGGTTTGACTGTATGTAAAAACACAATTTCATCGCCGTGTTCTATCGCATCAATATGAATATTTTCTGCGCCTTCCAGTTCGCTGGCTAATGAAGTCAGTTCAAAGTAATGAGTAGCAAATGTGGTAAGTGAGCGATTTTTCTGTAACAAATGGTCTGCACATCCCCACGCCAAAGATAATCCATCAAAGGTGCTGGTGCCGCGACCAATCTCATCCATTAGCACCAGACTGTTTGCAGTAGCATTATTTAAAATATTGGCGGCTTCTGTCATTTCCACCATAAAGGTTGAACGGCCTGTGCTTAAATCATCCGCGGCACCCACACGGGTAAAGATTCTGTCGATAGGGCCAAGCCTGGCTGACTGCGCGGGAACATAACATCCGGCAAAAGCCAGGATAGCAATCAATGCAGTTTGACGCATGAAAGTGGACTTTCCACCCATGTTGGGTCCGGTAATCAGCAGTAACCGCGACTCCGGGCTTAAGCTAATGTCGTTAGCAATAAAAGGCGCATTTTGTATCTGTTCAACAACGGGGTGTCGTCCCTGTTTAATGTGAATGCCGATTTCATCAGTCAGTTCTGGTTGTGCGTAATCAAAATCCAGAGCGACCTGTGCAAAGCAGGCGAGTACATCAAGTTCGGCTATCGCATTTGCAATGGACTGTAATGGCGACAGGTAAGCAAGTAACTGTTCAAGTATCTGGTCGTATAAATATTTTTCACGACTAAGTGCGCGCTCTTTCGCGCTTAGTACTTTGTCTTCAAATTCTTTTAATTCTGGTGTGATGTAACGTTCAACATTCTTTAATGTTTGTCTGCGTGTGAAACGCTCAGGAATTTTGTCAACTTGCAGCTTGCTTACTTCAATGTAGTAACCATGCACACGGTTATACGCGACTTTTAATGTGGCGATGCCTGTTTCCTGTTGTTCGCGCTGTTCCAGTTGTAATAGGTAGTCGTCTGCGTTGGTGTGTAGAGTGCGCAGCTCATCCAGTTCCTTGTCGTAACCTGTTGCAATAACACCACCATCTTTAATGAATGCAGAAGGCTCGTTTTTTAATGATGAAGTCAGTAATTCATTTAATGTGTCAGGTAGATCAAGCTGCTGCTGGAGTGAATGGATTCGGCCTTCAGTAAAAGCACTCAGTAATTGCTGCATTTGTGGTAGCTGGTGCAACGAGTCTCTTAACGAGGTTAAGTCACGAGGCCTGGCTGTCTGTATTGCTATGCGTGCGCGTATACGTTCTACGTCGGCAATGCTCCTGAGGATTTGCTGCAGTTCAATATAGGCTTTCGTTTGAATGAAACTGTCAATAGACTGATAACGCGAACGCAATGTCGTCATATTAAGGCAGGGCTGCCCAATCCAGCGGCGCAAACATCGTGCACCCATGGCGGTTTGAGTATGATCAATGACACCGGTAAGGCAATGCTTGTTGTTACCATCAATCGACTGATCAATTTCAAGGTTCTTTCGACTGACCGCGTCAACCACAATATATTCATCATGCCTTTGTACGCGTAAACCTGTTATGTGCGGTAATGCTTTGCGTTGTGTGTCTTTCACATACTGCAATAATGCGCCTGCAGCACAAACTGCTGTCGGTGAGTCATCACAGCCGAAACCAGTCAGGTCTTTAGTGCCAAATTGTTCGGTGAGTAATCGATGCGAGCTATCGAATTCAAAAATCCACTCTGGCTGTGTTTGTGTTTTCCGGTTATTTAATACTAGCTCGGAGTATTCCTGGGTAATGATTTCAGCAGGTTGTAATCTTTCAATTTCGGCGAGCAGTTCATTGTCGCTGGTGAATGTCTGTAACAGAAAATCACCCGAGCCTAATTCTATGCTGGCTAATCCGATGGATTCACCCTGAACGTAAATTGCACAAATGTGGTTGTCACGTTTTTGGTCGAGCAAATTCTCATCAGTAATGGTGCCGGGAGTCACAATACGTACTACTTCGCGTTTCACCAGACCTTTACTGGCTGCGGGATCACTCACCTGTTCGCAGACAGCAATGGATTGCCCGGACTTGACTAAGCGACCCAGGTAGCCTTCTGCTGCGTGTACTGGCACACCTGCCATTGGAATGCGCTGACCATTGGAATTGCCGCGCGACGTCAGTGTCAGGTCCAGTAAGCGTGCCGCCTGCTCTGCATCTTCCATAAACAGTTCGTAGAAATCGCCCATGCGATAAAAAAGGAGTTTATCCGGGTGATCTGCTTTGATGCCTAGGTACTGCTGCATCATTGGCGTATGATTTTCTGTAGATTGGCTTGTCATAGTGGTAGTTTAACTCTGATACTTTAACCCGGTAAAAATAATAATCTTGTTACTTTCCTGATGTAGATTGCTCAATATTAACAAGTTGGCTGAGGTGACTATTAAAACCTGTATTACTCAAGTGGCTAAATGTTTAACGCATAATGATCAAATGCTGGCCGTGGCTGAATCCTGTACAGGCGGCTGGCTGGCCAAAGTCTGTACTGATCTGCCGGGCAGTTCAGTCTGGTTTGATCGCGGATTTGTCACCTATAGCAATGCAGCCAAGCAGGATATGCTGGGTGTGCAGAATACTACAATCGATACTCATGGTGCTGTCAGTCAACAAACTGTAGAGGAGATGGGTTCGGGGGCGTTAACTCATAGTCGCGCCGATTGGGCAATAGCGATATCGGGTGTCGCGGGTCCTGGAGGAGGCAGTGAAATAAATCCTGTGGGCTCTGTGTGGTTTAGCTGGACGAAAAAGAATCAAAATCCAGTCTCCATAAAAAAAATATTTTCAGGAGACAGAAACCAGGTGCGAGAGCAGGCAGTTGAATTTGCATTAGAAGAATTGGCTAAGTTATTGAAATGAATGCGCGACGATTATTTCTGGCGTTCTGGCCAAACGAAAATCAACTTGAGAAGTTACATGAGCTTCAGTGTGATTACGCAGGTTGGGGAAGAGAAGTATTACCTGAGAACTTTCATGTAACGTTATTATTTTTAGGCAATACTTCATATGAATCAACCGAGTGCATTGTTCAGAATTTACAGGATATTACTACTCGACCGTTTCAGCTTAAACTGGATCGATTAGGGTATTTTGATAAAACAAAAATATTCTGGGTAGGGCCAAGCTGTGTTCCTCGCGAGCTCGAAAGTTTATATAGAAGTGTTCGCAACTGTGCGCAATTCTGTGGTATTTCAAAATTAAGCAAGCGCTATGTGCCGCACGTTTCATTGCTTAGAAATGCACAAATACCGGTGTCAAATCCGGACTTCACTCCGATCGAGTGGGAGGTTGAAGAATTTCATTTAGTGGAATCCCGGCTCGACAAAGACGGCGCACGCTACTACACACTGGACAGTTTTCCTCTTGCAAATCTTGTGTAGACTGCATGTGTTGACGCTATTAATATAGCTCGATTATTTAGTTGCAAATTTATAACCAAAATCATACATACAAAGAAGCCGAGGTAATTCGTGGAAGAAGACAAGAAGAAAGCGCTATCAGCAGCCCTAGGGCAAATTGAACGCCAGTTTGGAAAAGGTGCAGTCATGCGCTTGGGGGATGATCCCATGCCACGAAACATTGATGTTATTTCTACAGGTTCACTGGCGCTGGATGTCGCTCTGGGAATAGGCGGGTTACCTAAAGGCCGTGTCATTGAAATCTTCGGCCCGGAGTCTTCTGGTAAAACCACGCTAACCTTGCAAGCGATTGCAGAATGTCAGAAAACAGGAGGTACTGCAGCATTCGTTGATGCAGAGCACGCACTGGACCCTACTTATGCCGAGAAACTGGGGGTTAATGTTGATGAATTACTTGTTTCTCAACCTGACACGGGTGAGCAGGCACTTGAAATCACTGACATGCTGGTACGCTCGGGTGCTGTTGATATTGTGGTTGTCGACTCTGTTGCAGCATTAACACCAAGAGCTGAAATTGAAGGCGACATGGGTGACTCACACATGGGGTTGCAGGCACGTTTGATGTCACAGGCATTAAGAAAGCTTACCGGCAACATCAAACGCTCAAACACCATGGTAATTTTCATCAACCAGATCCGTATGAAAATCGGGGTTATGTTTGGCAGTCCTGAAACCACCACGGGTGGTAATGCATTGAAGTTCTATGCATCGGTGCGTTTAGATATTCGCCGTATTGGCTCTATCAAGAAGGGTGATGAGATTCTTGGTAATGAAACACGTGTCAAAGTCGTTAAGAATAAAATGGCGCCTCCATTCAAGAAGGCAGAATTTGAAATTCTTTACGGCGAAGGAATTTCGCGTGTGGGTGAGTTGATAGACCTGGGTGTTGAACATGAGCTGGTGAAGAAAGCAGGTTCCTGGTACAGCTATGGCGATGATCGAATCGGCCAGGGTAAAGAGAATGCCAAAGCTTATCTCAATGAAAATCCGCATCTTATTGACGAAATTGACGGCCTGTTGCGTGCCAAGCTGCTTCCAGATCTAAGTGACTTTGTGCCTGATGACTCACAGGAAGAGGAAGAGGCTGCTGAAGTCTAGTGCCAAACCAGGACCTGGACGTGATGCCTATTACGTAGCAGTTGATTTACTGTCCCGGCGCGAGCATTCTCGCGTCGAGCTGGAAGCAAAGCTCGCCAGAAATGAATTTACAGAAGAACAAATTGCCAGTGCTTTTGAGCAGCTCGATGAACATGGGCTGCAAAGTGACCAGCGTTACCTTGAAGATTTTGTACGTTCGCGTTTGCTCAAAGGCAGTGGTCCACTGAAAATTGCTCACGAACTACGTATTCGCGGGATTGACTCCGCAACCCTGAATGATTACCTGAATAGCCAGCATATCGACTGGTTTGAGGTGGCTACAGCTACATACGAAAAGAAATATCAGTCAAATGATGATATTGATGCGCGAGAACGGGCTAAACGCGTACGCTTTATGCAATCAAAAGGCTTTCCTAATGATATAATTTTCCGACTTTTTAAATGACCGCATCGGCAAGCGAACACAAAAGGATATCCAGTCAATGGAAGGTAGTGCGGAAATACGCAGCGCATTTTTAGATTACTTTGAGAGCAAGGAACACACAAAAGTCCCGACCAGCTCGCTGGTGCCTGCATCAGATCCCACCTTGTTATTTACAAATGCGGGCATGGTTCAGTTCAAGGATGTATTCCTGGGCAAAGATAAACTCGCGTATACACGAGCGACATCCAGTCAGCGCTGTGTGCGGGCGGGGGGCAAGCATAACGATCTCGAAAATGTCGGGTATACAGCAAGACATCACACCTTCTTTGAAATGCTGGGTAATTTCAGCTTTGGTGACTACTTCAAACCGGAAGCCATCAGCTATGCATGGGATTTGCTGACCAATGTCATTGGTTTGCCGGAAGAAAAGCTTTGGGTAACCGTCTTTGAAGAAGACGATGAAGCAGCAGATATATGGTTAAAAGAGATTGGTGTCAATAAAGACCGACTAAAAAGAATTGGTGCCAAGGATAATTTCTGGGCTATGGGAGATACCGGTCCCTGTGGTCCCTGTACGGAAATATTCTATGATCACGGTGATCATATTCCGGGTGGCCCGCCGGGCAGCCCTGATGAAGACGGCGACCGTTATGTGGAAATCTGGAACCTTGTCTTCATGCAGTATGAGCGCGATCAGGCAGGCAAGCTTAATTCATTACCAAAACCATCCGTCGATACCGGGATGGGGCTGGAAAGACTCTGTGCCGTACTGCAGGGAGTAAATAGCAACTATGACACGGACCTTTTTAAAGGGCTGATTAAACAGGTTGCCAGCATGGCAAAAATAAAAGACCTGTCGAACCCTTCACTCAAAGTCATTGCTGATCATATTCGTTCCTGCAGTTTTTTGATTGCTGATGGTGTGTTGCCATCCAACGAAGGGCGCGGCTATGTACTGCGCAGAATTATTCGTCGCGCAGCAAGACACGGGCATCGTCTGGGGTTGCAGGAACCTTTCTTTCATCAATTAGTGGAACCGTTAATAGGTACATTTCATGGTGCTTTCCCTGAGTTGATTGAAGCGCAGGCAAAAGTTGAACGTGGACTGCTGAATGAAGAGGAGCGTTTTAGTGAAACGCTGGAACAGGGCATGCGTATTCTTCAGGATGATATTGATCGCATGAAAGGAAAGACTATTTCCGGCGATACTGTATTCAAGCTGTATGACACATATGGTTTCCCCGTGGATCTGACGGCCGACATAGCCCGTGAAAAAAATCTTCAACTGGATATTGAAGGTTTCGAGAAGAACATGAACCAGCAACGCGAACGTGCGCGTGATGCGAGTCGTTTTGGCGAAGGCTATGATGTAGCGCTGGATGTAAAGTCAGTGACTGATTTTACCGGCTACCAGGGATTACATGGCAACACGAAAGTGGAAGAGATATTTTCTGCCAATCAGTCAGTACAGACATTAAATGAAGGTGATGAAGGCATACTAATACTGACAGAAACACCTTTCTATGCAGAATCGGGTGGCCAGGTCGGTGACACGGGAACCATAGAAGCCAATAACTTCTGCTTTGAAGTGAACGATACGCAAAAGAAAGGTGCGGCATTTGCACATATGGGCAAAGTCACTCAAGGTAACGTATCGACAGGTGACAGCGTCATTGCGAAAGTAAATGAAAAGCGCAGAGCAAACATTGTATTGAATCATTCTGCGACTCATCTCATGCATGCCGCGCTACGCCAGGTGCTGGGTACCCATGTGCAGCAGAAAGGATCACTGGTTGATGCAGAAAGATTGCGTTTTGACTTTTCGCACGATGCGCCAGTGAGCCAGCAAGAGATTTTCCAGATCGAACAGATCGTCAATGCTGAAATCAGAAAAAACAGTGCTGCACAGGCAGAGTTGATGAACAAGGATAAAGCACTGGCAGCAGGTGCCATGGCATTGTTCGGTGAAAAATATGGTGAAGAAGTACGTGTGCTTTCCATTGGTGATTTTTCAGTAGAACTATGTGGTGGGACGCATGTCAACCGGGCTGGTGATATTGGTTTATTTAAAATAATTGCAGAAACCGGGGTGGCATCTGGCATAAGACGCATTGAGGCAGTCACAGGTGAGAATGCATTTAACTGGATACAATCAACGTTAACTAATTTTAACGAAACCGCACAGATATTAAATGCACGTATAGAAGACGCACCACAAAAAGCATTAACGGCTGCAAGCAGAATCAAGGAACTGGAAAAAGAGCTGGAACAAATAAAATCTAAACTGGCGACACAGGCGAGTGCTGACATTGAAAGTAATGCGGTTGAAATAGACGGGATGAAAGTACTGGCCCATCATCTGGAAGGTGCAGATGTGAAAACACTGCGTGATACTTTAGATCGCCTGAAAGATAAATTGGGTAGCGCGGCAATCGTGTTGGGTACTTCAAAAGATTCTAAAGTGACCTTGGTCGCAGGTGTGACTAAAGACCAGACGCATCGCATCAAGGCGGGTGATCTAGTCAATGCAGTCGCCACGCAAGTAGGTGGTAAAGGTGGTGGCAGGCCTGACATGGCTCAGGCGGGCGGGGATAATCCGGCGGCATTAGATAAAGCATTGCAAAGCGTACCTGACTGGGTGCGAGCACAAATTTAGCAACACAAGTACAGGGATATAGCTAGAGACTCAACATGGCAGTAATCGTACAAAAATATGGTGGTACTTCGGTCGGCACGGTCGAGAGAATCGAAAACGTAGCGGATAAAGTAGTCAAGTACCGTAACAATGGAGATAGTATTGTTGTTGTTGTGTCTGCCATGAGCGGTGAAACTAACCGGCTGGTAAAATTGGCAAGTGAAATTTTAGGTGAAGCTCCTCATGGGCCTGAACTGGATGTATTGCTGTCCACTGGCGAACAGGTCACCATCGCATTGCTGACAATGGCATTGCAAAAAAGAGGTTGCTCCGCAATTTCAAGAACAGGATGGCAACTTGATATCAAAACAGACGATGCCAGTAACAAAGCACGCATTACCGGCATTGATACTGACAAAATTCAGTGCCATCTTGATGAAGGCCTGGTTGTCGTTGTTGCAGGTTTCCAGGGGGTTGATGAGGACGGCAATATCACTACCCTTGGGCGAGGCGGCTCAGATACCACTGCCGTGGCGTTGGCAACCGCCATTAATGCAGATGAATGCCAGATTTTCACTGATGTGGATGGTGTGTATACAACTGATCCGCGAGTAGAACCCAATGCACGTCGACTGGAGCAGATTACGTTTGAAGAAATGCTGGAAATGGCCAGTCTGGGCTCTAAAGTATTACAGATTCGTGCAGTAGAATTTGCAGGTAAATATAAAATACCACTGAGAGTTTTATCCAGCTTTGAAGATGGGCCAGGCACACTGATTACAACTGAGGATAACCAAATGGAACAGGCCAAGATTGCGGGTATCGCATTTAATCGAGATGAGGCGCAGCTGACTGTGAAAGGCGTGCCTGATCAACCAGGTATCGCCGCAAAGATACTGGGTCCGATTTCACGTGCCAATATTGAAATCGACATGATCGTTCAAAATGTAGCCTGGGATAACACGGCTAATTTCACCTTTACCGTGCATAGAAACGACTTTAAGCGTGCACTAGAGATACTTGAAGATACCGCTAAGAACCTGGGGGCGACGACAGTCAGTGGGGATGATAATATTGTTAAGCTTTCGTTGGTAGGTGTGGGAATGCGCTCACATGCGGGTATAGCCAGCCAAATGTTTGAAACACTGGCCGATGAAGGTATCAATATTCGAATGATTTCTACTTCTGAAATAAAAATATCTGTTGTTGTGGACGAGAAGTATCTAGAATTAGGGGTACGCTGTCTGCACAAGAAGTTTGGATTGGCTGAAGAAGTAAAAGATGAGTCATCAACAGCTTAAATTTGGAGAGAATAGGGAAGACATAGGATTTCTAGTAACAGGCCAATAAAAACAATAACTTATCTGTTGTCTAGGGGTAGTTAAATAATAATAACTATAAAAAAACCACAGGAATAGGAGGACCGGGGCATGTTGATTTTAACCCGTAGGGTCGGAGAGACCCTGATGATTGGAGATGATGTAACCGTAACTGTGTTGGGTGTTAAAGGTAACCAGGTACGCATAGGTGTAAGTGCGCCTAAAGATGTCGCAGTGCATCGCGAAGAAATCTATGAAAGAATTCGCAAAGAAAAAGAAGTCGATGTATAAAGAGTAAAGACAGGCGCGTTCGCGCCAATTTGCAACAAATCATGGGTGTGAAAGTAATACGGAGAAGTGGCCGAGTGGCTGAAGGCGCTCCCCTGCTAAGGGAGTATACGGCTTAAACCGTATCGAGGGTTCGAATCCCTCCTTCTCCGCCAAATCAATAAGTTACAGCGTTTTAATCTTGTTTAATAATAGTTGCAGATGTTAAATTGACACCCTCTTGACACCCTAAAATGTACACTTCCATGGCGGGGGAGTGTATGTGTCTTCTAAAGGCTATAATGTGAGCAAATTTAGAATTACTTATAGCAATTTATTGGTGTTATTATACTTGCCGTACCCACCTGATAATTACATAATGCACCCATCATTTGGGAGAGTACATTATGTCAGTTTTGAGCCGAAAAGAATTCTACGAAGAGCAAGCTGCTTATGATTATGTAGAAACCCGTGTATGGCCTAATGGTGCTACATGCCCCAAGTGTGGAGAGAATGACCGAATCACAAAAATGCAGGGTAAAAGTACCCGCATAGGCACTTACAAGTGTCGCGCTTGTCGTAAGCCGTTCACTGTAAAGGTTAGTACTATTTTTGAATCTAGCCATATAAAAATGCATTTATGGCTTCAAGCTATTTACCTGATTTGTGCCAGCGAGAAAGGGATTAGCTCTAACCAGTTGCACCGTACGCTTGGTGTCACGCTAAAGACAGCATGGTTTATGTTTCAACGCATACGAGAAGCCATGAAAGATGAAACGCTAGCCAATTTTGGGTCAGGTGGCGGCACTGATGGAGTAGATGAAACTTATATAAGTGTGGATCGTAGTGTTAAGCCTAAGAATGTAAAAAAAGGCCGAGGCTTTCATCATAAATAGAAAGTTTTATCCCTGGTTGACCGCTCAACGGGCCGTGCTAAATCAATGGTTGTGGATAGGGTTAACGCTAAAACTATACTTCCTATTGTTAATTCAAATCTGGCTAATGAAGCAGTGGTTTATACTGATGAAGCTGCTGTATATAAGTCTATGTATAAACATCATAAGCATGATTTTGTGCGACATGACGCTTGTGAATGGGGTCGAGGCGAGATAGACACCAATAGGATTGAAGGTTACTTTTCTATATTAAAGCGTGGCATGAAATGCATTTATCTACATTGCGGGAAACAGCATTTACATCGCTATCTAGCTGAATATGATTGCCGGTATAATCACCGTGCAAAGAACGGTTACACGGATACCGAACGAGCAGATGCTTTATTCTCAAAGGTATCCGGCAAACGCCTTACATATCAAAGACCTCTTGAAGCGTAAGTTATAAGAGGGAGCGGTTTTTTAGCCGCTCCCAATACTACTTACTCAAGCTTTTCAGCTTGGGTAGCTACGGCAGTGCTCGCACACCCATTCCCACTGCCCACGTCGAAAACGACGGTAACGGCAGACGTGAATTGCCTTTGGATAAGAACATGAAATCATGCTTTATACCTCTCTATAAAATAAAGAGTTAAAGGCCGAATTTGCTAAACCGCGAAACAATTGTTACATTAACGATTGTCTATCAGTACACGGCTGTCGAGGGTAAAACCTTGGTAACCACGACATTTAGTCTGTATAGGTCAACATCAAAGGGGTACTCTTGGTCGGGCCACCCCTTTTTTGTTGCTTGGTCAAGGCTGCTGTACCAGCCACGCTATCTTCTCATTATTTTATGAGTCTCCTTCTTCTGGGTTAGCGTCATCCTGTTCGCTTGTGTCATTAGTTTCATTTGAATCATTCTTAACGGATTGCTTCTTCGCTTTCGGATACCACTCTAGCAAACCATAACGCTTTCCATCGGGAAGCTTGTGAAATATTTTTGAGCTTTTACGTAACGATACTCGAACCCCAATAAGCCTATTTTCTTCTATGTCGGTCTCAAATAAATAACCACCATGAAGTAGAGAGTCATAAAGCTCGCGAGGAGTTGCAGGGCCGTTACCCATAGCTTTACGTTTTTCTAGTATTGAGCGCATAGCTGTTGCCAATGGCTGACCATAAAATTCATCGCTGGCAATGGAAACATTTTTTGAGTTTGTATCTAATTCAGATTCAGCGTAGATAGGGCCACGACCAGCATGTTCGCATAGTAGATTAATAAGCTGCTTCGTCTTTACTACCTGCTCCTCCTGATCCTTAAGTTTTAATTGTAGATCAGATACTGTTTTATCAATATGTTCAGTCATTTTGCGCTTTACATTGGTCGGGTTTCACGCATGATACCATCGTTTAGCATAAAAGCAAAACACATACACAAAAAAGCGCGACAATACGAAACTGCCTTAAAATATAACCTTGAAAGTACTCTTTTAAAAAATTACCTAATCTATTGTAATATATAGTTATTTTGTATTATTTATCATAATCTCATTTGTCGCGCTTTATTTGCTTTCTATTTTGTTTCATGTTTTCAAGTGGCTTAATTTAGAAAATACTCTGATGCTGTACTATTTGAAAAAAATACATCACTATCTTTACCATGACCGAGAAGAAAAATGACAAAGATAAGTTCGAGAACATAGCCAAAGAGCTAGAGTGTGATGAATCAGATGACGCTCTGGATAAGGTTATAGAAAGTTTGAAGGTTAAAGTCGAACCAGACCAGGATTCAGCCGAAGAAAAATAGCCAATTCTGGCTACACTACACAATCATTATGGCGGGTACGTAAAGTATAATAACGCCAATTTATTGCTACACTTTCGGCCGGTTTTTCTGCATGTGGGGTGTCATATCTAAAGGCATGAATTTCATTTGAAATTTATTTGTGTAGGTCAATAATTAGCCATGCTTAAGTTGAAAATTCCATATTGAAAAGTCAATTTTATCGTAAGGGGTGTCGCTGATTAAATCTGATACGTCAGATTTATGTAATATATAACTACCGAGTTCTTTTTTTGCTGGACTTGCTTTTGGTTTTAAATGATGGCCATTCTTTTGAGCAGCTAAAGCGCCTAGAAGGATATCATTCAGTTGTAAAATATCACTGGCCACTAGTGGTATATAATTGATTTTCTCGTAAGGCTCTTGATCTGACTCATACTTTTTTTTAAAGCTGTTATTTAAAATATCTTGAAGTTTTTTTAATGGTTGTGTTGAGCTTCTTTGGTGTAAGTAACAATGTATTGGAAGACTATCTCGATGTACTTTTCCAAATTTAAATAATAATTGAAAGAGCATTTTTTGAAATCCAACTTCATGGTCTCCTCCATTGAATCTTTTATTGTCAATTTTTTGTGTGTCAACTAATAAGCCATGAAAGCTCATATGGTTGGTATTATTAAAAAATATGTCAATATATTCTTTATATGCTGGTAGTTTCGCTTTGCTGACTTTACTCCACTTAAGTTCACTATTTAGATTGTGTGTATTTTTTACTCCAGCGAGTTTATTTTTAATGTTTATTACTTGATTTACGTTGACGACTATTCCGCCAATTGCCATATACTTGTGTGCATTCTGACAACTTTCATCTACATAAGAATAGATCATTTAACGATATAAAGTTAGGATGGAGTAATATCAAAGTGTCAAATTTTGAAGTATGTTGGAATGTCGATTTATAAGAAACAATATTTATAATTATCTTGCTATATAAATATTATAAAAGATTATTACAGTTAAGTGTAATTAATAATCTGTTTGCAATCTTTACTGCCTTCGAGAATGGCAGTCATTTAATAGAATATTTCCTCGTTAGCTTGCCTGCTTTGAACGTGATGATAATATTCATTTTGTTCGGTGGTATTTACCGATTAAATGTTTGATCTAATGGAGATATTTTTTACAATGCAAGAATACTGAATAGATCACCGTTGACTTACTGTTAAAGTGCCCAAAAAAGGTCTTAAAATCTCGCTTTTGACACCCCTGTGACACCCTGATATACCATTTTAATCAACAATCAACAACTTAGGACAACATGTGACAATAGTAAACAACAGTTTAATCAATGGGTTATGAAATATAGCTGTGATATATTAGCCCCTGCTAAGGGAGTATAGGGTTTATAGCTCTATCGAGGGTTCGAATCCCTCCTTCTCCGCCATTAACTAAGTACAGGGCCTCAGAATTAAATTCACGATACCCGTATATTTCAATTGATCATACCAGCCGAATTACGCATAATTGCCGGCTTTCCCAATAACGCGCCCGTAGCTCAGCTGGATAGAGTACTTGGCTACGAACTAAGGGGTCGGGAGTTCGAATCTCTCCGGGCGCGCCATATAAAAAAGGCCGGCTATTTAGTCGGCCTTTTTTATATGTTGTGTCTGGGGTCAAGGTGAGAACTCGTGTTCGACTGAATTGCCGGGAGCAAATCAGAACTTCGAGCATAGCGAGAAGACCCAAAGGGCAGAGCACATGGATGTGCGAAGTAATCTCTAAATAAAAAAGACTGTTTAATAAAGTAATTCTTTTTATTTGTTGTTCTCATTCTCTTTGACTGCAGTTACTTTTGCGGGTTTTTGAACATCTTGCCATGCCCGGGAATGATGTAGTCAGCAATCTCTAAAATCATTCTGCGGCTTTCAATTAGATGAGAATGATCTTCGGCAAGCGGGTCTATTTCAGGCTCCATCTTTTCATTCCACCATACATGTGTGAATACATAAGTTCCATCTTCAGCAACAACTACCAGTGATGCATCTTCATCAGTATGCCCAGGTGTGCGCATAACCATTACATTCTTTGCAATTTCATATTGATCGCCATGGTCTTCCCAGAGATCATCTTTATAACTTGCCCAGAAATCAACGACAGTTGCATTGGGGAACATGCCTATTCTGACAGTATGATCTGGATGATGATGGCTTATAAACACATGGGTAATGTTTTCTTTTTCTACGCCGGCGCTTTCGATTTTCTTAACTAAATCTACGTCTGCAGAGATCATCCCGGGGTCTACGATAATGGTGGCGTCATCAGCCTCAATCATCGCTATAGTAGAAGCCACTGAGCGGGCTCCATTATCACGTTCTCCCGGTACGAAGTTACGGCCTTCAATGGGCGCAACATAGCCATTATTCAATATCGTTATTACGGGATACGTTGTTTCGGAATGAACGGGGAAAGGCTGAAGCAGGTAGAAGCAAAATACGATACTGAAAACAGGTAGAATCTTATTCATTATTCTTCTTCTCGCATAGAGGTTATTAAATACAGACAGCGTTATCGATTGGTAGCTCAAAAGCGGTTATTCATGGCGTATGATCTTTTTTGACAATGGGTACACAGCGACAGCAAGCAGGCCCCAGGCTAATGCCAGGTACTTTAGTATGTCTTCCGTCAATGTGAGGTTTATCGAGATGAGCAGGACCACTACAACAAACATTATGCCAAAGCTAATTACCAATGATCCTAGTATGTATTTCATATAACAATTTTAAGGTGGTTGTTAGTCATATCACAGTTGATAAAACTGTCCGCGTAAAGTGGTTGTCTGCACTCAGTCAGCCCCTGACTCTGGCTGCCAATAAAAAAGTCTTGTCCAAACTTTGTAATGCCTCATTTCATCATTTCTGTTGCCAGGATACCAGAACATAAATCTACAGCATTTATTAGCAGAAGAAGTGTTACTGACTATATTTCAACTAGCTCTTTTCAGCTTAGACAGTCTGTTTAGTTTTTCGTACACATCTTCACCTATAAGCACTAAACCCAAGGCTAATGTTAGAAAACCAAGTACAAACGCAGGGCAAAATATATCAGCTCTTGAGAAACAGGTGGATGAAATGCAGAAAAATGTTTCTAGCATTAAATTTCCTTCTGCATATGCCTGATAAAGAGCGATAGATATTACTGTCAATATAACGCTGACTATTAATGATACATATCCGATTATTTTGAATTTTTGCATAATATATTCACCTTTGATTAGTATATTAATAAACACTAAATTATCTTAATTCAACTATTCAATTGAGTAGTTGAATATTAGGATGATGTTGAATTACAATGCAAATAAATTTGAAATATCAAACCTATAAATCCTTTTTAACAAAAAAATATGTAACAGATTAAGGTGAGAGAACTATAAATTGACTCTATAGGAAGTAGTTGTTGTTGAGAGCAAATGAAACCAAAAGAACATTGGAACAGAATATATTCAGGGAAAACATCGGCAGAAATGAGCTGGTTTCAGGAACATGCTGAGTGCTCGCTAGGGTTGATACAAAATATGGAGATCCCAACAACAGCATCTGTTATTGATGTAGGCGGGGGTGAATCAACCCTAGTAGATGGTCTGTTGGCGCATGGCTACAACAATATTACAGTACTGGATTTAGCTAAAACGGCATTGAATAAAGCGAAAGCACGGTTGGGCAAAGATGCGCAAAAAGTGAAATGGCTTGAATCAAACATTTTAGATTATGAAATGCCAACGCATCTATATGATGTATGGCATGACCGTGCTGTTTTTCATTTCCTCATCAATAACAAAGACCGTCAGGCATATGTTAATAAAGTCATTCAGGCGGTCAAACCGGGCGGTATTGTCATTATGGCAACATTTGCAAAAGATGGCCCAACTGAGTGCAGTGGACTTCCTGTGATGAGGTATACCGCCAGCGAACTGCACAATGAATTTGGTGGGCGTTTTGACATGCTCGATCAGATAACAGAATCACATTACACGCCCGATGGAAACGAACAGAAATTCATATACTGTTTATATAAAGTAGTGGTGAATGAAAGATAGAACAATAGTAATATAAAAAAACTAATTTACAATCTTTCTGAGTATCTGCTGTCGACCCAAAGAGGACATAAGCAATATTTGAACGTTGAAATTAAATATGCATATACAATGATATATTCATAGTAAATGAAGGTCATTTTTTTATGCAAGTTCCTCCAATTCCCATAGATGAAGTTTCTAGAGTTAAAAGTTTAATTAAGCTTGATGTCCTTGATACCGATCCAGAGGAACGTTTTGATAGAGTTACTCGAATCACCCAACGTCTTTTTGATGTACCAATAGCTTTAATTAGTCTTGTAGATGAAAAACGACAATGGTTCAAGTCGTGCCAGGGACTGATGGTGAATGAAACCAGTCGCGAAATATCTTTTTGTGGTCATGCGATTGCTAATGCGGTAACAGCAACTCATGAAAACCGAATATTTGAAGTGCCCAATGCTGATTTAGATGGGAGATTTAAAGATAATCCTCTTGTAACAGGAGAGCCAAATATTCGTTATTACGCAGGATTTACCTTGCGGTCTCATGATAACTTCAACTTGGGAACTTTATGTATCATAGATACTAAGCCTAGATTACTTTCAAGCAATAATAGAAAGTTATTTATTGATATGGCTTTTATCGCTCAAGACATATTGCAATCATTACGCCATGAAGATAAAGACTTGCAAACAGGAATATACAATCGTAGAGGCTTTCTATCTACAGCCGAATTTATGATGGCTAATTGTCTTAAGATACAGTGCAGTGCAACTTTGGTGTATTTTGATCTGCAAAACTATGAATCTTTAGTTAAATTCAACGACAGCTCTTATGAGCTTAAAATGTTAAAATTATTCACTGATATCTTAAAGCAAACATTTAGAGATGGAGATGTTCTAGCAAGAATAGATAAAAGCAGATTTGTTGCACTAACAACTCATAATAAAAAAATAAAGGTTAATACTTTTTTTGAGCGAGTTAAGAATCAAATTCACTATTTAATGACATCGGCAGATGAAAAGTTATGCCTCGAGTTTCGGTCTGGTGCAATTACTACTGTACCTGAAATTCTTAAAAATTCAGGGCGACTAATAGACTTGATCGATAAAAAAATGGCTGATCATGAATATTCTTATTTTTATGAGCTTTAAAGAAAGCTTTTGCGAATGACCGCTATTGAGCCGAAAGCAGCCGTATGAAAAAATTATATTTTATTTCGCTAGGTACATTAGCAGTATTATTAATCTTCGGATTTATTTGGATAAGTCATCCAATCAATCTAATAGTCGAAAATAATTCATCATTTGGATTAGAAGAAGTAGTTGTTACAGTTGGGCCGCATATTCTTGAATTTAATAAAATAGAATCAGGCGATAAAAAAGAAAAATGGTTTTTTTATGATGGTAGCGACTCTAGTTTCAAGATGACAGCAAAGGACCATACATTTAATGACGGAATGGGTTATGTGACACACGGTCCTCTAGGCTTTGAATTTGTTTTTATAGGAATAAATAATAATAGCGAGATTAATTTTGAACAAAGATAATGTATGTCCGCTATTGCGCCGAAAGCTGACATTATAGAAACGTAGAATGAAATTTTTATTATTCACAGCTATAACTATATTCCTCTATTTGGTAATGTCATGGCTTACATTGCGAAATGAATCTTGTAAATCTAAAGCAGTAATTAGCTTTTTAGGCTCAAGCTTAATTTCGTTGGTTATATTGAGTGTAAGTTTTAAGATTAATTTATTCTTTTCGTTATTCGTCGTTGTTTTGATATTGGTAATTTCTCTATATATAGAAACTATCAGAAAAGAAAGCAATGGGAGATTAATAAAAAATGGAGTATTTGGTGGTTTTTGGTTATCAATCCCTATGTATGTGTATCTTGCTAGTCATACATGACAAGTAACCCGCTAATGTCCGCTATTGAGCCGAGAGCAGTCATAATCCTAAGAGGCATTAGCCATCGCCCGTTAATGTTTGATATGACCCAGAGCGAAGATATAAACTATAAAATCAAGACTTAACTTAAGCAATGTAAAAGACGCAGTTATGGAAATCACTTTAGATAAATATGTTGATGATCTTAATAAATGCATGCAAATGCATCCGGATTATATCGAGGGTCACCACGTAAAAGCGACTTTCCTGAAGACTGGCGTAAAGCTTTATGATGGTCAAGATAACAAAATTGAATTCTCGCTATCAAAGGCATATTTGGATTGCAAAACCCAAATGGAGTTAAAATACAAATTAACTTTTTAACAAAAGTGAAAATGTGACTGCTTTTGCGCTGAAAATAAACATGATCAATTTAATCAAAGAAGATAATTTATGAGAAAACTTTTATCAATGGCAGTCTTTTTTACTATCTATGCTAGTGCAACTTTCGCATCCGATGTTGGGCCGACATATGAGGTTGTCTTGACGAGCGATGTTAAGTGGGGAGCACTTAATCCCGCCCGTGGAGATAAAGGGCCCAGGGCCGGAAATCTTTGGGGTGATCGTACAGGCTCCGGACCTTCTGGCTTTCTTGTTAAGTTTGAAGAAGGTTTCTCGTCACCACCTCACATTCACAATATCTCCTATCGAGGTGTAGTTATCAGAGGTCTTGTTCATAACGATGACCCAAACGCGGAGGATATGTGGTTGCCAACAAGTTCATATTGGACGCAGCCTGCTGGTGAAGTACACATTACTTCTGCCAACGCTGGTAACAATCTTGCGTATATTGAAATAGAAGAAGGTCCATATCTGGTCCTTCCTGTAGAGGAAGCATTTGATAATGGTGAAAGATCAATTAACGTCGATGCGTCCAACATTGTTTGGCTTGATCAATCTGTAATGGCCGAATCTGGTAACGAGCCTAAAATTGCTTATCTTTGGAGTAAGCCGCAGAGCGATATGCTGAACGGAACTCTCATCAAATTACCGCCAGGTTTTGGCGGTGAAATGCATAGTAGTGCTTCTATACTACGAGCTATTCTGGTTCAGGGTGCAGCCAGTCACCAGGTTTCAGACGAGGGTGAATTCAAGAAGCTAGAACCTGGCAGTTATTTTGGTTCTAAGGGTGAAATGGTTCATCACATATCATGTGATAAGAAGCTTGACTGTATATTCTATGTACGTACAAATGGCAAGTTCGAAGTCATTTCGAATGAGGACAAATAATTAAACGGCATTAATGTGTGTTATTGCGCCGATAGCGCACAATCTCCTAACGTTAACAATTCAAATTCAGCGTGTTCCTTCTAAACACGCTTGACGCAAGTTTGGTCTTTTGCAATCAGATTTATTTATAACGCCAATTTAAAAACCAAATAGATCGTCGCAGTGATGCAAGAATACTATCGCGAAGTGTTGATCATGCCTATAATTGGATATGGAGACATAATAAATGCAAAGGAGCTTCTAGTCACTTAATGCTTTAGATATTACAGCAATAGATACAGCAAGATATTTGATAATAACGTTAAATTTGCTAGTTACATTGCTAATAATGTTTTTAAGGTTTATCGCATCTTCGATTAATGATCGCTACTATTGTTTAACAATAGTGTTAACGAGGGGAAATTTATGAAAGCACTATCAAGTTTGATCAAGAATAACTTTTTGACTGAAACCTGTTTTATTTTGATGTTGTTATTTTGTTTTTCTTTTACGGTCAAAGCGGATACAGAGATAATAAAAAAGCTGGGTGATGCTTATGTTATTTATCTGCCTGGTAGTGCGAAGCTCAATGATATTGTTAAACACTTAGAGAGTGAGATATCAGGAGAAAACTGGCAGGTCGTCAGTGAAATGGATGTTGGGGCAGTCGTTGATGAGTTAGGTGTGGTTGTAGAAAATCGAGTGTTATCTGTTTGCAAAATTGAGTATCTGGCTCGTGCTATTAAAGATGATCCATTTATTTCGCTCATTATCCCTTGTCGTTTTACTGTGTTTCGAGAGCAAATAAATGATTCTGATAGTCGCATCGTTGTCGGGTTCTATGACCCCGTGGCTGAGGCTCAGGCGCTGGATCTCAAGCATGCCAAGGCAGCAGAAATCGCATCAAAGGAATTGAAGGAAATTTTGCTTAATGTTGCGGAGTATTACTAACGAATCACATTAGATTGAAGCTGCCAGTATCAATAACTGTTTTAATTGTATGGTGATAATAGGTGAGTATGTGCCGAGTCCTGTTTGATAAATACTGTTAAAAGTACTTGGCAATACTTAACTGGATAAAGTCATCATTTTGAAATGCTGCGGTAACAGAGTCATCTCTTGCATTGGCAAATAACTGGCCTTCCACTTCAATTTTTAGTGAGTCGCCAATGCGTCGTTCTGCTTCTAGCCGCATGCTATATGATTCATCTTCCAGGTCGATAATGCTGCCCGCTAACAAGGATGTATCCTGAATGTCATTAAACGTATAGCGCATGCCTAGAAATAGGTCATTTTCAAATGCAGTAACAGGTGCATTGACTTCATCCCGGTCGTCGTATAAATGTTCAATTAATACTCCAAAATCTGCATTAGTGTTGAGAAACTGAAAGAAAGTATATTCAAAGCCAAACACGGTGGCAGCAAAGGTATCACCTTGTCCTTCGCGAACGATACCTTCAAATTTCCATAACCATTCCTCGTTTGTGTATTGTATGTCGATGCCGACCTGGTTAATGATGTCGTAATATGGGATTAATTCTGAAGCATCCTGATTAGCTCGCAGGGTCGGTTCTCTGCCAGTGCCATAGAAATAACTGGCAGCAAAATCCCAGTCACCGACATAATGCGAATATCTTAATGCTAAATCTGTATGCCATTGCTCCGCACCAGAGTCGTATTCTGCATCATCTTCATCAACTGTTAATGGTGAGCGCAGGCGTCCTTCGGTGCCAGCAAAAGTTCTTTCTCTGAATAAAGGTAAAACGTAAAAGGAAAAACGGCCAAAATATTTTTGTATTGAAAGATTCACCATAGCCTGGCCCAGATAATCCTCCTCATCAATATTTTCAACCTGATCAATCTGGTTTAATACATTCACGAGATGGCGTGATTCTGTAACACCCCAGAATTCCCGGTTGAAGCCGACCAGAAGTTCCCAATCATCTTGTATGTAAAGCCAGTAGGCTTCGCGAATGTCGGCATGTGTACGATCGTCATCGCGTGCATCAATTCGTGCAAAAGGGATGAATGAAAATTGATGATCTCCATTCTCTATAATCCATTCGGGTTCAATTGATAAGGAGTTTTGCACACCATTTAACTGGCCAGGAAATTGTGCATCTTCAGGAAACCAGCGGGCTTCATAACTGGCAAATCCTGAGAATTCTGCTTCGCCCAGTACGGGATTCAGAACCAGGTGAATTTTAAAAAGTAATAATGCTATGAGGTTCTTAGTTGACACGCTTTAAAATACCTTTAACAAAATCATTCTCTGTTAAACCTGTTTTAAATTGATAGTCAGAATAGATCAATTCTGTACTTTTGTCGGTTTGCAGGTTTTTCATGATGAATTTGTGTGATCGCCATATACCATCTTCGTATTCCCGGTAGTCTTTAAGCTCCAGAGTTTTCAATAGCGAGTCCTTGCGGTCATAAAAATCCAGTTGCCTGACCTGATAGACCGATTGATCTATCCATGCAATCTGTTTAGTGTAGCCAGAGTTTTCATAGCGAGGGTATCGTTCAATGACATCGCATGTCATTTCGCCACATGCTTCGCTGCGTAACCACTTATAATGATACTTGTTAAGTTCTGTTGCAGTGAAATCTTCAAATGCAAATTCAGAACCAACAAAAGGCCCTGATTTGTTTGTAGAAGAAATTCTTTTTACCCGTTTCAGTGCTGGAAGAAAGAGCCACTGATCATCCGGGTCCAGTATTTGTGCGTGTGAAAGTAGGGCGGTTCCTTTAATGTCGCGTGGGCTGTCAAAGACAACAAGACTTCTGTCACCAATATTTTCGTCCTGTATTTCAAATGTTCTTATTTCCAGGCTGCGCGAGGATTCTTTACCGGCAGCATTCCTTAGTACCATGTTAAGTTTCACGGTGCTATCTGCGAACCCTCGATCAGTTCTGTCACTTCTTGCGGCAATTTCATAACCTTTCTTTTCCGGGTCTTCATCTGCATGTGTCAGTGGAGAACACAAAAGTATCCCAAGTAATACTCCTGACTTGAAAAGACTTGTATTTCTTTGGTTAAGCATATTGCTCTCCTTTGATAGGTGTTTTATTTATTAATTTTTTATCAACCACAAGCAAGAGTGCCGGAAGCAGTAATAAATCCAGTATCAGTGCCGCTATTACCGCGGTGGCAGTGAGTAAGCCTGTTTCCTGGTTGACTTTGAATGAGGATAAAATAAGTATGCCAAATCCTGCGGCGAGGACAACAGTATTTATGGTAATGGCTTTGCCGACTGTATTGAAAGAGTAGCGAATAGAATCTTCAGCACTCATACCTTTTTCCCGGCGTCCGCGTAAATATTTGGTAAGCAGGTGTACGGTATCATCGACTACAATACCTAAAGAGGTTGCAGTGACGGTAGCGGCTGCCATTCCAATGACCCCGACAGTGAGTGCCCATATTCCAAAGGTAACCAGTACGGGAATCGCGTTTGGGATAATGCTGAGCAGTCCGAGCTTAATGCTGCGTAAAGATACTATTAATATAATTGCAATCATAATGACGGCTATCAGATTTCCACGAAGCATGCTTTCAATATTTCGCTTTGCAATATAGGAAAACATTTGTGTAGCCCCTGTGGGTTTGGTCCACATATATTCCGGTGCATTCTGAACCAGCCATTGCGTTGATGCGGAGATAAATTCACGCGTCTGGATCGTATCAACATCGCCTAGTGATGCGGTGATGCGAGATGCCGATTTGTCTATGTTGATGCGGTCATTTAAATCCAGTCCATAGGGGAGTGAAAGCTCATAAAGAAGCAGGTATTGAGCGGACAGTTCGTTATCTTCAGGTAGTCGATAATAACTTTCATCATCACCATGCATGTTCTTGTTCAGACGCTTGAATATATCCGTGATTGAGTAAACGTGCTTTACATTGGGTTGTTCACGCATCCAGTTTGCAAACTCATCCAGCTTCTTCAGATACTCCGGGTCACTTATTCCGCTGGCCTGTTTTGCGGGAATTGAAAATTCAACGGGATAAAATGCTCCAAGATGTTTTATTGCAAAATCTGTATCGGTTCTGAATTTAATTGTTTCATCAAAATATTTTGTCCAAACGTCATTGAGCTGATTTGTAAAAGCGATTGCCGATAAACCAAGTGCGATGAAGCCGGTCACTGCAAGTATTTTTACGGGTCGGGCAATGACAAAATTGGCAAGCCTGGAAAATACACTATTGTTGGTGGAGTGTTCTGTCGCTGGTTTTACTTTCATTGGTAATACGCTCACAAGAGCGGGCAATAAAAACAAAGATAATGCCCATGCTCCGGCAATGCCGGATGCTGTCATATTTCCCAAATGATGGAATGGTGGAGAGTCAGAGAAATTCAATGCTAAAAAGCCGACAATGGTGGTGATGCTTGTAATAGTCACTGCGAGGAAGTTGATGCGAATTGCTTCTACTAATGCCTTTGTCTTTTCCATGCCGGTACTCATTAGGTCACGCATGGAAATAAGTATGTGTATACTGTCTGCAATGGCCAGAGTTAATACAATAGTTGGCGCTGTCAGCGATATAGGTGTTAGCTGTACATTCATTATTCCACCGGAGCCCAGGGCAACCATGGTTGATAATATAATGACAGTCAGTGTTGCCAACGTGGCGCTGAGAGATCGTAATGACAGGAACGTTACTGCCAGTAATACCGCATACATAATGGGAGTCAGGGTTTTCATGTCCTGAATCCCTGATTCCGCGAACGAGTTGTTTAACATCGAAACACCACTGAGTGCGATGGTCACATCTGGATAGTCGCGTTCTACGCCTGAGACTATGCTGCGTGCATATGCAGCCGCATTGGGAACCTCAAGTAAATCTTTTTCCGGGTATTGAAGAATAACGTTTACGGCAGTGGTATCCGCATCTTTTGAGATCAGGAAGTTTCGTATTAGTGGTTCTGCAAGTGCGATATCTATTTTTTTGCTTAGAATATGTTCAGGCAACTGGTTCCCGTTTGTAATCAGATCTTCAACGGTAAGATCATCTTCATCTGCCCAGGTGTATTGGAAGTTGGGTACAGAATCAACACGAATTGCGTAAGGTATTTGCCAGGCCTCTAGTGTAATCCGCTCCGCGATTGCCGATAGCTCACCATCAAAACGTTTACCATCCTCTGATTGAATGACAAATAGAAAATTGTCGTTCTTGGTATAGGTTTTTTGAAAATCTTCAAATGCGACTAAATCAGGATTATCGCCGGAAAAGAATGCCCGGTAGTTTGTGGCAAATTCCAGATGTCTTGCCTGGCTAAAAATGAGTCCGACAATGAGAAGACAGGTAAATATTGTAAGCCAGCGATGACGAATCACCCATTCAGCCAAGGCTGTTGCGAGTGAATCTATTGTGCGTGTAAATTTATCCACGAAGACTCCGATGATGATATTAAAATTACAGTTGTTTTTCTTCTAATTGTAAACTACATAGATACGTTACCAGCCCGGCACTGTATTCGCCGAAAGTGATTGCCTGTTGTGAGTTTTTGGCGATCGCTGCAGCACCCTGAGTGACTGCTATTATCAACGTCGCTATCTCTTTCGCGTTCACATCAGTTCTCATGTGACCGTTTATTTGGCATCTTTCAAGCGAGGCTGATAAATTAGATTTCCATTTGGTGTACATGATTGCTATTTTTTTTCTGAATTCTTCATCAAGGGCAGACATTTCCTGTGACAAATTATTGATAGGGCAGCCGAGTTTTATGATGTCGTTATCAGGGAAGTCTTCGTGATTACTGAGCATATTAATAATAGCAGTCAGTGAATTTTCGCTAATCAGGATTGGCGCCCAGACCTCATTTTGCATGTGCTCTATGGAGTGATCTAAAACAGCATAACCAAGTTCTTTCTTTGATGCGAAGTGATGGTATAAGCAGCCTTTGGAAATACTGGCTTTCCTGATAATTTCGCTTATAGAGCATGCCTGAAAACCACAACATAGTATTTCCTGCTGCGCGACGTCTAGAATACTCTTGCGAGTAGTTTCAGCTTTCAATTCTCTGTTCGTTACCATCTTCGAAATATACAGACCAACTGGACGGTTTGTCAATGTATCACAGTCATCAGAACTGATGAGTATTAAGGAAAATTATTATGCGCGTGTGACCACTTGCCTGGTTAATGTCTTAAGGCAAGTGACGCTAAATTCAATGCAATATAAACACGTGTATGAACCACAGCGTACAAAGATAAATAAGTTTATGAATGATAAAGCTGCATGCGTGAGTCGCATATTACACATGCGCATATGCAATATGAAAAACTACAGGTTCGCACCGTAACGTTAGGATGCTATCTGTCCTGGTATACGTCTCGTCTATAGCCAGGGAAGCTGATTTATATCAGCGAATCCTTCATGCTTGTAATTCCAGTTAACGATTAAATTAATCTATACAGCATCTCGAAAAAGCACGCTATCAGGTGTGAGAGGTGTATCACATATTCTGGTATATCGATGAAAGTTTAGACCAATCAGTCGAACATTGGTTGTCGTTTGTCGGTTCATCGGCTCCAAACAGTCACCTTAAGTATTAGTGTGTACTTTAGACTAAGAGAAATCTGGTTGATTACAGCAATAATATGGATATTTGATAATTAAACCAAGGATACTAGCTTGTATGCAGAATAAGACATTTGTAATTGGTGCTTACGGCATTGATACCAAAGACATGCTTGTTCTTGAAAGAATATTTAAGATCACGCAGGGACGCACAAGATCTTACAGGATTCAAGATAATGAGGCTGGCGATAAAATAGATATCGCAATGGTGAATATTTCCAATCGTGAAGCAATTAAGCAGTGGGGAAATGAACACCTGGATTCTAATGGCCAACCTTTATGCCCACCATTGCTGGTCGGTAAAGTTAAGCCAAAAAATGATCGCTTTAGATTTACACCTTTACCTTTTTTCGCTACACGAGTGCTGAAATCTCTGGATGAAATCACTGTAGAGGATTTGAAATTCACACCAGAAATAACTATTGATGACTCAGATCGTGAAGAATTACCTGCTAATGATAGTGGGGCAACTGCGGTTGGAATGAGTCAACAGAAAGTTTTATCGATGGTTGAGAAAGGATCTGCTGGCAAAGATTCAAATAAAAGGGCTGTGTTGGTGGTTGATGACAGTTTGCCTGTCAGGCAGGCATTGGAAATGAAGCTGACTTTAATGGACTACCAGGTTCAGCTTGCAACGAATGGTCAGCAGGCAATGGATCTAATAGATGAGAATTATTATGACTCTATATTTCTGGACGTTGTGATGCCCGGTGTGGATGGTTATGAAGTGTGTAAAAAAGTAAAACGAAATAAAAAGACAAAGCATATTCCTGTGATCATGCTGACAAGTAAGTCGTCGCCATTCGATAAAGTCAAAGGAAAGCTGGCTGGGTGTGATTCTTATCTTACTAAACCAGTAGAGCATGAGGAATTTCAGAAAGTAGTGTCAGGGTATCTTGGGTAGTTTTTATGTTTATGTTTGTTTAGGAGAATAACTTGTGTCTAATAAAATTTTAGTTGTTGATGATTCGCCTGCGGATTTGCAAAACATTAAATCGATTGTGACCAATGCAGGGCATACCGTGATTACTGCATCTTCAGGAAAAGAGGCTGTGCTTAAAGCCAAAGAAATGCATCCGGATATGATTTTTATGGATGTGATAATGGACAATACAGATGGGTTTGAAGCGTGTCGTGAAATTATTTCTGATCGTGATACAAAAAATATCCCAGTAGTGTTTGTCAGTTCGAAATGCCAGAAAGCAGATCGTGTCTGGGCCGAGTTGCAGGGTGGTAAGGCATTAATAGGTAAACCATATACCGAAGATGAAATTGTTAGCCAGATTAATGCGTTTAGCTAAGAGCTTCGAGCATGGAAAATACTGATTTAGCAAGAAATGCATTTTTATCCATGGGTAAAAAGCCCCTGGATGAATCACTGGTAATTCCTCTGGATGGTTATGCAGACAAGGATGATGACGCGGATCGTGGCAAGAAGCGATTTTATGGTTTCAGGATACAAGATCTGCAACTGTTGCTGGATGTTAACGTTCGCAGCGAAGTGATAAATGATGCAGTCGTTACACCATTGCCTTTAATGCCGGCGTTTATAACCGGGTTGTGTAATGTGCGTGGTAATTTAATACCTGTATATGACATGCAGGAGAAGTTAGCGATGGAAAAATCTTCGTCTGACAGGAGTAAAAGAAAAATACTCGTGCTGGGTGAAGGTGAAAACATGGCCGGAATCGAGATACAGGATATGGTGGTCAAGCTCGAATTTGACGAGCAGGATATACAGAGAGAAGTATTATCTGACAATCAACTATTTGATCAATGTGTCTCATATAGTTACAAGCAAAATGGAAGTAATTGGTTCGGATTTGACTATGAGAAACTATTTGAAATAGTTGATTAGCTCACCGAAAAATTTTCAGGAAATATTAAAGAGGTATTAAGGATGGTTAATTTCGCGTTATTGGATAACTTGAAAATCAAAAACAAGTTAGTGACACTGTTTTCTGCTGTTCTTGTAGGTTTTGTGGTGCTAGGTGTCACCTATTGGTTGGAAGTTAAAGCCAATAATACTGCGGAAAGCAGATCATCTGCCTTTATTGAATATGAGTCATTGTCAAATCAGGCGCAAAAGAATTACCTTAAAATGAGAAAGTATGAAGCAGACTTTGCGCTTAATATTTCTGGTGATTCAGGTAAAACCTATAATGATGCACCGCTAGAGTCGCATAAAATGCATGCTCAGGAACTTGAACGTGTTATGACAAAGCTCTCATCAGCCGCGGGACAGGTAGATAGATTTTCTCAGGATGTTGCATTTGATGAGGCTGAAGCCGACACCGAGGATTATGTCCGTAATCTGGTTGCTCAGGCATCCGAAGTAACAACAAACTACAAAAACTCATTTACCGACATTGTGAAATTCCAAAGATTAGTGGGTTTCAACGAGAATGATGGATTAAGAAAAGTTGCGAATAACAAGTTTGAACAACTGGAAAAAAGTGTTTCCAGAACTGCTGATTCAACTCTTGCAGCATATATGCAGTTAATGCGTGAAAGTCAGGGCAGGATTATTCGTTCAACTGATCTTACCGCTGCGCATGAGGAACTTAAGGAAGCGAGTAATAATTTTAGAAGTTATTTGGCAATATCTGATACCACGGCTGATGAACGAATCAATATGAATGCATATATTGATGAGTATGTGGCAAGCATGAATTCTATTGTATTTAATAAGCGCAGGGCAACTCAATATACCGAGTTATATGATTTTATGCTCGGGCCAATCTTTGACGAAATGGGCCAGTCTGCACAAAACAGAATTGAACAGAATGCTGTTGCGCTGACTGCTCAGACCAACAAACTAAAAACAGTATTTATCTCAACCATTGTCCTTGTTGCTGCGTTGCTATCTGGCATTTTATTTATGTTTGGAAGAAGTATTGCGCGACCAATACAGTCTTTACAGTCAACTATACATCAGGTTAACCAGGGCAGGCTGGATGCTCGAAGTAATATGAGTCGTGAAGATGAGCTTGGTGAGCTTTCTGATGCGTTTGATACTCTGCTTGATGAAAAAGTAGCACAGTTATCAGGGGCAGAAAAAGAAAACGACCAGCTGAATGAATCCATCGTAGAGTTATTGAAATCAGTTGCTAAATTAAGCAAGAAGGACTTTACCGTGCGTATACCTGTTGCTGAGGATGTCACTGGTGCGGTGGGTGACTCATTGAATCTACTGGCTAAAGAGACAGGAGATGCGCTTAATGAAGTGCGGGCCATATCCATGAAGGTTGCCAAAGTGTCTATGCAGGTGAAAGATCAGACCAACATGGTAATGGGAGAAACCCGCAAAGAAAGAAAGCAGGCTGAAAGTGCAATGAGTGAGATACGAGTTGCTTCGGCCGCCATGCAGAAAATTTCAAGCGATGCACAGCAGGCTAACCAGCAGGCTGATGCTGCATTTGGAAACACACAGGTGGCGTTGGACACTGTGAATGAATCTGTACAGGGTATTAATAGTATTCGCGACACAATTAGTGAAACTGAGAAACGAATTAAGCGTCTTGGTGAGCGATCACAGGAAATTACCGGAATTGTAAACCTGATTAATAGTATTTCTGAGCGTACACACATTCTTGCCCTGAATGCGAGTATGCATGCTGCGTCGGCAGGTGAAGCAGGTCGTGGTTTTGCGGTAGTAGCAGATGAGGTTCAACGATTGGCAGAGAATGCACGTGAAGCCACCAAAGAAATTGGCACCCTGGTGAATAATATTCAGGTTGAAACTGGTGATACGGTGGTTGCCATGAATGATGTGATTACACAGGTTGCAAAAGGAACGGAATTGGCAGGCAAAGCCGAGAATGCCATGTTGTTGACTCAGGCATCAACAAAAGATCTGGTAGATGCAGTTGATCTTATTGCACATAGCTCCAAATCACAGGCTAAGGCAACTCACGGATTACTCGCGCAGGCAAACGAAATTGTAGAAAGCACGAGACAGACTGATAAACATATGAAACAACAGTCAGTCAATACAGAATTGCTGGGTCGTTATTCTAAAGCACTGGTTGAAACTGTTAGTGAATTCAAATTATTGCCACAAGCAGAAGAGCAACAGCAACAACCTGAAGTGATAGAAACTACCTCTGTAGATGAGCTGGAAGATGCGCTCGATATCGATCTAATGGTGAGTAATCAATAAATCTGCATACATTTAAATTGAACCAGGGAAGACTGTTTAAATGCAAAATTTAGATCACGACAAGCTATCAGAATTTACTAGCGAGTTATCATCATTTCAGACTGAAGCTTCAAAAACAGCTTCTGTCGACGTATATGATCGTTTCACAATCAGTAGTCTGGAAGATCGGGCTGTTGATCTTTGTCAGCTATCAATGGATGCCTCACACAGCGGTTTGCAATACTTGTGTGAGCGTCTGCGCGATAATATTCGTGATCACTTTATCACAGGCACAAATATATCAAGTGATGAATTTGCGCTAATGACTGAATGGAAAAGCCTGGTAAAAGCATATTTGATTAACGACAAAAATGAAGGTGTTGTCAATGCTTTAGCTATTAATTTATCCAAGTCAGGTTGGACGTATCCTCTTAGTCCCGATGATACTGATGATGTAGTGAATGTATTACTGGGGAAGTCATCTGATACGCAACCACAATCGAAGTCGAATGGGAATGGCCTTAATGCTGCGGATTCAGAGGAATTCGATGCATTCATGTCTGAATCAAATACCAGTCTTGCAGATGTATTTGAATCGTTTCAGGAAGACGATGAAGAAGAAAGCGTTATTGATTTTTCACAGGAGAAGGAACCTTCGATAGCCGAATTTTTTGAGAATGATGAATTCTCAACCCCTTCTGCTGACTTAAATCAGAAGCAGCTATCTCCGCAGGAAGATGACATTGCTGAGCAGGCACGCGAAGATTTAGATGAAGCTGATCTTCCGGAAATTGATGAAGCAATAACACAGACAATGCCCAACGATATGTTTGGCGCTGACGATAATACCGACTCATCAATCGACAAGGTTGAAGTGTCTGCGCAGGAGCTGGACGAAATTGATGCAACAG
>CAXBLY010000010.1:0-87453 GCA_963976865.1 uncultured Gammaproteobacteria bacterium | reverse complement strand
CGGCTTATTGCGTTCAAACTTCTCCTTCGACATCGTGTGATACCTCTTAAATATTATTAATCAATATTAAAATCTATTTGGGCCCAATATTATATGGAGCCCATATCCGGACTTGAACCGGAGACCTCTTCCTTACCAAGGAAGTGCTCTACCGCTGAGCTATATGGGCAGTGTAATCTTGCCTGGCCATCTTTATCCATTGCCCATTCATAGGACACCAATTCAACTTTTCTCACTTTGTACACGCTGCATGTTTACTCAAACCAGCAGGTTGCCATCACTTCCTATATCAACATATAGTTGGAGCGGGTGATCGGGATCGAACCGACATCATCAGCTTGGAAGGCTGGGGTTCTACCATTGAACTACACCCGCATCTGCACTAATTTCTGGTGGAGGGGGTAGGATTCGAACCTACGAAGGCATAGCCAGCAGATTTACAGTCTGCCCTCGTTGACCGCTTGAGTACCCCTCCGTGCACAAAGCCGGCTATTGTCAGTTAGATGCAAGCCAAGTGTCAACCGAATACTGGCAATATCTCGTGTAATTATCCTGTAACTTCAACAATAGATCATATTTATATGTGTTCATGCTTAAATTTTGCATCCAAAAGGGATATTCATGAGGTAATTTTGCGAATTCAGCCCTCGATCTTGTGCGAATGCAAAATAATCACCAAGAATCACTGCTCATCACCCGCGTTATCTTTTATGATTTCGCAACTTAAATTAATCCAAACTTAAAAATATTTCATGAAAGTTACTATTTATGGCTCAGGCTATGTCGGGTTAGTGACCGGAGCCTGCCTTGCCCAGGTGGGTAACCAGGTACTATGCGTTGATATCGACGCGGAGAAAATCAACCAGTTAAAGCAGGGAAATATCCCAATTTACGAGCCTGGCCTGGATGACATGATTAAAAAGAACCTGGACGCGGGCCGTATCGAATTCACTGTGGACCCCCAGCAGGGAGTGAAACACGGCTTATTTCAGTTTATCGCCGTGGGGACTCCCCCAGATGAAGATGGATCGGCAGATTTACGTCACGTGGTGTCCGTTGCAAATACAATAGCATCTCATCTGGATGAGTACCGGGTGATTGTGACCAAATCAACCGTGCCCGTCGGTACAGCTGACCTCGTTAGGCACGAGATCAACCAAACTCTGGTGAAAAAGGACTCTAAAAGCAACTTTGACGTAGTCTCCAATCCAGAGTTTTTAAAAGAAGGTGCCGCCATTGAGGATTTCATGAAACCTGATCGTGTCGTGGTGGGAACCGACAGCGAACGCGCGGGGGAGCTGATGAAAAACCTTTACGCTCCATTTAACCGCAATCATGACCGCGTTAAAATCATGGATATCCGTTCTGCTGAACTGACCAAGTATGCGGCCAATGCAATGCTCGCCACCAAGATTAGTTTCATCAACGAATTAGCCAACCTGGCAGAGAAAGTAGGGGCAGATATTGAACAGGTACGTCTGGGTATTGGTTCTGACCCACGTATTGGCTACCATTTTATTTATCCTGGCTGCGGTTATGGTGGTTCCTGTTTTCCTAAAGACGTACAGGCGTTGCAGCATATCGGCGCGAAAGCAGATTTTGAAACCACGCTTATTTCAGCAGTCGATCAGGTAAACCAGAAACAGAAACAGGTACTGTTTAAAAAAATACACCAGCGCTTTGATAACAACCTTAAAGGTAAAACTTTTTCGCTATGGGGGCTCGCATTCAAACCAAATACCGACGATATGCGTGAAGCATCAAGCCGTACCCTGATGGAACAGCTATGGGATGCTGGCGCAACCATTCGTGCATATGATCCGGTTGCGATGAAAGAATGTGAGCATCTATATGGGAAACGTGACGACCTGGTTTTGTGCACCAGTGCAAGCCAGGCGCTGGAAGGCTCAGACGCACTTGTTATCGTGACGGAATGGACGGAATTTCGTAGTCCCGACTATGATCATATCAAGTCTACACTGGCTAATCCGATCATCTTTGATGGTCGCAATCTATATAATCCTGCTTACCTAAAAAACCTGGGCATTGAGTACTATGCCATTGGCCGGGGCGACTCTGTAACACAATTTGGCTAATGCTGAATCAGCGCCTTGATATTCAGGAAGCGCAACTTCCTTTGTTAGTTACGATGCCAGACGATACCTGGCATCTGGTTATCCGCATTGAGAAAGTTAATGAATCATTTCGCTGCACCTGTATCAGGCAACAGGACGATTCCATTCAGAATTACTTTTATGAAATTACTGACACCCCGTTTCATGTAGGCAGCGGAATATGGGAACTGGGTTATGGCTGTGAAGTGATGACGCTACTCGACGACAGTTTAATCAGTCATCCTGCAATGTTGCTCTGGAAGCAATGGAGCAAAGACCAATAAACGATTATCAGCGGACTAAATACTGGTTGAGGTTTTCTCAAAGTCAAAGTGAAAACCGTAAGACGCGTTTCCAACGTCCATGCGAAAATAAACCATCTCCTTTTTATCGAGATAGCTTAAGCCCTCATACTTACCATCCACAGAATCACAATTGCTAATTTGCAACATAACGTCATAAGCATTGTATCGAGGATTAATCAACGTAACGTTACCCGCATACTGGCACTCATCAGAATCAGTACCACTGATCGCACCATTCTCTATACTTAAATCATAAGTCAACCCGTCTCTATCAGTGTAGCCCCAACGACCCTCCAGTAATGCCAGCGAAGAAGGCTGCTCATACAGATCACTATAATCCAGTTGCATTCTTCCGGTATCTCCACCATTCAGCGTAGTAAAATGCGACTGGATTTGACCTTCTTTAATTTCACCTGTCAGACGCGCATAGTCGAATGGGGAACCATCTAATGCATACAGACTGTACCGGGCATAATAGAAATCTTCATCCTGCATTACCTCACCGACACACATTGCCTTGGCTTTATGGCTGACCGCAGTTGATCGCTCACCGACATGGATGGCGTAGAAGTCATAAGGCCCTCTTCCTCTAATATCAAAACTGCCCACCCATATGCCATCTAATTGTGTTTTCTGTACTGCAACCGGCCCCACCTCGTGTTTAACCTGGCCAGAACAGGCACATACAAGTACCACCAGGATCAATATGCACAGAAATTTAATCATCAATTTTTACCCAACTTTCAAATTCAGTACAGATCAAATCACAAACCTATACCCCATACAAGCAAACAAACCACATAAAATTATGTATTTAGTGAACTGTTAAACAGTGTCAAACAGATTAATAAGATATGTTTGGCAAAACTATAAGTAGAAACTACACAGATAACAGTATGAAGAAAATAATTTTATGCCTTCTGCTGCTACTTTGCTTTAGCGAGGCTCAGGCAAAAGTCATGAGCGGAAAGATGGCGCTGGCATTTTGTAGCGACAACGTACAGTGCGCACTTATTGCAAGTGCATACAGTGACGGATTCAGCTATGCGCTATTGGCCATTCAAGCGGACAATTCTGTATTCTGCATGCCCGCTGGTGTTTCAAGCGGACTGCTAGGCCGCATTTTTAGACGTTATTTATCCAGCAACCCGGACCAGCTCCATTTCACCGCTGCCAGCCTTGCGGTCACCGCGTTCTCAGAAGAATTTCCGTGTGAACACAAATAATCCAAAACTAGCAGCAAGTCACTAAAATTGAATTTACTTTACTGTAACTTTTCAATATTCAACTACGCCACACACTTGGAAATGTAATGAAACAGATTGCCTCAGGTTACATGAGAAATGGCGACACCTTGGCTGACACTGGACATTCGTATGTCACCGGCAGTTACCCCTACAGCAGCCGCAATAATAACGACAAAACATTATCAACACAGTTACATGTCAATTTATATGACGACCTGGATTCATTGCCCGAATCCTATGAACAATTCTTTCTCGATATCGCAAAAAAAGATTTCTTTTCAAGTCGAGCCTGGCTTGAGAACATTTTTGACACAACCATGGAGAATGGTGCCAGACCCCGCTTTTACGGAGTAGAGTCCAACGATACAGAATCCACTCCTCAGGCATTGCTCATTGTGACAGCTGCGGCACAAAACGGCGCAAAAATAAAAGGCTGGTGGGTCAAAGACAAGGCTATTGCCGGAACAACTAATTGTTTAAGTTACTCTCATACATTTCTTTACACAGACAGAAATGAAAACTTGTCTGCCACTATTGATGCTTTAGTTGCACAACTAAAAAAAGACAAGCACTCACTGGTTGATCTGAATTTATTTGCCAGCGATTCAAATAGCTTGCCCGTTCTTCACAAAACCTTTAACAAGGCCGGAATGAAATCTTCAGTTTATGAATATTGTTCTAACTGGGTGGAAAACACTGAACATCTGGATTATGAGCAATACCTGGCTAACCGGTCCAAATCTACAAGAAAAGGCACTTTAAGAAAGAAAAGACGACTGCAGGAAAAACATGCAGTACGTTTTGAAATTCTTACTCAGGAATGCGACTCGGAAAAAGCCATCTCCTTGTTCGATGAGGTCTACGCAAAAAGCTGGAAAGAACCAAATTACTTTGAAGACTTTACTCCCGGATTAATTCGCATGTGCGCACAACAGGGCACTCTGCGTTTCGGTGTTTTATATATTGATGACAAACCTGCCAGTGTTGAGTTATGTATTGCCGCAAATAATAAAGCGACATTTGCCAAGTCAGCATACGATCCGACCTATGCTGAACACTCGGCAAGTTCAATACTGCTGTTACATATGATTGAGCACGTAATTAATTCAGATCAGACCAAATTACTGAGTTTCGGACTGTTTGACGATGCCTATAAAAAATCATGGTGCCAGGAGCGACGTATCATTAAAGGTATTGTGGCTTTTAATACGCATACGTTCTGGGGCGCTGTAGGATTTGCTGCTTACTCACTTGAACAATTCAGACACAATCTATTACAACGTCTAAAACCATTCCTAAAAGCCATTCATAAAAAGCTTATTCAGAAAAAAACAGGACAACCCTGTTAATCTCCAGCCAATAATCGCGAATAGTCTTTCAATTACGCTTCATCATCTGTCAGTTTGTAGAAAAAGATATTCTTCTTGGTACCTGGCATTACAATAAAAGCATTAAGACTTGGCACATAACGCCACAGTCCATAAACATCGTTGAGTGATTCTGCATTTGGCCCACCAGAGGCTTTATGCTCGACCCATGTCCTGGTGTCCGGGTTAAGCGAGAACACTGAGCCTCCTGCCCAGCCAACAATCCTGTCGCTGACAGGGTCATACGCAAGTCCCGGAGATGTTTCATTTATTAGCGCTTCTGCGCCACTAGTTTCCCAGACTTTCTTCCTGTAATTTCCGTCTCGAACATCATAAGCAGTTACCTCTCCCTGACCTACCACCACCAACAATCCGCGCTTTGTATCCACGACGGCAGTACGACTCGAAAGATAAGCATTATTATGCTGTTTCCACTTATTTTTATCGAAGTGATATGACCAGAGCCCTGTAACATCAAACAACCACACTTTACCGGACTCAGGATCATACGCAGACACATTCTCGCAATCTGTCCTTGGGGTTTGTTTCGGCTGCATATCGGTCCACTGCAATAAATCAAAATCAAATGTCCACGTTTTATCTGCACCACAGCCCCCGGGATTGCAGGCCAAGGCACCCCCCGTACCAAACATTCGATCTGCATGTTCGATATAAGCTATTCCATTATATGTGTGTCTTGAATTAGGCGTGCCATCACTGTTCACCTGTTCACACAGATTTGGTTCACTGGGCTCGGTTAATCTTTCCCATTTGAGGCTGAAAACATCAAACGCATAAATCTCATTTCCCTGATAGTCTGCGTGACCACCTCCCCAAACCACCAGGCGATCCCGCTTACTGTCATAGACACCACCACTGTAAGCTATAATACCATCGACCCCCATATATCCCTGTAGATTAGGATATTTTTCCGGGTCTGCACCGACACTGGCCAAGTGGCTGTTGGGTATTTCCAGCCAGCTATTCGCAGGCATGTCAGAAACAATATGTGCAGTATGAGTGACTTCTCCACTTGCACTGGCAGTCACGAAAATGACACAGGTAATTAGCGTGCTTATTGCATGTTTAATGGAATCAGGAAATTTGGGTAATAAATTCATAAGTTTGAAGTTTCGAAAAGGCCTGATCGACCTTGAGTTGAGTGAGTATTAATTTGGAACAATAGATAATAGTAAACAACCTGACATACTGTGAACCACTTCAAGCTGTGCAGATTAAACAAAAATATTCTGGTTATCGCACAGAGTTTAATAAAACGTTTCAGGATATATGCAGCTTGTCCCAATTCAAGTCAGATTGAGGCATGGCATTAATTCACACTGAAGTAACAGTTCTGGCCGATTGACTACTGACTTATACAAACAATGCCGCCGCTCTTTAACACAGGCCATCTATCAGCGGTATCCAGAGAATGCATCTGCCATTTTCCAGCATTGTTGTGTACACGCCACTATTCAAACTACGCAGCATACTGGACAAGCAGGACTTTAGACGACAGTTCAGGCGCTAATGTGCTACCTTAAGAAAATCATGCATTTGATATACACTTATATAAGCTAATGTTGATTTCCAGACCGGCAGATATCATTGTTTACCTGAAAATCACAGTCAAGGTGCATTTAATACATGCAGGAATCCATGAAACACAAACTAACGTATTAACATGAAATTCATACCTGTTTTATTATTACTATTATCACACGCGCTATTGGCTGAAGATGCAGCTAATGAGAATTCTCCTGCACCAGTAGATAAAACCTATTTATGCTCAACCGAAGAGTCCAGCGGCTATGATTACAAAAATGGCCGATGGATACGTGAAAGATTCACTCCCGATGCCACCTTTCTTGTCAAGTATAAAAGCGGCAAGTGGTCAGTGTATGAATACCAGGATGAATACGAATACGACTCATGTGAAACCCCCTCAGAAGATGTACTCAACTGTAAAGCAAGCGGCGACTTCATTTTTAATATGAGCACTATGAAGTTCTCACTTACCAATACAGAACCATATGTACATAGCACCAGGAAAAACAGAAACTCTGTTGTAGTTACACTTGGCTCATGCGTCTCCATGTAATTACTCTAAAAGTAACTTCATGCGCCAAGTACAACGCTTACTTAAATAAAGCTGTTGGCCCGTTCACTTTTACAGGAAAAAATGAACAGAACCAGAAGCCTGATTTTCGTACTAGAACAAGAAAATACCCAATCCGAAAATACCAGTCGTGCAAAGAAGTAGCATTAATAGTTCTGCAGAGTATCTACAGTTTAAATCTCCAGCACATATGTGTAACTTAACCATCAGTTTTGTTTACCTCAGTAATTATTCAGATTATTTAAGCATTCTGCGAAACATTAATTTCACACTTGTTTAGATACATATTCATAAATTTAGTTCAACTAAATAAAATAACAATTGCATAAGTGAATGCGATTAACACAGATCACTTTTGATCTGGTTTCCCAATTACGCCTATACAGATTTTGCATTTGCCCGATATAATAATTAAAGCCACATATAACCATTACAACAACATTATGAGCATTAAATAATAGAATTTCGAACTGGCACTTTATGAGCTTAGTCAGTCATAAAAATGAAATAAATATGTCATGTAATTTTCATGCCCATGAAATTTATGCACAGTAAAAAGTACAAAACCTTATACTGGAGCATTCAACATGAAAGATGATAACAAAATCAGCAACCACTCTGACAACCGTCCTTTTCAGGAAATCCTGGAAGTCAATTTACAGCGAAGAAAAATATTACAGGGCAGTGTCGTTGCTGCTGTTTCAACAGGTTTTTTAGGAACACTTACAACCAACGAAGCGTTCGCTAAAAAATGGCCAAAATCACTTATCGGATTCGCGCCCGTCTCTCTTGCTGAAGGTGGCGGACTCGAACCTGCCATCTCTGCAGATTATGAATACGATGTCATCCTGCCCTGGGGAGACCCCATTGAACCCGGTGGCCCCAGCTTCAACATCCCTGTCGATGCAGAGATGCAAACCAGACAAATAGGGATCGGACACGACGGAATGTGGTATTTCCCTATACGCGATAACAGCAAGAAACGTTTCGGCTGGGACGATAACAATGAAAGAAATCCATGGAAAGGTCGCCATTTAGGTTACGGCCCGGGCAATGAGGAAGGCGTGCTATGCATGAATAACGAGTTTGGAACAAATTTCCAGGTGCTAAGAAAAAGCGTGCCTGAAAGCCTTGAAGATGTTCGTGTTTCCCAACACGCACATGGCGTGTCTATCGTAGAACTAAAACGCAAAAGAAATGGAAAGTGGCGTACTGTAAAAGGAGATCTGGGGCGACGCATTCATGTTAATACTCCCGTGACTTTTAGTGGACCTGCGGCGGGCCACCCCCTATTGGAAAACCCCGCGGGAAATGTACCACTTGGGACTGTAAACAACTGCGCTATGGGATATACCCCATGGGGAACCTATCTCACATGTGAAGAAAACTTTAATGGCTACTTTGGTACTGGAAATCCTCCATCAGGAGACCCTTCGTTTGAACCCACGCCAAGACAACGTCGTTACGGGTTTGATGCAGATGGTTTTGACTACTACTGGCATCTGTTTGATAAACGATTCGATTTGACTGACCCTGACTATGTCAATGAACCAAATCGTTTCGGCTGGGTTGTCGAAATTGACCCAATGGATCCTAATCAGGTTCCAGTCAAACGTACGGCACTTGGTCGCAAAAAGAATGAGGGTGCAACAGTGCATGTCGCAGATGATGGTCGAATCGTTGTGTATAACGGGGATGATGAATCATTCGACTACGTTTACAAATTTGTATCAGCAGAAGACTGGCGCACCATGCGCAGTAACGGTGAAAGTCCTCTGGACCGCGGAACACTTTATGTAGCACGTTTTTATGACGATGGTAATGGTGAGTGGCTGCCATTAACACTGGACAACCCTGACCTTGCAGCAGAATTCAACGACCTGGGAGAAATGCTGATTCATACTCGAATTGCAGCCGATATTGTTGGTGCCACACCAATGGACCGGCCTGAGTGGGTGACTATTGGTGCAGATGATCAGGTATACATGGCTTTGACCAATAATTCTGGACGTAACAATACCGGATTCAGGGATATCAATGGTCGACTGGTTGACAGCGGCCCGAATGGCGCCAATCCTCGCACTCCAAACTCTGATGGTCACATCATTCGCTGGCATGAAACGGCTGGTCACTCCGGAACAATGTTTACCTGGGATATATTTCTGTTCGCAGAAGACACCCATGGTACCGAACAAAGTTTTGCTGACCCTGACGGGCTTTGGGCAGATCCGGATGGACGCTTGTTCATACAAACAGATGGCGGCCAGAAAGACGGGCTAAATAATCAGATGCTTGTGGCTGACACAGCGACCGGTGAGATCAGGCGTTTATTCACTGGAGTACCTTCTTGTGAAATAACAGGTATTGCCATAACACCAGATCAAAAGACAATGTTTATCAATATACAGCATCCTGGAAATGGGGATCCTTCAACAAGTAACTTCCCTGCACCATCAGGAAGTGGCGCAGTTCCAAGAGATGCCACCGTCGTCATTACCCGAAAGAATGGAGGCATTATCGGTTCCTAGATAATACTCCTGTCAGAAATCACCTCATCCAGTCACATAGTTGTCTGGATGAGGTTATTCTACAAGCCTCGTCAAACATAGTTAAACTAACAACACCCAGAAAATTTCATGCATCCATTTGTCGATGCATTTACTCATACTTTATTCCTGCCTGGAATTGATATAATGACTGGCGGCTTTAGCCCGATTTCCACATACATCCATACTGCACCAGCGACGCCTGCCTGATTTTGACGTATCCAGAAACATCAAAACACATTTCGGATTAGCACATTTTTTTAATTTATCCAGCTGCTGTGAACACAACAGTGATGCAGCTTCACTGGCAATTCGACCAAGCACACTTTCAATGGAAAGTTTTTTTTGCGCAGGTTGCAGTTCAATCTTTCCATCATTACATTTAAGTTGCTGTTCTCTGGAATCATTCAGTAAATGCTGATTAACCATACTTAATGACTTTTGAGGTATCGGTTGTTTATCCAGCACTGCTACAAATATTGACTTCAGTGCATTCCGGAATTCCAGCACCTGAGATAATTCTGCATTCCGCACAGTCTTGTCTACAGCCAAACCCGCAGCCTGACACCAGACGTACATGTCTTTTGGACTGGCTAGCAATTCAATGATTCCCCCCCGATCAGCAATCTCTGTGTTGAGAAAGTCTATCGCCAGATTATTTCCAATATAGGGGAACACCCTTTCGTCGGTTTTCATGCTAACCACTATATTGCCTATTGACTGGTTAGTCAATTCTATGGGTTAATATAACCTCTTAAATATATTTTTAACGGTTATATAAAGGAATGCAACATGACTACAAACTTTAAAGGTCTTTTACTCGCAGGCTTGACTGCTGCGACAATTTTCTCTGGCGTGAACGCCCACAATGCGAGTGTGCGTTACGGTTCGGAGAACATAGACGGTCTTGATATTTTTTATCGGGAGGCCGGTGACCCATCCAAACAGGCTGTTGTGCTTTTACATGGTTTTCCTCATTCCTCTCACCAGTATCGCGAAGTGCTTGCAGCGTTAGGCGATGAGTATTACCTGATAGCTCCTGACTTCCCGGGGTTTGGAGACAGCAGTTTCCCTGATGTGGATGATTACACCTACACGTTTGATAATATTGCCGACACGATTGATAAATTCCTTATTCAGCGCAAAGTAAACAACTATGTGTTGATGATTCAGGATTATGGTGCGCCAGTTGGATTTCGCATTGCCACCAGGCACCCCGGTAAAGTTAAGGGGTTTATTGTTATGAACGGCAATGCTTACGAGGAAGGAATAAACAAAGAAACCTGGGCACCGATCATTCAGTACTGGGCCAATAAAAACAATCCACAGCTGGAGAAAAAGATTGCCGCACAAATATTCAGTGATGAAGGACTGAAATGGCAGTACACACATGGCACACGTAATCCAGATGCGATCAATCCTGACAGCTGGAATCTCGATATTGCAAAGTTTGCACGTGCAGGCCAGCATCGCATGCAACTGGATATGTTCTTTGACTATCAAAACAACCTAAAGCGCTATCCTCAGTGGCAGCAATACTTACGCGACAATCAACCACCAATACTGATTGTCTGGGGAAAGAACGATGCCTTTTTTCCTGCCGCTGGTGCCGAAGCCTACAAGCGTGATGTGAAAGATATTGATTTCAACATTCTTGACACTGGTCATTTTCCCCTGGAAGAGGAGCATGTATTCATTAACAAAAAAATACGTGCGTTTCTGGACAAACTAACGCGAAAAGAGTAACAGCAATAATAATTTAAGTACCAGCAAGCTTAAACTTGCTGGTACTTAAACATAAACAATAACAATAGAAATCATCATCAATGACCCGGCAAACCCTGAACACTCTTAGCAAGATGCATAAGTGCCTGGTTGATGATTTACGGGATTCACAGTTTCAGAACTGACCTGTGTCGTACCTGTTGACGTATATTGATTACGCTGTTCATCTTTATCACTCAGGTACTGCATAAACTCAAACTCAAAACCTGCAGGATCCACATAATAATATGTTTTGCGGAAAGGGTGCTCGGTGTCCTTAATTCTGGCAAAAAAACCTTTACTCTCTAATCTGCTAACGATTGCGTCCACATCATCAACCGCAAAACCCAGATGCGCAAGGCCGGGAGCATGTCCGGACAAATCCCGCATGTCACCTTCGGCACCATCGTTAAGTGTTATGTAGTAGTTCTCATCCCCTACATGCAACCAGTTACGCTGCTTGCCACTCCACTGATTGGTTCCTTTAGCGCGCACTCTCCACTCAGGAAAAGCTGTCTTGATAAATTCCAGCGTTGCACCGATGTCTTTAACTACCAGGTTTACATGTTCTAATCGATTCATAATAAATTCCCGTGTTGATCTGATTTGTGCGAACAGAATATTGATTGCACATACGCAAGTAAATTCCCAAAATATGCAATGTTATATTGCATACATGCAAACATTTAACTGGACAAATTTTCGGCTTGGTGAATCTGCCGATCGTATGAATTGTTCACACTTGCCAATGAATCTAAACACTGCTTGTACAACACTTAACTCAGACCAAATCATGTCCAAACAGCAATAGTCAATCATGCTTTAGATCATTTAAGATTGAGCTCACTGAAGTATTATGGACAATCCATATTCATTTATAAAATCGAATATTATGATAGATATAATACATTAGATAAATAATTTGCCAGGGCGTATAAAAGTACTCAGCTTTATACTTCCAACAAAGAAAAGGATTAACCCATGACTGACATGAGCAAATGTCCGGTAGCACACGGCACCAATGCACACTCATCTTCAGACAAGATGACAAACAGGGACTGGTGGCCCAATCAATTGCAGATTGATATTCTCCGCCAGCATTCCTCCAGATCCAATCCAATGGATGAGACATTTGACTACGCCAAAGAATTCAAGTCTCTGGATTACGATGCCCTGAAACAGGATCTCCATAATTTAATGACTGATTCACAGGAATGGTGGCCTGCGGATTATGGACACTACGGCCCTTTCTTTATTCGCATGGCATGGCACGCTGCGGGCACGTACCGCACGGCCGATGGTCGAGGTGGCGCAGGCACAGGTAACCAGCGCTTCGCACCTATCAATAGCTGGCCCGATAACGTCAACCTGGATAAAGCACGCAGATTGCTTTGGCCTATCAAACAAAAATATGGCCGAAAGATATCCTGGGCAGATCTGTTTATTTTAACCGGCAACGTTGCACTTGAATCAATGGGATTCAAGACCTTTGGTTTTGGCGGTGGACGTGAGGATATCTGGGAACCTGAAAAAGACATTTACTGGGGTTCTGAAAAAGAATGGCTGGATGACAAACGTTATTCCGGCGATCGTGATCTTGAAAATCCATTAGCAGCAGTACAAATGGGACTGATCTATGTGAACCCGGAAGGGCCAAACGGCGAACCTGATCCTGTAGCATCCGGACGAGATGTACGCGAGACTTTTGCACGCATGGCGATGAATGATGAAGAAACGGTTGCACTGACCGCAGGCGGCCACACCTTTGGCAAATGCCATGGTGCAGGTGATGCTTCTCACGTCGGACCGGAACCCGAAGCTGCCGGCATTGAAGAACTGGGCCTGGGCTGGAAAAGCAGTTTCAAAAGCGGCAAAGGCGGCGATCAAATCGGTAGCGGACTGGAGGGTTCCTGGAGTCCAACCCCCACACAGTGGGACAACAGCTATCTTGATATGCTGTTCAACAATGAGTGGGAGCTAACCAAGAGCCCCGCGGGCGCATGGCAGTGGACACCCAAAGAAGAAACCAGCAGCAACCAGGCACCAGCTGCTGAAGATGCTTCCAGACGCGTACCAATCATGATGACAACTGCAGATATGTCGATGCGCATGGATCCAATTTATGAACCTATTGCTCGGCGTTTTTATGAAAACCCGGACGAGTTTGCTGATGCATTTTCACGCGCTTGGTTTAAATTGACCCATCGGGATATGGGGCCACGTGTGCGTTTTCTTGGACCAGAAGTGCCTGAAGAAGAACTAATCTGGCAAGACCCTATCCCGGCCATCGATCATAAGCTGATTGACGATAAACAGGCAGCCAGCCTGAAGGATAAAATTCTTGATACAGGACTTTCAGTTGGCGAACTGGTGTCTACAGCCTGGGCTTCTGCCTCGACTTTCCGGGGATCAGATATGCGCGGTGGTGCAAATGGCGCACGCATTCGTCTCGCTCCTCAAAAAGACTGGGCAGTCAACCAGCCAGATCAATTGGCAGGAGTGTTGCAGGCACTGGAAAAAATTCAGAGTGAGTTTAACAATTCGCAATCCGACAACACCAAAGTATCAATTGCAGATCTTATCGTTTTAGCGGGTAACGCAGGAATAGAAAAAGCTGCCAGAAACGCTGGCCAGAATGTGTCTGTTCCTTTTACACCAGGACGCATGGATTCAACACAGGAACAAACCGATGTTGAAGCTTTTTCTGTCATGGAACCGATAGCCGATGGATTTCGCAATTATCAGAAATCACAATACACATTCACACCTGAAGAGATGCTGGTTGATCGCGCACAGTTGCTGACACTAACACCGCCAGAGATGACTGTACTTGTTGGCGGCATGCGAGTCCTGAACACCAACGTTGCAAAAACAGGTCATGGTGTTTTTACAGATCAACCTGAAGTGTTGACCAATGACTTCTTCACGAATCTGCTCGATATGAACACAGCATGGCAAAAAAAGACAAATCAGGAGGAAGGAGACGTCTTCGAAGGCAGTGATCGTAAAACCGGAAAGCAAAAGTGGACGGCAACCCGGGTTGACCTGATCTTTGGTTCCAATTCCGAGCTACGTGCCCTGGCAGAAGTCTACGGCGCAGAAGATGCTCAGGAGAAGTTTATTAATGACTTTGTCGCAGCATGGAACAAAGTGATGAACCTGGATCGATTTGACTTGAGTTAGGCACATCATCAGTTGGGATGGAGTTTTGAAAACAGACATCAGAACTCCTCCCAGCTAACCCAGCTATCCAATTAATAATCTGCAACTCACAACTGTCACTTTATTTGTCAGATTGAAACACATGTGACAAGCTCTCACCAACAGGCGAACAGATCTGTTTCTCTTTGAACATCATCAGTCGATTATCGGTCGCAGTTCAGGTGTTTTCACCATCCTTAATTAATCAGCATGGATTAATCGCAGCCTACAATCACCAGAAAACATCAAGCCAAACAAATTAATGTGCACACCAATCAATTTAATTGATTTCTGGGTTTCATTCCTTTTATTTCTTTGCACTTATGTTTTGCTATATATTTTAATCATAATAATGACAACCAAGTACGAGGTGATTGTTATGTCTTTACCACAAATGCTAAAAGCAAGTATCGATGATGGAACAATGCATGTTCATGGAAAAATCACCAAACAGATAGTCACGCTGGATGAAGTCACCGCCACTAAAGTTACCTATGAACCAGGTGCAAAATGGTCGATTGATCTTAAAGATCATGCTGGATCAAAGTCCTGCCTTCTCCCTCATGTTGCCTATGTAATCAGCGGCGCAATCGAAGTGCAGATGGATGATGGTACAAAAGAGACCTTTCGCGAAGGTGATATCATGATGTTACCGCCCGGACATGATGCCTGGACAGTGGGCAATGAACCATGTGAATTCATTCAAATGTCACAAGGCGACAGCTATTACTCAGACCGCGTTAATAACTATTCGATTGCCTAGGAAACACCTTTACAGTGAATTTAAATATTGAGTGATGACTAACAATAAGCGTCATTGCATTAGCCTAATAAAACCTGCAGCCGATCACTGTTGTTTGTTATAGAAACCCGATAGCCCAGATTTATGCGCGCGTATTTTTCAAGATAGACACTATTATTTTACTTTCTACAAAGAACGCGATTCGACGAGAAGATGTTCAATATTATGCTGCATATTTCTCGTATGAATTGTTACTTCCAGTATTAACAGCAACAAGGAAAGTATTATTAGCAACATCGAGGCAATAAATAAATATGCAATTATTGCACCCAGCTTAAATAACGCAAAATCACCAATAAACAGACACATGACAACAACACAAATTATGAGTGCACTACCCACAGAAAGCCTAATTGCCCAATTAGTTATTCGTGTTCGCCTTTTCAATGATTTTGCTTCTTTGCAAAGTGCTTTCTCGTGTTCCCTCGATTTCACGTCATGCAGAAAGCGCTCTACTATACGGGTGCGATCAACCACACGACTGAGACGATGGGACAAAACAGACAGAAACCCCGCGATACCTGTGAGCATAAAAACAGGTGCTACAGCCAGTTGTATCACCTGTGCAATTTCGTGAATGGGAACACTATCCATACGTCAGCATCCATTTTCAAAAGTTAAAGCAGTCATTCTAATACCTGCAATGAATCATTCACAGCCATGCATTAACAAATCAGTCTGCACGATCTTCATATGGGAATTTTGCATGCCCATACCTTAGAACAAGAGCTGCGAAAGTCAGCACCAGCATTGAAACAGACAGCCAGATAACATCTAGAGACTCCAGCGCCTTTAGTTCCAGTATAATGTATCGCGCAAGTGCAACGATGGCGATATAGATTGGATACCTCACAGGAAGTTTACCACTGGTAAGATATAACGCTACCATGGTGATGACTTCCAAGTAGATAAAAAACAATAGAATGTCATGCAACTCCACCCGCTGGCGTACAATCACTGCCTGGACTTCCTGAACAATTGCAATAACGATAGACACCGTAATTAACAAAAGCCCCGCCCATTCAATCCACTGGATTGATTTCATAATAGGATGGGTACTTTCCAGCTTTGCTTTCGCCATAATTTTTCCTTTTAATATCGTCTGCCAGCAAACAATCGAACAAGAACGGTATATTAATTTTTTTACAGAGTTATTTCGCTATAAATTAGTGAGCAACACACACGTCATACCTGATAGCTAATGATACTCCCGAGCCAGCGCGAGCAACCAAACCGCGGTGACTGCTTATGAACTATGTATCAACCTGCATTATTAGCAGCTCAACTATATAACGGCTTTCGAATAATATCGATATTTTTAATCACAAGCCGGAGATACCGGCGTTATCTAAACTGAAATACTTTTTGCGCTAATTGATTTTGGCGGGCATGATTGAGACTTGATCACCTCAAGCATTTGTTCGGCAGGAAGCGCAGGGTAAAAAAGATGTCCCTGCACATAGTCACAATTGACTGACTTCAGAAATTTATATTGAGCTTGTGTTTCGACACCTTCGGCTACGACCGTTAAATCTATCGCATGCGCTAACTGGATAATACCAATGACAATCTTTTTCTTGGTGTCATTGTTTTCAATTTCACTGATAAAACTTCTGTCAATTTTAAGCTCACCAAAAGGGTAGTTATGCAGATATGAGAGAGAAGAATACCCTGTTCCAAAATCATCAATAGAAATACCAACGCCTTTTGAATGCAAATAACTCAGCCTTTCCCTTACAAATTCCGGCCGGTCAATAAGCAGACTCTCTGTAATTTCAAAAGTGATATCAGCAAACGATAAACCACTCTCATTCAGACATGTTTCAATTTTCTCAATAAAACCATCTCTGATCTGGAGTGAAGATATATTCAGAGCGAGATTAATATCGGCCTCTGACTCCTGTTTTAATTGTCGAAGAAACTGAAAAGACTTCTCTATTACGATATCTCCAAACAATGCTATCAGATTATTCTCTTCAGCCACTTGAATTACTTTGATCGCAGATAGAGCCTGGCCTGTAGCATCGGTCACTCTCAGAAGCGCTTCTATTCCTGTGATTTCTTCTGTAATGGCATCCAGTTTTGGCTGAAAATAGACATCAAAATCTTTGGTCTGAATCATGTCCAGGATAGACTGCTCTATTATTTTTTTCTCTTTCAACTCTCTTTCCAGGCATGAGTCAAAATATTTGTATTCAGTGAGCCGACCATTACGCTTGGCTTCGTACATGGCAATATCAGCACGTTGTATCAATTCCTGGGAAGAATTGGCATCTTTGGGCGCACTGCAAATACCGATTGAAGCACCAATCCTGATTCGACCCCCTTTCACTCGATATTTCCTTTTGAAAATATCCAGCAATTCATCAAGGACCATTTTCTCACTCACTGATGAAGCGCCATTCTCATCCTGCAAAATAACCGCAAACTCATCTCCTCCGAGACGATAAATAGTTACTTCGTCTGGCAAGTTATCTTTAAGCTTTATTACAACACTTTTAAGCACACAGTCACCCATATCATGCCCCAAAGTATCATTAATGTTTTTAAAGCGCGTCAGATCCACCAAGAAAAGTTTAAGATCATATTTGAGCTGACATTGATCATCGGCAAAGTACTTCTCAATATACTTTTTAAATGCATAACGATTTCTAAGCCCAGTCAAGACATCATGATTAGCGATGTAATTGAGATGCCTTTGGCTTTTATCTTTTTGCTCTATGGCATCTTCCAGAGAGTGAACTAGAGATTTAAGAGAATTTATTTCTACTGTACGGGTCATGATATGAAGAATTAAGTGCCGAAACTTTACTGACTAACGGCACTCTGTTCTCACCCTGAAAGGAAGCTTGTCTGTATTGGCATAAATTCCTGATGGGCTGTTTTACTACATGGCATACAAAACGACATTATCTGGTATTCAGCCAGGCAATATCATTTGCTTATTATTAATTTAATTTAAAAAATCAATCAAAGTCTCTATTCTTCAGCTAAAACTACTAAATTTAGTGAATAATCTTAAATCTAAATACATTCTCAACAACTACATCATGTAGCACACAGACATCTAGCCCAGAAACTCTCAATCACCCTTAACATGCGTAATAATTTTGACGCATTGCCCCACTCGTAAGTTTATATAACTCATTCATATTTTTTCTGCTTAATTATGATTGCATAATTTCTATTATTAATACTTAATTATTATTGGCATTTGTTAAGTTACATCGCAGGGAGCAACATATAAATGGATTTATATAATCGTTACGTACATATCATCACTTTTACATGTGCATCCATATTTGGATTCACACTATCTGCCCATGCAGAAACCGCCACGGATAGCTTTGATGTCTCTATTACCATCACATCAACCTGCTCCATCGACGCTGCTACTGATGGAGATATAGCATTTGGTAACCAGCTATCATCTGTAACCAATATCCAGTTAAGTACAGCATCCATTGATGTTGTATGTACTCTGGGAACGCCTTACACACTTGCATTGAATAACGGTTTAAATGCAGATGCAACCTCCAGGAGAATGATTGGACAAACTGTAAATACAGAATTCGTCCCGTACGAGCTCTATTCAGATGCATTCACAACACTATGGGGTGACGGCACACTGCTCGGCGCTCTTAAGCTCGGTCTTATTGGTACTGGCTTAACACAGAGTCACACTATCTTTGCTCAAGTGCCCAGCACAAACGCTTCCGCACAAGACTATAGTGATACAGTCACAGCAACGATCACCTGGTAATCATGTCCATCAACAAGAAAAGGTGTCGAATATCTTTGACACTAAGACAGTGTCTGGTGATAGTTCTATTACTGATTTGCGTTTCGGTCGAAGCCAGGATGCAAGTGTATCCCACGAAAATACATGTTGCCGCAGAACAAAACTCAGGTGGACTCACACTGGTTAATACCAGCAACAAATCCATATATGCTCAGGTACGGGTATTTGAATGGAAACAGCAGGACGGTGAAGATCAACTGGTTTCCACTCGTTCAATTATTGCCAGCCCACCCATGTTGAAACTGGACCCCGAGGTTCAACAACTGGTACGGATAGTACGTAATGGTGAACCACCCTCTTCTACCGAGAGCAGTTATCGAATTATCGTCGATGAAGTTCCAGTTGAAACCGACACCGCAGGCAATACTCAAAGTACACTGCAGTTTCGATTGCGTTATTCCATACCTGTCTTTCTTGCACCACCGAAACAAATCCCTGTCCAGCCTGTATTGAATACACAACTCGTCGAGTCCAGCGGCACACGTTTTGTGCGTATCAGTAATGAGGGCAACGGTCATGCCTTAATCACCGATCTGACATGGTCACAGAGTGATGAACCGATAAGCATAGCTGCGGGACTTGCAGGTTATGTACTACCAGAACAGCAGCAGCAATGGCAACTGCCTGACAACATTGATCTGGTTAAAGGTGGTGAGTTTATGGCAAGGATAAATGGTGAATTGGTCGAACGGATTCTTATTTCTATCGCGGCGACTGACTAATCGAACGGGGAGTCTTCTTATGGGGTTATTGATCACTGGTGCTGCCACCGGCGAGCAATATTTTCCACCTAGCCGTATTCTCGATTCCGCTAACAATGAATTTGCCACTGATAAGCAAGATGGCATCACGCTGTTTCTGGAAGTAATACTAAATCAAACCAGACATCCAACACTGCTGACTGTATCTCAGCGTAGCAGTGACTTGTTCGCTCAGGTAGCTGATCTGCGTCAGCTTGGATTCACTCTGGAGAACTACAGCGAGACTGACGTCATAGCATTAGGCTCACTGCCTGGACTCAAGGCAGATTACCGGGCTAACACCCAGCAGCTGATACTAACCGCCCCTTTATCATTATTATCTCTGTCTACCACCAGACTGCGTACAGATACATCACAATCATCATCACCTGATGCAACAGCATCACCGGGTGTCTTACTCAACTATGACATATTCCTGAATCATAATGGTGACAATAGTCTTGCCTCTGCTGCGACTGAACTTCGAGTGTTTGGATTCGGCAAGGGAGTGTTCAGTCACACCACCACTACTCGCGCCCAGCGTTACCAGAACAATCGTTGGGAGAATGAGTCTGTCGCGCTGGATACTTTTGCTGAATGGTCTTTTCCCGACAACGCAATGAGCCTAGTACTAGGTGACACAGTCAGCAGTGGATTTTCCTGGGCGCGCCCACTTCGACTTGCCGGCATTCAATATGGTACCAACTTTGAACTGCAGCCTTACCGTACAACCTCTCCACTAGCTTCATTTATTGGCAAAGCAACATTGCCATCATCTGTAGAGCTTTATATCGACGGAATTCGCCGTTACCAGTCAGAAGTGCCCGTAGGTCCGTTTGAACTCAGCACTGCACCAGGTATTACCGGTGCTGGCCAGGCACAAATAGTTACAACCGACGTACTTGGACGCACGACCACTGTCGATATTCCGTTTTACAGTACGCAGCGTTTACTTGCCGAAGGTATTTCAGACTGGTCATTCAACCTTGGACTGGTGCATGAAGATTACGGCATTCGTTCATTTTCTTTTGGTGATGAACTGGTAGCAACAGGAAGCATTCGCCAGGGTATTAGTAACAACCTCACTTTGGAAGGACACGCCGAAGCCAGTGACGACTTAGTCAATGGCGGTTTCGGAGCTGTTTGGCAACCAGGGCAGGCAGGTGTTATCAGTATCGCTCATGCACGCAGCAATGAGGCGGGCACTTATGGTCATCAGACAGCCTGGAACTATAACTGGAGTAACTCGTTATTCAACTTTTCAGTGGCAAGCCAGCGGACGTTTAACAATTATCGGGATATTGCAACACGCTATGGAAGCCCTCCCCCCAAAGCAAGTGAGCAAATACTGATGGGAGTACATACTCCTTCTTTGGGAAATATAGGTATTAACGCTACCCGCCTTGAATACGCTGACAGTGATGAAGGTCCGTCACGTTATGCTGGCGCTTACTGGAGCAATAGTATTAGTAATCGCCTTTATCTCAACCTGTCGTACAACCGTAATCTTAACAATAGCAAAGACTACTCTCTGCAGTTTGACATCAACTTCAGTTTTGACCGCAATTATCAATTTAGTAGTTCCATGCAGCACAGTGCAGACAGTGACAACTACCAGGCAAGTCTGCAGCGATCACTGCCTAGCGATAACGGCTATGGCTGGCGACTACAAGGCAGTCAGAACGACAACTTTAACAATGTGTCTGCGGAAGGTAGTCTGCAGGGTAATTATGGTCGCATTGATGCAGGGGTAGCACGCGTGGGCGAACAAAAGTCCGGCTATGCTCAGGCCAGTGGGAGTCTTGTATGGCTGGAAGGCCATAGTTTTGCCTCACGGCGTATCAATGATGGATTCGCGGTGGTGTCAACCGATGGGATTCCTGACGTGCCTGTCAAACTGGAGAACAGAGTCATTGGCACCACGGACAATAACGGCAATCTGTTAGTCACCAGACTTAACGCCTGGCAGAATAACCGGCTTTCAATTGACCCAATGAATCTGTCTGCTGACACAAAAGTCACCATGGTAAATCAGATGGCTACACCTAGTGATCGAGCAGGCATTCTGGTGAGTTTCTCCGTTGAAAAAGTACACGCGGCAATAGTAATTTTAACTGATAGCCACGACCAGCCATTACCCGTTACCAGCCAGGTATGGCAGGACGACGATCAAGATACTACTGCATTTGTTGGCTATGACGGAGAAACCTACCTTGAAGGACTAAGTGACGAGAATCGCCTGCGCGTTATCACTCCTGACAACAACACATGCTACGCGGAGTTCTCTTACCCCAAAAGCAACGACCCCATAGCACATATCGGTCCAGTTCAGTGCAAAGCAGAGGCCACTCCATGAAACTGATAAACAACACAATTATAGGCACACTACTGCTCACCATATTTTTCCTGGCAACCGATACACATGCAACTACCAACTGTAGCGCGAATGCCAATGATCTTGTTTTTGGCAGCATCAACATGGGTGCAGCACAAAACAGTACTGCGACGGTGACGGTAAACTGCAACACATTTGGTTTATCTCTGCTCGCCAATGCAAGAGTACGTATGTGTCTTAATATAGGTAGCGGTAGCGCTGCTGGCAGCACAGTTAATTCACGAGTGATGAGTAATATCTCACTCGATCAACTAAATTTTCAGATTTATCGCGATGCCAGCCGAAGCCAAATCTGGGGAAATACCGACACTGAAGATCTTGATATTGATTTGCAGTACGCTGTCCCTGTATTGGGTGGCTCAGGCATGGTATCTGCTACTCTATACGGAAGAGTACCTGCGCAGACCAACCTGTCTGCAGACAATTACCAGAATCCGTTCACTGGCAGTCATACTCGTCTTGATTATCGTTATGCCGAGGCTTTATTAAGTACTCCCAACTGGCCTACCAGCTGCACTTCCGGCGGGAATGGTGGCGGCAGCATTACTTTTCCCTTTACTGCCAGTGCAAATGTGCCCGGCACCTGCGTCATCGATAGTGTCAATAATCTTAATTTCGGAACAATGCCGGGACTGATCAGTAGCCATATTGACCAAACAACCAGCCTTAGTTTTACCTGTACCAATACAACTCCCTGGAAGGTATCACTCGACGATGGTCTGCATGTCAACGGAACAAGCCGCCGCATGCATAACAGTACAAGCAACAGTTACCTGCAGTATGATCTGTACAGTAACAGTGCTCGCAACCAGCGCTGGGGAAGCACCCTTGATGTAGACACCGTCAATAACATTGGCACAGGCAACAGTCAGAGCCTGACAGTTTACGGCCGCGTTCCCGCAATTCAAGCTGTCCCCACAGGCGAGTACAGCGATACTGTGACTGTCACCATTACCTACTGAAAAGATGACGGGATAGTTACCTTACTTCATAAAAATAAATTTAGTTATATCGCGCTGTCACCACTACTGCATGGCAGAGACTAATCACGGTTTTAGCACTTATCAAATACACATCCAAGTAATCGTGATCCGTGTCTGATTCGTATGCTCTTGATTATCAAGCATAATCTATTCATTCCCATTCAAAACTCATGAAATCAGCAAATATGCCGATCTATATGGCTGCAATGAAAATAAAAAATTGAGCCATGCAAAAACCAGGACGACCAGTCAACGAAAAAAGCAGATTAGAGGCGCTTCGCAGCTTAAGACTACTCGATACAGTGCCTGAATTCCGATTTGATCGTATTACCAAATTATCTCGAATTTTACTCGATGTCCCTATCGCTGTGATTAGCCTGGTCGATGAAAACAGACAATGGTTTAAATCAAAACAGGGACTTGATGCCTGCGAAACCTCCAGAGAAATATCATTTTGCGGGCATGCCATTCTTCAGAATGATGCACTCATAATCACGGATGCTACAAAAGATATACGCTTTAAAGACAATCCTCTCGTTACTAACGAACCTCACATTAGATTTTACTGCGGCATGCCCATTACCACAGGTAGCGGTGAACAAATTGGGACATTATGTGTCATTGACCAAAAGCCAAGAGAATTTGGTTCGAATGAAATCGAGATCATGAACAATCTGGCTGCTCTTGTGAATGCAGAAATAGCAATCATAGAATCCGCAAACATTGAAAATAAACTTAGCAAAGCGCTGAACACTCAACCACAAAATACGAAGGAACAGGAAAACAAAGGCAGATAATTTATATCCCGCAGAAAGCGGAGAAATTAAGCCATAATACGGAAGCTCATTGAATGTTATCCAGTATTTCTTCAATGACATTTATCACCTGTTGATTCTTTGACGAATTAACAGCATCAGGATGAGGGCTCGTAAACTGGCCTGAATCATTATCGAAATATTTGCCAGAAGCATTTTTATATTCATCATGTAAAGCCAATTCACAAAGAATGTTAGCCCCGATTTGAATGTCTTTTCCGCTCACTCCGTAAGCTTCCTTAACCATCTTGCTACCCAGCATTGACCCAGGGTTCACTGCAATAACCACAGGCCCTTTATTCATTAGTTTTTTCGCCAAACCAGCAGACCACATGGTAAGCGCTAATTTGCTTTGCGCATACACAACAGCATCTGATTGCCTGTTAGTCGAAGTTAAATCGCCTGGATTAAATGACGCCTGCGCCGCTGATGATAAATTTATAATTCGACCTGTTTTATCGAACAAAGGCATTAAAAGTTTTGTGAGCAAGAATGGTGCGATTGCATTCACAACAAAGCGTGTATCCAGTCCATCTACTGATACTTTTTCATTGACAACATACACACCTGCATTATTGACCAACACATCGAGTTGTTTGTTATTTTTACTTACCTCTACAGCTAACGATTTAACTTCCTTCAATACAGATAAGTCGGCCACATACACTTCAATATGCGCATTGCTATTTAGTGCAAATAATTTCTTCCTGGTGTCTTCCAGTTTAGCTTTATTGCGCCCATGCAATAACACATGATGACCCAACTCAACCAGTTTTGTTGCCGTTGCCAGCCCGATACCATCTGTAGCCCCTGTAATTAAAATTGTCTTTTTCATGATTTAAACTCAATCAGCACTTTTTCAGCTAATGTTGTAAGTGTCTTGTCAATATTTGACTGGTTATATCTTAAATTTAGCGCAACATGGTTCACGCCAATTGCTTCAAGTGATTTTAAGTAGTCAATTAAATAACCCACCCCGGAACGAAAACCCAGATGTATCGGTTGTGGCTTACCAACTGATGATTCCCTTAAATCAAAATACAAAGGTTGCATAACAGGTTGAGGTGCTCTTTCTAGCACCTTCACTTGTTCGTTCCATTCCTGAATAATGCGAGCTTGAATTTTAGATTCACGAGGATAAAGCATCCATCCATCACCATTTCCAGCGATCCACTCCGAGCTTTGCTGGCTGCTACCTGTAATTAATAAAGGAAGTTTCTTTGAAGTAGGCTTTGGCAACATGTCAATGTCACCCATAAAATCACCGAATACATTATTTAATACAGGATCACTTGTGTGCATTTGCCGTATGTAGTCAAAACTGTGTCTAAAGAGTTTTCCACGATCTTCAAAATTAATATTCATCGCAGGATACTCTTGCGGACGATCACCAGAGGCTACTCCGAGAATTAATCGACCATTCGATAACACATCAACACTCGCTGCTGCTTTAGCGACATGTGCAGGATGACGTAAAGGCAAGACTATACTTGCAACGCCAAGTGAAATGGTTTTTGTTTGTGCTGCTAAAAATCCCAAATATACAAATGGATCAAATAATTGCCCTGCATCACCAAACGATGGCACATTAAAAGGGACATCTCGAAGCCAAATAGATGAGAAACCTAATTCTTCAGCTAACTGTGCACGTGCAATATGATCTCGCATAGTAGGCACGGAGCTTGAGATGTAATCTTCAACAGGTGTGACCAGGCCAACACTCATTCGACCAAACTTGAATACAGAATTATATCCTTTGTTCAACCGTTGAAATTGCTGCTGATTAAAAGGAATTTCTTTGTATAGGCTCTTGTGTTCTATATTTTCCATCTCAATGCTCCAACTTTAAATTCGCTACTCTGTTTTATTCATTTATATCCTGGATATCGACGAGCATGTTTTCCCAGCGTCGCTGGTTATCCATATCAAATTGTGCTCCCTGTTCATCCGCCCATTTAAATCGTTTTATTGCAGGTGTTTGACTGGTGGCCTGATATAACCAGTAAGCTTCTGACTTTAATGCCTGTTCAATTGGCAGATCTATCGATTCATAAACAGCCTGCTTTGCAGCATTGATTGATTCAGCCGGCCAAAGTGCAATACGTTTTGCTAGCGCATCCACGTAAGGACCAATTTCATCGGCATTTAATGCTCGATTTACTGTTCCAATACGCTCAGCTTCATCGGCATCCCAGTCACGTGCACCCAAGACAATTTCAAGCGCACGACCAAGACCCACTTGGCGCGCCATGCGAGATGCACCGCCACCACAAGGGAGAATACCCATACCTACTTCCATTTGCATAAATCGTGCTTTGCCTCGTGCTGCAAATCGCATATCGCAAGCAAGCGCAAACTCGTGACCACCACCTCGTGCAAATCCTTCAATCTTCGCTATGGTTGCTTGCGGTAATGCGCTTATTCTTTGAAGCACCTTTTGCAAGTACAAAAGTTCAGTGTCATCCCTGGATACTGCTTCAGTCGACATATCTTTTAAAAAGCTGGTATCCGCATGCGCAACAAAAATTTCCGGGTTTGCTGATTGAAATACAACTACTTTGACACTTCGGTCGTCTTCTAATTTTTCGGCCAGAATATTCAAGTCGTCCAACATGGGAATGCCTTGAATATTCACTGGCGGATAATCAAACGTAACCGTGAGAATTCCGTTAGATTGAGTTGTATTAAATGTTATGTAGTTTTGATTATTCATAGCAGCCTCCTGAAATTGATGGAGGTATTTTGCACACTTCGTTATTAACTAAAAAGATGGTATTTGCATAAATACAATCAAATTATTTTTGATAATAAAATTGAACGTTTGGAAGATCAGCTCGATAAGCAACTGTTCGTTCGGTCCAGTCGGAAACCAGGCATCACTGCGGAAGGTAAGCGAATTTGCAATGATTGTGACTCTAAAATAGATATGACCGAAGAAATAAAGACGGGCAAAGTAACTTAGCTACTAAAGGATTATCTCACACCTTCATCAAATCTCTGGATGATCTGTCCAATTAGAAAGCAAGTGACACCCGCATTAATATTATTACGCGATCAATTTCGTGAAAAATGTGAAGAATTACTTATCGCTTAACAATTGGGCCTAAAAACAGATTTGTTACAGGATAAAACAGACATATCAAATGACCGCTATGTATCGCTAGCAGTCATTTCGCCTTACTTTGAGCATGCCGCATATCTACCAGAAGTGAAGTCATCAGGAATGCGTCATCATTAAATAAAAACAGGTTGTTATTTACCGGATACTTTTCTCGAAACAGTTTTTGTACCTGCGCGTCCAGAGTCCCCAGGTCAACTAGTTTCATATCCCATTCAATAAACTCTGGTTTTACTATTTCTTCATAGCTCAACAAGTTTACATCGTGATGTCGCACATCCTGAATTATTTTACCGTACACTTGATTAACAAATTTAGAAGTGCCTTCTAAAACCTGAAGGAATCGATCTCCTGATAAAAGAAGCAATCCACATATTCCCAGTCTACGATTATGATTTGCTGACTGATTTTCCAGATTGACCAGAGACTTTTCATCAAGCGTGCTGGGATTAGCGATACTTCGATATATTAGTCTACAAGGAGTCATCTTTTTCGCTTTAATTTAGAGTGCTGAAACAGATAATAATCTATTTTTCTTATGTTAAATGATTTTAATTCAAATCTCGACCAATATTCGCGCGTTCTCTTTGACACACTTTCAACGTAAAAAGAACACTATATGTTTATCGCACGATAAACATTAATTAATCCAGTAACTCCACATCCCCACCCATTGACAGGCATGGATAGATTTCTCATTTAATGTGTATGGTCAGAATAATAATTGTCCCCTTGTGTGAATTGAATAAATTCACATGGTTCATCTCCAACCGTCCATGCATCATGTCCAGGAGGCAACATCATTATGTCTCCTTTACTAAATGTCTCTTCCGAACCATCATCCATGACTATATGTATAGACCCATTAATCACATAGGCAACATGTGGCAGCAAACAACTATCTGTCCCTGCATATTCCTTTAAGTCAGAAGACCATTTTGCACCAGGGTTGAAAGTCACCTTAACGGCCGTAACAGCATCAAGTTCAACAATTTGCTTGGAAATTTTGCCATGCACGTCAGGTTTAGCATTATCGATATTAGCTTTTTGCATTTGTGGTAAATACATAAAGTCACCCCCACTTTTTATTTCATTCTCGATAATGAAAATGTAATCCCTTTTAGACATTAGCGCTTATTGTAAAAATTAATATTTGCCATAGCAAATACTTATCAGAACCACATGCAATGGCAGAAGGCGTTAATGCAGAGCTGTTTCTGCTTTGATTAAAATCGGATTAAATCAATACACCAGATTTAACATGCTTACAGATACGATTAAAAACAATAACGTCATAATCCCGCCAGCCCGCATAAAATCTGGAACTCTATAACCTCCAGGCCCCATAATCAGAGCATTTACCTGGTGTGTAGGAATCAAAAAAGAGTTAGATGTAGCAATAGCGATTGTAAGTGCAAACAGTGCAGGATCAGCACCCACTCCAATTGCTATATTGATTGCCAGCGGCACCAACAAAACAGTAGCTCCTACATTTGACATAACCAGTGTAAAAAAAGTCGCCAGTACAGCCATCGCTGATTGAATCACCCATATAGGCATATCACCAATAACCAGAAGTGTTTGGTCAGCAATCCATTTGGCTGTGCCTGTCTGCTCAACCGCCATGCCTAATGGAATCAGGCTTGCCAATAGAAAAACTGTTTTCCATGAAATGGCTTCATAAGCTTCATTAACATTTAATACGCCGGATAAAATCATACCAGTCGCACCGGTCAGTAGCGCAATTGACAGTCTCACGTCGGTAAACAAGATCAGGGATAGTGCCACGATAAAGAAAAAACTTGCCCACAATACCTTATGCGGTCTTAGTTCTTCGTGAGGAAAATCACTGGTGACCACCAGAAAGTTCTTATCTTTCTCAAGTCTTACCAATACATCCCAGGGGGTAAAAACTACCAGCGTATCTCCCGAATGAAATGGTACGCCGCGCACATCCTCTACTTCACGAATAGTATTTCCATCTCGATGCAAGGCAATCATTGATACCCCATACGTTTTACGCAACCAGATATCACGCGCACTTTTACCAATAAATTTTGATCGGGGAGGTATAACTATTTCTGCAAAACCGGCTTTTGTATTTGCAAGTTCTTCTGCAAAACTAATCAAGAATGATCGGCGACGCAAACCAAATGTCTGCACAAATTTTTCCAGGTTTTCAGGTTCTGCAACAACTCCCAGAACCATTCTTGCATATAAACCTGTATCTCGATCTAGCGCACCACGCCCTATTCTTGTTGAATCATTCGGTGCTTTTGTTGCTATAACCCTGACTTGATATTTATCTTCAAATTCATCAAGTTTCATTCCAATAATATCGCTTCCAGTTGGAATGGCTAATTCATAAATATTATAGTTAACACCATAAACATCTTTAAAATAGCTCTCGGAATTTTCATCTGCAGTTTCACTTTTGGATTTATGAGCGGGTAATACATGTTTACCAAACACGACAAAATATAAAATACCTGTCACGATTAATGCGATTCCAATTGGCGTCACAGAAAACAAACCCCAGGTTTCCATTTTTTGTTCAGGCGCTAAAGTAGCATTTGAAGTTTGAATAAGATCGTTTAGCAATATTAATGGCGATGACCCTACCATCGTGATGGTTCCACCCAATATTGCGCAAAAACCCATTGGCATAAGCAATCGGGACATCGGCAGTTTAGTTCGTGATGATATGCGTGAAACAACAGGAAGAAATAATGCGGCCGCACCAACATTCTGCATAAATGAAGAAATCACGCCAACTGTGCCTGAGATAATGGGGATTATTCTTTTTTCCGAAGTACCACCCACCTTAAGAATATACGCAGCCACCTTGCTCATAATTCCTGTTTTATCCAGGCCGGCACCAATAATCATCACCGCAACGATCGAGATGACAGCATTACTTGAAAACCCATCAAACAGGTGGGCCGGATCGACGAGTCCCTCACTTAAACCCATTACTGGAGCGAATAAGCTTGTTAACCCCAGTACAACCATAATAGAGATAGCAGCGACATCAACATCAACAATTTCAAAAGCAAATAAATAAATTGTTAATAGCAGGATGGCTGTCACCCAGGCTATTTCTATCGTGGGTTCTTCATAAGCCAGGAATGCACCAAGCATGATGAAAATTGCTAAAGATGCCAGGCGTTTTTTTATTTTGCTGCGCGTACTTTGGGGAACGACTTGATTTTCCATGTCTCTAAATATCTCTCTTTCCTGATTTTAGTCTTAGATTCAAGTAATCCGGAAATAATCGACTTAAACCCTGAATATCACAAATTAGACTAAAAATCATACGCACCAAATAAATATATGGTCCGTTCAAATGCTAATTTGTTTGTAGCAAGTTTATTAAAAGTACCAAATACGCATAGTAACAGTCCCCTTTGGAACAATCCCACCATAGTTGATTGCTTATATTATTCTCCAATCAGAATAATTAGACGGTCATATAGGAAAATATCAGACATCTACCACTTAGGTTAAACAGTAGTACTCATGAAAATGAGTAAATAATAGATTTTATGGAGCCAGCGAGAGGAGCCGATCCCCCGACCGACTGATTTAAGGACTGCACCTAATTCCAATACTTTCAGTTATTTAACCACAAAACGTCTAATAAAGACCTGCTCTATGAATAATTGAATTTACTTAATAGCAATTAAATATATTAGATAATCCAATGTCTGCTTTCGGCGCAATAGCGGTCATTTGATCAAAAAGGAATTTAGTGTCCACCCATGGCTGATGAGTCTAAAAAATCGGCTATGCTATAAACAAAGTTGCCTTCATCGTCTTTAGTAATCGTAATGGCACCTGGGTATCGAGAACGAGTAATTAATTCATGGAAGCCAAAGCTTCTTTTATTTATTTTTAGTATTTTAGATACTTTCCTTCTACATACGTCATAACTTTCCACACTATCAGCATGGATAAATAAGTTATTATATTCATCTTCCGTAATGAAAAGAGCATGACCGTAATAATTAAACTCACCAGAAAAATTATATTTAGTTATTATGCTTTCTATCTCAGAAACAGAGTACTTTTCTTTTGCAGAGTATTCTCTTGCAATATAATACGGAAACTCGTAAGCATATCTTCTTACCTGAAAATGTTTACCTAGTCTTTTCAAAATTTTATTAAACATTTAGCCATTTCATCTTTGTAAGCAGTCTGCATTCGGCTCAATAGCGGTCATTTAAGTTATATACCAGAATTCATAACAGCTACAATAATAAAGCACATGAATCCAGAGCAAAGTAGAGCAATTATGCCTACTATTAGATGTGAATAAATACGAAAACGTATAAATGATATTAAAGACAAAATAAACCCAATAGCACCTATCAATAAGATAATTTGCCAAAAATAAAATAGAGGTTCAAGAATCTTGCCTATAAAGTTTCTTATAGAATTCCGAAACGTGCTATTGGGTATTAAGTCATGAATTATCATGCTACATACCAAAATTATAGGTGCCGCTGAAATAATTAAAGCCGCAGTTCCCAGATAATTTCTTGTTTGTTCTTTTTGAATAATTACACCTTATTTTACTACTATGTTTCTATAACAATGTCTGGTCCCGGTTCAATAGCAATCATTCTAGTGTTAATCATTAATCACCACAAAAAACTAAACCCTCTTTTACCGATACCCTTAAGAAATAAATGAATTCCAATGCTGACATAAAAAAAAGAAATGATAAGAAATAACAACAAAAATTCATTTGCACAAATATAACTGTTAGTGTGTCTGCCTGGTACTGTTATGCAAAAATCACCTCTTTCAAAATATGTGTTCAGAACAGTATAAATGTATAACCCTAAAACAAATATTGACCAAAAAATATAACTCCAAATTATTTTTTCAGGTTTGATTTTTTTACTATACATATTAATGAAAGACCGCCATTAAATTATATTACACACTATATGAAACATTCGGCTAACAGCTCACAAGCAGTTATTCAACAGTTAAAAGTTCAAACATGTGGATAAACTGCCTTCAGATGAAATTATAAAACACTTAATCCAAATGGAGGAACGTCCATGGCCAGAAATCGCTGATGGTCGCCCTATCACCCCTACACGGCTGGCAAGCATGGTAAAAGAACTAAACATCAAACCATATCCAGGCGTGTTTGATGGATACCCTCATGGCAAACGAGGTTATCGAAAAAGTGATTTTGACAATGCTTTTAAGAGATACCTCAAGAATTTACCTGCAAGCCCGCAAGTGAGTCCCTCAGTTGATATCACCAGCAATTTTCATAATGATGAACCAACTACATTGGATAAAGAGGTCTGTAACTTGCACCCTTGCGACTTGCTGAGGAGTAGTAACGACCATGACTTGGCTATGCTTTCCAATTTGTATGATATTTCATCTTCAATAGTATTATCACGCATGAGTACTAACGAGCACAGCCGATTCGACAACGGATTAATGAGCAAAGATGAATTAGAAGATATTATTTTCAAATTCAGCGAAAGGCTAGCAATTCAAAATGAGTAATTTTTTTTCGATCCTGTCAGTGACAGTATTAAACACCCAGCATGATGTCACATCAAATTCATCACTTCAGCGTGTTTCACTCTTAGTTGTCGGATGTGCGCTACTTTTTTCCGATATTCTTTGGAAAGTATTAGAGTCGAATCGATAATTACATCGAGTAGTAGCGAAATCTCTACTTTGGACGCTTTCTCAGGTAGAGGTGGCCAGCACCAGAACATATCCTCGTCAAGCCTTCCAACTAGCGAATCAATGTTTCCATGGACATTGCGAGATAACATTCGATATAAACCGTCGTATTCACGCAACTTATTGGCTAGTTTAAACTTCCGGTATTCACTTGTGTCTATTTTATTTCCATTGTAATACTTGTCGCTCAACTTGGCCTTAATTTTCTGAAGTCTTTGATCTTGATCAGCAATCATATTATCCAGGTTCTCTAGTTGATGGTCAGCCGCTGCATCGGCAATTGCTTGGCTATAAGGGGAATCAGGCGATTGTTGATGGGCCGTCAACGACTTCTTCCAGTGATTGCCGCTTAAATAATCAAGATATAATGGATAGTCATCGTGTTTAGATGTGTTTAAGAAGTCAATATATAGGCTGATTGCCGAACGAATTATAGGCCCGGCTGCATCATAGTGATCGTGTTGGTATAGTGACAGTGCACCTATCGCTTTGCGATTTATTCCGTGCACCAAAAGTAGCATGTACACTTTGGTAACGTTCGATTTACGCGCCACCTTAAATGAATCCAAAAGCTCTCGTTGCGCTTTTATTGCTAACTGAAGATCTGCTAAAAGCTGTGGTGTCGTTAGATTCATAGATTCCCAATCCGTATAAAGTGACATGATGTAAGCTTATTACTTAAATTAACTTACGCAAGAGGTGGGGAGTAGTACATGGTTAGCCTTAACCTACTCAGTAACCATCCACTTATTCATTTTGACAAACTCGTTAGTGTTTTTTACACAGCACATAGTAAATTTTCGAACATTGCAAAAGATCATTTAGAGTCCTATCAATAACTGCATTTCAATAATCCTTCGGCAAAACCGGACACTGAATTAGATCGTTCAGTTAGGATTTTCAATCCAGCAAATGGATACTCTGTGGTTCAAAAAGACCTCGATCTACAATAGCTCTTTGCATATCTTCCGGGTTGTCTGTAAACATCGCAACTGCAAGGTCGGAACGTGCACGTGAACAACATACATAGAAAAGACGTCGAGTTCGATCGATCACGGAATCCTTACCGAGATCTATATTCTTTTCGTCAGTTTCTGAAAGAGGTGTTACTCCAAAATATTTACCATATGAATAACCTGGCAACTGCCGTTCCTTGTCATCAACCACAACCAACACTTTGTCAAACTCGGCGCCCTTTATTCCCTGTTGTGTAGCGAAGGGTGAGAGTTTTTCAATGTAGCGACGATATCCCCATAATTCGTTCGCTTTGCATTGCATGAATCTTAGAGCAGCATTTTCAGGGGCAGGATCGGCAACCGGCTTCGCAACTGTAAAATCATCTACTAGTTGATGATAACGTTCATCCAAAGTATATATCTGCCTATCCCGAAGCAACTTCATTACATCGCCAATATGGCTTCTAGCTGCAACGCCTAGCATTTCATCTAAAGCAGATATATCTTCTTGTAGCTCATTCAAAACATCAGAAGTATTCAAGCCAGTAAGCGCATCAGTTTGCAATTTCGGGCAATACTTTCGAAGCAGGCGCATAATCTCAAAGTGGCGATTCTCCCGATGCGCCAGAAGCAATGGCAAAATAAACTTTAGGAAAGGCCTCAGCACCCAGGCTGTTCCGTCAACAACTCCTGAACTCAAACTTTCTGTTGATTTGTCATTCAATGCTGAATATAGGTTTGGGAAACCAAGCCTGATGGCAGATACACGGTGGACAAGGACAAGTAGACGCAATACTTCTTCGTTTTCATCAACTAACCAGTTATTGTCACCATCTCGTTCGGCGAGCCAATTTCGTGCAGCATCAAGGCGATCCTGGCGTTGGTCATCATCCGGCATAATCAAAATACGCGCCGTCCCTTCTACAGGCAGTAATTCACCGTTCTGTAGTTCGCAACGACCTCGGGTTTGTTCTAATCCATCATCTTCTGCCCGAATACAATTGATGACTCGCAATACACTTTGTGGGCATCTAAAATTCTCCGGTTTTTCAAGCTTGGACCATCCTTCTTCGGTCGGAATCTGTCCGGCACCTTGCATGTAAATCTTTTGGACGGGATCGCCAAAAAAGCCAACACAGAATCCGTTTTGGTTTTCATCTGCAACTGTACGTAATGAATCTACAAAATCTGGATCAGTATCCTGACTCTCATCGACAAAGATTATCGGATAGCGTTGAACGATTACACGTCGCATCAATGGATGTTCTCTGATGAAGGTAGGACCGATCTTTAGTATATCGCTATGCCCAAGTATGCCATTGGAGTAATCACTTCCAGTACCGTACTTAAAACATTTTACGCTTTTAATTTGCTGCATTTGGCTTTGATATCTGGTGATGTTTTCAGCAGCACGATCTTTGGTCTTTTTATGAGTCCGTGGCTTATCTATCTTTTCTTGAGCTTCTTCGATCTTTTGATATAAGCGTCTACTAACCCATTCTATAATGTCATTCTGAAAAGGCTTGATGTTCTCCCAAAGAAAACTGTGAATAGTAGATACATGATAAAGCGGGTCAGCACCCACGTCAGATCGGATTTCATTGACTGCGACATCTGTAAATGTAATACAGGCAATCTTTTGACCTTTACGTCGCAGGACTGATCCCTGGTCCAATTCAAGATAGGCCAGCGCCTTCACCAGTGAAGTTGTTTTACCGGACCCAGCCCCTGCAACCATCACAAAATGACGACTGCCATTGGCACTTAGACGCTGATGCAGCTCTACGTCCGTTTCTGTGTCGGGTCTTCCAATCCTACTCGTCATTCTGCTTCGTTTTCTTCCTGGTCACTAACTTCATCGTTGACTTCTGTCACGCCCAGCGTCTCTTCTAGCCACCGTAGGCCTTCTGCAATATATTGCGGAACAGTCCAAGCTCTAGGATCTTTGGCCAACAAGGCCAATGCAAAATCAGTCTTTTTAAAGCTGTCTTTACGTATCTTGTTATGAAGCCGTAATGCTAGGTCCGCCACATCCACTGGATCACGTAGTCGTAGCTTCAGATCTCGGTTATCGTATTGTTGAGCCCATTCGAGGTTTTCGTATGCGAATGCAGCTTCGAGAGTCCGACCGGCCCGGTTAGCGGTTTTTCCATTCCAGTTCAGTTCAACAGTGCAGGGATAAGTGACTCGCACAGCACCGAGTCCGTTAGCATCGGCAAGAAGTTCTTTATCCTCTGCTGGAAGAGTGAGAAGTTCGTCTATCCTTTCGCACTCTGGAAGCCACTGAATAAGCATCTGGTTAGATGTCACTGCCTCTGGAGTCTCTGGAGTGCAGGTTTTCTTAGTTCTTCGCACTGCGTTATTTCCGTCCATATTCTCATCGCCAGTAGCGTTCAGAGCATTTTCTTCCTCGTCTTCATCATCAATCTCACCGGGTTCTGCGGCCACTAAGTGCACACTATCAAGATCGGTAATGACCAGTGTTGTTATTCCAAGAAACTCAATCAGAGTGCGAAATAGATGACCGAACGCGCCGCCAATTTCAAGAATGCTCAGGTAACTTGATCGCAGACCTGGCGCAGCTTTCATGATCATTTGTGGTATAACGAGTCTTTCGACATTGCCCTCCACCAGTACAGCAGCATCGGCAAAAAAAAGATCGCAATGCGTGAGCTTGAGGTAGCGTACCAAGAAATCTCTGCTGGGGTTTGCCGTCCTTTGATAAAACTCTGACAGGTTCAATACTTGGGAGGTTTGTTCAATCCCAGTGTTTTCACGCCGGAAATACCTAATAGGTTTGAAACCACGCTCGTACAATATGTGAGGTGAATGAGTAGTAAGAACAAGCTGCGTTCGAAACGTCTCTGGGTCATCTGCTTCATCTCTAAGAATATCAAGCACCTTGTTCACAAATACTTGCTGCAGTTGCGCGTGTAGGTGTGCTTCAGGTTCTTCGACAAAAACGAGGTGAAAAGGTGGACGATTGTTTTCGATTGCCATCCACTGAGCATGCAGGTCTAATAACTCTACCACCATATAGATCAGATTTTTGAAGCCGAGCCCGTTATATTTATCGGGCAACGATAGACCGTCATCTCCATCGTGAAGGGCATAATGCACATGTGCTCCGTCTTGGCTATTCATCACAGTGGCGGGATTCAGCGCCGACTTTATTAAAAGGCGAGGATTCGCAAAACCTGGATACCCAAGTTGCTCCAGTCGTCTGAACGTTTCAGCGAAGACCTGCTCTAGGTGTTGGTTTAAGTGGTCTTCGGAAGTAGCTAGAGCTCTTATTGCGTTGTAGTCTTCGCTATGGCGTTCAAGATTTCGCGCATAGTAACGACTCAGATGGCGCGAAAGTTCTTCAGTACGACCGCCTCCGGAACTATCTGACAAGTGCCGTTGAGCGTGCAAGAAATCAACCTTCAAAAGAGAATTAATAATATCTTTGCCGGTACGGCCATGTTCTTTGAGTAATTCCTGGGGTTCATAACCTTCATTCGGTTCATAATCTTCGCTGTACTGCGCTTCATCAAGAACATAGTATTTGAATTCATACTCACGATGTAATTCTAATTCCAAGAATTCTCGAAGCGTTCTTGGAGGTGCTATATACGGCTCTTCACCTTCTAGAAGAGGTATATCTACTGCTTGTTGTTGAGCTTCTGCATACTTTTCCTTAAAGCGTATGAGTGTTTCATCCTGATTCTGCGGAGCGAAAGCTATCTTAATGCCGACATGAGTTCCCTGCCAGTCAAGACGAGGAAGAAGATCGATCACGCGGTGAAGATCTTGTTCTTCGACAGCGAACCACAGGTCGATAGATATTATAGGAAGAGCGGCACCTTCTTCACCGTTTGCAAAGGCTTCAACTGTGGCCCAACGGCATGCACTTATATCGTGGAAAGAGAAGCGATCGCGAGCACCTGCAAGAAACAAATGCATGGCCTGCGCAACGGACGTCTTGCCACTGTTATTCGCTCCCACAAAGATTGAAATATCCTCGTCCATACCTATTGATACATTGGATAATCGACGAAAGTTGTTCAATTTAACTCTGCTTAAATACATTTATTATCCCAAGCACTTAATCGATTTAGTTTCTTATAGAGCAATGTGAAGAATCAATCAGCATTGCAGACTAAATGCCATCGTTCTATGCTCATTTTAGACATTAATAAAAAATACTACTGAGCGATCATAATGGGCCTGTAGACAACATTCAAAATGATTATAAATCAGTATATTTGAGAGTTGTTAATATTTAGCATGTTTTTTGTCTGCTATCGAGTCGAAAGCAGTCGTTTTTCTTAAAATAATTGCAAATCAACACCACAATTTGTTATTTGGCTACCTATAGATTTATTTTGATACATCTAAATTAACCAACAAGGTAGCACCTTGAGAAAGAAATTTTTTATTTCTATAACAGGATAAATAAGTAGTTGAAATATAGTGATTTATGGAGCCGGCGAGAGGAGTCGAACCCCCGACCTACTGATTACAAGTCAGTTGCTCTACCAACTGAGCTACGCCGGCTAACCTTACTGGATATATGGAGAACACCATGGATATCGCAGGACGTGCAGTCTAGTTAAATCTGCTGTGGCAATCAATGCTTTATAAGCACTTTGTCTCCAATATCAGCATACGGTCATTTTTTCTCAGCATATTTTCAATCACTTTAGGCTGGTGGTCCTCATCATAGTGATTAAAATCCACCCAAAATTCTGAAAATTCATCAAATCGCACTTCCATTTCAGGCTCCAGATCAAGCTTCCTGATTTCTGCCATCTTTGCTCTGGCAGTACTCAGCTTCTTGAAAAGCCCCAAAGAAACAGCATTTTTATGAGGCTCTTCTATCCAGATATAAAACTCTGTAATGTTGTTTTTTTTAAGAAAATCCACCACTTTTTGCGCCTCAGCCTGAGATTCATACGCAGGCAGATATACCCAGTAGCTTTTCGGCTGACGCTGATTGACAGTTCTCTGTTTAGCCTGAATTCCTGCCACAAATAATGCGTCGTACACCTTGTCAGACTGATCATCTGTCTGGAATGGGCCTAGTGAGAAGCATTTCTGCTTAACCGCCTTTTCTTTTACACGAGAATCAAACTCAACTGGCCGGGTCTTTGCTACCAATGCAGTATTTTCCTGTCCTTCTTCATCTTCCAGTTCTGAAAGTAATTTTATCGGTTTATATCCCGGAACGACTGTTGGTGTCTGCTGTACTACCTCTTGAGAACCAAACTCACTTGCCCAGTAAAAAAAGGCCAGATTCAGAAAAATCAGAAATAAAACAATCGTTCTCATGTCATTAACCTTGCATGATTTGTATGCCTTCCAGCACCAGATTTGGGCAATTCACATAATCAATATCTTCAAGACTTATCATATCGCTTTCACCGCCTGTCACGTAGACAGTGACAACTTGTTCAGTAGTACTCATTATCTCCTGAACAATCCCGCGTACACCATGGCTAAGTACCAATGCACTGCCAGAAAAGACGGAATCAGCGGTATTATCATTAAATAATCGCGCAGCACCAGCTTTTTCAGGCATCCTGACCCCCGAGGCTTTATTCGCGAGTGATGTACACATGAGCGTGATTCCAGGAATGATTAGCCCACCCAAATGTTTTCCTTTTGCATCGAGTACATCTATTGTCGTTGCGGTTCCGCAATCAACAATTATTTTTGTTCCTGAAGTTTTGTGATGTGCAGCAATTAAAGCAGCATATCGATCAGCACCATAACTGGAAGGATGATCGTAGGCCAGAGTCACACCGTAATTAGCCGACTGGGAGTAATAGAAGCTGGCGGTTATCCCCGTTGTTTTTTCAGTGCTGGCAATAAACTCTTTTTCAAAAGCCTCCCCAAGTACACTGACGGCGTGAATTTCCTGAATAGAGTCAAAGCCGATTTGTTCACAAGCCTCCTGAACACGATGAATTGCATCATCACTATTATAGAAGCAGGCATTCGCATCTATCAGCGTCTGGCCATCCAGCCTTGCCCATTTAAACCGGCTATTTCCAAAATCAATTAACAGCTTCATACGCTGGCCCGCAAGCTGACATCGCCCGCAGTAATTTTTTCTACGCCATGAGATGTCTCAAGCAACAAACTGCCGTCATTATCTATACCTCGTGCTATACCAGACTGAACAGACTGGAATGAATGCAGCTCAACAGGCTTGTCTTTCATTAAATCCCACCGCGACCAGGTATCTACAAGCCCATCGACGGCACTGTTTTCAAATTGAGTCAGTGTAGCAACTGCGTTGTTCACGAGTGCTGCCGCAACCTCATTGCGTGAATACTTCCAGTCCTGGGTGTTACTGCACACATCTGTCCACTGTTGATCTATAGTGACGTTTTCACACTGTGACATAAACACATTGACGCCCATGCCGATGACCATCTTGCATGCACCATTAATCTCTCCTGAGCATTCAATCAGTAGGCCTGCCAGCTTTTTATTATGACCGTAGATATCGTTTGGCCATTTCAGTTTCAATCCAGTAACACCCATTTCATTTAAAGCCGTTAGCATACTTATTGCCAACAAGGGGCTCAGCATTCCTGCCTCGTGCAAAGGCCTTTGTAGCGGCCACACTACCGATAAATAAACGTTGGCCGCATAGGGGGACACCCAGTGCCTTCCCCGTCTTCCTTTACCCGCTGTCTGCATTTCAGCCAGCACCAGTGAAAATCTACCCGTCGGGGGCAGTTCCAGTTCAGCCGCATAACGATTTGTCGAATCAATTTCTTGCAGGCATCTGAGACTGAACAGCTGGTCTGCCACCTGAGAAGAGAGTCTGGCTTCTATTTGAGCCGGATTAATCACATCCAATGGCCGCATCAGGCGATACCCCAAGCCCCTCACCTTCTCTACAGGCACTCCCAGTGACTCAATTTTGACGATACAATTATGAATAGTGGCACGCGTGACATTCAGGCGCTCGGCAAGCGTCTGCCCTGAGCAATAGCGATTATTATCGAGTAGTATTAATACTTCTGTAAAATGCAACATAATGGCTAAAGACAAACGGACACTTTCTATTCACAAAATGTCAGGGTATTTAGCCCAACTCTGGGTACAATAGCCATACTTAATCTAAATAACTGTCATGGTTCATTCAAAAAATACTTTCAGTCATGTCACAAGGTTTTCATTTTGGCTAATCTGCTTACTGGCACTGAGCATGAACTGCCATGGTGAATATTTTGTCTACAAGCACGAAGACGGCACCACATGGTATTCAGACAAAAATTTACCTGCGCAAAACTATAAATTAATTGCCACTATTGGACGCCCAACCGCCTCAGTCTCCTGCACTGGCTCCATCTCTAATCGCGCTAAAGACCATCAGCCAATTATACAACAGTACTCTGACTTATATGGTGTAAACGAACAACTGATTAAAGCGATTATCACCGTTGAGTCTTGCTTTGACCGATACGCAGTCTCACGCGTGGGCGCTAAAGGACTGATGCAGCTCATGCCTCAGACAGCAGATTTGATGGGCGTACACAATGTCTTTAATGCTAAAGACAATATTCGCGGAGGTACACGCTACTTCAGGCAAATGCTGGAATTATTCGAATTTGATGTAGAACTGGCGTTAGCGGCTTATAATGCTGGTCCAAATGCAGTGAAAAAGTATAAAGGAATACCTCCCTACAAAGAAACCCAAGGATATGTCAAAAAAGTAATCAAGCATTACAATAACTTTGCAGAAGCTGATTCATAACAATAAGAGAGAACTTTATCGTGCCTCTAGCTAAAAAAATCCTGGTCGCTTTGGCGACCCTTGTTATTGTTGTTCTCATTTCTATTTTTTCAGTCTATAAATTAATAGACAACGAAACTATTGAAAAAAATGCGCTGGAAGCACTTCAGAATACATTAAAACGTAAAGTCACTATCGATGGTGACTTCAGCTTGACTCGCTCACTGAATCCCACCTTGAAAACATCAGGAGTTAGCATTGAAAGTGCAGACTGGGATCAGGATGCGTATTTGCTGAGTGCTGAAAAACTTGAATTTGGCGTTGCTTTACCTGATCTTTTACGCGGCGTTATTACCATTCAAAACATTGTGTTTGATGATGCAGTAATTAACATAAAGCGAAATCAGCAAGGCCAGTCCAATCTGGAATTCCCTCAAGACCCAAAACAGGACAAGACAGATAATAAAAGCAGCAACATCATTGCTCTGTTCGATGTAGTTGGTGTACAAATTAAAAATTTAATCGTTAATTATTCAGATCAACAGTCTGATATGTCATACGTCTTTACACTTGACTCATTCTCGTTAAAGCCCAAAAATGAAGACATCATCGAGATAAAAGCCTCGAGTTACTTCGAAGACCAGCCATTATCACTAGACAGTGAAACATGCCGTATCAGTCATTTATTAAGAGGTAATGATTGCAGCCTCTCAGCCACAGTGGAAACTGCTCCATTCAGCACCAGCATATCCGGCACCATAAACGCCAGCGACCATGGCAATCTCAATCTAAACGTTAATTCCAAAGCAGGTGATATTACTGAGTTTCTACTCACAAAAGATATCGCGTTACCCAACACGGAAAGCGTCACATTGAGCACTCAGCTGTCAGGTAGTTTCGACAAGCTTAAAGCCTCAAACATAGACGCTGAAATCGCAGTTCAAGACACTTTGATAAAAGCAACAGGGAACATCGCTTCCATCAATACACTCGCCGGGGTGAATATCTCTCTGGATGCCTCAGGGGCACAGCCACAATGGTTAAATAGTTACCAGGATGTATTTCCAGCCGAGCTGATAGATAAGTTTACCATTCTCTCGACTGTGGAAAATGAAGGCGACAGCTGGAAAATGCACTCTCTTGATTCCAGTATCATTATTGGTGACAGCAAAATCTTAAGCACCGGAGAAGTACTCTCAAACCAGGATACGACACAGATAAATATCAATATCGATGCCAGCGGGGAAAAACCCATATGGTTAAATGAACTTCAACAAGCGATTGCCGCAGAAAACATCAGTGAATTTTCAGTAAAAACAATTATCAGAAACCCTGAAGGCACCATTAACATTGATGATCTAGAGTCAAGAATAACTATTGAAGATACAGTTTCAACAGCGTCGGGGTTTATTTCTCTGAACGAGGACTATCAACCCACATTAGACCTCTCACTGACATCAAAAGGCAAAAACATTCAAAGTTTCGAAAAAGTAATCAGTCAGCCATTACCTGCTTCTAATAATTTTTCTGTAAATTCAAGTCTCAAATATACAGGCGACATCTTAACGCTCAAAGATTTAACTCTGGTTTTAGACAACACTCAATTAGCTGGCGACAGTGATGTTGAATTCTCAACACCACCCAATGTTCGCGCCAACTTAACTGCTGAGTCATTAAATCTGGAGCATTTGCTGGCAGCCACGCAATCGAGCAAAAAAGAAAATCAGGAAAAAGAACAGACAGACAGATTATTCTCGGATGAAAAAATCAATCTGGACTGGCTGCAGTCTGCTGACACTGACATTTCACTGTTAATTAAAAATCTAGTCTACAAAAAAGCCACATTACAGGACATCAAAGCCAACGCCGTCGCTAAAAATAACACTGCAACGATAGACATAGATTCTCTCAGGTATCTGGACGCAAATCTGCGAACAAGCGTATCAATTGACGGCAACAAGAATGTATACTCCCACACGCTGTTTACGGAAGACTTTAATCTCGGCCAGCTATTAAATGACATTGATGCAAGTGAAACCCTGCAAGGCAGAATAGATGCATCGATAGATATTAATTCCTACGGAACAAGCAGTCAGGAGCTTGCCAACAATGCCAGCGGAAAGATTACAGCCATCATGACTGAAGGCTCTCTTGCAGATGCCCCCATCGACCTACTTGCCAGCAATTTGCTAGTTGAACTGATGCCCGGCAAATCCAAGAAAAGTAACACCAAGGTCGAGTGTTTATTTGTTCAGCTCTCGGGCGCAGATGGAGTCTTCAACAGCGACGCCACTCTACTTAACACCGAAAATATTGTAATGACCACAAATGGCTCTGTCAGCCTGACTAAAGAAGAATTGAACCTGCTGCTTATTCCAAAGCCTAAAAACATTGAATTATTCACCCTGGATGCCAATATACGCGTGGCAGGTGATCTTCAGGATCCCCGTTTTTCGCTGGACAAAGGCTCTGTGTTCAAAAAGCTTTTAAAGAGTGCTGCTACAATTGCTCTTGGACCGGCAGCACTAGCAGTTCCTTTTGCCAACATGGGCAACAAAAGCGAAAAGTGCTTTAGTGAAGTTGCCAGTGCGACTACCAGAGCCGTTGAAGCCGAACAGGAAGCACAGCGTATTGCCGCTGAAAAACTGGCAGAAGAAGAAGCTGAAAAAGCAAAACAGGAAGCATTAATCAAAGAGGCCACCGTCGAGCCTATCAATCCTTAAAGCATTTACCCTATAACTAACAATCACTATGACAGAAGATACAACTACGCCTTCTAATAATTTTATACGCAATCGGGTTCGCAAGGATATTGAGGAACGCTCAATATCTGTTATGACCAGATTTCCACCTGAACCTAATGGTTACTTACATATCGGTCATGCAAAGTCCATTTGCCTGAATTTTGGTATTGCCCAGGAATTTAATGGTCTGTGTAACTTGCGCTTTGATGACACTAATCCTGATAAAGAGAATGAAGAGTATGTCGAATCAATAAAACGCGATGTATCCTGGCTAGGCTACAGCTGGAGCAACCTGCTTTTTGCTTCAGATTATTTCGAACAACTATTCCAGTATGCGGTAAAGCTAATCGAAATGAACAAAGCTTATGTGTGCAACTTGAATGCTGAAGAAGTACGCACCTATCGTGGAACACTTACCGAGCCTGGAAAAGACAGTCCTTATCGAAATCGTTCTGTCGAAGAAAACCTGGATTTATTCACACGTATGCGCAAGGGTGAATTCAAGGAAGGTGAATGTGTATTGCGTGCAAAAATAGATATGGCCTCACCAAATATTAATATGCGCGATCCCGCTCTGTATAGAATCAAACATGCCCATCACCACCGCACTGCCAGTGAATGGTGTATTTACCCTATGTATGATTATGCACATTGCATCTCGGATGCAATTGAGGGCATCACTCATTCACTTTGCACCCTGGAGTTTGAAGATCACAGGCCATTATACGACTGGATTCTTGACACCCTCCAGACAACTGCTCATCCGCAACAGATAGAGTTTGCGCGCTTATCACTGGATTACACCATTACCAGTAAGCGCAAACTCCACCAGTTAGTGGACGACAACCATGTTGCCGGCTGGGATGATCCACGCATGCCTACCATTACTGGATTACGTCGCCGTGGTTATCCGGCAGCCGCTATTCGGGATTTTTGTGAACGTATTGGTATCACTAAAAAAGACTCACAAATTGATGTCGGTGTACTGGAAAACTGCGTACGTGAGAATCTGGATTTCAATGCACCTCGCGCTATGTGTGTTCTCAAACCGCTCAAAGTTGTGATTGAAAATTACCCTGAAAACCAGACAGAACATCTAGAGGCATCTAATCACCCGAAGCGGGAAGAATTTGGTAAACGCAGTATTCCTTTTTCACGTGAAATTTATATTGAGGAAGATGATTTCATGGAAGAGCCACCAAAGAAGTTTTTCCGCCTGGGACCAGGTCGTGAAGTACGTCTTCGTTATGCCTATTACGTAACCTGTACTGACATTATTAAAGATGCAGACGGCAAAGTAATTGAGATCCGCTGTACTTATGACCCGGAAACGCGCGGCGGCAAATCGGCTGATGGTCGCAAGATAAAAGGGACAATCCACTGGGTTTCTGCACCACATGCATTACCCGTTCAGGTAAATTCCTATGACAGACTATTCAACATACCCAATCCGGGCGCTACAGATACTATGCTTGATAGCCTCAACCCGGATTCACTGGAAGTACTGGACAATTGCTATGCAGAGCCGAGTCTGGCCGACGCTGAATCCGGACAGAATTTCCAATTTGAACGTAACGGTTATTACACGCGTGATAAATCTGATAGCAAAGAAGGAAAAATCGTATTTAATCGCACAGTCACTTTACGTGACACCTGGTCAAAAATATCTCAAAAGTGAGCAGACACAAAAAAGCCCAGTCATTGTGACCGGGCTTTAAGTACAACTTCGAAATATTTATTAAACTTTTTTAAGCTCTTTAAACATTGCTCCAAAGAACTTCAGTGCGTCCTGCACATCCGGGTCCTGCATGGTTCCCATAATGCCCATAATGCCGCCCTTTGAAGATGGTGAATGATCAGCTTTTGCTGCCGCTGCCGCTTCTGCAAACTCCATTAGCAGATTAACCACATGCTCTCTTTCTAACAGGTCCAGCAAACGCATTAACCCTTCGCTGCGTGAAAGCCTGTCTGCGATACACATTAACTCACCTGCAGTTTCAGCCAGACGTGACACAATGTCGTCAGTCATCGCGTCACCTGCAGCACCCATCACGCGTGCAAGATTAACCACGCGATCCAGGTCACCGTTTTCCACCATGCGACTAATTGCGGGCAGGGCTTTATCGAGATTACTGCGATTCGCCTGATCAAGAAGTGCTAAGCCATCACCTGCTACTTCTGCTAAACGCCCAACGATATCATCAGTCAACGCATCACCTGCGCTCTCGACCAGACGTTCTGCTTCCATACTAATATTTCCTAACTGTCCCATCGCATGCCTCCTTTAGAGTAAACCGCGAGCACTGGCCCAATACATCTTGTTGTATGCAGTCTTAAACATGTGAATACCTGCAGTCGGTGCTTTTGGATCAGGTGGGTTTTGGTAATTGAACATTGCGTAAGTCGCCTTGCCTTCACCCGCTTCAATAAAGCAAAATACTTTACCGTCGTAGTCGCGTGTTGCAGTACCAATAGTGGCAATTGATGCGATGTTTTCCGCAAGTGCTTCCGCTTCAAAGTGCGCAGTAGAACCTGCTTTACTGATTGGCAGATTGGTTGTATCTCCTAACACGTAAACATTATCACGGCCTTCCATGTTTAGTCGCTTACGGTCTGTAGGAATAAACCCGCCGGCACCCAGACCAGCGTCTTCGATCACCTGCATACCCTTATGCGCTGGAACAGTGATTAGCAGATCATATTCCGCTTCAGTCCCTTCTTCGCTGAGGACAGCATTCTCATTCACTTCTTTCATATTGAATAAAGTTTCATAGGTAATGCCTAAACGCTCGAATTCAGGGGTTGCCCATTTGGCAACAGGCTCAAGGCTATGTGTACGACCAATCGGGTACGTGTAATGAAGCTGAACCTTGTCCCAGATTCCTCGCTGCTTGAAGTAATCAACCAGCATGAAAGTGATTTCCAGAGGCGCCATTGGGCACTTATGTGGTACACCCACTGCAACAACCACTTTACCACCTTCAAATGCTTCCAGGCTTTTATACATTTTTACTGCATCTGCTTCTGTGTAGAACTGCTCTGCATATTCAGCAAGACCAGGCGTACCTTCAGCGTGTGTACGCGAACCAGTCGCGATAACAATAATGTCATAATTGTAAGTAGCGCCGCTTTTGGCCTTAACATTATTATCATCAAGATTAAACTCGGTTACCGGGTCTACCTTAAATTCGATGCTAGGCTCGAGCAAACTCACCTGATCACGATACATTTCAGATGGATTCATCTTGCCCACTGCTACGTATAACAGCCCCGGCTGGTACATATGCTTATCAGATGCAGACAGCATTGTAATGCTAGCCTTGCCTGACTTTAATTCATTTCTCATTTTACGGGCCAGGTTATTAGCAAGGATGGTCCCGCCCATTCCACCGCCAACGATTAAGATTTTCATTTCAACCTCTCTTTGAAGTGTTAAATATATTGGTAAAATATAATTTATTTAATCTTTTTAACCACAATGCTCCAGACGCCTGCGTCTTCTGAGCTTTCAATAACTTCGTGTCCAACTTTATTAATCCATTCCGGAATATCATTCGCTGAGCCTTCATCTGTAGATAAAACAACTAATTCATCACCGACTTCCGCCTGCTTCATATTTGCTATTAGTTCCATCAATGGTCCCGGGCAAAATGTATTCTTCGCATCTACTATCTTTCGTTCTGCCATTTCTTATCTCCTTTAATTAAAATGTCCAAACTTGTCCTTGTGAAGCATCATCCAGGAATTTGGTGAGGCCCAGAGACTCTGACAGATAATCAACAAGATCATCATTTTTTAGCCCCATGATATCGACTGCCATTGAGCATGGATAAATTTTTGCATCACCCAACTCAACTGCCGATTCAAATAATTCCATAAATCCTGGTGCATTTTTCTCTACCAGCAGATCACCCATTGGTCCATCTGAGGGTGCTTTACCATCACTGTCTTTTTTAAAAAACTGTAATGCATTCATCGAGAGAAATACCGTCACATCATTGCCGCTGACAGCACCGACGGAAGCTACCATCGCAGCCATTTGCAGCTGTTCACGCTTACCGGAGATAAGCATAATACTGATCTTGTTAGACATTTATTTCGTTCCTGTTATTTTTAAGTTTTCAAATAGTAAATTTAAACAGCCTGCACAGGCTGCTTTGTTAATTCTTGTGCTACGTGAAAAATGGATAGTTATGCGTTTGAATCTATTCGAACTTTAAAGTTCATATTATTCTTATTATAAGAAAAGCTTATTCTTGTATAAATATCACCTATAGCATAGACTTTAGTCTGCTCTTTGCAAATGAGCACCTTCTTCAGAATTCTGTTTATATATGCATCCACAATAATAACACTGCACAGTTGATCGCTCTGCAAACGTCAGGTACACCGCGGGATGCCCAAGGGCATTACTTGCTCCCCTGCAGCAAACGGTCACTTGATCCGGGCTCACATTGACTACTTGCCCTGCACCCATTGCATTATTCATAGACAAAATTCTGCACGTATTAACACAGTTGTTAAAACCAGGCGCTATAGTTACGTATTCCACTAGCCTTAGTCAACGCCATTTGACCATTTCTACTGGCTTCTTGAATTAGTCAGATAGTAAAATTGCAATCAGTCTTCAATAAACAGCGAGAAACCTTATGATTCTGACAGTAAAGCGGTTAATAATTTTACTATTAGCAAGTTTATTCATAAATGCAGGATATGCTGCTGAATATAAACTGGAACCCGTACATACTCAGATACTATTCTTTTGTGATCATCTGGGTTTTTCAAAATCACAAGGTGAGTTTTTACAGTTTGAAGGCACGTTCTCATTCGACCCTGATGATCCCGCTGCTTCCAGCGCTGAAGTCAGTATCGATACAGCCAGCATTGATATGGATAATCAGAAATGGAACGATCACATGATGAATCAGGATTTTTTTCATGTGGAAAAATTTCCAAAGATGACATTCATCAGCACTAAAGTTGAATCCATATCGAAGAACACCATGAAAGTTTTCGGCGATTTGACAATACTGGATCACACCGAACCCGTTACATTAAATGTTACCCACAACAAATCTGGCAAACACCCATTCTCAGGTAAATATACGTCAGGATTTTCAGCGACAACCCAGGTGAAACGATCCTTGTTTGGAATGACGTATGGACTACCAGCATTAGGCGATGATATTGAGATTCGCCTTGAGGTAGAAGGACAAAGAATCCCACAATGAGTTTTGGAAACAGTGCAACGCACTGGGGTTTGATCAGCCGGCTACTGCACTGGTTTATGGCTATTGCCATTATTTTCATGTTTGGCCTGGGCGTCACCATGATAAATATGCGCCTGTCTCCCATGAAACTGGAAATGTTCATGGTTCACAAATCGATAGGAATACTGCTGCTGGGTGTTGTCATTATTCGCGTCATATGGCGATTGCTCAACCCCGCCCCCAGACCGTCGAGAGATTTATCAAAAGTACAAAGAATCACTGCCACTGCCGCACAACTATTCATGTACGTATTAATGATATGCATCCCCATTAGCGGATGGATAATCAATTCTGCGGCCAACTTTCCATTACAGTGGTTTGGTTTATTTGAAGTTCCACCTATCGCTGAACCCAGCCTTACGACAGAAGAATATGCAAAAACTGCGCATCTTGTTTTAGTCTGTATGCTGGGCGCTGTAGTATTTATTCACATCACTGCGGCATTGCATCATCATTTTATACAGAAAAATGATGTCCTGAAACGCATGTTTTAATCATGAAGTTATACATTCTTCTTGCAGGTTTTTTATTATCTTCTACAGGCCTGGCTGCGCAGGAATGGTCAGCTTTACAAAACGACCAGTCAATTCAGTTTACCGCACGCTATGATGACGTCGCATTTAATGGCGTCTTTAAAAGATATACTTCGACTATTTCAATTAATCCACAAGAGATGGAAGGCAGCTATATTCGCAGTGTAATAGATGTTACTTCCGTCGATACAAATAGCCACGATCGTGATCAGGCGCTGGCAGAATCAGACTGGTTTAACTTTAGCTCCTTCCCTAAAGCCACTTTCAACAGCACGAAAATAGCCTATATTAAGACCGACCACTATCATGTCACTGGCATACTGAAAATTCGTGATCAGGAAAAACAGATTTCTTTCCCGTTAGAGTGGCGCATCAGGGATGACAATCACGCACACGCATACGCGCAGTTTGAATTGGATCGTCGAGACTTTGATATTGGGCTTGGAGAATGGGCACAGGATGAAACCATTGGTTTCAATGTGAATGTGGTTATATCAATCGATTACAGGATAAAATAACTTCTGCTAGCGATTTAAAGTCAGAATGTGTTGCGCGTGTTCAATCCAGCCCGAAAGTTTTGCTTCATCTGGCAATTCACTAAGAATATTTTCGCTCTGATTATTCTTGGCCAGTTTCTCGCCCAGACGTACAGGTTTTTGTACAGACAGGTCATCCAGTGAATAAATTTCAGTAGCTTCCAGCAAGGCCGCATCATCTGCTTCAATATTGGCAACTCGAAGCAATTGCGATATAGATACCCAACGCTGAATTGCAAAATCTTCTACGCCTATCTTCTCTGCAAGATCATACACAGCATCATCATTGCTACAGTATTTCCACAAATCTTTAGTTGTGTTTATCTGTAATGCAGCCAGCTTTGATAATGTTGACGCTTCTATGTCTTTAATTTCATTTAGTGGATATTCATCCTGCCAGTCTTCTCCGCCACCACTGGCAGGAATCATTTCCAGTTGCTCAACCCGGTCTGCAAGCAGTTTGTTTTCATCACGCAATTGCGCAATTTGCTGCTCATTCTGATTTAGCAGCTCATTCAAATCACGTTGAGCGCGAATACCTCTGACAACCCAGCCATACATCACACCGATGACAAGTGCACCCAGCAGGTACAGCGAGATTTCCTGAATCAAATAACTCATAAATTTACTTGGTTAAATTAACTATTAAATTCAAAAATACGACCCGCAACCTGAATTTTTCAGATCACACCGGGCGAGTCTTTTTTAGCGTTTACAGTTTTGTGGGATTAGGAGCATCGCCATATACTTCTTCAGGGTCAAATACTTTTTCACTCTCATGATAAGTCAACGTTAATGGACCCTTTGACTCAGGCTTACCAATAGGGATCGAACGATAAAAGCAGGAACGATAGCCAACATGACAACTGGCGCCACCCGCTACATCGACCCTCAACCAGACTGTATCCTGATCATCATCGATGCGCATTTCTTCGACCTTTTGTACTAGCCCGCTTGTTGCTCCCTTGTGCCATATACATTCACGGCTACGACTCCAGTAATGTGCTTCGCCAGTTTCTATCGTCTTGGCGAATGCCTCAGCATTCATATAGCCCATCATCAGTAATTCACCTGATACCATATCTGTAGTGACAACCGGTATAAGACCGTTTTCATCAAATTTAGGCGCAAGTTCATTACCTTCTTCGACTTGCTCAATACTGACACGAGAACCAAACATACTAATACCACCGTTCAAATTGGGAACGCAGTATAACACTGCAATAACAAGATTCCATCTACCCTTCTAGCTAGCCAGTAATTCTGAATACAGACTGTCTATTGCCTCAAAATCTTCCTCAAACAGTCCCAGCATTGCAAAATGCCCCATTAATGATGGCAGCAGTTTTAGCTCACTGTTCCTGATATATTGCTGTTCATAAATCAGGTCTGCCGGGGGTACAAACATATCTTTTTCAAATCCAATCATATACGTTTTGGCAGTAATCAGCCGTAACGCTTTAGGCAAGTCACCATTAGCATGCAGACTGGAATCACCCGATTGCCATTTCCTTGCCATCGCCAGCAGGGCGTTAGGGTCCATCAGCCTAACCCATGCCTCCCAAAACTGCTCTAAAAAAGCCTGTTTGGAAGTAAAACCAAGCCTTTGCCATAATTCCTGATTATACAATTCCGCGGATACACCCATCATTGCGAATACATGAGCGAGTCGTTTCAATCCAAGCGAGCAACTATGTGCCTCGGTATAGGCACCTTGCTGAAAGGCCGGATCGGATGTTAATGCATCACAAAAAACATCCACAAATAAAGCATTATGTTCTGTGCACTTTGCGGTCCCGGCTATAGGTGCAGCGCGTTTAACCATCTTCGGATAACGAATAGCCCACTCCAGAGTTTGTTGTGCACCCATCGACCAGCCGGTCACTAATTGCAACTCTTCTATATTGAATTTCTCAGATAACAGCTGATGCTGCGCCACGACATCATCTGCTATAGATAAAGCTGGAAAGTTCTCCATGGCTTGATCATTGTCAATATTATGCGGTGAGGTAGACAGTCCATTGCCAAGCTGATTGGGTAAAATAATGCAATACTTTTCAGGGTCTAAAGCCTTACCAGGACCAATGTAATGCATCATGTTTTTCGATGTCCCCGAAAACATAATTGCAAATAGAATTGCATTGCTTCTATCAGCATTCAATTCACCGAATTTTGCATACGCTAAGTGCGCATCTTTCAAAACCTGTCCTGACTGCAAAGTAAAATCACCAAGCCGGAAATATTCATAAGGCCCATGATTAGCGACTGTGTAATATTCATTATTTAGCAAATTATCTCTCCAGCTAGAAATATTGGTAGCGACCGTGACAAGATTATTGTTTTTATATACCCTGTAAGCGACTGATAGTTAATCGATTATTATCCTACCAGAAGTACTGTTTTAACTGCGCCCTGTTTTGCGAAATATACCCTTATAATGACACCGTGTATTCTTGCAGTAGAAATTGCAGCGGCGCACTTCAATTGATAACTAAAATAATAAAACTATCAGGAGAATAACAATGGAAAGTATGCTTCCCATAATCATTAATTTAATTAGCGGTGCAGTAGGCGGAAACGTTGCTGGCAGCTTAATGAAAAATTTAAGTCTGGGCACGATGGGTAATTCTATTGTCGGCATTATTGGCGGAGGTGCTGGGGGTGCAATACTCGGCATGCTAGGCATCGACGCTGGCGCAGGAACCTCTGATATCGCGGGCATCCTGGGAAGCGTTGCTTCCGGCGGCGTTGGCGGTGGCGTTTTAATGGCAATAATAGGCGTACTTAAAAACGCATTTGCCAAATAGACTTTACAACTATTATAAAAAGCCCGACTCAATTCGGGCTTTTTATGGGAATAACTTTATTTCAGTACAAAAGTCACTTTAAGCAATACTCGATACTCTTCAATATTACCATTTTTCGACACGGTGACTTCCTGATCCTGCACCCATGCACCTTTGATATTTTCCAAAGTCTTACTTGCTCTTTTTATACCTACCTGAATAGCATCTTCAAAGCTTTTTTTAGAAGACGATTTAATTTCTGTAACTCTTGCAACTGATGACATATCCATTCTCCGGTTATTATTGGATGAAGATAATATTTAACTTATTTAAACTCACTATAAGTTTCAAATATTACAACGAGTTGCGCTAGTCTTGATATTGACTATACAACTCAGTTAAAGGTATTGCATTTATCTACACTACCGTAATCAAATCCTGTGCGGAACCATTTCATACGTTGTTCAGAAGAACCATGCGTAAACGCTTCGGGCTGTACCGCACGACCCGCCTGCCGCTGAAGTCTGTCATCACCAACTGATGCCGCCGCCGTTAAGCCTTCTTCTATATCACCCGGTTCCAGAATATTTCTGTCTCTCTGTGCATGGTGCGCCCATATACCAGCATAACAGTCGGCCTGAAGTTCCTGCAGTACGGATAATGCATTGGCTTCTTTTTTACTGCTGCGTTGACGCTGCTGAAAAACTCTGGCCGATGTTCCCACCAGATTTTGGATATGGTGACCTATCTCGTGTGCGATGACATAAGCAATTGCAAAATCACCTGGCGCGCCCAGTCTTTTTAACTCATTAAAGAACGCAAGATCCAGATAAACTTTTGAATCAGCAGGACAGTAAAAAGGACCAGACGTCGCCTGCCCCACTCCACATGCTGTCTGCGTAACATCGTTATACAAAACAAGTTGAGGCGCCCGATAATCAGAACCTGCCTGCGAAAACAGTACCTGCCAGGCATCTTCAGTATCCGCTAACACCGCTGAAACAAAGTCGGCCTGTTCATCATCAGCAGATGGATTCAGTGGAACACCTTGTGATTCGGTGGTGTATGACGAACCTCCACCATTACCTGCAATCATCCCCAGCATTTGCAGTGGGTTTTGCCCGGTTATCAAACCGATAACAATAATGATTAGAATAACGCCGCCACTCAGTCCGCCACCGCGTTTTAGTCCTCTGCGCCCTCCCACTCTGGGAAATCCCGGCAACGAGGATCTGGTTCCTCGCCGGTCTTCTATATTTCTACTTCGTCTACCAGTCTTCCAGCGCATAGCGTTATATTTTCGTAATTATTCTTTTCCCCGCGCATCATGGTTCGGACGACTATCCACTACGCCTGAGGTAGTACTAGCAGTGCTCGCAAATTAAAAAGGATTCCACGTCTTCTCTGGTGTCACTTTCATGTATCCCACATTGGCTCCCGCACGCCAGCCAACGCCCAGACGAATAGGTGCAAGCACGATATCGTCACGTTGAACATAGTTTAAACCGACACCGCCAACAAAATACAGACTTCCATCAACACCGGGAAACCTTTGAAACACGCTTTCTACACTGGGTAAATTATAAACCAGTGTAAACACTTTTGCTGCATTTCCACCCCAGTCAAATCCCACGGAAGGGCCCTGCCAGTGCAATTGACGACTGTAGCCATTCTTCAGGTAAATATCACCATCACCATAGCGTAAACCGACGATTGCAGCACCTGCTGCCTCTCTGCCTTTGATATAGCCGTCTGGTTGCCCATGGTCTTCAAACACTTTTTCTATGACCGACGCCAGCCCTTCAGCACCTGCACCCAGGTAACCTTCAGCCTCACTGATTATGGTTTCTTTATCATATCCACCATCATTGCCTGCCAGCAAAGGTGAAGACCATCCAAACACGATCATGATAAAAAACGTAAATGGTAAAAAACGCATATTTATAGGCTCCGATTATAATTTTATAGAGTAATGTGACTGGTATGTATGAGTCATTACATCTATTTGAGTTCCCTATTCTAGCTTATTAATCAGATAATTATGAAGAATAACCAAAAAAGCCCCGCACAGCGGGGCTTTCAAATGGGAACTGTTATTTTCTGTTATCCAGAGGGATTAAATACCCTGCTTTCGGTACTTACGCGAGAAGAGTGAAAAGCCAAGTAACCCGGAAACTAACAAAGGCAGTGCTGCTGGAACTGGCACAGGAGTTAATTGAACCAACCAGTCATTACTACCCACCGGATCAAAAAATTTAGGGACCACCCAGCCTCTTGCCACTAAAGGACCACATCCCGCATGAGACGCACAACGATGCCCTGACGCATCGGCCTGGAACACATTACCTGATGGTGTTGCATTAAATAAAAATTGATTCATGCTTGTGTCAGTAACAGTTAGCTCCCCAGCAGAAGCGACGAAGCCAGTACCTTGTGCAGTCACACCTGTAAATGTTTGCATCACACTCCATAATTCATTTGTAGAATTATTCCAAATAGTGCCCACAATTGTTGCCGTATCCCCAATCCATTCTAAAACTGCACTCGCTCCATTTAACTCAACACTGAATGTTGGTCCTGAGCCATCAGGCAGCAATGAGTCCAGTCTGAGACCATAAGGACCATGGCCAGGACTATTGACGAGTACGCCATCCGGATGATCCAGCAATAAATATTGTTGCCCCTGAACAATTGACGCATGCGATGCGCTAATCGTCAAAACATAAAGTAATATCAACCCAACCGTTTTCATTAAAAAATCCCCTTCGATAACAATTAATTTTTACAACCCAACTTACGATCGCATTCTCACTTAGTTATTGAATATTAGCTAGTTATTTTTATGCGTTAACTTACTAAAGACTAATGAATTTAACGCTAACAATTTTTAAAGTGTGATGAACATCACGTTTTACACGAGAACAAATATGACTAACGCTATTATGGATAACGCACTGAACTTTAGTGGTTTATTTTGCATGGATAGAAACCAGTAAAAGCATGCAACAATATGCAAGAGTGAAAAAAGCTTACGATTCAGACAACAATACCAGCGACGCAAGCTCAGTGACAGACTGGATCTGATTGGAATTTTTTACCTGCAAATCAAATAATGCTGCCATTTCCTGAAATTGACTAGCGACATGCCCCAACAAAGAAATAAAATCACCCATAGAAATGTTCATTTCTTTATGCATGAGAAACGCTACCTTTTCAAACGATTTACGATCTTCATCCTGCATCAGACAATCAGACAGATAGCCTGAAAGATAAATACATTTCTGATTTGTTAAAAGTTGTTCATCACCTGTTTTGAAATTGGAGATGTGACTCAGCCCTACAAGTTCTGTCACTTCTTTAGGTATTCCCCAATGATTCAGTAGCCACTCACCTATGATGGCATGATCAGTATTAGCTATTTTGTGTTCTAAACGCGTGATATACACATGATCCTGTTGCCTGTCTTCAAGTCCGATGTAGATATCTTTTATTGCTCTGTCGAGCGCGAGCATTCCAATGTCCTGCAACAAACCTGGCAAAAACAATACTTCCACATTACTGGAAGATGACATTTGACCCAGTGCACGCGCAGATATCGCCGCCGCCAAAGATCTTAACCAGAAATAGTCATAATCCAGTCCCGATGTGAACGCGCCGCGAACTGAGCCGATGACTGCAAATCCTAAAGCGATATTAAGCGTCCCTGACCAGCCAAACATACCCACTGCTTGCTCAATGGAGTCTGCCTCAATTCTGCGCATGTACATTGATGAATTAGCAATACTCAGAATTTTCGCACTTAACGCTGGATCCATCGCTACTATTGAGGCCAGCGTGTCCAGATCGGCATGTTGCTCATTACTGAGCTGAATAATTTTAGAAGCGACCGCGGGAGGTGTAGGCAGGTCTTTGCACTGCTTAAGCAATGCAAGCATTGATTCATCTATACTTCTGTCCATAGCACTAGCTTGACGATTCTTATCTTTGTTAAGCTAGGTTATCGGCGCAATTCGTTAATACTTATCTATCGCAATGCTCTAGTCGACTCAATTTTGGTGGGTTTCATCGCGATTATTCTATTTATTGCTCCAATTCAGCCCACCGGTTCATTGCCGCATCCAGCCGTGCCTGTGTGTTGGCTAAAGCGTCCAGCACATCCCGGGTTTCATTGTAGTCTTTATCATAGAAAGACGGTTGAGCTATTTGAGTCTGAAGATAATCAATATCACTCTCCAATGTCTCAATCAGGGCAGGCAGCTCGTCCAGCTCTCGTTGCAATTTGTAGCTTAGTTTTTTTGTTTTAACTTTACTCTCAGCGCGTGGCGTATCTTCTGGTTGCTCAATCACGCGCACTTCATCAGGCACATCCGCTTCGGTTAATACTTTTCCGCGTTTAACCCAGTCACTGTATCCACCCACATATTCTTGCACGCCTCCGTTTGCTTCAAAGACTAAAATACTCGTAACCACGTTATCCAGAAACACGCGGTCATGGCTGACTAACAGCAACGTGCCGGTATAATCTACCAGGCGCTGTTCCAGCACTTCCAGCATTTCTACATCAAGATCATTTGTGGGCTCATCCAGTACCAGCAGATTTGCCGGGCGAATGAACAATTTGGCGAGTGCAACCCGATTCTTTTCACCACCAGATAATGCACGTACCGGTGTCATGGCTCGCTTGGGAGAAAACAGGAAGTTTTTTAGATACCCGACAACATGACGCTGTTTACCGTTTAATTCAACATAGTCCTTACCATCACCGATATTTTGCGCAATGGTTTTATTCATATCCAGGTCACGTAACACCTGGTCAAAATAAGCAATTTCCAAATTAGTGCCTAGCTTGACTGACCCTGTGTCAGGCTTAATCATTCCTAATAAAATTTTTAAAAGCGTACTTTTCCCAACACCGTTATTCCCTACCAGGCCAATTCTGTCGCCTCGCATAATTTTCAGGTTTAACTTTTCGATTAGCGTCTGACCTTCGTAGCCATGCGTCAAATTACGTGCTGCAATAACCTTGCGGCCTGAGCGTTCGCCTTTTTCAATATCAATGCGAGCTTTTCCCTGTAACTGAACCCGCTTTGCACGTTCATCGCGCATGGCCATTAATGACCGCACACGACCTTCATTACGAGTACGCCGTGCTTTTATTCCCTGGCGTATCCATTCTTCTTCCTGAGCCAATTTTTTATCGAATAATGCATTATGTGTGGACTCTTCTTCCAATGCCTTTTCTTTAAGTTCCAGGTAATTATCATAACTTCCCGGCCAACTCACTAAATTACCGCGGTCTATTTCAACGATCCTTGTTGCGAGCTTCTGTAAAAAAATTCTATCGTGAGTGATGAAAATAACACTTCCGCCATAACCGCGAATTCGATGTTCCAGCCATTCGATTGTACTGATATCAAGGTGGTTTGTAGGCTCATCAAGTAACAGCAGATCTGGCTCCGACACCAGTGCTTTGCCTAAAGCAACCCGACGTCGCCATCCACCAGAAAGCTCACTTAGCTTTCGTGTACCAGGTAGATTTAACTGCGAGATGATGATGTCAACCTGCTGATCTATATTCCAGATACCGCTGGCGTCAATCTGATGCTGCAACTCTTCGAGCTGCTTAAGCGCTGACTTATCCATACTGGATTTAGATAAACGATGATATTCATCCAGCAATGCCTGTTGTTCAGACATACCTTGCCGAATAACCTCACGCACAGTTTCACCAGATGTGGACAATAGTGTTTGTTCCAGCTGGCTAACTCGCAAATGACGTCGCCTTTGAATGTCTCCGTGATCTGCCGAGTACTCACCTGTAATCAATTTCAGCAATGAAGATTTGCCCGCTCCATTACGCCCAATCAAACATACTCGTTCTTTGGGATTGACTGCAAAATTGGCTTCTTTCAGAATTGCTGCATCACCAAACTCTAGTGATACATCCTGCAAGCGTAATAAATACATTTAGATTCTCAGCGCGTTACTGGATTATTGATAAACTTTATCCTGAAATCTGATCCAGCCACCTTCATGCGTGCCATTAGGATCTGCATGCGTCCAGTGAACCACACCACCTTTTTCATTCCACTCATATTGGCCATAGATCGTAATGTTTGCATTTGATTGAATAGGCACACGTGGAGCAAGATCAATATTATGAGCAATAAGGACTGTATGGCTTTCATTTAATTTAACAATAAATCTTTGATGGCGACTCCCTTTATTATCGTCAGGAAGCAACTTGATAACCTGCCCCTCAAATTCAACCATTACTCCAGACTGACGATTGATATACAGCTCTTCAATGGTCTCTGCGCCAGAATTAATCGCCGAAATATCCTGCGCTTTATAATACTCAGAACCAAAGAACACGGAAATCAGCGCCAGGACAGCAACCGTGATAGATTTAATGCTCTTTTTTGTCATATACGCCTCATCACTCCACCCAAATAGATGTGTATTTTTTTTAAATCACAGAATGTATTATTTCATACAAAGCCAAGCAGTTTCCGCTCACCTGAATCATAACAACATAAATCGATATGCCTATTAGAATCGCTAGAAAAGTCATTGGTGCGATGATACTTGGAATTGACAAACTCACATCACCCAAGGCACCAAGCCGCAGTGCTCAACAACAAGCTATCCTTGACGAAAAAACAAACAATCTGAAAATCTACGAAATGCGCGCCTGCCCATTTTGCGTGAAAGTGCGTAGAGAAATAAAACGACTCGGGTTAAACATACCCAGAACTGACGTTAAAAAACAAGCCAATGATATGGCTGAATTAATTAATGAAGGTGGTAAATTTCAGGTTCCCTGCCTGCGCATCGATCATGCACAGAACACAACCTGGTTATACGAGTCTGATGAAATTATTAAATACCTGCGAGAATCCTTTCTAGCAGCCAATTAATTACAGCGCCATTTTTTTCAGCATTAAATTAAATGAATCATAGTTTGATACCTGTTCAAATACAGGCAACTCAAATCCGTCTTCAAACTTTAGCAGAACACCACGACCTTCAAGCGTAAATCGCGAGATCCTGTCTTTCTTGCGTAATGAACGAATAGTGCTGAGCTGCGGCCAGGTATATTCAACAACATTGTTTGCGTTTTTTCGCACCGAAATTCCGCAACGCTGAATTGAGAATTCCAACAGAAAACGCTGTGCATATATATCTTTAACCAGCATGACAACGCCAATAGTTGCAGCCCAGTAAATAAATATATAAACAAGTAATATACGCGTCTGTGACTCGGCAAAATATATCACAGGCAGTAATACAATCGCTGTCACCACCAGCGACCATGGCAACTGCGAAAATAACCCGTAAAAACGCGACCTGAGCCCATATCGGAATGAACCAGACATAGTGTTTCTCTCCTTATCCACAACTCATTGCTCTCAAACAAAAAAGCAATGCGCTTAAATCAATTATTTATAGTTATTATTTTTATTAATTGACCACACAGGGAAAGCATATAACATTATTGAAGCGGGCTATGAGAAATACTGCCCATTTACGCATGACTCAATTAACAATACCTGACAAATACACAGCCATGCCTACAGATAAGAACTATTTATCCTGCAAAATATATTAATTTATTTGCATATTACACAAATAACGCCGTTAATAGACGTGTAGCTGACTGCTAAACAATTGTTTTGATTCATTTAGGAGGCCGCGCATGAAAGACCATAACCCACATGACCCAGTCAACATGATTGGCGAAGCGTATGAACTGTTACTTGAAAGAACCATGCATGATTTGCATGTGAAAGATGGCTCGCCCCGACACGAAATCACCAATACGACGCGCCGCTTATCAAACCCAGTCACAGATAACGCGTTCTGGCTGGAGTCAGAAACAGACCTGTTAAAAACATCCCTTCTTGAAATGCTTGAAGATGCTGGTGATAAAACCACTGTGGAACTCAAGCGCCTGAGCGACAATTACGGTTACCGACCCAACCGTTCTGCCAGCAAATTTTCAGATTTCGAAAACCTGTATGGTAGCAAAAGAGAGGATGCCAACTTAAAAACAAAAGCACCTGTGCGTAAAGCCCGTGATCACAAATCATCTCGAAAACAAGGGTAATGCCTGCAGCAATCAAAAGAATGGTTCCAGCCAGCAAAAAAAAGCCCCGCAGCGCGGGGCTTTTTTAACAAACACTTTTCCGCTACTTGTTTTCTTTGCGTTCTTTAGCTTCCTTGATGACCTGCTCTGCCACATTAGCGGGACACGGGCTGTAGTGAGAAAATTCCATTGAGAATTGGCCTCGACCTGACGTCATTGTTCTCAGGTCACCAATGTAACCAAACATCTCTGCAAGCGGCACGTCACCTTTAACACGTGTACCTGTCACACCAGGCTCCTGGGATTTAATCATGCCACGGCGACGATTCAGGTCACCAATTACATCACCAACGTGATCTTCAGGAGTAAACACGTCTACTTTCATGATCGGCTCCATTATTTGCGGACTTGCTTTTGGCATCGACTGACGGAAACCACCTTTTGCGGCCAATTCAAATGCAATTGCAGACGAATCGACGGGATGGTAAGAACCATCCATTAAGGTAACCTGAACATCAACACAAGGGTATCCGGCGAGTACACCCTCATCCATCATCATCTTGAAGCCTTTTTCTACAGCAGGCCAGAATTCACGAGGCACATTACCACCGGTAACTTTTGACTCAAACTGCCAACCACTACCCACTTCACCTGGTTCGATAACATAGTCGATCTTACCGAACTGACCTGCACCACCAGACTGTTTCTTATGAGTATAAGAATCTTCCAGACGCTGTGTTATTGTTTCTCTGTAGGCTACCTGCGGTTTACCTACAACCACTTCAACGTTATGCGTACGCTTTAGAATATCAATCTTGATATCAAGGTGTAATTCACCCATACCTTTAAGAATGGTTTCACCACTTTCTTCATCCGTCGAGACGAGGAAAGATGGATCTTCTGCAATCATCTTGGCTAACGCGATACCCATTTTTTCTGAAGCTGCTTTATCTTTTGGCGCTACTGCCATCGAGATAACCGGGTCAGGAAAGACCATGGGCTCAAGTGTGGCTGGATGGTTAGGATCACATAAGGTATGACCTGTTTGAATATTTTTCATGCCAAGTACGGCTACAATATCACCTGCCTGGGCAGACGCTAATTCTTCACGCGACTCTGCATGCATCTCTACGATACGGCCGATACGTTCTGTTTTTCCTGTAAAGGTATTTAGAACTGAAGTGCCTTTTTCTATTTTGCCAGAATAAATACGGATAAATGTCAGCGCACCATAGCGATCGTCCATAATTTTAAAGGCCAATGCACGTAGCGGTGCATTCACATCAACAATGGCAAATTCGCCAGTCTCGTTACCTTCCAGATCCACTTCAGGCTGTGCCTTTACTTCTGTCGGACAAGGCAAGTAATCCACTACCGCATCCAGCACCAGCTGTACGCCTTTGTTCTTAAATGCTGAACCGCAATAAGTAGGGAAGAAATCCAGGGCAATCGTGCCTTTGCGTATACAGCGCTTAAGAGTAGCTTCATCAGGTTCCACGCCATCCAGATATTTTTCCATTGCATCGTCATCTTGCTCTAATGCAATTTCAACCATCTCTTCACGGAATTTCTCAACATCATCCACCATATCCGCAGGGACATCCTGAATTTCATATTTTAATGGATCACCAGACCCATCCCATACCCATGCTTTGCGAGTTAATAAATCTACCACACCAGAAAAATTATCTTCTGTTCCGATTGGCAGTGTCATCACAAGTGGTTTAGCTCCCAGTACATCTTTAATTTGCTTCACGACGCGATAAAAGTCTGCACCCAAACGATCCAGCTTATTTACAAATATTACTCGCGCTACTTCCGACTCGTTTGCATAACGCCAGTTGGTTTCTGACTGCGGCTCTACGCCTCCAGACCCACAAAAAACTCCTACACCTCCATCAAGCACTTTTAGTGATCGATAAACTTCGATGGTGAAATCCACGTGTCCTGGTGTATCAATAATATTGAAACGATGATCTTTCCAAAGACAGCTTGTCGCTGCCGACTGAATAGTAATTCCGCGCTCTCGCTCCTGATCCATGAAGTCCGTGGTCGCTTCACCATCGTGAACCTCGCCTATCTTATGTATTTTTCCAGTCAGGCTTAAGATACGCTCGGTAGTGGTTGTTTTTCCAGCATCAACGTGTGCGAAAATTCCGATATTTCGGTATTTGGATAATTCAGTCATAACAATAATCTTTGTAAATATATTTAATAATTGGATATCAAGGTGGGCAGGCCCGCTCCCTATGGCCGCGCGATAATACTACAAGTGGCGATCTAACACTAAAGACTTTTGCAGCTATTTTGGGAGAGTTTCATGCCTGTTTAGCCTCAAGCGCTTCCGCTTCTCTGCATGTGTATACAAAACAGACACTTAGGAGATCTCCATAAGACCATTACCGTCAGAAGGTAATTGTCAGCAATTCTTCTGCCAATCGCTCTCGAAATCGATATTCCACTGGATGATTAATCATCAATGCAAATATTAACCATTCCCCTTCACGATACACATACCCTGCGTAACAACTCACCCCGCTCAAGGTCCCCGATTTTGCCCTGATAGCAGGTGACTGAGACGGCATTAAATCTCGATAAGGAGCAAATTTTTGCGCCAGTTCGGTTAAGTGTCGAGCACTCAATCGGTTATTTCTGGACAGTCCTGATCCATCGTAAACAGAATAGCGCTGCCATTGAAAATTTATATCAATAAACGCTTTCAGCGCCAGTCTCGATTTGCCCAATGTGGCAGGTGCTTCCAGCTTCTCAGCCCCCAACATGAGGAATAATTGATTGGCGATAAAATTATTTGAGTATTTCAGCATGGCAGCAATCACTTTATCAAGCGGGCGACTATTGTAATGAGTAAATAATAGCGATAGCCCTCCTGCGTCACGTTCCATTACGTGCGTCTGCTTGACCACAATACCGGCACGGCGCAGCTTTTCAGATAATATCTCAACAAAATACTTTGGCCCACGTTGCGCGTTTCCAAGATTGATACGGTGATTGCCGTTAGCAAGTCCTTTAGCCAGTGATTTGGCCATGGCAGTAATTGGGGTCTGCGCTTCACCACTGGTAATCACACCGTCAAGCACATTGACTTCGATAGTATTGAAATTCACTGCAAGAGCGCCGGCAGAAGCATCATATGGGTTGTCTGTCGTCGCTGGCATGGCATCATTAAGTGCATCACTAAAATAACCTGTATCCACATGAATACTGCTGAATGACTGAAAATTCATCTGTTTGATTTTCTCGACGATCAAGTCAATTTCTTCAGACACCAGGAATGGATCACCCAGGCCTCTAACCACCAGACTGTTTTCTGCTGTGTCGATATAAAACTCAGTTACAAAACGATGTGTACGGCCCCAATGTTTGATCGCCATTAATGCGGTGAGTAATTTAACTGTAGAGGCTGGAATAAGCACTTCTTCGGATTGCTTTGCATATAAGGGCAGGCCGTTAGCGTCAATCACTAAAAGTGCCGACGCATCCATCCTATTCAATAAGTCTATACTGCTGTCAGCAAGGACCTGTGAACCCGACAGCATTCCTATAAAAAACAGAAACCTCAGAAATTTCATAACATTTATTTTGTTTATTTTAGCAATCTATGCACAACAGTATTTACTCAGCCCTGCAACATTTGATCATTTTATAACAATCACCTGTATAATTTACCTGAATTTTACTCACAGCAATCACCTGGCAAACAAATATATGCAACTTCCCCAAAGTAGTGAATATGAAAAAATCCTACTTGCCAGCCCAGGCCTGCTGGATGTGCGCGCACCTGTTGAATTTAATCAGGGCGCTTTTCCGTACGCTGTTAATCTTCCATTACTCAACGACGACGAGCGTCATCAAGTCGGCCTTTGCTACAAACAAAAAGGCCAGGACAAAGCCATAGAACTGGGTCACAAGCTGGTCAGCGGCAACACCAAAGAAAACCGCATTGACCAATGGATCGCATTCTCCAAACAACACAATAACAATATTTATATCTACTGTTTTCGTGGCGGACTTCGTTCCAGAATCACACAACAATGGCTATATGAAGCTGGTATAGAAATCCCCAGGGTTAATGGAGGCTACAAGGCATTAAGGCGTTTTCTGGTCAATAACCTGGAACATGCCAGCAACCATTTTACTTTCACCCTGCTAGGTGGAATGACAGGCTCCAGAAAAACACAATTAATCAGAGATATCAGTAATGGCATTGACCTGGAAGGTGCTGCAAATCATCGTGGCTCGAGCTTTGGCGCACACGCCACGCCACCCAGCAGCCAAATCAACTTTGAAAATCTGCTTTCGATAGACCTGCTCAAGGCAAAAAACTGCGGACATCAATCGATTACACTTGAAGACGAAAGTCGTTATATAGGCAGTGTTGATATTCCCAAAAATATCTACAGCAAGATGCGCACCTCACCATTAGTCGTCGTTGAAACAACTATTGAAACGAGGCTGCAACAGCTTCTCAAAGAGTATGTGATCGAGATGGAAAAAGAGTTTACGGAACTTCACAGTGACTACGAACTCGCCTTTCAAGAATTTTCCAGCTATTTGACAAACAGCCTGTTGAGAATTCGCAAAAGACTCGGCATCAATCGCTGGCAAGTGCTAGATAAAAAATTACAACACGCATTACATCAACACAGTAAGTATGCGGACAGCTCTCAGCATATGCAGTGGCTAGAGCCCCTATTGAGTGAATACTATGACCCACTGTATTGCTCTCAACTGGAAGCGCGCAAAGAATTTATTACATTTCGTGGAAGTTATGACGAATGTTTCCAATATTTGAAGCAATCCATATCAATAAACAATTAATCCTGCGTATAATTACTGCGATATAAACACGGAGTGATGACAAAAATGAATTGGACTGTTTACCTGTCTGGTGAAATCCACACTGATTGGCGCGATCAAATTAAACGCGGCTCACAAGCGCTTAATCTTCCGATCACCTTTACATCAGCAGTGACCAACCATGAAGCCAGCGATGCTGCAGGAGACATGCTTGGCCCCGATAGTGATGGGTTTTGGCGCGATCATAAATCCTCCAAGGTCAATGGAATTCGCACTAAAACACTGATTGAAATGTGTGATATAGCAATTGTACGTTTTGGCGATAAATATAAGCAATGGAATGCCGCTTTTGATGCTGGCTATTGTGCTGCATTAAGCAAACCATACATCACACTTCATGACGAAGAAATAATACATCCACTGAAAGAAGTAGACGCTGCTGCAATGGCCTGGGCAAAAACCCCGGAGGAAGTAGTTCAGATACTGAAATACTCAACCAGCTCAGAATAGTTAATGCGAGGAATACAGTGGAGATAATAACCTCAGTCAGCATACTGATCGCACTCGTTCTATTCTGTTTCTTAATAGCAGCGATTTATATTTATTCGAAAGCCAGAAAAAATCTCCCTGGGTCCTCTTCTCCAGTATCAGAAAAAATAACCAACAATACAGGCTACTGGAAAACAGTCAAAGGTGTAGTCACCGAATCAAAATTAGACTACAAAGACCAGACAGGATTATTCAGTAGAACCAAACGGGTTTATAGAGCTCGATTCTCATATGAATATTATGCCTATGACAAGAAATACACGCATTCATCATTACTCCTCACCTGGACACCCTCAAAGGAAATTGCATCAAACTATGTCGAGCGTTATCCACTGGGCTGCGAAGTCGTAGTACGCTTCCATCCTGAACACCCAGAGACCTCTGTGATGGAAGTTGAGACACGCTACTAGAGATATTAGTCAGGCCTGGCTAACCTGATACGAGAATTGCATTAACTTAATTGGCTGAGAAATAAATATCTCCAAAGCTGGCCGCTGTCACAAGACCAGAGTTATCACTATCAACCATAATGGCGACACCATCAATCATCTCCGTCTTCACTCCAAAATTGTCTTCAAAATCTGTTCTCACATTAACTTTTTCATGTCTCCATTCCTGACTGGCATCCAGCCTGGTTCGCAGCGGGATCATAATTGCTTTTTCAGTGAATGCATTAGGCCATGACTGTTCTGGGGCCTTATTGCTAGACCAGATATAATTTAAAGCATTGGTTCTCCATGGGGCCAACCCTCTTTTAACGATCACATACACTCGCGCAGAATAGTCGTCACCTTCTTTTACTTGCTCATTTAACTCTGGCAGCGGCTTGTCGACTCTCCACGACCAGTTTAGATATGGCGTTTTACGCAGATCAATCTTGATTTTTTTATATAATGCAGATGCAGACTTATCAGCACTTGCATACAAATAATTTAATTCAGCCTGTCGTTCAAATCGATAGTCTGTTGCACCACTAAATGATTTCTCATTCCAGCCAGACAGGTCTTTACCCGAAAAATCACCGACATTGACTATTACTTTTGCTGAATGTAATGAGACCGCAATACACCCCAGCACCAATGAAGCACACATCTTCACATTGAAAATTTTCTGCAATTTAGTATTCATGAATAGTAAGACAGCAATTTGACAGAGAATATTTCAGCCCAAGCAATAATATAATTTATTTGACGACAGCAAACAGGTAGCATGGCTGAATATCTCACACCAACAGCACCCATGAATAAAACACACATAAAAAGGAGTCTGCTAAAAATTGCTCAACGTGACAGAGAACTTGAGCATGCACTTAATGTTTACGGCTTCCCCAACACCAGGATTCAGCCTGCTGGATTTGAAACCTTTGTAGTTACTATAGTCAGCCAGCAACTATCAACAAAGGCTGCTAATACAATTATGCAGCGAGTGAGAGACCTGTTAATTGACATTACACCAGACAATGTACTTGCCAGACGTAAAGCAACTCTAAAAAAAACAGGTTTATCGGAACGCAAAGTAGAATATATACAGGGCCTTGCAAAAGCGATCAAAAACGGCCAGTTTGATCCTGACACTCTTGACTCACTGGATGACGCCAGCGCAATCAATGCAATAACCAATTTACATGGATTTGGCGTATGGAGCGCAGAAATCTACCTGATGTTCTCTCTTGGCCGGCAGGATATTTTCCCGGCCAATGATTTAGCCTTGCAAGCTGCACTACAAAATTTAAAACAACTGGAAACGAGACCAACCCCTAAAGTAGCGCGTTCCATGGTAGCGCATTGGGCTCCCTGGCGCAGCGCAGGAAGCCTGTTTTTATGGCATTTCTATAATGCCGAAAAAATCGATAGCTAATCTGCATATTCATGCTCAACAAGGACAGTTTTTCCACCCTTGAAAATATTATTTTCCAGAACTTCCTCTGTGCTGGTTAAATTCCTCAAAAACACCACACTCCTTGAGGTATCATTAATAAATTTATTGTTCTTTACGACAATACTTTTAGATTCGTTTCTGCCACCTTCACATGCAATGCAAATCGCCGTCGTCGTATTATCACTCAACGGGCCTTTTTGAATAATATTATTCTCGATTAAAACTGTTCCACCATTTGAAATGTCAATTGCATAACTGGCATTTCCATCCATGCCATCTGAAATTTCATTGCCAATGATTTCTGTATAACCGGCTCTTGATTTGATGTGATGCCCGGTTTTTTGCTTGATGAATAGCGAGTCGATGACGCGTAAAATGCGGGAACCATCGTCATAGATTCCATGCCCCCAACGAGGTGGCATCTTGCCATTTAGCTCAAATACCGAACGACGGACAATCACTTCTGATTCTTCATTATAATTCGCAAACATGCCAAACTCGTTGTTCAAAAAGTACGAATCATTAACCGTAAGATTTGTTCCCTGAAATCGAATACCTGCACCATTTTTATCAGGTACCCGCGCATGTACAAATTCAATCCCTTCAATAAGCACATCGTTACCCGAAATCACAAAAATTGCTTTGCCTTCACAGGCAACATCCTGAAAACGAACTTTTTCTTTATGCACTGGCCACCCCTTTGGGCGCACTATCAGGTTATCCGCGTAAAATACAGCGCAGTCCCGATATACTCCCGGGACGATTTCAATAATATCGCCATCTTCAACGACTGACTGGACTTCATCGATTGAACTATATTTCTGATCTTTACCTACATACAGGGTATCTGCACAGACTATTGATGTACTTGCTAAAATTGCTAATACACATATCTTAAAAATTGACTGATTCATTTTAAGGACAAACTCCTCTACTGGATTTAATATTCTCGATAAACAACAAGGCAAACAGCAAGCCACTAAAATGCTATAGTACAAGCTTATTACACGTTTTATATTACTCATCTCACATGAGTCTACTTTCAATAAAGACCTGCTTGGCAACCGCATGAAAATTAATGATTTATTAAAAACCCTACAACCAAAACAGGTTGACCATGCAACAAGAATCCGCCTCGGCTGCTCAGGTGACGGTGGCTATGTCATTATGGATCATGAGAATTTAACTGAAACAGTTTTATATTCCTACGGCATTGAAGATAACGACAGCTTTGATCAACATTATCACAATCAATATGGTGCAGATGTGCGCCAGTATGACTTTTCAATCGACCCTCCCCCACCAAGGGAAGGCTTTAAATTTACCCAGGAAGGCATAAGTCACGAAAAGACAGATAATTGCGACACATTTGAATCACATATCGCTCGTAATTCTGATCAGGATCGGCGTATTTTTTTGAAAATGGACGTTGAGGGAGCGGAATGGCTAACCTTCCTGAATATGCCAGAACACATTCTCATGCAATGCAACCAGATTGCAATTGAAGTTCACGATCTCTCTGGCCTGGGCGTTAACACCATGTATCCACAGGTTTCGCTGGAACAAAAAATTAACGTCATGGAAAAAATAAGCAAACACTTTCATTGCTGGAACGTGCATGCCAATAATTACGCCAGCATGTTTATCATTGACGGATACAAGGTTCCTGACGTCATGGAAATGACCTTTATCAACAAACATTTACATCCCGGCGGTCAGCTGGCTACAGACCTGTTCCCCACCAAATATGACCAGGCATGCCATGCTCGCATGCAGGATCACCTTCTGGATTTCTGGCCATTTTATTCGGGCACTGAGATTATTGCACCTAAAAAACCACTGCTGGAGCAAAAGCTGGCCAGATTAAAACGCAGCCTAAGTACAAGAAAGTGGAAATATTTACGCAAAAGGCATGCGAGGTAATTGACCTATTGCTCCAGGATTTGCAAATAATACTCTACATACTGTTGAGCATTTTTATTCCAGTCAAAACCATTTGCGTAATTTTTACGTTCTTCTATTTTATTTTCGTGACATGCAGAATCTTCCAGCCCCTGCTGCAAAACAGTCGACATATAAGCTGGATCAAAGTGATCCCAGTAATAAACCATACTACCTCCAACTTCCGGCAGGCTTGTTTTACTAGAACAAAAAACAGGTTTGCCAAAATGCAATGCTTCAATAACCGGCAGACCAAAACCTTCCTGTAAAGACGGAAATACAAATGCGCGGCAGGCCTGCATTAATGCATACTTATCCTGCTCAGAAACCAGCCCCAGAAATATCACTTTGTTCTGGATTCCTCTCAACTCAATTTCAGACATAAGTTCTTTTTTGTATTTTTCTTTAACACTCCCTGCCACCACCAGTTTAATATCCTTCAGCAGAGAGAACTGATTATTGTTTTCAAGCATTGCCAGCAGACTGTGAATATTTTTTCGCTTCAGCCCTCCCAGGGTAAACAGGAATTCTGAGTATTTGTTCTTCCATGCATCGCTACACTTTACTTCAACCCTGGGAGGAGTTTTTACGCCATTTAAAATAACGCGGGACTGCTTTTCTGACACATTAAAATACTTCGCATACTCTTGTGCTGCATACTTCGATATAAATGCGAGGTGCTGCACACCCCCAAGCCTATAACGCAGCCTTTTTTCTGCTCTCTTTCTCTCCAGAGCATGTAAATCATGTACTGTTAGCAAAGTGGGTTTCATATCCCCAGATCCAGGACCCCATGGAGAGTAGAAATGTAGATAATGATACAGATCGTATTCAGGCAGACGACACAAAAACTGTCTTCGTCCGGTCATGTAATAACACAGCCGCTTTAATCCAGAATATTCAGGCGTTATTGCCTCGGCACTTACTCGCTTATGGAATTCACCCATCAATGGTTTGGGCACAATATATTTAAACTCCAGCTCCACAGATTTTAGATTTTCCAATGCCTGCGCATAATTCAGGGCCACTTCTGCCAGACCACAGTAGGGTGTGGATATTTTTCCAAAGTCAATTAAGATTGTTTTCTTATCCAGCATGGTTACATATATTTTTTCAAATTCATTAAATTTTATAGGTTAATTATTCATTCTATAACCGATCACATGTGCATGATAGCGTTTACCAGAATAAATAAATTACCGCTTATAGAACTCACTAGCAGGCAAACTTGTCTACCGTATTCAACCTTGAGGACATAAAATGAAAATCTCGGCTTTATCACTCTGCTCACTGCTGTTCCTTCTACAGGCACCATTCGCATCTGCAGGACAGTACAATTCCATACTTAATATAGGCGATGATTTACCAGCCTTTGACAATCTTCCATCTATCTCTGGCGAAACAATTTCTTCCAGTCAGCTCGACGAAGACATTCTGGTACTTGTGTCACTAGCAAACCATTGTCCATGGGTGAAAGGAATGGACAAAGATCTAGTTGCCCTCAGCAATAAATTCAAAAATGACAGTGTTCGCATTATCGGCTTAAGCGTGAATCATCGAGATGACGACCGTTTACCTGCCATGGTGATACATGCACAAAAAGTTGGCTACAATTTTGACTATATGTTCGACGAAAGTCAGGAATTGGGAAGAGCGCTTGGTGCGACTCGAACACCCGAATATTTTGTTTTCAACAAACAACGTAAATTAATTTATACCGGGGCACTCTATAATTCACCAGCGAAAATGAGCAGCGACGGGACTGTCAAGCATATTAATGGCAAGCCCAGCGAATTCTATGTAGAGAATGCCATACTGGCGACACTCGAAAACAGACAGGTAACACCTTCTGAAACTAGAGCACATGGATGCACTGTCAAATATGTACAATAAATTAGTTCAGCTAATTGCGATAGCGTTACTATCATTCACTTTATACAGTTCAAACACTGTTGCCGACGAAGCTTCTTTAATGGAGCCTTTAACATACCAGCAGTGGTTGAATAAACTGCAAACGAAGCAACCCAACATTGTAGTTGTTGATATGTGGGCGATGTGGTGCGTCAGTTGCCTGGAAAGGTTCCCGGAAATGGTAGAGATGCATAAGCGCTACAAGAGTGATGATGTCGTATTTGTTAGCATGAATCTAGACGACAGGGATGACAAAGAGTCAATAGAAGCAGCCGACAAATTTCTGCGCAGCATGAATGCTGAATTTGATCACTACCGCATGGATGAAAATCTCATGCTTGCGTTTGAAAAAACCAACCTGATGAGCATACCTGCGGTACTTATTTATGACAGAGAAGGCAGCGAACGTTTTCGCTTAACAGGCGACAACCCTAACAGGCAATTCAGCAAATATGATATTGAGCAGGCCATTCAATCACTGCTGCATAATCAATAAGATGCGAAACGATTTATAGCCCTTTTTTCCGGCGACTGGTGACCTGTTCTCCTGCAATCCCCCAATTATCAGTTTCGACCTCATCAATCACTACCACTGTTGTTGCCGGATTCTTTCCCATTACATCCTCAAGCAAGTCAGTAACACCTTTTATTAATGCCGACTTCTGCTGTCTGGTAACTCCTTCCCTGGTTACTTTTATATTTACATAAGGCATGCTACACACTCCCGAAATTATATAAGCTTATAGACCATTCCAGGTCTTCAATTAATCAAACTAAATGACCAGTCACACTACAACACCTTTACCCAAACATGTCGATGTTGTAATTATTGGCGCAGGGGCAGCAGGTTTAATGTGTGGATTAGTTGCCAGTCAAAGAGGGCGCAATGTTTTAATCATCGATCATGCTAACAAAGTTGGCAAAAAAATCCTGATGTCTGGCGGCGGTCGCTGCAACTTCACCAATATTTACTGCGAACCGGATAACTTCATCTCTCATAATACTAATTTTTGCAAATCCGCACTCTCTCGCTACACCCCGTACGATTTCATCGCACTGGTTAAAAAGCATAATATTCCACATCACGAAAAAAAGTTAGGTCAGCTGTTCTGTGATAACAAGTCTAAAGACATACTGGAGATGCTTTTAAACGAATGCCACAAATCGGGAGCTAAAATCAGGACGCATTGCAACACCAGCAGAATAAAACATATCAATAACAGCTTTGAAGTGGAAACCAGCCAGGGACACACTACTTGTCAGTCCCTGGTTGTAGCTACAGGGGGTTTATCAATTCCCAAAATGGGCGCAACAGGATTTGGTTACCAGATAGCACAACAGTTCAGACTGAATGTAACTCCCACTCGCGCAGCACTAGTTCCCTTTACCGCAGACAAAATTACTTTGGAAAAACTCTCATCGTTAAGTGGCAGCTCGCAATATGTGAATGTGTCTTGTAACAATATGAGTTTCAAGGAGAACTTGCTATTTACTCACAGAGGGTTAAGTGGGCCCGCCATTTTACAGATATCATCATACTGGCAGCCAGGTGATCAGCTGGAAATAGACTTTTTACCCGAATTAAATTTATTGAACATACTCGATGATAAAAAACGCACTCATCCGAAATCAGAACTAAAAACCATTCTTGCGCAATTCATTACTAAAAACATGGCGCAAACGCTTATTGAACTGTGGTTCCCGGATTGCGGATTTGCCAATAAAGCCATCAACCAGTTTAAACACTCGGAATTGAGTGACATTGCCCAACAGTTCCACTGTTGGCGTTTCAAACCTAATGGAACTGAAGGCTATCGTACTGCCGAGGTCACTTTAGGTGGTGTGAATTGCAATGAAATATCGTCTAAAACGATGCAGGCCAACAAGCAAAAAGGCTTATATTTTATTGGAGAAGTGCTGGATGTAACCGGACATCTGGGAGGTTTTAATTTCCAGTGGGCATGGGCTTCGGGGGCTGCGGCTGGTGAATATGTATAAACAACTCAAATAGCTTATGCAACGAGCAAGACTCACGCACCCTACCCACCAACAGGACAACTGCTTTTACTGACGTGGTGCCAAAACCGTATAGCTCTTTCCTACAGACACCCGGCCAAAATGTACGAGTAGTTTAAGTTACGAAAGGCTGACAGGTTTCACCGGCGAAGGCAGGTCGCTAGCCCCCATAAGATATTGATCAACACCCTTCGCAGCTGATCTGCCTTCGGCAATTGCCCATACGATCAGGCTCTGGCCGCGCTGCATATCACCCGCAGTAAACACACCTTCTACACTGGTCATCCAGTTTTTATCAGCAATCACATTGCCTCGTGCATCCAGTTCAACGCCGAGTTGTTCGAGCATACCTTCTTTTTCTGGTCCAACAAATCCCATAGCCAAAAATGCCAGATCGCATGGAAGCATTTGATTACTACCTTCTACTTCCACGAACTGCATACGCCCGTCTATGTTTTTCATTTCAACATTAACCAGTTCCAGAGCTTTCACGTTACCGTGACCATCATCAATAAAGCGTTTGGTAGATACAGAATAAACACGATCGACACCTTCTTCGTGTGCCGAAGCTGTTCTAAAGATTCGCGGCCACTCAGGCCATGGATTGTCTTGTGACCGTACTTCTGGAGGTTTTGGCATAATCTCCAATTGATGCACAGATGCAGCACCCTGCCGATTAGCTGTGCCTAAACAGTCAGCACCAGTATCGCCACCACCAATAATTATCACGTGCTTGTCTTTTGCATCAATAAAGTCCGCTGGCCTGGCATCTCCCTCGCATAAATGATTCTGCATGGGCAAGTATTCCATTGCCTGATAAATACCTTTTAATTCACGGCCTTCGGCGGGAAGGTCACGCCTCTCACACGCGCCACCGGTAAGAATCAAGGCATCAAAATCCTTTCTGAGCTGATCAACCGAAACATTGTCACCAACGTGTGCATTGGTCTCAAACGTAACACCTTCTGCCTGCATTTGCTGCATGCGACGATCGAGAACCTTTTTCTCCATCTTGAATTCAGGAATACCATAGCGCATCAATCCACCGATGCGATCATCACGTTCAAATAAAGTAACTTCGTGGCCTGCACGAGCGAGCTGTTGGGCTGCGGCCATACCGGCAGGGCCGGAACCTACAATTGCCACTTTTTTGCCTGTTTTTACAGCTGCAATTTGTGGCTGTATCCAGCCGCTATCCCATGCTTTGTTAATAATGGATAACTCTACTGCTTTAATATTTACCGGGTCATCGTTAATCCCGAGTACACATGAGCCTTCACATGGCGCAGGACAAAGCGTGCCTGTAAATTCCGGGAAATTATTCGTTGCGTGCAGACGTTGAATTGCCGTTTCCCATTGCTCACGGTAGACCAGATCATTCCAGTCCGGAATAAGATTGCCCAAAGGACAACCTTCATGGCAGAAAGGAATACCACAATCCATGCAGCGAGCCGCCTGATCTTTTAATGGTTCTGGCTGCCATGGTGCCATTACCTGATTCCAGTCCAGCAATCTCTTTTCAACCGGACGATACGGTTGCTTAGCTCTTTGTACTTCCATGAACCCGGTTACTTTACCCATGTGCAGCCTCCATTACCGCTTCATCCACTGACGTACCTGCCGCCTTTGCACGCTTGATTGCTTCAAGCACACGCTTGTAATCTCTTGGCATCACTTTAATAAACCGTTTCTGGTAATCCGGCCAGTCATCGAGAATCTTTTTCGCTACGGTACTTTTGGTGTACTCAAGGTGTTTTGCCAGTAACCCTTTAACAAGATCCACATCTTCTTGCTCTGTTAACTCTTCCAGACCAACATCGCTCAGGTTACAGTTAATATTAAATTTATCTTTATCTTCCAGTACGTAGGCAACACCACCAGACATGCCCGCCGCAAAGTTTCTGCCAGTCGAGCCGATAACCACAACGTTACCTCCGGTCATATACTCGCAGCAGTGATCACCCACACCTTCTACAACAGTATTAACACCACTGTTCCTTACAGCAAATCGTTCTCCGGCAATCCCTCGTATGAACGCTTCACCCGAGGTTGCACCATACAGGCAGACGTTACCGACAATAGTATTCTCTTCTGCCACAAAGCTGGAATGCTTGGACGGGAAGACAATTATTTTTGCACCAGACAAGCCTTTACCAAGGTAATCATTGGCGTCGCCCTCTAGCGTCATGGTGACACCTTTGGGAACAAATGCTCCAAAACTCATTCCTGCCGAACCATTGAAGTGCGCGCGTATTGTATCCTCCGGTAACCCTTCACCACCATAACGCTTAGTGATGTTGTAACCCAGAATAGTGCCAACACTACGATTCGTATTCAGTACTGGCAGGATAATATCTACCGCCTCACCTTTTTCTATCGCCGCTTTACACTGAGGCACAAGTGCTGTCATGTCGAGCGTCTGCTCCAGACCATGGTCCTGCTTGTTCACACAATATAAACCTGTCCCTGCATGCGGAGTTGGCTTGTGCAGAATTGTTGAGAAATCCAGCCCCTTGGCTTTCCAGTGATCGACCGCTTTTCTCACATTGATCGCGTCCACCTGACCAACCATTTCATCAATCGTACGGAAACCGAGTTGCGCCATATATTCACGCACTTCATCCGCAATAAACTTAAAGAAATTTTCAACAAATTCAGGTTGCCCACCAAACTTTTTGCGCAGTTCCGGATTTTGAGTAGCTACACCGACAGGGCATGTATTGAGATGACATACCCGCATCATAATACAACCCATGACCACTAAAGGCGCAGTTGAAAATCCATATTCCTCAGCACCCAGAAGGGCCGCAATGATTACGTCCCGACCGGTTTTTAGTTGTCCGTCAGCCTGGACAACAATACGATCGCGCAAACCATTTTTCACCAGCACCTGCTGTGCTTCAGCAACACCCAGCTCCCACGGTAAGCCTGCGTGCTTCAATGAATTCATGGGCGACGCGCCTGTACCACCATCATAGCCTGAAATCAGCACTACATCGGAATGTGCTTTTGCAACACCTGCGGCGACTGTTCCCACACCTACTTCTGCAACCAGCTTCACATGTATACGTGCTTCTGGATTAGAGTTCTTTAAATCATAAATAAGTTGCGCAAGATCTTCGATTGAATAAATATCATGATGCGGTGGCGGGGAAATCAAACCAACACCCGCTGTTGAATGCCTGACCTTGGCAACCCATGGATAGACTTTTGTTCCTGGAAGCTGACCACCTTCACCAGGCTTCGCGCCCTGTGCCATTTTGATTTGAATATCATCAGCATTAACCAGATATTCGCTGGTAACACCAAATCGACCAGATGCAACCTGCTTAATTGCACTACGACGCAAATCACCATTTTCGTCTCTGGTGAAACGATCAGGATCTTCTCCCCCTTCACCAGTATTAGAACGTCCACCAATGCGATTCATGGCAATTGCCAGTGTTTCGTGAGCTTCCTGGCTAATTGAACCGTAAGACATGGCACCTGTAGAAAAACGTTTCATGATGTTTTCTATCGGTTCAACCTCTTCGATTGGAATTGGCTTCCTGCCTGAATTTAGCTCAAACAAACCACGCAAGGTTGCGAGATGCTCGTTCTGGTTATCTACTTTATTAGTATATTCCTTAAATATTTCATACTGGCCAGAACGTGTTGCATGTTGCAACTTGAATACTGTTTCCGGATTAAACAAATGGTATTCGCCATCACGACGCCACTGATACTCTCCACCCCATTCGAGGTCTGGCGCTTTTGAAGGACGATCAGGATATGCGTTGTGATGTCTGACACTTACTTCTGCTGCAATTTCTTCCAGCCCGATTCCGCCTATACGAGAAGCCGTCCAGGTAAAATACTTATCGACAAATTCCTTATTCAGGCCGATAGCTTCAAACACCTGCGCGCCGCGGTAAGACTGCACAGTTGAGATTCCCATCTTCGCCATTATCTTGGTTAATGCTTTATTCACGGCTTTAATGAAATTTTTAACAGCCGTTGCATGTTCCATCTCGGGAATATGACCTTTGCCAATCAAGTCGCCTAGCGACTCAAATGCTAAATACGGGTTAATTGCAGCAACACCGTAACCAATCAGTACCGCGAAATGATGCACTTCTCTTGGCTCGCCAGATTCAAGTATCAGTCCTATTCTGGTACGTGACCCATTGCGGATTAAAAAGTGGTGTACACCTGCAGATGCCAGCAATGCAGGAATTGCCGCATTATTTTCATCGACTCCACGATCCGACAAAATGATGTTGGTATTGCCTGCTGCAATTGCTGCTTCAACCTGTTCACATACAGCACTGAGTGCTCGATCCAGACCTTTACCGCCTTCTGCTACCGGATACAGAATTGGTATTGTCGCTGTTTTAAATCCAGGTAAATCCACATCACGAATTCTTGCTAATTCTTCATTCGTCAGAATCGGTGAAGCGAGTTTTATTTGTCGACAACTATCTTCTTCTGGATTGAGTAAATTTTTCTCTGCGCCGATAGTTACCGCGACTTGAGTCACTAGTTCTTCACGTATTCCATCTAGTGGTGGGTTCGTTACTTGTGCAAACAGCTGCTTGAAGTAGTCATAGAGCAATCGCGAACGATTAGACAGTACGGCCAACGCAGCATCTGTCCCCATTGAACCCACGGGCTCTGCACCTTTAGCAGCTTTAGGCGCCATTAACACACGCAAATCTTCATGAGTGTAACCAAATGCCTGTTGACGCTGTAATAAAGTGTCATGGTCAGTGCCATGAATTTGCTTTGGATCTGGAAGTTTACCTACCGGTATTAAATGTTTTTTCAGCCAATCGCCGTATGGATGCTCAGATGCAAACTGTTGCTTCAGTTCTTCATCTTCAATGATGCGACCCTGTTTTGTATCAACCAAAAATATACGCCCGGGATGCAAACGATCTTTGATAAGTACATTTTCTGGCGGGATATCCAGCACGCCTACTTCAGACGCCATCACCACCATATCATCCTTAGTGACGTAGTAACGCGATGGTCGCAGACCGTTACGATCAAGTACCGCACCAATCACTTCACCATCAGTAAACGCTACTGATGCAGGCCCGTCCCATGGCTCCATGAGGCATGCATGATATTCATAGAATGCTTTACGCTCTGCTGACATGGTTTCATGCCCACTCCACGCTTCTGGAATCATCATAAGTATTGCATGTGGCAGAGGTCGTCCACCCATATGCAAAAATTCCATGACATTATCAAACGTTGCAGAGTCACTGCCACCTTCCACGCAGACCGGGAAAATTTTCTTTAAATCATCACCGAATAATTCTGACTCGCATAAGGCTTCTCTTGCACGCATCCAGTTTGCATTACCACGTGCAGTATTAATCTCACCGTTATGGGCAACATATCTAAATGGGTGAGCCAGTCTCCATGCGGGGAAAGTATTTGTAGAGAAGCGCTGGTGCACCAGTGCAATTGCAGATTCAAAATCAGGTTCCAGAATATCCGGATACATTAGCTCAAGCTGATTTACAGTGAGCATACCTTTATATATAAAAGTGCGATAAGACAAAGATGGAATGTAGAAACGCTGGCATTCAGAGAGATCGGAACTCCAGATTGCATTTTCCGCCAACTTGCGAATAACAAATAACTTACGCTCAAATGCAGCTTCATCTTTTACATTCGAGCCTTTACCGATAAAAATCTGTTTAAAAGTTGGTTCACTTATTTTTGCTGTTGGGCCCAAACTGGAATCATTGGTCGGAACTTCTCGCCACCCCAGTACTGTCTGGCCTTCGTCAGTGATAATTTTTTCTATGATGTCCTGACACTTTCTGGATTGAGCAGCATCATTCGGGAGAAAAACCAGGCCGGCACCATATTCGCCATATTCAGGTAAATCAATATTACCTTCCTTGCATACCCTGGAAAAAAATGTGTGGGGCATTTGTAACAATATGCCAACACCATCACCTGTGTTTTCTTCACAACCACATGCACCACGATGGACTAATTTTTTTAGTATGGTTAAACCATTTTCAACAATCGCGTGCGACTTTCGTCCTTTAATGTCAGCAACAAAGCCAACACCACATGAGTCGTGTTCATAATCAGGATCATAAAGGCCTTCTGCTGGCGGGTAATTATTCTGCATATGGATTCCGCATTTACGTTTAAATATTTATTTATGGCGAGCTAAATTTCTTTATAAAATCGCTACTTAGCCGTTCCAGCTCATGCGCTGAAAGGGCCGCAGATTATAATGCAGGGCAGTTTACACTAGCAAGCATAGATAGTGTTCAAGGCAAATTAATGTGACACAGTCGCCAGCGGACAACAGACAACGACAGGAAATAACTATTTTTAAATCAATGGTCTACAATGTTAATCTAATAGATCACTTGCAAAATTGCCATAAATTCAATGCGCCTTAATCTTTTCTTTTCCACAATTTGAGCACTTATAAACAGTGACCAGCTTTCCCTGCCTGGTGTCAAATTTATTATCCGTGACCACCTTCCACTTATGGTGACCATGCTGACATAAACCCAATTTCTTTACTGCGGGTTTTTTAAAGGGAAGGATATTGCTCATTAGACTTAACTACTTAGGATACTCATCATGCACTGGAAGCTCATCACTGCAACTCCAGTCAGATCTGGAGGCATAGAATATTCTGGATTCGGGTGAACATGCAGGTTCGTGGTCCAGTGTTCCGGCTGGCAACACGACTAACCCGGTTTCTATAAACAGTCTCGGCAAGGGCGACCCGCAATCACCACAAAAATCATTCCTGAATCTCTCTGCTTCAGGCACATTGTAAGTTTTAATTAGCTGCGCACCACTCAGCCATTCTATGTTTGCGGAGTCTAAACGAATATTTGAGGCATGTCCCGTACCTGAAAGTTTTCGACAACGCATACAGTGACAGTGATAAAAAGCAAATGCAGATCCTGTAATTTTATATTTTACTTTGCCACACAGACAACTACCCAAAAACACCTGTATTGATTTCTTTTCAGTCATCTATTGGCAAACAGCAACCCAGCTGCACAAAAGATACCTGCAATCAGTAGAAACATAAAATACTTAATTACCACAGTAGAAATAATTATCCCATGATCCTCTTCCCAGATTTTCTTAACGCTGTTCAGGCGGTCCAGCAAATAGCCAGATACAAATCCTATCGGGACCAGCACAATTAAATACAAGGAAAGCTCGGAAGATGATCCGATTAGAAATGCAATATATGCGGACATCATATAAAACATTGTAGTTGTCAGTGAAAACATATCATCAGAATAACATGATTTCCCTGCACTAATTCCATGACAGATTTTAAGTATTCGCAGCTACTTTTTTTATTCTGAACACTGAATTTGATAGCGTTAAATTGTTAACTTTCGGGAATTATTATGCGTCGAAGGTGGCGAGACTGGCAATTCTGGAATAGTATAGAATTCATACCGACTGGAAACATAACCCTTTGGCCCGTAATAATCTATATATATTAATAACTTACGCAGGCGCACTGCCATTCATCGCATGCGCGCTAATGCTCTATTCCGGCATTAATCACTTAAATTTTCTCGGACCCGTTAATCAAGCGGTTGCTGTTTATGCACTGATTATCATTTCATTTATTGCAGGTGTACATTTGGGCACCTATTTGTTCTATAACACTAAAACACCCAAATCCTTTTTTATTATCAGCAATATCGTTGCAGTCCTCGCATGGATATCGCTACTCTTTGCCAGCCCTGCCAATGCAAGCTTGATTCTCGTCGGTGCATTTATCTATTTATTGGGTGTGGACTTTCTACTCAAACGGGAGAAATTTATTACCCAGACTTATTTCACTACTCGACTTATCGTCACTGCCATATCAACAGTGTCGCTATTATTTGCATTTAGTTTCAGTTAAGCAGCATTGGCAAGCTGCTGTGCAGCCAAACCTGCTATATCATCAACGACTTCCACACTTTGCTCTAATACTAATTGCGCATATCTTTCATCACGTATTGCAATCTGCTTAAACAGTTCGGTAGCGACTGGTACCGGATCCGATATCACCTCTGTGACAACGTCATCATCAACAGCCTGAGCTACGTCACCAACGAACTCTCCAAGCGATTCAACTGGCGAAGGTGTTTGCTGGGCTGAAGGTATTCCCTGCACCTCTTTATACGTTTTAGTCACTTCAACTGTTCTTGAAGATTGCAGATTCAGAGAAAAATTCGCCAACTGATCTGCATCAATACCAATACTTGTAGCTGTTTGAAATGCACCCGCAAAATTACCCGTGTAAAATTTATCCGCCAGGCGATCAACATTTTTAATCAGCTTATCAATAGCCGCCTGTTCCTGTTCATTAATATCGCCATTCACCTGATACGATATCTCTTTTCCTTTTTGAATCTGTCGATCTATATTTACAGTGAACCCGTCCTCATTAAACACAGCTTCCTTAGACACCTGCTTATTGTAAAACTTTTGTATACTCAAGTTTACTGTGTCACCTTCCTGAGTCTTAATACTTAGCTCAAAGCTTCTGCTTGCCTGAACATCTCGAGTTTTGGAATATTCTATTTGAGTGGTTTTAATCTGTTCCTCTGAATTCCCCACACCTGAACCTGCCGTGCTGACAACATTATTTCCAGTATCACTGTTTGAGGTTACCTGTCCTGATTGTGCATTTGATAATTCAGTATTTTGACTATCAACACTTTCAACATTGGGAGCAAATCTATTATCAATTAGCTCTAACCCTCTTTGAATTTTATTAAACGCTTTGTCTAGCTCTCTCTCCAGGCCAGGCTGTGTTTCAAACCTGCCTTTGAGTGCTTCTGACGCCGATGCAAACCCTTGTTCGATGCCGTCGCGTGCTTTATCAACAATACCCTGTAGCGCTTGCTCACTTGCCCCATTACTTCGCGCATTACTCAATTCCTGTCGAATAAAACTTAAAACGTTTTTAGCGATAGTCTTAGCAGAAAATTGTTCATAGCGATTTTCTTGTAAATCGACATTTTTACCTAAGCCGTCACTCAATGCCTTTTCAAGCAGACTCACCGAATCTGAACGGGAATAGAAACCGTTATTATGTAGCCCTTTTGCAACGAAATCATGCGAGATGCCTGTCTGGGAATTTGCAGAAGATTCACGCGACACTGTGCGAGAAATACTGGCCGATAAATCAAAATGGAATCTACTACTAAAACCGCTACTTTCTATTGTCATAACAACTGCGCCTACCATGATTAAAATTCATGACTTGTGATCGGCGAATTGCAGTGAAGCTCAAGTTATTTACGGCAATAGCGAATTATTTGTGGACAGAAGGTATAGGGCGGCTTTTGAATAAAGCACGATTGACGCTACCGCCCGACTATTCTATCGCGAGAGAAATAAAGCTATAAATCAGCTGCAAGTGATTTATAGCCATTGTTATCAAACCAGTTGTAAATCCAGCAGTCCTTCCATTTTCTCGGCAGTTTCTGATTTTCCAGTACGGCTATCCCCGACTAGAGCTATGGTGACACTTTCAGATTTAGTTGCACCACCATTTCTTGCTCGTTTTTCACTCGCAATTTCTTTAATCATTTCGATCATATGCTGAGCTAAACGTACAGGGCCTTCTTGCTCAATTTCATCACGATTAGTAAAACCACATCTTGATACATCCTCATCAGTGACATGCTCATAGCATCCAGCCATCATTTGACTATTAACGACACCAATACGCATTTCCTTCTTATTTACCAGATCTTCCATAACACTAATGAATTTTTTTTCAAGAACACCAAATTTCTCATGCAAATCAGGATGTAATATTTTGCCATCCTTATCTTCCAGTGTCGGGAATGGATTTGCCCAGTAACTAATTTCTTTCTTGCCACGATGCGTGTGTGTACTACCTGCGGCAACACGTTCACCTCGACGGAACTGCTCAATCGCCTCCATGACAGGCATATCCGTAAAGATAGTTTGTTCGCCCTCTGCAATAATATTGAAATTATTGTTATACATAAGGCCATCTAGCTGATGGCCAGTCATCACTTCATTAACCGTAGCCACTGGGACAATTTGTCTCGCATTTGAGCCCGACTCTTTGTTGTAGCCTATCTCTCTGCCTAACATTTGCATTTTTGCATGCTCACTAAAGCCATCAAGGCAGGCAAACGCACCGGTTTCTGTGCCATAAAATATTGGCCTGACAACCCCATCATCTCCTTTTTCCAAAACTGCACGCCCCATATCATCAGCTTTCACAAGCATTTCGGTGATATATGGCTCATTAGTTGTTTCATCAAAATGACAGACATAACGTGTGCAACCACAATGCAGCGGCAAGTCACCCGCGCGAATTGCGAGAACATTATGTAACGTTAAAATTGGTTTCTTGCCATAACCAAAATATTGACACTCATCAAGCCCTGGGACTAATCCGACAAGCAATTCATTTTCTTCGTCCCAGAAATAACCCAGGTCATCCATTGTTGAGGATGGACATCCAAAGACAAAAACACCATCAGGTTTTCTATTAGTTAAAATATCTTCTGCTTCTGCAAATGGAAACAGGTTTAACAGACCAGCTTCAATCTCAATAAAGCCATTTGATTTATGCAAGTAAGCAACAATTAACCACGCACCTACTCTTAATGGTACGGCAGTCCAGTCATCGGGACAGAAGTCATCATGTTTAAATGGATTATGATCTAATTCATAGAATGGATAGGCACGCTTATTAGATGCGGTGTGGTAATCCACACCTGTACGAATATCTGCCGCAATTGTGAGTGGTACAGATGATAAAGAAACATAATCAGAGGGAAGATTTAGATAATGTCCTGATATCTCGCCAGCAGTGACACTGGGATGAGCATCCATTCCAACGGTTCGTCTCACGCCAGTTTCCAGACCCACTTTCTTTAACAGCAGGCGACGTGTTTCCATAATTAATTGAGACAGGCTGGCTGCTTTGTCAGTCACCAGATCTTTAATCGAATCCGGTGTTTCATCACCTGTTATTACTTCATTATGCAGACGCACCAGACGCGAATAAGTTACATTTCTAAAATGATGGAAACCACCATCAATAAACTTTACCAGAGCAATATTTTTTTCAGCTTCACTTTCAGCCAATGGATTATCTGATTCAAGTATTTTCAGAAAATCACGTGCACCTATTTGAGTAATAAATCGGATTTTACTTTGTACTTCCAGCTGATTTTCTTTTCTTGCACTTAGGTTACCAATAAATTCCATCTTGTATTTCTTAAGGAATTTAGAAAAAACCAAACTCTTGAGCAAGTGTTCTGGTGTATTGCACCCTTCACGTATTTCAAGCACGTTTTGTGGATTGAACTGCAAAGAGACACTTGATTCCAACATCTGAGGATTAATCGTCATAGCGTTATTTACTTTATTTTATGGTTATTGTTTTTATAATGAATAAGACTATACACAAGCTTATCCTCTTTTCCCTTAAAAATAACTTATGCAACAATAGTATTAACTTTGCATGTTGATACACATGCTTAAAGCACTTTATAAGGAGGTTAGTGTTTGTTACTAATTACTCACATATATAAATAAAGCAGAAATTTATTATATTAAAATATAGCTATATACATATTAGTTTGCGAATGAGGATTGCGGTTGTTTTTTAATAAAAAAAAATGCGATAGTTTGTTTGAGACATTGATATACCGACAAACAACTTACTACTGATGGAGAATCTTGTGGGCAATACAAATCCTCAAAGTAATGCATCTGAGAAAAGTCGTAACAGCAAATTTAAAGATATTGAAGATGCAATACAAAAAGCAATTGATACTGAAATATCAAAAAAGAATTCTACAAAAAAAGCATTCGCAAATCACAAGTCCAGGTAATTACAATTACAAATAGTGTTGGCCTTGGCAATCATCTGAGGGATTGAATTTAAATCATTTCCCTTATGCACTAGCGCAAGCATATAAATTCAATCAGACATAAAAAAAGCCCTAGCGTTTAAACACTAGGGCTTCTTCTAAATTAATGCCTGGCGATGTCCTACTCTCACATGGGGAGACCCCACACTACCATCGGCGCAGAACGGTTTCACTTCCGAGTTCGAGATGGGATCGGGTGGGTCACATTCGCTATGGTCACCAAGCAATTTGGCATGCGCTCCAATAATTAAATTGGCAACACGACCTCCAGTGATGGAGGAAGTACTGGAAATTGTCTGGGACAATTACAGTGCAAATTCTGGAAATGCATTCAATTCAAGTCGTATGTCAGTGTTAATAGTTACTCTCACGTCACTCAATGTGCTTGAGTGTTATATGGTCAAGCCGCACGGCCAATTAGTACAAGTTAGCTTCACGCATTACTGCGCTTCCACACCTTGCCTATCAACGTCGTAGTCTTCGACGGGCCTTTAGAGACTTTAAAAGTCTAGTGAAACCTAATCTTGGGAGAGGCTTCCCGCTTAGATGCTTTCAGCGGTTATCCCTTCCGAACATAGCTACCCGGCAATGCCATTGGCATGACAACCGGCACACCAGAGGTTCGTCCACTCCGGTCCTCTCGTACTAGGAGCAGCTTCCCTCAAGTTTCAAACGCACACGGTAGATAGGGACCGAACTGTCTCACGACGTTCTAAACCCAGCTCGCGTAC
>CAXBLY010000009.1:0-103446 GCA_963976865.1 uncultured Gammaproteobacteria bacterium | reverse complement strand
CCACCCATGTCCATATTGCTATCTTTTGCTGCAGATGCTTGTTTTGCAGGGCTATTCATATTCATGCCGTTGTCTTCGACTATTCCACCCATGTCCATATTGCTATCTTTTGCTGCAGATGCTTGTTTTGCAGGGCTATCCATATTCATGCCGTTGCCACCTTCCATGTCACCCATACCCATATCGGCCATAGTACGAAGTGGGCGTGACCGTCGCTCAGGAATAGAAGCAGTCATACCTTGGCGTGGCGCCAGAGTGCCACGTACAAAGCCACTGCGATCCATTGCTTCGCCAAATATGGTGTAAGCTAGATCGGCTTGCGGTTCAACTATTACATCGTAGGTTTCGGCCACTGCAATGCGAAACTCATCTACATCGATGGGCTGTATATTTTGTCCATCCGCTTGTACTACACGCATCGTTAAACCTGGAATTCGAACATCAAAATATGACATAGCAGAGCCATTGATAAAACGCAGCCGTATGCGTTCTCCTGGCTTAAATAAGGCCGTCCAATTCACCATTGACGGTAAACCGTTCATTAAATAGGTATAGGTATATCCGGTCACGTCTGCAAAGTCTGTCGGGTCCATACGCATCCGTTGCCACGCTAAACGATTATTTATAGCTTGTCTCCAACCAACTTTTTTTGCTTGGTCAGATAAACTTTTCGCCGTAGGTTGTTGGAAGTTATAGTAATTGCTTTGCTTTTTTAGCTTTGCGACAACTTCATGTGGATCTTCAAAAGTCCAATCAGAGAGTAAGACTGTATACTCCTGATCATACTCAAAAGGTTCTTTTTCTTTCGGATCGATAATTAGTGGCCCGTAAACACCTAACTGTTCTTGTACACCGCTATGACTGTGATACCAATATGTACCGTTCTGCACAACTTTAAACTTATAATGAAATGTTTCACCGGGTCTGATACCCGCATAACTGACACCAGGCACTCCATCCATATTCGGAGGGACAATTAAGCCGTGCCAATGTATGGATGAATCTTCCATTAATTGATTGTTTACACGTATCAAATAATCCTCACCTTCTTGTAACCGAAGAAGTGGACCTGGAAGTGTTTGATTAATCGCGGTAATTTTTGCATTTCGATCACCGATTTTTATCTCATGCTGGGCGATGATTAGATCAATTTCTTTTTTATGATTATTTGAACCGGCAATAGAACTCTTCGTTGAGGTTGCCCAAACGTATGAAGGCGCTACACACTGGTAACCTATAAACGCTGACATCGCAGAGGAATATTGTAAAAATCGTCGGCGATCTAAAGTTTTATCTTTATTCATAATATAGTCCTCAAGCAGCACAGTAATACTATAGTCAAATTAAATTATACACAGTAATATGACAGCACATATCTCTTAATGATTGTCAAATTACATTCTTCAATGCGAATGACCTGAATGCCCTTCTTCAGCCTTTTCTGGAGTGTTGTTATTTTTAAGCTTGGTCAGCGCGATTATTTTTGTATAATCATCAGAGGTCATATTTGGTAAGGTTTTTATAAACGCGACCATAGACCAGATCACATCATCATCATGTGTTTCACCCCATGCTGGCATGCCAGTCATGCGAATTCCATTTTTTGTTACCCAAAAAAGTTCTTTGGCAGATGTGTCCTGTACTTCCTTTTGCAGATCCGGTGGAGGAGGATTAAGCCCAATAGAAAGCGGTGATTTGGATTCGCCTGGTGGAGTATGACACGATGCGCACATCGCATCGTAGTTTTTTGCTCCCGCCAGTATAATGGTTTGATTCTCTAGATTTGGTACATTGTTAGTTATATTTTTTGAGTGACGCTCTACCGATTTCTCTCGTGCTGTAACAAGCAGCCAATCAATTAGTCTATTGTCAGCAACATTTGCTCCGACATTGATATAGCCAGAATAAATAACACCAACACCAAAAAATATTCCTACAAAAATCAATATTATTGCCGTTTTTAATAATTTCATATTTACTCCAATTTCACCCTAAAATGTACATGTTTTTATTTTTGAGATTTAACTCATGAGTTAAATCCATATCACTATTCACATGCCACAGCTTTAATCGACTGGACTGAGAATAAAGTATCTTGAAAAAAGTGCGTGAGTGACTAAGTGCTACTCAACACTGATTGAACAACAGATAGATATAAATTTATGCCGCAGGTGGGCGGAATGGAGGACTTGGAAATTGTGTATTAATTAGATTGGTAGAAAATAGAACCAATTGATTTTGCACCAGGGATGAATTGAATGAATCAGTGGCATAGGAAAAATGTTTTACGAAGGCACAGCTAGGCGTGCAACCACTACACAGTGTATCCAAACCCGATTGGTCACAGCATTCGTCATTACATGCTTCATGGTCTATCGCGACATTTTTAGAAGGTATTGAATGACAGGGCATGGAATTAGAGTTCATTTCAGATTCAGCCATCATCTGCATGTCCGACGACTTATCTGAATCTATAATTAAATAACCACTCCATGAGCTTAAAGGCAGAAATGACATCAATAGCATCGCGAAAACACTTATTATCGTGTTTGATCGATCTGATTTATTGATGGTTTTTCCTTGCGTCATAATTCCTACTCATTGATATACACTATCCTCTCTGACTATGAATTTCAATATTAAGTTCAATTTGAATTGATAATAATTAAATTATACGGCTTGACAGATTATTAAAATAGTAAACTCCTAGATTTAAGCATCTCTAAAAATTCTCACCAAAATCAGTAATCAAATTAAATATATTGTATCTAGAAATTCGTAGTTTGATACCTAATAGTGTCGAATTCTCGCCCTTACCAAAGCATTTTATTGAGCAAATCTTAGTTTTTCACTGGACTTGCTGCCCACCGTATGGACGAATGGGTATTAGTAATTATAGGTGAATGTTGGAAAAATGGTGAAAGATATTGAAACTTTAAATAGTAATGATCTGCGCGGCTACTATCTCGAAGTCGTCGGTCAACCCCCTCCTCCCAAAGCCAGTCTTCATTTTCTTAAAGGCCAGATTGCCTGGACACTGCAAGTGCAACAATGTGGTGAAGATCCCCACTTATTACGCCACTCCTTACTGCAACGTGTCATCTCTGTGACTCAAAGTAAGAAAACTCACTATAAAGTCGGTACGCGTCTGGTGCGCGAATGGCAAGGTCAGGTCTATGAAGTCACCGTGCTTGAGTTTGGTTATGAATATGGTGGAGAGGTTTATCGCAGTCTTTCCCATGTCGCCAAATCCATTACCGGTGCACATTGTTCCGGACCTCGTTTCTTTGGTGTCACAAAGTCAACGTGAGTGCAAGCAAGAAATTACGATGCGCCATCTACACGCGTAAATCGTCTGAAGAAGGACTTGAACAATCGTTCAATTCATTGCATGCGCAACGCGAAGCGTGTGAAGCCTATATCAAAAGTCAACGCCATGAAGGGTGGATAATTCTCAAAGAATGTTTTGATGATGGCGGGTTCTCAGGCGGCAATGTCGATCGCCCTGCACTCTCTTCGTTATTAACGCTCATCAAAGAAAAGCAAATCGACATCGTCGTGGTGTATAAAGTTGATCGGTTAAGTCGCTCTTTGGCTGACTTTGTGCGCATTGTGGATTTGTTTGATCAACATGGCGTCTCGTTCGTGTCTGTCACTCAACAATTTACTACTTCATCGTCAATGGGACGACTGACATTGAATGTCTTGTTGTCTTTTGCCCAGTTTGAGCGGGAAGTAACCGGCGAACGCATTCGTGACAAAATCGCCGCCTCCAAACGCAAAGGCATGTGGATGGGTGGCACCATTCCCTTGGGCTACGACATTCAAGAGAAACAACTCGTCATTAATAAAACAGAAGCCAAAGTGGTTCGCTTTATTTTTGATACGTATATAAAAGAACAGTGTGTCCGAAGTGTTAAAGAGCACATCGAACAAGAAAATTTATATAGCAAACAGAATAAACCGTTTAGTCGAGGTGCTCTTTATACCATTCTTAAAAACCCACTCTATGTTGGCAAGGTTCAACATCGTGGAAACGTATTTGATGGCTTACATCAACCGCTGTTAGATGAAGAAACTTGGAAGCAAGTACAAACCATACTTCATTGTAATCGACATACACAAAAGCATCGGGTGCATGCCAAACAACCGAGCCTTTTATCTGGACTCCTTTTCGATGATCAAGGTAATGCCATGAGTCCGTCTCATGCCACCAAAAAGAATCGGCGTTATCGTTATTATGTCAGCCAAGCCTTGTTACATTATTGCGACAGCAAGGGTGGCAGTGTGATTCGAATCGCTGCACGGGAAATTGAACACCCTGTCATTGAAGCATTATTAAAGTTACTGCAATCACCCAAACAACTCACCTCATTATTTAAAACCTTTTTAAAAGATGCTCTTACACAGCAAATGTTCATCAAGAAAGCAGAGGTATTGGCATCGAATTGGAAGAACAATGCTCCTTCACAACACATTCAATGGCTGCAACAGTTCATTGAAAAAATTATGGTAAGTCAAACCCACATTTCTATTCAATTAAAACTGGCCGGACTCGGACGATTATTAGAGATAAATCATTTAAGTGATGAAACACATAAAATCGAGATCCCCATACATCTGCGTCGTTGTGGCATGGAAATGAAAATCATCATGCCAAGTTATGAAGACCAGGCGATTGATCCTTCAACATTAAAATCAATTCAACAAGGATTAACTCAGGCATTGATGTGGAACGAGCAATTGTTGAATGGAGATGTCGTCTCGATCCAGAACATTGCAACGAAAGAATACCTGGATCGCTCCTACGTCACGCGGCGACTGCGATTGGCTTTTCTTGCGCCCGATATTATTGTCTCTATCTTTGAAGGGCATCTTCCACCGCAACTAACCATGACAACATTACGTAATGGCTTCCCCTTAGACTGGAAAAAACAGCGAAAATACCTTGGATTTACTGAAATTTAGGACTCAAACGTGACTCGCCAATTCTCGATCTGAGACATTTCATAGTTAATTAGATATAAAGGCGCAGATGGGACGGCTTGCGGACTCAATTGCCCTCACGGCATCCACGCAAATGACTGAAATTTCTAACGATTTAGATATTAATAAAGTATCTCTGGGTAGAGACAAGACTGTGTGGCGGAGAGGGAGGGATTCGAACCCCCGGACGGTTTAACCCGTCAACGGTTTTCAAGACCGCCGCATTCGACCACTCTGCCACCTCTCCGTATCTGGTCTAAATAACTAGTAAGTAAGCTATTGATAACTGTGGGCAAAAATCAGCACTGCTTACTGGAAGAGGCTTTTTACCATATGCCTTTCCTCCGGGCTACCCATAATTGACCTATTGTTTGACGAAGTAGTGTGAAGCCCCTATTTCGACCACATATTGACCATAAATCAACAGCCTAATGCCTGGAATAGATTTATTTGTGTGCTATCCGCACAACCCAAAAATGTGGTCAGAATGGATAATAACAACAGTAAATATACTGGCAATTGGTGATACGCTGACTGCAACTTGAAATTAGAAATTTTGTCACTATATTAGTGTATATAATCGAGCAATTGCCGATAATGTGGTTGCACATGTAGTAAACTTGGTACTACTTTAATATACTTTTTAATTAACTAATTCTCACTATTGAGGCTTTTGAATGAACAATTTTAATCCGTCGATTTCAACTACATCAGCAGTAAGTATCAATAAGGTACTTAGAAATACATATCTGCTACTTTCATTCACCCTCCTGTTTAGTGCACTAACAGCAGGTATCTCAATGATGCTTCATGTCAGTCATGTTGTATCTTTGGTATGTTCTTTTGGTGCAATGGGTTTAATCTGGTTCGTGTTACCGCGTACTGCGAATTCATCAGCAGGAATTGGTGTTGTATTTGCTATCACCGGTCTTTTAGGGTTTGGCCTTGGCCCCATTCTTAATCACTACCTAGCCTTATCTAATGGACCTGAGCTGATTGCCACATCACTAGGTGGAACAGGCATTATCTTCCTGGCACTTTCAGGCTATGTTTTAACAACAAAGCGTGACTTTAGCTTCATGGGTGGATTTCTCATGGTAGGACTTATCATTGCGATACTCGCCATGGTTGCCAACCTGTTTCTACAGATCCCGGCACTGTCTCTTGCGTTATCGTCTGCGATTATATTAATTATGAGCGGCTTTATATTGTTTGATACCAGCCGTATTATTAATGGTGGCGAGACTAATTACGTCAATGCAACTGTCTCTTTATATCTGAGTCTTTATAATATCTTCGTCAGTCTGTTACACATTCTGGGGATATTTGGTGGCGATGATTAATCACTGACACAGTTAATAAAACATAAGCCCGCTGAGTCATCAGTGGGCTTTTTTATTTTAAGAGGTATACAGTATGGATGGAATACAAATTGCCAGCGCAATATTCTTGATTTTAATGCTGGTGTTTCTGTTTCCGCGTGCCAAACAGATGTTTTTAAATAGTCCAAAAGCTGAGTCAGGTGACTGGAATGCGGTGTTACTGCCGTTACTTGGCGTTATTGGATTTGTAATACTTCTTATCTGGTTGGTCGGCCAGTAAGTTAATCTCTAAAGTTATCGAATTGTAGCGGCACACCGAGTTCCTGTTCGCGTAATAACTGCATTGCCTGTTGCAAGTCATCTCTCTTCTTGCCTGTCACGCGTACTTTTTCACCTTGAATCTGTGCCTGCACTTTCATTTTGCTTTCTTTTATAAGCTTGGTAATTTTCTTGGCTATATCAGAACTGATACCCTGATTGATCGTGATATCCTGTGTAGCACGTTTATTGGCTTCTATTAATTTGCCCTTACTTACACAATTCAGATCAATCCCGCGTTTAGCCATCTTCTGTGTTACCACGTCATAGATTTGTTTAATCTGAAACTCCACTTCAGCTTCCATTGACACCACGTCATCTTTAAGTGTGATTTTGGCATTGCTGCCTTTAAAATCAAATCGGTTACCTATTTCTCGATTTGCCTGATCGATGGCGTTAGATAACTCATGTGTGTCGACTTCAGAGACAATATCAAATGTAGGCACTATACTCTCCAGTTAGTAACGAAAAATAAACTTTATGAAACACAATGTAATAATTTCTGTCGGCAGTTTCAATGCCGCCTTAGCCATAGCACTGGGCGCATTTGCAGCACATGGGCTTGAGAAGCATTTAAGTGAACGTAGCATACAGGTATTCAACACGGCGGCTGACTTCCATTTCTGGCATGCATTAGGGTTAATTCTTGTCGGCCTGATTGCAAAAAATACTCCTCAAGCTAATTATTCAGCAATTGCCGGGCTAATGAATCTTGGCATTGTATTATTTTGTGGAAGTTTATATGTTCTGAGTACCACGGGTATGACCTGGCTAGGAATGATCACGCCATTTGGTGGTACATCCTTCATTATTGCGTGGTGCTGGCTTGCCTGGAAATGCTTACGTGAAAATGGTTAACCAACCTTTAATACCTTAATTTCATCACCTAACTGGATTAGCCCACCATCAATGACTTTGGCAGTAAGGCCTCCGTGTCCACGCAAGGCATTGAATACCCCCTCACCGAGTTGTGACTCCAGTTTACTGCATGGATGACAGAATCCTGTGATTTCAAATGTTGATAATCCAATTCGAATCGTACAGTCTTTTAATGCATTGAGGTTCAGCCCGGATACGGCAATGTTGCGACGCAAATCAGCAAGATTTATATTGGCTTGCGGCATCAGAGAACGAATCACCTCGATGTACTCCGCCTGAATTAGCGTTACCTGGCGCTTGCCCCCAGGCCTTTTTCCCGCCTTGTCCCCATCTAACCCATGATCAGTAATCGCCTGGATGGAAGATTTTTCCTCGATCTCAGCACCTCTATGGGTTCGCAAGCCTATCCATTCTACTTTTCCAGCATGTGGAAAACGTTGTTTAAGTTCTGCGACTTTTTGCATTACGTAGTTCTTGTTGTATTAGTAAAAATATAGGTAGCCTGTGCATTGTATTAGACAAAGCATAGACAAAATGTGGTTAATAATTTAACAAAACAACTATCTTTATAAATAACAGTGTTTTACATAGGTTTACACATGTAATATATTGTACTATTGTTCACCATAGCTAAGCTTCTGCGCGATCAAACCGATAATAAGGCCGTACAAGCAGCAACCAACAATACTGAGTCCCCAAAACTCGTACCTAGTATGAGTTTAAAGCCTGCGCGCCCCAACCCGTGCAGGCTTTTTTTATGCCTACCCTTTATTTAATGGGTTCCAGTTCTGTAATTCCACCCATGTATCCCACAAGCGCCTTGGGAATACGTACCGTACCATCTTCATTTTGATAGTTTTCAAGGATAGCAACTAAAGTCCTGCCGACTGCCAGCCCCGAACCATTCAGTGTATGTAATAACTGCGGCTTGCTATCTTTATCTTTCCATCTCGCTTTCATGCGTCGCGCCTGAAAATCCAGAAAATTACTGCAGGATGAAATTTCACGATAGCAATTCTGTGCGGGTAACCATACTTCAAGATCATAAGTCTTTGCCGCAGAGAAACCCAGGTCACCTCCACACAATGTCACTAATCGATAGGGCAAATCCAGTGTCTGTAATACGGCCTCAGCATGACCCGTCAATTCTTCTAATGCCTGCCAGGAATTGTCCGGGTGAACAAGCTGAACAAGTTCCACTTTCTCAAATTGGTGTTGTCGAATCAGACCACGGGTATCTTTACCATAGGAACCCGCTTCAGACCTGAAACAAGGGGTATGACAAACATATTTTATGGGCAGTTTTTCAATGTTCGCAATTTCATTTCGCCAGATATTTGTAACAGGTACTTCTGCTGTCGGAATTAAATAATAATCACTGTCAGTGTCAATTTTGAATAAGTCTTCTTTAAATTTAGGCAGCTGTCCTGTGCCATGCAAACTATCGGCATTCACCATATACGGCACATAGACTTCGGTGTAACCATGGGCTTTCGTGTGCATATCCAGCATGAACTGAATTAATGCGCGATGCAGCCTGGCAATGTCATGATGCAATACAACAAAACGTGAACCCGTAATCTTGGCCCCTGTTTCAAAATCCAGTTGCTGCAGACCTTCACCTAAATCAACATGATCTTTTGCTTCAAAGCCCAATTGTGTCGGTTCACCCCATGTTCGCTCAACTCTATTGTCTTCTTCATTTTTACCGGGCGGAACAGATTCATGAGGAATATTTGGAATCCCCATCAGCCACTCCTGTAGCTGCGACTGAAGCTCATTTAATTGTGATTCTTTTTCTTTAAGCGTCTTGGCTAATACATCCATTTCTGCTTTTAAGGGCGCAATATCTTCACCACGCCCCTTGGCCGCACCAATTTCTTTTGAGCGCTGATTGCGAACACTTTGTAACTCCTGTGTTTCAACCTGCAAGTGTTTGCGCTGTTCTTCCAGAGACGAAAAAAGTGCATGATCCAGTTCAAAACCTTTTCTTTGCAGGTCTCTGGCAACATTTTCGAAATCGCTTCGTAATAATTTTGGGTCTAGCATAGGTGCGTATTAATAGTTAAGTTAAGAATGACTTGGCCATGATTAATCCAGCGCCGGCCGCCATAATACAGAGTACTACGCTCAACACAATATTCAGCGATACGGCCATATACTGCCCCTGAATAAAATGCTGCAGAGTATCGTGGGAAAACGCCGAGAACGTTGTAAAACCACCAAGTAGGCCAATTAAAATAGCTGCGCGATGTTCTTCTGGCAACGTTATGTGATTAGTTAGTGTCCATGCCAGAAAGCCCATGAGAAATGAACCGATAACATTGACTGCAAGTATCCCGACTGGAAATGAATAATCATGCAGTTGATCGATTCTTGTATACATCAAATATCTAAGTACGGAACCGATTCCACCACCTAATGCAATCCAAATTAATATCATTGTATAGCCACGTTGAGGTTAATTAAGGTATTCTCAATCAACAATTCATTCAGGACGAAAAAACTATAAGCATATGCCGAATAGAAGTGAAATTCCTGCCCTATTTACCAGCTGTTTGAAAAAACACAACATACTCACCTCTACTGAAACAATGCGTCCGTATGAGTGTGATGGATACACCGCTTACAAGTCATTGCCTCTGGCAGTATTATTACCGGAAACCACTCAGCAAGTAATCGATATTATAAAAATTTGCAACGAGGAAAGCATCCCGATTGTGACTCGTGGCGCGGGTACTGGTTTATCCGGTGGCGCGCATCCCATCTCAAATGGAATTCTGCTCAACTTATCCAGACTCAACCAGATTCTGGAAATCAATCATGAACTGCAATATGCACGCGTAGGCCCAGGTGTACGCAATTTAGCCATATCGGAGGCTGCAGAAGAATTTGGACTTTACTATGCGCCAGACCCTTCCTCACAAATAGCCTGTACTATTGGTGGCAATATTGCCGAAAACTCCGGCGGTGTGCACTGCCTGAAATACGGGCTTACTATCCATAATTTACTGGAAGTCACTTTTGTTACCATTGATGGTGAAGTCATCACTGTTGGCAGCGAGTGCTACGAAAACCCGGGATACGACATTCTCGCTTTACTCACGGGTTCTGAAGGCATGCTTGCGATTATGCTTGAAGCCAGGGTTAAGTTATTGCCAAGGCCAGCACATAGAGAAGTCATTCTGGCTGCATTTAATGATGTCGAAAATGCAGGCAACGCAGTTGCCAATATCATTGCAAGCGGCGTCATCCCGGCAGGACTGGAGATGATGGATAAGGCCGTCATTAATGCCGCCGAGAATTTTTGCCATGCAGGCTACCCCACTGATGCTGCTGCAATTTTGCTATGCGAACTGGATGGTTACGCTGATTCATTACAATGGGAAATTGATCAGGTCATCCACCAGTGCCAACAATTTGATGCAGTGAGTGTAAAAATAGCACGCGATAGCGATGAACAGGAACTGTTCTGGAAAGGACGCAAGTCGGCATTCCCTGCCATAGGTCAGCTCTCACCAGACTATTTATGCATGGATGGCACAATTCCACGCAAGCATTTGGCACATGTATTGAGTGAGATTTCAAACTACTCAAACCAGATTGGTTTAGCCGTTGCCAATGTATTTCATGCCGGCGATGGTAATTTACATCCACTGATTATGTATGATGCCAACAACCCCGGCGAACTGGAAAAAGCAGAACTTATTGGTGGGAAGATTCTGGAATTATGTGTCAGTGTTGGTGGAACCATTACCGGCGAACATGGAGTTGGCATCGAAAAGTTAAATCAAATGTGTGTACAGTTCGAACGTCAAGAGCTTGATCAGTTTGAGCGCATTAAAGAGTCATTTGATCCTGCGCATTTACTCAACCCTGGAAAAGTAATTCCAACATTACAACGCTGTGCAGAATTTGGCGCGATGCATGTGCACGCAGGAGAAATGCCTTTCAAAGATTTACCCCGATTTTAATCATGTCTGATTCTGATTTCATCCAGACATTACGCACCACCGTAGAGAAAGCAAATGCCTCAAAGCAGGCATTAGAAATACAGTGCGGAGGAAGTAAAAAATTTTACGGAAATCAAATATCGGCTAAATCGCTAGACGTTTCCGGCAATGCGGGAATTATTGATTACGAACCCTCTGAGCTATTTATTACAGCACGCAATGGCACGTTACTATCAGAAATTGAATCGACACTGGCTGCCAATAATCAGATATTGCCATTTGAGCCGCCATACTTCAGTCCCACTGCGACACTAGGTGGTGCCGTGGCATGTGGATTATCTGGCCCGCGCCGACCTTATGCTGGGTCATTGCGAGACTGCATACTCGGAGTACATATTGTTAATGGCATGGGCGAGCATCTGCAATTTGGCGGTAAAGTTATAAAAAATGTGGCCGGTTATGATGCATCAAGATTAATGTGCGGAGCGTTTGGTACATTAGGTGTATTAACCCAGGTATCCATCAAAGTAGCTCCCAGACCACAAGCAGAGATCACGCTTGCACTGGAAGTCAAACCAGATGATGCATTAAAGAAAATGAATGCATGGAGACAGACACAACTTCCCATCAGCGCGACATATTACTGTAACAGCACATTGCATGTCCGTATGGCAGGATTGGAAAAAAGCATCGAAAAACTTCATCAGGAAATAGGTGGAGAAAAAATATCGTGCAGCGAAACATTCTGGAAAAATATCAAAAACCATGAACATGAATTTTTCCAGACCGAACAACCCTTGTGGCGCGTGATAATGCCCACTAATGCACCCACGCCCTCTGTTAACGGAGAAGCATGCATTGAATGGAATGGTGGCTTGCGCTGGATAAAATCTGAAGAAAATGCCGAACACGTTATCAGTCAGTGTCAGGCTATCAATGGGCATAGCAGCTTATTCAGGAGCAAATCAAAACCTGAAGACTGTTTAGCCGATATAAACCCCAAATTAAAAAAACTGCACTTAAACCTGAAATCTGCATTTGATCCGAACAGGATATTAAATCCAGGTCGCATGTATTCCTGGTGTTAATCATGCAGACGAATCTCCCTCAAACATTATTATCTACACCAACTGGTCAACGCGCTGATGAAATACTTCGCAAATGCGTACACTGTGGTTTTTGCAATGCAACCTGCCCAACGCATCAAGTCACAGGTAATGAACTGGATGGCCCACGTGGACGCATTTATTTGATCAAAGAAATGCTGGAAGGAAATCAGACTACTTCGAGCACTTTGAAACATTTAGACAATTGTCTCACATGCATGAACTGTGAAACCACCTGCCCTTCAGGTGTTAATTATGGCGAGCTAATAGAAATTGGCAGAGAAACTGTCGACAATAAAAAATTGCGCAGTTTGTTTTCATCATTCAAACGCTGGCTGATTTGTAGCATTTTTCCTTATCCTGCCCGCTTTAGACCAGTTTACCTGTTAGCCAAATTAATTGGCGCCGTGCCTGCAGCAAAGAAAGTTCCTGTTAGCATTGACACTAACAACAAGCTCGAAAATAAAGTTATTCTGCTTGATGGATGCGTTCAGTCAGTCATTTCTCCTGATATTAACCGCGTTTTGACCAACATACTCTCTACTTTGAATGTTAAGGTCGTGACATCAAATAGTGTTCATTGCTGCGGTGCCATTCAACATCATAATGGTCAGCCAGGAAAATCACTTGACATGATAAAGAAAAATATTGATAGCTGGTGGCCTGATATCGAAAGTGGATGCAGTGCCATTATCATGAGTGCCAGCGGCTGCGGGAGCATGGTTAAAGATTACTATCGACTGCTAAAAAATGACGATGCATATTCACATAAAGCCAAAGTTATTTCTGATTTAACGAAAGATGCCAGTGAATTTTTAGCGAGGCAAAAATTTACAGCCAGCCTGGATACACCTCTCACTGTGGCTTTCCATCCGCCATGCACACTTCAGCATAATCAAAAAATTGTCAATGTCGTGGAAGTTATATTACGCCAGGCCGGCTATCAGCTGGCAACTTTTAAAGACAGCCATCTATGTTGTGGTTCTGCCGGAACGTATTCATTATTGCAACCCAAGCTTGCTTCCCAGTTACGGATCAATAAAATTACCCAAATTAAAAAGTCACAACCCGATATTATCGCCAGCGCCAATATAGGTTGCATACTGCATTTACAGAAAGACTCTCCTATTCCGGTAAAACACTGGCTGGATCTGGTAAAAGTAACTGATTAAATAATCACTTTAATGAATCATTCAGACGAAATCATATTTACAATATTTGTTATCTTTTCTGGTGCCGCAGTACTGGCAACACTTGCGTTATATGCGCGCCAGACATTATTGATCGCCTATATTGCCCTGGGTGTTTTACTCGGTCCTTCAGGACTTGGTGTTGTACAAAACCACGATTTCATTCAGCAGGTCGCTGACATTGGCATTATGTTTCTATTGTTTCTTTTGGGTTTAAGCTTAAATCCCAATAAATTAGTCAGCTTACTTAAAGATGCCACTTTACTAACACTGGTATCCTCGGGAGTATTTGCTGTTGTTGGGTATATTGCTTCATACGCGATGGGCTTCAAACCCGTTGAATGCATGGTCATTGCCGGCAGCATGGTTTTTTCCAGCACGATTATTGGTTTGAAATTATTGCCTACCACTGTATTGCACCACCGACATACCGGTGAAGTCATTGTAAGTATTTTATTACTTCAGGATTTAATAGCTATCATCATGCTGTTATTCCTTCACTCTCGTGCGGATACCAGCCAGGCGGGTGCCAATGACTTGATTAAATTAATTATTTCATTACCCATATTGATTGCTTTCACATTCTATTTTTCCAAATATGTATTGTCCTATCTTTTTAGAAAATTTGATAAAATTCTGGAATACGTTTTCCTGGTGGCAATCGGCTGGTGCCTGGGCATTTCTGAACTTGCTGCCTATGTCGGCTTGTCTCACGAAATTGGAGCATTCATTGCGGGAGTGTCGATTGCTACCAGTCCTATTGCATTATTCATAGCAGAGAGTCTTAAGCCACTGCGTGATTTCTTTTTAATCATTTTCTTTTTTGCCATTGGTGCCAGTTTTCAACTGGATATACTTTCGCAGGTAATAGTTCCTGCACTGATTATTGCAGGACTGGTAATGCTGATTAAACCAATTACATTCAGGTTTTTACTGACCAGTCTGGGACAGGAAGATGCTAAAGTTGCTAACGAAATTGGTTACCGAATTGGCCAGCTGAGTGAGTTCTCGATTCTGCTGGGTGCACTTGCGCTCAATGTGAGTGTCATTGGCGAGAAGGCCGCTTATTTGATTCACGTATCGACAATTATCACTTTCGTGCTTTCGTCCTACCTGGTCGTACTCAGGTTCCCCACCCCCATTGCTGTGTCAGACCGGCTTAGAAGGGACTAGAATTTACTTTAATATAATTATTTAACTAATTGTTTAAAAACAAAAAAGCCGCACTAAATGCGGCTTTTTTAATTCCCTTAAACAGTCTGATCAGAATAAAAATCTGTCCATCACTGCCACGGCAATAACAACAATTGGAATTGACATAATGACCACTGTAATCACTGTTTTAATCGCTTCTTCGTCCATCTTAATGCCCTTGTGTGTTTGTTTAATGAAGTTCTATGTGAAAATTATACTGACTGAATCAACAAGATCAATATAGAAATCATGAGTCTCCCGGCTTCCAGATACCAAAGGCACTGCCTGGAGGAGCGACGGGTGCTGACTGGGGTTGCTGCTGTTGCGGCTGCTGTGACACGTCCTGATAAACATGATGCATAAAAGAGCTCAACTCATCCATAATTTCTTTCTTTTCCTGACTCGGTATTGACGAAGTGCCGACGACATAGCCAACAATCGCGGCCAGATACTGACTGCCCACAAACGGGTCTTTGGCACGGCTGTCGGTAGTCATTACTACCTTCATCACATTATCAATAAATTCCTTCGAAAGCTTAAGCTCATCTGACATATCTTTACCTTTGGTTTCCTTGGTTTTTACTGCGTAATCTTTGCAACATTTCTTTGATTTTAATCTCTAGACCCCGCTCGACTGGCGAGTAATATCTTGTACCACAAAGCTCATCCGGAAAATAGTTTTCGCCACTGGCGAATCCATCTTCCTCATTATGAGCATAACGGTAATCTTTTCCGTAATCCAAATCTTTCATTAATTTGGTCGGTGCATTACGAAGATGCATGGGCACTTCCAGTGTACCTTTACTTCTGGCATCGCTCATTGCCTGATTATACGCCATATAAACCGCATTACTCTTTGGTGCACATGCCAAAAATACAATGGCGTGAGCAATGGCGAGTTCACCTTCGGGGCTGCCCAGACGGGTAAATGTATCCCAGGCATTTAATGCAATCTGTAGTCCTCTGGGATCTGCGTTGCCAATATCCTCAGATGCGATTCGCACAACCCGTCTCGCAATATAGACAGGATCACATCCGCCGTCCAGCATTCGACAGTACCAGTAAAGCGCTGCATCCGGATCGGTGCCGCGCACTGATTTATGCAGCGCGGAAATTAAATCATAAAAATATTCACCTTTATTGTCGAAACGCCTAAGGCTTGTTTGCGTGACTTGTTCGATGACTTCCTGATCGATAGTTTTACCATGTTGATGCTCTTTCGCTAAATCACTGGCAACTTCCAGTAGCGTTAAGGCTCGTCTGGCATCACCATCGGCTGCGGTGGCTAGTGTCTCAATGAGCGCTTCATCAATATCAATTTTCTGATCAGCCAGGCCTCGTTCAGTATTATTCAGCGCATCAACAATACATTCACTAATATCTTTTACCTCAAGTCGTTTTAGCACATAGGTCCGCACTCGTGAAAGCAGCGCATTATTCAGTTCAAAAGATGGATTTTCAGTCGTCGCACCTATGAAACAGATAGTCCCGTTTTCTATATGAGGCAAAAATGCATCTTGCTGCGATTTATTAAAGCGGTGGACTTCATCAACAAACAGGACTGTTGTCGGGTATTGTTCTGCCTGATACTGTTTTGCCTGCTCAATCGCTGCCCTTATTTCCTTAACTCCACTCAGCACTGCTGAGATGGAAATAAACGGGACTTTACAGTGTATGGAAATAAGATGCGCGATAGTGGTTTTACCGGTGCCTGGCGGGCCCCACAACACCATGGAATGAGGTCTGCCAGAATCTATGGCTACACGCAGAGGAGAATTGTCTTTAAGCAGGTGTGGCTGCCCAACAAATTCATCCACTGTCTGCGGACGCATCCGGTCAGCCAGTGGCCGATACTGTAGTTCTGAATCTGATGAGAATAGATCTGTGGTCGAAGACATGCCGCTACGTTAGCGCGGCGACCCAATGACATCAACACCTTCGGGAATGGAAAAATTAAATCGTGCATCAGGCAAATTAGCTGAAACAGTGACTTCAGAAAAACGAATTATGGTTTTTTGATCGAAGTGATCATGTAACCTCATCTCCCTGATGATATCGCCATCCATACCAATCTCAATTCGGTAAAATTCTGTATCCTGTATTTTTGGCACTAACGCTACCCAGTCCAGACCAAAAGACGCTGGCATTTCACGAATTTCGAAATCGTCTGACAGTGGTTTTAAATCGGTTAATAAAATAATAGGTGCACTGCCTAATGCCTGCTCAATGGGCTGAACCGTTGCCTGTGCCAGCTCTATATCAAACAGCCATAAATTTTTGCCATCTGCAATGATCTGCTGGGAAAGAGGTTCATCATAGTGCCAGCGAAACCTGCCCGGCTTCTTTAGTTCAAATGTGCCCTTTGCTTCCTGTGTGACTTCTCCTTTCGAATCGACCACCTGCTGAAAGAAATTGGCTTTCAGGCTGCTTAGCGTACGCAGGGATTCGAACAGTTTTTGCTCTGTCGTCTGCGCCAGACACTGTGTTGAAGTAAAGATTAAAGAAATCAATAAAAGGATAATGCCGCAAATGCGCATAGAATTCAGCCAGGTGAAAGTGTTTAATTTAGAACGTTATAACACTATTTAGTTCGGTGCGGGCGGTGCCAGCACTTCCCGTGTCCCATTAGACTGAACTTGCGACACGACACCACTGCTTTCCATTTCTTCGATCATGCGTGCAGCCCGGTTATAGCCGACTTTCAGGCGTCTCTGCACATATGAAATAGATGCTTTACGCGTTTCCGTTACGATGGCGACAGCCTGATCGTACAACGGGTCATCATCGTCACCGCTACTCTGTATAGGCTCTAAACCCGGGATTGATTCCGCGCCCGAGCCTGGATCCTGAATAATTTCTTCCAGATAGTCAGGTTCACTTTTCTCGCGCAGGTAATCACAGACTTTATGGACTTCCTGATCTGAAACAAATGCACCGTGAACCCGCTCAGGAAGAGAGGTACCGGGTGGCAGGTACAGCATGTCACCATGACCGAGTAATTGTTCCGCACCCATTTGATCCAGAATCGTTCTTGAATCCACTTTAGACGATACCTGATATGCAATGCGGGTAGGAATATTGGCTTTAATTAATCCGGTGATCACATCTACCGAAGGTCTCTGCGTAGCAAGAATTAAATGTACCCCTGCTGCACGTGCTTTTTGCGCTAATCTGGCAATCAGCTCTTCTACTTTTTTACCAACTACCATCATCATGTCGGCAAACTCGTCCACGACAATAACGATCACTGGCAGCTTGGCTAACTCATCAGCAGTCACGTTTTCGGATAGCTGATCATCAGGATTAAATAAAGGATCCAGAATCGGCTCTCCATTACTGATAGCTTCTTCAACCTTCGTGTTATAACCCGCAAGATTTCTCACGCCCAATGCAGACATAAGTTTATATCGCCGTTCCATTTCAGCCACACACCAGCGCAGTGCATTTGAGGCTTCTTTCATGTCTGTCACTACCGGAGTCAACAAATGTGGAATACCTTCATAAACACTGAGTTCCAGCATTTTAGGGTCAATCAGAATCATACGAACATCTGCTGGTGAAGCTTTATATAAAAGACTTAGCAGCATCGCGTTTACACCAACAGACTTACCTGAACCGGTTGTCCCTGCCACTAGTAAATGTGGCATTGCAGCCAGATTCACAACAATAGGATTGCCACTTATATCTTTGCCTAAACCAAGCGTGAGAGGTGATTGTGCTTCATCGTACTCACTCGATTGCAAAATCTCACTCAGGCTGATCATTTCCCGTTGTTCATTAGGAATTTCCAGACCTACCGAAGGTTTGCCGGGTATCACTTCTACAATACGTACGCTCACCACTGATAAGGCGCGTGCGAGATCTTTCGCCAGCGCTGTCACTTTGCTGACTTTTAGCCCTGGAGCAAGTAGTAATTCAAAGCGTGTCACGATAGGTCCAGGGTGTACATCACTCACTTCGGCTTCAACACCAAAGTCCAGCAACTTCAGTTCAACCTGACGCGATAACGCTTCTAATGCCTTATCTGAATAACCTGCCGTTTGCTCCTGCGCAGGATCCAGCATGGTTAATGGTGGTAGCTCACCAGAAGATTTACCGGAAAATAACGGGATCTGCTTTTCTCTTTGTACACGCTCACTCACGGGTGCCTGCCCGATAGTAGGTTCTATGCGCGGCTTTCTGTGAGTTTTAATTTTTTCTTCTACACGCTTTTTCTTAACCGCACGCTGTTCTTCAACCCCGGATTTCTCACGACGCGCCTGATAAGCTTCTATTAATATGCCAGTTTGACGACATATGTATTCATAGAACATTACGGTCATTTTACCTGTGCTATCAATCACTTTTAGCCATGACAGGCTGGTAAATATGGTGATACCGGCAAAAAACAATGCAAGTAATAATAGTGTCGTCCCTACATAACTGAATGCCAGCACAAACGCACTGGCGACCAGGTTACCCAGTACACCGCCCGCATCTGAGGGAAGAAAACCCTGGTCAAAGTGTAATGAGGACAATCCGCAGCCTGCCACCAGAGTAAGCAGGAAGCCTCCCCAGCGTATACCCAGAATATGGTAATCCGCCTGTCCCTTGTCGTTGACTTCGCGATAGAGTAGCCATCCGCTGTATGCCACCATAAATGGCGCCAGATAGGCCAGATAGCCAAACAGGAATAAAAACAGATCAGCAAAAAATGCGCCTGCAGAACCTCCCATATTTGAGATTTCACCACCGGATCCACTGACAGACCAGCCTGGATCGGTTCGGTCAAAGCTGATGAGTGCCATCAGCAGGTAGACTCCCACAGCCACAAGTACCACCAGGGCACTTTCGCGCAGGCCATGACCCAGATTCAATCGATATTCTGACGTTCGTTTTGCTCGTTTTAGCGTTGCTTGTGCCACTTTCTAAGTATATAGGTCAACAATAGTATCTAAATCATTGATTTTTTATTCTTTCTTGTCAAGTCTAAATTTAAAACAACCTTGCGAAATCACAGGTTAATCTAAATATCGCTTGGTTTACTTATATTTGCCCCCACTATAAGAGCTACGTAAGATACGTCTCGAAATTACGAGTGTATTTATTCACACATTTATCACATCAAAACATGGAGATTTAATGTCAATGAGCGACAGTCGACATCACAAGCTGATTATATTGGGTTCAGGACCTGCAGGTTATACCGCAGGCGTCTACGCTGCTCGTGCCAACCTGAATCCAGTCATTATTACCGGCCTGGAACAAGGCGGTCAGCTGATGACCACAACGGAAGTGGATAACTGGCCCGGCGACGTAGAAGGATTACAGGGACCTGATCTAATGCAGCGTATGCTGGCCCATGTTGAACGCTATGGGACTGAAGTTATTTTTGACCATATTCAGTCTGTCGATTTCAGCAAAAAACCATACACGCTCAATGGCGACATCAATGGCAAATACACCTGCGATGCCTTGATAATTGCCACGGGTGCATCAGCCATGTATTTGGGTCTGGACTCTGAAGAGGCTTTTAAAGGTAAAGGCGTATCCGCATGTGCCACCTGTGATGGTTTTTTCTACAAACAGCAGGATGTCGCCGTCATTGGCGGAGGTAATACTGCAGTGGAAGAGGCATTATATTTATCGAACATTGCCTCCAGTGTGACTCTCGTGCATAGAAGAGACAGCCTTCGTTCGGAAAAAATTCTTCAGGATAAATTATTTGAGCGTGAAAAGAACGGCAATATTACCATTGCCTGGAATCACACACTGGATGAAGTACTTGGTGACAGTTCTGGTGTGACCGGAATGCGTATCAAGAGTACTAAAGATGATTCCACACAGGAGATTGACCTGAAAGGTGTGTTTATTGCTATCGGACATAAGCCTAATACGGGTATTTTTGAAGGTCAGCTAGACATGGAAGGTGGATATATCAAAGTACAAAGTGGTTTATCGGGCAATGCAACCGCCACGAGTGCTGAAGGTGTATTTGCAGCGGGCGATGTCATGGACCATGTTTACCGACAAGCTATCACCTCAGCAGGCACCGGTTGTATGGCAGCACTTGATGCCGAACGATATCTGGATCAACTGGATACCAAATAATTTAATCATTACGCGTTTACCCTTTCATGAGCGATGAAGAAAGCAAGGCACTCGCGCTTTGCTTTCACCCTTCTATTAGTGAAATCCCTGCCCACGAGTGGAATTCTCTGTCTGGAACAGCCGACCCTTTTATTCGTTACGAATTCCTGGCTGCGCTGGAAAATCATCAGTGTGTAGGAGAACAGTTTGGCTGGTTCCCTTATCACTTGTCTGTGCGGGACAGCATCGGGCAACTAGTCGGCCTGTGCCCTTTATATATCAAAACCAATTCTTATGGTGAATTTGTATTTGACTGGTCGTGGGCATCCGCCTATGAACAGGCAGGCATAAAATATTATCCAAAGCTGGTGTCTTCAATTCCATACAATCCTGTGACCGGCGCACGATTGCTATCAAAAGAGCCTGCCATCAAATCAATGATGGTCAGACAAATCATCAGGGTTGCAGAAAAATTGAATATGAGTGGAATGCATTGGCTGTTCACTAACGCCGAGGACACGCAAATCTGCTCAAATAATGATTTACAGTTACGGCTGGGTTGTCAGTATCACTGGAAAAATCATAATTACACCAGTTTTGATGATTTTCTTTCCACTTTTGTTTCTCGCAAGCGTAAAAAGGTAAAACGTGAGCGACGCATGGTTGAAGAACAAAAAATTGTTGTTAATATCATTCAGGGTAACGATGCAAGCGAACAGCAAATTGAAATTGCCCAGCGCTTTTATGAGGATACTTTTGACAGAAAGTCTGGAGTACCCACATTAAACGTTAACTTTTTCAAGGAGATCTGCCAGACCATGGGACATCAAGTCGTATTTATGTTTGCACTACTTGAAAATGAATATATTGCATGTGCCATCACCCTGCGTGGCGACACTACACTGTACGGGCGTTTCTGGGGATGTCAGAAAGAATATAAAAGCCTGCATTTTGAAACCTGTTTTTACCAGGGTATTGAATTCTGCATACAGAATAAATTACAGACCTTTGAACCTGGCGCACAAGGTGAACATAAAATAACACGCGGCTTTCTGCCTACTAAAACCTGGTCGGCACACTGGGTAAGCAATCAGGAATTTCAGCAACCCATTTATACATTCTGTGAGCGCGAGCAACGTGCAATGCGCGATCAATGTCAGGAATTACTCAGTTTGTCACCATATCGCTGATCAAAATGAAAGACATTAACCTGCCGTGGCTGGACCCACACGACCCTTACGCCCCCTTCCCTCATGCAGAGTCTGCTTTAAAAGAGCCTGAAGGCTTAGTTGCTGCCGGTGGTGATCTGTCGCCAACAAGATTATTGCGCGCCTATCATGAAGGACTATTCCCATGGTATGAAGAAGACCAACCTATACTCTGGTGGTCACCTGATCCACGTGGCGTTTTATATCCTAAAGATTTTATTGCCCATAAAAGCTTATTACGCAGCATAAGAAGACAACGCTGGAAAATATCTTTTGACAGGTCATTTACAGATGTTATGAAAGCTTGCGCTGAACCTCGCAGTAATTCCCGAGGCACATGGATAACAAATGACATGCTACAGGCATACACTTATCTGCATAAATTAAATTACGCGCATTCTCTGGAAGTGTGCCGTGAATCTGGCGAGTTAATAGGTGGTATATACGGGATTTCGATTGGTACTATATTTTTTGGTGAATCCATGTTCAGCAGGGAAACAGATGCCTCCAAAGCTGCTTTGTTGTACCTGTCTGCCTATCTTGACACATGGGGTTACAATATCATTGACACTCAACTTCCATCGGCGCACTTGGCCTCATTGGGTGGCAGCACAATGACTCGAGAAAAATACATGTTATTACTAGCAAGGTTCACACAGCAGTCATGCCAGCATACTGCCTGGAACGCGTTACCGGAAATAGATATACAACAGTGGATAGCACAGCGCTAGGCATCACCCAAAATGACTTGTTTTATCTGAACCTTCCACAAGTATTTATATCCAACTATTACCATAAGCAGAGAACATAAACTGTTGAAACACCATGAAAACACCAATTTTATTTATAATTTCATTTGTCTGCTTTCTTCACATGACTGGTTTGTCTGCGGCTTCATTTCTTGATACTGACAACAGTTTTGCTGAAGAATATAAAGAACTGCGCATTCTCCTGGAAAAAGTAACAAATAAAGACTCCGCTTTACTGTACAAAAGTGCCATTGAAAATGAAATCCAACAGTTAAACCAGAATTTTCGATCAGGCGAAGACCAGTTTAATTCTTTATCACCCGCTGATAAAAAACTATTTGTTAAGAAATTCCAGAAAAACCGTTACCACTGTGGAGACGTCACTCAAGTCATGGAAGAACGCACACGTATTTTATTTGACCCGGAATTATCAGACATCCTTCGGGATACACTCATACAAATACCTTAATTTGGAATCCAGCCTATTTTCCATGTTTTATAAGGCAGTATCACAGCAGGTCTGCCATTATTATAAAACCAGGAATCGACTACATATTTCTCGTTACTGCCAAACTCTTCAATGAGTACTGCAGTATGCGGATACCCGGCCAGTAAACCACCACGGGATACAAGCCCGACAATTTCATGTGACTTGATTTTATGCTCCACCTCCAGCATCTTTAGATAGCTCAATGTATTAGTAGACTCATCGATACAATCCATCTGATTGCTGTCTATATTTTGTTTAGTAAAGTAGGCATTAAATGTTCCCCCGACATCAAAATTAGTATGGGTTTTTCTTCCCATCACTTTTTCCACATCTGCAATATATTCAGCCAATAGCGCCCTTTCAGTGGCAGCGGCAAGATTGGGTGTATTAAATCGACTGGTTATCTCACCCCATGTTGCCTTATCAATAGATACCTGACTAATTTTTTTGCACCCGTGCTGTGAACACACTAAAACCCTGTCTGGGTTAAACTCAATTTTCGACTTTGCGACGCTTTCAATATGTCTTCTTGCGTCCTGCTGGTTTTGAGCAAATGAAACAGACGTAAAACAAACGAAGAGTGTGGCGTACAAGACTTTAGGTATCATATGGATCATGGGGTTTATTGCAGAAGATGATTTATAATAAACTGTTTTGTAACAGATAGTGCTGCCTGTGTTGATTCTTTGTCGTAACCAGCAATGCCATTAAAAGTACTGCAATCTTCCAGCACTGTCTTAATGTTAGCACTGCTTACTTCTATACCTTTATGAGTTTCAATAAATTTCCCTTGTTCATTTTCGTGTATTTCACATAAACCGGGAACCTGTGCATTCAGGGAAATAGGAATCGGGATTCTTGATAACATGGGGTGGTCAAATGCATGTCTGGCATTTTCATGTATTTCAACACTGATCTGCAATTTATCTTCAAGACTAAACTCCTGCTCAATCAGTTGAAGACACATGTTTGCAGGAGTGATTACGTCTTTTTTTCCACCTTGAATCAAGATAGGCACAGAAGTTGTTTTCATGTTTTGCAAGCGAATACCACACCATGGATAGTACGCTATATGAGCTGCAAACAGTGCATCCTGATCATCACTTACCACATTGCGAATTTCATTTAATGACGAATACAATGCAGCAATACCCCCCTTGGAAAACCCCATCACAGCCACTTTCCGGTTATTAATTTCCGGTAAATTCTGTAGATAACTGAGCACCTGATAAGCATCTTTAATCATGGAAGCACTGGAAACCAGCGACTGATCTTCTGATGTTTTTCCTACGCCACGAGGTGAAAAACTATCTACTACATAAGTGGCTATACCCATTTCAGCAAACACTTCAGAATAATAACTCTCCTGCGAACTTAATCCCCATGAGCTATGCAGCAGTACTATTGCAGGGTATGGTGCCTGAAATTTCGTGGCATCAGGAAGCTTTACCCACACTGGTATTTTCAGCTGAGGTAATTGTTCAAGATCTGATCCAAAAATTTCATCGATAAACTTATAGCTTGCACTGTTGACCTGTAGTTTGTTTGTGTAGTTTTTAACTGGCGCAGAGCAGCCACAGACAATAATAGTAATAATTATGCTTTTAAGTAAATTCATTTTTAAATATACTTAATCGATACAAGCTCTCAACAGAATAACAAATAATTTAAACATAATGCACCTGCATTCAGGAGACAGAAAGTTTTGGCAGCCTTAAAAATCGGAAGTAAAGTAACAAATTTCCAACTCCCTTCAACTGGCGATAAAACACAAAGCCTGTCAGAACTTAAGGGGAAAAATATTGTGCTCTATTTTTACCCAAAAGATAACACACCTGGGTGCACGAAAGAATCAGAGAATTTCCGCGATAACACGAAAAAATTTACTAAACTCAACACAGTCATACTTGGTGTTTCCCGCGACAGCATCAAGTCTCATGAAAATTTCAAATCAAAACTGGATTTCAGCTTCGATCTGTTATCAGATAGTGAAGAGAAATTATGCAGACAATTTGACGTCATCAAAGAAAAGAACATGTATGGAAAAAAAGTGATGGGAATTGAAAGAAGCACTTTCCTGATAGATGACAAAGGCGTGTTAAGAAATGAATGGCGAAAAGTCAAAGTCGACGGCCATGTTGCAGAGGTACTTGAAGCAGTAAAAAACTTATAACGTCGCTTTTTCTGCCACCATAAACCAGTCCCAGATTTCCTCTTTGGATTGAGGATAATATCCGTAGCCGAATTGCCGGCATAATTCCCAGGGATAATAGACTTTTCTCAAATCGGCAATTAGCTTCAGCCCAGACAAAGAGGTTTCATTTCGAATCGACTGTGGCGTGTGATAACACTGCAAATGATGACCGTCATCAGCATATGCAAGTGTTTCTTCATCTACCAGAATATTGTCAACAGTTTCATTATTGTTCACTCTAAGCTCATTAAGATACATTGTTGTATCAAACGACGGTAATATCGCCAGCAGTTTACCGTCTGGTAGTAACAATGAATGCAACTTTTTAAATATTGCAATAACTTCTTCCCTGCTCCCTGGCAAAATCGAATTAGACGAAATAATTAAATCAAACCCGGCTTCATCACGTATATTTAATATATCATCACAAATAAATTCAGCATCTATTTCATTTTCCTGTGCGATGGCACATGTAATATTGATAGAGCCTCTGCTTTTGTCTACTCCAACCAAGCGGGCCGGCTTTTTACCCATACTAGGGATCAGATTACCTGGCCCACATCCAAAATCCAGTATTCTCTTTTTAGAGAACTCATCCGCTGGAATATTATTCAAATAGTTGATCAACAGATTTCTGCATGATTGATTGTGTTTTTCCTCTAACATTTGAGGCGCATATGGACTTAAAATATATTGATGATAACTGGGTGCAACACGATCCCAGTCAATTTGTCCATTGATTGATGGCAGAATTTTATTCGAATGCGTTGAAGACTCACACATAATGTTAATTTTATTAAAAATAGTTAGAATAACGATTAAATCATTATTTAATAGTTCGGTGATACCGGTATTTTATGACTCAGATAAAACAAATTTGTGACTATTTTAAGTATAGTCACTAATATAGTGACAAACACTCAAAACGTTATAAGCATCGTGGAGAAATAGAACCATGTCAGAAGATAAACGATACCCAGTTCCTGCCTCATTTAGTTCTTCAGCGCTTATTAATTCCAGCCAGTATCAATCCATGTATGAGCAGTCCGTGTCTGATCCGGAAAAGTTTTGGGCAACACAGGCAGATCAGTTTGTTAGCTGGTTCAGCAAATGGGACAACGTCCTGGACTGGGATTATCATAAAGGTCATATACGCTGGTTTGAAGGTGCAACACTTAACGTTTCATACAACTGTATTGATCGTCACCTGGGAACGCGCGCGCAGCAAACAGCCATCATCTGGGAAGGCGATAACCCTGATGATGACAAACATATCACTTACGCAGAGTTACATGCAGAAGTCTGCAAATTTTCCAATGCTCTGAAGTCACGTGGCGTACAAAAAGGTGACCGCATATGTATTTACATGCCGATGGTGCCTGAAGCCGCTATCGCCATGCTCGCTTGCACACGTATTGGTGCAGTACATTCAGTTGTATTTGGTGGATTTTCACCAGATGCGCTTCGTGACAGAATTCTGGACTCGGATTGTCGCGTGGTCATTACTGCCGATCAGGGTGTACGTGGTGGCAAAACGATTCCACTTAAAGCAAACACAGATCAGGCACTACAGGCATGCCCTAACGTCAGTACTGTTGTCGTAGTCAAGCGTACTGGCAATGAAATTTCATGGACACAAAACAGAGATTACTGGTATCACGAACTAATCGCTACCGAGAGCAGCGAGTGTTCACCAGAACCCATGAATGCTGAGGATCCATTATTTATTCTTTACACCTCCGGTTCTACTGGCAAGCCAAAAGGCGTACTGCACACCACAGGTGGTTATCTCCTCTATGCTGCCATCACACATAAATATGTATTTGACTATAAAGATAATGAGGTTTACTGGTGCAGTGCAGATGTAGGCTGGGTAACAGGACATACCTATATTTTATACGGGCCGTTATGCAACGGTGCACAAACATTAATGTTTGAAGGTGTCCCCAATTACCCGGATGGCAGCCGGTTCTGGCAAGTGATAGACAAACATCAGGTTAAATCTTTTTATACCGCACCAACCGCTATTCGCGCCCTGATGGCACTGGGTAATGAATTTTTAGAAAAAACCAGTCGCAGCAGTCTGCGTTTACTGGGCACTGTCGGTGAACCCATTAATCCAGAGGCCTGGGAGTGGTATTACCACAAGGTGGGCAACGGTCACTGCCCAATAGTTGATACCTGGTGGCAGACTGAAACAGGCGGTCACCTCATTACACCACTGCCTGGTGCTATTGACCTCAAACCCGGATCAGCCACATTACCTTTCTTTGGTGTTCAACCCGTCATTCTGGATGATGAAGGTAATGAGTTGAGCGGAGAGTGCCAGGGCAATTTAGCAATGAAATTCCCCTGGCCGGGTCAAATGAGATCCGTCTACGGTGATCACCAGAGATTTATCGACACCTATTTTTCACAATTCCCCGGTTACTATTTCAGCGGAGATGGCTGTCGACGGGATAAAGATGGATATTACTGGATCACTGGACGTGTCGATGATGTACTGAATATATCCGGGCACCGTCTGGGTACTGCAGAAATTGAAAGCGCTTTAGTGCTACACGAAGCAGTAGCGGAAGCTGCGGTCGTGGGTTGTTCTCATGACATAAAAGGTCAGGCTATATACTGTTTTGTCACCACAATGGTCGGTATAGAGCCCAGCGATAACTTGAAACAGGAGTTGATAGAATTAGTCAGAAAAGAAATCGGGCCTTTTGCCAAACCAGACTTTATCCAGTGGGCACCTGGTTTACCCAAAACACGCTCGGGTAAAATTATGCGTCGAATTCTACGCAAAGTCGCCGCCAATGAGGTGGATGATCTCGGTGATACATCAACACTTGCCGATCCTTCCGTGGTAGAAGATATTATTTCAAACCGGCTCAATACATAGTCATAAAAAAGCCACTGATTAATAATATAATCAGTGGCTTAAATGTAGCTTCTCGAGTACTTTATTATTATATAATTCTATTCACGACCTTCCATTTTTACACGCATAAGCTCACCAGAATCCAGGTCAACCAGTAACCCGATATTCTGCTCATACATATTCAGATAGCCGATTTTTTCCAATCCTGTGTCGTAATCAAAATACACAACATTGCCCATCGTGATGTCGTCTCTGCCTTCAGTATTAACCATGATTACAGTGCCCGTATCCAGGTTGTATCCCTGCCAGGCGGCAGCTTGTGTACATAGAAACAAGCCTACGATTGTCATACATATAGCTTTCATATTATTAGCACGCGGTACTGGACATGAGTCTCATATTGGTTAGTCGAGGTGTCAGTATGAATAAAATTAGATGCGCAGATTGTGTGACAGATCATAAATATGACCTGTCATCGGCAATTTATGTCACTTGATCCCCATTACCTGGCTTTTTAACTGACTTTCCTTGAGTTCTCTTGACGTTGCTGAACTTCAACCAGTCTGGGGACGACAATAACGACACCTGCGCGAATACGGTTAAAATCCACATCCGGATTATGTTGTCGAAGTAACCACATAGGCACTTTAAATTTACGCAAAGCAAGTACCCACAAAGACTCTCCTGAGCTGATCGTATGTTGATAGGTTGACTCAATTAGATATTGCGTAAAAAATTCCTCTTGAAGATCCTTTTGATAAGCAATACGCCTGTTTTCAAATTCTTCAATTGAAACTGCACTGAAATCCAGCAACAGACGATGGTTAACAACCACTGGTGTACCAAATTTCAAACGGTTGATCTCCCGCAGTCGACTGGCTCTCAGATCCAGCCAGTCCGCATAATGTCCCAGAGTCTCGGAAGCCTGCACTTCAATTGTCATATCGTCTCTTACTGTGTAGTCAGCAGGATCTGTTAAAAGTGAAACCTCCTCACTCACTTCCAGCTCTGCTTCAGTCACAACTCCGACATCCAGCTCTGACGACACATCATTATCTGATGTGTCGTCAGACGTCTGTTCTACGTGTGCTACTACAGGATCCTCTACTGCTGCGACATCAGACAGGTTCGGCTTATCCAGGCCGGCTTTGGAGTCTGTTGCAGGTTCTGCTTTATCGGATACAACAGTTTGAATATTTTCATTGGCGGCTATCACAATGGAACCTGCTTTGTTTTTCACAGGTAAACGTAATTTCTGGCCTGCACGAATGTAGTGACCACTACTCATTCCATTTGCCGCCATCACCTCGCTAATGCGAAAACCATATTGTTTTGCGATATCAGAAATAGTGTCACCACGCACTACCTGATGAATCAGATCTGGTGTTTGTTCGTTAAAACGATATTCTGCCGGAATTGCTGCAATTAATTCAACTGCTGGTTTTTTTAATAGTGCTTTAGGAATGCGTAATGAATAATTTTCTGGAATACGTTTGCTGTCGTTCCAGACAGTTTCTCTCAGAGATCGGTTATGTTTCTTCAGTTGTGATTTACTGATATTCAAAAATTTAGCCATATCTCTGGCATAAATAAAACTGGTTGTTTTCACAGTTTCATATTCCACAGGCTCAGCATAATGAATTGTACCGAAATATTTCTCCGGATGGCGGTCCACTTCATGTGCGGCGAGAAACGCAACATAGAAATTTCGAGATGCAAATCCAAATGAACGTCCTTTGTAACGTCTGACAATGACTTCAATATCTCTCGTACCCAGCTTGTTAATGGCGCGACGCATACTGGCAACGCCATGGTTATACGCCGTTAACGCTAATGGCCAGCTTTTGGTTAACTGATAGTTGTGTCCTAGCAATCTGGCTGCTGCCCCGGTCGATGTAAATGGATCCATTCGCTGGTCAATCAGGTAATCTATTTGCATATACCGTTTTCCCGTAGAACGAATAAACTGCCATATACCCGCTGCACCTACATGTGAATATGCTTCCGGATTAAATGATGACTCGACATGTGGCAATACTGCCAGCTCTACTGGCATATCGAGATCCAGGAAAGTTTTATTAATGTAATCACGCCACTCACCAGAACGTTCCAGACCTTTATGGAAACGGTCTGACTGCCCGCGTTGAAACCTGATATCTTTTGAAGCATCCGCCAGACGTTGATTAGACGCTAAATCACCTCCCCACATGTTCAGCACATGACGTTCATCTTTTGTCAGATTGGCTCTTTTACCCTTAGCAAGTCTGTTCAAGACAGAAATATACTTTTCCTTGGTTTGTTTGATATGTTTCCTGTTTGAGCGAGGACCACCCTTTAAGCTGATAGTGGTATAAACAACGGAAAGATTTCTTGAGTCATGAATAAATCCACTTCTGGTATCAACCTCCGTATAGACACGTACCCAAAAATTCACATCTGCTTCCAGACCTGCAGGCCTGGGGAAATTTTCAGCGGTGTGCGCAGTTGATGTGCAAAGCAGGATTAGTAAAAGAAATAATTTCGCAAAGATATTTGTCACGTCAGTCAAATCAACCCGGTTATTTTTTTAGTTTATACACAGCGCTAACCATCAGCATTAGCCAGGGCGTTCCATGCATTAGCAAATCAAACCAGTCAACAGGACGCATGCCCTGCGCACCGGAAATTACCCATTTCAGCTTCTCCCAGACATGGGGTTCAGGTGAAAATGGTGCAAGACCCAATGTTAAACATGCTAACAGCCAGATGGCGGGATTTAGTAACACTGATTGATTTTTCATTTTTTATTCCTAGATCATTATTTTAATAGGAGCATTTTCTGTACCAGCACACTTCACTTCACCAACAATACATGCTGTTGTATAACCGATCTCATTGAGTGTGGTGACACATTCGTCGACATTGTCAGCAGGAACACCTGCAAGCAGACCACCTGCAGTTTGAGGATCGAACAGTAATGGATATGCCGGATGCCCGGAGGCAAGCTTTATATTATCAATCGCGCGACGCAACCTTACGTTTTGTGGTTGCAGTGAAGATAATATCCCTGCAGCAACAGTATCTTTCGCACCATCCAGAATTGGTATCGCATCAATATGAAGTTCTGCATCAACGTTTGAGGCTCTGGTCATTTCAACCAAGTGGCCCAACAAGCCAAAACCTGTAACATCTGTACACGACGTGGCATTGAATTTCTGAAGACATCTGGCAGCACCCAGATTTGAAAGTAGCATGGTATTAATCGCATTAGACACCCAGCGACCTTTTGCTTTACGCCGCATATCAGCCGCAAACAGTGTTCCAGTACCTATTGGCTTTGTCAGTATTAATTTATCACCTTCTTTCAATCCCTGCTTGCGCCACACTTTTTCCGGGTCGACAATACCGTTGACAGTCAGGCCAAATGCAAGTTCCGCTCCTTCAGCAGAATGGCCGCCAACCAGTACTGCTCCTGTAGGTTCCAGCGTTTTTAAGGCACCAGCTAACAATTCATACAGGGTTTCTTCCACTATTTTTTCGCGTCCGTAAGGAACAGTCGCTAATGCCAGTACTGATTGAGGTTCTGCGCCCATGGCATATAAATCACCTAAGGCATGGTTCGCTGCAATGGCACCAAACAGATAGGCGTCATCAATGAAGGCTCGGAAATAGTCAATACTCTGTACCATTACTTTGCCAGAAGGTACTGCAAGCATGGCAGAATCATCCGGAGAATCTCTGCCAATTAAAACATCATCTCTTTGATGAACAGGCAAGCGCTGCATTACTCTTGAAAGTATTCCACTTCCTACTTTTGCGCCACATCCACCACAGCGCATCGCCAGGGTTGACAACTCCTTTATGGCGTCTTCATCTGCAATTCCTGCGGCTAAATCTGGAGATTCGTCACTATCCATATCAGGAAGCTCGTTAAACTTCTCCATGAATTGTCGATCAATCCAGTCTTTGGCCTTCCACAACCATTTACCCTGTAAGGACCATGAACCCCGGGAAGCAACTGCATACTTATTGCCTGTACTTATTAGACCAAGAAAATTTTTCTGTGGACGATACTTCTGTAACGATTGATTGGTTGCTGCTGATATTAAATTTTTAGCGAGTACTGGACCTTGTCTTACTGCAAATACACCGGACTTTGGACGTGGATCTGGGAGTGACGCCACATCGCCTACGGCAAAAACATCCGAATGAGAAGTGGATTGCAGAAAGTCGTTAACATTTATAAACCCTTCGCTATCTACATCAAGCCCTGATTGCTGCGGCCATTCAGGTGCAGACGCATTGGTTACGAATATACATGCATCAGCATTGATTTTTTTATCGTCATTAGCGATGACGTAATCCTGAGCAATTTTTGTAACCGAATGATTTAGCATCACTTCGATATTCCGTGTTTGTAACACTTCCATAAATCGTTTTTGTACACTAGCATTATGGGTAGACAAAATTCCTGCCCCTTGTGTCAACAAACTGAATTTAATTCTTTCCGGGTTATCCTGTTTTGATGAAAGCAACGTCTGTAGTCTCAATTGTGCTGATAAAGCCAGCTCTACACCGCCTGCTCCACCACCCACAATCACGACTTTAAATTCACCAGTACTTTCTTCTACCTGCCGTTGCAGTTTATCCCAACGCCGTAAAAATATATCTATAGGTTTTGCAACTAATGCATAATCATCTGCGCCAGGCACATCGACAATACGTGGACGCGAACCTGAATTCACAGACAATAAATCATAGGATACGGGTGGTCTTCCCTCCACGTGCACAAGCTTATTTTCCAGATCCAGTTCACTGACCTGATTATGATATAAGCGTGCGTTAGCAAATCGTGCTAATGGACCGAGGTCAATATGACATTCATCGTATTCATAGTGACCCGCAATATAACCAGGCAACATGCCAGAGTATGGTGTATGGATGTCGCGCGTAATTAATGTAACTCGCAATCCGGGAACAGGCTTCATACCAAGCATACGCAGTACGGTGACATGGGCGTGCCCTCCACCCACGAGTATCAGATCTTTAACAACAGAAGAGCCAGCACTTTGCATAATGATATTTACCTGGATTTCACTGAAAACAAATGAATGCTAAAAAGATTACTTTCATCGACCCATACTTTCTCAGCGAATAAACCGGCCTGTATACCCAACGATTGAAATTCTTCAACAGTATACTTATATGAGTTTTCGGTATGTATTGTCTCGTTTTCAGTAAAGTGAAATTCATGATTATTGATATTGACCACTTGATCGCACGTGCTTTTAAGATGCATCTCAATTCGACTCTGTTCAGCGTTGTAAAAGGAATAATGGGTCCACTTTTTCAAATCAAAATCTGCCGACAATTCATTATTTAAGCGTGCTAGCAGATTAATATTAAATTTTCCTGTTACACCTTGTGCATCATCATAGGCGCTCTCAAGTATGTTTTTGTTTTTCTTTAGATCCACACCTATTAACAACTGTCCGGATTCTCCAATTAAATTCGCAATATTCGATAAATACTGAACGGCTGCATGTGGATGAAAATTTCCAATACTTGAACCAGGGAAAAAGACCACTCGGGCAGAATCAGGCAAACCTTCAGGAAGTGTTAGCTTGAATGTAAAGTCATTGCATACCGCATGTATATCCAGCCATGGGATTTCTTTGGACATCTGCCTTGCTGAAGTCAACAAGTGCTCTCTGGAAATATCCATAGGTACATACATATCCGGTCTTAATTCATCAATAAAAATACGTACTTTGGAACAGCTACCACCGCCTGGCTCGATTAACAGACAGGATTTGTTCAACATATCTACAATGTCTCGCTTGTATTTTTGAAGAATACTTATTTCAGTTCGAGTGGGATAGTATTCATCCAGCTCAGTAATCTGATCAAATAATTGTGAACCTGTTTCATCATAAAAATATTTAGGCGGTATCGAGGGAGGGCTTTGCTGCAAACCTGTTATCACATCACCCGACAGATTGCTGGCTGCAGGGTGCATATCATGAAAATAAATTTTTTGTTCAGACATGATTATTAGTTAAATTCAGGAGATTGCACAGGTTCTGAAACCTGCAAAAACATCATTGCGCTCTGCCGCATAATAATTACGCCAGGTATTTCGCATTAACCTGGCACGTGTCGCCCAGCAACCACCCCGCAATACTCGCGTTTTACTAAATAATGGCTGCGAGTAATCTTCATACATATCAGGAACAAAACCGGGATATGGGTAAAATACTGTACTCGTCCACTCCCAGACATTACCTAACATCTGTCTGCAGCCGAATGCACTATCACCCTGAGGATGAGCATTCACATCTACTGGCCCTAATGTTTCGCCATTGAAATTGGCATGTCTGGAAGTGACAGGACTATTACCCCAGGGAAAGTATCTTTTCTCACTTGTTAACATGGATTTGTCCGGTGTCGGCACAGCAGAGGCAGCAACCTCCCATTCAAGCTCAGTGGGCAAACGACGACCAGCCCAGCGACAATAAGCCATTGCCTCGTACCAGTTCACATTAACCACAGCAGAATTTTGCTGAAGCTTGCTCCATTGATCAAACCAACGTACTTCCCAGTGATCTGATTTTTTATTAAATCGCCAGTAAACAGGATGTTTAATATTGTTTTTATTCAGCCACGACCAACCCTCTTTACACCAGTACTCTCTTTGACTATACCCACCCGCATTAACAAACTGTATATACTCCTGATTACTCACCGCAGTTCTGGAAATCTCAAAGGGTGCAACTTTGTTTTGATGAGCCCACTTTTCATTATCAAAAATGAAGTTATCGTTGGCGTCTGCACCCAGATTAAAAAAACCTTCCGGGATAAATGCATCACCTACTGCCTGGTTAGTGTCGACTGTCGATTTGTGATTTAACGTAATTTTAGGCTCAGGATACTGCAATGTTTGCCGCGTATAAGTAAACGCTTCGCAATGCATATCTTCATGAAAGATTGCATATTGAGTTAAGTAATCCCTGACAGCATCTTTCTTGCCATTAGACAGATAATGAACAACACGATCTTTTACCTGCTGCATGTATTTTATAGTGTCAGCAACAGTAGGCAGCTGTAAATCCCAGCGTGATTCATGTGGAATATGAATTGAATCGAATAACTCATCGATATCAGATATCAATGGGGGCTCTTTATAGTGGTGGCGTAAAATCCAGAACTCATAGAAATATGCTGCATGACCAATTTCCCAACGTAATGGATTTACGGTAGGCAGTTTCGGACCGGTCAACTGTTCTTCGCTCAACTGATCAATTAACGCACATGTTCTTGCGCGTGCATCCGTCAACTGCTGGATCAGATCTTCGGGGCTTGCCAATGCCATAGTTAACTCGGTTATATTCCTACACAACTTGTTGTGTGTCACGATAACACAGACGTGGCCGGGTTTTTACCACTATACTAACTGTATTATGCATATTCAGTTGATTAGTCCTGCAAACATTGATTCGCGTAATGGCAATCGTACAACGGCAGTGCGCTGGAGAAATATTCTTCAAAGTCTGGGACACAGTGTCACAGTGTCGCAACACTATTCAGGTCAGAATGTCGATCTAATGCTGGCTTTGCATGCCTGGCGCAGTGCAGACTCAATTCAGTCGTTTGCTGAAAAGTATCCATCCAGACCATTGTTTGTTGCATTAACAGGGACTGATGTTTATCGTTTTCTAATCACACATAAACAGGACACTCTCAAGTCACTTAAATATGCTGATCGCTTAATTGGTCTGCACGCTGACATCACACATTCCTTGCCGCAGAAATATCTAGACAAAACTCGTATCATTTATCAGTCTACTGAAACAAAACCGTACCGCAAAATACGTCAACATAATTACTTCGACGCATGCATTGCCGGTCACTTGCGCTATGAAAAAGATTCGTTACGCCCTGCCTATGCAGTTCGCTCACTACCATCTCATAGTCGTATAATGATTTCACATTATGGTACTGCACATACTCAGGAATGGAACCATAAAGCTCGATTAGAGATGGTTAAAAACAGCCGCTATCACTGGTATGGAGAAGTTTCTCAATCATTATTACAGACAAAACTTTCTCATGCAGACTTACTCATCCTTCCATCACGTATGGAAGGTGGAGCCAACATACTGACTGAAGCTATAGTCTCCGGGCTACCTGTTATCTCCTCATATATTGAAGGCTCAATTGGCTTGCTTGGTAAACAATATGCCGGTTACTTTGAAGTGGGAAATATCAAGCAGATAAAACAACTGCTATTACGTTGTGAATCTGACACCAGGTTTTATAAAACACTAGTACGACAATGCAATGCTCGTCGTTATTTATTTAACCCTGACCGTGAAAAAAGTTGCTGGACAAAACTTTTAGCAGAATTATAGCGTTCACCAAATGATTGATATTTCAATAGACTGGTTATACAAACTCGGTGTGAATCCAATACATTTTTCACGCTCAGAAATCACACCCGCAGCATTCAGATCAAAATATAGCCAAACCATCGGTTTATGTCAGCTTATGAGTCAATTATAAATTTTACTTAATAAATATTTTAAGTAGTTATCATAAGCTTGCCTTTATCACAATATCTGCTATTATTTTGTCTAGTTGATCACAATATCTAGACAAATTGTGTTGATTTTATCGTTACCCATTACTAACTGTACATTTATTGTTCAAACATGAGCTTAGCAGACAGCCCCAGAATCTACTCAGCATTACAACTCTTTGCCAGTTCACCCAAGGTAAACAGACGCTATCAGTCACAGTCTGGAATTTTCAGCTCTCAGAAGCCATTAAAACTCTCGGTAAAATGGGCTAAATACAAAAAACAGGGTTGGTGCAGACTCAATACTCTAAATTTGGAACAAGTGAAAGCCAGTGGAAACTACATCGTCTGGAAACCACAAAACAAGAATAACGTCATTAGAATAGGCCATGGGCGCATAGCCGATGAATTACAGTCATTAAGAAACAGTTCATTAATTAGCAGGTTTGGTGAAGACCTGCTGGTTACCTGGGCATCTGTGCAGGAACAGTATCGTGAAGGTGTCGAAAGATATCTATATGAACAGTATTCGCCGGTGAGTGTTGAAAAAGTTGCAAATGCTAGGCTGGTTCACGTCAACATGCCAGGAAAAATAAAATAGCTTACACTTCTCTATCGTCACTGGGACAGCAACCAGGCCTTTAGCTCCTTGCCGACACTTGCCTCAACATAATTTGGGTTCACACCAATCAATTGTGCAGTTTCAGATTGATTAAAGAAAAAGTTTTCCAGTACGTCATTAGAATAATTTAACAAAGGTTGTGCAAATCCGGGTTGCGGTGTAACCGTCAGATAGTCCAGATGATGCGCCGAACCACCCACTCCGTTGATACTATGACACGGGAGACAATTTAAAGTCAGCACTTCGAACGCTGGTTCACTTAGCTGATTAAATCCTTCATAAGGGTCCTGATCTGTAAAGTGTATGCTTTCAAACAGAATAGACGAATATTGCAGATATGGTAATTCCATCTCCAAAGGCGGTGCATTCTGAAAGTGAATAAACGCCCCTAAAGATTGTGCATACAACATGTCATCAGCTGGACCACCCTGCTCCCAACTGTAAAATCGTCTGGTTTTATAAAATGACGTCATTCGGTATAAATTTTCTTCATCATCGATCGCAATGACAAATTCTGGCTTATACTTTTCATAACGTAATAAGTCCAGATAGAACTTATGACCTTTTCTGTTTGAAAAAACCGCAAAGCGACCCTGCTTGTTTCCGGGTAAAGAATTCCGGTACTTTATTAAATTAAAAGCCTTATATTCCCTAAGTGGCCATTGCTTTAACAAAGCTGGATCATAAGCATAAAATGCCTTCAGAATACGATGGATATCCTGGTCAACCTGATGCTTTTCCACAAACTCTGCCAATTCAAAAAACTTCTTATTATTTACCACAGGATTTTGCCATTGGGATTCTGCATTGAATTCGATGCGATAAGCCGGGTTTACTTTTCCACCAATCAAATAAGACACCATATGAGGTAATACAGAATGAGAAAGTAGCCCATCGCCATTATCAACCAGCATCGTTGCCCATGACCATTGACCATGCTCTCTGATATCAGATGCGAATGTTCTGGCAGCAAGAATACTAGCAGGCAAATCGTTAACATCGCTGACAACAAGTGTTTTTGGGATAATGATACTGTCTGCATGAGTTTCATCGCCGCTGGCCTGCAGAAGAATCAATGCCGCGATTTGATGTATATCATTATCATTCAAAGCCGAGAGCAAAGCTTGCGAAGAACCTTTATCTGCCAGCACAAGTAATGGTTTATTGACATCGTTTATTCTTTTTAATGCCCTTTCTATATGTTTTTCAGTACAGGCAGTGCGCCGGGTATCATCACCCACGGCACAGTCATCGATAATTTCAACTGACAGATCCACCTTTTCCCATTGCTTCACCAGATCAGTCTGTCCAGGACTATCATTTACAAACATCAACACCAATGCTCGACCTAGAATATTCTCATGTGGCGGGGAGTAAAAATAATATCCACTGCCAGCAATGACAAGAATTAAGGCAAAAATTGCAAATAGAATAGAATTCTTCATATTCAAAAATCAGGGTAAGCGCCAGAAAAAACAGATTTATTGTAACTTAATTTATATGGCAGTAAATTAGCTGCGCTTAATAATGTTAGCTATGAATTGTCTATTAAAATCTGGCGTACTGCCGCTAATGCGCTCTGTTCTGTCATTTCATATTGTCTGGCTAATAGCCTGGCAATTTCAATGATACTGCGTTCACCATCAATGGCAGAAAGAACCTGCGCCTGCAAAAGATGTGTTGAGGATGCGGCGATTAATTCTGCTTCAGCAGGAATACTCATTTCATGATCATTAATCCACTCAGGCAAATAATTAAATTCCTTTTTTGGCAGGCAATCAAATTTCTTGGTCGCCGAAAAGCTGAAAATATCTTCAATTCGCCCATGCGCACTATGAGGTGAATTCAGATAATCAACCTTACTACGACTGGTTTTGACTTCATCAAACCCATATTTTTTCAATAAATCTACGACTTCTTCCTCGCTGTAATTCCAGTGTTGACTACTGTGCAGAAATGCCAGTGAGCCAGTATTAATCCATGTTCCCCCTGATTTTAACAGTCGATTTACATGTGGAATAAATTCCCTGAAATCCATCGGAATGATATCTATGAACCAGGGAGTCAAGATTGTTTCGAAGGACTTTTCCTTCAATGGCGCATTTAAAGCGTCTGATAATAAAAAGCTGAATTGATGTTTATTGACACTATCAAATTTACATTCCTGCACTACGGCTGAGTCCTGCATTGTCAAAGGAGTCACAGGGAATTCATTAAGCGTTACTGTTTGACCATGAATAATTTTTGCTGCACAACCAAGTAATACAGGATTAATATCAAGCAATACTGAATGTTTTGCATCATATCGGGTATGAAAGTCATAGGGGAATCTCGATGCTCCCGCACCCAGGGCCAGAACATCACCAGCCTGATATTCTTTCTGCACCAGACCACTGACACTTTCCAGCAGTGCTTCATTTTCTCCATTATCCCAGCACCAGTCTCGAAAAATATTATCAATATAACTGTCAATACCCTGATTTTTTGCAACCTCATTATTACTATAAACATACTGATCAAGTGTAAATTGAGAAAAACAGTCAAGATGATCTGCTATTTGCCGGTGGTATTGTTTTTTCAGAGTTGAGAACCGCTTTAACCTGTCACGAGTAAGTTTGCTCAGACGTTTATCTTTTAATTGAGTGCTTAGTTGTCTGATATCTTTATCAATCGACTGATTGAAACCATTAATACGAGCACACCAGGCATGAACAGCAGCATTAACGTCAGCAAATACGAATGGAATGGATATATTGCCGAATTTAAGTTGAGGATAAGACTGATAGCACTGGGCGCAGTCTAATGATGTTGTGTTGTCGGTAAACTCGCCGCAGCCACATTTTGGGCACTGCAAACTGGAGTTTGGCAGGATACTTGTTGTTATTGCGGTATGGTTGACTTGATTTTCCAAAATAGAAGTTGCCGTATTTGTAAAATACTATTCTGGATATATTTGAATTTCAAGACATGACTTTAGTCGCTAAATTTAGTCCATTCATCGCTAAAAGGCAGAGTGATTGATTTTCACTCTGCCTTGCTAAGACTGATCAAGTTCTGATTAAGCTATCGGGTTAAAGGCAATATAAGGATCTACTGTTGCCCCGGTGCCAAGACCATTATTGACTAGCACATCTGTACCAAATCTCGCTTGTTGTCCATGCAAGCCCAAATAATTTAACACAACCAGTTCAGCCAATGAGACAACATTATTTGCAAATGGACTTGACGATGTATTGACATTACCGTCCATTGTAAAGGTACCCAACTGATTGGTCCCTAATGCATTCCCTCTCAAAGCAGGCCTTGCGCCGCCTGGCTGATAGACGAAGATGGCACTGGCTGCAGTTGCTGAGCTGTCTGATCTCCAGCGAAACTTAGTCGTTCCATTGCCGTCATCTTCAGGTGTATTGGTATCTGCAGACACCGCACCATCACTGAAGACATAAATCATGACAGGCTGGTTAGCACGCATCGCATACTCTAATGTTGCGCCAATGACCTGTCCAACAACGAAGTCTTTTTCATCTGTTTCAGGGCGAGGATTCTGGTGATAATCACGTCCACCATACTCAATGGTTCCTGCGCCTGCAAAACCCTTGATGACTGTCTTCATGACTGCAGCCGCTTTTCGGAAATCTCCATCATTTAGCTCGCCATTCGGGAATATAGCCTGCAGGTCAGCATCTTGATTAGGGTCTAGCTCGGTTGCAGTGATGGCTGTATTGAATGTCGCAGAGCTCTTGTCGTAACCGCACTGCACAAGTTCTCTGGTAGCCTCTTCCACGTTAATTTTGCCGAGTTTGAGCTGGCTAATGATCGCCGCCGCTTCAGCAACTTCGCCGGTAGGAAAATTATCATCATCGCCACCGCCAAGTCCAATCGCCTCGCTGGAATTACTTACTTTCGTCGGTCTAACAGAAGGATCAATCATGTAATCCGGAGCATCAGAACGGCCACCTGTATCTGAATTCCTCGTACCTACAGCCGCAACAAATTGGCCATTTGCCCCTGCCTGTGCGATACCATAGACAGGATTGTGCGGATTATTACCAGTATCGTTATCTGAGCGTGCCGGAATCACAATACCATTAGTGCCCGCTCTGGCGGCAACACTGGTTTTATCCAGCATACCTCTCAGCATTGCACTATTAGGATGCATGGCAATTCCAAATGTTCGATCAACACCTACGTTGTCTGGAATGATTGCTTCTGGCAATCCTAATTTCGCATACCCTTCAGGGCTTAAGAAATTCTCTTGTCCGAGTGAACCTACCATGACATTTGATCCAGCGATATTTGCGCCGCCCCCTTGATCAATACTGATAAAAGGAATCTTGCCAGCACCTTGAACAAGCGAGGTCAGGTCACATTCTGCATGTGCCTGGCGTGCAAGAAATGTTGAAAGCGTTGGTGCAAACACCATACCCATGCCAGAGATGAACCCTCTGCCCAGAAAGTCTCTGCGTGTCAACGGACGACCATGACCTGATTGGCGACAATCTTCTTCGATACGCTGTTGCAAACGACGATGCTGCTCTTCTCTACGTCGACATTGCTCTACATATTTACCCATCGTTATATCCTCGCTTATAAATCAGTTAATAGTCATCACGCCACTAGAAAGTACCGCTGCACAACTCGCTTGCAGGGCAATATCTTTTGTAGCATTCGTACAGCCATTTGCGCAGCCCAGTTCATCCATCAAACCATTCACTGCGGCAGTTGTTTCTGCACGATCCGGTTGATTTTCCAGGTCACCTACAAATCTATCAAACAGTGCATTGACTCTATTTTGCTTGTCGGTGGCATTGGCAATATTGTTACAGCTCGAACCAAATACCACATTACATGCTGCATTAGACCGTCTTACACGATCACAGTAAGTCACAGCCAGTCGTTGAATTGCTATTTGTGACGCTGCATTAAATGCCAGAATGTCAGCAGTTGCAGGTAGAGAGTCCCTTAACTCTTCGTAACGATTCCGTACTGTATTTTGAGTCACAGGAATAGTTGTTAGCGCAGACATGGTGTCGTTGACACTTGAGAATGAACGCACACCAAACTCAGGTAGCACACCAAAGTCAGCAATACCTGGTTCACTTGGCGGCACATACAAATCACCTGAACCCACTTGAGCACCAAGTGTTTCAAACTCCAGATGGAACATATCCACCTCAGGTCCCATGTCTTTAGGAATGACTGCACCCAGTGGCGACAATTCCTGCCCACTTTGTGTCACCATCGTATCGACAGACCGGAATGATTGAGTCGCAACAGGAATATTATTATTCACTGCAATTCTGATGTTCTTAACAGGGACACCTGAAACATCTGTGATCAGAGTAGGCACTGCAAACACATACGCATTGTCATCGAGTTCTCGCACTTGCATCTGAACCGATGCCGGTGCGCCAACTACGTCTGAAACATCGAATGCCAGGGTTGTAATTGTACCCAGACCTGCATCGAAATTTTGCGCAACTTCTGCACCAGATAACGCTGTTGTGTGAACCGCTACCATACGGAAAACACCTCTCCACAAGCGATTATTGGTTACCTCATTTCCGATAACGAACAGGTCGGTGTTACTCCAGTTCAATGCATCATTGCCAAGATCTTCTTCAGCAGCCAATTCACCATTGATATAAATCTTGCGGCCTCCAGCGGCACTGTCGTATGTCATCACAACATGGGTTAATTCAGTTGTGACAGTATCGTTTTCAGAAAGCAGTTGTGGATTATTGCCGTTACCTCCTGTTTGATTTGTCGCAACACGAGAGTTGTAACGGTCACCACTTTGCCCCAATGTAAAGTTTCTTCCACCGGTATCCGCTGAATAAGAAACAATTCGAGCTGGTCCTGACTGATCAAGATTTTCAGGAATCACCCATGCTTCAACACTAAACTGACTGGAAATTGAAGCAAACAGTTTCTGGCTTGATGCCAATGATGCCTGAGCTTTACCAGACACATTTCTTAATCCACCTTCAGGCACCCACTCCATACCTTCGATCATCAGATCCACAGGTACTCCGACACCACTTCTGTCAACAACGATGTCACCTGCACCTGCGCTGAAATCAAACATGGCTATCATGCTGGCATCAGCTCTGGGACTTTCACCTTCCTGACCATCAGCAAGAGTTGCCATGGCGCTAGCCACGCGTGGTTGATTACTTGGTGGAGGATTTGATGCAGATACTGAGTCTGCCCAACTGCGTATTGCTGCTTCCATTTCTGTAGCAAACTGCTCACAGGCAGCAGGACCACCACAGTTATGATTATCCACACGCGTTCTTACTACCAAACGTGAATTCGCAGGATTGCTAAGATTCACTTTTTGATTGTTTACCGTTTGGTTATAGGCTGTTTCAACAGATTCGTCAGCCATCAAAGGTAATATAGGAGTAAGTCCCAAAGGAGTTGGGTCACTGTGACACTGCACACAGTTATTTGACAGCATAATGGGATGCACTGTCTGTGCAAACAACTGTTGATCGTTCGCTGGTGGCATTGTTGGTGCTGGTGCCGGCGCCGGTGGTGCTGGCGGTGGCGCATTTGGTGCTGGTGCACTTGGTGAAGTTGGCGTATTTGCAACAGTACCACCATTGTTACTTGAAGTATTTGGAGTCGTACCATCTTCAGAGGAGCCTCCTCCACCTCCGCCACCACAAGCTGACAACGCTGTCATGACTAATACGATACCTATCCATTTTAGTAATCTATGAATTCGTCGGCTTTCCATATTCCGCGATACAGTTAATTTTTCCTGGGTCATTACAATTCTCCTCGGTAGCATCGCTTAGTTACCCATGCAATAAGCAGCAGTATCAGCAAACACTCGCTTCATACTGTAGTTATTATTCTTGAATACAGTGGCAACATTGTTAACCAATGTATGATCAGCCTCGCCATTTGGTGGTCGGTAGCATACTTTTTCAAATGCTTTCTTAACCTGGCACTGTGCAAACTGGTCCGTTGAAGCAAGCTCAACACCCAGTGATTTTGCACCTACACCTGAACCGGTTCCCTGCCAGCCTAAATAGGCATTAGGGCCAGTACGCCAATAGTTAACCCATCCATCGTAAGTAGTTTCATGACCATATCGAAAAACACCAGCATCACGCAGATACTTGGGCTGAACGTCACCAGCGGTATAGGCTAGTTGCTGGTTTTCTTCATCAAAGTCGTAAAAAGCAAAGGCACCCGCCAGTCCGTCCATGCCTGCATGACAAGCCAGACAACCTGTCAGAAAGATATTGCTGTCACCGCCAGGAGATCTGGACACGTCCTGACGTATAAAGTCAGGCCTTGCAGTAATGTCACGCAGATCTTCCATGTCTTTGCATAAAAAATTCACACTGGTAAATCTGACTGCGGCTCTATTGGTTCCTGCCACCATAAATGCCTCTGCGAATCCACGTGTCGTCATCACTCCAGCTGTCGCTGCCGCAGGAAGAACATTGCCTGGTAGCGATGTCTGTTGTGTTTGAATCAGATTATTAGGATCGCCAAGATTGGCATTACTCTCTTGCAGTTCAATATAATGATCATTGTTGGATTGCGAATAGGCGACATTATTTGTTGCGCCCGCAGAGCCGATGTAAACAATATTTCCTGATAACACCTGATTAAAAGGAACTTCGTCTCGAATCATCCCAATCACTGTGGCTGTGAAGTCATTTAAATCCGAATAGACTGAAAATTCTCGATTCGTCCATGGAGTAGAAAAATCTTTTAAGGTTGTATTATAGAAAGCTGGATTTTCCATCGCTTCATAAGCGGCTCCAACTGTATCTCCATTTTGAATTTTTGCTGTCATTGAATCCAGAACTGCAGACGTTGGCGGAACTCCAGTCAATCGGTCATGCATTCTTTTCGCTTGTTCGCGAGGTCCTGCGTGTACTGCAGAAACCGTAAACATAACTGACATCAACGTAATAACTAAACTATATGCAAGTTTATTGCGTGAGCGCATAGCGGCACCTTTTCAGTGTTACTTTAAACTTTTAACATCTTATAATTGCTTTTAAGACGTTCCCTACCAGCCACATCCATGGACTGATTTCAAAATCAAAAAATGTAAATTTCTGATGACCTTCCGGCGTGGGTGTATGTATAACTCTGTGAACTGGTTCTGATTTTGATCCGCGATGAACGGTCAGTATTTCCCTCCCAACGGAAGAAGAAAGATATGAATTATGTTAATTAAGGGAGAGGCAAGTGTCAGATGTCTTAATAACCTGATAAAAATACCGGTTCTTTATTTAACAACGCTAGCACAACTATGTTTAATTTATGATCAATATACTCAACATTAAAAAACACCTCACCCTGATATTTTTTACTTGTGTTGCAATGAGTTCATGCGGTAATGAACACAGTCGGGAAATGGCAGAAAATATCAACTCAGAGTTTGAATTAACCTACCGATACGTCGTGAAAAATATGTCCGTAGAAACTGATTACTCCGACCAGTTCAAAATGTTCAGAAAGCATAACAAGGATGCATTTACATCGATTGCATACACATGGCATAAGATTTCACTTGATGAATGTGAGATTACGGGTGAAAGTCGAAATACATCAAATAAAACGGGTTATGAACGAATGATCAATCCATCTTCACGTGACAGTAATTTTTTAAGGATAATTACGGATGATGATCGTGCTTGCCTGGCAGAAAAATACTTTGACAACTGGTTAAACATCCAGAACATGTTGAGACTGAATTATCAAGGTTACCAATAACCCATTGACAGACAATTTATTTATTACGATTTGAATTTATAGCGTTTAATCACTGATTAAATCTGCGTTAAAAAACAGTCATCTTTAATAAAATTTTTTGACATATTTTTGACAGCAGTCAAAGTGCTTCGTTATTATTTCAATTATATTTTACACACTTGTACACCCGTTAAATAATTTGCACATGCCCTATTCCGTTGTATTACTAGACCGCACAGGTAATGCCTCTCCTGCATTGCCATGCGATATTCATTGCGATGGAACTGAATTGGAAATTGATGCCGAGTTATCTTACAAATACATCAATCGCTCATCTACAGCCAAGATACTGGATGACAATGAAGTAATCAGTACACATTCCGTACTGGGTTATCATTTTCTGGGGGATACCATCATTGATGGCGTCAATGCATCACGTAGTGGCCAGTATATACTGGCAATAAGTTCAGCAAGTTAATCGATAATTACCGGCTTATCCCGGTCATGATCAACAATACAGTAAAAACCAAATTTCTCGGTATTTGGATTCCTCAACTGATGTGTAGTCATCGGCCTGATATATATCACATCATTTTTCCTGGCGATGTAGCGTTGATCGCCAACCAAAACTTCACCTTCACCTCGCACTACAATGATTACATGAGTATGTAGATGCTTTTCTTTACTTGAATACCCTGCCTGCCCGACCTCGAAATATCGCAAATCAAATGCAGAATTTTCTCCATTCTTACCTATAAGCTCAACTCGACGAACGGCATTAAATGAGGCATCGTCTGTCTCTTTGTATTTTACACTTTCCCTGCCAGCCCAGTTAAAGTCGTCAAAAGCTAAATATTCGAGTACCGAGTCTTTTTTTGAAGATGGATATTCACAGGCTGAAAGGCTTTGAATATCGTTTGGTTTTGTCACTGTTTCTGGATATTCTTCAAGAATTCCAGCTTTAAATTCTCGAGTGGATTCTGACAGATTTGCGGAATGTTCAAGTAAAGATCCACCCAGCAAAAATACCGAATCCTGCTGATACCACCGGCACATTTCTTTCAGATCCGCATATTGCATTCCTCCTGCCGGGCATGGAAATGCCGGCTTAATATTTGGCAGGGGTCTACGCAACTCTTTGGCTATATTCTTACAGTCACCTTCCTTAAACTGAAATCTCCCGCCAGTGTTAGGAAACACCGAAATATCAACACCTGCCAACCTGAACAAATATCCATATAACAGGTGATAACTCATACCATCATTAGGAGACACACAAAAGCTTCCGGTAAATGATGGATGTGCCATGTAAATCAAATTGTATTTCGCGGCCAGACCTCTGGCTGTATCCAACCCCAGAATAAGTGGTGCAAGCAATACACCTTGTATTCCCTGACGCTTAACCCACTCAAGATGCATATCTATCTGTTCGTAGGGAGCAGATATAAATGGAAAATATACACAGCGCTTACCCGTGTCATCTTCCGCCTTTTTAACAGCGTCCAGACACAGGCTGACTCTTTGCTTAAATTCATCAAAGTTACCAATTAAATTCTGGTCATCTTTAATAATATCCCCACCACCCAAAGCAAACTGGTATGCGAGGTCTGCAAATTGTTTATTACTATAGCCACGCGGTTTTAATGCTGTTGCCAGCAATGGCCTTCCGTGAACACCAAGGCAGTCACGTATCCCCTCAACACCGAATCCTGGCCCATCGAAATGGGTAAATAACTGTTCAGGCAACTCAATATCGACACACTTTACGTTCTGGTACATTGAAACATTGCCAAAGCATAAGTTGATGAGTTGATTATATTGTTGACTTAATATTTCCTCAGGATAGCTTAACGTCAGCACATATTTGTCAGTTTGATTTTGTAATTGTCTGATTTCTTCGACTCTGCCAACAAATCTGGTTTCTATTTCAGGAGTGATCAAGGATTCAGGTGTTTCAACACTTTGCTCAATCGCAATCTTTCTTGCTAAATCTGATACATCATTTTTATCTGAAATGACTTCGTAGGTAACCACTATATCTGACATTCGAAAATTTCCTTAACCTCTTAAATATCTACTAATTATTTGAAAAATGGTAAAAAATTACGACCAAACGAATCGTTAAAGCTAATACTGTCTCGCATTTTACCGATAACTTGAATAATCACATTATTATCTGGAATTTATTATGGGCACAGTATATACAAACTTTGAACAGGCAAGAATTGAACGTGAAACAACAAAAATAGTTTCAGACCTGGTTTCAATAGGGGGTGTTGATTGGGCGGTAAATACGATTACACAAATACCTTCTTTTAAAGACTCATATCAAGAGAGACTACGAATAGCGCTAAAAGAGAAGCTGACCAAACTAAATACACACATGCTCTGAATAGATGGTTCGTGAGCCTCTATACTCTACCTGGGTGGCTAACGATTGACCAATTACTGCTTTTTTGTACAAAATTAGCGCTTCCAGGCGTACAGTTAACTCACTAAATTATATAAAATTATGTCAATATTACGCGCAGTGAATTTATCTTAATTCCCACACCAGTCATCGGAGTTAAATTCAATTTCATTAAGTTTTATGTACAAATACACTGATAGCTAAAACACCTCTATTAAGCTGACCATAAAAAACACAGAAAAGGATTATTCTACTATGCTACGTCATGCATTAGTTTCTCTATTGATTCTCACATCTACGGCATTGTTCGCCGATGATATTTATGTCGCCAAAGAAAAAGATCAATACACCAGCGAGCGGGAAAGCTTATTTGATGGAAAGCTCGATAACTTTGCTCTCCAGATCAATCTGGCTTCGTATCACCCCGGCAACGCCAGCGAGTACAATCAGTTTAATCGTGGTATCGGCATAGAATATTACTTTGATTCTTTCTTTTTGGCTGGCGGCTACTTTTGGAACAGCCTTTATCGTGACAGTTTTTATATAGGCGCTGGCAAAGAATTCACTTTTGGCGATGTAGACTGGGTAGGTTTAGGTGCAATTGGCGGGTTAATTACAGGTTACGATGACGGACAGGAACCCCGACCTGCCCTGATCCCTTATGTATTTTTCACCAAAGACAGATACACATTAAAAGTTCATTACCTTCCAGAAATCGGCGAAGTTGAGGATGATGCATTTGGCTTTGCCGTAAGAATTAAGTTTGATTAACTTTATTATTCAGAGAGCGCAAAAAACCTGTTCAGTGATACTCATGTATTGTTATGCTTAATACACAAGTATTCTATGCAAGGTATTATTCATGGACAGTCAAGACACACTTTTCACCAAGATAATTAATCGAGAAATTCCCGCAGAGATCATCTACGAAGATGAACTCTGTGTTGCTTTTAAAGACGTAAACCCACAAGCTCCCTTGCACGTTCTGCTAGTGCCAAGAAAAGTACTGACAAAATTATCTGACGCCTCCGAACAGGAGCAGTCGTTACTGGGTCATTTAATGCTGACAGCGCCACTGATAGCCAAACAACAGGGCTATTCGGACGGATTCAGGATTGTCATCAATAACGGTGAAGCTGCAGGTCAGACGGTATTTCATTTACATATCCATATCATTGCTGGTCGGGAATTATCCTGGCCGCCAGGCTAGCTGGGATTTCACATCTGGGATTTCACATGAAGTGATTTTCCATAAGTGGTTGACCTTAAAACTTTACCCGCCAATAAGAAAATCCATAATTAGCAATTGCTGTCATGGATACCCGATATGAAGTGAACCCTTGATTACAATGGGAAGTATCTGACGCCAGAAATGATGAATGCGCACTTAACTGCGGCAGCAATCATGACAGATTAAATCTATTCACAAACGCCCGTACATCCATCAATCGTTATTCAACAGGCACTTGCCTATAATGATCAAAAAGCATAATAACCTGACTGACATATAATTATGCGCACCACTTAATCGGATCATTTTTCTGTGAAAGAATCTTTCTGAATGAAAATTTTTTTGAATGAATATGAGCAAGCGCGAGAAGCTTATCGATTAGTGTGACTTCTTATCAAGCCAGGCAATAAGACTTTGTATTCTATTTGGTTCTTGTGATTTATCTTTCAGCACTTGCAAGCTGTAACGAAGTTCATGAATTAAATTTTCGTATGCTTCTATTTTATCGCGCTGATATGACAATTGCTTATTAGCTTTAGACAGGCTTTGACGTAATTCACTCTTTGTTAGTTCATGAGAAAGTTTTTCAGTGGCATTCAGCAATGAACTATCCTTGATTTTATTCACCCATCTCACCATGTCCGCTTCTTCGGAACTCACATTGGGATGAAGTTCAGTCAGGTCATCAATATGCACCATGCCGCGTACGCATGGTAACTGTCCTGTTTCAATCTCCAACTGTAAATCACGTGCAGAAATTCCCACCAGAGTGGCGGCTTTATGTATCGTTACAAAACGTCCCATCGTAGTCCTTGGTAAACATAGTCATGCTGTCTAGCATGCTACTCTACTATGCGTGCTAAATTTCAACAAACACCTGCCAGTACAACAAAATATCTACACAGCGAATTTAGTAATGTTATGAACCCATAACATTTGTAGCTGTCATGGCTTGTAAATACAGCCCAAGATTACTTGCGCTAACTGCTATTAACGAATACAGTAAAAGGCAGCAGAAAAATAATAATAAAGCGAACCACCATGCCTATAACAATAAATTTAATTATCGCCCTGTTGGTACTTGTAATTAGTGTTGGCGTATTTCTACGCTGGCATTGAAATCAAGATGATATACAACTTTCTTAAACTGATTTCTAGATAAAATTTCTGGTGTTGGCAGAAATCTGCCAAACAGGCTACGGCGACAATCTTTTAGGTAGTCCGTCACCACGTTTACTTGGTATGTGCTTGCCAATAAATCCAAAGCCCATTCCACCCTGGGATATATGGGCAATAACTGCAAATACACGAATCATCTTCGCCGTCCGCCCACGATCAATCACGAACACCAGCTGAATACGCCTTCCGACATAGGCACGTTTTGGAATAAAGTCTATAAATACGCCACGCGAGCTGATATTACTTGGTTTGCAGCGTTCTAATTCAAGTTGTTTACAATATAAGTAGACATTTTCTGACGTGGGTCGTCGAACGCTAAGGCGTCGCTCCATATTTTTTCTTGCTGACATAGCTTTTAATTGCGTATTTAATATTTAGTAGAGATACTTTATCAAAATATACAGCAAACTGAAGCGTTTACAGCATGAATTGCAGGAATCTTCGATCACTTCACGTATCTACTTTGCATTCCTGGAGTCATCAGCGAAGATTATGTTAAATAGTATGATTTTTACTCTAGCTGATTATTAATTCACCAGACAAGTGGTCATATACAACGATTGTCGGTTATTACGACTATATTGAGATTAAACCTTGGTATCTGTCACATTTTTACTTAAAATAGACACGATGTATCGAAGTAGCAGAATTTACGCATAAACATTAGCTTACGCGAACGAGGACCTACCTTTGATATTTTGTTGTTACAACTAAAATTTATATATTTTTAAAACTTCGGAGTTATAAAAAATGCAAGACAAGTTATTGAAATCTCTTCAAGCACTAGCAATGGCAGGGACTGTAGCATTTGCTGCTGGTTGTTCTTTAACACCTCAAGAACAAGCTGCTGATGCGGTTGATCCACTTTCTGAAGTGCGTGAAATTGCAAATGAAGCGCTTCGCACTGCTAACACTGCTGCATTCAATGCATCGACTGCTAAAGACATGGCTCTTTCAGCACAAGAATCAGCTGATGCTGCTTTAGAAGCTGCTGCTGCTGCACAAGCATGCTGTGACGCAAATTCACGTCGCATGAACGTTATGTTTCACGATTCAATGAAAGGCAAGTAATTTCAGAATCGATATAACAATAAAAAAGCCCCTTTTAAAGGGGCTTTTTTTTGACTTATTTTTATGTTTCTCCGTCTCTATGAGACATCAGAAATGGAACACCGCGCTTTTCCTTAGCCTCCTGATAACCTCTCTCCCACAGAATTTTATAATTCTCCCGTTCTTTTTCCTTGGTCTGTGCTACGACCAGTTTAACAAACTCTGTCAGGTTCCTTGACGATGCTTTTACCTGCTCTTCAATTTCTGAATGAGTTTCAACATATAGTTTGTTATCGCGCCAACCAACTTTGTAAGGCTGATTTATAATAGTAACCGGCGTGTTCACTTCAACACTTTTGAACAATTTTTCGATACCTGTCGGATGAAGTCGAATACATCCATGTGTGACACGCATGCCAATACCTTCAGGGACATTCGTGCCGTGAATAAGATAACCAGATAATGCTAGCCCTATTTTATAATCTCCTAGCGGGTTATCCGGCCCGGGAGGGACAACTTCCGGAAGTGGATCATTATTATCTTCGTGCTCCTTGCGTATTGATGCAGGTGGATACCAGTTAGGTTTAGCTGTTTTTGATGTAATCCGTGTAAAACTGAGTGGCGTCTTCCATTCATCATCTTTACCTACACTTACCGGGTAGGTAGAAACAGATGAAATATTATTTTCAGTTCCATGGAATTGATACAGTCTTAACTCGGCAAGATTGATCACCACACCTTCTCTTTCCACATTAGGTAAAACATATTGTGTGGGAATAATAATTTGTGAATCCTGCACTGGAATCCATGGATCAACATCAGGATTTGCATCCACAAGCTCATTAAACCCGACTCGAAAGGTTTGTGCCAACTGTAAAAAGTTATCACCGTTCTGAATCGTATGGATAGCAATATTACCCACAACATCGTCGCCGGGTTGATAATGATAAGTATCAGCATTCGCTGCGCCCGTTAGCAACACCAATGGCATGCCTAGTACCTGTAATATACGCATTTTCTTTATCTCTATTAATTTATATCTAATCTGCCACAGCAACATTGACGGCTTCTTCCATAACTTCCAGCACCAGGTCAATTTGCTCGTATTCTATAACATAAGGCGGCATAAAATATAAAACGTTCCCTAACGGTCTGAGTAATACATGATTTTTTAGTGCATGCTTATAGGCTTTCAGGCCTCGGCGCTGCTGCCATGGATATGGCGTTTTGGTGGCTTTATCCTCAACCATTTCTATGGCAAAAATCATACCCGTTTGACGAATATGTCCTATGTGAGGGTGGCCCTCAAAACGCTGGGCATTCTCCTTGATACGTTGAATCAATCCCCTGTTTCTCTGGATAGTATCGTTTTTATGAAAGATACTTAGCGTCGCCAAAGCGGCAGCACAGGCCAGCGGGTTCCCGGTATATGAATGCGAATGTAAAAAACCTTTTAATGACTCATAGTCATCATAAAATGCATCATAGATTTGATTGGTAGTTAACACTACCGATAATGGCAGGTAGCCACCTGTCAACCCTTTAGACAGACACATATAGTCTGGTGATATACCCGCCTGCTCACAGGCAAACATAGTCCCCGTACGCCCAAATCCTACCGCAATTTCATCTGCGATCAAATGGACATTATACTTGTCACATGCTGCACGCAATAAAGTCAAATACTTTGCATCATACATACGCATCGAGCCTGCACATTGAACCAGTGGCTCAACTATCACCGCGCATATATCTTCATGATGCTCGCTCAGCGTCTCTTCCATGAGTGCAAACATACGTGACACATAGCCATCGGTTTCTTCTCCCGGCTCCATGTTATAACTATCTGCACCAGGGACTGTAATCACATCAAACAGCAATGACGCGTAGGTATCCTTATAGAGCTCAACATCGCCCACTGCCAGCGCTCCTAATGTTTCACCATGATAAGAATTTTGCAACGTAACAAATTTCTTCTTGTTCGGTTTGCCAATGTTTCTCCAGTAATGAAAACTCATTTTCAATGCTACTTCGATAGCTGAAGAGCCATTATCCGCATAGAAACATTTTTGTAGCGGTTCGGGCGTTATCTCAACAAGTTGCTCAGACAAATTGATAATAGGCTTATGGGAAAAGCCAGCAAGCAGGACATGTTCAAGTTGCTGCGTTTGCCGGGATATTGCATCACCTATTGTCTTATTTGCATGTCCAAAAATATTTACCCACCAGGAACTGACTGCATCTATATATTTGTCGCCATTAAAGTCTTCAAGCCAGACACCTTGTCCACTCGCTATGGGAATTATTGGAAGCTGCTCGTGATCCTTCATTTGCGTGCATGGATGCCATACATGGGCAAAATCTCTTGCCACTAAATCATCAGACACTAAAGTATTTTCTTTCATGGAAAATATAAATCTCGCGGTAAATATAGAATAATAAAATTGCTATTGCAGACCTATGCTCAGGCCCTGTTGGATACTGATTATTGAATCGGCCTGACTCTCGTTAACACACGATAACCGAGCAGTAATGCAAGAATTGAAGCATAGATGATTGGTTCCAGCAGGTCTGCTTTAACAAGCCACCAGAAATGCAGTATAGCAAGAATTGCAATAAGGTAGATCAATTTATGCAACTTCACCCATGCTCCCTGAAGCTTTCTTTGCATCGCATCTGTCGAAGTCATTGCCAGCGGGACTAATAGCACATATGCAGCAAAGCCGACAGTTATATAAGGACGATCTTTAATATCTTCTATAATGGCTTCCCAATCAAACCATTGATCCAGGAATGCGTAAATCGATAAGTGACATGATGCATAGATAAAACAAAGTATCCCGAATAACCGTCGCAAATGAATCAGGCCGTTAATTCTAAATAACTTTCGTGCAGGACTGATGGCAAGCGTGATAAGCAATAAACGCAATGCCCACTCTCCTGTTATATGAGTGATCTCTTCTATGGGGTTCGCGCCCAATGTGTCCTTGTAAAATTGCCAGACAGCGATGAGTAAGGGCGATAAAAAGATGAGCAATAAAGGTACCTTGACCAGATTGCTATGTAATCCAAGTTTGAAAGCCATAATGATCTGGTCAGAAGTAGTTTGATCCAAGAAAAGAAATTAAGCTAAAAATGTATCGCTCTTCCATCCACATCCAGCGCAGCTTCATGCATACCTTCTGACAGAGTTGGATGAGCATGGATCGTTCTCGCCAGATCTTCTGCTGTTAATTCAGATTCTATCGCCACTACCGCTTCAGCTATCAATTCAGAAGCATTCGGGCCAATAATATGAACGCCCAGAAGCCTGTCAGTATTGGCATCTGCTATAAATTTTATCATGCCCTCGGTTTCGCCCATGGCACGCGCTCTGCCCAGGGCCATAAAAGGGAATGACCCGGTTTTATAATTCACGTTGCCAGCCTGTAGAGTTTGCTCGCTATCACCAACCCAGGCTATTTCTGGCCACGTATAAATAATCCAGGGTATTGCGGCATAATTTACATGTCCATGTTGATTAGCCAGTTGTTCAGCCAGGGCGACGCCTTCTTCTGAACCTTTGTGCGCAAGCATGGCACCCCCAATCACATCTCCAATCGCATAAATACCGTCAGTACTGGTTTTCCATTTTTCATCAACTTCGATGAAACCACGAGAATCCTGTGAAACACCCAGGTTATCCAGTCCTAAATTCTTTGTATTAGCAACACGGCCAATTGCAACCAGTAAACAATCAACGTTTACTTCAGATTCGCCTTCAGCATTTGAGACTTTGATTGTTACGGAATCCTTGTTTTTAGTCGCTGATTTTACTTTGCTATTAAGTTGTATATCAAAACCCTGTGCGGAAAAGATTTTATCTGCCTGTTTAGCAATGTCTCTATCAGCTGCTGGCAGCAACTGCTCTGCCGCTTCCCAAATAGTGACTTTTGCACCTAACCGACTCCATACACTGGCCATCTCAAGCCCAATGACTCCAGCGCCGATCACTCCCAGGTGTTCAGGCACTTGTTTAATGTCCAAAGCACCGCTTGAATCCACTATCTGTTCTTGGTCGACAGGCAAGAAATCAAGCTCAAATGGCTTGGAGCCTGTTGCAATTACAATTGATCCGGCATTAAGTATCTGATTACCCTCTTCCGTGTCGATGTGCACTTCATTGGCAGCTTTAATGACAGCGTGTCCATGCACAAATGTTACTTTGTTCTTTTTTAATAATCCTTTTACACCCGTCGTTAATGTCTTAACAACCTTGTTTTTTCGTTGCAGCATTTTTGCAACATCAATATTGCACTGTTCTGCTGTAATGCCATGATCTGCAGCATGATGCGTAAGAAATGAGTAGTGGTGGCTGGAGTCTAGCAACGCTTTTGATGGAATACATCCAACATTAAGACAAGTCCCACCAGGACTGGGTTTATTATTTTTATCTGACCAGTCATCTACGCAAGCAACACTCAAACCCAACTGCGCACAACGAATCGCACAGACATAACCTGCAGGACCAGCACCAATAACAACAACATCAAATTTAGATTCACTCATTTTACAGATGCAATAATAGTTGAATAGGATCTTCGATAATTTGTTTAATATGACTCAGGAACAATACAGCTTCTCGACCATCAATAATACGATGATCATAAGACAATGCCAGATACATCATTGGGGCAATGACTATCTCGTCATTTTGTACAATAGGTCTCTTTTCTATTGAATGCATCCCTAAAATTGCACTTTGTGGCGGATTAATAATAGGTGTTGATAACATTGAGCCGAACACACCACCATTGGTAATAGTAAATGTTCCACCGACAAGTTCATCAATCGAGAGTTTATTCTCGCGTGCTTTAACAGCAAGCTGATTAATTTCCACTTCGATAGAAGACAATGACTTTGTATCCGCGTTTCGCACTACAGGAACAACCAGCCCTCGTTCAGCGCTGACAGCGATACCAACGTCTACATATTTATGATAAACAATATCGCTATTCTCTACCGATGCATTTAACACGGGATATTTTTTTAGTGCTTCAATCGCTGCTAGCACGAAGAACGACATGAATCCCAGCTTCACTCCGTGCTGCTCAAAAAACTTGTCCTTATTATTAGCTCTAATTGACAATATCTCATTCATGTTAACTTCATTGAAGGTAGTTAACATGGCATATTCCTGCTGAGCAGAGACCAGACGATCTGATATTTTCTTCCTCAGACTACTCATGGGAACTCGCTCAACCTCATGACTACTGTCTGCTGTTTCAGAGACTGGTGAACGAGGCAGATTATCTTGTTTAAGTTCCGCACTTGCCGCAGAAACATCCTGCTTGGTGATTCGATTGTTTTTGCCCGTTGGCACAACCTCTTCTACATCAATATTTTTTTCAGCAATGATTTTTCTGACCGCAGGACTCGTTTTCTTATATTCCCCGGGTTCTTTTTCGATGTTTTTTTCAGTAGTGTCATCATCAACATCTTCAGAATTCTCCTCTTCAGAATCCTGATTGTCAGCCTGCGTTTCTTTTTGATCTGACTGGGCCAGCTTCCCAATCACTTCATGACTGTTAACAGTGTCATTTTCATTTTTTATAATCTTTTCAACAACCCCGGACGCTGGAGAAGGAATTTCCAGTAAAACTTTATCAGTTTCTATTTCAACCAGTGTTTCACCTTCATCGACTGAGTCACCGACTTTTTTTAACCATGAACTGATCGTACCTTCACTGATTGATTCGGAAAACTCGGGAATTTTTATATCTATAGCCAATGTATTTCCTTATTTAAATTAGTATTAACTAACACTTTTAAGTTCAACATGCTTGGTACCACCTGACAAACCTAGCGCTTCATTCACCAGTCTGCTTTGTTGCTCTCTGTGCAGCTGCATGTAACCGGCAGCTGGAGACGCTGAATAATCTCTGCCTGCATAACGTATTCTCTGATTCGAATGAATGCAATCCGGCAAATTGCGTCGTGACTGCATATAAAACCATGCTCCCTGATTTCTGGGTTCTTCCTGAACCCAGACAATATCAGTAACATGCCTGAATTTTGCCAGCTCTATTTTAATCTCATCACCAGGGAATGGGTATAACTGTTCAATTCTTATAATTTCTATATGATTCAAATCATGTTTTTTCTTTTTTTCCATGAGGTCATAATAGACTTTGCCGCTGCATAAAAGCAGTTTGGTCACTTTTGGAATATTTTTTTCATCATAAACGGTAATAACCTGCTTAAATCCCTGCTGGGTAAATTCTTCCAAAGAAGATGTGGAGCTTGGATGACGAAGCAGACTTTTCGGTGTCAGTACCACTAATGGCTTTCGATATGGCCTCAGCATTTGTCGACGCAGCAAGTGAAAATGTTGAGCAGGTGTTGTTGGCATACACACCTGCATATTTTCCTCGGCACATAACTGCAGATATCGCTCCATCCGCGCAGATGAATGCTCTGGTCCCTGGCCATCGTATCCATGTGGAAGAAACAGCACTAATCCGCAATATCGTTGCCACTTGGCTTCCGAGGAACTTAAAAACTGATCGATGATCACTTGCGCATTATTCGCAAAGTCACCAAATTGAGCTTCCCATATCACTAAAGCGTTTGGCTCTGATGCTGCATAACCGACTTCATAGCCAAGCACTGCCGCTTCAGACAGCAGGCTGTTGATTGGCAAAAATTGTGCTTGTTCTTTGGAAATGTTTCTTAACGGAATATACACTTTACCATTGTTCTGATCGTGGAACGCACAATGACGGTGTGAAAATGTTCCACGCACACTATCCTGTCCTGACAGACGAACAGGGTAACCTTCCTGAAGCAGTGAGCCATAAGCAAGCATCTCTGCAAAGCCCCAGTCAACTGGTGCTGAACCATCAGCCATGAGCTTACGTTGATCAATGATTTTTTGTACGTTTTTATGTACTGAAAATTTCTTTGAAACTGTAGTAAGCACTTTACCCAGCTGCTGAACCGTATCGTTTGTGATTGATGTATCTACCTGCTGCTTCCAGTCAGTGCCTTTAAAGGGCTGATAATCAACGACATACTTTGAACGACTACGTTTGGCAATTTCAGAACAGACTGGTTTACCGATATTTAGTTTATCAATATATTCCTTTTCAATATCATCATACTCATTCTGATTGACAATACCTTCTTCAAGCAGTTGCTTAAAATACATTTGATCAACACTATCTTTACTGCGAATACGCTGATACATCAGTGGCTGAGTAATGGCTGGTTCATCTGCTTCTGAATGTCCATGACGACGATAGCAGATCATATCAATGACAATGTCACACGCAAATTTCACGCGATAATCCATCGCAAGCTGTGTCGCAAATACTACTGCTTCAGGATCATCCCCATTAACATGAAGTATTGGTGCCTGAACCATTTTTGCCACATCGGTGCAGTACAGTGTTGAGCGAGAATCAAGTGGGTCACTGGTAGTAAATCCGATTTGATTGTTAATAACAATATGGATTGTGCCGCCGGTGGTATACCCTCTTGTACTGGACAGATTAAGTGTTTCCATGACAACACCCTGCCCGGCAAATGCAGCATCACCATGAATAAGCACGGGGATCACCTGTTTATGATGTTTATCCTTGCGTCTCTCCTGCCGGGCACGCACAGAGCCTTCCACGACCGGATCAATAATTTCCAGATGTGAAGGGTTAAAAGCCAGAATCGTATGAATAGGTCTTTTATTTGTTTTTAAATCTATCGAAAACCCTTTATGGTATTTAACATCGCCAGAACCTACTTCTGTATCAACATTTCCTTCAAATTCCTGAAATAATTCCTGAGGACTTTTACCCATGATATTAACCAGGACATTGAGCCGGCCGCGATGAGCCATTCCAATAATTGCTTCTCTGACACCGTGATCGCCAGCACTTTGAATCAAAGTATCCAGCAAGGGAATTAAACTTGTCCCTCCTTCCAGAGAGAATCGCTTCTGGCCAATATATTTACGGTGCAGAAATACCTCTAGCGCATTGGCAGCAATTAACCTTGTCAGAATGCGTTTCTTTTTCTCGACACCCAGATTCAAACTGGCGTAGCTGGACTCCAGATATTTGCGCAACCAGATTTTCTGTCCCGGATCTGAAATGTGTTCTGTTTCAGAGCCTATACTTCCACAATAGGTCGTTGACATAAGATTAATGATCGAACTTAACGACTGCTTCCTATCTGTTTCTTTTTCCCATATAAAAAATTCTTCGTTCAAATCAGACGAAGATAAACCATGATGTTCGGGATTCAGCAATTCAATTTGAATTCGGTCATCGCCATAAAGCGGGTCAATTTCTGCCTGACGATGGCCTAATCGTCGATAGGCGCGAACCAGACGTAATACAGCACGTTGTTTTTCCTGATGACGCAGAGTGGACGCTGAATGATGTGAAGTACCTGTCTGTGCACCCGGATTACGCAACCCATCTGAGATGTCTGCTCTTATCGCATGATGCAACTCATTTAACTGAGCATCTTTTTTAACTTCCAGCTGGCTGAAGTATTGCTGCCAGGACTGGCTGACTGATGACGGGTCTTTACTGTATTGCTGATATAAAGATTCAATATATTCCGCATTGAGACCATAAATATGTTGGTTGTTTATATGACTCATTGCAGCATCTATTTTATATTTTATTTGTATAGTTAAATTTTATATTTTTAGCCGAACAGAAAGCAAGCCATACAAATTAAAGACAAAATAATCACATAGTATGCGTAGGTCTATCCGCCTGTAACGCACCACCCAGTAATGCTTCAATTTTTGTACGCGTTTCGCCACTGTCCTGACTACTAAATTGGACACCAATTCCCGTCGTTCTGTTCCCTTGAGATCCATGAGGCGTTATCCATATGACCTGCCCTGCGACTGGAATTCTTTCAGTTTCTTCCATAAGAGTCAGCAACATAAACACTTCTTCGCCGAGGCTGAAATTCTTGCTGGTAGGTATGAATAAGCCACCATTTTTCACAAAGGGTATATATGAAGCATAAAGTGAACCTTTATCCTTGATCGCAAGCGAAATAATGCCTCTACCACCGTTTGCCATATGTCTGTTCTCTTAGTATTCCTGTTATTTAAATTGAGTATTTAATTGCTAGTTTACGGCTACGTATCAGTAAAGATTCAGTGAATAAGCGTCGATTCAGGCTATTATCGAAAATTCTTCTACGCTCCAGCATCAATTCCCAGAATTCCATGAGTAAAGGTACTTGCATACGTGGCGCCAAAGCAAGTAATGGCCGATAAAAGTCCGGGTTTTCGAGTGTTATTGGGTTTTCAATGCCTTTTATCCTCATCAAATCTACAATGACGGCCTGTATCCACTGGAAACACAGTAAAAAAGGGATTGATTCAATCCTGGCAGCAATATCGATTGGGTCAGAATTGGCTTCAAACACCTCCAGAAAGCTTTGTATTACCGATATCCGCTGATCTAGCAACTCTGTTTCATGGTATTGCATGGCTTGTAAGGGAGCGCCCTGTGCGACTCTGAGCAATGGTTCCCAATCCACATCAGGTGAAACACTTTTTAACCAGTTCATTGCCTGTTCTTTTGTTGGCGAATAAAAAGGCACAAACTGGCAACGGCTGCGTATTGTCGCTGGCAAATTGAGAGGTGCACTTGAAACCAGAATAATTATCGTCTCTTCCGGTGGTTCTTCGAGCGTTTTCAACAGTGCATTGGCTGCACTTGCGTTCATATAATCCGCATATTCAACCAGAGCGACTTTTTTAGCATCAAAATGCCGAGTCAAATGCAATTTGCTGATTAATTCCCGAATCTGATCTATCGAAATACTGTTTTTTTCTTCATCGGGCAACACATGCATGAAATCCGGATATGTATTTGCTTCCATCAGCAGGCAGTGTTTGCATTGTCCGCATGCAGACCCACTTTCGATAGGCTGCTTACATAAAATGGCAGCAGCTAAATTTCTCGCAAAGTGATGCTTACCCACACCTTCAGGGCCATTTAACAAGATCGCATGTGGTAAAGAATCTGATGCGGACATATGCAGAAAAGAATTCCACTGTTCATGCTGCCATGGATATAACGGATTATTCATTCAGTAACTCATCAAGTTTCAACTGAATTGAGGTTTGTACTTCTTTAATCGAGCGAGTAGCGTCAATACAGATCACGCGACCGGGATTTTCATTTGCGATAGCCAGATACCCTTCTCTGACTTTTTTATAAAACGCTATCTTTTCATTTTCGAATCGATCTTTACTTCCACGCTTGCTAACCCGATCCATACTCACATCCAGAGTAACATCCAGCAACAGGGTTACATCGGGGACGAGTTCGCCTATTGAGAAACGTTTAAGTTCGTCAATGCGCTGCAAATCAATTTGACGCCCATATCCCTGGTAGGCATAGGTTGCATCATAAAAACGGTCACATATAACCCATTTACCTGAATCAAGCGCTGGTTCAATGACTGTTTTCACATGTTCCACGCGTGCTGCGAACATTAACAGCAACTCGGTATCCATGTGCATACCTGGCAACGTATTGTCCAGCAACAGGTCACGAATTCTCTCACCAACCAGAGTTCCACCGGGCTCTCTTGTGCTCACTACCTCTATTTTATTGTTTTGCAGGTAATCAACAACATAATTTAACTGGGTGCTTTTACCAGAACCTTCAATACCTTCCAGACTTATGAATCGTCCCTTCACCATTATCTCTTCAATTGATACTTGCGTACCGCTTCGAGGTGTTCTTTATACGTTTTTGAAAAATAGTGAGTCCCGTCGTTTTTGGAAACAAAGTACAAGTCACCTGTAATCTGGGGGTGTAATACAGCAAGGATAGCGGCTTTGCCGACTAGTGCAATAGGTGAAGGAGGCAGACCGCGTCGTGTGTACGTATTAAAAGGGTTATCTGTCTGCAAATGCTTGCGCGTTAAATTCCCGTCAAATTCGGCACCCAGGCCGTAGATCACTGTAGGATCCGTTTGCAAGGGCATTTTTTTACTCAGGCGTGAAATAAATACACCTGCAATCACGGGCCGCTCTGATTCGACAGAGGTTTCCTTCTCAACGATTGATGCGAGTATCAGCGCTTCATAAGGGCTTGATACAAAAGACTCTTCACTTCTTTTGGGCCATTCCTGGTCAAGAAAATCGCGCAATAAATTATGACTCTGTCGAATAACATCAATATCTTTTGTCCCAGCCGAAAATGTATATGTATCAGGGAAAAACAAACCTTCCAGACTGCTCTGCTCAATCTTTAGCTCTGCCTTGATATCATCAACATCGTCTATGACGCGAGTGATTTTTGGATGGTCCTGCAGCTGCTGAAAAAAATCCTGAAATCGCTTACCTTCGATAATCGTCAGTTTGTATTGCATGGTATTGCCCTGCACAAGATCATCAAGAATCTGTGCTGGCGACTGCTTCGTGTTGAACCGATACTCTCCGGACTTGATACTCTGGGTTTTCTCCTCGTACATAGCCAACAGCTTGAAGTACAGTGGATTGGTAATAAATCCCGCTTCGACCAGGCGTTGACTCACCTGATTAAATGTAGCACCCTGATCTACCGCAATTTCTACTACATCATTTTGATTGCTTATCGGCTCATTCACGTATCGATGAATGTTATGCGCAAATACACTTGCAGCGACGATGGCTACCATCAGTAAAGTTGAGAATATTTTTAACATCAATCAGATCGGGTATAACCTTGTCAGGTCAGAATTCGCTTCTTTCATAATAGTAGTGACAGCCTGGCTTACGGGATAGCTCTTACCTTCAAACTCAGCCACAGGCCAAATACCTACCACACTGTTACAGACAAATATTGATTGTGCATTTTGCAGTTCGGACAGGGAAATATCTTTTTCAACACACTCAATGTCAGCACGATAACTGTTACGCATAATCCATTGACGCATAACACCTAATATCCCTGAAGATTCCAGCTTCGGCGTTAACCATTGTTGATTTGATTCAATAAAAATATTACTCATCGTGCCTTCAACAACCCGGTCGTCATTTGCCAGCATGATGCCTTCCTGAAATTCCTGATTCCATTCTTTGCGGGCCATTACCTGATCAAGACGATTCAGGTGTTTAATTCCTGCCAGCGGTTTATTATCAGCCAGCCTGTAATCACATTTTTTCAGTTGTATACCTTGTCGGTAGTATTCTATCGGAATGTCAGGTAAATCATCCCGGTAGACAATTCTAGTGCTGGTATTATCTTCTTCATCATATGCGTAACCACGCTGGCGCACGCCTCGTGTAATAATCACTTTTACTACACAGTCATCCTGTTTCGCGACTTCCCGAATATCTGCCAATATGACGGGCAATTCCTGCCTTGCCAGGCCCAGACGTTTACAACCATTCTCCAGACGCTGAGTATGTCCTGCCAGAAGAACTGGCCTTCCTGCCTCACATAAAATAGTCTCAAATACACCATCGCCATAGAGAAGACCTCTATCAGCCACTGAAAGAACATCACTTGGCAGTCCATTAACCAACATTTCATTGCACCTGTTTTAGTTTATTTAACATCGTGATCAATACAGAATGGTAAAGTAATCAGACACACGAGTCGACGTATTGCTGACAATTGATGTCAGCAACAGATATTCAGCCTAGAAATTAATTCGCCGCACTAACAAAAGATAGCGGCTAGATTTTCCTGAATGCAACCGTGCCGTTAGTGCCACCAAATCCAAAAGAATTTGAAATAGCAACGTCTATTGATACATCGCGCGCCTGATTAGGAACATAATCAAGATCACAGTCAGGATCTGGTGTGGTGTAATTGATAGTCGGTGGTGCCACCTGATGATGCAGTGCCAACACTGTAAACAGGGCTTCGACTCCTCCTGCTGCTCCCAGCAAATGACCAGTCATTGATTTGGTTGAACTGATGGCAACCTTGTAGGCATGATCACCCAATGCCGCTTTGAGTCCTTCGGTTTCAGCGATGTCGCCAGCGGGTGTTGATGTGCCATGTGCATTCACATAACCAACATCTTCAGGGTTAATGCCTGCGTCATTAAATGCATTTCTCATACATTTAGCCGCACCGACTCCGCCCGCTGCCGGCTGAGTCATATGATGTGCGTCGCTGCTCATCCCATAGCCAACCAGCTCACAATATATTCTTGCACCACGTGCTTTTGCAAATTCATATTCTTCCAGCACCAGTACACCTGCGCCATCTCCAAGGACAAAACCATCCCGATCCTTGTCCCATGGACGACTCGCCGTTTCCGGATCATCATTATGGGACGAACACAATGCTCTTGCAGCCGCGAAACCACCAATACCGAGATGGCATGTTGCCATTTCAGCACCTCCGGCAATCATCACATCTACATCACCATACTGTATTAACCGCGCCGCATCTCCAATACTGTGTGTGCCTGTCGCACATGCTGATACTAAAGAATAATTGGGGCCACGCAGGCCATACATGATAGAAAGATTACCTGACACCATGTTGACAATATTGGAAGGGACAAAGAAAGGTGAAATCTTTCTTGGTCCATTCTTCATGAAGCCTGCGTAGCTTTTTTCAATACCTGGTAAACCGCCAATACCCGAACCAATCGAAACACCAATCCGGTCAGCATTCTCTTCTGTCACTTCCAGACCAGCGTCCTTGATTGCCTGTGCACCTGCGCCAATTCCGTAATGGATAAACGGATCCATTTTTTTCTGGTCTTTCTTGGGAATGTAGTCCTCAGCATTAAAGCCCTGGACTGCACCTGAAATTTGTACAGAAAATTCGGATGCATCAAACACATCAATTTTTGAAATGCCGCTTTTGCCAGCACATACATTTTGCCAGGCAGTCTCTACCGTAGACCCTACGGGAGAAACGATACCTAACCCTGTTACGACGACTCTTCTAGAAGACACGGATTGCGATATTTATAAAGTATTGAATTGAGGATTGTCTTTGCTAATTGATTTGGCAATCGCTTACTTGTGTGCGTTTACGTAATCAATCGCCTGTTTAACTGTAGTGATTTTCTCTGCTTCTTCGTCAGGAATCTCGCACTCGAATTCTTCTTCCAATGCCATTACCAGCTCAACGGTATCCAGAGAGTCTGCTCCTAAATCATCAACAAATGAAGCTGATTCTTTCACTTCTTCTTCACTGACGCCAAGTTGTTCTACAACGATTTGTTTCACTCGTTCTTCAATATTGCTCATTTAATAAAATCCTCAAAGATATAATTTGTGTGGGAGGAGAAGGGCCGCCATTGTAGTGAAAAGTTTATTCGCAATCTAGTCATTAATGAGGTTTATATTTTAGACAAATATATCGAAAAAATATCACTATAATTTCATTAAAATACAATTAGTTACAATTATAATTTAATCTTAAACATTAAATAATGCCCTGCTCTATTCCATATGCATCCCGCCATTTATGTGAATGGTTTGCCCTGTCACATAGGAAGAATCATCAGATGCCAGGAATTTTACCGCTTTAGCGATATCTTCTACTTCACCTAATTTCCCCATGGGGACACTCGCCAGTATTTGTTGTTTTTGCTCATCAGTAAGCTCATCAGTCATATCAGTACGGATAAATCCCGGTGCAACACAGTTAACTGTGACGCCACGATTAGCCACTTCTCGCGCCAGCGATTTAGTGAATCCAACCATGCCTGCTTTAGAGCTCGCATAGTTTGCCTGACCAGGGTTACCGGTGGCACCAACTACGGAGGAAATGCTAATAATTCTGCCAGCTCGTTTTTTCATCATTCCACGCAAACAGGCTTTGCTCAAAAGGAACACTGAACGCAGGTTGGTTTCATAGACCTCTTCCCACTGCTCCAGCTTCATTCTCATTAGTAAGTTGTCTCGTGTAATACCTGCGTTATTGACCAGAATATCAACCGGGCCATATTTCTCGTTTATGGCAGACATACATTTGTCTATCGATTCGCTATCACACACATCCAGCACCATACCTAGTCCATCAATGCCTTCTTTCTGCAAATAGTCGCTAATGTTACTGGCACCTTTTTCTGACGTCGCGGTACCAATGACTGTTGCTCCGTTCTTACCCAGCTCTACCGCAATTCCTTTACCGATACCTCGGCTTGCGCCCGTAACAAGTGTGACTTTTTTATCTAACATCGCTATCCCTCGATTGTTTTTAATGCCATTTCAAGTGACTGATTATCACAGACGCACACAGACGCAAGCGACTTATCGATGCGTTTGTGTAACCCGGAAAGCACCTTCCCTGGGCCGATCTCAATTATGCATTCTGCACCGGCGTTTCTTATTGCGGCAATAGTATCAACCCAACGTACAGGTGAGTGTAACTGAGCCTGCAGCGCTGATTTCAACTCCTCTGTATTTTGGGGAGAAGCCAATGTAGCATTTTGAATAATAGACACGCTCGGCACATTAAAATCAACCTCCGCTAGTGCCGTGGCAAATTTTTCAGCAGCAGGTTTCATCAGGCTTGAATGTGCTGGCACCGAGACGGGAAGCTTCAACGCACGTTTTGCACCCTGCTCTTTAGCCAGATCAATTAATTTTTCTACAGCGTCGATGTGTCCTGCCACTACAACCTGGCCAGGTGCATTATAATTAACCGCTTCCACTACCGAAGTTGGGGTACTGGTTGATCGGCATAATTCTTCCAGCGCCTGATCTTCCATGCCTAATATTGCAGCCATTGCACCTGTACCGGCTGCAACCGCATTTTGCATGAATTCGCCGCGGCGACGTGCAAGTATAATGGCATCGCGAAATGCCATCGCGCCTGCGCAGGTGAAGGCCGATATTTCACCAAAACTATGTCCCGCCATAATGGTTGCATTGCGATCAGTCGAGTTTGACCAGATTTTTGATATGGCATAACTGGCTGCCAGCATTGCTGGTTGTGTATTTTTTGTTTGATTCAGATCGTCATCTGGCCCTTGCTGAACCATTTTCCACAAGTCTACGTTGATGGCATCAGATGCTTCCTGAAAACACTCCCTGACTGCTGAAAAACTTTCAGAGAGTTCTGAAACCATTCCAACTGATTGCGATCCCTGGCCAGGAAAAACGAAGGCAAATTCCATATTTTTTTCTCTATGTTTGTATTGATAGTATATTTTTAATTAGCGCTGCAACCCGCCCACAACCTGCAAGTTTGGTGTTTTAAGCACTTATCCAGCTTTTATTTGGTTAAAAAACAGCATTTTCTCACTTAGTCACCAGAAAAACCTTGTTTTACCTGATTAGATAACGATAATGACGCCTCACCACAACACTATATGAGGAGATGCATGGCAAAAGAAGATCACATTGAGATGGAAGGCACCGTTACTGAAACTCTACCGAATACTATGTTTCGAGTCGAGCTGGAAAACGGGCATGTCGTCACTGCACATATTTCTGGAAGAATGCGAAAAAATTATATTCGTATATTAACTGGCGATAAAGTCACTGTAGAACTTACGCCGTATGACTTGAGCAAAGGTCGTATTACTTATCGCGCACGATAAATGCATCAATTTTGATGCTCATCTGAAATTTCCAGGTGCAATTTACCCTCTTGCACCGACACTCTTACAGTTCCACCTTTTGCTAAATCCCCAAACAGGATTTCTTCAGAGAGTGGGCGTTTAATATGTTCCTGCAATACACGTGACATTGGCCGTGCTCCCATTAGTGGATCGTAGCCTTCATCGCCAATCCATAAACGCGCATCTTCATCGACAATAAGCTCAACTTTTTTATCACTCAACTGGCTCTCAAGCTGGGCAATAAACTTATCCACCACGCTACCAATAGTCGATTTATCCAGTCCTTGAAACTGGATAATCGCATCCAGTCGATTCCGAAACTCTGGCGTGAACATACGTTTGATTATTTCCATGCCATCGCTGGAATGATCCTGGCTTGTAAACCCTACTGTTGAACGACTAATTTCCTGTGCTCCGGCATTGGTAGTCATGACTAGAATTACATTCCGGAAATCTACCTGGCGCCCATTGGCATCCGTTAGCGTTCCATGATCCATTACCTGCAATAACAGGTTAAACACATCCGGATGCGCCTTCTCAATTTCATCCAGCAGCAGCACGCTGTGGGGTGCTTTCAAAATTGCATCGGTTAATAAACCACCCTGATCGAAACCAACATAGCCTGGCGGCGCACCGATAAGTCTTGAGACAGTATGCCGTTCCATATACTCAGACATATCAAATCGTACCAGCTCAATACCGAGCGCTGTTGCTAACTGACGTGTGACTTCGGTTTTACCCACACCGGTTGGGCCCGAAAACAAGAACGAACCAATCGGTTTTTCATCATCGCCCAGACCAGAACGAGACATTTTTATTGAAGTCGCAAGCGTAGTAATTGCCTGATCCTGCCCATACACAACCAACTTCAGATTACGTTCCAGGTTCTTCAGCAACTCCGTATCACTGTGCGATACATTTTTGGAAGGAATACGTGCAATCTTTGCAATAATGCCTTCTACATCTTTAACTGTAATTGATTTTTTGCGTGAGGTTGCCGACTTTAATGTCACGGCTGCACCAGCCTCGTCAATCACGTCAATAGCTTTATCCGGAAGGAAACGATCCGATATATATCGTTCGGAGAGCTCTGCTGCAGCCCTCAGGGCTTTGTCTGTGTATTTAACTTTATGGTGACCTTCAAACTGGGTACGAATTCCTTTTAAAATCTGGAAGGTTTCATCCACAGATGGCTCTGACACTTCAATCTTCTGGAAACGTCTTGCCAGCGCACGATCTTTTTCAAATATACCTCGATACTCCTGGTACGTCGTGGAACCAATGCATTTCAACTCAGACGTCGCAAGTTGCGGCTTGATAAGATTAGACGCATCCATAACACCACCCGATGCTGCGCCTGCACCAATAATAGTATGTATTTCATCAATAAATAAAATAGCGCCTTCTTCAGAGGAAAGCTGCTTCAGCACACCTTTCAGGCGCTTCTCGAAATCTCCACGATATTTTGTTCCAGCTACAAGTCCTCCCAGATCGAGTGAATAGATAACACTCTCTTTAAGGACTTCTGGCACATCACCATCAACAATTTTTTTGGCGAGACCTTCAGCAATTGCCGTTTTACCCACGCCTGCTTCGCCCACCAGCAAAGGATTATTTTTTCTGCGACGACATAAAATCTGCATCGTGCGCTCAATTTCATGTGCGCGTCCAATCAGTGGATCAATCTTGCCTGCTGCAGCCAATGCGTTCAGATTCGTTGCATATTTTTCTAGTGGCTTTGCTTCCTGCTCCTGGTAATCACCATCAGGATCCATTTCCTGCGGAATCTCTCCACCTTCTTCTTCAGAAACTTTTGAAATGCCATGCGAAATGAAATTGAGCACATCTAAACGTGCCACATCATTTTTTGTTAACAGAAACACCGCATGTGACTCTTGCTCGCCATAAATAGCCACGAGCACATTCGCACCAGTGACCTCTTTCTTGCCAGATGATTGCACGTGAAATACAGCTCGTTGCAGCACGCGCTGAAAGCCCAGTGTGGGTGTCGTATCGCGCTCTTCATCTTCGTTTAGCAAAGGTGTGTTTTCATCAATAAACACATTCAGCTCGGATGTCAGCGTCTCAATGTTGGCACCGCATGCGCGCAAAATTTCAGCAGCAGAGTGGTTATCTGTCAAGGCAAGCAACAGATGCTCTACCGTCATGAATTCATGCCGCTTTTCTCTGGCGTCTTTGAATGCCAGGTTCAGGCTTGCTTCTAGATCTTTAGATAACATTTTTTGTTAATTCCGCTTCTTGATTACTCAGCTACTTCCATATCACATAGCAGAGGGTGATTATTTAAACGTGCGTACTCATTTACCTGGGACACTTTAGTTTCAGATACCTCACGTGTGAAGACACCGCATACACCCTTTCCATGCGAGTGCACGTTCAGCATAACCCTGGTCGCCTGCTCACGTCCCATATTGAAAAAGCTTTCCAGTATATGGACGACAAACTCCATAGGAGTGTAATCATCATTTAACAACACTACCTTATACATGGGCGGCTGTTTGACCTTAGGACGATCTTCTTCGACCGCTAATCCATCATCATTTTGATATTGGTTGTCACTCGACATACTAATAGCGCACTGTTACTTTTAAGTTAAACATATTATAGGATTCTTATTATCAAGAATCGAATATTCCTTAAGACAAGTATTACAGTGAATTGTCTTAATTAAATAATCGATGAGATGACCTTGCCCGTTTCAGATTCCATACCGGACTTAGCTTATAATTGACATTATATTATAAATATAACTTACTGAATATTAAATATATATATGCGTTTGACATCTCACATAACAGTAGCGTCAGTAATCGAGCGTGATGGCAAATACCTGATGGTCAGGGAAATGGCCAATGGACTTGAGGTGTACAACCAGCCTGCCGGGCACTGGGAAATTGACGAAACGCTCGAAGACGCCGCCATTCGGGAAACACTTGAAGAGACTGCCTGGGAGTTTATTCCGGATTCATTCACCGGCATTTACCGCTGGAAACATCCTGAAAAACCCGAGGTGTACTTGCGAATCACATTTTCCGGCCGTGCTGGAAAACACTTTCCGGAACAGCCACTGGACGATGGTATCCTGGAAGCTTTATGGATGACACGGGAAGAAATTGCAGCGTTACCTGAAATCGAACGCCGCAGTGCGATGGTACTTCAGAGTATTGACGACTACGAGAGCGGCCGTCGCTGTGATTTATCCATGTTGAGCGATATCATAGAAACTTGGTAAGCTGTTTACAGAATAACTGATAGCATGTCTGGCTATTGGAACAGGCACATAGCAACCCAACCGCTGCCAGGCAGCGAATATTTTCGCAAGCACTTCCCCTAAAATTAACTTTATATATACATTGTAACTATATGTCATACAAGCATATTGTTGTTGGATTATCTGGCGGTGTCGACTCTGCTATTGCTGCGCACCTGCTAAAATCTGATGGCCATAAAGTCGATGCAATCTTTATGAAAAACTGGGAGGAAGATGACTCCGAGAGCTATTGTTCAGCTTCCCAGGACCTGGAAGATGCGGAAAAAGTCTGTGAAAAGCTGAATATTCCTTTACGTACCGTTAATTTCTCTTCTGAATACTGGGACTGGGTATTTGAATATTTTCTGGCCGAACATAAAGCAGGACGCACACCCAACCCGGATATCCTGTGTAATACAGAAATCAAATTCAAAGCATTTTTAGACTTTGCCACCGAACTGGGTGCTGAAAAAATTGCTACTGGACACTATGCCAGATGTGAACACTCTGGTGACCACTACAGGCTAATCACAGCCTCTGATAGCAATAAAGATCAAAGCTATTTTTTACATGGTCTCAATCAAAAGCAACTGAGCCAGTCACTATTCCCTCTTGGTAAAATGAATAAACACCAGGTGCGTCAACTTGCCGGGGAACTGAATTTACATATTCACGACAAGAAAGACAGCACCGGTATCTGCTTTATAGGAGAGCGTAAATTTCGTGATTTTCTAAACCAGTATATTGATAATAATCAAGGTGATATAGTTGATACTGAAGGTAATATATTAGGAGAGCACCAGGGTACAACCTTCTTTACAATTGGCCAACGCCAGGGCCTGGGCATTGGTGGCATTGCAACGGCAAGCGAACAACCATGGTATGTGGTTGATAAATGTCTGGACACAAATCAGTTAATTGTTGCCCAGGGATCTGATCATCCAGCGCTGTTCAACAACAGTTTAATTATTGAGAAAATGCACTGGATCGATCACGCTCATCATGAACAGATTTATCCAGTTCAGGCTAAAATACGCTATCGTCAACACCATCAGGACTGCCGGGCTGTGGAACTGGATAACGGTCAGTGGCAACTCAACTTTGATCAGCCACAACGTGCCGTGACACCTGGCCAATATGCCGTGCTATATGACCATGAACATTGCCTGGGTGGAGGCATTATCAGCCACCGCATTGATTAAATTATGACAGCAGAATATACAAACAGGACCATCGCACTCGCAGGAATGCATCAGGCATTGTCTCAGGTTCAGCAGATAGCCTGGGATGCCAACTATGATTACAGTCAGATTGATATTTGTCTAAGCAGTCTATTCGTAAGAAATCCTGATACGTACACCGATGTGTTTGGCTCAATTGACAACCTTCGAGCAGGACTAACCGCCCTTCGCGCCAGTTTTACCCAAAAACAGGACAAACAGGCACTGGAACGTGCCCGTTACATGGTAAGCCTTATGGTTTTATCCAAGAATATAAACAATAACAGTGAGTTAGGAAAGCAAATTGGAACAACTCTTAGCTTGCTGGACGAAGCCGCAGGCAACCTGCAGGATCAGCGAGACTACATAATAGAACGTATTGCCCAGTTATATCAGAACGCAATAAGTCCACTGACTCCACGAGTAATTGTCTACGGCGACCCAAAGATTTTACAGTCTGACGCCAATGCAGCCACCATTCGTGCAATGCTGTTTGCTGGCATTCGCTCAGCACTGCTCTGGTATCAGGCAGGCGGCAGCCAGTTAAATCTGCTGCTTGGCAAATCCAAGTACCTAAATACCATCAATCAGATGCTAGATTAGATTCAACCCTACCGTCAGAGACAAAAATGCGAGATAATCGCGCGCCCGAACTGAATACTGAAAAACATTTCGAGGCAAACTAATCAGAGGAGTCACGTCATACTGCTCAAATATCGAGCACACCAGCAACTCTCGACCAGCGCCCTCAACGTTTGTTTTTCAATATCCTGTACTTTAAGAACATATTAATTTTCACCTACATAAGGAACTTTCATGAGCAATAGCTTTGATACAAAAACGACGCTAAGCGTAAATGGCAAAGAATATGAGATTTTTCAGCTTACTCGCGTTAAAGGCACGGAACGACTGCCTTTCTCAATGAAAATTTTATTGGAGAATCTGTTACGCCACGAAGATGGCAAAACAGTCGAGAAAAAAGATATTGAAGCGATTGTCAATTGGGACGCCAAAGCTGACCCATCCACCGAGATAGCTTACCGACCGGCGCGCGTATTGCTTCAGGATTTTACCGGCGTACCTGCTGTCGTCGATCTGGCTGCCATGCGTGATGCAATGAATAACCTTGGCGGTGATCCAGACATGATCAACCCGCTTCAACCCGCAGAATTGGTAATTGACCACTCTGTACAGGTAGATGAATACGGTTCTGCCAATGCAATGGGATTAAATGCCAATCTTGAATTCTCACGCAATAAGGAGCGATACAACTTCCTGAAGTGGGGACAAAAAGCGTTTTCAAACTTCAAAGTCGTCCCACCGGATACCGGCATTGTTCATCAGATCAACCTTGAATATCTGGCACGTGTTGTCTTCGCACATGACAAGGATGGTGTTACACAGGCGTATCCAGACACCGTTGTAGGAACTGATTCACATACCACCATGATTAACGGCGTAGGTGTTCTGGGCTGGGGTGTTGGTGGAATTGAGGCAGAAGCATCCATGCTGGGCCAGCCAGTCTCAATGTTAATTCCAAAGGTTGTTGGCTTTGAACTGACAGGACAACTGGCTGAAGGAGCTACCGCGACCGATTTGGTACTAACGATTGTAGATATGCTTCGCCAACATGGAGTGGTCGGCAAGTTTGTTGAGTTTCATGGCAGCGGCCTGGCTGGGCTACCTCTTGGAGACCGAGCAACCATTGCAAACATGGCACCGGAATATGGTGCAACTTGTGGCATATTCCCTATCGACCAGGAAACCATCAACTATCTGGAATTATCTGGCCGGGATGCTGACCAGGTCGCACTCGTCGAAGCCTATGCCAAAGCACAGGGCATGTGGCGTGATGATTCAGTTAAGACTGATTACAGTGAAGCACTTTCACTGGATATGAGCACTGTTGTCCCCAGTCTTGCTGGCCCCAAACGTCCTCAGGATCGGGTACCACTCACTGATTCTAAAACAATGTACCTTGATGCCTTTGCTGCTCTTTCCAAAGAGCGAAATGCAAAATCAAAAGGCTCTGCAGCCGTAGAATACAAAGGCGAAAAATTTGAACTGAAAGATGGTTCTGTAGTGATTTGTGCCATCACTTCCTGCACGAACACTTCCAACCCAAGTGTAATGCTGGGAGCCGGCCTGGTTGCTAAAAAAGCTGCAGCGCTTGGTGCAAAAGTGAAACCATGGGTGAAAACTTCTCTGGCTCCGGGTTCGCTAGTAGTAACGGAATATTTGAAAAATGCGGGTCTGCTTGATGATTTGGAAACACTGGGTTTTCACGTTGTAGGTTATGGCTGTACAACATGTATTGGAAACTCTGGCCCATTGCCAGAGCCTGTGTCAAAAGCGATCCATGCCAATGACTTAACGGCTGTCTCAGTATTGTCTGGTAACAGGAACTTTGAAGGACGCGTTCACGCAGATGTACGCATGAACTATTTAGCATCTCCGCCGCTGGTTGTCGCTTATGCGATTGCTGGTCGAATGGATATAGACGTGTATAACGAGCCATTAACCACAACTGAAGATGGTAAAGAAATATTCCTCAAAGATATCTGGCCAACACAGAAAGAAGTTACCGACACTGTCAGTAAGTACTTAACAGTCGATCAGTTTACAAAGTCTTACGCGGATTTATTTGCAGGTGATGCCAACTGGGCAAATCTGGATGTAGCGGAAAGCCAGTTGTATGGATGGGATGACTCAACCTATGTTGCCAATCCGCCTTATTTCGAAGGCATGACTGCAAAAATTGATGATATCTCTGATATCCATGGTGCACGTGCACTGGCTTATCTTGGTGACTCAGTGACCACTGACCACATTTCCCCTGCCGGTGCGATCAAAGCTGACAGCCCTGCTGGCAAATACCTTCAGGAGAGAGGTGTTAAACCTGCGGACTTCAACTCTTACGGATCACGCCGAGGTAATCACGAAGTCATGATGCGCGGCACATTCGCCAACATTCGCCTGCGCAACAAGATTGCACCGGGCACTGAAGGCGGTGTGACACGTCACTTACCAAGTGGTACTGAAATGTCTATCTTTGATGCAGCCATGAAGTACAAATCTGAAGGGGTGGCGACCATTGTTATCGCGGGTAAGGAATATGGTTCAGGTTCGTCACGTGACTGGGCAGCCAAGGGACCACGTTTACAAGGCGTTAAAGCGGTTATCACTGAAAGCTATGAGCGCATTCACCGATCCAATTTAGTCGGCATGGGTATTCTGCCTTTGCAGTTTAAAGAGGGTGAGAATGCGGAATCTTTAGGCCTGACAGGCACCGAGACGTTTGATATTACCGGCCTGCAAAACGGTACAGCGAAATCAGTCAAAGTAACTGCCACAGCAGACGACGGAAAAGTCATTAGCTTTGATGCGAAGGTTCGCATTGATACGCCTCAGGAAGTTGAGTATTACCAGAACGGCGGTATTTTACATTACGTATTGCGTCAACTGGCGTCTTAATCAACCCTTCAATTCTCGTAACACTCAAAGCGGCCACCTCACTTATGTGAGGTGGCCTTTGTTATGCCTCTCAATAAAACAATTTTAATAGCCAGCCTGTTCGTCATTCTGGGTGAAGTATTCTTTGTCAGTATGGGTATGCTGATAAAAATTTTAGGTGAGAGCATCTCCAGTCATCAATTAGTCTTTTACCGTAATGTACTGGCTGCCATCATCATCGCACCCTATCTGTTCAGACAACGCTTAACCCATTTAAAAACCAAACGTATTGGAATGCATTTAACGCGTTCAATTTGTGGGCTCCTGGCAATGTATTGCTTCTTTTACGCACTGGCACATATTGAACTGGCTAATGCCATGTTATTAAAACTAACTGGTCCTATTTTCATTCCTATTGTTGCGATTCTCTGGATTCAGGAACAGGTTTCACTAAAAACTTACGCTGGCATTGGTATCGGTTTTCTAGGTGTAATTGTATTTCTTAACCCAACAGCAGAAATACAGTTTGCTGCAGTAATAGGATTAATTGGTGGCGCACTTGCCGCAGCTGCCAAAGTAGCGATACGAAAAATGTCAGACACAGAACCGACGGCAAGAATTGTGTTTTACTTTGCCTTTTTTGGCGCAACATTCAGCAGCATCCCATTAATGACAGGAGAGGTATATTCTCCTTCACCTGAGCAATGGGGCTTATTATTAATGTTAGGCTTAGTCGGCACTTGTGGACAGTTCTGCCTTACTCATGCATATCGCACTGCCCCGGCCAGTCAGGTAGGTCCTTTCACATATTCGTCATTATTATGGGCCAGCATCGCGGGCTGGTTTTTCTGGGGAGAGTTACCTACAGTCTCAACATTACTGGGCGCAATGTTAATTGTTACTGCGGGAATAGTATTGATCTATCGCAAGAGTGATCTGCAAACAGGTACTAGGCACTAATACTCTGGGACTGACTCTCGGCCAGATACGTTTCAAACTCTTCTGCCGATAAAGCCTGCGAGAAATAAAAGCCCTGTGCCTGGTCGCACTTCCATGAACGCAAAAAGTTCAGCATCTGTTCATTTTCCACACCTTCCGCTGTCACAGAAAGATTAAGACTATGTGCCAACTGAATCACTGAACGAACAATTTTTTCGCTGGCATCGTCACTCAATGCGCTCAACACAAAACTCTTGTCAATCTTGACCTCATGCACAGGCAGTCGCTGCAGGTATTCCATGGACGAATATTGTGTGCCAAAGTCATCAATGCAGAATAATACGCCGAAAGGAATTACCTGCTTCATGAATTCAACCATCTCTTTGACATCATCAAGACTGGCAGTCTCGGTAATTTCTATTTTAAGTCGTTTTCCGTAACGCGGGTTATTCTCCAGTGTCTCAATAATATAATCCAGCAAGGAATGATTTTTAAAACTCTTGATCGACATATTCACAGCGACCCTGATTTTCAATTCTTTTTCTACCCATCGCGCGACCTGTTCAAACAACATTTCAAAGACAAGCAAATCTAGCTGGTGAATCATGCCATTTCTTTCAGCCAGTTCTACCAGCTCACCTGTGCCTATGGATAACCACTCTTCTTCAGGCATGCGGATTAGCGCTTCAACTCCAATAACTTTTAAATCCTTCAGCGATACTTGCGGCTGATAGAATAACTTAAAAGACTTATCTTCCAGGCCACGCTGCAGAACCGTTAATATGTCATTATCTGATTTTTGTACTGATGTAATTGCATCAGCCACAATCACCTCCATACCCCGGTCACATGCTTCCAGTGCAGCAGACTGGGCATATTTCAATACTTCATCAAAAGGATGATCTTTATAATAAGCTACACCTATGTATGGAAAAATAGGCGCCTGTTCTGTAGCAACCTGAACGGGTACTTTTATACTGCGTAATATATTCTCGCAAATAGTATGCACATTTTCGCGCTCTTTAAGATCGTTGACGTAAACTGCAAATAAATTTTCATTCAGCCTGGCAACATAGTCAGTTGTCCTTAAAGTGGCATGAATGCGTTGTGCAACCGTTCTGATAACAAAATCTGATACACCAAAACCAACACGACGATCGAGTTGCCGCAATCCGGAAATCAGGATCACCATTACTGCAGGATAGTAAGGACTATCCAGTCTATGCTTGGCAAGTGCTCTTTTAGTTCTCTCCAGAAAAATGGGATATTTAGGCAATCCTGTTCCTGAATCATGTTCTGTCTGTCTTTTTTCCAGCTGTCTGAAATATTCTCTTTCCTTCACCACAATATTGGAGGCAAGCAAGAAAACTACACTGCAAATGACTAATAGCGCCCCGCCGGTATAGACCGCTAAATTGATTTCGGAAATGAAGATAATGCCAAAAATAAGAAATAATAACGTGCTGATTAAAAACACAAGGAACGCCAGAAATAGCAAAGCGCCGATCGACATGCGTGATTCATATTTGATCGGAACACGTTGATGCAATCGCACAAAGGCGAAGGCACTTAATCCAGCGACAAACGCTAGATACAATATCTGGAGAACTGTAGCTACTTGCATAACCCTATTGTATACAAGTAACTACAGTGATTTATGGGATTATTCTACACTCTAAATAACTAAAGCCCCTGAATTCCACCTTTCGTCAGTTGAGTAGGGTCCAGTAGCTTGACAAGCTCTTCTTCAGACAGGTCGGTTAGCTGCATTGCGGACTCGATCACAGTTAGCCCTTCTGCATAGGCTTTTTTGGCTACCGCTGCTCCTTTTTCATAACCGATCACACTATTGATCGCAGTCACAAGTATCGGATTGCGACTAAGTGCATCGGTTAATGCATCTTCGTTTACACTAAACCCTTCTATCGCCTTGTCTGCCATCAGACGTGCGCTGTTCGCCAATAGTTTAATACTCTGGATCAGGTTATAGGCAATTACCGGAAGCATAACGTTTAACTGGAAATTACCTGATTGGCCTGCAACAGTAATCGTCGCATCATTGCCGATGACTTGAGCACATACCATGGCAGTCGCTTCAGGAATTACCGGGTTTACCTTTCCGGGCATTATGCTGCTTCCCGGCTGCAATGCAGGTAGTGCTATTTCACCCAAGCCTGCTAATGGCCCAGAATTCATCCAGCGTAAATCGTTGGCAATTTTCATCATGCTGACAGCTACCGTTTTTAATTGACCACTCATTTCCACTGCAGCATCCTGTGAACTTAGTGCCTCAAATTTATCCGGCTTGGTACTAAATGGAATGTCTGTTAATGACGTAAGATGTTTAACCAGTTTTTCCGCAAAGTCTGGATGCGCATTAATTCCCGTACCCACCGCAGTACCGCCCTGGGCAAGTTCGTAAAGAAATTTTAGCGCATTGTTAATTCTCGCCTGACCATTTTCAATTTGTGTAGCCCATGCATTTAATTCCTGCCCTAATGTAACTGGCATTGCATCCATAAGGTGTGTGCGCCCGGTTTTCACATAACCATCCACCTGTTTAGCTTTACTGCGCAGAGTTTTTGAAAAATGTTCAAGTGCCGGAAGTAGTTCATCATGAATAGCAAGACAGGCACTGACATGGATAGCTGTTGGAATAATATCGTTGGAACTCTGCCCCATATTGACATGGTCATTGGGATGCACATCCACCGAGGCAATATGAGAGATCACTTCATTGGTGTTCATATTGCTACTTGTCCCTGAGCCTGTCTGAAAAACATCCACCGGGAAATGCTCATCAAGTTCTCCGCTGCTGACTTTTTTAGCAGCATCAACAATGGCGCTGGCTATTTTTTGGTCAAGCAAGCCCAGTTCTTCATTTGCCATCGCGCAAGAAGCCTTCAACAGGCCAAGGGCCTTAATAAACTCTCTGGGCATCGTCAGCCCACTTACCGGGAAATTATTAACAGCTCGTTGCGTTTGAGCTCCATATAGAGCATTTTTGGGTACCTGCAATTCACCCATACTGTCTTTCTCAATTCTAAAATCACTACTCATGTGTTTTCCTATTCTAAAAATTTGTAAATGCGAACCTTGTGATGGGCTGTAGTATAATAGCTCCCCCCTGCAGGTTAGAAGCAGAATCGAAGCAAAATGGAGAATACATGGAATTAAACACCCTCAGTGCAGTGACGCCCATCGATGGGCGATATAGCAGAGCCACTCAGAAGCTTCGGGAAATATTCAGTGAATACGGACTAATTCGTAGCCGTGCGATTGTAGAAGTAACATGGCTGATACGACTGGCAGACACCAGGGAACTTGATGACATTCCTGAATTGAATGAGACAGGCCGCAAGAAATTAAACAGTTTAATTGATAATTTCTCTATGGCGGATGCTGAACGTGTCAAACAGATAGAAGCAACGACCAATCATGATGTTAAAGCAGTTGAATACTGGCTGAAAGAATCTGTCAGTGACGATGACAATCTTAAAGAACTTTCTGAATTTTTTCATTTTGCCTGCACCTCGGAAGATATCAATAATCTGGCTTATGCTTTAATGCTAAAAGAAGGCCGCAACTTGTTAGTTGATACTGAAATGAATATCGCTGAACAATTAAGAAAGTTTTCAAAGGAATTTGCATCAGCGCCCATGCTGTGTCGCACCCATGGCCAGCCTGCAACGCCATCAACCATGGGCAAGGAATTTGCCAATGTATGCCATCGCCTGGAACGGCAAATCGCTCAGTTAAAAGATATAGAATTACTGGGTAAATTAAATGGCGCAGTCGGTAATTTCAATGCACACATGACTGCTTACCCCGGCGTTGACTGGGAAAAGATATCACAGTTAACAATAGAATCACTCGGCTTAAACTACAACCCATACACAACACAGATTGAACCGCATGACTATATTGCTGAACTTTGTCACAGCATACAAAGAATCAACACAATAAGCATCGATTTGTCGCGTGACATCTGGTCTTATATTTCTATAGGTTACTTCACACAGAAAGTTGTTGCGACAGAAGTTGGCTCCTCCACCATGCCACACAAAGTAAATCCTATCGACTTTGAAAACGCTGAGGGTAATTACGGGATAGCAAGTGCCTTACTGCTTCATTTTGCAGAAAAATTACCGATCTCGCGCTGGCAGAGAGATCTGTCTGACTCAACTGTTTTACGTAATTTAGGCAGTGCTTTTGGATATTGCCTGATTGCATGTGCTTCCCTGCTTCGAGGCCTGAATAAAATACAGATCGATGAACAGCGCCTTGCTTCAGATCTGGACGATAACTGGGAAGTTCTGGCGGAACCCATTCAGACTGTCATGCGCCGGTACAATATTGAAAAACCTTATGAAAAATTAAAAGAACTCACACGCGGCAAAAAGATCAATCAACAGATATTAACTGAATTCATCGAGAATCTGGATATTCCTGCTAGCGCCAAGAAACAGTTGCAAGCACTAACACCTGCGACATACATAGGTAATGCAGCAAATAAGGCTGAGAAAATATAATGCTAGTTTAACTGATCTTCGGTAATTGCCAGCACATCTGCCTCGCGCTTATTCATTGAGTCATAAGTCACATTAGGTATTTTGTATACCCAACCGGATGTTAACTGCACTAGCTTATCTCTGTATTTTTCAGCATCCGGTTGCTGCTCAGCACTTATGTCATCGATCAATTCAAAATCAAGTGCAACGAAATGATCAGTTTCTACCTCATAGGCGGTTACGTTTATTATCACACCAGACTTTAACTGGTATGCCGCATTAAGCGTTGGTTCTTTGTTTGCAAATTCATCACTTTCAGACACGTCCAGAAGCTGAAATGACGATAACGCATTCGTCACCTGATGCAACTCAGCATCGACGACCTGAGAGTCAGGGTCAGTCAGGTTGACTACTTCAAACACATCATCTTCATCACTAGTATTCTTTATTTCCAGTCTGGCATTGTCTTGCAGCACAATCGTGACTGATTCCACATCTGATGGCTCTATACTAAGTATGTCTTTACGTAGCCAGTATTCTGCTTCATGTTTAAGATCAATCTTGCGGTCTACCAGCCAGCTAACGTCACTGTTTGCCAATCTTACATAACGCGATTTATTAATCTGCGGCCCCGGTTTGCCTACAATTAATTCACTTTTCTGATTAGCGTAAGTAATAACAGCTTTGACACCAATCGCTTCATTCGTGTCTAACCCTTCCACACCCAGCTTGTAATACAGGTCAGGATTAGATGTTTTTTGCTCGACTATTTTTGCCTCAGCCAGACTCAATAGTGCTGAACGGATTTTAGTTATATCAGCAGGATAGTGATTTCTCTCTTTTACAGTCCATCCGTTTTGTTGGCGCACCAGCGTAGCAAGTACCTGATGATTAGCCTGCAGAAACTGCAGTTCAGTAACGTCATTAAGAGCAGCCTGCAGACCAGGCACAATCCCGGAACCAATACTCCTGGAAGTATTAATGCTGTTTTTTGCTGTCGATGAGAAATAAACTCCCGCACCAACAAGCAGCAATACAATCAATATGACAAGAGACTTTATATTCATAATATTATACGCGCTGTTGAACCCGCTTTTTTATTCGCACTGCAGAAAGTACAAGTGCAAGAATTGTCAGGATAAGTGGCATCAATCCTATATTTATCGCCTTCAGCCAGGCTCCAAGATTTTGAATGTTTTTATCCAGATTATGACGAACTTTTCTTAATTCTTTTCTTACCTGTAATTTCTCAGCCTGAAAGCGCTGTATCTCTGCACTTTGTTCAGGACTTAAAATAGTTGAGCTCTGATCATCACGTTGCGACTGTAACTGTGCAATCTTTTGTTCAGCATTTCTTAATTTTTCCTGCAGTATCTGTTCCTGCTCACGGAATTGATCATCAGCTTCTCTGCGCAACTCTTCCACTCGCGTAAAAGGCTTGGTTGCAGTGGCACGTCCACGCACACTAATGAGATCAGAACTGCCCAGCAGATTATCTACTGCATTGACTGCAAAATCACCGTTGGATGCCCATGCGTCTGTAATCTTTTGACCCAGAAAATCCTGTACTCTGACCCACATGCGGTCTGTCAGCATATCAACATCCGTCACAACAATAATATTGACGGTATTGTCAGCTTTTGCTTTATGTGTGCTGTCCGCCTGTGCATCTTCCGGTGCGCCTTCTGGAAATGCTGAGTCAGGTTGCATCTGAAAACGTCCTGCAATCACATATTCTTCATTCGCTGGCGTGTAATTTTCTGCCAGACTGGACACTTTGGGCAGGAATCTAAACTTGGAACTTTCAAACTGTACGGCTTCATTACTGGAGTGTATTAGTGGCTCAAATGTGACATCAGCACCTTGCTTTGGCTTTACAGAACCCGCCATGGCAACTGTGATGAAGTCCAGACTGGAGGTCGTAATATCGTCTTCCTGAAATACGTCCTTATCCAGTCCCAGAATTGCATAGTGACGTTCTTGCTTGCCGTTACCCACATCGACAGTCAGCGCATACTTTCGATCACCCACAACAGACTCTGGAGAATAATCTATGCCCCACGCATCAAAAAGCTGATCCAGATCTGAACTACGCACACCCGCAGCTTCAATGGGCGAATCAGGATTAACCGGCGGGACATCTGCTTCAGCATAGGGATCAACATAAACAATCAGGTTTCCACCATTCATGACATACTGATCAATCGCATATAACGTTTTCTTACTCAGATTTTTTGGATGTACCAGCATCAGAAGCTCAAGGTTCTGATCAAATTCCGTTTCAGTAAAATCGATGTTCTTAACATCAAATAACTGCTGTAGCTGATTAGTGATCACCCATGGATCACGAATCTTCTGTGTTTCAATATCAAAAGAAGAAAACATTGGTACTTTTGACATCAATCCTACCACCGGTTTTTTGGTATTTATCAGGGTATAAATCAACTTGGTAACATCATATTCCAGAAACTGTTCTTTGTTAGGCTGGAAAAAAGGAATGAGTTTGGATTCCCCGACAGAGTTGCTCCCTGCCAGTCCAAAATAAATAGTGTTACCACCAGGACCGGTTGGCACACCTTGCAGACCAAATTCCGCAGCCTGGTCTTCTTCCTCTGAATAGGGAATCGGGTCAATCACATGTAGCGTAATCATGCCATTTGACAGTTGCGCATACTCCTGTAACAGCTCACGAACTCTGTTGGCGTAGGTTCTTAACTGGGGTATCTCCTGACTTGCCTGATCAGAAAAGAAATAATGTAAAGTGACCGGCTCCTGAATATCATTTAGGGTATTTAAAGTGCCTTGAGAAAGTGTATATAGTTTGTCTTCAGTTAAATCTATTCGTGAACTCTTGAACAGATTGCCACTGACCATATTTATCAATACAAACAAAACTGCCAGAATTAATAATCCTGAATAGCTGATTGTTTTACTCATTGTTTTCTCAGAACTCATTTAACTTGCCTTCTTCATTTCAATTACGACTGCATTGGCATATAACCAGCAGCCAATCAGTGTCGCAAAATAGATAATATCGCGGAGATCAATCACACCTTTGCTAATCGAGGTGTAATGAGTCAGAAAACTTAATGAGGCAATGGCATCAACAACATATTGCGGCGCCCAGGCCCGGAAAAAGTCGAGTACAATCGGGAAGCCACTGAGCAAGAATGCAAAACAGATTACCACGCTAATAATGAACGCGATCACCTGATTTTTTGTGGTAGCAGATATACAGGCACCAATCGCAAGAAAGCCCCCTGCCATTAACAAGCTACCTATATACGCCGCCAGAATGACTCCGTTATCGGGGTCACCGAGATAATTGACCGTTATCCATAAGGGAAAAGTCAACAGTAGTGCAATGCCGGTAAATAGCCACGCTGCCAAAAATTTACCAATCACAGCTTCAATCATGGTTATTGGTAGTGTAAGTAGCAATTCTATATTGCCTGACTTGCGCTCTTCTGCCCATAGGCGCATCGAGATCGCAGGCACTAAAAACAAATACAGCCAGGGGTGAAAGTTAAAGAAAGGCGCAAGATCGGCCTGACCTCGCTCATAAAAATTGCCCATATGAAAAGTTAACGCACCACTGAGCACCAGGAATATTACTATGAAGACGTAAGCAACTGGTGTTGCGAAATAACTTTCCAGTTCACGCTTGAAAATTATCCCTATATTTCTCATGACAGCTTCTCCGCTGATGTAATCTCTCTAAATACATCGTCCAGACGACCGCTGGGTGATCTTGAAATAAGTTCTTTAGGCGTTTCATTAGCAACAACTCTACCATTGGCAATAATAATCGCCTGTGTACACACTGCATCTACTTCTTCCAGAATATGTGTAGAAATCACCACAATCTTGTCTTGCGCCATGCCTTTAATAAGTTCCCGTACCTCATGTTTTTGATTAGGGTCCAGACCATCAGTTGGTTCATCCAGAATTAATACCTGTGGGTCATGCAAAATCGCTTGAGACAAGCCTACGCGTCGCTTGAAACCTTTGGACAGTGTTTCAATAGGTCGATTAATTACTTGATGCAGATTCAATTGGGAAATGACTGTTTCTATCCGCTGGCTCTTGTCTGTGCCTTTTAGTCCGCGTACATCTGCAATAAATTGCAGAAACTGTAGGGCAGTCATTTCACCATAACTGGGAGCACCTTCAGGCAGGTAGCCAATTTCCCGTTTAGCCTGAAGTGAATCTCCTTCAACAATATGGCCGCAGACACGAATAACCCCTGACGTAGGTGCCAGAAAGCCTGTGATCATTTTCATTGTCGTTGATTTTCCTGCCCCGTTAGGACCTAGAAACCCCAGGACCTGGCCAGGTTTCACTGTAAAAGAAATATCGTTGACTGCCGTTAAAGGACCGAATTTTTTGACTAGATTTTCAATTTCAATCATGACACTTATATTGTTATTTTTTTAAGTCCGGGATTCACCAGCCACGCAGATCGGGCAGGCATTTTTTACCAAATTCACTACATATTGACAAGTAGATGACATTTTGAAACTTCAGCTAGTTCCCGACACAAGACAGATGAACTAATCTGACTCGCAAACAGTCTGAATATTGATGCCAGACAGGTAGATTATTGACCAATTTGGAAGACAGGCGTACATCTTACATTAATACTCAGGTATTCTCAGACATTTTCCATGAACGACAAAAAGATGAGACAAGAAAGATTTTTTGAAAATTTCATACTTGGTGTCACTGAAGGCGAAATTCCTGTCGACGACCGTGCTATGAACGTTGCTGCTGTTCATAAACTAGCAAGCTCCGCTGTACATGACATTAATATCATCTCCCGGAATCTGAATCATCAGATATTTGATCGTAGTGATATTGTCGAAGCTTTCAGTAAATTCATTCGCAAAAACCGTAATGCCAGCGTGCGAATTATTTTATTTGATAACACAAATGTTATCAAAGACGGGCATCGTTTAATTAACCTGGCGGATAGAGTGCCTTCCAAAATCACTATAAGAAAATTGCCTAAAGAATATAACTATTATAACGAAAGCCTGATGACCGCTGACAGCAAAGGCTTCATACATAATCCCCAGTCAGACAGATACGAAGGTAATGTCTCATTTAACAATCATATTGTTTGCACCGAATTAAATAAAATCTTCACTGATCACTGGCACCAGAGTGAAGTCTCACCTGATCTAAGACGCGTCAGCATATAGATTATGAATAAGTTCATCATTTTTATTATCATTGCTGTGTTAACTCCAGTAGTTCTGGCCAGTGACTCTATTCATTACTTTGATTTAAAAAATCGGCCTGCCGATGAAGTCATACCTTTAATACGTCCTTTGCTACATGAGACAGAAGGATTAAGTGGTGATGGTTATCAGCTCTTCATCAAAGCACCTGCCAGCCGACTACAGGAAATTGAAAGTCTTATAAGTGCTGTCGATCGTGCCAGCAAAACATTCCGAATATCTGTCACTAGCGATGAATATGTGGCAACTCGTGAGAGCAGCGCCAATGCATCAGCAACCATAGAGTCTGGCGATGTAAATGTGCATGTTGGCAAGCCTTCAAGGCAAGAGCCGGGAATTACAGTCAATCTGGACACACGTCAGGCAGAAAGCAAAAATGACAAGACACAATTTATACAGGTACAGGAAGGCAAGCCCGCCTACATTTCAAAGGAAAGCCTGCACATAACACCCATATATTCGTATGTACAACGACCTAACGGTAATTTTTTGATTGAGCATAATCGACTGGCACCGGGTAAACAGGATGGTTTCTATGTTGTCGCGCGCAGTGCTGATGGTAAAACAGCGAATATCAGCATACAGAGCGCTACTAGCAGTAGTCGCACCTATCAGGGATACGGGCAGGAACAAACCTATGTGGACACAACTTTGCATGTGCGCCTGGGAGAATGGTTTGAAATTGGTGGTAATTCTGATTCCTACAATAGCGAATCGAAAGGTGTATTGCACCGAACCAAGAAGAACAAAGAGCGCTACAATAAAATATTTTTAAAAATAGACTTAGCCAATTAATCCAGCCATTGCTGACGAATATTCTCTCTGTTCATTACAAACCACTGTAGCCCAACGAGTGTAATTGATGATCTGACTTCGCCAGTAGATAGCATATAAGGCACATCACTGGCGGGTACGACTGTAATTTTTATATCTTCGTCTTCTTCTTCAAGCCCGCCCGAGTCACCCAACTCCTGAACAGATACTCTACCAATATATAAATGTATCCATTCAGAATTGCCACCCGGACTGGTATAAAAACCGGCAATCTTTATCAATTCACTCGGCTTGCAACCGATTTCTTCTAATGACTCTCTAACGACAACCTGCTCGGGTAGCTCGCCTTCTTCTATCAAACCTGCAACTATCTCAATCAGCCATGGCTGTTCCTCGCTGACCGCACCCATGCGAAACTGTTCTACCAGTACCACCTCATCTGTGACGGGGTCATAAGCCACCATAGCAACTGCATCGCTTCTTTTAACCAACTCACGCTGAAGTAACGGCGTTACCTCTCCGTTGTATTTCTCATGTGATAACTCATATCTGAATAATTTAAAATATCCATCATAAGCAAGGTGTTTGTTATGTATTTTCCAGTCCATTAATCTTCAAGTTCCGCTAATACATGATCAGCAAATCCATGCCCTGCTTCAGCATAAAGATCAAACGCAATACAACCCAATGCCTGCAACTCTAATTGCTCATCAGGGAATCTGGATACGACTGCTAATGTATTTTGATAGCCCAACTGTTTAGCCAAATTGACAACGTACATATTCTCACGATGATTAGACAGGCATACAAAAATCTTTTCACTCGAAACAAGGTTTGTTGCACGCCAGAATTCATAATCACTGGCATCACCGCGTATGCAGTTAATACCCTGCTGTTTAAATTCATCTACTCTCACCTGCTTCTGATCCACACCCACTATCTCACCTTCGAATTTTGATGAGAGAGCATCGTACGTACCTCTGCCAACTCTACCCATGCCTAAAATCACTATTTTGGAATTAGCCAGACACGGCAAAGCTTCCTGTTCAAGCCGTTGTTTACGCTCAAATCTATGTAAAGCATCACTGTATTTACCAAAGATGCTATGCACTCGAGTATTAAATGGAGTGGAGATAAAAAATGAAATTGACATAGCCAGCGCAAGAGTAGTTAACCATTCTGCAGACAGCAACCCATTGCTCACCGCGATTGCACCTACAATCAGACCGAATTCACTATAGTTAAATAATGCAATACCAGATAAAAATGATGTTCTGGATCTCACTTTAAATGCCACCAGTAACAGGTAGTAAATAATGGGGCGCAAAAATATTAACAGCGCCAATGTAGCAGCGACAAATAACATTTCCAGAGAAGGCAGTCCGTAATAGCCTATTTGCAGAAAGAAACCTATCAAAAACAGATCTTTCAGGTCTAGTAAATTTTTATACAGCTCATTTGATTTTTCAGTGTTCCCAAGCAGCACACCAAACAAGAGTGCTCCAAGACCACCTTTCAGATTAAACAACTCAAACAATTCAGCCGAGCCTATGGCTGCGACCACACCAAACAATACAAGCAGCTCACCATGACCTGTGAGTCTCATCAGATAAAGCAATGCAGGCCGAATCAGTGGTAGCGCAAATAGTATGACTGCCGCAGGCTCGACTGATTTATCTGATGTAAACACAAGATAACAGACCGCAAACAGATCCTGAATAATCAGAATACCGATTGCGATTGAAGCGTGTAGTGAAGCGCTCTCACCTCTTTCATCAAAAATCTTTACAGCGAACACAGTACTTGAAAATGACAAAGCAAACGCCAGTGTCCATGCAGCCACAGAATCTTCTATCGACAGTGCTGGCATCCAGTATCCTGCAGCCATAATTACCGGCACAGTAAGCACGACTGCAATCAGCATATGCAACGATGCAACACCCCAGACATGAGGCGATGCAAGTGATTTTAAATTTAGCTTCAGACCAATAGTAAATAATAGAAGAAGAATACCGATATCTGCATAAGGTGTAATACGTTCAACACTACCAATACCCAGCTCGTGGGCAACAAATCCGGACAGCAGATAACCAAGCAGAGGTGGATAGTTAAACTTTCGGAATATTAGCCCGGCAATTAGCGCAACAAGTATGACGACTGCATCCATAATAATTTCTCACAAAAACTAGATTTAAAGACCGATCTTGCTCGTTTGCGCAGCGTATACGCATACACTTATATTATTCATTACCTTGATATTTTTGATAGACTAATATCAGAATTAATAGCCTTTTGTATTTTTATCTACCCATCGTTCACTTTCTTCCAGCTTTTCTTTCTTCCAGAAAGGAGCAGTTGATTTAAGTGCCTCCATAATCATTCTATTGGCTTCATAAGCTTCTTTTCGATGCGAAGCCCACACCGCCACACACACAATAGGGTCTCCAGGGAAAATATCGCCGACTCTATGCGCAATACATACGTCTACCAGCTCCCATTGTTTCATTGCATCTGTAATAATATTTTCCAGACTTTTTTCTGTCATCCTCGGGTAATGTTCAAGGAACATCGCTGTTACGTCATCACCCTCATTAAAATCACGCATCGTGCCAACAAAAACCGAGGTAGCACCAAAATTATGCTGCAAATGTGCCTGCTCACTTTGGTATGATTGCACCCATGCCCAGGGGTTATAGGGCTGACTAAATATTTCTACTTTCATATGACACTAGTATTATTTAAATTTAATCGCTGCTAACTATGCGTTTTTCACTTATAGTGGATTATATAATAGTCGCTTTGGAAAGGAATCTATACACTAAATAATGAAAACGGTACTTCATGCATTAAATTCACTGGAAGCACACATTATTAAAGGCTTGCTGGAAAGCGAAGGTATCTCTGCCAATATCGTCGGCGAATACCTGCAAGGTGCCATGGGAGAACTGCCCGCAAATGGATTAATCAGAGTGGTCGTTGAGGAAAGTGATTATGAGCGAGCCACTTTAGTGATTGATAATTGGCGCGAAGCAAAATTTATTGCCTAGCAAAAGAAACCCAGAGAGTAACAATGATCGATAAAAACAGAGAACTTATCCCACTTGCCATTTCCGTGTTGACGATTTCGGATTCACGTACAGAAGACGACGATAAGTCTGGTAAATTATTAGTGTCGCGTCTTGAAAAGGCCGGGCATCATTTACATGACAAAAAAATTGTTCGGGATGATATTTACCAGATACGTGCCACCGTATCGCACTGGATTGCAGACGAGAAACCACAAGTCGTTATCACGACAGGCGGAACCGGTGTTACCGGACGTGATGGCACCCCTGAAGCCGTAAAACCATTACTGGATAAAGAAATAGAAGGTTTCGGTGAAATGTTCAGGGTGTTGTCTTTTGAAAATATCGGTACTTCAACACTACAGTCTCGCGCAACGGCAGGTGTGGCTAATGGCACCTATATATTCTGTTTACCAGGTTCTTCTGGTGCATGCGCAGACGGGTGGGATAAATTAATCAGTCAGCAACTGGATTATCGACATCGTCCCTGTAATTTGGTCGAACTTATTCCCCGCCTGCTGGAGACGTGAGGTTAAACACGAACTCGCATAAATCCGGCCAGTTCAAAAAACGCTTTTGTCAGATCTTTTTGCAACTGCTCATCATAATTTAATTCACGCATGGCTGTGGTCATGCAATACATCCACTGATCGCGCTCTTCAATTCCTATATTCAGGTGCTTATGCCTAAGTTTCAGCCACTCAGGATTAACATATTTTTCACCAAACAGTTTTGGCCCACCAAACCACTCACAAAGATAATTAGCCAGGCGTTTACGAGACCGAGCCAGATTATCAGGATGCAGATTCAGGATATGACTGGCAGCAGTATCTCGCTGCATAACGTTATAAAATTGATTCGCCAGCCTGGTAATCTCAGTCTGACCACCAATACGTTCATAAAAAGAGGACTGACTACCCACCAATATAAGACATTTCTACTTTATGGACGATATTGTCACCCTTGCCTCTCATTTCAGAATAACGATCATTCCGATCCTTCCATGTATTGCTAATTACTTCATTAATAAACTCATCAGACGCACCTTCACGTAACAGACGACGCAAATCAACTCCGTGCGATGCAAACAGGCAGGTATAGATACTACCTTCAGCAGAAAGACGCAAACGATTGCAGTCTCCACAAAATGCCTCAGTCACTGATGTAATCACACCCACCTCACCACTGCCATCTTCATAACGCCAGCGTTTAGCTACCTCACCTTTGTAATTAGGATCAGCCGGCTTCATTGGAAATACTTTCTGGATGCGATCCACAATCTCCTGCCCGGAAACAACTTGCTGCATATTCCAGCCATTCGTGTTACCCACATCCATAAATTCTATGTAGCGTAATATATTACCTGTTCCCTTAAAGTATTTAGCCATGGGTAAAATATCGTCTTCATTCACGCCTTTCTGAACAACCATATTCACTTTGACCGAATCAAATCCTGCACTGCGTGCGTTATCAATGCCATCAAGGACTTTTTGGACTGACACTTTCATGTCATTCATTTGCATAAAGGTCTCTTGATTGATGGCATCTAGACTGACTGTAATTCGACGCAATCCTGCACTTTTCAGTTCTTTTGCTTTGTCCAGGGTGAGCAAGGATGCATTAGTGGTAAGCGCAATATCTTCAACCCCCGATATATTATTCAGCTCAGCAACCAGCACACTCAGATTCTTGCGTAGCAGTGGTTCCCCACCTGTCAAACGCAATTTACGAACACCGTTATTGACAAACAGTTGTGCCAGACGTGCTATTTCCTCGAAAGACAACAGGTCGTCGCGCATCAAAAACTGGTATTTGGAATTAAACACTTGTTTCGGCATACAATAGGTACAGCGGAAATTACACCGGTCAGTTACCGAAATGCGTAAATCTCGCATACTACGATTATATTGGTCGTTTAATTCAGTCATGTGTACTATTCGTTATTCATCAATTAGCGAAATTATACTTGCCTATGCAGTTCGCTGTTCAACGTATTGGATTCTTTGTCGGCCCAATAGCCGCACTATGCTTATACTTTGCCTTACCTGATCAATATGTCGATACCCATAAAGCGTTAATTCCACTCACTTTCTCAGCAAAAACAACCATTTGCATGGTTGTCTGGATGGCAATCTGGTGGCTTTCCGAAGCGATAGACATTAGCGCGACTGCACTACTTCCCATCGCGACGTTTCCACTACTAGGCATTGCGGATATCAAAGCGACAACGGCTCCCTACGCATCACACCTGATATTCCTGTTTATGGGTGGATTTTTAATCGCATTAGCAATGCAGCGCTGGAAGCTAGATCACAGATTAGCCAATACCGTATTGAAACTTGCAGGAAATAATCCATACCTGATCATTGCCGGGTTTATGTTTTCAGCTGCAGCATTAAGTGCATTTATATCAAATACTGCAACGACGGCCGTCATGTTGCCAATTGGCCTGAGTGTGATCGCTTTATTTACTGTTAACCAACAGGAAAAATTTTCAAATTCTTGCCAACACAACTTTGCACGCTGCATGATGCTGGGCATTGCTTATTCAGCATCAGTCGGTGGCACTATGACGCTAATAGGCACCGCACCCAATTTATTTCTGGCAAGTTTTCTTCAGGATAGCATCAGTAGTGAATACCGGCTTGAAATTAGTTTTATCAAATGGCTATCGTTTGCCGCCCCACTGGCCATTATATTTTTGCCCATCATCTGGTTTGTGCTGACCAGATTCGTATTTCCATTTAAAGCAGATGCACTTTATCAGCCGCAAGAATCACACACGCATCATGAGAAAATGAACCGTGGGCAGAAAATTACTATCATCGTTTTTATTACGACAGTTTTTATCTGGATGACCAGGCCATTACTTCAGAAAATAACGATCACAGTCAACCAGCAGGAGATTCAACCACTCTTCCAACTTAGTGATTCCGGGATTGCGATGCTAGGCGCAATGTTACTGTTTATTATTCCTGTTGATTTTAAACGAAGAATATTTGTAATCGACTGGGCAACAACAAAAAAACTCCCCTGGGGAATATTTATATTATTCGGTGGAGGCCTCACCCTCGCGAATGCAATTAAAACCAATGGCGTTGCTGAATATATCGCGTCACAGGCATTATTCCTTCAAAATGTACCAGATGTTGTATTTGTATTGATTATTTGTGCCGGTGTAATATTCCTGACTGAATTAACATCCAACACAGCGACCACAGCCACACTGGTTCCAATCCTGGCCAGCATTTCAGTAGGTGCAGGCATACATCCATATTTATTGGTATTCCCTGCTACATTAGCAGCAAGTTTTGCGTTTATGATGCCAATTGCAACCCCGCCAAATGCTATTGTTTTTGGCTCCGGACATATCACGATTCCCGAAATGTGTAAGGCCGGATTATGGCTGAATATTGCAGGCGTCATACTGATTACGATATTTACATTTTTTGTAATCAAGCCAGTGCTAGGGTTTTAGTCAGATATAATTACGCAAACTAACACTTGTCCCAGCCGTAATCATGTAATAACTCTTCACCCTTCTCAATATCCTTAAGCGCAACTACAGTAAAGTCATCATAGTAAACAGCATTAGGATCACCTGAGTGATTTATATAGCGTAAATCGCATTTCACTTCATACGGCTTATCTTTCACCCATAATGTATACATATTGGATTTGGATTTTTTGGTTTTTTTAACTTTACATTTACCAATCACAGTATTTTTGCGAATTTTTTTCGCACTGAACAAACCCTTTCCATGTATTTCACTTGTCTTGACTTTTACCATAAACAATTCCGTCTAAATGTATAAAATAATTGAGAATTCATCATCATTTCACTAAGTTTCATCAAAGTTGCCTCGTGACTGCCTGAGTTCCGCCATATATCTGTGTTAACAACCACCATTTTCAGTTGATCTAACAGAGTTGTGAGCCACATAACAAAATTCACATTTGGTTTATGAATAATGCCTTAGGGTAAGCATTCTTCAAACCATCAAAAGCCAACACATATTATAATGAAACTGGACCAGGACATCAGTAGAAGAATCAGCATCGCCAAATTTTTAATGATCATTGGCGTGGTGATAATACATATACCACCTTATACCGCATTACCAGACCTGGCTTTCAACTTCACCGACACAACCAAGGCGTTTTTTTCACATGCCTTTTTCCGCGCAGGTGTACCGATACTGGCGGCTATATCAGGATACTTACTATTCAGATCCTCACTACACTTAAACATGCCCAAATTAATTATCAAAAAGGCAAGAACACTTATTATACCTTTGATAATCTGGAATATTCCTTTCGCCATCGTCATTGTCGCAGTGCAATATTACAACCCGCACATTTATGATGCTGCTTATATTCTTTATCCTTTTTCGCTAGAGGGTTGGCTTAATGGTGTTTTCAGCATGTATAACCCACCATTTAACAAACCATTGTACTTTCTGCGAGATTTATTTGTCATTGCTGTACTTGCACCACTTTACTGGCAGTTATTCAAGAAAATTCCTTACCTCGGATTTGCAGTTATCATTGTTATATTTGCTTATGATCTGGATGGTCCCCTTATAACAAGAGACAGCATGTATGCCGCTTATTACCTTGGCATCCTGGCAGCAACACAGAAATGGGATTTAAGAATGCTAGACAAATACGCTTACCCGCTATTTGCACTCTATGTCATGGGTTGCATTTTTATGATCTTCTATAAAATTGATAATAGAGATGCCTACTCAATCATTGCACCATTTCTGATTTGGCCAATATTATCAAAAATCACTTATACTCGAGCGGGCGATATTCTTGTTGATAATGCAAAACACAGCTTCCTGCTATTTCTGTCCCACGTGCCAATTATGTTCATTTTTTACCAGTTATACATGCGCATTGATAACAATATTCCTTATCTGGTTTTCTGGTTAGTGACTCCTGTAATCACCACTTTCATCATCATAAAGTTTTTATCAAAGACAGAACAGATTTCTCCTCCTCTATACAGACTGTCGACGGGAGGACGGTGAACTTTGCCCAGGCCAAGTGTTAACAAATTCAGGTCATGTGCTCTCTTGCTTTCACCACGGGTACAATGACAACCAATAGACACCCCATAACACCAGAGCGAGTCCGGAGATTATTCTTATATACTTTGCCGATACTGGAGAAATTTTTTCTGCCAGCACAAAGAAAGCGATCACCACCATCCAGAGCAGATTCATGACACCGACAGCAAACATCACAGCCATAAGCGCCCAACAGCAGCCGACACAGTAAGTGCCATGATGCAAACCCATGCGGATTGCACCTCCATACCCTTCTCTCCAACTCGTCATCAGATAATGTAATGGACTGCGACACTGTTCAAGGCAAGCATCTTTCCATGGCGTCCACTGATATATTCCCGCCAGCACCAGAATTGATCCACTCAGCAAATAACTACGGCTATCCATCATTGAATTTAACAGGCCTGCTGTATGCAAAGGATACTGAACAAGTGAAATAACAACGCTAAAAAATATCCACGCAATCAGGTAACCAGATAAAAATATAATTGTGGGCGTATACGATTGGCCTTTTACTTTCTTGTTACGGATAACTGTCACGTACAGGGAAACCATGGGAAGTACTGAAGGCGTCATCATCGCGACCATCATCACTGCCCACATAGCGAATAACATCCAGAAATCGTAAAGACTCCATGACCGGGTCTTTGCATGAGGCGGCATCCACATGTCTATCACATCCATATGTTGCATCGCCCAACCCATGTATCCCATATAACTCCATGCAGCCACACAAACGACCAACATAGCACTGTACACAATCAAATGATCACGGCTAAAATAACTTAATTTTATAGATTCAAGTGTCATAAATTCTGTTCAAAAGGTAATTGCCAGACGAATTTATTATAATAATAACAATCACTTAGCGAATTTGTATTTCATCGGCCGCTGAGTATACTATTCAATCATGATAATATAAAAACATACACCTAGAGGATGCATTGATGGCTAATAACTGGAATCTTGAAGGAAATTATTTTGAATCATGTACTTGCGACCTGGTGTGCCCGTGCATTTTCCTAATGCCTCCCACTAAAGGTTACTGTAATGCACTGGTAGGCTGGAAGATAGATAAAGGCAGACTGGGCGAAGTTAAACTTGATGGTATTAAGGTCGCGGTATACCTGGAAGCTCCGGGCATGCTGACTGATGGCGGATGGAAAGTTAATTTATACATTGATGATGCGGCCACAGAAATGCAAGTAATGGCTATCAGCGAATTATGGAGTGGCAAACATGGTGGTCACCTCGCAGTCATTGCCGGATTAATTAGTGAAGTAAAATCTGTAGAACAGGCACCTATTGATTTTATCATTGACGGTAAAAAGCGTCATTTAAAGATTGGCAAAGTCGGCGAAAACGAGATGTACACCATTGAAGGTGAAGATGGAGGCGATGTTATTGTTAGCAATCACCCACTCGCTATTGCGCCCGGCAATGATGTCAGTGTGGCCAAGTCGAAGAAAACCTGGTACCGCAGCAATGGTATTGATCACACACACTCAGACACAGTAGGACTTGCTTCAGCATTTCAGTATAGCGGCTAAATCAAACTGAGTGGCTTGATGTTCAGCCCCGACTCTTTAGGCCAGGGCACTGCCTGCTTGATTGACAATTCATGAAATCTGTACTCCTTGTTACAATGTTTCTGGCGCCGGTCATTTCTACATGCGCATGCGCGGGCTGGTTCAGCCCGGATAATTACTGGGAATGTATTTTAGATGAAATGCAGAACGTACAAAGCGATACAATCGCCGAAGAAGTTGTCATCTCTTGCAAAGATAAATTTGCATTTCACGACAGGATATTTGTAGAGAAAAGAAGACCGTGGCTCGGACCCAAGACTGCCACTGCCTGCGCAGTAAAGTATGGCAAAAAAGTACAAACAGAAATTGGCGCCAGATATATTCAGTCAGCCTGTTATAAGCTTTACCCAAATAATTGATAATTACCTTCATGCAAGCAAAAACAGTCATTAATTCATTATGTACATTATCAATGTTGCTGGTGATCAGTAGTTGTGGTGTATCTGACTATATAAATAACAAAAAAATTGCTAACGCACCTGTTTATAAATCACCACTCAAAACAAGCGAATGTGACTTTAACGAATTAAGAGTTAAACGCGTTGTTAACTATATCAATGCAATGCGTGCCCAAGCGCGCACATGTGGAAATACATCATACCCAACTGCGCCGGCAATCAAATGGAATAACAGCTTGTCTATTGCAGCAAAGACACACGCGGATGACATGGCGAAAAACAACTTTTTCAGACATAAAGGAAGCCTCGGATTAATTGCCAGTGACCGTGTCTCTAATGCCGGTTACAACTGGAAAACCGTGGCAGAAAATATTGCTGGAGGCACAGAAACGCCCGAACAAACGATAGACCAGTGGCTGTTAAGCGCTGGCCACTGCCACAACCTGATGAATAAAATGCACACCGATATCGGACTGGCCTGCACACGCAATGATTTATCGGACTACAGAATTTACTGGACACTGGTTCTCGCTTCACAAAACCCACCCAACTAGCCGTCGCGCTAGTACTTGCATTACACATTAATGCACAAAAATCACACTCCCTGAAATATAAACCGCTCCAGTTTGGATCATTCTTTTTTTGCAATCACAAAAAACAATCCGTCTATACGCGTTATATCGCCATTAATAGTTGGCACAACAGTTGCTCATGATCTTGTTAGTCATTATTTATAAACTTATACAAGAGGAAACATCATGCTTAATTCTGTGTATGAAAAATTCTGGACCATCATAGACCCTGCTTTATATACCGTTGGCACATGCAGTGTTTTTGGATTTTGGCTGGCTGTATTTTAAAAACAGTAAAATCATTCTCGAACTACCGTTGATAGTGATTTTTCTACCGTTCAGTGTTGGGAGATTAAGTTCTGTGAACTAATTCAAAGTTATCGCATCAGAACTGTATCTGTGAACAATCCTTACATAAAACAATCACAGGAGATGATTAATTATGAAAAATATTTATGACGAATACTGGGAATTAATAGACCCGACTTCTTATGCATTATATGCGACAGTTATATTTTACATATGGACTACGCTTTTATAACCAGCATAAAGAAAATTATTCTCCGAATTTTTCTGCCAGGCGGTATTTTTCTTCAACGCCGATTAATTCGTTAAATTCAGCAAACTGCATTAATTTGCTTTCCTTGCCTATTGTTGTTCCATCATCAAGTAACGTCTGATAAAAATCGCGCATACTTGTCGCCGCTGCATATAAACCGGTCAGTGGGTACAGGATTAACTGAAAACCCATTTGCGCCAATTCATCTTTAGGAAGTACCGGCGTCTTACCGCCTTCAATCATGTTGGCCACCATAGGCTTGGGAACACGTCTACCTATTTCTTTAAGCTGCTCCAGTGAACCGGGTGCTTCAACAAAACTGCCATCGGCGCCCAACGCACGTGCGGCTTCTACTCTTGCAATGGCTTCGTCCAAACCGAGGACTGCCTCTGCATCGGTGCGTGCAACAATGAAAAAATCTGCATCACCACGTGCTTCGACCGCTGCTGCAATTTTTTGCAGATACTGCTCTCGCTCAATAACTTTTTTATTGCGCATATGGCCACATTTCTTGGGCCACACCTGATCTTCCAGGAAGCATCCGGCAGCGCCTGCTGCGATCAGATCTTTCACAGTGCGGTACACGTTTAATGGATTGCCGTAGCCAGTATCTGCGTCAACGATAACGGGAATATCGACACTGGCACAAATCTGTCTGGCACGCTCAACCACTTCCGTCTGTGTCAGCAATCCAAAATCAGGTTCCCCAATAGTGGAGGCTGCCAGAGAATAGCCGGACACAAACGCCATAGGAAAACCGACTTTTTCTGCTATCTTGGCTGAAAGCGTGTCGTATATTCCTGGAAATGCGAGCGAACCAACTTCATCCAATATTTTTTGCACACGTGTAGCCGCCATAAACCCTCCAAAACCTGTTATTGTTTATAATTAAAGTATAGCTCAATCTCTGACTGAAACGGACTTTGTAATACACGCCGCCGAATACCGATCTACTTAACAGTTAACCATTACAATATTAACACTCATGAATTTATTTCACGCTATTGTCATCTTGCTAGTATTTATATCATTACAGGCCTGCTCCGAACAAAACGACACGCCTCTACCGAAAAAGCAAAGCGCACAACACGAACAGTCTGCCAGTCAATCTGCAGGCAAAGTACTAGAGCCTCATGGCGCAATCAAAAACACGGTATTAAACGAGTTACAGACAGGTCGCTGGGAACTCGTCATGTTTTGGGCGACTTACTGCCCTGTCTGTAAACGTGATTTTGAAAAACTGGCAGGATTCATAAAAGACAACCCTTCAATCCCGTTAACAATAGTAGGTGTTGTGACAGATGGCCTGTCATCAAAACAGAAAGCACTCAGACAAATAGACGAGCGCAATTTAAATTACACCCATGTGCTTGCAGACTTTGACCGCAGCAACGAACTGTATCAGGATATTACTCAATCAAAATTAATTGGTGTGCCCTCGCAACTGCTCTATAACACCAAAAATGAATTAGCAGGCTTTAGCCGTAACGCGATAGATTTAGACGCCCTGGAAATCATTGTGTATGAATAAACTGGATGACATCAATGCAGACTTAAGCCGGCATGTCGTCGTCAATACTGCCAACATGCAATGGGAGTCCAGTCCCAGTGGTACAGTCTGGCGCAAACCGCTATATCGTGAGGGTGGCGAATTTGGCCCAGTCACCAGTATTGTAAAATATGAAGCAGGTGGAAAGTTTCGCACACACCCGCATCCACAAGGCGAGGAAATCTACGTACTTGAAGGAGAATTTTGTGATGATCATGGCCGCTATCCGGCAGGCACTTACCTGTTAAACCCTGACGATACCGAGCACGCACCCTATTCGGAGATTGGGTGCACGTTATTTGTCAGGCTGCGTCAGTATGATGGAGCTCAGCGTCAGCAGTTGGCATTGAATACCCATACGATGGAATGGCGTCAGGGCATGGTCGAGGGCCTAACAGTGCTCCCACTTTATTCACAGCCATCTTATCCCGAAAATATGGCTCTGGTACGCTGGCAGCCCGACACGTATTTTCCTGAACATACTCATCCCGGCGGAGAAGAAATATTCGTCATTGAAGGCACTTTTGAAGACAACCTGGGCAAATACCCGGCAGGGTCATGGATACGAAGCCCACACCTGAGCAAACACAAGCCATACTCTAAAGATGGCTGCCTGATTTATGTTCGCGTCGGTGGCTTACCCACGAGTTTTGACTGATTTAATCATGGTAAATTGAATCTGCCCTGACAGATCTGTTCTTTTGAGCAATAGCAATCCCCAAAAGAATCACTACTAACGCAATCAAGGCATTAATAGTCAGTTTTTCACCACCAAATATGACTCCCAACAACACTGCCCATACCGGAATCAAATAATTAATTTGAGAAAGAAATGCTGGCCCCGCATGCCGGATTACACTGAAGTAAATGATAGTCGCGAGCCCACTTGGAAAAATACCCAGCAGAATGACCGACCACATAGCCGCCGATGAAGTTTGCGCCACCCATTCAAAGCCCTCAGGCAGAGACAACGGAATAATCACAACTGATGCCGCTAACAGAACCCCGGCCGAAATTAAAGGCAGACTAATTTTAGGCAAAGCATGTGCAATCACCGAATTTGCCGCATAACTAATCGCACCCAGTAAAATTAATAACATTGCAGAAAGGTGTAGCCAGTCTAACTGGGTTGTCACAGATAATTCCGGTTGCATCAAAATAACGACACCGGCAAACCCAAGTAAAAATCCGACTACTTTATTATTCGTAATTCGTTCACCCGATACAAAAAAGTGTGCCAGTACCACAGTGGTCAACGGCATCATCGCCATGAGAATACCTGCCAGACTGCTATCAACGTATTGCTGCCCCCATGTAATCACAAAAAATGGAATGCAGTTTCCTGTCAATGCCAGCGCAAGCAATATAGACCAATAGGGTTTCAGCGTAGAAAGGCGCTCACCTTGAGCATAGGCAATAATCAGCAGCAAAATTGCACCAATAATTATTCGACCAGCCACAACCATTACCGGCGGCACTTCCTGTACTGCTATTTTGGTCAGCAAAAATGCTGATCCAAACATGGCAACAAGCGCAAGCAATGCCAGCCAATCAAATATTCGAGAAGATTTCATTTATACAGTAACCAGATATGTGCAATTGCCGGCTGTCGGCTTCCTTGCAATTTGTGATGTCACTATACCACTCATATACGTTTTAATTTTATCAATTATGCCTTTCTTTCTCATTCATTTTTCTGTTCACTTATTCAGACTGGATTTCTTGTGTTGTTATTTCTATAAATCCGATAATCCAGCTAAACCTGATGCGTCACTCCACTGCAATCACTGACTGAACTCAGCAACGTCAGCATATGCTTTGCACTCTGAATATGAAGTTGAGTGTCATTACGGTTTATCTACGTCTGGATTCCCGCCTGCGCGGGAATGACGTGTTATTGCCAGGGATACGAATTGTTGCGTAGGAATGACGAGATGGCGCTGAAATACATGTTGGTACCTGGTAATACGCATTATTGCTGTGAATGCATATTACTGTGTGGAAATAACAAATTGCTGATCTGCCATTTTACACAACGTCATTCCCGTGAAAACGGGAATCCAGCTGAACCTAACGCTTCAACCTTGTACGATCACTGACTGAACACAGCAACGTCAGTATATGCTTTGTACTCTGAATATGAAGTTGAGTGTCATTACGGTTTATCTACGTCTGGATTCCCGCCTGCGCGGGAATGACGTGTTATTGCCAGGGGTACGAATTGTTGCACAGGAATGACGAGTTGGTACTGAAAGTCGTGTTGGTGCTTGGGAGTACGTATTTTTGTGTGGAATGACAAGTTGGCGCTGAAATACGTGTTGGTACCTGGTAATACGCATTATTGCTGTGAATGCATATTACTGTGTGGAAA
>CAXBLY010000008.1:0-115010 GCA_963976865.1 uncultured Gammaproteobacteria bacterium | reverse complement strand
ACATTGCGATTAACGATGCCAACGAGTTTGATATCAGTGCAGTCAGCGACACAGATAATGCGAGTAATGAAGTCAGTGAGTCGGCAGTGGTCGGCACTTCGGTCGGCATTACGGCGTTTGCGAGCGATAGTGATGGCGCGAACAGTGGTATCAGTTACAGTTTAAGCAGTAACCCTGGCAATGCCTTCAGTATTAACAGTACCACCGGTGAAGTGACGGTGGCTGATCCGAGTGCGCTGGACTTCGAAACAGCCCAGAGCATGTCGATAGAAGTCACGGCGACTTCAGAAGATGGGTCGGTGAGCAGTGAGACATTTAACATTGCGATTAACGATGCCAACGAGTTTGATATCAGTGCAGTCAGCGACACAGACAATGCGGGCAATGAAGTCAGTGAGTCGGCAGTGGCCGGAACGAGTGTGGGCATTACGGCGTTTGCAAGTGATGGCGATGGCACGAACAGTGACGTGACCTATAGTCTGTCCAGTAATCCTGGCAATGCGTTCAGTATTAACAGCGCCACCGGAGAAGTGACGGTTAACGATCCGAGTGCACTGGACTTCGAAACAGCCCAGAGCATGTCGATTGAAGTGACGGCGACTAGTGAAGATGGCAGTACATCATCTGAAGTGTTCAGTATTGCCATTAACGATGCGAATGAATTTAATATCAGTGCAGTGACAGACAGTGATGCGGTGGCCAACGCAGTGTCAGAAAGTGCTGTGGTGGGAACGAGTGTGGGTATCACTGCATTTGCGAGCGATAATGATGGCACGAACAGTGATGTGGCGTATAGCCTGTCCAGCAACCCTGGCAATGCGTTTAGTATTAACAGCACCACTGGTGAAGTGACAGTGGCTGATCCGAGTGCACTGGACTTCGAAACAGCGCAGAGCATGCAGATTGAAGTCACGGCGACTTCAGAAGATGGGTCGGTGAGCAGTGAGACATTTAGCATTGCGATCAACGATGCCAACGAGTTTGATATCAGTGCAGTCAGCGACACAGATAATGCGAGTAATGAAGTCAGTGAGTCGGCAGTGGTCGGCACTTCGGTCGGCATTACGGCGTTTGCGAGCGATAGTGATGGCGCGAACAGTGGTATCAGTTACAGTTTAAGCAGTAACCCTGGCAATGCCTTCAGTATTAACAGTACCACCGGTGAAGTGACGGTGGCTGATCCGAGTGCGCTGGACTTCGAAACAGCGCAAAGCATGTCGATAGAAGTCACGGCGACTTCAGAAGATGGGTCAACATCCTCAGAGACATTTAGCATTGCGATCAACGATGCCAACGAGTTTGATATCAGTGCAGTGACAGACAGTGATGCGGTAGCCAACGCTGTGTCAGAAAGTGCTGTAGTGGGAACGAGTGTGGGCATTACCGCGTTTGCGAGTGATGCGGATGGGACCAACAGTGGAGTCAGTTACAGTTTAAGTAACAATCCTGGTAATGCGTTCAGTATTAACAGCACCACTGGTGAAGTGACGGTTAACGATCCGAGTGCACTGGACTTCGAGAATGCGCAGAGCATGTCGATAGAAGTGACGGCGACCAGTGAAGATGGCAGTACCTCTTCTGAAGTGTTCAGTATTGCGATTAACGATGCGAATGAATTTGATATCAGTGTAGTGACAGACAGTGATGCGGCGGCCAACGCTGTGTCAGAAAGTGCTGTGGTGGGAACGAGTGTCGGGATCACGGCGTTTGCGAGTGATGCGGATGGCACGAACAGTGATGTGGCGTATAGCCTGTCCAGCAACCCTGGCAATGCGTTTAGTATTAACAGCACCACTGGTGAAGTGACAGTGGCTGATCCGAGTGCGCTGGACTTTGAAACAGCTCAGAGTATGCAGATTGAAGTCACGGCGACTTCAGAAGATGGGTCGGTGAGTAGTGAGACATTTAGCATTGCGATTAATGACGCCAATGAGTTTGCAGTCAGTGCAGTGACAGATAGTGATGCGGTGGCCAACGCTGTGTCAGAAAGTGCTGTGGTGGGAACCAGTGTGGGCATTACGGCGTTTGCGAGTGATGGCGATGGCACGAACAGTGATGTGACCTATAGCCTGTCCAGCAATCCTGGCAATGCGTTCAGTATTAATAGCACGACCGGTGAAGTGACAGTGGCTGATCCGAGTGCGCTGGACTTTGAAACAGCTCAGAGTATGCAGATTGAAGTCACGGCGACTTCAGAAGATGGGTCGGTGAGTAGTGAGACATTTAGCATTGCGATTAATGACGCCAATGAGTTTGCAGTCAGTGCAGTGACAGATAGTGATGCGGTGGCCAACGCTGTGTCAGAAAGTGCTGTGGTGGGAACGAGTGTTGGGATCACCGCCTTTGCGAGCGATAGTGATGGCACGAATAGTGATGTGACCTATAGCCTGTCCAGCAATCCTGGCAATGCGTTCAGTATTAACAGTACCACCGGAGAAGTGACGGTGGCTGATCCGAGTGCGCTGGACTTCGAAACAGCGCAGAGCATGTCGATAGAAGTGACCGCGACCAGTGAAGATGGCAGTACATCATCTGAAGTTTTCAGCGTTGCGATTAATGATGCCAACGAGTTTGATATCAGTGCGGTCAGCGACACAGATAATGCGAGTAATGAAGTCAGTGAGTCGGCAGTGGCCGGAACGAGTGTGGGCATCACCGCCTTTGCGAGCGATAGTGATGGCACGAACAGTGGAGTCAGTTACAGTTTAAGCAGCAACCCTGGTAATGCCTTTAGTATTAACAGCGCCACCGGTGAAGTGACGGTTAACGATCCGTCAGCACTGGACTTTGAGAACAGTGCATCGATGCAGATAGAAGTGACCGCGACTTCAGAAGATGGGTCGGTGAGCAGTGAGACATTTAACATTGCCATTAATGACGCCAACGAGTTTGATATCAGTGCAGTCAGCGACACAGATAATGCGAGTAATGAAGTCAGTGAGTCGGCAGTGGCCGGCACGAGTGTTGGTATCACCGCGTTTGCGAGTGATGCGGATGGCACGAACAGTGATGTGACCTATAGCCTGTCCAGTAACCCTGGCAATGCGTTCAGTATTAACAGCACCACTGGTGAAGTGACGGTTAACGATCCGTCAGCACTGGATTTTGAGAACAGTGCGTCGATGCAGATAGAAGTGACGGCGACCAGTGAAGATGGCAGCACATCATCTGAAGTGTTCAGTATTGCGATTAATGACGCCAACGAGTTTGATATCAGTGCGGTCAGCGACATAGATAATGCGAGTAATGAAGTCAGTGAGTCGGCAGTGGTCGGCACGAGTGTTGGGATCACGGCGTTTGCGAGTGATGCGGATGGCACGAATAGTAATGTGACCTATAGTCTGTCCAGCAACCCTGGCAATGCGTTTAGTATTAACAGCACCACTGGTGAAGTGACAGTGGCTGATCCGAGTGCGCTGGACTTTGAAACAGCTCAGAGTATGCAGATTGAAGTCACGGCGACTTCAGAAGATGGGTCGGTGAGTAGTGAGACATTTAGCATTGCGATTAATGACGCCAATGAGTTTGCAGTCAGTGCAGTGACAGATAGTGATGCGGTGGCCAACGCTGTGTCAGAAAGTGCTGTGGTGGGAACGAGTGTTGGGATCACCGCCTTTGCGAGCGATAGTGATGGCACGAATAGTGATGTGACCTATAGCCTGTCCAGCAATCCTGGCAATGCGTTCAGTATTAACAGTACCACCGGAGAAGTGACGGTGGCTGATCCGAGTGCGCTGGACTTCGAAACAGCCCAGAGCATGCAGATTGAAGTCACGGCGACCAGTGAAGATGGATCAACATCCTCAGAGACATTTAACATTGCCATTAACGATGCCAACGAGTTTGCAGTCAGTGCAGTGACAGACAGTGATGCGGAAATTAATAGTGTAAATGAAAATGCAGCTACAGGTACATCAGTCGGCGTGACAGCGTTTGCGAGTGATGCAGATGGCACTAATAATGACGTTACTTATTCTTTAAGTGATGATGCCGGTGGGCGATTTGCTATTGATGAAGTCAGTGGTGAAGTATATGTGGCTGATGGAAGTTTACTGGATCACGAAACAACAAGCAGTTTTAATGTCACTGTTGTAGCGACATCAAGTGATGGTTCAACTTCAAGTGAAATTTTTTCAATCGACGTCGCAGATGTTAACGAAGCGCCAACAGGTTTACAGGTTGAGCTCGCATCTGGTTTTGGTAATGATTTAATTGTAAATGGCTCGTTTGAAAATTCAAATGTAAATTCTGGCAGTATAAAGAATTTTTCATCAGTAGATGGATGGAATGCATCAAGTGGATACGTGCAAATACATGATAATTTTGGCGGTCATACTGCAAGTGAAGGGAGTCAGTATCTTGATATTGATGCGGAAACTGGAATAGACAGGGTCTATCAGGATGTGACTACAGTTGCTGATCAAAATTATCAGTTAAGTTTTGATGCCGCTGATCGAATTGGGCATGATACAAATGCTTTTGAGGTTTACTGGAATGGTGAAAAAGTTGCAGACGTTGATCCGTCATCAACTGATTGGTCTGCATTTGAATTTGATGTAGTTGGTACGGGCGGAGTAGATAGACTTGAATTTAGAGAGGCGAGTGGAGGAAATGATGCCTTTGGTGCACTTGTAGATAATGTTCAGTTGAGACCTGTTATCGAAGAAGCTGTGTTAGAAAATGCGGCAATAGGTACATTGGTTGCAACATTAACTGCCGAAGATGTAGATGAAAATGATACACATACTTATAGTCTGATTGAAGATGCGGGTGGTGCATTTACCGTTGACGCAAATACGGGTGAGATTACAGTTGCAGATAGTTCGGTTATTGACTATGAAACTGCGCAAACAATGGATGTTCTCGTGCAGGTCACTGACAGTGGTGGCCTTACCTATAATGAAGTGGTAACTATAAACATAGCAGATATAAATGAGTTTGATGTCAGTGCAGTGAGTGACAGCGATGCAGTGGCAAACGCTGTGTCAGAAAGTGCTGTGGTGGGAACGAGTGTGGGCATCACCGCGTTTGCCAGTGATGATGATGGCACCAGTAGTGATGTCAGTTACACTTTAAGCAGTAATCCTGGCAATGCCTTCAGTATTAATAGCACCACTGGAGAAGTGACGGTGGCTGATCCGAGTGCGCTGGATTTTGAGAACAGTGCATCGATGCAGATAGAAGTCACGGCGACTTCAGAGGATGGCTCGACATCCTCCGAGACATTCAGCATTGCGATCAACGATGCGAACGAGTTTGCAGTCAGTGCAGTTACAGACAGTGATGCGGCAAATAATAGTGTGAATGAAAATGCAGCTATAGGCACATCAGTCGGAGTGACGGCGCTTGCGAGTGATAGTGATGGCACGAACAATGATGTGACCTATAGCCTGTCCAGCAATCCTGGTAATGCGTTCAGTATTAATAGCACCACCGGTGAAGTCACGGTAGCTGATCCGTCAGCACTGGACTTTGAAAGTGCACAGAGCATGGCGATAGAAGTAACGGCGACATCACAGGATGGCTCGACATCATCCGAGACATTTAACATTGCGATTAACGATGTGAATGAAGGCGCCATAGTTTCGACAGCAGACACTAAAGGGTATGAAGATTCCGCAATTCCGCTAACCATAAAAATATCTGATGTTGAGGCAGGCGCGATAGTGGATGTTACGATCAGTGGCGTACCATCAGGAGCCGTATTGTCAGCAGGAACTGACAATGGGGACGGTAGCTGGACGTTAGAGCAAGCTGATCTTCAGGGGTTAACAATAACTCCTCCTGAAAACAGTGATGCAGATTTCGTTTTGGGAATTAAAACCAATGTTGTAGAAAATGGTTCCACATTAACATATAAAAATACAGTTGATGTTGCGGTGGTTGCGCAGGCGGATGCACCAAGTATAAATGGACCAGAATCAATCGTGAATTTACAGGGCTCTAGCATTAACTTTGAAGGCGGATTGGGGAATGTTGATACGCTAGGTACGGTTAATAACCCTACAGGATTTTCAGGTCAAGCACCTACAGAAGGTTCTCAGTTTGGAGAATTGCGAGCCAATGGCGCATCGGATTTACAGATTGAGCTGGAGATGGGTTTGGCTGTAGGTAGTTTAGATACGTTGTCTACAGGAAATGCAACAGACGGCTCATCATTACAAACAGCAATTGTAGTTAAAGAAGGCGATGTTGTTACGTTTGACTGGAATTTTGTCAATTCAGAAACCGCATTTCATACACAAACAGGATTTAACGATTTTGCAATTGTTAATATTAATGGTGCTCCACAGGTATTAGCACGATCATCGGATCTGGATGGACCAGGTTCAACAGGCTGGAATACATTTACATTTACAGCTACAGATAGTGGGGTGTTGGACTTGGGTGTGGCAATGATCAATACAAATGATCAGCAAGTTGATTCAAGTTTGTTAATTGATAATTTTCAGGTGAATGCACAGAGCATGGATGTAAGTCCAGTAGGTCTGAATCTGAACATAGCTTTGAGTGATGCGGATGGATCTGAGTCTTTAGCAATTGAAGTTTCAGGAGTGCCAATTGATGCAGCACTTAATACTGGAACCGATCTTGGTGGAGGGGTCTGGTCTGTAGATCCTGCCGATGTTGGAAACTTGCAGCTCGTTCCGTCGGCAACGACCAGTGGTACAGTGTCATTAACAATTACTGCGACTACTACCGAAGCGGAAAATGGTGATACCAGCACTGTCTCGCAAACACTGGATGTAACATTTGAAACGCTGGATTCTGTTACTTTAGGTACAGCAGGAGTAGATATCATTAATGGAGATGCCAGCAACGATATTATTGCAGGCAAAGATGGTGCAGATGTAATTTCAGGTGGTGATGGGCACGACTACATCTCGGGTGGTAATGATAGTGATCTTATCAATGGGGGCGCTGGTGATGATCAGTTATTCGGAGATGCGGGTGTTGATGTTATCAATGGTGATGCAGGGAATGACATAATTGATGGTGGGTTGGGTGACGACGTACTGAATGGAGGCGATGGCAACGATATATTTATATTCGATCAGGGTGATGGCTCAGATCTTGTTGATGGAGGAGCCGGAAATGGATGGGTGGACTCCATAGATCTGAGTAATACTGTAGATGGTGCAAAAGATCCGTCCAGTCCATGGCAGATTGAAGTAAATGGTGAAGCAGTTGATTATGATATTAACGCTGGGTTACTAGAGCTGGGAACCGACGTGTCTGGTGTCATACAATTTGATGATGGAAGCCAGTTAACGTTTGAGAATATCGAGACGTTAGAATGGTGAACAAGAAGTGCTAATAATAAAACAATAACAAAGGCATTAAATAATGGTTACTAAAACTAAGCGCTTAGATCAGTCTGGCATGCTGGGAAGCAACGAAGATGAATTAATTGAGTATCAGCGACTCGTAAAAGAATTAAACTATGAACCTGAACGAGTATGGATTGATACAATAAATCCATTAAATGCGCGTGATGCGCAGAAAGAAAACACTAATCCCTGGGTCGATGCGGATAATAATGATGCGCTTTCAGAGTATATGGATGATGTGTCAGAGTATATCAATCCAGAGGATATCAGCGATCTGGAATGGTAGGAGGTGATCAGGAGTAGTCAAACACCGATGCAAGGTCGAGATATGTTTGACTTTATAAATGCGCGATAAATTTACGCAGGAAATAATCTAAATACAGCTTCTGTCGGAATATTGTCGCTGCAGTCCATAAGTTACTAAATATCTTTTATATTTTGCCGTTAACCAGCATGAGTTAGCAATCAATTCTTGATTTGCTGGTTCTTGAGCTGTGCTCGGAACAATACCAGATATAGACAATGTTGGCATAAACAACAAATGGACGTGACGGATAACTATAAGATGGATTCACCTAAACATTGGCGTCGTGCTGATGTATTGCTGGCAACCGTTGTGCTAAATATCACTTCGCTGGCTTTGCCATTAGTTATATTGCAGGTGTACGACAGAATTCTTCCCAATAAAGCACTTGATACATTTGCATTAATGATTAGTGCTTTATTGTTCGCAATTGTCATAGAAGTATTTTTAAGAATAGCGCGTTCTACCATTCTTGCCTGGAAAGGCGCTCAATACGAACATGCAACGACGATGAAATTACTGGATCACGTGCTACATGCTGATCTGGTTAAATTTGAAAATGATACTGTTGGACGTCATCTTGATAAATTTGACGCAGTTAAACAAATTCGTGAATTCTATTCTGGTCAGACAATCTTAATGCTGGTTGATTTGCCATTTGTGTTGGTGTTTTTGTCACTGATATGGGTTTTTTCACAAGAGCTGGTATTGGTGCCTTTGACTGTTATGGCAGTTTTTGCACTAGTCTCTTATGTGATGGGTAAAAGACTCAAGATGATATTAAGTGAAAAATCTCAGGCAGGAGATCGCAAGCAAAATTTTTTAATCGAAGTTCTGCAGGGAATGCATATTGTAAAGTCGATGGCATTAGAAGCGCCAATGATGCGTAGACTCGAAAGATTGCAAGGAAAATCAGCTCAGTCAGTATTTGAGCTGAGCAATATAAATAGTGTAATCCAAAGTGTTGGCGCAACTTTTTCCCAGGTAGTGATGATGTGTTTTGTTGGTATAGGGAGCATCTATGTGGTTAGTGGTGATTTGACGGTGGGTGCATTAGCTGCTGGCACAATGCTTTCGGGAAGAGTAATGCAACCGGCATTAAAGGCAATGGGATTATGGACACAGATTCAGGCGATCAGTATTGCAAAAGAAAAGATCCATGAGTTTAAAGATATTCCTCTTGAAGCAGTGAATGACAAGGCAGAAATGGTTCAGATTAAGGGAGATATTGAATTTGAAAATGTTCACTTCAAACATGAGCAAAGTGAAGTAGAGCTGCTAAAAGGTATTTCACTAAAAATTTCACAAGGTGAAACTATCGGAATTACTGGAGCTAATGGTTCAGGTAAAAGTACTTTAATTGAATTATTAATGGGTTTTATGTCGCCAACTGAAGGCTTGGTTAAGATTGATGGTGAAGATATAAGAAATCATGATCGATCTTCAATGAGGGCGCAAATAGGCTATATGCCTCAACATGGTGTGATTTTTGATGGCACTATTCTTGATAATTTAACAATGTTTAGAGAAGGACAAGCTGTAGATCGTGCTATAGAGATTGCGAACAAAATTGGTTTGACCGAAGTAGTGATGCGGCTGCCTGAAGGTCTGGATACACATGTCAGTGGGTCCAGTTATGACTCGCTGCCGGTGGGTGTGCGACAGCAGATTATACTGGTGAGGTCGCTGGTTGGGTGTATGACATTTGGTGAGCCCAAAATAATATTGTTTGATGATGCGGATTCTTCTTTGGATGTTAAGCATGATGCGATGCTGGTGAATCTGCTAATGGAATTGCAACAAAATAATACAATGATCATTGTTTCTCACAGGCCTTCGATTCTACGTCTGTGTCACCGAAATTATATGCTGAAGGATGGCGATCTTATGTCTCTGGCTTCACCATCACATTCGATGAATAAACAGCAGGTTTCAATTGCTGATCAGCCATTATCGGCATAAGGGGAATATGATGAGTGACGCAACCACCTTCTTTTCAGAAAAAGATCTGCCAGTATCAGAGCGAATATGTAACGCTATTCGAGAAGGACGCATAGAAGATATTGACGAGATGTCACCTTATGCCGCATGCATTATACCAATGTTAAGTGCGCTAGGCTGGAGCAGTTACCAAAGAGAGTTGATCGAAGCAATGCCGCATTATGTTGATCATCTGGATCTGGTCGACCTCAGAAACCTGCTGGTGATACTTGGCTATGAAAGTGATGAATTGAAGACATCTCTGGATAAAGTCAATGAGTCTTTATTCCCTGCGCTATTTGTTGGGGATGCAGGGGAAGTGTGGGTGGTTATTGAAAGGAGTGATGATCACTTTCTGGTGTTTGATGGTAATGAAAGAAAGGCTGTAGAAAAAGAAATAATGCCATACAAAGGTAAGGTCTGCCTGTTTACAGATATGCACCCTACTCATGCATTGCCACTGAATAATAAAGTACAGGAAAACTGGTTCGGAGATACAGTCAGTCACTTTAAAAAATTGGTAAAACATCTTTTGGCGATGACGCTGGTATTGAATGTTATCGCATTGGCGGTGCCTTTGTTTATTATGGTTGTTTATGACAATGTTATAGGTGCACGTTCCACTAACAGTTTGCCGTTTTTGATTGGGGGTTTAAGTGTTGCCCTGCTTGTTGAGCTGGTGTTGAGAATGGTTCGCTCAAAAACGATAGGAATGGTTGCGGGGCGTCTGGATTATATAATTGGCGTTGAAACTTTGAAGAAACTGCTTTATCTGCCACCACAATTAACTGAGAGGGCAACAGTGTCTTCGCAGCTAACCAGGCTGAAACAGTTTGAATCAGTGCGTGATTTGCTTTCAGGTTCCGCCGCCAGTCTGTTCCTGGAATTGCCATTTGTATTTTTCTTTATTGCAGTTCTGGCTTTATTAGCTGGTGAGATAGCGCTAGTCCCGATAGTGATGGTGATCGTATATGCATTGCTCTCTGTAGTCTGGTATCCCGGCCTGAGTAAGGACTTGAGATATGCCAGCCAGGCAAGAACAGCAAGGCAGCGCATGCTAATGGATACATTTCTTGGAATGCGTGAACTGAAAGCGCTGGGTGTTGAGTCGGCCTGGAAAGAAAATTTTAGAGAAGTCTCAGGTCAGTCTATGACGGCTACCTATAAAACAGTTATGAAACATTCTGTCATCAATAGCGTTAGCCAGTCACTTATGAGTCTGGCGGGGGTCGCGGTATTAGCAATTGGCACCCTTAAAGTCATGAATGGTGACATATCAATAGGGGTGCTTATTGCGGTAATGGCATTGCTTTGGAGAGTGCTGTCTCCATTGCAGGGAATTTGCCTGTCCCTGCTTCAACTGGATCAGGTTTCGCAAAGTGTTAAACAGTTGAATCAATTAATGAAGCTTAATAGTGAGTCTGAAAATAGCAAGACTGAGTTGCTGATGCCGGAAATCAAGGGGCGGGTGAAATTTGATCGTGTCAGTTTCCGTTATGGTCCAAAGTCTGATGCTGCATTGATGGGTGCGAGTATTGACATTGAACCCAATGAATTCATTTCAATTGTCGGTGAGAACGGTTCTGGCAAGTCGACTATATTAAAATTAATTGCGGGTATGTATCGCGTTCAAAGTGGCGTGCTTTCTCTTGATGGTACTGATGTCAGGCAATTCAATGCAATCGATTTGAGACGCCTGATTGCATACGTTCCCCAGAAACCATCATTATTTAAAGGCACTATTGCACAAAATCTGAGATTAACCTGTCCTTTAGCTACTAACGAGGACATTGTCGTAGCAGCGCGAGAAGCAAATATACTGGATGCTATTGAAATGTTGCCGGATGGATTTAACACATATGTAGGTGATAATAGCTCGGCGAAATTACCAGCCAGTCTTGTTCATGGTATTTGTCTGGCAAGAGCATATATACGTAATGCACCAATATTGTTACTGGATGAACCTGCCGAGTCGTTAGACATGCTTAGCGATAGCAGGCTAATAAAACAACTGAGTGATCGAAAAGGGAAACAAACCATAATTATGGTAAGTCACAGGCCAAGTCACATTAAGTTGGCAGATCGGGTAATGGTTATATCAGAAGGTATGGTGAAAGGCATTGGAACGCCTCAAGAAGTACTGCAGGCATTATATGGAGTAAAGCAAGGTGAGTGACGAAAAACTGGAACCTAAACAGAAAACAAAAGCAGAATTGCCACGAGCACGTGCCAGATACATAGCTCAAACGCTACAGCTTGAAGAGTCAGATGCTCCTGGTGTAGTGAGTGTTGGCATTGGTGTGACTGTAATGTTAGCTGTTGCTTTTGTTGTGTGGACATATATAACGCCGGTAAATGAAGTTGCTGTATCAGTAGGTAAAGTAGTCCCTTATGGGAATAATCATATAGTTCAACACTTTGAAGGTGGAATTGTAGAAGATATTTTAGTTAGTGAAGGCGAACTTGTGGCTAAGGGAGATATATTGCTGGAAGTGTCCCCAATTGCAATAGAGTCGGATTATGACCAATTAAAAAGCCGCAGTTCTGCATTGATGTTAAAACAAATCCGTCTGAAATCGTTACTGTCAAATGTGGAGCCCGTATTTGATTCGTATAGTGATCAATACCCGGAGCTGGCGTCGATAGAATATGAAACTTATCATGCGCAATTGAGTAGCCAGCAAGCCAAATTGCGTACGATGCAAACTAAAATCAAACAAAAGAAGCAAGAGCTAAAGCGTGACTCTGCGCGCACAAAAGCCTTGAAACAGCAGTTGGAGGTTTTGCAGGAACAGGTGAAAATTCGCTCGGGGCTGGTTAAAAAGGGAGTGGTTGCTAAAACAGATCTTCTGGACCGTCAGGCCGAGCTGGCTGAAGTCAGAACAGATTATATCCAGAGCAATTCCAATATGGCGGTTGCACGGGAAGCTATAAAAGAAGCGCAGGATAACCTGTCAGAAATAGAGAACAAATTTATTGAGCAGATTAAGCTGGAAACAGGCGAGGTTGCTTCAGAAGTGGCTGAGTTAAAAGAACAGCTGATAAAATTTGGAGATCGGGTTGACCGTCTTAATATTCGCGCGCCGGTGTCGGGATATGTCACCAATCTGAGCGTGAATACAATCCGGGCAGTGATAGAGCCCAGTCAGGTGCTGATGGAAGTTGTACCCGTTGATAAGGAGCTAATAGTAGAAACCAGGGTATCGACCCAGGATATAGGGCATGTCCACGTCGGCCAGCAGGCAGTCATAAGAGTGGGAAGCTACGATCCTCAGCGATTTGGGATAATAGAAGGTGAAGTGAATCGTATCAGTCCTTCCACTTATCTGGATGAAGAAAATCAGCCATATTATAAAACGCAGATATTACTGGCTAAAAAATATCTTGGTACACAACCGGAGAAGCATAAGCTCATTCCAGGTATGACAGTCACTGCAGACATTCGTACAGGGGAAAAGACGGTTTTGGATTATTTGTTAAAGCCGGTTTATCGTGGTTTTCAAAATGCATTTCAGGAGAGATAGAAGTCAAACCCCTGGCAGGTGTTACTTGAATAATCGTTCGTTGGCCCAGATTGAGAATGCAATAAAAGCAACGATTGGCAGCAGCCAGTAAAGTAAGAATTCAGTCATGCATGCGATTGTATATAACTTGCTTGGAAAGTCAAAGTAATTATATATATTAACTATTATATATGAGATAAAGTTTCATATGTAAGCTATTGCTGGGTATTATTTTTTGCAAATAAGGTGTTATTCGGATAACTTCGAGGGCGATAAGTGTGTCTGTTTTGCTGATGAAAGGCATAATCACGCTTATTTAAACCCATGTGTCCAGGCTGGAATTTTGTGACTATCCATGTGTTTATGAAAACGGATGATTGCTGTTAAAATGACTCATATGAATATAATTCGCACCTTGTTATTAAGCTTTGTCATCCTCTTGCCGTCAGCGACTATGGCGAGTGGAGTAGTGGGGAAACAGATCAGCTACCAATCAGGTGATGTGTTATTGCAGGGCTATATTGCCTATCAGGAAGAAGGTCCCCAGACGATGCCTGCTGTTCTCGTTGTGCACGAATGGTGGGGCCATAATGACTATGCCCGTCGACGTGCAGACATGCTGGCCGAGCTGGGTTATGTTGCTTTTGCTCTGGACATGTACGGAGATGGCAAAGTGGCTAGTCATCCTGATGATGCCAAAAAGTTTATGCAGGAAGCAATGAGCGACCAGGTCGCATTCAAAAACAGATTTTTGTCAGCGCTGGACTATGTGCGTGAACAGGAAAATGTTGATCCTTCCAATATTGCCGCGATAGGTTATTGTTTTGGTGGTGGTGTGGTGCTGAATATGGCGCGTATGGGTGTAGAGCTCAAAGGTGTTGCCAGTTTTCACGGCTCACTGGCAACGAAAACACCTGCTAAAAAAGGTGAGGTTTCCTCACAGGTGATGGTATTCCATGGGGGAAATGATGCATTTGTGCCTGAGCAGCAAGTAGAGGATTTTCGTGCAGAAATGATATCTGCAGACGTCCGGCATGAGATTATTGTTTATGACGCTGTTGATCATAGTTTCACGAACCCGGATGCAGATATCTTCGCTGAAAGATTTAGCATGCCACTCAGTTATGATGAAGAAGCAGATGCAGATTCCTGGGAAAAGCTGCAAGAATTTCTTCAGCGCATTTTTGCTCAATAGTTATTAAATCAGTTACGCTTCTGTTTCCACACCGTCGATAATAAAGCCTATCTTGCGTCGCGGCTTTTCTTTTTCAATTTTTTGCACAAAGCATAATAACTGCACGCTTGACTGGTGTGATAACAGCATACAAGGATTACCATTGAGTAATCCTTCAATACGAATTCCGTGAAAGCTTTCCTGTGCCATACGCTCTACATCGACCTGAAGTCCACCGTTGAGGATAGCAAGGATGGCGGGCTGGACATCGTCATTTAATTCTTTGCGCCAGGCTGTCATGGTTTGAGACAGTCGCTGTAATAATGCGCGTGCAGACTGATAGGAATTTTCCTGTGCATTTTCCAGTATCTGCTGAGTGGTGTCATCCTGAAGGCGCGGGTAGCGCAGTGAGCTTAAGTCTAGTGCTCCGGGGTTGGAAGCGATAAATTTTTTTAGTGTATCTTCCATCTGTAAAGTCCTTGTTTATTTTCCTTTGAAAAAAGAACCAAGTATGCCGCGTACCAGTTGTTGACCTACTCTGGAGGTTACAATTTTAGTGACACTGCGTATGACTGTATTTGTGGTAGAGCGACTACTGCTCCTTGAAGTGGATTTTTTCTTTGTCGCGGGTTTTTTATATCTTCTCCCTTTTTCCGATGCTTTTTCTTCGGCGATACTCTGTTCCGCTCTGGCAGCTAATAATTCAAAGGCGCTCTTTCTGTCTATGGCTGTATCGTATTTGTCTAACACAGGGCTTTCACTGATCACCTGCTTTCTTTCCGAGGCAATCGCGGGACCCATACGCGATTCTGGTGGGCGAATTTTTGTTTTTTCAACGATAGTCGGCGCTCCGCTTTCATCAAGTACCGAAACCAGCGCTTTCCCTACGCCTAACTGCGTAATTACTTCTTTTACATCAAGGTTGGGATTACTGCGAAATGTTTGTGCAGCAGCGTTAACTGCTTTTTGATCCCTGGGGGTGAATGCGCGTAATGCGTGTTGTACACGGTTACCTAATTGACCAAGAATGGATTCAGGAATATCTACAGGGTTTTGTGTGACAAAATATACGCCTACACCTTTAGAGCGTATTAAGCGTACGACCTGCTCAACTTTTTTGATTAGTGATTTGGGTGCATCCTGGAAAAGCAAATGCGCTTCATCAAAAAAGAAAACCAGCTTCGGTTTGTCTGGATCGCCTACTTCAGGAAGCTCTTCAAATAATTCTGCCAGTAACCACAATAAAAAAGTTGAGTACAGTTTCGGGTTCTGCATCAATGTCTGGGCAGATAGGATATTTATATACCCTTTGCCTGAGTCATCACAGCGTATGAAGTCATTTAGTTCCAGTGCGGGTTCGCCAAAAAACTTTTTAGCACCTTCATTTTCAAGTACAAGTAAGCGACGCTGTATCGCGCCTACTGAAGACTTGCTGACATTGCCATATTTAGTACTAATAGTAGAAGAATGTTCGCCTACAAAATTCAGCATGGCGCGTAGGTCTTTTAAATCCAGTAACAGCAAGCCCTCGTCATCTGCAATAGTAAACGCAATATTTAATACGCCTTCCTGAGTGTCATTAAGCTCCAGTAACTGGGAAAGTAGTAACGGACCCATCTCCGAAATAGTGGTGCGGATCGGGTGCCCTTTCTTGCCAAACAGATCCCAGAATATAGTGGGATAACCCTGGAAGGAATAATTCTCTGGCCCTGTTTCTGCGGCGCGCTCAATCATTTTTGGATTGTCTTTACCAGCCTGGCTAATTCCACTTAAATCACCTTTTACGTCAGCTGCAAACACAGGAACACCGGCTTGAGAGAACCCTTCGGCTAAAATCTGCAGAGTGACTGTTTTGCCTGTCCCGGTTGCACCTGCGATCAGTCCATGACGATTAGCGCGATCAAGTCGTATTTTTTGCTCGGTGTCACCTTTGCCTACGCAAAGAAATGTTGGTGCCTTGGTCAATGTGATGCTCCTGACAGTTATAATATGAATGAAATAATATTTTGTTTAATGATGTGAATGCAAACGCTACTGAAATTCATTTGACGGCCATTGAGAGGGAATTTCATAGCCTGCGCCAACCAGGGCGTCAGTAATGACCTGGCCATCGTAGCCATGAATAACCGCCTCACCGATCACGGAGACAGGAACACCGTGTGCACGTAATGCCCAGAAGCCGATAACCCCCTGAATGGATTTCTCAGTATCATGTTCTGTGAAAGGGATTTCGTATTCTATGAGTGTATTTCGTAGAGCTTCACAATACGGACACCACTCGGTGGTATATATAACGACTTCTGTTGAGCCCTGTTTAGGCAGATGCATGTGTGCGGCCAGACGGTCCAGAGTGAACAGAATTGCGATAACAATGAGTATAATTAACAGCAGCTTCTTCATGGGGTAAGTCAGTGATCAGATAACAAGCAATTATACGCGTATTTTGGTCGGTAATTCGATTCCCTTTAGTCTGCCAGGCTATTAACTGTTGGCATGTCCTGGGTTACGGTTAAACTTCAATCAGCTCAAATGGAATTGAGGTATGGACGTAGCCAATGCAGAGATAAGCTCAGTGAGAACAGACTTGTTACGTTTGTTCCTGAAACAAATTGTCAATGATGATCTGCGCGCGAAGCAGCTATTCCGCATGTATTACGACAGGGGTGAAATCTCTGAAGATCAGTTTTTTGAAGCAATCGAAACGTATAAGCGCTAGTGTTTAATCAGGGCGATTAACAATCGGCATCGGGCAGCCAATGCAGGCTGCAACGACGCGTAATAACCCCCACTCAGTTGGAGTGATGGAATTGTCCTGCTCAATACAGTTGGCGCATGCGGTTAACAGTCCATCTTTCAGTAGCGGTACCAGATAATCTGCTTTTTCTATAGATTTATTTACATTAATGAATTCCAGATTCTCAGCGGTAATTCTTGAAGTGTTCTGAATGTTTAGACTTTGCATACCTTTATCAAAGGCATCATCTTTCTTGATGTCGTCTTCATGTGCTTCATTGGCAAGCAGTGACATAATGCAGACTATTGAATCTTTAATTTGTGCATACGAATGATAGCTGCGAGCGAATCTTTTTTGATTGCCAATATTAAAGTGCTGATCCAGATAATGACTTAACAGTCGGAAATGCAACCACTCCTGCAGGTCAGATATTTTGTCAGCAAAAATAAACTGAGTTAAGTGTTGTTTGAATTCTTTATATTGCTGTGTGGATAATCGTTTCAATGCAGGTATAGACATTTCAATAATAGGTAAAATGTCTTTCTGGGATAGACTGTCTACGTCTCTGGCATATCGTTTTACATCAGACAAAAGCAATGCTTGAGACTGAATAAAAGATAATTGTTTTTCTCGTGTGGTCTCATCCTTGTCTAAACGAAGTGCGAGCATTAGTGCGTAAGCACTGCCAGGTGTATGTGTTGAGTCATTGATGGCCCTTGGAAGTGATTGCATTAGCATCGCTGCAATTCCAACCATGACCGGGTCCAGAAATCCTGTGTGTCTAAGTGACTCTGACAGTTTGTCCAGTTTGTTTTTTGCTGTCGCAGTAGAAGATTCTTTTTTGGGTTTTAATGCTTTGCCTGCTAAATAACTGCCATCCCAGTCAGGCTGTATTCGTCGAATGCGCTTTTCTAATGGCGGATGTGTAGATAGAAACCCAAACGCACGCATGAACATTACATCTCCAAAAAACAGATGGCTGCATTCGCTGGAGCTGGGTGATGCCATGTTTGAGCCCACACCGGAACCAATCACTTTCAGTGCATCTGCAATTCCATCCGGGTTGCGGGTGTACTGAACGGCCGAGGCATCTGCCAGGTATTCACGTTGTCTGCTGACAGCCGATTTTATAATTGATCCAAAGAAAGTACCGATAGATCCAATAACCATCAAGCCAACGCCAAGTCCAAGGACGGGTAATCCGCCACGATTGCTGGAGCGTGATCTGGATGTACTGTGTAAGGCCAGTCTGCCGATCTGGCTTATAAAAATGATTCCCGCGAGAATAGTGATAAGGTGCAGATTTAAACGCATATCGCCATGCAGAACATGGCTGAATTCATGGCCTATGACTCCCTGTATCTGGTCGCGTGATAAACGTTCCAGGGTTCCGCGTGTGACGCCCAACACAGCATCACTTTCACTGTACCCGGCTGCGAATGCGTTAATTGTGGTCTCCTCAAGGACATAAACGGGAGGTACAGGCAGGCCTGCGGCAATTGCCATTTCCTCAACGACATTGAGTAGCTGCTGTTCGTTTGCATTAGCCGTGCCTTGTTCGATCTGACGACCCCCCAGCATTTCAGCAACACGGCGGCCTCCCTGTGATAACTGGAGACGCTTATAGATAATTACACAGGCAATCACAGCAATGACTGTAATCGCAGTTTTTGCAATGTTGTTCCATTGCATGGGCTGAATGCCGGATACGGAATTTGTTGTGCCTTGCCCGGCGAAGCCCCAAAACGTAGCTGTAATTAAGGCGATAGTGAGTCCAATAATACACAGCACAGCGACTGAAAATAATGCTATCAGTAACCATGTTTTCTGGCGTGCATGATCTTGCTGTTCAAAAAAGTTCACATGTATGACTCAGTTATGAAGCTGATCGAGCAAGTTGGGCGATGTAGTATTTGCTGGTATTAAAAAAGAAACTAGAAAGAGACTTTTGGCGCAGCCTGAATTTCAGCACTATCTTCCATGATGAGTAAATTGGCATCGCTGGGATGTCCAAATGCGCTTGCAAAGAAAATTGGCGGAAAGCTCTGTCGATATTCATTATAGGCAGTAACAGAGTCGTTAAACGCCTGGCGTGAAAATGCCACTTTGTTTTCTGTCGACGTTAACTCTTCTGAAAGCTGCATCATATTTTCGTTCGCTTTAAGATCAGGGTAGGCTTCAACGACCAGATTGAACTTGCCCAATGATGATGCAAGAGCGGATTCCGCGCCGGCAAGATCCTGGATGGCCGCGGCACTGCCCGGGTTGGATTTGGCAGCATTCAGCAGAGAGCTGGCAGCATTTCTGGCAGCAATTACTGCTTCCAATGTCTCGCGTTCATGTTGTATATAACCTTTAGCCGTTTCCACTAAATTCGGGATCAGGTCGTAACGACGTTTGAGTTGCACCTCGATCTGGGCAAAGGCGTTCTCAAAGCGATTTTTGAGGCTGACCAGTTTGTTATATATGCCAATGACATATAAAACAATAGCGACAATAATGACCAGGAAGATAATAATTGACCAGTCCATGCTAGATCCCCGTTGAGTAAAAAACGCTTACATAGTACTAAATCATAGTGCTCAATAGAATGAAATTTACGTATAAATAGCGTCCGTTGGTCTAGTTTGTATTAATTTAAAAGGAGAATTCATGAATGAAGATGTCATTGCCGAACTGCAATCAAAGATAGCTTACCAGGAAGATACTATTCAGGAATTAGGCGCCGTGGTAATTACTATGCAGAAGCAAATTGATAGTCTGGAGATTTGCTGTCAGGCACTGAAAGACAGAATGCGTGAAGTGAGTGGATCGCATGGAGGTGGATCTGACCACGATGAAAAGCCGCCACACTATTAGTACTGCTGCTTTTATCTGTATATTTAAGTGTTGATTTTCTTCTTAACGACATAAAACATCATCGTGATGATTTTCAGTTTTTAGTTACCAGTTTTTGTAATACTGACTATAAGCTTATTTCATTCGGTGTTATATGTGTGTTCTCCATGATGACATCAACATGTTAGCTGCTTAATCCTCTGGCTACAGAGTCTTTATGTGCATTATGTATTTGCGTCTGTAAAGTGTGGAGATCCTTCGAAAATAGAAGTCAGAAATGCTGTTATCTTTTGGAATAAGAAAATAAAGTTTCAGGGTGACAAGTTCAATGGCATGCTTGCCACCTGTTTTTATTGAAATAGAGCTTCTTCTGCTGAATGTCAGTATTTAAAAAAATGCTGGAAATATATACATGTAGCTTGTTTAATGCTGTACGGGCCAATATTGATTCACATCAGTTGCAGGTCAGAAATATTTGCTTCATTGTGATTGACTTGCTAAGTGGTTAATCACCGTGTGAGCAAACTGTTTGATAGTATCGTTTAAGGCAGTTACCTGACTTGAGTAGTCACTGCTTTCGGCTCTTGCTGTAAATTCTGAATAAACTGAAGAAGACTGATTTCTATCACTGTTGTTAAGTAATTGCCATTGGACAGCCAATAGTGCATCGCCGTTAATATTGTTCTCGAACTTGATTATTTTAGCGGTGAGTTCGTTATTCAGATTTGCACTGGCAGACCATGGGTGGCTGATAATGTTATTAGAGCCGGTTGCAAGCGTAATATTTTGAGTAAGAATGCGAGTGAACATTTTGTCCATCGGCTCTGCCCAGCGTTCATATTCAGCATAATGCAATTTGGCAGATTCGGACTTGGTTACAATTTGAGGTCGATCAATGTAGCCGGGGATTAATATTGGGCCAACACCCAGGCGTAAACCTGACAACTCCCCTGCAGATGGCGTCGCAGTGGCATCCAGCACATAAAAATGTGCAGGCCGTGTCGTTCCGCTAATAGAGCAACTGGAGATAATTGGAAAAAATACCAGTAAGATAGCGATGTGGTGATATATAGCAGCGGCTTTTGTGTAGTGTGAAGTATGCATAGCTTAATTAAATTTATTGTTATTCCTGTTTGCCTTTGATAAATGCTTCGGGATGTTGCTCCAGGTATTCCAGGTAGATACGGAATGAACGTGCGGCATTTCTCAGTTCGTTTAATGTTGAAGTGAGCTCATAACGTACACTATCATCTTTGAGGCTTAAGCGAATTTCCTCAAATGTATGTTGCATTTCTAGCGCAGTAGTCTGAATTTCTGACAGAGTGGTTTCACTTTTACTGATGACTGGATTGACACGATTACTTGTATTTTGGGCAATGCTCTTGATTTCAGTTGCCATTGAGCTGAGTTGCTGAATTGAATTTTGTAACTCTTTGCTAATGTTTTGAGTTTCTTGTGAGTTGATTAAAGTATTCATGCCTTTAATTGAGTTACTTAGTTCAGGTGAGCGCACAAATTTATCAATATTGTCCACCGCAGAAATAAGATTTATAACAAGATCCTCGACAGGCAGGCTTCTTAGCTTAAGCATAATGTCCTGAGTTTGTTTAAGTGCAAGCTGGATATCGGATGGCAGAGTAGGTATTTCGGTCACATTGTTTTTCACGCCACGTAGAACAAGTTCGCTGTCTGGATAGAAATCGAGATCAATCAATAGCTGGCCTGTAACAAAACTTTCAGTTTGTAGTTTCGCTCTAAGTCCTTGATCCACTAACTCAGCCATCATCTTATTTGCGTCGGTGCTGGTAAACTGTATGCCTTGTGATGATTGAATCGCACCAGGTTCAAGCTCTATATATACGGGCAAATCAAATTCATTCATGGACTCATCAAAGCGTACGTGTACATCTCGCACCTGCCCAATGCGAACACCGCGAAAATTAACATTTGCACCAACTCTTAAGCCTTGTATCGAGCCATCGAAATATGTCACGAAAGTCTGTTTATCGCTAAACAGGGCGCCACTGCCAAATAATATTAAAAAGGCAACAATAAGCGCGATTGCACCAACAACAAATGCTCCGATGATAGTTGGACTTGCCTGTTTGCTCATTGCTTTGCTTCACCGCGCTGTAAAAAATTTCTAACCTTAAAGTTTTCGCAATGGTCACGTAAGTATTTTGGATCGTCATTTGCAAGCATGGTTTTAGTCTCGGGGTCCAGAAATACAGCATTGTTAGCAATGGAAAAGATACTGGCAAGCTCATGGGTAACAATTATTACAGTTGCGCCCAGACTGTCACGTAATTCAAGGATTAGGTCATCCAGTAATCGTGAACTCAGCGGGTCCAATCCGGCAGATGGTTCGTCAAAGAATAAATATTCCGGATCCATTGCAATAGCACGCGCCAGGCCGGCACGTTTTTTCATGCCACCACTAATCTCATTGGGGTAATAATCTTCAAAACCTGCAAGGCCCACTAATGCCAGTTTTAGCGAACAAAGTTCCGAAATTTCGTTGTTGGAAAGATCAGTATATTGTTTAAGTGCGACGGCTATATTTTCTTTCAATGTCATTGAACTCCACAAAGCACCGCTTTGAAATAATACGCCAAACTTTCGTCTTAATCGATCGCGGCTATTTTCAGTTGTACTCCAGAAGCTCGTCCCTTCATAATTAATTATGCCACTGGCAGGCGATTTAAGACCAATCATAATTTTAAGCAGAGTGCTTTTCCCGCAGCCACTGCCCCCCATAATGACAAACACATCGCTACGATTGATAGTGAAATTCAGATCTCGCTGGATAATATAGTCGCCATAAGCCATGGTGAGATTTTCTACAATAATGTGAGCGTCATTCATGCTATATATCCAGCAGAGTATAAATTATATTTAAAATTGCATTGGCAACGACTATGGCAACAATACCACTGACTACCGCAGAGGTCGTGGCCAGACCTACTGCGGCCGCGCTTTTACCGCATTCAATTCCACAGCGACAACCAGCAATTGCAATTAAGATTCCATATATAATTGCTTTAAACAGTCCACCAAGAAAATCTACCAGATTAATTGAATAGAGAGTCTGAATGCTGTACTGGTAAATGCTGATATCAAGAATGGATAGTGACACTGCGGCACCACCTATTATGCCTAGCAGGTTGGCGTAAATGCTTAATAAGGGGAGCATTAGTATCAATGCAATGATTTTGGGTAGTACAAGAAAATCGATAGTGTTGATACCCATGGTAGTGAGCGCATCAATTTCTTCATTGACTTTCATAGTACCCAGCTGTGCGGCAAAAGCTGCACCCGTGCGGCCAGCCATAATCACACCCGTCATAATCGCCCCCATTTCCCGCACAACACCCACCGCGACTAAATCAGCAACATAGATACCTGCGCCAAATTTGTTTAGCTGTACAACCCCTACAAAAGCAAGAATGGCTCCAACCAAAAAAGCAATTAAACCAACAATGGGAAGCGCCTCGGCACCTGTCTCCTGAATTGCCACCCATAAATCTGAACGTTGATAATTGGCTTTTCCGCGAACAAAGCGACTGATAGATGAGGTGACTTCGCCAATAAATGTAATCAGCGAATAAATACTATTGAGTATGTTAACCGTACTATTGCCTATTCTTGCCAAATAGCTTTCTTTACGTTCGGATTTTCGAGCGCCTTCGGGTTCCTTGACGGCAAATGCTAAATTAAGCAAGCGCTGAGCTCCGTCGGGCAAACTTATAATTACAAGAGTAAGGTTATTGTTTTCAGCGTGTTTACGCAGATTGACTAAAAATGTAATCAGTCGGCTATCCCATGCGCCGATGAATTCGGCATCTATTTCGATAATTCTGGTGGCGAGATTATTAATGCTTTCCTGAGCGTTGGTTATACTATTGTCAATTAGCCAGTCGCCAGACAAGTGAAGTCGGGTCACGTCTCCTGTTTGTACAAGTCTTGATTCCGGATGTGTAGTTGACGAGTTCAATGCAATAGTGACGGATAGAATTTATCTGAAAGTGAATAATAACATCATCGAGGAACAGGCAGCTGATTTAGAATGAATTCTCTGCGAGTATGCGATTGCGTCCACCAGCTATTTCCGGATACTTAATATCAGGTGTAATTGTGTGAATTAATAGGGTTTTTAATGAGGGTGGTATTTAGCGGAATTTTCATGTAAATCTTATATACTTGAAAAACAGCAAATTAAAATCTAAGGAGAAGTTATGTTTGAGCCGCTTTCTATCCCGTTTGGGTGCGTCATGATGTATAACGTTGTCAAGTTGAAGGATGGTGTCACAACGGATGATGTGGAACTGGCACTTGGTGAAATGTGCAACGTAGTAAAAAACACCTACGGCGATGAAGAAGGTGGGTTTATTGGAGGTCAGGTGTATAAATTTGGCGGATTCATTTCTGATGAAGGTTCATTTGCATCCAAACAGCAAACACAGGACCATATAGCTATTGTGACTTACTGGAAGTCATTTGAGCAACATGAAAAATCACATGCCGACGCGACCTTTAAGGAAAAGTTTCAGGCGCTAGCGGACTATGCCTATGAAACATATGAAGTGGGTTATGAAATGCTGTGGCAGGGAGAGCCAGAAAAAGAGTAACAGTTATTTGGGAGATTCAGTTCAACAGTTAAGGCTGCACCTGGCTTTAACTGTTGATGGAGCTGGATGTCTTCATGCTTCAGGCTGGCTTTTACACCAGTGAGTACATTGTCATATGTGGCAGTAATGTATTTGATGCTACATCGAGTCAGATGCAAATTTAAGAGGAGTCTATTCCAATGAGAGGGTTTGTATTTATTGGTTTATTGATTCCTTCATTGTTGCTGGCGGATTCTGGCTGGACGAGTGCCGGTAAAGTTGTCGAAATTATTGCCGACTCTGATGTTCGTTTCAGAGTGAAAATTATCGTTGAGAAAAATCCCAGTCAATGCAGGGAGTCGAAGTGGTTTTACAGAGACTACTTGTCATCAGGGTCGCAACAAATGTTCGCTACACTATTGGAAGCCTTGACTGAAAATATGAAAGTAAAAGTGTATGTGAATGGAAAATGTGGGTTTAAGGGTTACTCCGAATTATCCGCGGTGAGTATTTTGGCGAAGTGACTTAAGAGTAGTGTCACAACAAGTGTAAAGAGTGAATAGGAATTATCGGGTTCGGGTGTACTGGGTGGGCTGCACTAGGTGCATAAACCCTGAGTTGTAACCTGATGCATTCAAGCGCAGAATAATGATTCCTGAACAAGTAGGTTTAAATTAGACGCTTCTGTGCACTACACAAAACTTTTTAGTTGATTATTGTCATTTCAGAACTATAGGAAAGTTGTGTACAATCGTCCTTCATAAGGAGCAGACTTGTGTTTCAATTTCTGAGTCGATATGACGTCCAGAGAGATTGTTTATAGATATAAAAATTTTGTATTTAATTAGGGAGAGATGCAGGCATGAGAATTAATAGAATAATTGCAGTAGTTGTTTTCTTCTTTACTCCGTTGCTTGCCAATGCAACAAACGGCTATTTCTCGCATGGTATTGGTATTAAAAACCGCGCATTGGCAGGAGCTGGCGTGGCGTTTCCACAAGATGCCATGGCTGCAGCTACAAACCCAGCCGGCATGGCGTTTATAGGCAATCGTTTTGATGTTGGCGCAGTACTGTTTTTCCCTGATCGTGATTATGATGCCTCCACCAGTCTGGCCAATGGAAACGGTGGTGCATTCACACTGGATGCTGGCTCTGAAACGAGTAAGGACAAATGGTTTCTGATTCCAAGTTTTGGTGTAAATAAAATGATTTCAGACCGTACTGCCATTGGGTTTTCAGTCTACGGTAATGGTGGTTTGAATACGACTTACTCTGGTGGCTCAGCCTCATTTGATCCTGATGGTCCGGGGCCTGCGCCTGTTGGGTCATTCCCGGGAACATTTGGTGCCGGAACAGCAGGTGTCGATCTGTTCCAGATCTTTTTCAATTTGTCATTAGCACATAAATTCAGTGAGAATGTTTCCGTTGGTATAAGTCCGCTTTTCGTTGTGCAGGGATTCAGGTCCAACGGTCTGGATGCATTCGGAGGCTTTACTAAAACATTTGCTGAGAGTGGCGGTATGACTGCAGCAGATAATCTGACAGGCAATGGCCAGGATTATTCTTTTGGTGGAGGCGTGCAAATCGGGGCGTTAGTAAAGAATATAGCTGATGTCGTGGATGTGGGTGTCTCATATCGCAGTAAGATATACATGGATGAATTTGATGAATATTCTGACTTGTTTGCCGAAGATGGTGACTTTGATGTTCCCCCTACATTTTGGGCAGGCTTTGCATTTCATCCAACCAATAATCTTACATTCCTGTTTGATTACCAGAGAATCTGGTATGAAGATGTAGAATCAATCAGTAATGACATTCAAAACCTGTTCGCATGCCCAACTGCGGGTGTTGGTGGAACAGACGTTGAAAGCTGTCTGGGTGGAGACCATGGCGGCGGGTTTGGCTGGAGAGATATAAATATATTTAAATTTGGATTGCAGTGGGAAAAAGACAGTCAGAATATATTTCGCCTAGGCTACAGTCATTCTGACCAACCTATTGCCAGTGATCAGGTTCTATTTAATATCCTTGCGCCAGGTGTCATAGAGGACCATATCACTGCGGGTTATACTCGTGTATTAAGTGACAACAGTGAAATCAGTATTTCAGCAATGCATGCACTGAAAGAGTCAGTCACTGGTCAAAACGCGTTTGATCCAACACAAACCATTGAAATTGAAATGCAACAATTTGAAGTTGGGATTAGTTGGGCGAGAAAGTTTTAAATGCTGATTGATCTGGATTGATGTCACTGGTTGTAAAAGTGTTGATGACGTTATGAGAATTCGCTGTCAACACCAGCTCGCACCAACGTCAGTATGGTTGATTAGTGTATCGATGTTGGTTTGGAGTGCGCGATAACCTACGTTACCGAACAGTATCTGCCTGCCTTCATTCATGACAAAGCATGGACTGCCTTTGATGCCATACTCTTTGGCGTTCTGATAATCACACATAAGTGCTGCCATCGCTGCACCACTGGAAATGGCGAGTTGGATTTTTTCAAGGTCGAGAGCACAGTCTTTGGCTAATGAATAAATAATGTCTAAATTGCTGATATCCTTTGCTTCAATGAAAAAAGCCCTGCGCAAAATTTTGGTGAAGTCAGCAGCACACGTATCATTATGTGTGAGTGCAACCGCTTTTACTGTTAAGTGAGCATTGGCCGAAGTTGTAGGGCGGGTTATATGCCACACATCAGTACTTACTGTTGCAGATTCGTAGGGTGTGGCTGAATTTATTACATGATCAGCAAAGCCATTGTATGAACCCTTGTTTGACCAGTGATTCTCAATTCGTGACCTGGTATCACCAAATATATCGATAAACTGATAGCGGATAACAATACGGCTGCCAAAGTGATTGATTAATTCGTCTAGTCTGCGTTGCGATATCCAGGCCCATACACATAAAATATCTGAGAAATAATCTATTTGAACTGGACTGTTTTCCATGTATGCGACTCGTTATATTGCCCTGCTTGAAGTAAGTATCGAGAGAGTATCATTTCTAATATAGCATTGAGATGATCTGGCTCAATTTTATATAAAGGTGAGAGATGAATTTTTTCGCGTTAACCAGTTTGCAAACACACGTGTATTGATAATGTGCATGTACTGGACATGAATATAATATTGTAGCTAACGACTTGTATGTGAAAGAGGGTGATGGTATCCGCTTTCAAAAAGTTAAATATTGTGCAGACAATCTGTCAGTCATGTTATAACTTGTTTATCTATTTCATTATACGGCTAATATAGTGTCAGACCAGAAAACCAAAATTGACGACCTTTTGACTGGGGATGTCATAGAAAAAGCAACAGACCGTGTCACCGGCTTGCTTGATATGGAAATATTCAGCTATCAATCACTGGTGGAGCTGGGAATAATAGCGGTGGGTTTGATTATCTCACTACAGCTATCTAAAAAGCTGCGTGCCTATATTGTTGACTGGCAATCCAGGTATCAGTTCAAACCCAAGAAGTACCTGTTTGTACCAATTAGAAGAGTGGTTTTTCCACTGTTATTATTCTTATGGGTGGGCCTGTTTATTATAATCTTTATTCTTGTTAAGCAACCCTGGCCGATACTTTCTACAGCATTGAATCTGACGATAGCGTGGTTCGTTATCAGACTAGGGTCATCGTTTATTGACAACCCGCTAATCAGCCGATCTGTGGCAACTGTGATCTGGACGATTGCAGCGTTAAATATTCTTGGTTATCTGTCTCCAGTGGTCGATTTCCTGGATAAAACTACAATAAGTCTCGGCAAGGCTAACGTAACACTGTATGCCATTGTTACTTCATTTTTCTCCATCGCAATATTTTTATGGATTGCATTTATACTTATCAAGATTGTTGATAATGCACTAAAGAATACAAAAAATATTACCCCATCAGCGCGAGCACTTCTTTCTAAAACATTCAAATTCGCACTGGTTGCTGCAGCATTTATATTTGGATTAAGCGCAGTCGGAATTGATCTGACGGCATTCGCAGTCCTTGGTGGTGCAATAGGTGTTGGAATTGGATTTGGCTTACAAAAAATATTCTCTAATTTGATTTCTGGTTTCATTTTGCTGCTTGATAAATCCATAAAACCTGGTGACACCATCAACGTTGAAGGCAGTTATGGTCGCGTCGAAACGTTAAGCGCGCGTTATGTTTCTGTGATTACGCGTGATGGAATAGAGCACCTTGTTCCTAATGAAGAGATGATCATTAATCGTGTCGAAAACTGGTCCTACAGTCACGATAACGTACGTCTTAGAATTCCAGTCGGAGTGCATTATAAATCAGATGTGAACAAGGCGATTGAACTATGCCTTGAGGCCGCAGATGAAGTTGATCGCATATTGAAAGATCCCAAGCCTGCTTGTCTGTTAAAAGGATTTGGTGATAACTCAGTGGATCTCGAAGTGAGGATATGGGTGCGCGACCCCATGAATGGATGCTCTAATGTAAAAAGCCAGGTTCTGCTAAATGTGTGGGGTAAATTTCACGAGCATGAAATTGAAATACCATACCCGCAGAGAGATCTTCACTTAAGGTCTATTTCTGAAAGCTCTATTGCATTACTTAAGTCAACAGATAAGTAATATAAGCAAACGTCTGTGAATGATCGTATTCATGCTAATGTCTGCAGAGTTCATACAACTACCGAACTAAATAAATTCCCTGAATTTATCCACGTTGGGTGAGAGTAATCATATATCGAATAGCTCACCTGGATGTTGTTGCCGAAGCAGGATGTGAGGAAACACAATTGTGCGTTTTATCGTAAGCGCTATTATAAGTTAATAAATTTTGTGCGCGTGTATGTAGAAACATATTATAATGTAACATTAATGGATGGTTTTAATTTGTTGGCATCAACTGGGTGCTAGTGCTTATGTTTGAGTATATATGATGAGTGATGTTGAAGAAAAAGGATTAACTAACTGGCAGGTTACAAAAAGTGTGCTTGCCTCTTTCGTTGGTATTCAGAGCAGTAGAAATCTGGAGCGCGATGCTTCAAGTAATAGCATGGGAAGGTTTGTTGTTATAGCGATTGTGCTGGCGGTGGCAATACATGGTCTGCTGTATTTATTGGCGCTGTATATATCATGGGTAACAGGGGTCGAATAGTATCCCGTTCTTTCGGCTGGACGCTCTGGAAAGAGTATATGCGCATGTCTCATCTGCTAATGACATAGTCTGCCTTCGGTTATGCAGTTATTTGTCAAAAGAAACAAGTGCAGTATGCATTTTGTGAGCCTGGTTCAGTATGGGTTGTCATATTGAGTGCTAATACACGGATATTGGCCTGTGAGTCAGTTAACATGAATTCATGGCATCAGAAACAACAGTCACAGCGATTAACAGATTCAGTAATTCAGTCGTACTTGCAGGTATCATAGTTTTGGGCATTATTGGTCTTGTGAACCTGTTTGCACAACGCGTCGGTGTAGGATTAGGCATTGTTGTCACAGCACTTGTATTGCTTCGTGTATTTGTTTGGATAGAAAAATTAAAATCCAACAGCGCGCACCACTAAACCGGTTGTATTAGTCCCTCCATTTGCTAAATACGTAGTCCTGACTCTTTTGTGAGATGTGACACATGAAGCATGCCTCTTTGTAAGTGTTACCCACCACTGGGTTGTTGGCATTACCAGCACCAAAACCTTCAAATCCCCAACCGGCTGTATCTGAGAATTTGTTTGAGTCTTTAGACATTACGCCCAGCACAATTCTTTCCGACTCGATAAGTGCATGATTAATTTCAGTGACATCTAGTAAATCAAATACAATAGTAGACCCCTCAGGAAAAACGCCAGTTTGATATCCAGTCAAAGCTTGTTTGTTTGCATAAATATGGTGGATGCCACCAAAAGAAGCGTGGAGTGGATGACCTTCTTCAATTATCATGGTCTTGATATGAGACCAATCCCTGTAGTTGTCTGGGTAGTCAACCGTTGGTTCTGCGTGGATGAACGTAGCGATCAGTAAATTTGCGGTAATAGCTTTAAGTGCGGTTGTGATTAAACGTCTCATAGTCAGCTCCTGGTTGGTTTTGTTAAATAGAATACTTGCCTGATAAAGTAAGAGTTATTCAAGTTTGTGACAAGTAAGCACTATTGCGAAAGGTACTTACAAATAGGTGTAAATTGTGGAAAACCAAGGTAAAAATAATAATCCGGCAGTCACAGTGTCACGTATGGTTGAAGATATTGTGGGCTGCAAATGGTCTCTATCAGTCATTAAAGCTGTGAGAAATAAACTTGTACGACCTGGTGAAATTCAGCGTTCGATTGATGGTATCTCAACGAAAGTGCTCAACGAGCGATTTAATAAAATGCTACGTTATGGAATTCTTGATAAAACAATTTTTCCTGAAGTGCCACCTAGAGTGGAATATCATTTAACTGAGTTTGGTGAAAAATTTATAGTGATTATTGACAATATCGACGCATTACAGGGCGAAGTGAAGACGCGTAAAAAACAATAAATAGTCAGATTAGACAGATGGCTTTGCCGCGAATACCACTCGCACCAAAATTGTCTAAATAAGAATTTAGCGGGCATGAGATTCAAATGCTGATTATAGAATATGAATTACAGGGCGAAGCAGAACGCGGGATTGTTAATGTGAGGAAGGAAAATTAATAAAAACAAGTCTATGTGGCGACAAAGATTATTTTTATGCTTTGTGATGCTAATTGCATTTGGCAGTGTTGCAGTATTCTGGGTAATGATTGAATCACTGTATTGAAAACACGAGGTATAAGCTTGCAAATGATGATTAGCTTAATGTGTTCAATAAAAAAATTTTATAAGAAAGAGCGTTATATAATTTTAAGCACAGGTAAGCGAATCACGCATAAATAAAAATTATATTGTATACCTGCCAATTATAATATTCATTTATTAGTCCTGATGTTAACAAATAGTACAATGAATCCTGTAGGTTAATACTTGAGTATTAATAAGGGAGGATGACATGACGCTAAATATAATAATTATACTTGCACTGTTAGCGACGCTTAGTACGCTTGGATTGGGTCTGCTTTCCATGGCGATCGGTGGCGAAACCGATAAGGAATTTGGCGAGCGAATTATGTGGCTACGTATCGCTATTCAGGCTGCTGCAGTGATATTTATAGGGCTGGCATTATACGTATCAAACGCGTAATTCGTGTAAGTCATCACTGGTCAGCTGTAGTGTGAGTGCTGTTAGTATTTGAGTTAGCAGTTGCTGGCCAGTCATGAATATACAGTGTCTGCTGTATCTCGTCAGTGGTATCACTTGTGTGAGTGTTTAAGTGTGAATACCGATTATATTATGTTCTGATCAGAATACTTTCTTGTGCGCATCAATAATATTGATAATTCTGTATTACATATCAATCATGATCAGGAATAATTTTCTTTACTATTAATGAATTATTTATTTTTATGAAGAGAAGCCCATGTTCTGGCGCCTTGTAATGTGAACTTGATTTGTAGGTGTTTGAGGCGTAAATATAAATTGTCGGAAACAAATAAGTAACAGGTCGACACTGCAATTTCGAAAGTAACTGCTGGGAGGTTCGATATGAAGACAATGTACTATCTTGCGCCAACACTGGTTAGTGCTCATAAGATTTCTGATGATTTACATGAAGCTGGTGTAACTGACTGGTTTTTACATGTCATCAGCAATGACGAGGCGGGGCTTAATAAAGAGCATGTCCATTCAAGCAATTATCTGGAAACATTGGATATGGTGCGTGATGGCGTAATTGGTGCAATGATAGGATTTGTTATTGGGGTATTCGTCGCTGGAATTCTGATGTATTTAAAGCCTTTTGGTCCTCAAATACCGGAAGTGGTTTACTTGTTTGTTATTGTCGTACTGACCCTGTTTGGTACCTGGGAAGGTGGGCTGATGGGTATTGCGAGTAAAAACAAGAAACATGCAAAATTTGATGCTGAACTTAAAGCAGGTAAATATTTAATACTGATATATGCAAAAAAGCAGCATGAGGAAGCAATTCGTAACACTATGAAAGGCAAGCATCCTGAAGCGAAACTTGTTGCGATGGATACACACTTCCTCAATCCGTTCAGTTCGCTTGAAAGAGTATAAGAAATTCTGACGACTCTCATAAGCGGATAAATTTCACCTAGGAGGCCTATAAGAGTAATTGCTTTGTATTCATGTGGAATGAAGGATTATTATTATGAGCCAGTAAAGTAGATTTTATAGGGAGATAGAGCGAGCAGGAATTAAATTTGGTATTCGAACAACAAAAAGAATGACTGACAATGTTATCGACCATAACCAAGGGAGTTACTAATAATTCAGCGATAATAACATTTCGCAGGCATTTTCTTGATTTCTATGAATTAACAAAACCGCGCATCACAATCCTGGTGCTGGTGACCACGTTTGTTGGCATGTGGGTTGCAGGAAGTGGTTCGCTTGATATAAAACTGGTGTTTTATACATTGCTGGGTACAGGGCTCGCTTCTGCCGCTAGCGCTACATTCAATAATTTTATTGATCGTAAAATTGATCAGCGTATGGCGCGCACACGCTATCGTGCACTTCCTGCAGGACGACTATCAGCACAATCCGCATTCATTTTCGCAGTCCTGCTAACTTCGGTGTCATTTGTGATTCTCACGTCTTTTGTTAACCCGTTAACTGCCGGGTTAGTCATGTTTACAATTTTCTTTTACGTCTGTATCTATACATTATGGCTTAAGCGATATTCCACGCTTTGTACTGAAATCGGCGGGGTTGCCGGAGCACTGCCGCCCATTATTGGGTGGGCCGCTGTGACGAACGAAGTCACAATGTCGTCTGCATTATTATTCGTCGTTATTTTTCTTTGGCAGCCACCACATTTCTGGGCACTTGCGCTAGCTCGTGCCGACGAATATAAAAAAGCGCACATACCTATGTTGCCAGTTGTAAAGGGTGTACGTGTTACAAAGTTTCGCATGCTTCTTTATACGATATCCCTGATGCCCGTAACGGCTGCAATGTACATGGTCGGACTCGGCGGGATAGTGTTTTTGGTTGTGTCAACCTTGCTTGGCATCGCTTATTTAGTGTTAACAATTGATTTTATGCTTAAGCCTGTGACCACTGTTTACGCATATCGTTTATTTTACTTTTCGATAATATATTTGTTGGGAATATTTTCTTTAATAGTGATTGATGGTTTTTTTGATGAGATGTTTGTTTCGTGGTTTGTTGGTGTATAGAGGTTAGCAAATTATGGCTATAGTAGTAGTGCTGGTTGCATTAGTTGTTGGCTCTGTATTATTTCATTTGATGAGCCCGTGGTACTTTACTGAAATTGCGTCTAACTGGGGCATGATTGATAACACGGTAACCATAACATTCTGGGTGTGCGGTATTGTTTTCGTCGCATTAAATTTATTCATGGCCTACGCAATTATCAAATACCGTCATCGCGAAGGTCATAAAGCCAAGTACGATCCGGAAAATAAAAAGCTGGAATGGTGGTTAACTGTAGTTACATCAATTGGTGTTATTGCAATGCTGGCGCCAGGGTTATTTGTTTGGGCGCAATTTGTCGATGTTCCTGAAGATGCGGATGTAGTAGAAGTTGTCGGACAACAATGGCAATGGAGCTTTCGGTATCCTGGCGATGACGGGGTTCTCGGCACAGTGGATGCACGTAATATCACTATTGATAATCCATTCGGTATGAATCCTGATGACCCATTAGGTCAGGATGATGTGCTGATTGATACGAATGAATTTCGATTGCCCCTGGACAGGCCTGTAAAACTGCTTATTCGCTCAAAAGATGTTTTGCATAATTTCACAGTTCCACAGTTTCGAGTAAAAATGGATTTGGTACCAGGTATGGTGCCTTATCTGTGGCTTACACCAAATCGCGCTGGAACGTATGACATTTTATGCGAAGAGTTATGTGGTATTGCGCATCACGCCATGCGTGGAAAAGTAATTGTTGAGGACAAGCATGCATTTGATGAATGGCTGTCTGAACAGCCCACTTATGCTGAACTTAATACTCGCGCGCATACAAAAGCAGATACTTCTGCAGGTAAGGCTCTATACCAAGCCTGTAGTGCGTGTCATGGCGAAAATGGACAGGGTAATCAGGCATTGAATGCACCTAAAATAAGCGGGCAACAGGACTGGTATTTAAAACGCCAGCTTCATTACTATCGGTCAGGTATTCGCGGCTCATCTGAAAATGATATTTACGGAAGGCAGATGGCACCTATGGCTGCGATACTGGCAAACGAAAAAGCGATCAACGATGTGGTTGCTTATATTACCACTCTACCTGATCTCCCGGCTGCACATACCATACAAGGCGACATTGATGAAGGTGAAGATATCTATCTTACCTGTGGAAAATGCCATGGCCTGAACGGAGAAGGAAACTGGGCAGTGCGTGCACCGCGTATTGCCGGCATGAGTGACTGGTACATGCAGACACAACTGAAAAACTTTAGACAGGGTATTCGAGGCGCGCATCCAGATGACTCAACCGGGTATCAAATGACGTCAATGGTATTGAGCTTAACTGAAAATAAAATTGATGCAGTCGTTGCATATATGAATACATTTTAAAATACATTTAACAGCATCATATTGAGCTGACTTAGGAGAATCCAATGGCACATGCTGCAATTGCCGATAAGGGTCAAGAACTTTCACATCCACATAGCTGGATAAGCAGATATGTCTGGAGTCAGGACCATAAAGTCATAGGTATTCAATATATAATAGTCGCAACCTCGGTTGGACTTGTTGCTTTATTTATGTCGGGCATGATGCGCTTGCAGCTTGGGTTCCCTGGAGTGTTTACATTGGTTGAGCCTAATGAGTATTACCAGTATGTGACGATGCATGGAATGATTATGATCGTCTACATGCTGACTGCATTCTTTCTGGGTGGATTTGGTAATCTGTTAATACCGCTTATGTGTGGTGCGCGAGACATGGTGTTTCCCTATATGAATATGCTTAGTTTCTGGGTGTATTTATTATCAGTGCTGGTGTTGATTGCGGGTTTCTTTGTGCCCGGCGGGACATCTGGTGCAGGGTGGACGCTGTATCCTCCTCAGTCCATTACAGGAGGTACACCGGGCGGCGACTGGGGTATCCTGGTCATGTGTATATCGCTAGCGCTATTTGTCGTTGCATTCACTATGGGTGGATTGAACTATGTGACAACAACATTGCAGGCGCGCACACGCGGACTCACTCTTATGCGTTTGCCATTAACAGTATGGGGCATTGTCATGGCGACAATTCTGGGCCTGCTGGCATTTCCGGCACTGTTTGTAAGTGTGATTATGATGTCGCTGGATAACATGTTAGGCACCAGTTTTTTCATGCCTGCGATATCTGAAATGGGCGTTAATCTGGATCACAGTGGTGGCAGTCCAATATTGTTCCAGCATTTATTCTGGTTTTTCGGGCATCCCGAAGTGTATATCGTAGCACTGCCAATGTTCGGTATCGCATCTGACCTTATCAGCACTCATGCGCGTAAGAATATATTTGGATATCGCATGATGGTATGGGCAATAGTCGCTATTGGTGGGTTAAGTTTTGTTGTGTGGGCGCATCACATGTATGTCAGCGGAATGAACCCGTACTTTGGATTTTTATTTGCTACAACTACATTAATTATTGCAGTACCAACAGCGCTTAAAGTTTACAACTGGATACTTACGTTGTGGCAGGGTGACATACACTTAACAGTGCCGATGCTTTTTGCAATTGGATTTGTATTTACATTTATTCATGGTGGAATAACAGGATTATTTTTAGGTAATGTTGTCGTAGACGTGCCGTTATCTGACACTTATTTTGTCGTTGGTCATTTTCATATGGTAATGGGTGTGTCTCCATTTTTAGTTGTGTTTGGTGGTATTTACCACTGGTATCCTAAATTTACCGGAAGGATGTTGAACGATACTTTAGGTAAAGCCCATTTCTGGGTTACTTTTTTGGGTACATATGCCATTTACCTGCCTATGCACTACATTGGAATACTGGGAGTACCACGCCGTTATTATGCAAACGGGACGACTGATTTTATTCCTGATTCTGTTGCTTCTATTAATGCAAGTATCACCGTTGCTGCGCTCATAGTGGGCACGGCGCAACTGATATTTATATACAACTTGATAACCAGTTTGCTAAAACCTAAAGATGCGCCAGACAACCCCTGGAATGCAACTTCTCTGGAGTGGAGAACACCGGAGACGCCACCGCGACATGGTAACTGGGGTGATACATTGCCAACTGTTTATCGCTGGGCTTACGCATATAGTGTTCCGGGCGCGGAAAAAGACTTTATTCCACAGGATGTTCCTCCAGGCAAAGCCACGGGGAATAAATAAACATGACCGTTACGCTAATATTTCTGGCTGTTCTAATGGCAATAGTCATTACCTGGCTTGTCAGGCAGTCAGTCAACAACAAGCCATGGGATGAGGTGGGAGTAATAGAAGGCGACGATATTAATGGTCCTGTCTATATGTCTTCAAAGAAATTCTTTCTTGGCGGGTTTCTGGTGGTTTTGACTTCGCTCTTTATGCTTTTTTTCAGCGCATACAATATACGCATGGAGTACCCAGACTGGGTGTCATTGGATGATCCGCGAATTCTTTGGGTGAACAGTGTGTTTTTATTGCTGGCCAGTATCTTTTATCAGAAAGCAAAAAATGCAGCGCAGCGAAATAATGATGGAGGTGTACGTGTAAGTCTGGTGTTGGCGGGGATGTTGACGTTCTGTTTTCTCTACGGTCAGTATTGGGCGTGGCAATACATTCATGACCAGGGCATGTTTGTATATTCCAACCCTGCAAACGCATTTTTTTACGTGCTTACGGGGCTACATGCGCTGCATATCATTGGTGGGCTATGGGTATGGGCAAGTTCTACCGTGAAAGTCTGGTTGGGTGCTAGTGCTGACAGTATTCAGTCTGCAGTTGAATTATGCGCTTTATACTGGCACTTCCTTCTGGTTCTCTGGCTGATTATATTTTATTTACTGTTGTCTACTTAGGGGAATAAATATGGCAAACAGCAATCAGGTAGATACAAACACACTTGTCGCTGATTGGAGTGGTGACAAAGAGACGTTTAAAGTCCACTGGGGCAAAGCCATGATGTGGATTTTTTTGCTCAGTGACACATTTATTTTTACGAGTTTTTTGACCTCTTATATGAATGTGCGTATGTCAACAGCAGAGCCGTGGCCGAATCCAAGTGAAGTGTTTGCTTTGACCGTGTTTGGGCATCATATACCTCTGATATTAATCGCTATCATGACATTTGTGCTGATTACCAGTAGTGGCACGATGGCATTGGCTGTGAACTACGGTTACCGGCATGACCGCAAAATGACAGCTATTTTGCTTGTCATCACTGCGTTATTTGGTGTGCTTTTTGTGGGGATGCAGGTATTTGAGTGGACTAAACTAATTGTCGAGGAAGGTGTTCGTCCATGGGGAAATCCTATGGGTGCTGCGCAATTCGGTTCGACTTTTTTCATGATCACAGGTTTTCATGGGCTGCATGTTTCTGGAGGAGTGGTGTATCTCGCCTATGTAGCCTATGGAGTGATTAATGGCCGATATGAAGAGAAAGGTTACGACATTGTCGAAATATGTGGTTTGTACTGGCATTTTGTTGATCTGGTATGGGTATTTATTTTTGCATTCTTTTATCTATGGTAAGGAGTCACTATGGTTAGCGATACAGGAGAACAACAACATCCCTTACGTATATATCTTGTGATATGGGCGCTACTATTTGTGCTGAGTATTTTTTCTTATCTTGTTGATTATTTTCAGCTTCAAGGGTATTTGCGCTGGACATTAATTCTGTTCTTTATGTTTGCCAAGGCCGGGTTGATCGTGTCTATATTCATGCACATGGCCTGGGAGCGACTCGCATTGATTTCAGCTATTCTGGTGCCACCATGTGTGCTAATCGTTTTAATAGTATTAATGAGTGTTGAAGGGAGATACACGCTTGACTCGCGTATACAATATTTTGGTGCTGATCCAAATGTGCAGCCATTAAGTCCTGGAGCGCATCATTAATTTTGAAATATATCCCTGAAATGGCATTTACTAATAGTGAGAGAAAGTAATACGTCAAAAGTTTTTTTCATTATTATTTTATTTTTAGTCTTAAGCAGTAAATCCTATTCTCATGGTGGAGTGTTCCTTGAAGATGACCAGTGTGTCATTCAGATAGGTTTTTTTAAGGCTCACTTCACTGTTTACCAGCCAGTAGAATACTCCAGCAGGGAGTTTTGCGAAGACTTGCCTGGTGCGAACGAAACATTGTTTGTACTGGATTATCTGCATGACAGTTTAAAGTATTTGCCAGTGGATTTTAGAATCATAAGAAATATGACTGGTCTCAAGCAGCGTGCAAAATGGGAAGATATAACAAGGTCAGCCAACATGGATGAGCAAACGGTTTACTATCATGATGCAACCATTGCGTCTGATGGTTCATTTGTTGCAAAGTATAAATTTCTTGATAATGGTCATTACATCGGAATCATTACTACTCAGCAGCAGGATAATGACAAAATCTATCGTGCTGTATTTCCGTTCAAAGTAGGTGCGAGCAATATTGGCTATCTTCCGCTATTTGTATTCATTGTATTATTAGTTGAGATGTTTTACTTGTATAGTAGTGGAACACTATTACGCTGGTGGAATAAATACACTAACAGGTGGAAGCATTGAAATTACGATGGTTGCTCATGGTATTTTTAGCGGTGGCTATTATTAGTTACCCGCCTGAGTGGTATCCAGCATCATTTCGAATGCAACTTTCAAAATGGTTTGGCGCTGGTCATTATCAGGCTGCACCTGCATCAAAGCCAGCGCTACTGGCTACTAGTGAGATGTGTGAAGAAGATATTGCTGGCTGGCGTGAGCAGCAAATTATTGAATCTGTAACAGTAGAGAAATCTGCTACCTGCATCTCGGACAACCCATATGCCATTGCTGCTTTTGTGCGTGGAACCAATAATGTATCCAGCCATGTGTTGCATCAGAGTGGATTAACACCTGATTCTATCGAAAAGCATACCGATCTGGATGGAGACGGAGATCCTGACATCATTAGTATTCGACTGGAAGTGGTTGAATTAAATGGTGTATCCACAGAAACAAAAGAGCCGGCTACGCAATTTACGGTTGCGCCTGGAATAAAGCCGGGATTATGGGTGTTTTCACCTAAACATTTTGGCATGGCGACAAAAAATTTCGAATCACCTGAATCACGTAATTTATTAAGAGCGCCTTCTCCTGTGATTCGTATTGAACAGGGAGATGAGGTTCAAATCACTCTGGAAAATAGCCATTACATGCCGCACACCATTCATTTTCACGGGGTCGATCATACATTTGTAGATCACGCGGGTGAGGGGAATGACGGGGTTCCGATTGCGAGTGAAATTCCAGTCATGCCCGGGAATGCACGTACTTATGAAATGAAGCCACGTAATAGCGGCACCAAATTTTATCACTGCCATGTGCAACCACATATACATGTAATGATGGGATTACAGGGAATGTTTGTGATAGAGGAAAATAAACCCAATAACTGGGTGCAAACGTTGAATATTGGTGCTGGACAAGTTCGTTCTCCTTCAGTTGCCATTAAAGAAAAGTATGATAAAGAGTACGATCTGCATTATATGGATATCGACGCCGATCTTAATAATCGCATTCAGAAGTTTAACGACGCGCGTTTAATTACAAAGTCAATGCATCGTGACTATGATATTACTGATGCGACACAGGATTATTTCATTCTAAATGGCCGTTCTTTTCCATACACATTTCAGGAGTCTCTGGTCACAGTCAAGCCTGACCAGAGAATTAAGTTGCGAATTGCTAATGGAGGAAGAGAAAGTCTTGCATTTCATGCGCATGGGCATAACGTTACGATTACCCATCGGGATGGGCATCTTAGTCATCCATCTGCGCAGTTTATTCGTGATGTTGTATTTATCGCGCCAGCACAAAGAGTAGATCTGGATCTGAATACACATGACGATGGAATACATTCCTATGGTGAAGGAGTATGGCTCTTTCATGATCATCAATATAAAGCTGTTACTACAAACGGAATTGGTCCTGGAGGACATATCAGTGCGATTGTCTATGAGAAATATTTACAGGATAACGGTTGGCCTAATACTTTGGGAGTTGGATGGGATAAGTTTTTTACAGAGGCTTATTATCGTAAAGAGCAGCCAATTTGGGAAAGTTATGCGCCAGGGTTATTTTCAGATGCCGGCACGGATAAAACTATATTATCTCGTTTGATTGTTTTTACTATCTCCCTCGCTGCAGTGTTGGTCACGTTGATTGCTGTATTTGTATCTAAAAGGCGCTGGTAGAGATGTGCTCATCATTTTTCAGGTGGCTTTTAATATGCAATATTATTTTTACTCTCATGTTGGTTAATGCTTCTATTGCTGCACGCAATGAGAGTGCTGATCACAGTCATCATCACAACATGTTTTTGGATGAGGCTGGTATGGTGATGAATGAAAATAGAAATAATTTACCACATGATTGTCAGAAGATATTACAGGAATATACTTTTGAAGTAATTGCGCAAACATCATACGCAGCCGATTTTCCCGGAAATATTTTTGGACTAAGTCAGCATGAATACAAAGTTGAACCTTGCAGCCGTATTACTGTGACGTTTATAAATAAAGATGAAGTTAGACATCAATGGATGGTGCATGGTTTGCCTAAATATCTTTATCCGGCAGGTATGTTTCATCTGGAGGCTGCGGGTGGTCAACAAAAAACTGGAACGTTTATTATTCCCAGTGAGCATAAAACATATCTGGTGCACTGTGATATGGCACAACACATGGAAAAAGGAATGAAAGCTCAGTTGGTAGCTGGTGATGGTAGCGGGAATTTATGGGGCGTGCCAAATGTAAGTAATAATTTTTTTATGGATACTTACCTGCCACAAAATACAAAGTTAATCCTTATTGTGTCATTTGTTATTGGTACGTTAGCGACAGTATTTTTAATTCTAAAGAGAGAGTAGATTTATTTTTCTGATGGGAGAAATTCTGATACTTAGTCGTTGATAGCTATCTGCAGGAATACCAATACACAGAGACAGCTTTTATGGAATACTCGTCTGTAGAAATGCAGTCATAGTCGTGTGAACAGTAATGTACCCACGACTATGTATAAGCTTATGGTTTTTTTGGTATTGTGTAGGCTACTTCTTTCTGGAACGGTGCCCAGGTGGTGTCATAGCCAACATAACCTTTTTCATCGGCCTGCTTTTGTGTTGTTTTCAGGAAGCGAGACTCGCCCTCTGGGACCTTGGGTCTGGTACTTTTTTGATCGCTCATAAATCACCTTTAGATTAAAATAATAGAGATTATTCTGAGCGGGGATTGTAACAAAATTGCACTACAAGGATGACAATTTTCTCTTTATACATAGTAAAAATATATCTATAGGGATACATATTCAGGGCCTGCCTGTCATCGTCCAGATCAGGCTGGAACGCTATATTGTCTATTAATTAACCCATTATTGAGTGTTTCCGCTGGGATCATTAATGCTGTAATTCAAGGTTAACTCCTCATGAATTTCGTTATATATACACATTGGAATCAATTGCCTGACAGTGCAAGCATACTGTTTGCACAGGCTGAGCGAGACTCACTCTTTTTATCGCGGACATGGTTTGAGAATCTGTCGGCCCATGCGCTTGCTAATCAGCAGGTAATACGACTGGCATGCGTAGTAGACAATGAAAGGGTGTTGGCAGTGCTGCCCATGCTGAACAGCCCTCGGGATGGCTTATGTGCTCTTAGTAATAATTTTACTACATTATTTTCAGCATTGATTATTCGCAATAACTCGCATACTGCCATTCTGGCGTGTTTGGCAGCAGGCCTATCCCAGATGGATGTAAATTCCATTCATCTTGAACCCATTGATGCTGATGACGTGAATGTGGCATCCCTTTGCCAATGTATGGAATTGTGTGGATTTAAAAGTCATACATACTTTCGATTTTATAACTGGAGTCATCCAGTCGACAGTCAGGGATTCGACGAATATATGGCTAAACGGCCAGGCAATATTCGTAATCTGATTACACGCAAGAAGCGTAAACTTGAACGAGAACATGCCTATGATATAAGGCTGTATATGGATGCGGACATTGAACGTGCACTGGCTGACTATCAGGTGATTTATCAGTCAAGCTGGAAGGCAAATGAATTTTATCCTGAATTTACGCCGAATATAGTCAAAAGATTCTCTAGGTTGGGCTGGTTGCGAATGGCTATTCTATACATTGAAAAAAATCCGGTGGCAGCACAAATATGGTTTGTAGTCCACGGCAAAGCGAATATTTACAGGCTGGCATATGACCCGCGCTGGAAAAGTTATTCGCCAGGATCCATTCTGACTGAGTACTTAATGCGGTATGTAATCGATACTGACAAGGTTTCGGAAATAGACTATCTGACGGGTAATGAAAGATACAAACAGGACTGGATGACAGTACGAAAAGAACGCCTGGGTATGCGTTTTGTTAAACAACCGGTACAAAAAAATATTTTTAGTCGAATGTATCAGAGGCTAAGGCACTGAGTATTATTTTTTGCATTAATCGCCAAAAGGGTCATCCGATAACATCAAAATAATATAGGGTGCATAAGTTAGTACAGCGCCTTGACTGGATTCGAGTTTATCAAAAGCAGTGGCGACCTCAATAAGCTTTGAGTGATCTTGTGGAGCCTGTTGCAGTGATTCCAATGCGAAGATGAACGGTTTGATATCTTCATTATGAACATAAGTCTGCAGCATATCGATTGAATGCTTGATACTTGCAACGTCGACTTTTTTAGTCTTGCAGATATCCGCAGGGGAGGTGTCACTAAATTCGGGGGGCTCAAGAGGAAAGTTATTATTCAACGCCTCATTTTTGGCAACAACGTTAATTCCTGAAATGGAATTGTATTCTTCCAGTGCTTTTTGTTTAAGCGTGGTTACAAAGTTATTAAATTCAGTCGTGTTGGGTTTGGATAAAGCCAGTGATACTAATGCTTCACCATTGACGCGACTAAGGAACTCCAGGTGTGTTTTGGTAATGACAGGTTCGGGATTCAGTACAGCAAGCGTAACGCTAAGCGTTTCTTCCTTCTTGCTGCGTGACTTAATGCGAATATGGATCTGGTCATCATCTATCTCAAATACATGAGTAGGCTTGAGTAAATGTTTTTGAGTAAGTTTGATGCCCATATCATTCCAGGAGTTGGTCGGTTAAAACGGATGCAAAGTTCATGTACTATTTTTTCAGTCCAGAAAAAATATCAAATTCCAGTTGTGCTTTAGCTTTGACAGCATCGACAAAAGCATTGAATTCTTCAGCATTAGGTTTGTTAAGATACAGGGAAATCAGCGGCCCGCATTTGACGCGACTATGAAAATGCAGGTGTGTCTTGCTGATAACAGGTTCAGGGTTGAGTATGGCCACATCTATATCGAGTTCTTTTTTGCCTTTAAATAAACTGTTTATTTTCACCTTGATGACATCGTCTTTTAGCTCAAATGACTGAGTACCATGCAGTAAATGTTTTTGAATTAATGTGTGCGTCATGATGTGTAGTACGGTATGTCTAATGCTTAGTGTCAGACATGTCAATCATTTCGGAGACTTCGAGTGTGCCGTTAATTTCACTGAACGGACATGACTTGGCTGCCTTAAGAGCTGCATGCATCGACTCAAACCTGAGTATGCTCATGCCGGACATGAGAGTGGTGGTTCCCGGTTCGGTGTTTCCATCCGGGTGCACCGTGTGAGTGTCCTTGAAGGGAATGGCCGGACTGACAACAGCATCACCCAACGTTGATAACCAGCTCTGGTATTTTTCGAAGTGTTTCTTACCTTCTTGTGGGTCACTGGGATAGTCTCCCCCAAGGTAAATGAAAATATATTGTGGCATGACGAATATCCTCTCGATTCTATTTGCGAATAATACAGTGTTCTCGTTATTGTTGTATTAGCCTATGTGTCCTTTATGCAAGGTCAGAGATAATGAATGCCATCTCTACGCTGATGTATCGATGGCTGGCCTTCAGTCACACCGCGTAATCTGGCTTCAACGCGTATGGCGTCTATTAGTTTTTGATCTGCAATTTCCGGATAAAGTTTGTAAAAACGCTCAACTTCAAGTGCCTGCTCACGTGCATGGATTTCCAGCCTAGTGCGTTGTGCCTGACTCAATCCATGGAGCATTAACAGGCGTGGCGACTGGCGTTGCAGGTAACGCTGGCATAATTCGGCGTTTTCTTTTTCCTGCCAGTCCTGTCTTAGCAGTAATGAGGGAAAAGAGACATTATTTGTATGTTGTCGGTTAAACCATTGTGCCTTAGCATAAAATCCTGCACGTTCCGCCACCATGCGCTCAACCTGATAGTTAATCGGTGCATATTCACGGGATTTTTCTTCATCAGACCGCTCTATTGGCATTACTGCTGCTGGCAATGCTGTCCACTCCGCACGTTCCGGGAATGTTTTCTTCTGGTTTTCTGCCGTGCAGGAATAGATCAGAGCGAGTGGTGACTGCTCCTTCGCATCAAGTAACCAGTATTCAAATATATCTGTTGCCGGGAAGGGTAAACAGGCGTCAGCCAGGTAATCCAGTAATTCAACAATTCGTTCATCGATAGATTCATTATTGTGTTGCTCCTGCAGTGAAGACAGTGTCTTTTCACGAATGTCGCTGTCCTGAATCATCGCCACTCGAAAATAGCGTTTAACATTCTGGGTGTTGTCACCTGAATCTGTCGGATGATTTAGTGAATGCAGAAACTGAATTTCCCACGTTTGACTATCGAGCGTGATAGCACGCGCTCTATCTGATTCTACAATTTGCATTTGCCCGGAAAAAGGAGGCATTAAGCGTTGTGAGTAAGCTCTAATCAATGAATCACACTTCGAAGTAAATTGTTAAACTGGTATGTGTTATCAATGCCTATTATGAAGTATCAGCGGATATATGGCATCTTGATGGCTTTTTCCTGTACAGACGAAATAAAGATACACAGCTTATATCTGTAGCAATTTAACCAGTTTTTTTGACTGGTCTCTTTGTTCTTCAGCCAGTTGTTGGTAACGGGTTAATTTAACACTGGCAAACAATTCTGCGATCCTGTCAAATTCAGAGACCGCATTCAATGCCATGTCGACATAATCAGACTCTGCTGCCAGGGCATGCATGGCTGATGCACGATTAGCACTCACCATGGCCCACATCATTGGTACGTCATCTTTAGGTAATGCTTTTAAAGTGGCTTCATATATGGGGATGGATTCTTCCAGCGACTGAATATCTTCTTCGTGCTTACCCAATGCCTGTAGTGTGGCAGCAAGGTTATTTTGTGTGATAGCCCAGCCATAAGCTGATTTATCCGGGGTGCGCTCTGCCATTGCGTTACGCATCACAACCACCGCCTGTTCGAGTGTGCGTGCACCCTTGCGATGAGTCCCCAGTAAACAAAGTACATTGCCTACACTGCACAATGCTTTTGCCCATTCATCCGGGTGTTCATCTCTTTTTAAACCTGTTGATGCGAGTTTATATATGTCTGCCGCCTGTTTTAAAAAACTCGTATCATCCTCAAGTTGCCCCAGTGTTTGCATGACCATACCAAGACTGTATTGAGTACTGGCCCATTCAAATGGCGTCTCTTCAGAGGTGCGAACTTCCAAAGCCTGTTCGTAGGACATGGCTGCCTGCTCAAGAAAATGTGAGCTGCCACTACGTTGACCGATGAATCCCATGACATCGCCAATATTATGATGAACTGCAGACCACTTAACAGGATCATCTGCTTTTTCGACCATCATTTGCAGGCCCTGAAATAGTTCAATGGCCTGTTGAAAGACATGGGCGCCTCCCAGTCTCAGTTCCCTGACGTCGGCGCTATCAACAAGCGTTTCCTGTGAATTTGCCCATTCGATCAGTGTTTCTTTATTGGGTGCTATTTCAAAGAATGTATTGTTATAACGATCAATTGCCTGAGTAAGTGCTCCACGGACTGGCGAGTCGTCATCCAGTAATGCTGTGAGGTGCCTGGCTTTATTCTCGAATTGCCAGGCGAGAGGCACGCCCAGACCCGGAGTCAGTAGCGTTTCGGCATATAAGTTCTGAGGCAAATCAACGCTCCATTTCAGCGTTAGTGTTAATTAATGGGTTTTACTCGCTGGTTTGATCCGACGATCTCGCTAATATCTGGTTCAGCATTCACAGGACCGCCCACTTCAATTTCCTCCTGCGTCGCATCGCGTACAGTGAGAATTTCGAGTTTGAAAATAACTTCTCGACCACATAAAGGATTGTTACCATCGATAGTTACTGATTTTTCATCGACCCTGGTGACCAGGAAGCTCTTTGTTTGACCTTGCTCGTTTTCCATTAGTATGGACATACCAACTTCATGGTATTCCTCTGGGACGTTATCTATATGGTCAGTGAAAACCAGTGACTCATCACGTGGACCGTATAGTGTATTGCAGTCGATAGGGACTTCGATCACATCTCCTACGGCTCTGCCTTCCAGTTGAGCGGTAACTGGAGGTGCGAATGCTTCGGTGACACCATGAATATAGCCAATTGGATATTCTACTGACGTAAGAACTGCCTCGGTTTTTGAATCGATAATCTTGTATATCAATTCAATAAATTTTCCGCTTGCTATCACCTCTTTACTGTCTTCACTCATGCTTGTATTCCCGGCCGTTAATTATGTGCTTTGGCAGATAGCGATTGTTAATCAAATCAGGGTGAAATTAAAATATTGACGCAGCAAAAATCTTGATTTCACCTTTTTCAAAACCAAGTACGAGGCGTCCGAGCCACTCACCTTCTTTCTTGGTGCTTCTAATGCGATATAAGACTGTTACATGTTCACCACGGCGAATAATGCCCAGATAATCGTAATTCGGATCCAGTGTTTTGGTCAGTTCGCTTTTGGCAAACTGTTTTCCGACTTCCACTTCATTCAGGCCGATTAGTAAATCGTATGAAAATTTACGAATGAATTTTCCATATTCGCCTGCATTGGAATATTTGATCAGGTCATCCCACATGGGGTGTGCAACTTCAAGAATTTCGTCGTCTGTTTTTTCGATAATGTTCATATGAGTTCTATTGTGAAATTGTGAATACAATTTTAAACGATCTTTAATTAAAAAAGACCAACAGTTTTGCTGCTGGCCTTTTTTAATTAAAACTGTGAAGTGTAAGAGGCAACCAATATTGGCCGCCTCTTATTCATCAAAGACTACTTATGCAACTTTTTCCTCTTTATCACTAACAAGGTGATAACAAGGAGCTTTTTCCATGGTGTACTCGCCAGTCTTTGGATCGCGACGAGAAACAGTTAGGACATGCCAGTTTTGATCATCCAGCTTCATGGCATCACCACGGTAGTAGTAACCAGGCCAGCGGGTTTCCTTGCGGAATAAAGTATGCTGTAAAACTGCCTCGGAAGAAAGTTGACGATGCTTCAGTTCCCATGCGCGTAGTAGTTCATGGATATCTTCTGCCGCAATCTTTTCCAGATCTTCCTCAAGCATTTTCATTTTCTTGAGTCCGATGTTAAGCAGCTTTTCGTTGGTCATATAGCTTACTGTTACACCACCCGCGTATTCGTCCATCAGCTTTTGCAAGCGGTCAAGACCCTGGCGTGGGTTGATGTAATTAGGATTGACGGAACCTGCAGTAATCTCATTGCGATAGATTTTGTAATGCTCCATCGGCTTGTAGATTTGTTGTTTACGTCTATCAAGCTGTTCCTGCGAGACTTTTATACCTTCTGCTTTGCCGTCATCGATGTATTTACAAGCGGCTTTGGCAGCCAGGCGACCTTCAGTGAATGAACCTGATGAAAATGCGTGTGGTGTTCCACCAGCAGCATCACCAGCACCGAAAAGGCCTTCGACAGTTGTCATGCGGTTGTAACCCCAGAAGTATTCTGGTGGTGACAAATCTTCCGGGCCTGATACCCATGCTCCACAGCCTGTCGCATGCGAGCCCATTACATATGGCTCAGAAGTTGTTAATTCAGGATTTTCGTATTTGGGATCTACATCTGTTGATGCCCAAAGTACTGCCTGACCAACTGTCATGCCCAGGAAGTTGTGCCAACCAATTTCCTCAAGATGAGGGTCCTGGAAGGCTTCCATGGTGACCATATGAATCGGGCCACGGCCCGCATTCACTTCTGAGATGAACGCATGGTTACGCAGACATGTTGGAATTGGCTTGTGAGATAGATGTTGACCTTCTGTATCCAGATATTCCTTACCTACCATCTTGGATAATTCAGGGAACCATTTTGATTCATATTCTTCACCAACACCGTTTTGTGTATAGGTTTTAAGGTGAAGGAAATATGCACCTACAGGGCCGTAGCCATCCTTGAAACGCGCCAACACAATACGATTTTCCATTTGTGTCATTTTTGCACCAGCTTCAATTAGCAGGCCATAGGCAGAACCTGATGACCATGGTGCGTACCAGACTCGACCGGCACCTTCACCCACTGAGCGTGGTTTAAAGATGTTTGAAGCACCACCAGCTGCACAGATAACTGTTTTGGATTTGAACACGTGGTAGTCACCAGTACGGACATTGAAACCAACTGCACCTGCAACACGATTCTCTTTAGCGTCATCCATAAGTAGATGTGTGACACAGATTCGGTTAAATACCTTGTCAGCTGACTTCTTGGCGGCTTCAGCAACAATAGGCTTATATGATTCGCCGTGAATCATAATCTGCCAGCGACCTTCACGCTGATAAGCACCGGTCTTGGGATCACGCATTAACGGCAGTCCCCATTCTTCGAACTGGTGAACTGCAGAGTCTACGTGTCGCGCCATATCAAACAGCAAATCTTCGCGAACCATGCCCATCAGATCCATACGTGCATAACGTACGTGATCTTCAGGATTGTTTTCACCGAAACGAGTTCCCATGTAGGTGTTGATCGCGTAAAGTCCCTGTGCAACAGCACCTGAACGATCCATGTTTGCTTTCTCAGCAATGACAATCTTCTTGTCCTTACCCCAGTATCTAGACTCAAATGCCGCACCAGTGCCCGCCATGCCGGCACCCGCGATCAGAACATCTATGTCATCTTCTACAACAGTCTTGTAACCCATTAGTAGTAAACTCCTTCTTTCATCTTCAAGCCATTAGACTCAAGTGTATGTAAACCACCTTCGTCCAGGCGAATGTATTTCGGCTCATTGAAAAGTAACTGGCTATCAGTCATGTCCTTACTTGGAGCAGACTCTTCGGATAGATCTGGAATAGCTGTTCCCCAAGGTTTGGTTGTAATCGGAGCAAGCAGATTCATGTCTTTCTTGCCGTTACGGAATTTAATGCGCCAGGCAATAACACCTTTCTCTTCATCACGAATAACTCGTACTGAGTGACCCAGAGGAGCAAAGTCTGCATAACCACGTACGTCAATGGCATTATGTGGGCAAGCCTTAACGCAGGAGTAACACTCCCAGCACATGTTTGGCTCAATGTTGTAAGCACGTCGGGTTGTTGTGTCGATATGCATGATGTCTGAAGGGCAGATATCAACGCAATGTCCACAACCATCGCAACGAGTCATATATACGAAAGTAGGCATAATATTTCTCTCTTTATAATTTGTTACAGGTAAGAATTAGTAATGGCTTGGGGCTTCACGCTTGATGCCTTGACCCATGTTAGGTGGATTAGTGCCCATATACTCTGGGATATCCGGGAATTTTGACTGGACTGCAGGATCCGTAAGATCGCCTATCTCAGGCAGATTTTCGTAGGAGCCATCAGCTTTGGTCGTGCGCTTCTGGAAAGCGGCTGCAGGTTTGAAAAACATATGTGCAAACTTGGACCAGAAAACAGTACTGAATAACGTGGTACTTGATGCAATGAACAGAACAAAGAAAATCACGTTAAGTAACCCGCCGCTGGCAAGGGTGCCTGACCATAACAGTGCAAAAGTGCCGGTAGTGAGTAGAGAAACAATGAAGATGTCTCCGCGACCATTGAAGTTGTACCACTTCACGCCTTCAGAGGCGACGTCGACTCGAATAAAGAACCAGAACCAGTATCCACCCAGGCATAACATGATTGCGCCGATGTGCCACATTGTTGTCAATGCGGTTGGCGCTGTAGCTGCTTGAGAAGTGTATCCAAAAATCAACCATGCAGTAGTGACAACAAAAATAACGAAACCATACATTGTCAACAGATGAGACAGTCGGCGGCGTGTGTTCTGGAATTCTCCAGAAGTTAATACCTCATTGGCGACTGTGGCGACAGCCATCGAGACTTTTTCTCCACCACTGACAGTGCGTTTGGCATTCTTTTTTGCTTTCTCGGCATTTTCAAAGAAATACTGCGCGCTTTTTTTATGCATCATATCGAGAATCGTGCCGACAATAACAAATACAAACATAAGTATTACGTAGCCTTGCATGATTTCGGGGGAAATATATGCTGAAAGTACAGCAAAGGGATTGGTTTCGAACATTATTTTGTGCCTCCTGACAATAATGTTATTTATTTTTTGTGGCGAGAGTTTGATGGCTCATGAATAACAATACAACTTAAATAAAGTTATAGCCGTTTTAAGTGAGCTTATAGCTATATTAGCAAGTCTTTTAAGGTGCTTGTCGATAGCGCTATAATCTCCAATTATTGCATATTAATCAATAAGTTGTGTTTTTATTGTGTGATCATTTCAATCTAACTGGTGATAATATTCGATCACCTGATTATAAATTTACTGGCTGGCGAAAATTTATCCGGATTATAGACCGTCAGAGTATGAATTAAATTGAGGTTTCTGGCCATGATTTGTACTGCGCAGAGGGTAAACACACGCAAAAACCCGCTTCAGGTACAAAAATTCATGAATGATCCGTCTTCGCAAACAACATTTGTAGGCCGTACAGTTATTTTTACCAGATTTTAGAAATCCTGCATGTATTGATATTATTGTGACAAGCAATAGTTTATGGGTGTCGACGGGCAGTATTGTTGGCAATTATGAAACATGAAGGTGGAAACATGTTTCGTTAGGCCATTTATATAATTAATCATCGATATTTATTTTATTTAATTTACACCTGTCTGATCTGCATTAATAATTTTTGCTGATAATTTAATTGTCACTCAATAAAAATAATAAAGAGCAGGTTAATTAATGAGCAATTTACGTCACAAGTGTGAAGAATTATTACGTCACGCAGACATCAATGTATCAGGAGCGCGTCCCTGGGATGTTAAAATTTATAACGAAAATTTCTGCAACCGCATATTTTCTGAGGGATCTCTTGCATTAGGTGAAGGCTATATGGATGGCTGGTGGGATGTTGAGAGTGTGGATGAATTTATTTGCAAGATTTTATCGAGTGATATTAGTAATAAAATTAAACCATATAAACTTTTAGCGCTATCGATTCAGGCCAAGTTGACCAATCTGCAAAACCTTTCGCGTGCAGTACAGGTTGCTGATAGTCACTATAATCTCGGTAATCGTATCTTTGAAATAATGCTTGATAAGCGACTGACGTACACTTGTGGATACTGGCGTGACGCAGCCGATCTGGATGCGGCCCAGGAAGCAAAACTGGATCTTGTTTGTCGCAAACTGCATTTAGAGGAAGGACAACACATACTTGATATTGGTTGTGGCTGGGGTAGTTTTGCTAAATTTGCAGCGGAAAATTACGGCGTTAAAGTCACTGGAATCACTATTTCGGAAGAGCAGGCACACTACGCGAAAGAAAACTGCAAAGGGCTGCCAGTGGATATTCTTGTACAGGATTATCGACTGCTGGAAGGCAAGTTTGACCATATTGTTTCCCTGGGAATGTTTGAACATGTAGGAAATAAAAATCATCGTGCTTTTTTTCAAACAGCTAACCAGTGTTTAAAAGACGAGGGGTTGTTGCTGTTGCATACAATTGGTGGTCTTGAGACAAACGTCACGCCAGATCCGTGGATACATAAATATATTTTCCCTAATGGTCAGATTCCTTCACTGGCAGAAGTTGCAACTGCCTCTGAAAAATTATTTCTGGTAGAAGATTTGCATAACTTTGGCGCTTATTACGACAAAACATTAATGGCTTGGTACAACAATTTTAATGCGGGTTGGGATGAGCTGAAAGCGGATTACAGCGAACGCTTTTACCGAATGTGGAAATTTTACTTGCAGGCATGTGCAGGCGCATTTCGTGCGCGTGATCTTCAATTGTGGCAATTCGTATTATCCAAGCATGGTGTGCGTGGAGTCTATGAAAGAGTCAGCTAGATAACATCACCTTCTGTAATCTTTTATTCATGTGGTGAGTGACGGTTTCTGCACTTGAAAAACCGTTGAATCATCTCCATATAAGTCAGTATTGATAGACTTTATTAGGATGCTTGTCGATGGATGATGGTTACTTGTTGTTAGAACGTGACGATACAGAAAGTTCGTATTATTTGGCCGTGACCAAAAGCGGTGCCTTGTATTATGGATCCGCCAATACAGACATGGATTTAATCAGTGAATGGAAATTGATTGCAATGGACGTTGATGCAATGGGTTCTGTTCACTAGGAGAGTTAATCAATTAAGCAGTAGCTGCTTTTTAATTTCTGAAGGCAGTTCCTTTTTGTTACCCTTTGATGAGTGCTCTATTTTTTCAAGGTAATCAAGACGCGCCTGTGTTGATGGATGTGTACTTAAGAAAACAGGTGGCTCACTGTTGTAGGAACTGATTGATCTGATGTGGCTAAAGAATTCGCTGGCACCACTGGTATGGCCATATTTGCTCTGTAATAACTTTACAGCTATTTTATCAGCCTCGTTTTCCTGCTTTCGACTGTATGCAAGCTGGCCGATGAAAGCGGTTTTTTCCACAAACCGGTCAGCCAGGCCGCCAACATCGAAGCCCGATATTGCGGACAGGAAAAGTGTGACCACAAGGCCGCGTCCCAAGCCTCTTAGTGGATGTCTTTCATAATGATGACCAATTTCATGTGCTAGTACCATCGCAAGTCCGTTTTCAGATTCAATACTTTTTAGTAAGCCTGTAGTCACAACGATATATCCACCAGGTGCAGCAAACGCATTGGCTTGATTCATATTGCTTAAACTGACATGAAACTGATGGCCGCGATATTCCTGTTCACTTTGCTGGTGTAATGAGTTCACTAATTCCTGTAAATACTGCTCGACAACTTTGGGTGTTTCACCTTCGCTGCTAGTGATCAAGTCGCCAATATTTTTGTCTGCAAATAATGATTGCTCATATTCGACAGGGATAAATCTCACAATGAAGTCGGCAAATAATGCAATAACAAATAACAGAATAAATATGACTGCAATTGTGCCTGTTGTGAGAATCAGAAAGGACTTTAACGGATGCTCATCTGAAACGTTAATACCTTCAGGCGGTTGAGACGGTACGTATTTCATTCTGTTGTTTTTCGACGTCTATCTGTCATGGTTAATGCTGTGCCGTAGGCGACTACTTCGATTGAGCCTACACCACCTTCTCTTCGTCCACTGCTTTTGCTGATTGAAGCTGTTTCGATTCTGGTGTTTAGTACAACAAATGCCTTGCGAATTTGTGCCTGTTCTTTCAGGCGAAGTAATGCTTCCCGGCGTGCGCGATCAAGCAGTGATTCGTAAGTCGTTAAGCGGCCGCCAAACAGCATTTTTAGTGATGCAATAAATTGCTTGAAGAAATCGATAGAGATTACAACACTGCCTGATATCAGCGCTGAATTTACTTCGAAGTGCTTTATTGCAGGCGCTGTTTTAAAGGTGACTACAGGCAAGCTGATTGATTGTTCTTCACGTTCGATGATGGATTTGTAATGTTTTTTTTCTGCGCGTTGACCAAAAAAATATCCAAGGCCTAATAGTGCCACCAGAATAAGAATATCCATTATTCGACTCGTACTGCTGTGCCGTATGCGTAAAGTTCGGCCGCACCCTGAGCCACGGATGATGTACTGTAGCGTACATTTATAATGGCATTGGCTCCCATCGCTTCGGCTTGCTGAATCATTCGGTTGGTGGCTTCCTTGCGTGATTCTGAGAGTAGTTCGGTATAGGCTGCCAGCTCTCCGCCAAAAATATTTTTAATTCCAGCCAGAATATCCTTGCCCACATGTTTGGCGCGAATAGTGTTGCCTTGTACCAGACCGTAATGCTCCAGGATCTTTCTGCCCGGCACTTCTTCTATATTGGTTAATATCATTTTACAGCTCCGAAATGATTGTAAATTATTAAGTAACTGAATTAAGTAATATTCGCAAGAGGTATTAAATTGAGCTGTTTCAAATCATGGTGTAATTGGCTGATATAAACAATTAATTTGCTGGAAATGCAGGCTAGTAGTTATTCCTGGAAGCTCCTAAAATATCAATCATGGCAACGTTATATTTTTCAGTCAATCTGGCGCGACAGGTTGAATGTCCAGATCTGGTGATTGAAGCGAGCTCAATTGCAGAATTGTTCGCGCATTATTTTGCCAGATACCCCAAAGTGCGCAGTTACGTGCTGGATGATCAGGGTGCAATTAGAAAACATGTTGCAGTGATTGCAGACGGTTTAAATATACGTGACCGTATCCAATTAAGTGATTTGCTTAACAAGGATAGTGAGGTCTATATTTTTCAAGCATTATCAGGAGGGTGAGTGATGACCGGTCAAGTAATGATAGGGACACGCAAGGGTTTATTTATAGCAGAAAAGTCCCGTTCAGGCTGGTCGATCAATAAAGCCATGCTGCTGGGTGATCCGGTGACAATGATATTGGTCGATCGTCATAACAACTGGCACGCTGCTATCGAGCATGGACACTTTGGTGTGAAAATAAAACGTTCTTCAGATCAGGGGCGTTCCTGGAAAGAAACTGCTGTACCTCAATTCCCGCCAAAGCCGGAAGATCTAGAAGATATTGACCCGATAAGACAAACCCCGATTCCCTGGAGTGTGATGCGGGTGTGGTCAATGGAATGCGCAGGACCAGAAAAACCAGACGATATCTGGTGTGGCACGATTCCTGGAGGATTATTTCGCTCCAGTGACTGCGGTGACAGTTGGCAATTTGTTGATAGTTTATGGCTGCACCCGGACAGAAAGAAATGGATGGGGGGTGGTGCAGACTATCCGGGCATTCACTCAATACTGGTTGATCCAAGAAATGACAATACGATAAAACTGGGTGTGTCATGCGGAGGTGTATGGGCCAGCTTTGACAATGGTGTTAACTGGGAATGTTATGGGCGTGGATTGCGAAGTGACTATGCTCCGGAAGAATATGCCTACGATCCTTATATGCAGGACCCGCATCGAATGGTGCAGTGTATGAATGATCCGGATGCTATGTGGATACAGCATCATAATGGTATTTTTAAAAGTAAAGATGGTGGTGCCAACTGGTCTGAAATAGACAATGCGAAGCCATCCTGTTTTGGCTTTGCTGTCGCGGTAGATCCTAATGATGCCAATACTGCCTGGTTTGTGCCGGGTGTTAAAGATGATCAGCGTTATGCGGTTAAGGGCTCAGTTACTGTCAGCAGAACCCAGGATGGGGGAGAAAGTTTTGAAGTGTTGCGCAGCGGATTACCACAAGAGCATGCTTATGATCTGGTTTACCGGCATTGCCTGGATATCGATAAATCAGGTACTTCGCTGGTGTTTGGTAGTACGACAGGTAATATTTGGCTATCAGAAAATCGCGGTGATGACTGGGTGCAGATTACTTCAACATTGCCTCCTGTTTATTGCATACGTTTCATATAGGTTAAGGTCTGCTATGACTATGTTTGATGAAGAAACAGTGCAGCATATGGTCTCTCATATGAATGAGGACCATGTCGATGCCATGCGGGATTATTGCCACCTATATGGAATGAAAATTTTCAAGCAAGACCCAAAAATGCTGAGGATTGATAGCACGGGATTCGAGATGCTGGTTAACGATGCCAGATTGCGCATTAATTTCGCAACAGAGTGTGAAACTGCCGAGCAGGTGCGTGCCGCACTGGTGGCGCTGGCTAAACAGGCACGCAAGCAGTAATAATCTTGTGGACGAGCTAGCCTTCCATGAGATTGGCTTCAACAATGTTCACAGCAAAGTTTTGATAAACGCTTTCAATTTGTTTGGCCATGGTATCCGGGAACACGTGGAAGTCACCCTGTTTTAAACCTTTGATAATTGCGTCTGCAACCAGCGTTGCTGGTTCAGCAATTTCCGTCAGACCGGCAGCGTCACCCATGTCGGTAGCGATGGGTCCGGGGTGTACGCTCATTACGAATGTACCCTGATCACTCAGTAATTCTCTTAATGACTGTGTTACTGAATATGCCGCGGCTTTTGATGCGCTATAAGTCGTAAAGGCGACAAAGTTTTTCATCGAGGCAATAGAATTAAGCTGTATCAGTGCGCCACCGCCATTCTGTTTGAGCACTGGAGCAAAAGCCTGGGTCATTCTTATCAGGCCGCCAACATTGATTTCCATTTCAAAGTTCAGGCTTTCTATTGCGTTACTGTCCAGCGGTGTTGTCGAAGTGAGGACCCCTGCGTTATTCACAACAATTTCCGTATCACTCGCTGCTTTAGCTGCTTCTGTGATTGTCTGTGGGTTGGCCAGGTCTAGTGTAATCGCTGAAATCCGTTTGCCATATTTTTCGAGCAGATCGTTTACAGAAGCAGTATTCCTCACTGCTGCGTACACTTTTTTCGCGCCGTGTTCCAGAAAAGATTCAACGATCGTTTTGCCGATGCCCCGATTTGCGCCGGTGACTAATGCCACTTTGTTCTTGATGTCTATGCTGTGAGTCATTGGAATCTCCTGAAAAATAATAATCATACCGAGGAATGTGTAGAGTAATAATATCACTTGCACATTGGCAAGGTAATCAACAAAATATGCAATTCATATTTGCAAGTGTGCAAAGAAATGATTGACTGGAATGATTTACCCTATTTTTTAGCTGTCGCAAAATCCGGCACACTTATGGGTGCTTCCAAGCAGTTGAACGTTAATCACTCGACAGTGTTTCGCAGGATTAATGCGCTTGAAGACAAGCTTGGAACTCGCCTGTTTGAACGCATGGCTGAAGGCTATGTGTTAACTGAAATTGGTCATGCTGTATTGCAACATGCAGAAGTAGTAGAAAACTCAATTCATTCCCTTGAACGTGCAGTAGCCGGTAATGATTTTGAGTTGTCCGGTGAAATTCGTATCACAGCACCCTTCTCCCTTGCGGAACATGTGTTAGTACCATGCATTGCGAAATTTCGATTAAAGCACCCTGGAATTACCATCAATATTATTGTGAGTAGTGCGTTATATGATTTATCTCGCAGAGATGCGGATATAGCGATTCGTTCAACAAATAATCCTCCAGACTATTTAATTGGACGCAAGGTGACAGACCTTACCTGGTCGGTCTACGCAAGCAAGGGCTATCTTAAAAAGTACGGTATTCCACGTGCAATATCCGACATGGAAAACTTTGATCTAATAGGTGTGGATGAATCACTATTGAGAATAGAAGCTTATAAATGGCTTATGAATAACTTCCCGAATGACAGCTTTTGCTGCTCAGCGAGTGATGTCAAAACAATATCGACTTTATGTCATGAAGAGTTGGGTGTAGCAGTGTTGCCTACCAATTACTTTAATAAATCTTTAGTAAAGTTATTTGATATTGAGCCAGAATTTAAGGACGGTATCTGGATATTGACTCATCCTGATTTGCGGCGAGTCACAAGAATTAAAGAATTCAGTCAGTTTTTATTCAATTACATGACAGACATGGATTTGTGAAAAGCTGTTCCCGATTGTCATATTTCAGGCGCATCTGTGCATGCTGAATCGAGTGTTAAAAAAATGAAATTTCCAAAATTTAAGTTGACTATAAAGCATTGTCATTAAGTGTATGTTTGCAAAAGAAGTGTGCCTGAAATATTCATGTATCAGGCAAATAGCCCGACTAGAGTAAGGTTAAAAAAAGATTGTGGCGCTAACGTCAAGGAGTTATAAGACTGCTGTAGACAATAATAATGATATCAGGAAGGGTAGCGCTCATGACTGCGAAAATTACTGCATTAAGAGGTCCTCTGTTAAATAGCACTAGTCACGCGAATTCTGAGAATGTTGATCGTCCGGTGTATATAGAAGACGCCCTTATTATTCTCGATGGTGACAAAATTATTAATTTTGGTCCCAGAAAAAAACTGGAGCCTCAACTTCCTGAAAATATTCCAGTAATTGATAGTGGTGAATGCCGGATTATAAGATCTACCGTATTAGCCTGATTGCCAGACCTGATATCTGTGCACAGGGTTGCGCGTAGTAAGCGATTTCGTTAGAAGTATTTTTCCTGAGGCGATCAGCTCAGGGACGCTAATTAAAGTATTGCCGGTTTATTAAAATATGCGGGCGCAAATTTTTGACAGCAGCTGTTATCTGGTATGACTCAGAGATAACAGACGGGTATAGCGGCAAATGTTATGTGCTTGCGCCTGAGAACAGTCAGTCACGCTCGGCTGCAATGGAGAGCGTGACTGACTATTGTATAGATTATTGTTGAGTAGGTTCGATGTACTGGCTTTGAGGATATTCAGGCTCGTACTTGCGAGAAGACTTTTCTTTAACGGTAGCGATGATGTCAGACTCGTTAGAAATAGGCTGGCGTTCTTCGTATGAGCTGTCAGCATCAGGTTTTTTTGCGGTATTTTTCGACTTGCCGTTTTTTCCTTTTTCGCCTGTGTCAGTGTCAGACGCCTGCTTGTCATTTTGATTCTGTTGTGGTTTTTTATTAGCGCGACGTTTGTTTTGCTTGTTGTTCTGGTTCGCCTGCTTCGGTGCGTATGTAAACCAGTCTTCTTCATTAATACGATAGTGATGATCGCATTCTTCTTTGATGATATGCGCTGTGGTTGCATCAACTGAAGCAATTTCTACGCGCACACCTTCAGATTTTAAATGTCTTACCAGTTCAATGTAGTCAGAGTCTCCAGACATGATCACAATGGTGTCTACCTTGCTAGCCAGCTGCATGGCATTGATTGACAGAGGGATATCTGCGGACTTGTGGCAAGGTCGTACTGATCCGTGGAAGAATTCGTGCAAGCGGTCTTTCAGCTTTTGGGATATCTGTTTGCCTTCACGAAAGTAAATGAGCCGATTGAGGCCGCGATTGCCTAATAATTTGGGGATTAGTTTGTCAAAGTTGAGCATGGTATTCGCGTCTTTGGTCTGGTCGTGAATACTCCTTTCAATATTGTTTCCATCAATGAGAATGGCTACGGTCTGGCTGATGCTGATATCTTCCGGTTTCTGCTCGGTTTTTTGTTCACTCATAAAAATATAGTCCTTATAAAGGCTGAATATAGATTCGCCAATAATGGTTGTAGGTGTGTATGTAAATATAAAAAACAAAGGCGGGTATACATAAATAAGCCGCGCCATTTGCGGAATGTTTATTTATAGATATAAACATCTTCAGTTATTATAGGTTGTTATCTGTGTAAGGTAAAATAATATTTAAATATGCTCTGCTGACCGTAGATGTATACCCGACTAGCCCGCAATATTTAGCCTCGACTGAGCTTATTCAGGACATGTGCGCAAGCTATCATGCCAAATGTAGCAGTGACGGCAGATAATGAGCCAAAACCATTCGCGCAATTTAGTCCGCTTAAATTGCTGCATTCTGATTTGTTGGTGCTGATCTCATGGTCATCTGTGGGATAGCGTAATTGTTCAGTAGAATATACACATGGAATATCAAATCGGCGCTGCAGGTTCCTGGGAAACCCATGCTGAGTGCGGAGCTGCTTGCGTATTTTTGCAAGCAAAGAATCTCCTTCGGATCGACTAAGATCTGCGACCTGGATGCGTGTAGGGTCTACCCGTCCGCCTGCACCACCCACTGTTAAAATATCCTGTTTTTTGCTCCTGCAATGATGGATTAATGAAGCTTTAATGCGAAATTGATCGATACAGTCAATGATGTAATCAAAACTATTGTGTAATGTGTCAGGGATGTTTTCACAAGACAAATGATCATCAATCAGGTTGACTTTGCAATTCGGGTTGATGGACAAAATGCGTTCCTGCATGGCGATAATTTTCGCCTGTCCAAGTGTTTCTGATAAAGCATGTATTTGTCTATTGATATTAGACTCTGCAATATGATCCAGATCGATTAACGTTATTTCACCGACAGCACTTCGCGCCAGTGATTCTGCAACCCAGGAACCTACGCCGCCAATTCCAATTACGCAGATGTGGCTATGGCTGATTTTTTGGTATGCTTGTTGACCATACAGTCGCTGAATTCCAATAAATCGTCTGGGGATTTGTTCGCTCATGATGTGCTTATAATTGAACAAATTTATATTTAGAGCAACGCCTTATTTTATGCAAATAATCGATACCCATTGTCATCTCGACTTTGATAATTTTCAGCAAGATCGTCATGAGGTGCTTGAGCGTGCCCGAAAAAATGGTGTGAGTGGCTTTGTTGTACCCGCAGTAAAAAAAAGTAGCTGGGAATCACTGATAGAAATCTGTAATAAATCAAGTGATATGCACTATGCTTTAGGGTTGCATCCTGTGTTTATTCAGTGTCACGAGCTGGAGCATCTCGACAATCTGCGGGATTGCGTAGCGAAAAACCAGCCTGTTGCAGTAGGTGAGATTGGTTTGGATTTTCATGATAGATCCTTGCATATTGAAAAACAGTTAATGTTTTTTGAGCAACAGTTAGCGCTGGCTTGTGAGGCAGATCTTCCAGTGATATTGCATGTAAGAAAAGCGCATGAGGAAGTGCTGCGATGCCTCAAGAAATTTCCGGTGACGGGCGGAATAGTGCATGCATTTAATGGCAGCCTCCAACAGGCTGAGCGCTACCAGATGTATAATTTCAAATTTGGATTTGGTGGCATGCTGACCTATCACAGGTCAACAAAACTCAGGAAACTGGCCAGTGAGTTACCTGTTGACTCAATTGTCCTGGAAACAGATTCGCCTGATATGACCGTGGAGCAACATCACGGTGAAAGAAACAGTCCGGAATATTTACCGTATTGCTTAAAGTCTTTGGCTGAATTAAGAGGTATGACTTTGCAGCAGGCAGCGCAGCAAACCTCATTAAATGCGCGAGATGTGCTGAGACTGGATAAATAAACCTGAGATGGCTTATTCGCACTATCATCGTTTCACAAAGACGCAGAGGAAAATAGCAAGCAAGAGCGATGCATTACCTCCCGTAAAATTTTCTGAAGTAGTGCTTCTACAGAAACACACGCTTGAAATACAAAAGCAGCTAACACTTGAAAATCTGGAATTTGTCGAGAGAGCAAGCCAGCATTTAATTGATGCTGTTTGTGAGCAACTTGAATTCTCTGGTGCGCGAATACATGTTCTGGAAAGAAGACCTCACGATGATGATAGTGAACTTCATGGCTTGTATGAGCCGGTAGATGAAGGTCGACTTCGCGCAAGAATTTATGTGTGGATGCGCACCGCAAAACGTCAGCAGGTAGTTGCATTTAAAACATATTTGCGAACTCTGATTCATGAGTTATGTCATCATTTAGACTATGAGTATTATCGGCTCGATGACTCCTTGCATACACGAGGTTTTTTTCAGCGCGAATCAACTATCATGAAACAATTGATCGGATAATTAATGTATGAGTATATTTAGTAGCAAAGAAAGAATGCCCTCAAAGCAAGACGCATTGCCTGGCAGGGATACGCCTATGCAGGTTTCGCCACTTCATTTTGTTAATAAAAACCCGATTAAACCGCCTTTCCCAGATGGGATTGAGAAAATCCTGTTTGGTTTGGGTTGTTTTTGGGGAGCTGAGAGAAAATTTTGGCAACTGGATGGGGTTTACTCAACTGCCGTGGGATATGCCGCTGGATTTACACCAAATGCTACCTATGAGGAAGTATGTACAGGCAGGACTGGGCATAACGAAGTTGTGCTGGTCATGTTTGATCCTCGGGAGCTTGAATTCGAGAAATTGCTAGCCGTGTTCTGGGAGTCACATAACCCAACACAGGGAATGCGCCAGGGGAATGACAAAGGAACTCAGTATCGTTCTGGTATTTATGCTTACAGCCAGGAGCAGCTGAATGTTGCGCAAAAATCAAAACAGCATTATGCAGCCAGGCTGGCTGAAGCGGGACAAGGTCAGATAACAACAGAAATAATGCTGGCACCTGAGTTTTATTATGCTGAAGATTTTCATCAACAATATCTGGCGAAAAATCCCAATGGTTATTGCGGGCTTGGAGGGGTAGGGGTTCAATATTAATCACTGTACAGCCTGTTTGTACAAGAAAAACCAGATATGTAACCTGAATAAATGATAGTCTTTATTGATAACAAGCATGATTTTCTGGCTAGTCTAATTTTTTAATTTTAGTGAATCTGTTGTCCTGAGAGAAAAATATCTCGAACTCACCATGCACGCCACTGTGGGTCAGGAATTGTCTGAGTACAGTGGCAGGAAACTGAACGGTACGACCATCCTTTGCGGTACAAATAACCTGGCGCGCTTGACCTCGATATAATTGCGCAAATTCTTGTGTGTTAATTGCCAGGGTGACCGTGATAGAAGACATGCGATAGCTTGGGAAAACCTGTGAATAATAAAGATAACATTTTGAAACCGAGAAATGATTATAAAGTGGGAAAGTTAATAATGTCAGAGCTTGATAAGAATCCAATAGAGCAGTTTAAGCTGTGGCTGGAGCAGGCGATGAGTACTGATATGCCCGAGCCCACAGCAATGAATCTGGCGACATATTCTGAACGGGATGGCCTGTCATCACGGATGGTTTTGCTGAAGGGTGTCGATGAGTGTGGGTTTGTATTTTATACCAATTATGAAAGTCGCAAAGCCAGGGACATGGTCAATTGTCCTGAAGTGGCGCTTTGTTTCTGGTGGGGTCTGCTGGAGAGGCAGGTACGTATAGAAGGGAAAATAGAGAAAGTGAGTGAACAGGAGAGTGATGCCTATTTCCAGTCACGCCCGCGAGGTAGCCAGATCGGGGCTATCGCTTCAAGACAAAGTGCTGTGATGAATTCTTACAAGGAATTGCGCGAGCAGGTTATAGCGGTAGAAAAACAGTATAAAGATCAGGTGGAAATACCCAGGCCAGCATTCTGGGGAGGATATCGAGTAGTGCCCGCCGCCATTGAATTCTGGCAAGGCAGGCCCAGCCGATTACACGACCGCTTGAAATATAACAGGAAGGCTAACGGCGACTGGACTATTGAAAGGCTGTCTCCGTAACAGATTAGCTATAGAGGATATGCCACTCAGGTGCGGGTTTGACTTTTTGTGGCCAGTACGTTTTTTCTGAATTGCTAGCGATCAACTCTTCACATTTTTTACAGGCCTCGCCATACGTCATTTGCTCGTCGAACTTGCCGGTTTGAAAGTCATACTTATGTTTCCAGGCAATGATATAGCCCGTGTCTTCATCACGCTTGATGAGGTTTTCATTCGTCATAGAGATTTCCCTTTCGTTCCTTGGACTTCAGCGAAATGTAGTTATATTAGTGTTCGCTAAAAAAGACTGGTCATTTTAGTCATCTAACGGCTCTTGTCTAGTATAAATTTCTCAAATAGCGCGCTTTAGTCAAAATAACGAAAATTAATAAATACCATATAAAACAGTAGGTTACTTATTTGCTCTGGCTTAAGACAACTTTTGCCTAAATGAAACCATGAAAAAATCTGCTATTTGCGCAGCTTTAATACAAAGGCATACATCAATGCGACCTCTTTGAGGCTGTCAAATCTTCCGGATGCACCCGCATGTCCCGCATCCATATTTGTTTTAAGCAGCAGTACATTGTTGTCGGTTTTCATTTCACGTAATTTGGCTGCCCACTTGGCGGGTTCCCAGTACGTCACGCGAGGATCTGTCAGGCCTGCAGTAATTAACAGATGTGGATAATCCTGTGCCTGTACATTGTCGTAGGGTGAATAACTCTTGATGTAATGATAATCCTCGGATTGTGTGATCGGGTTTCCCCATTCTGGCCATTCTGGCGGTGTTAGGGGCAAACTGTCATCGCACATGGTGGTAAGTACATCAACAAAAGGAACGTCAGCAATGGCTGAATGAAATAAATCGGGCTGAAGGTTGATGACGGCACCAATCAGCATTCCTCCTGCTGAGCCTCCGTGGATGGTTATGTTTCCTTTAGAGGTATAGTTGCTATCTGCCAGAAACTGTCCTGCATCGATAAAGTCACTGAAAGTGTTTTTCTTGTTCTTGAGTTTGCCGTCTGTATACCAGTCATAACCCAGCTCCATGCCGCCGCGAATATGCGCAATCGCATATATATAGCCTCTGTTAACCAGGCTGAGTCTACTTGTGGAAAAGCTTGCCGGCATGCTGCTGCCATATGAGCCATAGCCATACAGCAGCAATGGTGCACTGCCGTCAATTGGCGTGTCCTTTTTGTAGAGTAGTGAGACAGGAATACTTGTGCCATCGTGCGCACGCGCAAATATGCGTTTAGTGACATAGTCTTCAGGGTTGTGTCCAGATGGCACTTCCTGCTGTTTGCGCAATTTACGTGTGCGCTGTTGCATGTCGAAATCAAATATCTGGCTGGGCGTGGTCATTGAAGTGTAAGAGAAACGCATCAGCGAAGTGTCAAATTCAAGGCCTGGATCCATGCCTAATTCATAGGCTTCTTCATCAAATTCAATTGCGTATTCTGATGCGCTCTCATCCAGTGGCACAATAATAATCCTGGGTAGTCCCTGGCTGCGTTCGTATCGCACCAGGTAATCCTGGAACATATAAATGCCCCTTAATAATGTGCCTTTTGCAGGAAGATAATAATCCTGCCAGTGTTCTCGTTGTGTGCTGTCTAGAGGCGTGCGCATGATTTTGAAATCTGTACAACTATCTGCATTGGTGGTGATGTACCAGTGATTACGGTGATCAGTAACAGAGTACTCAATATCCTTGCATCGCCTTTGGAACAGAGTGAAATCCTGTGCAGGGTGATAGGCATCCAGATAATGAAGTTCGCTGGTGGTGTGATCGTGAACTGAAATTAAAATAAAACGATTCGACTCAGTACGATCAAGCCCAACAAAAAAGCCAGAGTCATTTTCCTGATAGACCAATTCATCCAGCTGTGGTGAAGTATTTAGAGTGTGACGAAACACCTTGTCAGGACGGTGATTGGAATCCAGGGTAGTGTAATAAAGCGTCTCACTATCCATAGCCCAAACAAAATTGCCCTGAATATTTTCTATGGTTTCCGGCAGGTATTCTCTGTTATTTAAATCCAGAATATATAAGGTATAGAATTCTGAGCCTTTAGTATCGATGCAATAGGCGAGGTAGCGGTGATCAGGGCTGTGTTCACATTCGCCAATATCGAAGTAGTCATACTGTTTTGAAAGTGTGTCAGCATCCAGCAGTATTTCTTCTTCGCCTGGTTGCTGGTAGCGACAATAAAGTGAATGTTCTGCGCCTACATTGTAACGGTCGTAATAATAGTAAATGCCATCTTTGCTGGGTACTGATGCGTCGTCTTCTTTTATACGCCCTTTCATTTCCTCGAAAAGTGTAGTCTGTAACTGTTCAGTGTCTTGCATCCAGTCTTTTGTGAATGCATTCTCCTGTTCTAGATAGTCGCGTATATTTTTGTCTAATAGAGCTGGATCACGCATGACTTGCTGCCAGTCCGGGTCACGCAACCACGCGTACTGATCGTTTCTTGTGTCGCCATGCATTGTGACCTGATGGGATATTTTTTTTGCAATCGGTGCTTTCATTGGATGTGAATTTTTATGTTATGAGTAGTATAAAGTCGCCATTAATTGTCAGCAGCCAAACTGCACCACATAGGAATTTGGCAAAACTGGTGCTGAAATATCAAAATTCCGAGTTGCAGGATTCTATACCCAAGCATGCGGAAAATGCATTTCTAATCGCGAATAAGTTTGTGTCGTCAAATAAAGTGGTGCTGGACAGTGGCTGCGGAACTGGTGAAAGCAGCTATCATCTGGCAAAAAAGTACCCTGACCATAAAATTGTTGCTGTTGATAAATCTATTGAGAGACTGCAACGCAGTCATGCCTTTGGTGAACAGCCTGCTAACTTGCTGTTTGTCCAGAGTGACTGTGTGCACATGTGGCGATTGATCAGACAAGCTGGATGGAAGATAGAACGACATTATCTGTTTTACCCCAATCCCTGGCCAAAGCCCGGGCATTTGCAACGTCGTTGGCATGGTCATCCTGTATTTCCAACTATGCTTGCTTTGGGAGGAATGCTGGTAATGCGCACAAACTGGGAGGTCTATGCGCAGGAATTTGCGCAAGCGTTAACAATGAGTGGCTGTGCTGATATCGATATGAAGCAACTGAAACTGGATAGTGATGCTGCAATAACACCATTTGAAAGAAAATATATTCAAAGTGGACACCAGCTCTATGAAGTCATGAGCCAGCACCTAAAGTGATTCTTCCTCTCCCGGTTGCGTGCAGGTAGCAGTGGAGCAATGAGTAATCTGGTCTTGTTTATTGTAATTCTTCGGCGTCCAGTTCGGTATGCCACTGTGCTCGAATGACATTATTCGTAGCAATACTGGCTCCCTTGGGGCCGCTGTGACTGATTTGTGCAGCCTGGGGGCCTATTGCATACTGGTAATACTGCAGGGCGGCTGAAGAAAATTGTTTGCAGGTGAAAGGCAGTTCGCAGCGTACTTCAAATTCGCCATCGTCTTTGAAAAGTTCTATATCCGCAATCAGGTGGGAATGAAATTGCTGGTTAAATTCAACATCAAATAGCACTTTGGTGATTTCTTTGGATGTGGTGTCGGTGTCGACAACATCTGGGAATAATCCATGAAAAACAAATTTAGCTTTACTCATTGTATCTTGCCCCGTCAGCCCGCATATTATTAGTCATAAATTCTCATGAAATCACCAATAATGGAATACTCTTTAGATACAGATGTGGCTAAGTTTGAGATACATCAGGAACCATACGGGTTATGGGATTTATGGGTCAATGGTATGCCGACATTGACGTTTGAATCGCCGCAGGATGCAGCACACGCAGTCTACAGTAAGGACACTGGATATGTCATATGGGACCAGTTAGACGAGCACAGCGCGCCAGAGGATATCAGCGGCTGGATCAGGTCTGAGTAGAGTTTGTTATGGGTCGTTATCGTCCTCCTGCGCCAGCAAAATCCAAATACATTACTGCCGAAGGAAAAGCCCGGCTTCAAAAAGAGCATGATTATTTATGGAAGGTAAAGCGTCCAAAGATCACGCGCTCAGTTCAGGAAGCGGCAGCTCAGGGTGATCGCTCTGAAAATGCCGAGTATATTTATGGGAAAAAGCAGCTGCGAGAAATTGATTACCGTGTGCGCTATCTGCAAAAAAGACTGGGTGATATCACTGTCGTAGACACTGTGCCCGATGATAAAGAGCGTGTCTATTTTGGTGCCTGGGTCAGCATAGAAGATGAAAATGGCACGCAGTCAGAATATCGTATTGTCGGCCCAGATGAATTCGATGATGCGCCAGAATACATTAGTATGGATTCTCCGCTGGCGCGTGCCCTCATGAAAAAGCGTATAGATGATGAGGTTTATGTAAGTTTACCCAAAGGGAGACAGGTCTACTGTATAATAGCGATTAGATATACATAAAGCCCTGCAAAGAGAGTGGATTGTGAAACTAGATAAAGCAGTGATTTTGCTGGTCATCATGAGTGTGAGCTTTTTTGAGGTGCAAGCCCAGCAGCTCTATAAATGGGTGGATGATCAGGGGCTGACGCATTATGGTGAAACACTGCCTGATCAGGACGTTGACCATATTACGTTTGAATTTACCGAAGATTATCAGGTGGCAAATTCACAGGATGATTATTATTCAATCCAGAATCAATTAAAAAGACTGCAGCAGAGACGCGCTCAGCAGTTAGCCGAGAAACAGCAAAGGGCAGAAGCACGAACCTTGTCAGAGCAGCAAACTGTTCCAGACACGATTTATGTTCAGACCAGTGAGCCTGAGCGCCGGTATTATTTGCCTGCGTATTACCCTCAGTACAAACCACATCACTACAACAATAAAGCTGGACTGCAGTATCCAAAAAGACCTCATAAGAAGCAAATTGTAGAAAAGCCCCGCACTGGAATTTCACAGAAAGCTAAAGCACATCATTCCGGGGCAGTTTTTTCGGCATCTCGCTGAAGGTGCTTGTTTATATTATCCAGACATGAGTCCCATGTGGGTTTAGTTCCCTCACCGTTTTTGCTAATGTACACCGCCTCTCGATTACACTATTCAGGGTTGCTGCATGAGTCAGGTGGTTTTACATCTCGGTGAACAATATATAGAAGAAGATCTCGAATATTATTTTTCGGGTGAGCGCGACAAGAATAATCAAGTACGCCCTGATAAATCTATCTACAGCATGACACCTTTTAGTGAACATATTGAGATGGATTTTAGCGACGGTAAAACAGGCAATTTTTTCTATCCTGTTTTACCCGATACCCTGGATCGTATTTATATTGGCATTAGTGTGTCTCTGTTTGCCAATTACTGGGGCACCTCGTTTATATTGGAATTGCTGAAACTTCTAAAGCCCGGAGGCTCGATTATTGTGCCCGTGTATCCTGAAGGGCAGGCAGCAGAGAAGGACTTCTGGTCACGCAGTTTTCTTGAAAATATATTCTTGAGCCGCGAACGATGGACCGGGTTTAGCAATATCACAGCAGAGAATGACGGTGTAATGTCCATTCGGGTAGGCAGAAAGTGGCCTGCACCCATGCCTAGCAGTATTGAGTGGTTCTTTAAGGAGCGCAGTAATCTTTTGCTGGCAAGTTTGCAGACAGGTATTGCTAATGTCGATGTCAACACGCATATAAAGCAGACATTTGTGCCGCTATGTAGAACAATTTGGAATGAATATGCTGCCAGTGCCGTGACGGAAAGAATAATCAGCCAGTATGTGGGGAAGAAGCATCAAAGTTCCTTGCTTCACGTGGGTGCTGATTACGGGATGCTGGCGAATGATGTGATTTTATCTCCGCTGGTAAGCGTGAAGGATGCGCAAAGCTGGCATATTGGTGAATTCGATAACAATTTGGCGAAAAGTATCTCCCGCTACTTTTCTGCACACACGAACACGCAGCACCAAATGAGCTATGCCACTATAAACGAGCTTGTCTTTAAGGGCGCTCATAACGTGGTAGTCATCAGCGGGTTATATTCAAAGATAGGCGCCGAGCAGTACAGGACTCTTTTGCAGGAAGCCTGGTCCCATCTTGCAGTTAACGGGATATTAATAGTGCATGAAGATATGGCAGAAAATCGCGCTGACATAGAAAAGCTGGATGCCATGGTGGCGGAGAATGGATCTGTACATTATCACTCGCTAATCGCAGCGCGTAATATTGAGCCGGCCGTTGAAATCAGCCAGTATTCTCTGGCGGTAGAAGAAAACTTACGTCAGGAAAAACAAACCAAACAGAATGTGTTTAGGGTGGTACGCAAACTCTAGCCGGTGAAGGCTGGAGTAGTCACATAAGTTTGTATTCTGAAAATTCAGCCCAGCCGTTAATTTTGCGGCGGTCCTGTCCAGAACGACGGGGTGCTTTGTTAATTTCATAGCGAACCATTTCGCGGCGCTCACTGGCTTCAATGCGTCGTTCAGCCAGGCGTCGTTCCTTGCCTATATATGGGTTGCTCATGTCGCTGATTCCTTTTCCTGCTGTCTTGCTGTTTTTTTGAATCTGATCAGTTGGGCTATTATCCATTAATTGCATGCCAGTATCTATCCTCATTTATGTCAGTATTTATAGTGATCATCACAGTATCTTTTAAAATGTTCTCCCAATTTTCATGCAAGAATGCTAAAAAGATATTTGTGGAGTGATTCACTAATTCATCTATCTGGTTCATAGTGTAACGGGCTATTTCCAGTAAATGTTTGAAGGATTGCGCAATTTTTAGCTAAGCAAGAGCGTATAACGTAGGTTAACTATAATTATCAGATGAAATCATCATTCATGAATTGGTCAGCGTTTAGCATTACCAGCGCCATACTAGTCTTCACCGCGCTAGCACTTATTGCGACGAATGTGGATGCGGCGGGGCTGTATAAACAGCGTGAGCAATATATGCAGGCGCGTCATGCTCTGGCAGTGGGTGATCTCAAGAGTTTTGAACATCTGGCAGTACAACTGGAAGATTATCCTTTGTACCCATATTTAAGGTACGAGGAATTACGTCGCAGAATTTCGAGTGCACCGGAAAAAGACATCCGCTCATTCCTGGATAACTATTCATATGTACCTATCGCAAACCGGATAAGACAGGCATGGCTGGATGAGCTGATGAAACGGGGCCAACACAGCAAGTTTCAGCAGTACTATGAAGCAGGTAATAAAGTTGCCCATCAGTGTTTTGATATGCAGGCACGTATGAAAGCTGGAGATGTGCCGGATGCGGTTGAGGAAATCAAAAAGCTGTGGCTGGTAGGCAACTCCCAGCCCAATCAATGCGATATATTGTTTTCATGGCTGGAAAAACAGGGTTATATGGATGATGAGCTGATCTGGCAGCGTATCGATATGGCGATGGCAAGGCGTGACCTTAAATTGGCAAAGTACCTGGCAGGGAAGTTATCGACAGAGCAGGTACACTGGTTTGCACTACTGAATAGTATCCACAGGAACCCTGAAAAAATATTAACCGACCCGGATCTCAAGCAGGATCATCCGCTTGCAAGAAAAGTAATTACCTATGGCGCACGACGTTGGGCAAGAAAAGATGTGTCTGCTGCGGTAATGGCATGGCAGCTACTCAGCGATAAATACCAATTCAGCGAAAAACAGCGGATTCATACGCAAGCAGATATGGCATTGACCGCGGCACTCAGGCACCACGCTCTGGCAGCAGAACTAATGAGTCAGTTGCCTGCTGATATTGATGATGTGGAAGTGCAACAGTGGAGAGCACGTGCGGCGATGCGTGCTAATGACTGGCCAACAGTGCTAAGAAGTATCGTGTTGATGGGAGTGGATGCGAAAGAAGAGCTGGAATGGAAATACTGGCGTGCGCGTGCCCTGGAAGAAATGGGTGTGCATGCAGATGCGAAATTGATATATCAAAAAATTGCACAGGAAAGGGATTACTATGGTTTCCTGGCGGCAGACCGTGTGCAGCAGCCTTACGAAATGAATGACAGGCCTTTGCAGTTTACTGACTTTGAGATCGGCAGAGTACTGGAGTATCCGCCATTGATACGGGCACGAGAGCTGCTGGAAGCAGGACAGACATGGCACGCATATAATGAATGGAAATACCTTACTGCGGGCTTTGATAATAAAAAATTACAAATAGCGGCTTATATTGCGCACCAATGGGACTGGCATCATACGGCTATATTTACTGTTGCAAGAGCGCAGCACTATGATGATTTGCAATTGCGTTTTCCGCAGCCATATGACGATATCGTTACTGAGAATGCGAAAAGATTTTCACTTGCTCCCGAATATGTTTACGGAGTGATGCGACAGGAAAGTGCAATGAATAGCATTGCAAAATCCCATGCCGGGGCAAGCGGCCTGATGCAGCTAATGCCTGCGACGGCCAAAGATGTTGCCAGGGAGCTGAAAATCGCATCTCCAAACAGAACAGCATTGCTGCAGCCAAAGATGAATGTACAGTTGGGTAGTAAATATCTACGTTCAATGCTGGACCGATATGATGATCAGCAAGTATTGGCAACAGCATCTTATAACGCAGGACCCCACCGTGTTAAGCGCTGGCTGCCGCCAAGAGAGACAATGTCTGCCGACGTGTGGGTGGATACTATTCCGTATGATGAAACGCGTAAATATGTACGCCGTGTAATGGCCTATTCCACCGTCTATGAATGGAAGATGGCGCAAAAAACGACACGGCTTCAATCGCGTATGCCTCCGGTTCCTGCCAAATAGTAACTTCTTATTTTGACGCTGCATTCTCTGGAAGACGCTGAAAAAGTCCTCGATTTCTGGTTTGGGGCGTTAATCAACAAAACAGATTTTCCTGAAGATAAAGCCTCAATGTGGTTTGTGCATGGTTCAGACTATGATGAAGTGATTCGCTCGCAATTTCTCCCATTGCATAATCAGGCGTGTAGTGGAAAGCTTGATGTGTGGTGCGATGTGCCTAGAAGTATGCTTGCGCTAGTTATTATATTGGATCAGTTTTCGCGTCACATATACAGACATCAGAAGCAAAGCTTTGCGCAGGATGAAAAAGCAGTCGCCACTGTGTTGAAGGGTATTGATAATAAACTGGATAGAGATTTGTTTTTCGTCGAACGCAAATTTTTTTACATGCCCTTAATGCATGCCGAGAATATCGATATTCAAAATCTTTCTGTAGAAATGTTTAGTCGACTGCGAGACGAAGTACCTCATGAGTCAAAAGCGCTATATGAAAAGTCATTAAGTTTTGCGCAAAGCCATCATTATGTAATTTCAAAATTTGGACGTTTCCCTGAGTTAAACGAAATTTTAAATCGTAAAAGTTCAGCGGAAGAACAGGAATTTCTTGATACGGGAAAGTATCGATTTCTATAAATAATCATAAATTAGTTTTCAGGTTATCTTTACACGCATAATGTTATAATATAACATTACATTTAAATTCTGTTATTTAATTAATGCCATCTGTTCTCCAGGTATGTGGAAAGCAGTAATGCGTGTGAAATGGAGATGTAAGAATGATTGTTCGTTGTGTCGGTCTGAGTAGTCTGTTTTTTTTGTCTGCGCTGTCTTGTTATGCATCTGAGGAACTGGAGCCCATTGTTGTGGAAGCATCTGTCTTTGAAGGTCGGGAAATTGATGATTTTGCTCAATCGATAACTATCCTGAATAGTAAGGAGCTCGAACAAAAAAAATCTGCTTCAATCGGTGAAACCGTTGACGGGGAGTTGGGGGTATCTTCAACTTACTTTGCACCTGGTGTGAGTCGTCCAATAATTCGAGGACTGGGTAGTAATCGTGTGCGCGTTCTGGAAAACGGAATTGATAGCTCAGATGCCTCTAGTGTCAGTGAGGATCATGCCGTGTCAATTGAACCTTATATATCCCGGCAAATAGAAATATTGCGAGGTCCAGCGACATTGCGATACGGGTCTGGTGCCATTGGAGGTGTGATCAATGTAGTTAATAAACGGCTACCCCAGACACTGGAAGGAAAAAGTCTGGATGTTGATATTCATGCCGAGCATGCAACAGTGTCTGATGGTAATACAGTCGCTGTAGATCTTAATGGTGTATATGAATCGTTTGCATGGCATATTGATGGGTTAACACGTGACACTAACGATTATGAAATAAACGGATTTGCTAGCGAATCTGAAGCAGATAACAGAGGAGTTTTGAAAAACAGTGATATAGAAAACGATAATTATGGATTAGGTGGTGCTTATATAACTGATGCTGGAATGATTGGATTTGCGTTTAGCCGGTTTGATTCAAATTATGGTATTCCTGGTGCGGAAGAGGGAGATATACGGATAGACTTAAGGCAGTATCGTTATGATAGTCAGGTGGAATTATACCAGCCTGTCACTGGGGTTGATTCAATTTCATTGCGAACAACCTTTAACAATTATCGTCATTTTGAGATTGAGGAAAGTGGTGAAATTGCAACGGCATTTGATAATGAAGTGCTGGAGACGAGGCTGGAAATTTTAACTGGCAACGATAATGGCTGGGAAAATGCATTTGGACTGAATTATCAAGACAGGGAATTTTCAGCGGTGGGCGAAGAAGCCTTTATTCAGCCTGTGGATGAAAAAAAATATGGTGTCTTTGCAATTACGGATTATCAGACAGGCAATTGGGATTTTGAACTGGGTGGACGGTTTGATCGAGAAAAGTATAAGTCTGAAAATGCTGATGATGATGAATTTTCTGTATTCACTGCGTCAGTGGGTGTGGTTAAAGAATTTTCAGATCACCTGAAATTGAATCTGTATGCAGCACGTTCTGAACGTGCGCCACAGGAAACTGCGTTGTATGCGGATGGTCCACATTTGGCGACACTTACCTTTGAGCAGGGTAATGAAGATATCAAAAAGGAAACCTCGTATAGCATAGAACTCGGTCTTGGTCAGGATAAGGATAATTATAGCTGGCAGGTAAATAGTTACTACAACCACATAGACGATTTCATATATCTGGCGAGTGTTGATGGAAATAATGATGGCATTGCAGATCGTACTGATGAAGATGGTGTCTTTGCGCCGGATGGTGAATTATTGCTAGGCAGCTATACCAATGAAGATGCAAAGTTCTATGGTATTGAAGCAGAAGTAACTCGGCGCGTGTTTAAAAATCACATGCTTGAGGTAAATGGTCGAGTATTTGGGGACTATACGCGAGCAAGGTTTCGTGACAGCAGTGTTGGCAATGTTCCTCGTATTACGCCAGCCAGAATAGGTGCAGGCATTGATGCGGTCTACGGGCAATGGGATGCAAGACTGGACATGACCTATGTGACGAAGCAAACAAAAACGGCACAACTTGAAGAGACAACAAATGGATTTACTATGCTTGATGCTAATCTGTCAAAAACATTTTATATCAAAGATGCTGATGTGAAATTGTTTTTAAAAGGAGAGAATCTTCTGGATAAAGGTGCCAGGCAACACGCTTCATTTCAAAAGGACCGCGTTACATTACCTGGCCGTAATATCGTGGTTGGCGTGTCCATGGCTTACTGATGAAGGCAACGGTTTTTTCGTTTTTTGAAAATACCTGTGCAGGTTATTTAAACCGGCTGGACTTTTACAATATGATTTTTTACTGGTGCTTGTTTAAATGTGCTAGTGTGAAATTGTCTATCCAGGGGCTGCATAAATCAGGTTCCAGAAATCCGCAATGACCGCCATGTTCTGTCAGCAGGATATTTGCATGCGGGTGAGTAGCGAGTTTTTTATGATCTTCCCACGGGATAATCGGGTCATCTTTAGCAAGCACTATCTGTGCGATGGACTGCATGGTCGTAAGCCGGTTGCCTGCGATCGAGTAACCATCCAGATATGACTGCAAATCACTGAACCCGGAATAATGAGTCGCTAACACTTCAGTAGCCCGACGTAATGTTTTGCACTGATCGAAAGTCTTTCTGGAATACAAATGCGGGAATGCTTCGGCTTTCTGGTAAAAAGATTTCTTCCATCGTTGCATGAAATAATTTCTGTAAACAAGCAGTGAATTCTCAAGTGCTGACAGCGTGTTGCCAGGGTCGATCACCGGACAAAAAGCGATAGTGCTGTGAAGCTCCAGTTGCTCGCGGGTGGTGAATGCGTTCACGCGCAAAGCGAAGTTGGCTCCAAGTGAAAAACCTATTAATGAAATTGCCTGTCTGAATTCGTTTTGTATATAAATGCAGGCATTAATGACTTCCTGAATACGGCACGAATGAAATATATTTTCATTCAGGTGATGCGAATTGCCATGGTCGCGTAAATTTAATCGTATGACATTATAGCCCTGCTCGAATAAAAAATTACCCAATGTGATTAAGTATAGAGAATCTGCGCAGCCTAGCCACCCATGTAGCAATACCACAACCGGCGCGCTGGTCTGGTTCTGTTGGTTGTATAGCGCGGATAAGCGAATCCCATGGCCAGCAGGGATGATTTTCTGCTTGGCCTGTGCGCAAAAATGTTTGCTTTTATGCTGAGCCACCAGCTTGCGGGCAGGCGATCCGGCCAGGATGCTATTGGTATGGCCGTTGCGGAATATGCCTTTTCCAGTATATGGCTGCATAGATATTTTGCATAATCAGTGGAACTGGCTAGCTGGCTTTCTCCAGGGCTTGTGTTAAATCAGCCATAATGTCATCAATGTGTTCTATGCCGATCGATAAACGAATCAAGTCTTCGCTGACGCCGGCAGTTTTCATTTCTTCCGGAGACAATTGTCTATGCGTAGTACTGGCGGGGTGGCAAGCCAGTGATTTTGCATCACCAATATTGACGAGTCGCACTATCAGCTTGAGTGCATCGATGAATTTTGCTCCTGCTTCTGCGCCGCCCTTTATGCCAAAGCTAAGGATGGCAGAAGCGCGACCTCCCATGTATTTGTCCGCGAGCGGTTTGTCTAAGTGATTTTCCAAACCGGCATACCGTACCCAGCTGACTTGGTCGTGATCCTGTAAAAATCTGGCAACTGTCAACGCATTTTCACAGTGTCTGTCCATGCGCACCGCGAGTGTTTCAATGCCTTGTAATATCAGGAAGCTGTTAAAGGGTGAAATTGCAGACCCCATATTGCGTAACGGGACAACGCGCACACGACCGATGAATGCAGCCTCACCCATTGCTTCTGTATACACCACGCCATGATAGGAAGGATCTGGTTCATTTAGCATAGGAAAACGTTTGGCATGTTTGGCCCAGGGAAATTTTCCTGAGTCAACAATAATTCCGCCAATGGATGTGCCATGTCCACCCATGTATTTAGTTAACGCATGGACGACAATGTCTGCTCCATGCTCAAAAGGTTTGCACAGGTAAGGCGAGGGGACGGTGTTGTCTACAATGAGCGGTACTCCGTGACTGTGCGCCATTTCTGCCACTGCACTAATATCCAGAACATTGCCGGCCGGGTTGCCAATAGTTTCAGCAAACACGGCTTTTGTATTGTCATCAATGAGCGCTTCCATGCCGGCAACATCATGCTGGTCAGCAAAGCGAACTTCAATTCCCAGGCGAGGTAAGGTATGTGCAAATAAATTGTATGTGCCACCATAAAGTGATGAGGCAGATACTATGTTGTCACCCTGTTGCGCTATCGCAAAAATGGCATAGGTGATCGCAGACATGCCAGAGGATAAAGCCAGTGCGCCAACACCGCCTTCCATTTCTGCTACACGCTTCTCCAGTACCGAAGAAGTAGGATTCATGATGCGCGTGTAAATATTGCCTTCTACTTTCAGGTCAAACAGGTCAGCGCCGTGTTGTGTATCATCAAACGAATAGGAAGTGGTTTGATAGATGGGCACTGCCACAGCATTGGTAGTGGGTTCAGGTGAGTAGCCGCCATGTATGGCAATAGTTTCAATTTTCATAGGCTTTTTCCGGTGTGGAAATAATTATTAAGTGCTACCTCAGTAGCTGAGTAAATTTTAACAGTCTTTGCGGCAATCAGGTTAGTAATTCACGCATTCGAGCGCAGTTGCCAGGTAGGCTGGAATTGGCTATCAATTATATTATGCGAGACCAGCCATTGGCTGGCGTCATCACTGTCAACGTGAAACCAGCGTGCCGCAGAGCCCAGGCGGAAGTTATACCCCCAGACGTTCATATCATGCATATGAATGGCTTTATTAAAGCTGGGAATATAATCCGATAATACCAGTTGTAAATAACAGCAGGCATTTTCGATTAACGCGGAGCCACCCGCATCATGGGCATCTGAATTGCGTTGCTCTGGAGGCATACAGATAAAATGGCAGGCTTCGTGGAGAATCGAATGAATGGGGGTATCTTCCCTGGCATAGAGTGTTGATCTGAATCGCCCTGCTTCCGGCGCCCCCCAAAAGCTATAGGGGATATCATCATTTATATCCACTTCTTCCAGAATTAGACCAAATCGGTTAAAAAGTGAGCGTAAATCAGGTGATTGAATGTTTTTTAAACTATGCATTTCCGGGTATGGTCAGCCATGAAACTCGTTATCGTCAATATGACTGATATCAAATAGTGTAGCGAATTGTACTGAAGTGGCATACGGTTTTGTTCATTTGAGGTATACTAGCGCCCGCCCAATGGGCACCAACATTGTATGGATATTTAAATAGGAAAGATCACTGATGATTTCACAAGTACGACGAATGACTTTATTCAGCTTATTGGTAATCAGCTCCCACGCATACGCTGCTGGCGATGCAGCACGTGGAGAAATTCGAGCAGAAACTTGCCTTGGCTGTCATGGTGTAGCGAGCTATACCAACGTATACCCCACTTATAAGGTGCCAAAACTGGGCGGTCAGCATCCAGAATATCTGGCAGCCGCACTTAAAGCCTACCGTTCGGGCGAGCGTTCACATATGACTATGCGAGCTCAGGCAGCCAACTTAAGTGACCAGGAAATTGATGATATTTCGGTTTATCTGGCGTCGCTCAAGTAGTAATCACCAACAGTTACAGATTTAGAATTAAAAGGAAATTAGATGAAACGCTCGATTCTTGTTTTACTGATCCAGCTTGTGTTTACAGCCAGTGCTATTGCCGGTGGCGGAAATGCGGCTGCGGGTAAGGAAAAATCACAAACATGTGTCGCCTGTCATGGCGAAGCTGGAATGAGTGCTGTTGCAACATTCCCTAATATTGCTGGCCAGTATGAAGACTATATTTATGTAGCATTAACAAGCTATAAGTCTGGATCGCGAAATAATCCTATTATGAGCGGTATCGTTGCGGCACTTAGTGAGCAGGATATGAAAGATTTAGCTTCGTACTATTCTAGCCTGAAAGGCTTAGAGAGCCTGGACCTACCTGCAGGAAATTAATCAATGCTGCACTTAGTGGTGAAAGTCACTAAGTGCCTTAATTATGTGTCAATGGGCTAGGCTTTATTCTGTTCCCACTCTTCCGGGGTGTACGCTTTAATGGTTAATGCGTGCAACTCGCCGCTGGCAATCTGGGCGTTGACTGTTTTGTAGACCAGCTGATGTTCCTTGAGCATACTGAGTCCTTCAAACGCAGGACTTACAACGGTTGCTTCGTATTTTCCACCATCCCCTGTCACAATGGCTTCCGCGTCAGTGATTCCGTCTTCTATTAACTTTTTTATTTCTGATGTTTCCATAGCTTATTAGTACTTGATAATGATTGTTTGGTAAATATTAGGTTCAGTGTAACGCACTCGTTAATTTGTTTGCTATCTCTGAAATGGAGTAATTTGTATTACAACGCTTCTGACTCAACTATAGCTACGAGTTCATCGCCTATTAGAGATTTTCTCCAGCCAGAAGCAACTCTGCTTTGTTTCCCCAGCACCAAATTCACCAATGACTTTCGGTTTGCCAGCAAAGAAGCAGACGTATTTAGCTGTTCAGCGCGATGACGGGTAAATTCCATGAGTTTTTTAACTAAAGCTCTTTGTTCCTTGTTAAGTCTGTTATCGGCAGGTTCCTGTAAATTATCGGCAATATCTGCAGGAATGGGTTGTTGTAAAATCTCACAGATACTATTTGCATGACGCATTGATTTTGGTGCGTGTTGTTTCAGACATTGTGATACAGCTTCACTTTCAAAGTCTTTAAGCTGACACGCTTCAAGCACGGCTGAGTCTGGCAATATCCAGCGTCTGGGCAAATTTCTGGTCTGTGCCACCTGCTCACGCCATTCAGCGATTCTGCGCACATAATAAAACTGTTTTGCGTTGAGTCTGCCTATCCCTTTTACCTGTTTCCAGGCGTCTTCCGGAGCCACAAAATAATTTGATGGCAGTAATAGTTTTTTGCATTCTTCTGTTAACCAAAGCATTCTGTTTTCTGCATTTAAATCAGCTTCCAGCTTCTTGTATAATGGGCCCAGGTGAATTACATCGTCCAAAGCATATTCGATCTGTGCCTCGGTTAGTGGTCGTTTTTTCCAGTCGGTGCGACTTTCTGTTTTGGCGAGGTGGACTGACGACTTTTGTGCAACCAGCTCCGCGTAACTTATTTGCTCATCTAATCCTAAAATGCTGGCAGCGACCTGAGTATCAAACAGTGATTTTGGAGTTAGCTGATACTCGGAATACAACACTTCCATGTCCTGGCGGCAGGAATGAAAGATTTTAAGCTGGGAATTCTGTCGAAGTAGTTCCAGTAACGGGTCGATATGGTCTAAGCTAAGTACATCAATACATGCGTTTACCTCGTCTGTTGCAATCTGGATCAGGCACAGTATCGGGTAATAGGTAGATTCGCGCATGAATTCTGTATCCATGGCCAGCCAGGGTGAATGAGAGATCTGATCTACAAATAATTCCAGATCGGCGCAAGTAGTGATGACCTTGGGGAGCATTATGGTTATGATTTTATTTGAGTAAGAATAATGAAACTAGCATGGTTAAGTAATTATAGCGGGATTTTGCTGTTGCTAATGCTGACAGCGTGCAGTGTCTCATCGCAAACGAATACAGACTGGCGTTCACTATACTATCGAGATCATCCTTTTGCTGGGAAAGTTTTTTCTACTCACAACAAAACATGGATTTCGCCACAACAGCTGGATGAAAGTATTAAACACGAACATCTCATATTGTTGGGTGAAACGCATTCCAATCCCGATCACCATCTCGGTCAGGCTAAAATAATCGAAAAATGGCTTTCGAATAAACAGCCAACAGCGCTGGTACTCGAGATGCTGGCATATGACGAGTGGGTTGAACTTCAGTCTGAATACATGGAGCGGCATACACTGGCTGCGCTGCATCATAAGCTTGAAGAGGTATCGGGGCAATGGGATTGGGAGATATATAAACCCGTTTTAGAGGTTCAGGTTAATCATCAACTGCCTATCGTAGGAGCAAATCTTACCCGGGATCAGCTGGATGAATATGCCTCTGCTGAAAAATGTCTGTTAGCGCGGGGGAAAGTTTCATTGGAGGTGTGTGACTCGCTTTCAATGCATCAGCAAACTACGATTAAACAACTCATTTTTGATGCTCACTGCGGCTATTTGCCACTTGAGCGAACAGATCCATTGGTGCGTATTCAAGTGGCTAAAGATGCTTCATTTGCACTGTCAATGGCCAATATTGGAAATACCCATAAAGTGGCTCTGATTGCAGGTGCAGTTCATGTTCGCAAAGATATCGGTGTGCCTGTACACTTGCAGCGCTTGGGGAGAAAATCTGTCAGTATCGCTTTTGTGAACGTAGATCCCGATAAACTGAGCGTCGAGGAATATCTTGATCATGCTGAATTAATCAGGCAGTTTGATTACCTCTATTTCACACCCAGTGAACGCAATCAGGACCCGTGCATTGAGTTTGCCGAACAATTAAATAAAATGAAGAAGTTAACTAGATAGATACACTGACATGCAAGATAAAATCACGACTGATCGAGTAAAAAGCCTGCAGAAACATTTAGAACAAGAGAATCCGTTACTGGTCTCTGTGGTGGATAAGTTTGTTGAGCTGGATAAGGTAGGTCTGGCACTAGGTGTGTTAAACGCACGTGATTCATATACGACTGAAATCTCATGGTGGCCGCTTATTTCAATACTGGGAACATTCTCGGCAGGTAAATCCAGTTTTATCAATCAGTATGTAGGCGACACAATTCAAAAAACCGGTAATCAGGCAGTCGATGACAAGTTTACTGTGCTGTGTTTCAGTAGTGATGAAACAGTGCGTGTATTGCCAGGAATAGCGCTGGATGCCGATCCGCGCTTCCCGTTTTATCAAATGAGCGAAGCGATAGATAAAGTGGCAGAAGGTGAAGGTGCAAGAATTGACACTTACCTGCAGTTGAAAACCTGTCCTACTGATGTCATGCGAGGAAAGATATTAATAGATTCACCAGGATTCGATGCAGACTCGCAGCGTGACTCTACCCTGCGTATCACGGATCATATTATTAATTTATCAGACCTGGTGCTGGTTTTCTTTGATGCCAGACATCCGGAACCAGGTGCAATGAGAGATACACTTGAGCATTTGGTGGCAGGGACAGTACGTCGTAAAGATGCCAACAAGATCATGTTTATACTGAACCAGATCGATACCACGGCGGCTGAAGATAATCTGGAAGACGTCGTGGCTGCATGGCAGCGTGCTATTGCCCAGGGCGGATTGGTTAGTGGAAGTTTCCACACACTATATAACGAAGATGCATCCGTTAATATCGAAGATCCGAATCTGGAAATGAGATATAAAAAGAAACGTGATGCTGATTTGCATGAAATCACAAAACGTATCGCGCAGGTGAGTGTTGAGCGTGCATATAGAATTATTGGTGCGCTTGAGAGTATTTCAAATCGTATTGAAAAAGAAGTTGTTCCTGAATTACAGACTGCGGTTAGTGTATGGAAAAAACGTGTGCTGATTACGGATGCGATTGTACTCATTCCGTTATTTGTTTTCTTCCTGTCATACACCCTTTCAAATGGTTACTGGCAAGGTTTTAATTTTGTTGTTCCTGGATTGGCAGAAAGTGGTTATGGCAAGATGATGTCCAGTGCGACGCTGGCTATTGCAGTCGCGGGATTTGTCCTGGTCCATTTTATTATAAGAAGCACAGTGGCTAAATGGTATGCGCGTGGTTTGTCAGCAGATGGTCATTATGGCAATTTGCGAGCTGCATTTCTTAAGAATACACGCTGGTTTAAAAGTGTATTGTTTGGACGATTAGTAGGGTGGGATCAAAAAGCAATCAAGAAAATTAGTGATCTGCGCGATTCTGCCGATGGCTTTGTTCAGAAACTTAATGATCAATATACTAATCCATCGGGCAAGTCTTTATAGGTAATATCATTCACACCTTCGATAGAGTTTTATCCTGTGTCTTCAGGGGTGAAGCTGATCTAGCCTGGATTTTATGTGGGTGGCTGCTAAGTGGCAGTCATCGGCGATTCAATTGAAAACTATTCCAGAAAAAAATATATCGCTTGGCTTTGCATTGGCCGGGTTTGGAACATTATTGTTTTCGTTAAAGTCTATCTTTATTAAATTCCTCTATGCGGAAAATATGGATGCAGATGAGGTGTTAGTGATGCGTATGGCTTTGTCGTTGCCTGTTTATATTGGAATGCTCGTTTGGTCTCTGTCTGGAAAGTCATCCGGTACAAATTTAAATAACAAAACGTTGCTGACAATTTTTGTACTGGGATTTTTTGGTTACTACCTGGCGTCGTTACTCGATTTGATGGGTTTGGAGCTAATCAGTGCGCAACTGGAACGCTTAAGTTTATTTACATATCCATTCATGGTGGCGCTGCTGGGTTATTTTTTCTTTAATGAAAATATTACACGAAGAATTATTGTTTCATTAATTGTCACCTATACAGGCTTATATGTCGTTATGGGGCATGAGCTAAATCTGATGGGTGAAGGTGTAATTGAAGGTACATTCATGGTGCTGGGTGCTGCATTAAGCTTTGCATTCTATGTGTTATTCAGTAAGCGTTATATTAAGCAATTGGGTTCCCAGTTGTTTACTTGCATAGCGATGATTTCTTCGTGCATTTTTGGTTTGTTTCATGGTGTTTTGATGCTCGATATTCAGGACTTGTCTATCAGTCATGCGGCCTGGTTCTGGTTAGTGATGCTGGTGATTTTAAGCACCGTTATTCCAAGTTTTATGATGACAGAAGCACTGGATCGAATTGGCCCTACACAAACAGGTATTGTTGGTATGTTGGGGCCAATATTTACGATTGTACTGGCTATTTATTTACTGGATGAGCCATTTAGTGTGTGGCTGGTATTAGGCGTCATGCTGATGATGATGGGTGTTGCAAATTTAGTGAGAGGTAACGGCCAAACTTAATTAGTTCACAATGTCATCTCCGGCTTGATCGGAGATCCAGCGAAGGCTTGTTTATAGGTGATATGTTTCTCTGCTGCTGGATTCCCGCTTGCGCGGGAATGACTTGGATTATTTCGACAATGGCGAGATTAATGTGTGGTTGATTGTTGTTAATTTAAATCATGAAAGTTATTTGTACTTGAGTATGCTGCTAGGCTAATCCAGATCAGTTGTTCTTCGCACTGCACGCATAACAATATATATCCATGGCCAGGCGACGGCGCTGGTTAATGCTGGCGACCAGTATGTCCATGATTCGGGGTCCTGTCCCAGTACGCCATAAACCCATAGTGAAACACTCATATGAGGAAGTAAGATCATGGCAATGAATAATGCCTGCTGATGTAAAGGATAGATTCGTACACGTTGATGAAATCGAATGCTAATAAAAGCAGTGAGTGCGAAACCCAGTGCATGCTGTGCCAGCAATGCACCACGCAATACATCAACAATTAACCCGAGTCCCCATGCTGATCCAACCCCAATCCACCGGGGTGTCGTCATACTCCAGTAGATAACCAGTAAAAGTATCCATTCAGGACGAAATGGTTCTGCCCAGACTGGAATAGGCATAATAGTGAGTAAGGTGGCGATAATAAATGAGCCAATCAATACATAATATGTTCGAGTAGTTCTGCGCATATTATGGAGTAGCCTGTTCTACAGCGGGGCTATCGGGGCTGGCATTCTCCGCTTTGCTACTACCATGACTTTCCGGGTTTAACTTGTCGTCTTCAGCAGGATTTGTCCACAAGAGTAATACTTCACGAATAGTGTCAAGGTCTGCTAAAGGACGCGCTTCTACATGCAAAAAAGCGGCGCCAGGCAAGTTATTTATAGAAGTGACTTCGGCAATCGGATAGTTGGGTGGGTATCGTCCGTCCAGTCCTGATGTATGAAGTAAATCGCCAATGCGTATGTCTGCTGATGAGGATACGTTTTTTAATTCTACACGGTCGGTTTTGCCGCTTCCGACAAGCAGTGCACGCAGATTTGTTCGATTACTTTCAGCCAGCAATGCATGATTAGGGTCCGATATCAGTAACGCTGTTGAATGCATGGGATAGACTTCAACTACTTGTCCAATAATGCCTTTTGCGGCCACAAGTGGCTGGCCATCAAATACACCTTGTCGACTACCCTTGTTGATGGTTATTAACTGTCTGAACGGATGAAGGTCAACAGACAAAATTTCTGCAATTAATACTTGTTCGTTTGATGTCTGAATGGGTGAGCCGAGCAATTCTCTCAGACGTGCATTTTCCTGCTCGAGTAGTGCCAGACGCTGTAATTTTGCCTGGTTGAAAAGTGCCTGCTCGCGCAGGTTTTCATTATCAGTCAGCAACTCGGTACGTGCTGCCAGGTTTTCGCTGACTAATTCGCTAATGGCTGAAGGTAAATGGGCTAGGTACTGGAGAGGGTAGGTAGCGGTTGCAAGTGAGGAACGAACAATCTGCAGATGCCGGTAACGATGATCGACTGTCATAATGACGACAGAGACAATTACCAAAATTAGCAGCCTGGATGACGCAGATGCATCAAATGTAAATAGAGGTTTTATAGTGATCCTCCGTACATCAAACGTGAATGACTAACTGCTTAATCTCCAGTCAGCAAGTCGCTGCCAAACTCGTCAAGCATTTCAAGTACTTTGCCACCACCCCGTGCGACTGAGGTTAACGGGTCATCAGCAACAATCACAGGAATGCCTGTTTCTTCCATAATCAGACGATCGAGATCGCGTAATAATGCGCCGCCGCCAGTAAGTACAATACCACGCTCTGCAACATCTGCGCCTAATTCCGGTGGCGTTTGTTCCAAAGCTGTTTTGACTGCGCTGACAATTCCGTATAGCGGTTCCTGTAGTGCTTCCAGGATTTCGTTGCTATTGAGAGAAAAACTTTTGGGTACGCCTTCAGAAAGATTTCTTCCCTTGACTTCGATTTCCAGCATGTCCTTGCCCGGGTAAGCGGTACCGATTTCCTGTTTTACACGCTCAGCAGTGGATTCGCCAATCAATACGCCATAATTTCGACGAACATAGCTGATAATCGCATCGTCGAATTTATCGCCACCAATTCGTACAGAGGCTGAATAAACTATTCCGTTAAGTGATAAAACAGCCACTTCCGAGGTGCCGCCACCGATATCGAGAATCATGGATCCACGTGGTTCATCGATAGGCAATCCAGCGCCGATGGCTGCAGCAATAGGTTCTTCAATCAAGTATGTTTTTCGAGCACCTGCGCCATCCGCAGATTCTCTTATTGCACGTCGTTCCACCTGGGTGGCGCCACAAGGCACGCAGACCAGAACACGCGGACTGGGGCGCAGAATCATATTTTTGTGCACGGCGCGGATAAAATGCTGCAGCATACGCTCTGTAGTAGTGAAGTCTGCAATCACGCCGTCTTTCATTGGGCGAATGGCTTCAATATTAGTGGGTGTTCGACCTAGCATTCTTTTGGCGGCAGTCCCTACCGCTTCTATGGAGCGTACGCCGGTATTCGGGTCATTTCGAATGGCAACGACTGAAGGTTCGTTGAGGACAATCCCTTTGTCTTTGACGTAAATAAGGGTATTGGCTGTACCGAGATCGATAGAAAGGTCGTTAGAAAATAATCCTAGAATTCGTCCAAACATGGGGGAGAAATGTGTTTAATGATCATTGGAATAGAAACGATACTCTAACAGCGGGTATGGGTTTGGGCAAGACGTTATATATGGTACCTTTCGTACCTTATCTAGGAGCAATTTATGGCACTTTCAACGGAAGATGTTCGCGATATTGCCAAGCTGGCAAAATTGCAAATCAAAGAAAATGAGCTTGATCACTACAAACAGGATCTTTCTCGCATACTGGAATTTGTCGAGCAGATGAATCAGGCTGATGTGGATAATATTGAGCCGATGGCGCATCCGCAAGATATGATGCAATCACTTCGAGCAGATGAAATCACTGAAACCAATCAACGCGAAAAGTTTCAGAAGATTGCGCCGGCAACCCAGGACGGGTTGTACCTTGTTCCTAAAGTTATTGAATAAACATCACGTGTTAGCAACACGCAACCTATTTATTATTTATGCATAAGTTAACGATCGCACAACAAGCGAAAGCGCTTGCTGCCAGGGAGTTTAGCAGCGAAGAACTGGTCAATCATTATATTCAGCGTATCGAGGCGTTTGACGGGCAATTAAATTCATTTGTTACCTTTACGCCAGAGCTGGCAATAGAAAATGCCCGGCAGGCAGATGCACGCGGCGCGCAAGGTGGAATATTAAATGGTATCCCCATGGCGCTGAAAGATATCTTTTGTACAGATGGAATCAGGACAAGCTGCGGTTCCCGCATGCTGGATAATTTTATCGCACCCTATGATGCCACTGTAGTAACAAAGTTAAATCAGGCGGGCGCCGTATCGCTGGGTAAAACAAACATGGATGAATTCGCAATGGGTTCATCTTCTGAGTCCAGTTATTACGGTGCAGTAAAAAATCCCTGGGACACAGAACGTGTCCCGGGTGGATCATCAGGTGGTTCAGCTGCTGCAGTAGCCGCAAGGCTGGTGCCGGTCAGCATGGGTACAGATACGGGAGGCTCAATAAGACAGCCCGCAGCCTTATGTGGAATAACAGGTTTGAAACCTACCTACGGCAGAGTCTCACGTTTTGGAATGATTGCTTATGCATCCAGTCTGGATCAAGGCGGTCCGTTTGGGGTTAGTTCTGAAGACTGTGCTTATCTGCTGCAGGCGATTGCTGGTTATGATGAGCATGACTCAACCAGTGTTGATCATCCAGTGCCAGACTATGTCGCTGACCTGAATAAACCAGTTAAAGGTTTAAGAATAGGTTTGCCAGAAGAATTTTTTCAGGAAGGGCTGGATGCGGATATTGCCGCAAAAATACATCAGGCCTGTGATGTGCTTAAGAGTCTGGGATGCGAGATAAAAACAATCTCTTTGCCAAATGCGAAATTGGCAATCGCAGCTTACTATGTCATAGCACCTGCAGAATGCTCATCAAATCTGTCACGCTTTGACGGCGTGCGTTATGGCTATCGTTGTGAGAATCCAGTGAACCTGGAAGATATGTATTCCCGTACGCGTAGTGAAGGGTTTGGCGAAGAAGTAAAGCGCCGCATAATGGTGGGAGCTTATGCATTATCGGCCGGTTATTACGATGCTTATTATCTTAAAGCGCAAAAAATACGTCGACTAATCAGTGATGACTACCGGGCTGCATTTAATGAGGTTGATGCTGTGCTTAGTCCCACGACACCAACCACAGCATTTAAAGTGAATGAAAAGTCAGATGACCCAATTACCATGTATCTTTCTGATATCTACACTATAGGTGTTAACCTGGCAGGATTACCCGGTATTTCTTTGCCTGTGGGCTTTCAGCAAAGTCTTCCGGTGGGTATGCAGCTGGTGAGTAATTACTTTGAAGAGCAGACATTGTTAAATCTTGGGCATCGGTATCAACAGCAGACTGATCATCATCTGCAAATACCCGGGCAATTTGAATAGGTGATGAATATGGAATGGGAAGTTGTCATTGGGCTGGAGATTCACACCCAGCTAAATACCAAAACTAAAATTTTTTCATCAGCAGCAACCGCATATGGCGCCGAGCCAAATACCCAGGCATGTGCAGTTGATCTGGGATTGCCAGGTGTATTGCCTGTACTGAATAAAGAAGCTGTCACCAAAGCAGCCATGTTTGGTCTGGCAGTGGGTGCCACCATAAATGATGGTTCTGTGTTTGACCGTAAAAATTATTTCTACCCTGATCTCCCAAAGGGCTATCAAATAAGCCAGCTGGCTATTCCAATTGTCGAGCACGGTAAGCTGGAGATTGCATTGGAGGATGGGTCTACGAAAACAGTTGGTATTACGCGTGCGCATTTGGAAGAAGATGCAGGGAAATCTCTGCATGAGGATTTTGACGGCATGACGGGTATTGATTTAAACCGGGCGGGCACACCGTTAATAGAGATTGTGTCTGAACCGGAAATGAGTTCAGCAAAAGAAGCCGTTGCCTATATGCGAAAAATACATTCGATTGTTCAGTATCTGGGTATCTGTGATGGAAATATGCAGGAAGGGTCATTCCGCTGTGATGCCAATGTTTCGGTGCGCAGAAAAGGCGACACACAGTTAGGTACGCGTACTGAGACGAAAAACCTGAACTCATTCAGATTTGTAGAACGTGCGATCAACTATGAAATAGAGCGTCAAATTGATGTGATTGAAAGTGGTGGTCGTGTGGTGCAGGAGACTCGTTTATATGATGCTGATGATGACTCCACGCGCACTATGCGCACTAAAGAAGAAGCCAATGATTATCGCTACTTCCCTGATCCTGATTTACTGCCTGTTAAACTTGATTCAGATTTGCTCGCGCAACTGCAAGCACAGTTGCCGGAATTGCCAGATGTGAAACAAAAACGTTTCAGTAGTGAATATGGTTTAAGCGTTGAAGATGCTGAACAACTTAGCGCATCACGAGGTATGGCTGATTATTTTGAGCAGGTTGTATCACATGTTAATGGCGAGGCAAAACTGGCTGCCAACTGGGTATTGGGTGAGCTATCAGGCGCGCTAAACCAGAATAATCTGGATATTCTGCAAAGCCCGGTCAGTGCTGAACGACTGGCGCAATTAATTGTACGAATTGTTGATAACACTATTTCCGGAAAAATCGCGAAAGAGGTATTCCAGGAAATATGGAGCAGCGAAAAATCAGCGGATCAGGTTATTGAAGAAAAGGGCTTGCAACAGATATCAGATGTAGGTGAGCTGGAAGCTATCGTGGCTAAAGTTATCGATGAAAATCCCAAACAGGTAGAGCAGTATTTGTCGGGCAAAGATAAAGTATTTGGTTTCTTTGTAGGTAAGGTAATGCAGCTAACCAAAGGCAAGGCAAATCCAAAACAGGTTAATGAGTTATTGAAAAATAAACTTGTTTAAGAAATGTTTCTCAATTGTGTGCGCGTAAATTCCGAGGGTTATATTTACTCAACAGCATATCTGGAGATAGGCTGAATCTGGTAAATTAATTACCTTCATGCATACAGAATTCAACATAGCCAGGTATTCTGGCTAATTCCTGTGTTTTAAATTAGTAGACCTGAATCGACTATGAATGTATTAATTATATACGCGCATCCAAATCCACTTAGTTTTAATCAATCGATATTAAAAGTCATAAACACAGCATTTAAAGACAAAGGTGCCACAGTGCATCTGAAGGATTTGTATGCAGAGCGATTTGATCCAGTGCTGGATGAAGCGCAATTGTCGTTGCAGAATGAAGGTAAGCTTCCTGATGACATTAAACGCGAACAGGAGCAGGTGTTGTGGGCAGATGCATTGGTAGTGATTTATCCTTTATGGTGGTTCGATCGACCCGCAATATTAAAAGGCTGGTTTGACCGCGTGTTTACACATGGCTTTGCTTTCACCTTTGATGAAAAAGGTGTGCAGGGATTACTTACAGGAAAGCGCGCCATGGTGATTGTTACTGCGGGAGGCACCAGAGAGGACTTTGGTAAGAATGCGGATCAACTGACGAAAAATACGACCGAAGGCACGTTGGCATTTTGTGGTGTCACTGATATTGTGGACCGTGTATTTTATTCTGTTCCCATCGTAGAAGATGAGGCGCGCAAGAAAATGCTGGATGAACTCGTAACACTTGTTGAAGAATTCTAGCTGGTCCTGATTTTTCTCGGGTTGTATGGATGAACCCTATTTGGCTTTATGGATTACTTTGCCTTCGTTTTTCCAGATTTCAAGTAGCTCATGGAGTGCTAGCGGAATGGCGGTGGCATTATTCTCGGAGCAAAATTCTTTTAGCCAAATGAAAGTATCTTCGGGTGAGGTTGCACCGGAAACATCGTATACATTGTTGTCTGAGTAATTAACCCCTGATACAAACCCGCTTGCCCAGGATTGGTATAAGCGAATATTCTGTACCGCCTGCTGGAAACCAACATTTTCAGGCGTAATATCGTGAATTAGTTCTTTGCAGGTGGCACCACCCCAGCCGTGTGCGCTGAAGGGAGTCGGCACATCTTCTGATTCAGTCTGCTTTCTTTGAATGGAGGCGCAGCTGGAGACGACTGTGCAAATTAATAAAACAAAAATAAGGCGAAATATTGTCATAATTATATTATGACATAATTGGTGAGCATTGGGTTCAGTTGAATTGAGTGATCAATTTAAGCGTTGGTGGTTTTAAATGGCTCGCTCATACAGATCACTGGCAGTGTAACTGATTCAATCTTATCTGGTCTGCAAAGCTAACTGATCTGGTTTGTATGTCTGTAATTGTAAGTCTGACTCTGACTTTAGTAAGTACTGCTCATACTTGTCAGCGTCAAGTGGAGGGCTGAATAAATAGCCTTGCAGGAAATCACATTTGAAACGTGTCAGTATTTTCTGTTGTCTTTTTGTTTCCACACCTTCAGCAACAACCGTTAAATCAAGCTTTTTTGCCAGCTGGATGATCATAAGCACAATAGCTAAATCGTTGCTTGAATTAGTCATTGCACTGATAAAGGATTTGTCTATTTTTATGGTATCAACAGGTAGAGCTCGTATGTATGATAACGACGAGTAGCCTGTTCCAAAATCATCAATAGAGATGGTTACACCTATTTTCTGCAGCGCCTGTAATCTGCTGATTATCGTTTCCGGGTCGTCAGCCATTGCTTCTTCTGTGATTTCAAGTTCCAGGCTGTGGGCAGGAAGCTGGTGCCTTTTGAGAGCGTCCAGAACAGTATCAACGAAGTCAGTCGCGAGAAGATGTTTTGGGGAAATGTTGACGGCAACCTTTCTGGACTTGTATCCGTTTTTACGCCAGCGATGAATGTGATAGCACGCTTCGTCGATTACCCAGTTGCCAATATCCATGATTAAGTTGCTTCGCTCCGCGACAGGAATAAATTCACCCGGGAGTAATATTTTCCCGTTTTTACGCCAGCGTATTAATGCTTCTGCACTAAAGGATGATCCATTTACGGTATCCAGTTTGGGTTGAAAATATAATTCAAATTCATCGTTATGAAGTGCGTTACGAAGATTGCTTTCCATCGCTAACAGTTTGTCGATTTTATCTTTAATGCGCGAATGAAAAATTGTGAAAGTATTTCTTCCACTTTTATGTGATTCGTATAATGCCGAGTCAGCGTTTCTTAACAGTTCGCCAATAGACTCGCCATGCTCGGGGAAATTAGCGATACCAATGCTACAGGTGACAGATAGCTCACTTTCATCGAGTCGCAGGGATTTTCCTGATGTTGTCGCCAGTATATTTTCTGCGATTGTTTTTGCCAGCTCGTTTTGTGTGTCATTTTTAATGGATAGTAACCATGTGGCGCTGGAAAACTGATACAGACTGGTCTCAGAAGAAACAGATTGTATTGCTGTGATTAACCTGCTCATGGTCTGCATGACAGCATGGTCAGCAAGTGTGTGACCAAATGTGCTGGCGATTAAATGATAGTGATCCAGTTTTATTAATAAGAAACAGTCTGGCTTACTACTTTTATTCTCACTTGCCCAGTCATCTTCGGCCTGTTTTCGATTTGGCAATCCGGTTAAATTGTCAAAATAGGCACGTTTGTATAGCTCCTGTTGATCGAGAAGCCTGCCACGCAGCATAATGATTAAGATTCCAGCAACCAGAATTACGGAAAAAGAAAATCCAGCCTGAATATTTTTGAGCTGTAACACTTCTGATAGCGTGGCTTTGGAAGCTGCAACGGCTTCTTCTCGTGTGATATCGCTGGCAACGTCTAGCGCAGCAATAAGGTGATTGGTGTCTGATTGAGCGGATGCCAGGTGTGTGCGCAATACATCCCAGTTGCGCGAGGAATTTTTTTGCATTTCTCTGTGAAATAGAATTGCGTTCTGGTGTAACTTTTCATTAGAAGTGAACAGTGCCTGCTGATAATTAAAGATCAGATTACCAATCATTAGTTTTGATGCTTCGTACTGAAATGCCTCTTGTAATGATAAGAAATTTTCCCAGTAATTCGCATCCAGAGTGGAGTAATAAGTATAAAGTTGCAGAATCTGCTTATTAACATTATTTTCAAGGCGATTAATTATTTTTAGCTGAGGTAGAGATTCTTTAACCAGCTGATTGGTTCGGTCAGATACTGATTGAGTAGATTGCCAGCTAACTAGATTAACGAATATTGTTGTTAACACAATAACCAAAGTAATAATTACCAGGTGCGTAAAAGGGCGACCTAAAGAATGGACATTGTGAATAGCATTCATTTGCTGAATTGTCTGGCTGTCTGAATTGTTGGTCTGTGTTCTAAAACAGAATTTTATGATGCGTATAATATGCAACAATTAAGAGATGTGAATTAACTAATTTGACAGGCCATCATTTGTAGGTGACAAACAAGGGCGTATTACTGCATTCATAAAGCAGACTGTTCAGGATGTTCAGACAATCAGTGCAAATGATGTTCGATTGGTTGAAGTGTGTATAAAAAATTATTTGGCAAGTGTTGGATGACTAGTCCAAATACTGTAATACATCCGTCATGCTTTCTTTAGCGTCACCAAATAGCAGGTGGGTATTTTCCTTATAGAAAAGAGGGTTCTGTACGCCTGCATAGCCGGTAGCCATGCTTCTTTTAAGTACGACACATGATTTGGCTTTCCAGACCTCCAGTACAGGCATGCCCGCAATAGGACTGTCCGGATCTGATTGTGCTGCAGGATTAACCGTGTCGTTTGCACCAATTACAAGTGACACATCTGTGTCGGGAAAGTCATCATTTAACTCATCCATTTCCAGCACTATGTCATAGGGTACTTTGGCCTCTGCCAGCAATACGTTCATATGACCGGGAAGGCGCCCGGCAACAGGGTGTATGCCAAAGCGCACGGTGACTCCTTTAGCGCGAAGTTTTTTTACAATTTCACTGACAATGGTTTGTGCTTGCGCAACAGCCATCCCGTAGCCTGGCACAATAATGACGTTGTTTGAGTTTTTAAGTAAGCTTGCAACTTCTTCAGCGTTCACTGATGTGTATTCGCCCTGTTCCGAATCACCCTTTGCAGAAGAACCCCCCGCAGTGCCAAAGCCGCCAAGAATGACGCTGATGAAATTGCGATTCATGGCACGACACATAATGTAACTTAAAATAGCGCCACTTGAACCTACCAGTGCGCCCACGATGATCAGTGCAATATTGCCAAGCATGAAGCCTGTTGCAGCGGCGGCCCATCCGGAATAGCTATTTAACATGGACACCACGACTGGCATGTCTGCGCCACCAATGGCCATGATCAAATGGACTCCGATAATACCTGCAATCACAGTCATGATAAGTAACGGAATTAAGCCTGCATCATGGGTGTCTGCATTCAGGAACTGATAACCAAAATAGATGCAGGCAAATAACATAGCGAGGTTCAACCAGTGCCGCATAGGAAGCATTAGTGGTTTTCCGCTTAAAGAACCGCGAAGTTTTGAAAATGCGATTACGGAACCTGTGAATGTGATGATACCGATGAATACGCCCACGAATACTTCAACATCATGTATGGTTTTTGCTGCACCAGTCAGTACTGATTCCGGGTCCAGGTAACTTGCAATGCCGACCATGACTGCGGCAGCACCAACAAAGCTATGCAGTATGGCGACTAACTCTGGCATGGAAGTCATTTGAACGCGTCTGGCAATGACGACACCAATCAGAGCGCCTGCAATCATTGCCGGAATTATTTTTTCAAGACCGCCTACCTGATCGCTGAATAAGGTGGCTAGGATGGCGATGGCCATCCCCAGCATGCCGAAAATTATGCCTCGACGTGCAGATTCCTGATGACTTAATCCACCTAGGCTGAATATAAATAATGCACCTGCAGCGAGATAGGAGACGGTTAATAATTGCGGATTCATTTTTATCTACCTTTACTCGTCTTTACGAAACATTTGCAACATGCGATGTGTCACGGCAAAACCGCCGCCTATATTGATTGATGCGATTAATACTGAAATGACGGCCAGTACCATGATTAATGTGCTGGAGCTGTCGACTTGCAGTAATGCGCCAATAATTATCACGCTGCTGATTGCATTGGTTATGCTCATTAAAGGTGTATGCAGTGCAGGGGTAACATTCCAAATCACCATGTAACCAATAAAGCAGGAGAGAATAAATATTGAGAAGTGTTGCATGAATTCCGCGGGTGCAACCTGGCCTAGCCAGAATAGCCCGGCGGCGGCAATCAGGAAGGTGATAGCCAGACGCAAATTGCTTTTTTCTTTTTTCGGCTGGCTGACAGGGATATCCTGCTTAGGTGTGGTTGGGGCTGCGGTTACTGAAATAGCGGGGGGAGGGAATGTGATTTCACCATTTTTGACGACTGTTGCACCACGGATAACATCGTCTTCCATATTAACGTTTATAATGCCGTCTTTTTCAGGGGTTAGGTCGTGCATCATATGAAAAAGATTGGAGCCATATAACTGGCTAGACTGATTAGGCAGGCGACTTGGTAAATCCATGTAGCCGATTAACGTCACACCATGTTTAACAGCGACTTTGCCTGGTTCGGTTAATTCGCAGTTGCCACCCTGCTCAGCGGCCAGGTCGACAATCACACTGCCTTGTTTCATTGACTGAACCATGTCAGATAAAATCAGTTTGGGAGCGGGTCGGCCCGGGATTAATGCTGTAGTAATAATAATATCAACGTCTTTGGCCTGTTCTCTAAACAACGCCATTTCAGCTTCAATGAATTCCTTGCTCATTGTTTTTGCGTAGCCAGTGGAGGATGCATCACTGTTTTCCTCAAATTCCAGCTCCAGAAATTTTGCACCCATACTCTCTACCTGCTGTTTAACTTCAGGACGAGTATCGAATGCGCGCACGATAGCACCCAGGCCGCTGGCGGTACCGAGTGCTGCCAGACCGGCGACACCTGCGCCGATGACCATGACTTTAGCGGGTGGAACTTTCCCGGCGGCAGTAATTTGTCCGGTAAAGAATCTTCCGAAGTGATTGGCAGCTTCGATGACAGCGCGATAGCCTGCAATATTTGCCATCGATGAAAGGGCATCCATTTTCTGTGCACGCGAAATTCGCGGGACAGAATCCATGGCTAGTGCAGTGACGTTTTGCGATTGTAGTTTTTTCAGCAAGTCTTCATTTTGTGCAGGCCAGATAAAACTGATCAGCGTGCTGCCTGAAGACATCAGGCTTACTTCATCAACTCCCTGCTGACTGGTTTCGGGGGCGCGTACTTTTAGAATGATATCGGCGTCACGCCAAAGTTGAGTGGTGTCATCGACAACTGTTACACCTGCATCGCGGTATGCATCATCAGTAAAGTTTGCATTCTCGCCTGCGCCTGCTTCTATCGCTGTGTCAAAGCCAAGTTTTTGCAGTCGTTTGGCTGTGTCTGGTGTCATCGCGACACGGCATTCATTTTCGTGGATTTCTTTTGGAACGCATACTTTCATAATTTTGATCAGTCCAGTTATGAATTGATTAATGCTACTATACAGAATACACCCTTGAAGATGGTATAGCAGATTATTTAACTATAAAAAACTTTCGTTACCAGCGATATATTATTCCTTAAATAAAGGCAGTATAGTATCTGGCATTAGTTGATGGGAATTAAAGCATAACCTTTTTGCTGATAACCAATCAGTGAAACGAATGTGTTGCCAACCGGTTTTACTTCGGGAATAATCGTGCTGTTATCGATGTTCAAGATACGTGAGGCGACTGAGCAGGACTCCATTTTGATGCCTGGCTTTTTACTTAACTCCTGAATTAGCACAAGCAATTCTTCCAGTGCGACTTCCTCGTCAATGTCCAATTCAATTGGCTGTGATGACAGCAACTTTAATACCCTGCCGTGAAAGGTGAACACCATATCCGGTTTTACGTGCTGTTCGATTAAATCCTCATAAGTTTCTTCTATTACTTTCATAACAAATAACAGGCGGCTGGGGCTGCTTAAGGTGATGTCCCATATCACTTTTCCGGTATCTATACCCTGCAATGCGTCAGCATCATCGGGTTTGTCTGCATGTGCTGTATTAATTAAAGTGAAAAAAACAAGCGACAGGCCAAGTGTTATTGGTTGTAGTAATTTCATGTTAAGCCTTCTTTGTTGGTGGTTATATCTGAAATTTATCATACATACAAATATGTATGTTTTTCATTGCCTGCAAAACAACACCGGTTTTTGTGTTCCACGAACGGGTCAGCGCGAATTAAAACAGGATTTATGATGATATTTTAATTCTCGATATGTGAGATAATATAACGCAAGTAACCCTTGCTGATAGAGGTTTGTATGCAGCCTGCTACACGTTATGTATTGCGCATTGCATGTCTGGCATGTGCGTTGTCGTTTAGTCCCGGACATGCAGAAAGTCGTGGAGAATTTTCACATGATAATAGAGATATACTGTCTACTGGTGAGAAGATGGTGTTGGATGCAGTCGTGTTGCGTCCTATTGGTCTGATAACGACGGTCGCGGGTACCGCAATCTATACAGTATCCTTGCCGTTTAGTTTGCTGGGCGGCAATGAAGAAGAAGTTCGTGAGCACCTTGTTAAGGAGCCGGCACGCTATACTTTCAAGCGTGCGTTGGGCGACATCCATTATTAGACTCACTCAGCATTCGGTTGCCTGGGTCAAGGCACCATTCAGGCTGCTTACCTGTTCAACACATCTTTTCTAGTCGACTCCGTTATGTCCAGTACTTCGTCAATAATAGATTGATCAACACTGAGTTCCTTTAGGGTAGTGTTGATATGATTTTTGACAGCATCAAAGTGACTGTCACTTAATCCCTGTTTGACTAATCTTTCATGAGCAACTCGCATGGATTCCCCGTGAAATGGTGTGTCAGCACCAAAAGCATATGATAAAAACGACTTCATCTTGCGCATTTGCTTTGGCATATCAACGCCTTCAAAAAAACCATTAATATGCTCGTCGGATATTACTTTTCCATAAAATATGTCAACTGCTGCTGATACCGCAGCGTCACCGCCAATTCGTTCGAATAAAGTGCTGGACATAGTGGCCTCCTTTAAGATGTATATAAAATATATGTTTATAAAATGTATATAATATACATCTTATTGTCAAGAGACTTAATTAGCTATGCGTCTGACCAAGTACAGTGACTTTGCACTGAGAACCCTAATTTATGTGGCGAGCGCAGAACGGCGCTGTACCATTGATGAAATCGCACAAAGCTACGCGATACCCAAGAATCATCTGGTGAAAGTAGTTAACCAGTTGGCAACACTGGGATTTGTGCGATCTGTACGCGGGAAGGGCGGAGGACTGGAATTGGCATATGAACCGTCTTCCATAAATCTTGGCGATGTGGTGCGTGCAACTGAGCAGAGCTTTGACCTGGTTGAATGTTTCTCAACTGAAAACCAGTGTGTTTTAACACCAAGCTGCAAATTGGCAGGTATTTTTGCAGAAGCGCTGGATCAGTTTTTACAGGTGATCGATGAGTACACACTTGAAGATGTGCTGGCACCAAAAGTGAAAGTGCTACTTAATCTTAATTAATATTGGTTGTACCTTCTACATGCATGTCTTTGTTAACACTAATGTAGGGGAGTTTTAAAGACTCAAGCCAGGCTTTGCCTTCTTTTTCACCTTTTAGCATGGCGACTGTAGAACAGCTTCCCGCAATCAGGCATTCACTGGCAATAACACTTACCGCACTGAATCCTTCAGCAGGCCAGCCTGTTTTGGGGTTGAGAATGTGCGCATAACGTTTATCTTCAATCGTCATAAAGCGCTCGTAGTCTCCGCTACTTGCAATAGCGCCTTGGCCTAATGTCGTTGTTGCGATGGCGTTAACCGGGTCTCTTGGATGTCTAATGCCAATTTGCCACGGTTTGTTATCAGGGTGGGGGCCGAGTACTTTCAGGTCTCCACCCAGGTCAACCAAACCTGCATTAATACCATAACTGCGTAAAGTGTTTGCCGCGGCATCGACAGCGTACTCTTTTACGTAGCCACCAAAATCAATTTCCATGCCTTTTAGCTTGAGTACAATATGTGGGCGTTGCCATTCAACATAGTGCCAGCCAACCAGTTTTAAGGCTTCATCGATTTGCTGCTGTGTGGGTAACTGATTTGATTTGAAATTCCATGCGCGTCTTAACACGCCAGAGGTAATATCAAACAGACCTTCACTCTGCTTATAGACGGCCTGTGCATAATCCAGCAGTAAAGCAGTTTCACTATCTACTTTTGTACCAGTTAAATTGCCGGAAGATTTGTTAATGGTGCTGGTGACGCTATCGGTACGGTAACGGGAATATTTTTTTTCCAGTCGCGATACTTCCGCGTGAGCTTTTTTGCAAGCGTGTTCAGCAGTGTCTTTATCTGAAGTGTAGAGCTGGAATTCGCACGGACTGCCCATCGCGCGAAATGGAAAATTATAAATTTCCATGATTATTTAAATGAGTAGTCCACTCCAAATGTGAATAGGGTAAAGTCAACCAGACCGGGATTTTCTACATCGACACTTTGCAGTGAATATGATTTATCACTGATATATCGCTCGGCAGATATTCCTACCGTCCAGTTATTGATTGTTTCAGCAAGTCTTACCCGGAATGATAGTGCACCATATGGTGATAGTCGATAATCACTCGAATAGTAGCCATCTGAGCGTACAGACTGATAAAACGGTTCGTAGAATTCAGCCTGTGTCTGGCTGTAATATCGCATTGAGTATTCAAAACTCCATCCACTGTCAGTATGTTTCAGAAAGCCAACATCCAGCGTGTGTGAGCGGATATTCCAGTCGTCATAATAGAAACGATAGTCCGCGTGTAAGGCTGCGTTCAATGTTTCTGACCAACGTCTTAATTGTGTAGACCATATATACTGAGTGCGTTCATCCGGGCGGTTGTCTCTTAATCCTGCTGCTGCTGAATTGAAAACCAGCTTGTAAGGATCTGATAAAAATCCTGACAGATGTCCCAGTGTGAAAGTTGACTGAACAACGGTATTCTTATTGATTACCTGACCAATGCCAACAAAAGCGCTGATATTTTCTTTGTCTTCTTTGTCTATGCGATTAGGGTCAATGTCCGGGTCCGACGTGGGTTTAACTTCGTCAAAAGAAGCAGATATGCCACCGCGTAAGGTAGTAGATTTGTTGTCCAGCTCACGTGCGACTGATACTCCGCCAAATACTGCACGGTAATCTTTTTCAGTTGAGAAGCCGACGCTTGGACTAATGGTGTATTTGCCTTTGTAAATGTCCAGTTTTGCACTGGCATCAAAACGTTCGTCGTCAATGGTGGCGCCACTCATTACCTGCACAGGATTACCTTCAGCATCAGGCTGTACAAACCAGGGGGAAGCACCACTCATTTTTTCGTAGGCACTATCCACAGTAAGTTGCATGGTGTCATTAATGGGGTATACAACACTAACCTGGCCTATTTCTATATCGTAGCGTTCCTGGTCACCCAGTCCGGAGAAATTGCTACTGCTCAGACGGTCTTCTTCATATTTTGATACGCGCGCACTGATACTGGGTGCGCTGTCAGGGGCTCCGGCCGCTTCTACAGCTTTATTATATGCGGGCAGTGCAAATGCGGCAGAATACAGGGCCGCTACGGTCGGGCTTAAGGGTTGTTTTTTAGTGTTTGACATTTGGGTTTTTTAATTTAGTTGCAACCGCAACCGCCTCCTGCGGATCCATATCCACCGGCAGCAGCTTCTTTAGCAAAGTAAATATGCTCACTAAGCGTGGCTGCAAGCGGGTCAGGTGACCATGCCATTTCTTTTTTGGAAAGCGTGCCGCGTTCCCATGGTTTTACGGCAGTACAACCAGATGCGATGAATGTTATGAGAACAATTAAGGCGATTGAGAAGTTTGTTTTCATAGTAATTTTTCAATTTCATTTTTGATCTTAGAGACATCACCCGTTTTGTACCCGTTATGTACATAACGAATCACACCAGACTTATCAATCACATAAGAAGTAGGCATGGTGTTGACGCCAAATGATTCAGGGATCTGCCCTGACTGGTCAGCAAGTATTTTGTACGAAACATTTATCTTGTTTATAAAATCTGTTGCATCCTTAACATTTTCGTCAAGGTTGATTGCAATCACGACGACATCATCTCTGCCTGAAAATGATGTTTGTAAATTTTCGAATTCAGGTAATGATTTCAGGCAAGGTGGACACCAGGATGCCCAGAAATCAACAAAAACAACTTTACCTTCAAGATCAGATTTGCTGATGGTCTCGGAACCATCCAGTGAGCGGGCACGAAAAGAAGGTGCATCTTCACCCACGCTGGCAGAATGGGCGAACTGTGTGGCAAAAGTGCATATGATAGAAACAACAGATACCTTGATAAGTTTAAGCATTTCGAATAATCCTCTCTGGATAGGTTGACTGGCTCAGTGAATACCTAAGCAGCTAATGTGATGTTGCTCACAATAATTGAGTTATTTGCTGAGGTCGTAGATCACTAAGACGAACCGCTGTAATTAATTGATTATCTGCGGACTTATATATGTGACCTGATCCAGTCGTATTTGGTGCAACAGCTCATCGGTGATTAATAACCGTTGATCCATGCATTAATCGCTCGTGCCAAAGCATTGAATTGCTGTTCTGCTGAATGTTTTCCCGTCGTTACTAATGATGAGACCTGGCGAATCACGTTTTGGTTTCAGTGCCTTATGATTGTTGATGGCAAATGTATCCGAAAGGTGAAAGTGCCATGAAAACAAAACTGTAGGTGTATTTGCCTGTGACACGTACCCTGTAAATCTTTTTATTGAAAGACCGATTCGCTGAACGCCTGATCGGGTCAGCCAAGTTTGGCTTTATGCGGGTGCTGAACCCCGGGTTGCGCGTTCGTGGTGTTGCATGTCGAGTGAAGTACGAATGCTGCTGTAATTATGTTGACTGAAATGTGTGCGGATAGCGTCAGCCTGCTTGTAACCATGTTCGATCAGTAATGTGCCACCCGGAGATAAGTAATTCTGCGCGTGTTCAATGATATGAAATATATCATCCAGGCCATTATTGGAAGAAAAAAGAGCGCAACTGGGTTCATATTTCTGAACATCGTATTCAACATCTGCGTCGTGACTGGAGATGTATGGCGGGTTGCTGATAATGATATCGAAGTTATTCGTTTCTACAGCCTCAAACCAGTTGCTGGTAATGAAGGTGACATTGCTGATAGAAAGACTTTGTGCATTGGTTCTTGCAATGTCTATGCATGCAGAAGAATTGTCGCAGGCGGTAATATGTGCATGTGGTTTTTCTGAAGCCAACGCCAGTGCAATACAGCCACAACCTGTGCCAAGATCCAGAATGTTTGCCTGATCTGTATCTGTTAGTAACTCAAGTGCAATTTCAACCATGAGTTCGGTTTCTGGTCTGGGAATTAATACGGAGGGAGATACTTTCAGGGGTAACGACCAAAACTCTTTTTGTTGAAGAATGTAGGCAGCAGGTTCGCCATCGGCGCGACGCAACAGGTATTTCTGGTAATGTTTAAATGATGAATCGCTTAATTGTTCGTCCGAATGAGCAATTAAAAATTCTTTGCGCTTGTCAATCGTGTGGGCGAGCAGCATGTAAGCTTCGTGTTGGGCGTTATCAACTTTGCCGCTTAATAACGCCTGACCGTATTGAATGGCTTCCTGAATAGTGCCCACGGGTTTCTGCAGTATTTAGGCGTCGCTTAAAGACGCAAGTTGTTCGGCCTGGTGTTCGTTGATCAAAGGGTCAATGATTTCGCTTAAGTTGCCTTGCATTAACTCATCAAGCTTATACAAAGTCAGATTGATTCTGTGATCGGTCACGCGTCCCTGTGGGAAGTTGTAAGTGCGAATTCGTTCCGAGCGATCACCGCTGCCGACTAGACTTTTTCTGGTAGCTGCCTGCTCTTCAAACTGTTTGGACTGTTCTGCATCAAGCAGACGTGCTTTTAACAGCGACATGGCACGCGCTTTATTTTTATGCTGGGAACGCTCGTCCTGGCATTCAACCACTACCCCTGTGGGTAAATGAGTTAGCCGAATCGCTGAATCTGTTTTGTTAACGTGCTGTCCGCCTGCACCGGATGCGCGGAAAGTATCAATGCGCAAGTCGGAAGGATTTATTTCAATGTCTTCGATTTCATCGGCTTCAGCCAGTATCGCAACTGTTGCTGCCGATGTATGCACGCGCCCCTGGGATTCGGTTTCCGGTACGCGCTGTACGCGGTGGGCCCCTGATTCAAATTTAAGTAATGAGTAGGCTCCCTGACCAACTATGCGTGCGACAACTTCTTTGTAGCCACCATGATCGCCTTCGTTAGTATTGACAACTTCAACTGTCCAGCGTTTTTGTTCAGCGTAACGTGAATACATTCTGAATAAATCACCTGCAAATATTGCCGCTTCATCACCGCCAGTGCCGGCGCGAATTTCGATGAACACGTTGCTGTTATCCAAAGGGTCTTTAGGCAAGAGCAGCTTTTGCAGATCAAGTTCAAGATCCTCTTGCTGTTTTTGTAGTTCACTGATTTCCTGCTGAGCCATTTCCTGTACGCTGGCATCATCATCCGTGAGCATTTCCCTGGCAGCGGCTAAATCTTCAATTGTTTGAGAATATTTGCTAAATGCGACAACAACAGGCTCAAGCTGCGCATACTCCATAGAAAATTTTCTAAACTGATTCTGGTCTGAGATTACGTCAGGGTCAGATAGTAATCCTGAAATTTCCTGATGACGTTCCTGCAACGACTCAAGTTTAGAGACAATCGAATCTTTCATGATAGGTCTTGTTAAACGCTTGTTGTGAAGTGATTTGCGAGATTAATCGCGAGGCAGGCCAAGAATTTTTTTAGCGGCCTCAAGTAATTCCTGATGATTTTCTGCGCCCGCCGATTTTAATGCTTCGGTGGGACTATGCAATAGCTTGTTGACGAGTGTGTTGGCAAGGAAATTTAATGTTTCTTCTGTGGATTTGCCCTTATTTAACATTCGTGTCGCTTTATCTACAGCTTCATTTTTGTGTTGCTCGGCCTGACCGCGATAAGTGCGAATAACGTCAGTCACGTCCTGTCCGCGCATCCATTGATAAAACTTTGCAACTTCATCATCAATGATGATTTCAGCTTCTTCTGCGGCATTTATTCTTGATTGCATATTTTCCTGTATAACCTGTTTTAAATCATCCACGCTGTAAAGGTAGATGTCTTCCAGTGTGGCCGCTTCAGGTTCTACGTCACGCGGAATAGCGAGGTCAATTACTAGAATAGGTTTATGTTTGCGCTGTTTTAAACTTCTCTCCAGTAAACCTTTGCCTAGGATGGGCAATGTACTGGAAGTTGCGGTAATCACAATATCGCTTTCTGGTAATACTTCGCCTATATAAGACAGGCCAATACCGAACCCATTGAATTTATTTGCCAGCTTTTGGGCGCGTGTAATGTTTCGGTTGGCAATCGTTATTCGATTGGCGCCGACTGCATTCAGGTGCTGTGCAGCCAGTTCAATGGTTTCTCCGGCACCAATAAACAGTGCATTCCTGCTGGATAGATCGCCAAAGATCTGTTTTGCCAGCGAGACCGCTGTGGATGCCACGGATACCGGATTAGTCCCGATGGATGTATGGGTTCGTACTTTCTTGGCAACATTAAATGAATGCTGAAATAACTGGTTAAGTTGCTTGCCTAGTGTGCCTGCACCCACGGCATGCTGGTAGGCCTGTTTCAGCTGGCCTAAAATCTGGGGCTCACCAAGGACCATGGAATCCAGTCCGCTCGCGACCCTGAACATATGTTTGGCTGTTTCCTGATCGCTGTGGTTATACAAATACGAATGACTATGGTCGATGTCCAATTTGTTGAAGTCACTTAGCCATTTCACGGTAGCTATTTTGCCCGCTTCAAACGAATCCACAGCGCAATACAGCTCAGTACGGTTGCAGGTAGAAACAATCGCTGCTTCTTCAATAGCAGGTGTGCGCGCAAGCGTACTTAACGCTGACTGTAGCGCCGAGTCTGGAATAGCGACACGCTCACGCACTTCGATGGGCGCGGAAGCATGGTTAACACCTATAGTTAGTAAGGACATGGTGGTTATTTTAGCGCACCTTGGGCATAACCAGGCGAATAAACTGGTGAGATTTGTACAAAAAGTGAGAAGTGGCTGCTAAAGCGCTCATGTAATGACATATGAAATCACGTAGAATTGGTCTATAGACCGTTAAGTTATATAAATTATTTTACACAGCAAAACTATGCCTCAAGACAATATTTGTAAGTATATGCTGATCGTGGTGCTTGCCACCATCATTTCTGGGTGTGCTACAGCGCCGACTACTTCAGAGAAAAATGAGGTTGGCGAATCCTTCAGTGATCGTGTAGTCATTAAAAAAGAGGTTGATTCTGCCAGATATGATGACATCAGCGAGCTGATGTTTGAGGTATTAACCGGTGAGTTGTCAGGCAAGCTGGGTGATCTTGAAAGCTCCAAGCAGGCATACAGTCGTGCCAGCGAATTAAGTGATGATCCCAAAGTTATCGAGCGTGCCATGAGAATTGCCATCTTTGCCAAAGACTGGCCGCTGTCACTGAAAATAGCGCATCGCTGGTCAGACGCGCTGGATGGGAATATAGAGGCTCAGCAGGTTCTGGGTGTTTTATATCTGCGCCAGGGTGATGTTGATTCTTCAGCGAAGCATTTTAGCGCCGTCATGGATGCGGCAGCGGACTCACCCAGCCAGGGCTACAGCATTGTCGCTGCCACACTGTCGCGTGTGGAAGATACTGATACCAGTCTTGAATTAATGAATCGTCTGGTAGCAAAAAACTTCACTAACCCATACGGCCACCTCTCTTATGCCAATCTGGCAATGAAAGCGGAAAAATACCAGCTGGCAATTGATCAAAGTGAGCTTGCTTTGGGCTTTAAACCCGACTTGTCCGAAGCCAGAGTATTGCGTGCCAGGGCACTGAGTTTAATAGGTGATCACGACTCTGCCTTTGTTGAAATGCAGACACTAGTGGATACAGACCCGCAAAATTTCGATTTACGCCTGGGGTATGCGCGGATGTTGTTGCAGGCTGAACAGTTCAGTAATGCAGGCAAACAGTTTGAAGTATTGCTAAGCCAGCGACCAAATGACCCTGATATCACTTACATGCTGGGTCTGACTTATGTGCAGGCTGAAGAATATTCCAAATCTGAACAGTATTTTAAAGCCTTGATCGAAGACAACCGCAGATTGGATGAATCCAATTATTATCTTGCACGTATTTCTGAAGAATTGGGAGAAACAGAAAAGGCAGTGGCTTATTATCAGGACGTCGCTTATGGGGATCTATACCTTGATGCTGCAGTGCGACTGGCTGATCTGTACGTAAAAGAAAGCGGTTTAAGTAAAGCACGAGCGCATTTGAACGATGTGCGTGGCAGAGTGGATCAACCCGAAGACGTGATTCGTATTTTTCTGGCTGAAGGTCATATTCTTCATGAAGCCAACCAGTACGAGGAAGCTTATGAGTTGTATAGCCAGGGGCTTCTGGAATTTCCCAGTCATCCTGATTTGTTATATGCACGCGCTTTAACGGCAGAGAACATTGACAGGGTGGATCTGCTGGAGTCTGATTTACTGATAATTTTGCAGTCTGATCCGGATCACGCCAATGCGCTGAATGCGCTTGGTTATACGCTGGCTGATCGTGGTTTGCGTATTGATGAAGCGCAAAAATATGTGGAACGCGCATATGAGTTGAAGCCAAATGATCCGGCAGTCATGGATAGCATGGGCTGGATTCAGTTTCGTAAAGGTAACTATGCGGAAGCAGAAAATTTCCTGCGTAAAGCGCTTAATTTAATGGATGATGCCGAGATTATTGGGCACCTGGGCGAACTGCTTTGGGCGCAAGGTAACTACGAGGAAGCCAGAAACCTTCTAAGAGAAGCGATGGATAGGCATCCCGAAGATAGCTATATTCAAAAGCTGATTAAACAGTTTTCAGAATAAATCCTCCAGGCGTTTCGCTTGAATAAATATTTCGAAAAATGATTCTCAAGTTCAGGCCTCTTGTTTTGTCTTTGCAGCAAGCCAGGGCAGGTCTGTTGCTGCTGGCTGTGCTGTTTCTTGCCGCATGTACTACAACGCCTCAACCACCGCTCGTTGATGACCCTAAGCATGCGTGGGATGCGCGTACTGACTATTTATATGAACAGGAAAACTGGGTCGCGCAAATTACACTGATAGGTGACACTGATCAGCAAAAATTTAAAGCCCGAGCCGTCTGGGAGCAGCAGTCTGATACTTATCAAATTAAATTGCGTGATTTTATAGGCAGGACGATAGCGGTAATTGACGGCACAGCATCAGGGGTTGTCGCCAGGACATCCAAAGGTGAGCGTTATCAGGGAGATGATGCAGAAGCGCTTATACATGAGCTGTTTGCAATCAATATTCCAGTGACCGGTATGCGTTACTGGCTTCAGGGTGTGCCCTTGCCGAATGAAATCATTGATGACATTGTGCTGGATGACAGTGGCTTAACAAAATCACTCAATCAGCAGGGGTGGGCAATTTCCTATCTGGACTACGTGCAAAATGAACCCTACCAGATGCCGGCACAAGTGCTTCTGGAATTTGAAAATATAACGCTAACAGTCAAAATCAGTCAGTGGACACTCCAGTAAGCTGGCTGGCCCCCGCTAAAATCAACCTGTTTTTGCGCATCACACGACAACGTGAGGATGGTATGCACGAACTGCAAACGGCATTCCAGTTTGTGGACCTGTGCGATCAGCTTCAATTTACATCCAGACAGGATGCCCAAGTAATTCGTACAACGGAAATCGCAGGCGTGTCGAATGACCAGGATCTATGTGTACGGGCAGCCTTATTGCTGCAAAGCACCGCTAATGTGAAGCAGGGTGTCGAGATAACACTGACAAAAAATATTCCCATGGGCGGTGGATTGGGAGGCGCAAGCTCAGACGCGGCGACAACATTGCTGGTACTGAATGAAATGTGGTCAGTCAACGCCAGTGAGGATGAATTAGCCGATTTGGGCAAGCAGTTAGGTGCAGATGTGCCAGTGTTTATTCGTGGTCGAGCAGCATGGGCAGAGGGTGTGGGTGAGCAATTAACAGCCATTGAGATGGAAGAATGCTGGTATTTGATAATAAATACAGGAATTCATGTCTCAACAGCGCAAATGTTTGCGTATTCCCAATTGACACGTAATAGTCCCCAGCTCACAATATGCCCCCCTAAACCAGGGGAGTTCGGAAATGTATTTGAGCCGGTAGTACGGGCTCAGTATCCGAAGATAGATTCGGTTTTTGATTGGCTTGGTAATGACAGCCATCCATTCCTGACAGGAACGGGAGGATGTGTGGTTGCCGCTTTCGCAGATAAAAAATCCGCTGTTGAGATACAATCCCGGTGTCCACAAGGGATGACAGCATATGTTGCGCAGGCAAGAAATATATCGCCATTAAAAACCCAGATCGATACTGGACAGTGATGTTGCTTAAACTGGTTTAAGTGCATCAGAAAAAATAATTGGGCCGTCGCCAAGTGGTAAGGCACGGGGTTTTGATCTCCGCATTCGTAGGTTCGAGTCCTACCGGCCCAGCCAAATTCTTAAGCATAGTGTGGGATTAGCGTGACACAAGACAACGGACAATACGACGACAGTCGCTTGATGGTGTTTACCGGTAATGCCCATCCTGAGCTGGCACGGGACATAGTCGAAAAACTGAACATTCCATTAGGCAAAGCGGTGGTTGGTTCGTTTAGTGATGGTGAAATTCAGGTAGAAATACAGGAAAATGTGCGTGGCCGTGATGTGTTTGTCGTGCAGCCAACCGGTATGCCAACAAACGATAACATCATGGAATTGATGATCATGGTTGATGCGCTCAAGCGCGCATCGGCAGATCGAATTACTGCGGTGATTCCTTATTTCGGTTACTCGCGTCAGGATCGCAGAGTACGGTCAATGCGGGTTCCCATCTCGGCCAAAGTCGTAGCCAACATGATTTCCAATATTGGTGCTGATCGTGTACTGACAGTAGATTTACATGCAGATCAAATTCAGGGGTTTTTTGATGTGCCAGTAGATAATGTCTATGCATCGCCCGTATTGCTTGGGGATATATACAAACAAAAGTATTCAAATTTGATTGTAGTATCGCCCGATGTGGGAGGCGTTGTACGTGCCCGCGCAATCGCGAAGCGACTGGATGATGCGGATTTAGCGATCATTGATAAACGCCGTCCACAAGCCAATGTTGCACAAGTGATGCATATTATTGGTGAAGTGAAAAATAAAACCTGTGTCATCGTCGACGATCTTGTAGATACGGCAGGCACGCTGTGCAAAGCTGCACAGGCATTGAAAGAGCACGGAGCCAAGGCCGTCATTGCCTACGCTACTCACCCTGTGTTGTCAGGCAATGCAATCAAGAATATTGCGGGTTCTGAGCTGGATGAACTGGTCGTCACAGACACAATTCCACTCAGAGAAGATGCGCTGAACTGTGATCGCATCAGGCGGTTAAAAGTCTCGGGCTTGTTAGCAGAGACTATACGAAGAATTAGTTTTGAGGAGTCCGTTAGTACTCTGTTTATGGATTAAGGTCATGCCGACATCTAGTTTGTCGGCATGACTTTGAGTTGTGCATACACTGGTCGCAAGTGTGTGTTTTTTATTTAAAATATTTAGGAGAAATTAAATGAGCATCGATTTTAGTCTAGATGCCGAGCCACGTAGCGATTTAGGGAAAGGTGCGAGCCGCCGCCTACGTCGTACTGGCCGTGTACCTGCTATTCTATATGGCGCGGGTGTTGACCCAGAGAGTATTTCTTTGGATCACAATAAAATCAGACATAACCTGGAAAACGAAGCATTTTATTCGCATATCCTGACGGTGAATCTGGAAGGCAAGAAGCAAAAAGTAATTTTGCGTGATCTGCAACGTCATCCGGCAAAGCCTGTCATTTTGCATATGGATTTTCTGCGTGTGAGTGACGACCAGGAAATCAATATCCACGTACCACTTCACTTTATTGGTGAAGAAGTATGTCATGGTGTCAAGATGGAAGGTGGTCAGATTAGTCACCAGATAACAGAAGTCGAAGTGACATGTCTGCCGAAAAACATTCCTGAGTTTATTGAAATTGACTTGACGGAATTGCATATAGGCGATGCTGTACATCTTACCGAGATTAAAATGCCGGAAGGTGTGACGCTTACTGCCTTAACTCACGGGGAAGGACAAGATCAGCAGGTTGTGAATGTCCATGCCACTAAGGTTGTAGAAGAAGAGCCAACAGAAGCTCCTGTTGCACCTGAAACTGATGAAGAAAAGCCTGACAGCGAAGAATAGTGCTGTATTGGGTTTGACTGGATAAAACACTGATTGTGGCGGGCATATCCCCGATTCAGTTGATTGTTGGCCTAGGCAATCCAGGCGATAAATATACCGCAACCCGGCACAATGCCGGGTTCTGGTTTTTAGACCTGCTTGCCCGGCACCATCAAGTCAGTTTTCGTAATGAATCGAAATTCAAAGCGGAAGTAACTTCATTTGACTATGAAGGCAGGCGTGTGTGGCTGGTGAAACCTGCAACATTTATGAATCTCAGCGGCGAATGTGTTGCTCCCTTTGCCAAGTACTACCAAATTGCACCTGAAAATACTCTGGTCGCTCATGATGAGCTTGATCTGCCGGTAGGCACATCAAGGCTGAAGTGGGCCGGTGGGCATGGAGGGCATAACGGCATTCGTGACATCTTTAAGCATTTCGCCAAAGACTTCTGGCGTCTGCGTGTTGGAGTAGGTCACCCTGGGAGTAAAGAACAGGTGTTGTCGTTCGTAATGAAGCCTCCTTCGAGTAAAGAGCAAAGTATTATTGAAAATTCACTAGACCGCGTAATGGATACTATGACAGATGTATTAACAGGTGACATGGAAGCCGCAATGCGTGCACTACATAAAAAGCCAGACGAATAACAGGGCGAGCAAGACGGGAACATCATGGGATTTAAATGCGGAATCGTTGGTTTGCCCAACGTGGGTAAGTCAACACTCTTTAATGCGCTAACACGCGCAGAAATTGCTGCCGAAAACTATCCTTTCTGTACGATTGAGCCAAACGTTGGTGTAGTCCCTGTGCCTGATCCTCGCCTGGAGCAGTTAGCCAGTATCGCAAAATCTGAGAAAGTCATTCCTACTGTCATGGAGTTTGTTGATATTGCAGGGCTGGTTGCCGGGGCTTCGAAAGGTGAAGGGCTGGGTAACCAGTTCCTGGCAAATATTCGTGAAACAGATGCCATAGCGCATGTGGTTCGCTGCTTTGAGGATGACGATGTCGTTCATGTCGACGGAAAAATTGATCCGTTAAGCGACGTAGAAACTATTAATACAGAACTGATTCTTGCGGATCTGGAATCCGTTGAAAAAAGTATACAGCGACTGGGCAAGTTATCCAGGTCAGGTAATAAAGATGCAATTATTCAACTGGATGTCATGACTGCGCTGCGTGATCATTTGGGTGAAGGCTTGTCAGCAAGATCATTTCATGCAGATAAAGAACAGGAAAAAATACTTCATCACTTGCATCTGATTACGCGTAAACCAATTATGTATATTGCAAACGTTGATGAGAACTCGCTTGAAAATAGTGAATTGGCTAACAGGCTGTCTGCATTTGCTGAAAAAGAGCAGGCTCAATTTGTCACAGTATGTGCGCAAATAGAAGCCGAGATTGCCCAGTTAGAAGACTCAGAGAGAGATGAATTTCTACAGGACATGGGTTTGAGTGAGCCAGGGTTAAATCTGGTCATACGGGCTGGTTATGGATTACTCAGCCTGCAAACCTTCTTCACGGTCGGCCCCAAAGAAGCACGCGCCTGGACAGTGTTGCAGGGTGCAAGCGCCCCTCAGGCAGCTGGCCGCATTCACACAGATTTCGAAAAAGGGTTTATCCGCGCGGAAGTCGTCGCGTTTGACGACTATATAAAGGGAAATGGAGAACAAGGAGCAAAAGATGCCGGAAAATGGCGTCTGGAAGGGAAGGACTACCTCATGCATGAGGGTGATGTTGTACATTTCCGCTTTAATGTGTGACACCAATCTGCGCCGATAGAGATATAATAGATATAATCTGGATTTATTGACAGAATTTCGCCTGTCACGTATCTTGCGCAGCTCCATTCAAAATATGGCTATGTAGCTCAGCTGGTTAGAGCACAGCATTCATAATGCTGGGGTCGGTGGTTCAAGTCCACCCATAGCCACCATTAAATTCTAATTCAATAGTTAAGCTTTCAGGTGCTCTGTTTTTTTTCTCATTAATATTTAATGCTGCATGTTGTCTGCAACTATTTTACAAGCATTAGAAAGATTTGCTTGGTACTGATTGTCCAATCTTTTATCTATTAAGTGTATGAAGGTGGCAGGAAGCTCTGGTCTTATTAAGTGTAATCTTTTGATATATCTGTAACGACTTAAAAGCTGAAATATAATAAATTTAGCGCTTCCCCTTACGCCAGTCATACGGATTTATTGGGTGTGTGTCAGCCCATAGACCCCAACCGCGTTTTGTAGCCTCATTTTCTGCGGACTCATATCTACCTCTGTCCTCTGGTGACTGATCTTTTGCATAGTATCGGTACCACCATGCCATCCCTGATAGCAACTGGGCATAGTTTGCATTCAGGGTTAGCCCGCACTTTGAACAGTCCGATGGCTGCACCCATACCTTACCCAAGATTCTTCCACAACGGTCTTTCTTTGAAGATTCAACTCTGACGGTTTTACCTGCGATTAGTGTAGCCAGATGTTCACGGGACTTGCTTCCAAAAGGTTGGCCCCGCTCGGGAGCATCGATGCCCGATAAACGAACCCTATATTCGACTTTACGATTATCTAGAACCATAATTGTATCACCATCTGTGACGGCTATAACCTGGCCAATGATATCGGCCATCGCAGCTGAAGTGTAAAACCACGCTATAACAACTAGAGCTATTTTGATTTGTGTCGCTTTACGGCTCAAAAGTGGTCATTCAATAAGGATAAATACTTTGCAATTCAATTTAAAGATTCAGGCATTGCGACGTATTAACCCAAACAACCCAATCGCTGATCCAAAGAGCCAAAATGCCGCAGGTACAGGAACACTTGATACCGAAAACTCAATTTTTTCACCGGAATTAAATTGTCCATTTGATGTATATAGATTTATTGCGTCTTGTCTAAGCAAATAACTACCGTTACCTTCATTACAACATAATCCATCACCATAAGAATCGAAAATCTCAAAGAAGTACGATCCAGCAGCAAGGTCAAATGACTCCACTACTGTTGTATTACTTATTGAATTTGAGTAAAGAGGAGATGAGTATAAAATCAAGTTGTCAGGAATATTGGTTACTTGCCAGCTAATATCACTAGCGTAATCATCAAACACTATTTCCAATTCAATTATTGATGCATGCGATGCTTGAGAAAGAAGTATTGTTGCAATAATCCCTGTTAAAAATTTTAACAATTTACACCCCATTTGTTGATAGTAATCTTGAAGAATTCTATTTTGATTGTACGCAATTCTGCTCATTCATTCCTAGTATAGCAATGAACTTGATGTAATTCACGATCATACAAAGCTGTTTTCTATTTTAAAAAGTCCACTTTCGGCTCAAAATCTGTCATTCGGTTATGAATTTCAAGATTACTTCTAAATCCTTGCATCTCAAGAATCATTGTATTTTGGTGAGACATAACTGTTTCTTGCAATTCTTTATTGAATGACAAATTATCCATAGCAGTTTCCATACAATATAGCCACTGCTGTGCAAATTTGTCGCTGAGATCTACATGACGATGACGCAATTCAAGCCATTGTCCATTAATATATTTATCATTGAATATCTTGGGCCCACCGAACCAGTGAGTTAAAAATCGATATAAATTATTTCTAGCAGAATTTAGAATTTTAGCATGTGCATCACGCAATTCTTTAGTATAAGGATCAGAATCCATAACATCATAAAATTCATTCACCAAAGATTTTATCTCGGACATGCCACCGATTTGATGAAACAAGCTATTCACTTAATCGACAATGTCAGTTTTAGTGCTCGCTATAAACTCTAATACATCATTTCTTTCCTGATCTGGTACATTGAATTTATTTAACGTTTCTTCAAGATGCCTTACAAATATTTCCCAATCTTTCTCTGTAATCCCCATTCCTTTATGCGAAGTTTTATTATCGCGTCCAGTATAAAGAACAGGTCCACCCGCGCTCGCACATAAGTAGTCGATTAGTAGCTGTTTTTCTCTTTCCAGCCCATCTGTTCCACGATTATCCCAAAATCTTCTTAGTACGGAATCTGACATTAAGCGTGGAAGTAAATCGTCTACTACTGCAGATACTGAATCATAGCCGCCTAGTCTTGCATATAATGAGTTCTTGCTGGTCATAGTCTAGTCCTCACAGTAATGATCGGATATATCAATTTTAAGTTAACAAATGAATTTTGCCAATCCTGAATATCTGCTGTCTAATAATGATCGGTAATGTTAAATATCTGCTTTGGGCCGTTAGAAGATATTCATTGCTATACAATATTAGCATCCTCAAATATACTAATTCAGAATCGTTTTGAGTGTCTGCTTCCGACGGCGGTCTCAAACGATGGATGCAACACTTTATCATAGTGAGGAAACCATTATGGA
>CAXBLY010000007.1:0-118667 GCA_963976865.1 uncultured Gammaproteobacteria bacterium | reverse complement strand
TTGGTCCCATCATGCCCATGGCTGGCCCCATCATACTCATAGGATTCATCATTGGGCCCATCATGCCCATAGGATTCATCATCGGTCCCATCATGCTCATGGCTGGCCCCATCATGCCCATCATAGGGTTCATCATACTCATTGGGTTCATCATCATGGACATTGGATTCATCATGTTGCCCATGCCACCCATCATTGGGTTTAATTGCTGTAGCATTTGATGAGGTGACATTGCCTGCCCCATCTTTTGCATCGGCTCCATCATTGGACCGAAGTCCTTGACATAACGCGCAAGGTCATCGCCTTCATGGCATAACGCGCAATTTTCCATTGATGTTGCCTTGGCCGGGTCCATCATCATCGTCATCATCTGCATCCACACTTGTGGATCCATAGATTTTTGCATTGGATACGACATGCCAGCCATGCTGTTTGTTGAGTAAGCATCTTCTGCATGGACATAGCTTGCACCTGCCAATGCTAACAAAAGTGCTAGTAGGGTATTTTTAATCATTATAGTGACTCCAAAGTTTTTCTTTAATTATGTTCCTATAGATCTCCGCTCGCTGCACCTTCCATAATGTAACGAATATTTTCACGAATAAGTTTTGCATCAGCTCTAAGCTCTTTAGACATATGCGAATTTGGGTTTTGTGCAAAATCAAGCCAGCTAACATCCCAGTCCATTGTCATGATCCAGATCTTTCCTTCGGCATCCTCAATGAGCGCAATTTTACAAGGCAGGAATACAATAAATTCAGGCATGTAATCCAGAATTTTTCTCGCTACCAGTGCGTCGCAGAAACGAAAGATTTCAATTCTTGGTGATGGTTCACCAGTCAAAGCTTCAATCTCTTTAGACAAGGGACTGGAACCAACAAACTTGAAGTTCACCTCATTTGCACGCAACTTCATGGAGTCGACTGCATCATCCCAGGTGACACCTTCTTCAAGTGGTAATTTATGAGTAATAATACTGAGCATGTCCCGCATCGATAGCGGGCTCATCATCATCATGCTTTGAAATGCATTTTTCTTTGCTTCGTCACTGATGCTTGGCGAAACAGTGTTGTCAGGGTGATTTTTAAATGCCTGAGTCGGGAATCCCGGGATTTTCGCTAGTGGTAATGTATTTGGCAGGTCGTCATCTTCGCGCTGTTCATACGTTCCCCCCATCATCGCTGCCATAACTTTGGGATCCATCATGCGCATCATGCTGTCCAGTGATTCTGCACGCGTCATTCCGTCAATAGCAGGATTCGTCATCATCCCCATCATGGGATTCATACCCATCATCATGGGGTTCATCATGCCCATCATAGGATTCATCATCCCCATCATGGGGTTCATCATCCCCATCATGGGATTCATGCTTGTCATGCCGTTCATCATCATGGGATTCATCATGCCCATCATGCCAGGATTCATCATCCCCATCATACCGGGGTTCATCATCCCCATCATGGGATTCATTCCTGTCATGCCGTTCATCATCATGGGATTCATCATGCCATGCGCGGGAGTATTAGCAGTGTCCGTTTCTGCAATGACTGGCTGGCTGCCCACCATCAGCGTGATTATTAATGCGGTAAAAAATTTCTTTCTGGTTCTCATAGAGACTCCTCCCGTCCTGGTGAGAAACGACAAATTCTGCCGAGTAAAGCTCGTTTTATATAGCTCAAATTTGAGCCAATTATTATTATACGTACAGTGTAATGTTGGCTTTTTCAGCAAACTCAAAAAATGTAGCTGCACCGCCGTACTCAACATCATCAAGAAGATCGTCATGCTCAAAGTCAAACAGATCAACTGTCATTTGACAGGCAACGAACTTAACTTCCGCCTCCAGGCAAAGTTCTCTTAGCTGTTCAATACTTGCTACGCCTTTCTTCTTCATTTTTGCTTTCATCATTGAAGACATGATGGCTTCCATACCTGGTAATGCAGTACCCATAACCGGAAACCACTTATCCATTCCCATTGGCATAGGCATGGCAGGATTTCCCAGTGGTGTCACTTTCAGATTCACATCTTTGCGGAGTAACGCAAGCCCGTAAAAGGTAAAAAAGATCTGCACTTCATAATCCAGTGCAGCCGCTGTTGAAGCGAGAATAAAAGGTGGGTAAGCCCAGTCCAGACTTCCCTTTGTAGCAATGATGGCGAGCTTTTTCTTTTCTGACATCGTGTGCCCTCCTGTAGTTATTATACGTTAGCGATTGAAAAGAAAATACATTAGCATATTATAAATATCTTATATAGTTTATTTTGTATACATTTTTTCTTTGCGTCTATAAGTTTTGTGAATAGATTATTGTTTTCATCAAGTTAGTTGTCATTGTTGATACTGAGTGGGATCATTTATCTGTGCATCACGAAACCCTTTTTCTCTTAATTGACAGGAATCGCACTGCCCACAAGCAAGGCCATCCCCATCCGCCTGATAGCATGAAACAGTATCCGCATAATTGACACCCAAGCCAACACCTTTAAGAATTATTTCTGCTTTGGTCAGATTGATCAGCGGGGTCAGTATTTTTACACCACTTCCCTCGACTCCCGCTTTGGTCGCCAAATCAGACATAGACTGAAATGCATTGATAAATTCGGGCCTGCAATCCGGGTAGCCGGAATAATCCACAGCATTAACACCAATAAAAATAGCAGTTGCCTCCAGTACTTCAGCCCACCCCATAGCCACAGATAAAAATATGGTGTTCCTGGCAGGCACATAAGTTACCGGGATATCCTCCGATGCCTGGGTAGGAATATCCAGAGCATGATTAGTCAACGCTGAATTTTCGAAAAGCGATAAATCCAGGTCGACAATATGATGTTTTTCAACATTTGCTGTTTTAGCGATACGCATACACGCTTCCAGTTCTGCCGTATGACGCTGTCCATAACGAAAACTCAAGGCATAACACTGGTAGCCCTGTTGTTGAGCGATGGCCAGTGCCGTTGCGGAATCCAGTCCTCCCGATAAAAGTACTACTGCAAGCTTTTTATTATTTGTCGGCACAGTCACTTCCCGGGCTGGTTACCCCATAACACTTTATGTAACTGCATCTGAAAACGTACTGGCAGTTGATCGCGTAAAATCCAGTCAGCCAGCTGAGTAGGATTCAATTGTTCGTGACTGGGCGAAAACAATACTTCACACATGGAGTGCAGCGATTTACTTTCCAGTTGCTGTTTACTCCATAGATAATCCTGCTCACTACAAATGACAAATTTGATCTGGTCTTTGTCGCTTATGCAGTCCAGGTTCTCCCAGCGATTGCGTTCAACTTCTGCTGAGTCAGGCGTTTTAATATCCATGATTTTTTTAACACGCGGATCAACCTCTTCCAGTGGCATCGCACCGCTTGTTTCCAGAGACACCTGATAGCCGTCATCACATAATTGCACAAGCAGGGGAAGACACTCTGGCTGGGCAAGAGGCTCTCCACCAGTAACCGTAATATATGGTGTTCTGTAGTCTTTAATAGTGGAAAGAATTGCCGGGAAATCCATCCACTGCCCACCGGAAAAAGCATATTCGGTATCACAGTACCTGCAACGCAAAGGACACCCGGTAAGGCGCACAAACACAGTTGGTAGTCCCACTGTGCAGGTTTCACCCTGTAAGGAATAAAATATTTCGGTAATTCGAAGTCTGGAATCGGACATTAAATAATATGAGGCAGCTTACTAACCATTACCTTCATATTAAGCACTTCACATGGGAAGCGCCAGCAACACTTTAGTGACCTTCTTTCTCCAGGCGTTCCAAACGCTCCTGGGCCAGACCTGCCACTGTTGAATTGGGAAACTGTGCCCGCAGACGCGTCAAGGTAACACGTGACTCATCAAACTGGCCCAATTCATACTGAGTAAAGCCAATCTTTAGGCGTGCATCTGGTAATTTGCTGCTGGTAGGATAGCGATCAATCACTTTATTAAATTCAACCAGCGCCCGATCATATCGCTTGGTTACATAATTCGCTTCAGCCAGCCAATACTGTGCGTTTGCGGAATATTTACTCTTGGGATAGCTCGACAAAAAATCTTCAAAAGCAGTTATCGACTCGTCATGGCGACGTTGTTTTAACAGCAGGAATGCATTTCGATAGGCGTTAATTGTTTCATCAGAATCCTCTGTTTCACTCGGCACAACAATAGGCTTTCTTTCCACCACCTTTTGTTCAGACTTGCCTGCATCTTCCTGAACCTCATTCACACTGGATTGAGAAGATTGCGTTGCTTCACTACTACCCGAATTTGTCTCCATGGCCGACGCTTCCTGCAGTCGCTTGTCAATCGCAATAAAAGAGTCACGTTGCTGCTTTCTCAGCTGCTCCAGCTCATTACGCAAACTTTCATTCTGACCTCTAAGTTCCTGAAGCTCACTCTGCAGGCCGTTCATTTTCTGTTGCAGAGTAATTAAACTTTCCGTCTTGGCTGAGCTAGCCGCTTCACTATCCAGTGCTCTTTCAAGTCTCTCCAGACGCTGAGTCACTATATTCAGTTCTTCTTTTGTTGCTTTAGGCGCAGCACTGACTGCCTGTGAAAATAATACCAGCAGTAAAAGATTGATAACGACAGTTAAACGGCTATGCTTCATAAAATTCCCTTTACACTCTACTTTCGAACTTCTGTTTTACCTAATTACTTTAGTAAACAACTTCTACACGTCGATTCAACTGAAGCGCTGCCTCATCTGTCCCCTCAACGGCAGGACGTTCTTCACCAAAGCTGACAATTTCAATTTGTACTTCCTGTGCACCTTCCAGCAATAATACTTCACGCACAGACTTTGCGCGCTCTTCACCCAGTGCCAGGTTATATTCGCGTGTTCCACGCTCATCTGCATGACCTTCCAGACGAATAAGACGATCTGGATTACTACTCAGGTATTTTCCATGTTCGCGCACGATCAGCAAGGAGTCTTCCCGAATATTGGCACTGTCATAGTCAAAGTAAATTGTACGCACAAACAGATCACTCGCTGGATCGTCAAGCGGATCCAGAATAACTGAACCATCTTCATTCAGGCCAGACGATGAATATTCATCTTCACCCAGATCAATTGGAGCACCATCCTCGATACCATCGCTGACCATTGCACCATCATCACCTTTGGTTTTGTTACCTGAACAACCGCCAATAACCAGCATTAGCGATAGAAAAAATATTACTGAAATTTGTCGCATATTCATGTGTATTCCTCTTAAAAAATTCCTGAAAATTATCTACGAAATGGAGACCAGGAAGGCTCTCTCACTTTTTCTTTCTGCAAACTCAATCGCTGTTTTACCCGGCCATCCGCACTCACTGCAGACAGAACAGTACTATTGTTATGGCGGGTTGAATAAATAATCATACTGCCATTAGGTGCAAAACTTGGTGCTTCATCTAGCGTGCCATCTGTAAGCAATCTAAATGAATTGGTTTCTGTATCAAGCAAGCCGATCTGATAGCCACCATCATTTTTATGCACCATCGCTAATGATTTGCCATCGACCGACACACTGGGTGCCGCATTGTAATTACCTTCAAATGTCATACGCTTGGGAGACCCGCCACCAAAAGAGACTCGATATATTTGTGGCGCACCCGAACGGTTTGATGTGAAGTAAACAAATCGTCCATCTGGAGACCAGGCAGGCTCAGTGTCGATTCCATAATGATCTGTCAGCTTACGTAACTTGCGTGATTCAACATCCAGAATATAGACATCCGGACTACCGCCTGAAGACAGTGTCAGTGCAATTGAAGTTCCATCCGGCGACCAGGCAGGCGCGCTATTAATACCTGGTTCAGACGATATTTTTGTACGTTTGCCAGTTGAAATATCCTGTACAAAAATCTCTGTACGTTCGTTTTCAAATGACACATATGCCAGACGACGTCCATCTGGCGACCAGGCAGGAGACAACAACTGCTTGGATGAAGAAAACACTGTTCTTGGATTGTAGCCATCTGCATCGGCTATCTGTAACTGGTATGTCTTGCCACTCTTGCCGCCCGCCTCACTGATATAGGCAATACGTGTACTGAATGCACCCTTAATTCCGGTCAGCTTTTCAAATACCAGATCCGATATCTTATGTGCCACTTTACGCAACTGGTTTTTCTTTGTCGTGACTGAGTGGCCAAGCACACGGCTCTTTCTAACCAGATCATATAACTCAAACTGAACACGCACTTTGCCATCGCCGGCAGACGTTGCTGTCATGGTTAATAGTGCTTCAATACCAACATTTCGCCATCTGTTGTAATCCACTTCATCAAGCTTGACTGTTTGTTGCGGATAATTTTTCTTGTCGATAATGGAAAAATATCCACTTCTATGCAAATCAGAAAATACGACACTTTCAAGCAGTGTCGCTTCTATCGGCATATCACCTGATACAGGTGTAATTGCGACTGGCATGGCAGCTTCCACACCTTGAGTAATTTCAATTTCCAGTAACGCATAGGCATGACTGGAAAATATCGTTGTCAGTAACAAAATTAATACAGGGATTCTTTTCATAATTAAGTAGGCTAATTAATCTAGCTGGGATTAAAATTCAAAATAAACTCACGCAGGAACACATCATCATCTGGCGGTGACGGCAATGGATCAGATTTCCAAACCGCTTCCTCGACTGACTTTCTAAATTGTTCATTTCCACCATTACATTTAACAATAGCAACTTCTTCTATATAACCGCCAATCGCCTGCTTGATTCTCACTTTGCAAAATGCATTACTGGTATCGACTCCGGGTGGTCTGCGCCAGCGACTGGTTACTTTCGATTGAATAGCGCCAATATACTGCGACTGTAAAGTATTTAATTCTCGCTGTCTCGCCGCCTTGGCAGCCCGTTCCTGTTCAGCGCGAATTTCTGCCTCTTCCTGCTCTAGGATCGCATCCAGACGCTTTTGTTCCGCTTCTTTTTCAGCCCGCTTTTTGGCCTCTTCCTGTTTTTTCAGTTCCTCAGCAAGTTTCCTGGCGTTCTCTTCTGCTTTTAGTCGCTCCTGTTCCGCTTTTTTCTTTTCCTGTTCGGCTTTAACACGTTCCTGCTCGGCTTTTTTCCTGTCTTCTTCCGCTTTCTTTTTCGCAAGCTCCGCTTTTTCCCTGGCCTGTGCCTCTTTTTTGGCTTTTTCCTCGGCAAGTCGTTTTTCTTCTTTCGCTTTGGCTACTTCAGCCTGACGTTTTTCTTCTTCACGCTTTTTGGCCTCTTCCTGTTTTTTCTTTTCCTGTTCGGCTTCGCGTTGCCTGCGCTGTTCTTCTTCGCGCTTTTTACGCTCACGCATTTCCTGTTCATCACGAATTTTTTCCTTTTCCTGCTCTATTGCAGCTCCGTCAATGACTTCGGCTTTAACGATATTCACGGGATCAACCACTGCCTGACTGACTTTGGGTTTCATCTGAAACCCGACAATAAACAGAGTAAAAACAACCACATGCACAATAACTGCAATAAGCGCGGAGCGCGGAAGATAAAGCGGGGCCTTGATCATTACTGCCTAGTTATCTTTAGTTTCTGGCTGTGAAATTAACCCCACAGAAGGCACGCCAGCCTGCTGCAGTGCCACCATGACCTCAACCACTCTGCCATACATGACATTTTGATCACCTTTTACATACGCCTGCTTGGTGGGTTCCTGGGCGAGCATGCCTGGTGCTAACTGGCGAAACTCATCCAGTGTCATGGGACGCTGCGGGTTAGAGCCTTTATTGACATAAATTTTGCCCAGCTGATCCACCGACACAATGAATGGCTCATCCTGCTCCATAAATTCTTTAATCGGATCAGAAGGTGCCTGAGGTAAATCCACCTGAACGCCTTGATTAAACATTGGCGCCGTCACCATAAAGATCACCAGCAACACCAGCATCACATCGATATATGGCACGACATTAATATCGGCCATTGGCTTGCGCCGACGTGAGATTGACTGAGACATTAGCTATCTACGCTCCGTGCTTGTGCCGCTTCCGACTCACGCGTGATGGCCTGTCGCTGCAATAATCCGGTAAATTCTTCGACGAAGTTGTCGTAACGGGTAATCAGACGGTCCGCTTGTGATGAATAGCGGTTATAGGCAATAACCGCTGGTATAGCAGCGAATAAGCCCATCGCTGTTGCGATGAGTGCTTCTGCAATCCCCGGAGCCACTGCCGATAAAGTCGCCTGCTGAACATCGGCAAGCGCACGAAATGAATTCATGATTCCCCATACAGTCCCAAACAATCCGATATAGGGACTGGTAGAACCAACAGTTGCCAGGAAAGACAGGTAATTTTCAAGAAAATCAATTTCTCTTGAAAGCGCTACCTTCATTGATCTTAAAGACGTATCACTGATCGATAATGCCGACACTCTGCGTGTCTTGTGGAGTCGAATATATTCTTTAAAACCAGACACAAATATTCGCTCCATGCCTGAAATATTTCGTTTGGCGCCGACTTTTTCGTACAAAGAGGGTAAATCTGCTCCAGACCAGAAGCGATCTTCAAATGCATTGGCATCTTTAGTCGCCATTTTAAGGACTCGTGCTTTACTGAATATCATCGTCCACGAAATGACAGACGCAAATACAAGGATGATCATAACAATCTGGACTAATAAACTCGCATCGGCAATTAGCCGATAAATACTCATATCTACATGCATGCTTTCAAAACTTCATATATTGGTTTAGGAATAGGACTCGGGGAAAACTGTTCGCTGTGTAAACACACTACATTGACAGTGGCTTTTACAATTAATTCGTTTTTATCTGTATCTATTTTATAAACTGACTGCTGCATTGCCATACTTGCCTGTTTGAGCTGAATATTTTCCACAGAAACAGATAACTGCTCGTTAAAACGGGCGGGTTTAAGGTATTTAATACCCACCTCTCTCACGGCAAATACAATACCATATTCCGATCTCAGCTGGTCCTGTTCAAAACCAGATGAGCGCAACCACTCGGTACGCGCCCGCTCCAGAAACCTCAGGTAGTTGGCATAAAACACCACCCCCCCTGCATCGGTATCCTCATAGTAAACTCGCACCGGCCAATGAAATGGCTTCATATTATTTGTCATAAGTATTCATTTATTTTGCTATTGGCATCTTCACTCGTCATCTCCTTGGCAATGGAGATCCAGCCGTCTTTTAATAACACACCGTACTCAGAGTTACTTCACCCAACTTCCGCCGGATCCCCGCTTTCGCGAGGACGACGGGATTTCCCGATGTTACTGTCATTCCCGTGACAACGGGAATCCAGCAGTATTTGTTTATTGCCTTTCCCTCAAACTTCCGCCGGATCCCCGCTTTCGCGAGGACGACGGGATTTCCCGATGTTACTGTCATTCCCGTGACAACGGGAATCCAGCAGTGTTTGTTTATTGCCTCTCCCTCAAACTTCCGCTGGATCTCCGCCTGCGCGGAGATGACGGGTGTTTCCTGGTGTTACTGTCATTCCCGTGACATCGGGAATCCAGCAGTATTTATTTATTGCCTCTCCCTCAAACTTTCGCAGGGATGACGCAGTGCATTCGCAGTCAGACCAAACTCACGTCATCTCCATGGCAATGGAGATCCAGATATCATTTAATAACACACCATCCTCAAAGTTACTTCACCCAACTTTTGCTGGATCCCCGCTTTCGCAGTGATGACGCGGTTTCCTGGTGTTACTGCCATTCCCGTGACAACGGGAATCCAGCAGTATTTGTTTATTGCCTCTCCCTCAAACTTCCGCCTGCGCGGGGATGACACTGTGCATTCGCAATTAGATCAAATCTCACTTCATCTCCATGACAATGGAGCTCCATCCGTCATTTAATAACACACCATACTCAAAGTTACTTCACCCAACTTCCGCTGGATCTCCGCCTGCGCGGGGATGACGCTGCGAGTTCGGAAAGACCATAACTGCTTCGCGCTTCTCAATGTCACGATAATACGAGCTGCTATTCGTCAAGTCACTCATATGATAACTGTGGGGGGGATGTATTATTTCAATACTACTAAGATTTAAATTGTCAGCCAGATATGTCTGCACGCCTATTTATCACCCGCAAATAAATCTGCTTCCTCCTGCTGTGCTTGTTCTAACTGCATGGGCGCGCGTAAGCCAAAATGGCGATAGCAATTCATAGTTGCTACGCGGCCACGCGGGGTGCGCATCAGGAAACCATTTAAAATCAGGAACGGCTCTATCACATCTTCAATAGTACCACGTTCTTCACCTACTGCCGCAGAGAGACTGTCCAGGCCAACAGGACCGCCATCAAATTTCTCAATCACAGCAAGCAATACACGACGATCCATTTGATCAAAGCCGTTGTGATCAACACTCAACATATCCAGTGCTTTATCAGCAATATCTTTTGTAATTACACCATCTGCCTTGACTTGCGCATAATCTCGCACACGTCTTAACAGGCGATTCGCAATACGCGGTGTACCGCGTGAACGCTTTGCGATTTCAACCGCACCTTCCTGGTCAAGTTCGACATTCAAAATACCTGCCGAGCGCGTAACAATCGACATAAGTTCGTCAGTCGTATAAAACTCCAGGCGTTGAACTATACCGAAACGATCACGCAATGGAGACGTTAGCAGCCCAGCGCGTGTCGTTGCACCCACCAGTGTAAATGGAGGCAAGTCCAGCTTAATAGAACGCGCACTTGGACCCTCACCAATCACAATATCCAACTGAAAGTCTTCCAGCGCAGGGTATAACACTTCTTCAACCACAGGACTGAGACGATGAATCTCATCAACAAACAGCACATCGTTTTCTTCGAGATTTGTCAGAATTGCAGCCAGGTCGCCAGCTTTTTCAAGTACCGGCCCGGAGGTCTGACGCATATTGACTGACAACTCATTAGCAATGATATGCGACAAAGTTGTTTTACCTAAGCCCGGCGGCCCAAAAATCAGCACATGATCCAGTGCTTCTTTACGTTCACGTGCAGCCGCAATAAATATCTCCATTTGCTCACAGACTTTTTCCTGCCCGGTATAGTCAGACAAAGTGCGTGGCCGGATAGCCCGATCCAAAGCAACATCTTCATTGCTAATACTGTCGGCTTCTATGATTCGTTCAGTCGTCATGATTTTATTGATGGTTCTGGCTTAATTACTCAGGCTGGATTTTAGTGCCAGACGGATTAGATCTTCACATGATGAGGTTTCGTCCTGCACATTCTTGATCATCCGCATCGCTTCTGGTCCTTTATAACCGAGAGCTGTCAATGCCGAGATCGCTTCTTCAACATGATTACGCGCAGCGCCTGTATTAGCACCCACCTCGCTGATCACAGGAGTTGCTGAATCATTATCCAGTCGGTCACGTAATTCTACAACCAACCGTTCTGCCGTTTTCTTGCCGACACCTGGCAGACGAACCAGTGCATCTGTATCTCCAAATTTAATACAGTGTTTAAACCCGTTTGCATCCATACCAGACAGTATTGTCAGTGCCATTTTTGCACCCACTCCATTGACTTTTAATAACGTACGAAAAAGACTGCGGTCAGCAAGATCATGAAACCCGTAAAGCGTTTGCGCATCTTCACGCACAATCATATGAATGTGCAAAGTAATATTATTCCCGCATTCGGGTAATTGATAAAACGTAGACATGGGTGCATCTACTTCATAACCCACACCATTAACATCAATCATCAGCCCCGGAGGCTGTTTATAAACAAGCTGGCCATGCAAACGTCCGATCATTTACTGTGTTGCCTTGATGTTTTTTTGATACTGGGGAGATAAACCGGTATGTGCATGACAAAGTGCGACAGCCAGTGCATCTGCTTCATCCTCCTGAAGCACCTTACGAATATTTAACAATCGCAAAACCATGTGCTGAATTTGTTCTTTTGAAGCCGCCCCGTAACCCACTGTCGACTGCTTGACTGATCTCGCACTATATTCATAAATTTCAAGGCTGGCATGTACGCCTGCAGTCATTGCAGCACCGCGCGCATGCCCAAGTTTCAATGCAGATGCCGCGTTTTTAGACAGAAAGACCTGCTCAATGGCCATGTGATCAGGCTGATGCTCTCCGATTACACTGGATAATTGGGAAAAGATTTCCCCCAGCTTATTGGCCAGCCCATCAACAGGTAGTTTTAGATAGCCACTATCAACATAACGACTTTGCTGGCCGTTACTTTCAATTATTCCGTAACCGGTTTTTACAGAGCCTGGATCAATACCAAGTATGCGCACCATTGACTGATTAGTATTAACTTAAATTCTCCAGCACAGACTCAGGATAGTCTGCATTTGAATAAACATTTTGCACGTCGTCTAATTCTTCAAGGACATCAATTAAACGAATAATTTTTTCTGCATCTTTGTCACTGACTTCGGCCATGGTTTCTGCCCGCATGGACACTTCTGAAAAGCTGGCTTTTAAATCCGCAGCTTCCAGTGCCTCTTTCAGGGCGACAAAATCTTCTGGCTGGCATATCACATCAATCGAGCCATCATCATTATTAACAATGTCTTCACCACCAGATTCCAGCGCTATCTCCATTAATCGATCTTCATCCACACCCTCTTCAAAACTGAACACACCCTGCTTGGAAAACAGGTATGCCACCGAACCACTAGTACCAAGGTTACCGCCATGCTTTGAGAATGCATGACGCACTTCTGCCACGGTGCGATTACGGTTATCAGTCAGGCAATCCACAAGCACCGCAGTGCCACCGGCGCCATATCCTTCATACTGAATTTCCTCATACTCCATTCCTTCGAGTTCGCCCGCACCACGCTTTATCGCACGGTCGATGGTGTCTTTTGTCATATTTGCGCTCAAACCTTTGTCGACCGCAATACGTAAGCGAGGATTTGCTGAAAGATCTGAGCCTCCCATTCGGGATGCTACTGTGATCTCCCGAATAAGCTTTGTAAAAATTTTACCGCGTTTGGAGTCCTGAGCCTTCTTGCGGTGTTGAATATTTGCCCATTTACTATGTCCTGCCATAATCCTCTCGTATAACTAAAAGGTGCTAGTTTAGCATCTGCTGAGAATGTTTCTAAGCAGATTCAGCAAAGTGACTAATGTTCAGAACCCATCTCGGGCACCCAGCGTAAAATTGCTTCGCTATTGGTGTGAGATGTTGCCATTTGAATCGCTTCTGCACGGGTAACCCATTTAATTTCACAATGCTCACGTGGGTCCATTTTGATTTTTTCGCAGCGCTCTAATGGCATCAAAAATACATGCTCCTGATTATGCATCACTCCTGGCTGGTATCGATCTCGCCAGATTGAATAAATTTCGAACTGCTGGGAGTAATGGCAGTCAATTAGTCCATTGGCGTCCAGCCCCGTCTCCTCTTTCAGTTCACGTTTCGCTGCCTGCTCTGCATTCTCGCCCCATTCCAGACTCCCCGTTACCGATTGCCAGAATTCTTTAGGAAACACACGCTGCATCATAAGCACATGGCCTGTTTTACTATAGATAACGACCAGCACAGACTCAGGGCGTTTGTATTTTTCCTTATCATCCATCGCTTGTGTCATTATGCTTTCATTAGATTAGTGATACATTGGAGCACACATTTATCATCGTCAGCGTATTTTATCGTGATTAACCAATTAAGAATTTTTTTCGCATTACTACTGGCCTGCTACCTGGCGGGATGCAGTTCCCAGCCCAGCACACCTAAAGATACGACTTCTCCACCTGATATTAATGTACTTGTTACCAATAGTCTTGTTTACGCACAACGCGGAGCACTGGCCAAAGCCCAGCAGACTATAAATCAGGCGCTGGTACTCGATCCCAACAGTGTCGATGCGAACAATATCGCGGGGCTCATTTACGGGAAAAGCCAACAACCCGCGCTAGCCGTTAAACATTTTGAGAAAGCATTATCTCAGGCGCGCAACGATGCATCTACATTAAATAATTACGGAAGCTTTTTATGCGACCACGGCAACATGAAAGAAGCAGAAGAAAAATTTCTTCGCGCTGGTACTCACTCAAGCAACCCTAATCCCGAAATTGCCTATACCAATGCAGGTTTATGTGCCTTGCGCGTCCCTGACCTCGATCAGGCCGAAAACTACTTTAAAACTGCACTGGATTTCAAACGAAATAACTCTGTTGCGTTATTTCAGTTAGCAAAAATTAATTTATCCAAAGGACGTGGCATTCCAGCACTTGAGCGACTACATGCATACTCACAGATCGCGTCCCACTCACCACAGACATTAAAGCTGGGCATCGAAATCGGACGATTAATGAAAGACAAAGAAGTAGAAGTAAGCTACTTCAATTTACTGCAAAATGAACACCCGAGCTCTGAAGAGTATCAGTGGGCAATCGCTACTATGCGTTGAGCATACAGATCGAAACAGTATAAGAAAATGTCCTTCACACTAATTCGTCATCCCCGTGACAATGGGGATCCAGCCTATCCCTAAAACATCAGGTACATCTCTAGCATGACTCAAACCCGTAACACCGCTGGATTCCCGCCTGCGCGGGAATGACTTATGAATACATAAATGATTTCCGTCATCCCCGTGACAACGGGGATCCAACCCATCCCTAAAGCGTCAGGTATATCTCAAGCATAACCTAAACCTGAAACACAGCTGGATTCCCGCCTGCGCGGGAATGACGGAAATTTAAACGTTAGTCATCCCCGTGACAACGGGGATCCAGCCTATCCCTAAAACATCAGGTATATCTCTGGCATGACTTAAACCCGTAACACCGCTGGATTCCCGCCTGCGCGGGAATGACGGAGATTTTCGGAAGCGACAATGATTTACTGAATACGGGATCATGGATTATCAAAATACTGAATTACTGCGAATTCGTCATCCCCGTGACAACGGGGATCCAGCCCATCCTAAAGCATCAGGTATATCTCAGGCATGACCTAAACCCGAAACACCGCTGGATTCCCGCCTGCGCGGGAATGACTTATGACTCCTGTGCTTTTGCTCTCAGACGAATATTCAGTTCTTTCAGTTGACGTTCACTCACCTCGGCAGGCGCGTCGGTTAACGGGCATTGAGCGGTTTGTGTTTTAGGGAATGCCATCACGTCACGAATAGAATGACTTCCTGTCATCAACATAATCAGGCGGTCCATACCAAAAGCAATTCCGGCATGTGGGGGGCACCCGTATTTCAGTGCTTTTAGCAGGAAGCCAAACTTACTTTCCGCCTCCTGTTCTGAAATATTCAATACTTCAAATACCGCCTTTTGAATATCCTGTTTGTGGATACGTACTGAACCACCACCTAGCTCAGTGCCATTAAGTACCATGTCATAGGCTTTCGACAGACTTTCACCCGGGTTATCGAGTAACTGCTGGGCTGAATCAAAGTTTGGTGCAGTAAACGGATGATGCAGAGCATTCCAGCGATTTTCCTTTTCATCCCATTCAAACATTGGGAAATCTATCACCCACAATGGTTTCCATTCACCTTCTAGCAAGTTGCGATCAATGCCAAGCTTCACTCTTAACGCACCCAAGGCATCATTCACTACCGTAGTTTTATCCGCACCAAAGAATAGCAGGTCTCCGTTGCCAGCCTGCGTACGCTGTATAATTTTTTCTATGACATCATCCGGCAGGAATTTGAGAATCGGGCTTTGCAAACCTTCTCTGCCTTGCGCAACATCGTTACATTTAATGTATGCCAGACCTCTCGCACCATAGTTAGCTACATATTTGGTGTAATCATCAATTTCCTTGCGTGAAAGTTCGCTGCCATTTGGCAAACGCAATACTGCAACACGCCCTTTTTCATCGTTCGCCGGGCCACTGAATACTTTGAATTCAACCTCTGTCATGAGATCAGTGATATCTACCAGTTCCAGTGGAATACGCAAGTCGGGCTTGTCTGAACCGTAACGATGCATGGCTTCTGCATACGGCATACGCGGGAAAGGATTTGGTAACTCGACATTTAATGTTGCCTTGAACATATCGCGCATCATGCCTTCCATCATGACAATTATGTCTTCTTCACCCAGGAACGAGGTCTCGATATCCAGTTGTGTGAATTCCGGCTGGCGATCTGCACGCAGGTCTTCATCTCTGAAACATCGCGCGATTTGATAATAGCGGTCAAATCCGCCCATCATTAATAACTGTTTGAATATTTGTGGTGACTGAGGCAAGGCAAAAAACGAGCCCGGATGAGTTCGACTCGGGACCAGATAATCACGCGCACCTTCAGGTGTTGCTTTCGTCAGCATGGGTGTTTCTATATCCAGAAAACCGTTGTTATCCAGATAATTTCGTAATGCCTGAATCACCTTCACACGCATCTGAATGCGTTCCTGCATGACCGGGCGACGCAGATCCACATAGCGATAACGTAAACGGGATTCTTCGTTTACATCATCGTCATCGATTTGAAACGGAGGGGTGTCAGACTCATTGAGCACATTCAGCTCGGTGGCCAGAACTTCAATTTCACCTGTCGTTAATTCAGGATTCACTGTCCCTTCAGGACGTAAACGCACTTTTGCGGTTACCTGAAGCACATATTCGTTACGAATCTGCTCAGCAAGCTTGAAGATATCTGCACGATCTGGGTCGAAAACCACCTGAACCAGTCCCGTTCTGTCGCGTAAATCTATAAAAATGACCCCACCGTGATCACGACGGCGATTCACCCAACCACATAGCGTGACTTCCTGATCAAGATTATCTTTAGTGACTTCCCCACAATATTGCGTGCGCATGCTTTAGCTTCCTGGCTGAGATGTAATTTTAGTTTGTGATATTCACAATTCGATACGCTGCAAAGCCAGATAACACCAGCTTTCAACGGAAGGTGAGGATATTACGTAGTCGTCCTGCTCGAATCAACTTCAGCCTTATCAGAATTGGTGACGATACCTAAAGACATAACTAATTTAAGCGCGCTTTCGATATCCATATCCAGTTCAATCGTTTCCTCAACAGGTACCGCCATGACAAAGCCAGAAGTAGGATTGGGGGTGGTTGGCACAAACACCATGATGACTTTTTTATCCAGCCTGGACTGGATTTCTCTCGCCGCCGCACCGGTCTGAAAACAAACTGTCCAGATGCCTTTGCGCGGATACTCAATAAGCAGGACCTTACGAAATGACTCGCTACCTGTGGACAGCAGGCTGGACATAATCTGTTTGGCAGAAGAGTAAACAGTTCTGACCAGTGGAATCCGGGTTAATAGACTTTCCCAAACCCGCAAAACACTGCGGCCCAGCAAGTTGGCGCCGATCATCCCGGTAATAATCAGAATGGCCACTGCCAGCACCAGCCCAAAGCCTGGAATGGTAAAACCCAATACTGTTTCTGGCCGCCACTCGACTGGCAATAACAGTAACAGCCGGTCCATCATCTCGAGCATGAATCGGATGACAAAGAAGGTAATGCCCAGCGGCACCCAGACTAACAACCCGGCGATCAGGTAACGGCGTAGCACGCTATTATCTCTACCTGAACAAGTGTGGCTTATGCATCAGCTTTAGCTGACTTTTCAGGCTTCGCTGGCTTACTCGTAGAACTTTCAGAATCGCTTTTAGCTAAATTTTTCTTATTACTGGATTTGAAATCCGTTTCATACCAGCCACTACCGCTTAATCTAAAACCGGCGGCAGAGATTAATTTTTTCAGCGCGCTTTCATTACAGGCAGGACAATCTGTCAATGGATCTTCACTAATCTTCTGTAGGGCCTCATGGTGATGACCGCATTGTTGACACTCATATTCGTAAATAGGCATGCAACTAATTCCTTAAATAACAATGGTGGGGATTATATGGGGCCGGTTAGCCAGTTAACAAGGGACAATTAACACCAATGCAGGTTTACCCTGGACGAAAATACCCGTTCAGCGAAACCTTGAAGCACGACTTTCTCACCTAAACCTGACAAGCTCGATAAGCGGCATCAATAAGCTTATACAAGTCACACTTATACCCGTACAGAACGGCAATAACCTCACTAAATGTTAAGCTTTTAACAGTTTAAAACATGATATAATTTAACAATACAATGATGAAGAGGTACACCATGAAATCATCTAAAATTGCTTTTCTATTACTATCTTCCTCAGTCGCTTACTCTACGTTAATCACCAGTGCCAGCGCTGCAGAAGAGACAGGCGTTAATCAGACGCCCCCATCTGCGGAAGAAATATCCAAGGTGCAACCCAAGTATTCTGTTAAATCTAAAACTGTCTATGAATCCAGTTTTTTACCAGGCGTACGTTTGTGTCAAGAAGATGAAGTAGATTACCGTGGCGATTTTCGCAAGGTAAACTGTCAGGACGAAGCACTTATTGATGCCGTCTCAACCCGCAAGGAAGACCCCTACAACACCAAGCCAACCACGATCGTAAACGACCGCATTGAGCCAAACGGAAATATTTTCCGCATCAACTTTCGTAAAAAACATTCTGTGATATCGAATACATCTGACAACTAATCCGCAAATGATGCATTTCCGTCATTCTTTTTAATGCGTCATCCCCGTTTAATACGTCATCCCCGTGACAACGGGGATCCAACCCATGGCTGAAGTTCCTGATGACCCTTTAGCTACACTCAAACCCAAAACACCGCTGGATTCCCGCCTGCGCGGGAATGACGGTTCTTTAAATATCTGTCATCCCCGTGACAACGGGGATCCAGCCCATGGCTGAAACTGCTGTTGATACCTTAACAACATACAAACCCGAATCACCGCTGGATTCCCGCCTGCGCGGGAATGACGGTTCTTTAAATATCTGTCATCCCCGTGACAACGGGGATCCAGCCAATGGCTGAAGTTCCAGGCGATCCTTTGACTACACTCAAAACCCGAAACACCGCTGGATTCCCGCCTGCGCGGGAATGACGATCGTCATGGGCTGACAGTAGTCACAGCTAATCTACGTTATTAATTCCGGCTAATTCGTCATCCCCGTTTAATACGTCATCCCCGTGACAACGGGGATCCAGCCAATGGCTGAAGCGGCTAATGTTCCTTTAACAGTTCTAATTAACCCTTAACAAATAACGCCATCGTTTCCACATGCCCTGTATGAGGAAACATGTTGAGTACATTCATTTTTAACATACGGTAACCCAGAGTATTCACAAGCACATCGGCATCTCTGGCCAGTGTTCCGGGGTGGCAGGAAATATATAAAATCTTTTTCGGATCAACTCTGGATATTAACTCTACTACTTCTCGCGCACCTGCACGTGGTGGATCAATAATGACTGCATCCCATTTATTCGACAGCCACTCACACTTGTCATTCACGTCAAACAGGTTTTCTTTTCTGAATTCCACATTAGCGATGTTATTGATATGCGCATTATGCCGCGCACGATCAACCAGATTGTCATCGCCCTCAATACCCAATACGTTTGCCACATGCCTGGCAACCGGCAAACTAAAATTACCCAGACCACAAAACAGATCTAAAATATGCTGGCTCTCATCCAGCTGTAACCATTCAATAGCCTGCTGCACCATCTTTTGGTTAATCTCATTATGTACCTGAATAAAATCTATTGGCAGAAACTCAATCCGGATGTCAAAAGGCGGCAGTGAATAAGCCAACGGCGGCTCAAAGATTTCATTATTTAAAGGCGCGACTGTTGAAGGCCCTTTAGTCTGCAAATAAACGCGCACTGAATACTGTTTCGCAAATTCTGCAAGCCTGTCGATATCTTCATCTGAAGGTTCTGCCAGCACTCTAAATACCAGCGCTGTCGCATTCTCTGCCACGCTGCATTCCACTTGCGGTACTTTATCCTTAATTGAAAACTGCGAGATCATCTCTGACAATGGTTTGATCAAACCCGCAATATTAGGATGCAGTACCTCACAACTCCACATATCCGCCACGTAAGGCGCGCTATATTCTCTAAAACCTACCAGTGCCCGGCCTTTTTTGGCGACAAATTTCACAGCCAGGCGCGCACGGCGTCTATACCCCCACGCTTTGTCTAGCACTGGTGGCATCACATTTTCAGGCGCCATTTTGCCAATACGCGTTAAGGTATCCAGTACTGCCTTCTGCTTAAACTGTACCTGCGCCTGTTCAGAAATATGCTGAATTGAACAGCCACCACAATGAGTAAAGTATTCACATTGAGGTACCACTCTGTCTGAAGAGGCTTCCAGTACTTCAATCAGTTTAGCTTCATCATAATTTTTCTTTCGTCTGGCATGCTCAAACGTGACCCGCTCACCTGTGATCGTGAATGGAACAAAAACTACTTTCCCTTCCTGGTCAGCCACGCCCTTGCCTTCCAGCGTTATATCAACAATATTTGCTTCGTTAATTCCCTTTGCATTACTCATGGTTTTATCATTAGTTTAGATGTCACTGTTTACGGGAATAACTTTAACCCGGTCACAAAAATTACATAGTTAGAATAAAATAGCGTATAAAATCGGAAGAATATTGCCACTTAACTGTTCTTATAGATCATGCAAGAATAATTCTGTAATGTTGAGCCCTATGAGAAATGCGGAATCACAGTTTCAGTTAATCAGAAATGTACTAGCCTATAGTTTTATGTTCATGGCAATTATGGTACTGACGGGGTGTTCTTCTTCCCCGGAAAAGCCAGCATCCACTTCTCACACCCAGAACAATTCCTCTACCCAACCTTACAAACGCTCAACCCCTTTGCAATATTCAACAGGCAGTCAAATTGTATCGATTGCAGAATCACTCATCGGATCGCCATACAAGTATGGTGGCGCATCACCAAAAGGATTCGACTGCAGCGGGCTAGTCTACTACACACATCGGCAATTAGACATTGCAGTCCCACGTACGACTAAACAACAGGCACGTCACCGCCCTGCCAAAGAATTAGCATCTGCCAGTCCTGGTGACATACTGTTCTTTCGCATTTATGGTAACAGCATTTCCCATGTCGGTATCTATGCCGGCAATGATCAATTCATTCACGCACCCAAGTCCGGAAGCTACGTGACATACGCAAATATCAACGACCCTTACTGGCGTCAACGACTAATTAAAGTTGCCAGCCTGCATTAATAATCAGTGTTCACTTATTTAGATTGACTGGATTCCCGCCTGCGCGGGAATGACGGCATCCTTGATCATGCAGATGAAAAACTTCACGCATCATTTCAACAAACGCGTCTTCTGCATATTCGTCTAGTCACTGATAATTCGTCATTCCGTGCAGGTGGGGATCCAGCCAATAGCCAAAACTGCTGTTGATACCTTAACAACATTCAAGCCCGAATCACCGCTGGATTCCCGCCTGCGCGGGAATGACGGGTATCTGTAGATCATGCAGATGAAAAACTTCACGCATCATTTCAACAAGCCCATCTTCTGCATATTCGTCTAGTCACTGCTAATTCGTCATCCCCGTGACAATGGGGATCCAGCCAATAGCCAAAACTGCTGTTGATACCTTAACAACACTCAAACCCGAATCACCGCTGGATTCCCGCCTGCGCGGGAATGACGGAATCTTTGATCATGCAGATGAAAAACTTCACGAATCATTTCAACAAACGCGTCTTCTGCATATTCGTCTAGTCACTGATAATTCGTCATCCCCGTGACAACGGGGATCCAGCCAATAGCCAAAACTGCTGTTGATACCTTAACAACATTCAAACCCGAATCACCGCTGGATTCCCGCCTGCGCGGGAATGACGACTGTCACGGGTTTGCAGTAGTCGCAGCATATCGATGTTGTGAATTCCGGCTAATACGTCATCCCCGTGACAACGGGGATCCAGTCATACTCAATTTACTCATACAAAATTTACCGTATCACCTGAATACAAATTACAACCAATTAACCGATTAGAATAATTCCAGATACAGATCTGACCATTGCGGGTTGAACTTAAAGATTAATTGCAGTTTCCATTGTCGATTCCACTTCTTCATTTGTTTCTCCCGAACAATTGCACTTTCAATTGACTCATGAAGTTCGTAGTACACCAGTAAATTCAATTTATATTTTTGACTAAAGCTACTTACGACTTTTTCTTTATGTTGCCATATTCTCTGTTTGAGCTGAGTGGTAACGCCTATGTAAAGCGTACCATTCTTTTTGTTAGTCACTATGTAAACACAAGGCAATTTCTCCATGTTTTAAATCTACTGGATTCCCGCCTGCGCGGGAATGACAATGGTGCGCAAAAGATATATGTGCGCATTGGCATGTGCACAAAACAGCAAACCAATACCATCTAATCATTCCTGTAACCACGTTATTTCCACGCACTGCTTCATTCCCACAAACACTCCCACGTCATTCCCGCGAGCCGCTTCATTCCCGTAAACACTCCCACGTCATTCCTGCGCACTGCTCCAATCCCGCAAGCACTCCCACGTCATTCCTGCGCACTGCTCCAATCCCGCAAACACCCTCACGTCATTCCTGCGCACTGCTCCAATCCCGCAAACACTCCCACGTCATTCCCGCGAGCCGCTTCATTCCCGTAAACACTCCCACGTCATTCCTGCGCACTGCTCCAATCCCGCAAGCACCCCCACGTCATTCCCGCGCAGGCGGGAATCCAGCGACACTGAATCTTCCAGCACAGATCCCTCAATGCACCACTAAGACGACTAACAATTCATCTTATTAATATACAGTTGAACCGCTCAAGAACTCATTAGCTACCTGCACTTACACATACATGTTTCCATATTATTCTCATTTCTCGATACCATCTCATCGTTTCCGCAAACACCCCCACATCATTCCTGTGCACTGCTTCATTCCGGCAAACACCCCACGTCATTCCTGCGCACTGCTTCAATCCTGAAACCACCCCATGTTGTTCCTGCGAGCCGCTTCATTCCGGCAAACACCCCACGTCATTCCCGCGCAGGCGGGAATCCAGCGACACTGAATCTTCCTCACAGATCCCTCAATGCACCACTGAGACGACTAACAATTCATCTTATAAATTTACTGGAGAACCATGCATCACTCTGTGTTAATGTTACGCAAAATTAACCTCCAAGCTCGAGACCCACAGTGTATATCCACGAATATCAATCCAAGCGTCTGCTTCATAGCTACGAAATCCCTGTCCCCAGAAGTGAAGTTTTTACCAAGGGTGATAGCATCGAGAAATTTGTCTCTAACTTTGGCGGTGAGTCATGGATCGTCAAAGCACAGGTCCATGCCGGCGGGCGTGGCAAAGCAGGCGGGATTCTCTGGACACACAATAAGGAAGAGCTCAAGCAACAAATAGACACCCTCATGGGAACCAGGCTAGTCACAAAACAAACCGATGCTGCCGGGTTACCCATCAATACGCTGCTTGTAGAAAAACCTGCCGAAATCAAGCAGGAAATGTATTTGAGTCTGCTCATTGACAGAGCCAGCAGAAAAATCACTGCCATTGCTTCAGCAGAAGGCGGCGTAAATATCGAAGAAGTTGCTGAAACAACTCCCGAGAAAATATCATCAGTAAATATTCATAAAACATCGGGAGTACAGGGATATCACTGCCGTCTGCTTGCGCAGAATCTGCAGCTTAACAACGCCCAGTTCAAGCAGTTTTCACATATCCTTAAACAGATGTATACCCTGTTTCTTGATAGCGATGCTTCTTTAATTGAAATTAACCCGCTTATTGTTTCAGACGATGATTCACTATTAGCACTCGATGCAAAAATGAATTTCGATGACAACGCATTATTCCGGCATAAAAAAATAGCGTCTCTGAAAGATACAAGCCAGGAAAACCCTATTGAGTTAAAAGCCAAGCAGCATGACCTTAACTACGTAAAACTGGAAGGAAGTATTGGCTGCATTGTTAACGGCGCCGGACTCGCCATGGCCACGATGGACTTAATCAAACATCACGGCGGGGAACCCGCAAACTTTCTGGACGTTGGCGGAAACACCACCGCCCAGCGTGTAACCCAGGCATTTAATTTACTAATTGACGATGAAAGTGTTCGCTCCATTTTCGTCAACATCTTTGGAGGCATCGTACGTTGTGACGTTATCGCCGAAGGCATCCTGCAGGCATTGGAAGAAACAGAACTTACTTTACCCGTTGTCGTATTATTGCAGGGCACTAACGCTGAAAAGGGTGAAGAAATCCTGAAAGGCAAACATGAATTAATCACTGCCGTTAGCAACCTCACCGAAGGTGCCAAACTGGCCATTGAAAAAGCGGGTACAAAATCATGAGCGTATTAATTGATGAGTACACACAAATACTTTGCCAGGGCATTACCGGAAGTGTGGGAACATTTCATACCCAACAGGGACTGGAATACGGCAGTAAAATTATTGCTGGCGTAACACCGGGCAAAGGCGGCCACACGCACCTTGATTTACCTGTGTACAACACTGTCAACGAAGCCACGCGATACCATGCCATTGATGCCACGGTTATTTATGTTCCTGCCGCCTTTGCAGCAGATGCAATTCTGGAAGCCGTTGAAGCTGAAATACCCTTAATTGTTTGCATCACTGAAGGTATTCCTGTGCAGGATATGATTCCGGTCAGTGACATTCTTGACACCAGCAGCTCATTATTAATCGGACCGAACTGCCCTGGCATCATTACACCTGATCAATGCAAGATTGGCATCATGCCTGGTTCCATTCACAAGGCAGGTAATGTGGGCATTGTCTCGCGATCCGGCACCCTAACCTACGTTGCCGTAAATCAGACTAGTGACCATGGCCAGTCAACCTGTATCGGTATTGGTGGTGATCCAATTCATGGTCTGGATTTTATTGAATGTTTAACCATGTTTGAACACGACCAGGACACTGATGTCATTGTCATGGTGGGTGAAATTGGCGGCACTGCAGAAGAAGAAGCAGCCGAATTTATACAAACAGCAGTCACCAAACCCATTGTCAGTTACATTGCTGGTGCCAGCGCACCTGCCGGTAAACGCATGGGCCATGCAGGCGCCATTATTAGTGGCGGCAAAGGCACAGCAGAAGACAAATACAAGGCATTGGAAAATGCCGGAGTACATACAGTAAGAACACTCGCCGGTATTGGCGAGACGGTAACAAAGATTCTCAACAGGTAATCATTTCGCCAGATTCACAAGAATCTTTTCGAACTGATCAGCCAGCTTTTTACGGTCAAAGTGCTGCTGAACGTATTCATAGCCATTTTCCGCATAATTATTATACGCCTGAGAGTCTTCAGACAGTTTAATTACAGCGGCGACCAGTTCATCTACATTTTCAGGTTCAATACAGATACCCGCATTGCCTTCTTCGATTAATGCTTGTGATTCCCCGCGCACACCCAGGATGATGGGCTTTTTCATTGCCATGGTTTCAAATATTTTGGATGGAATTACCGTCAGAAATAAATCCTGCTTTTTCAATAACACCAGACTGACATCTGAAATTGACCAGATATCAGGCATTTTCTGTTTGGGTTGTTGCTCAAGCATAATGACATTATCCAACTGACGACGATTCCTTTCAGCCAACAGTTTTTCTTTTTCGGCACCGTCACCAATCATTAAAAATGCAATTTCTGGTTTGTGTTTTAGTTTTTCTGCTGCATCCAGAATCACGTTTAGCCCATGCGCCATGCCATGTGTGCCCACATAGGAAGCAACAAACTTATTCTCAACACCGACAGAACGTGCATATTCATGATTCCTTTCCTGCAGTTTAAACATATCAAAATTAACGCCATTTCTTATCACGGTAATTTTATTCGCATCGCCCCCGTGGTTTTCTATGTGGCGTTTAAATGAAAATGTCACAGGAACAATGTGATCTGCCTTACGATAAACAAACTTTTCCAGCCATTCTAATAGCCTGATCGCTGATTTATTTTTTATCGCACCAACAGCCAGGATTGATTCCGGCCACAAGTCACGAATTTCCAGCACCCACGGACAGCGTTTAATTCTTGAAACAAAATAACCTGCCAGGCCATTAAAGAACTGAGGTGAGGTTGAGATAACCACATCGGCTTTTGAAATAAAGGGTGCAATCAAAGTTACCATTAACATATAAAACACATAATTCCAGGTGCGTTTTAAAAAACCTGAGTTGGCGGTAACATAGGTCAGCACTTTAATAGCTTTAATGCCGTCTTTTTCTTCTACCTGATAAAACCTGTTCTTGTACCCCGGGTAGACTTTCCCCATTGGGTGATGCGGTGTACATGAAATCACTGTCACTTGATGCCCATGATCAACCCATTGTTTGCAATGCTCATAGGTGCGCGTCGCCGGTGCGTTCACCTCTGGCGGAAAGTAATGAGACAGAAACAATATTCGCATAAGTTAAATGGCGTTATTTTTTAAACACGTAGTTGCATCGTATTTTATTCGTAATATATTACTTGAAATTGATACCGCTGGATCCCCGTTGTCACGGGGATGACTAACGTTTAAATCTCCGTCATTCCAAATCAACTCACACCACCCAAACCTATACCCATCATCCCAAAACCATTTCCGTCATTCCCGCGCAAGCGGGAATCCAGCAAGTCTTTAATAATCATACTTTCTCAATCATGTAACCCATATCAACGCCGTCTATTCCGGCGTGCTGCATGATAATCACAGAATTTTCCAGTCGTCTGCCAAATTCGGGGCAGTAATACGATGTGGAAATTTTATAGCTTATTTCTTTATCCAGTATGACATTAGCGACTCTTTCCCCAAACTGTATCAGCGCTATATTGCCCGCGCCATCATCTTTACAGACCAGCGAAGGATGCAGGTGTATAAAACTCTCAACCTGATGTTTACCTTTAAACTGAATATCATCCCTGATTGTAATACGGCTGATAGCGTTACCCGCTTCGTTCAGTTGCATGGCAACATCGCGCATGTGTTTGGCTTTGCCACTCACTGCATAAAACCCTTCATAACCGCCTTTGAAATAGGCACCCTGATTATTCTGAGTGATCTCTGCAAACAACTTACAGGCACGGCGCGCGACTCTAAATTCAGCCCATATTTCAGACTGCTGATCGCCATCGACTGACACCGTATTATGTGCCTGGGTAGAACGCACATAATTACGCATTGCACCTTCTGTGTATTCAAACACACCGGAATCAACCACAATCATCTGGTCATCAAACACCAGCTCATAGCTCAGGAAATCACAATGCGTATGCCCTGGCTGGTAATCAGGGCTGATATCACCACAGTCAATTAAAAACTTATCCAGCCCGGCTTCAATGCCATAATAACCGGAGGCATACAGATCGATGACCTTTCCACCGGAGACAATGCTGGCTTCCGGCTCATATAAAAATAAACGACTGGCATACTGGCTAAGTTCAAGATAGGCAGGGGCAACATTATTGACAGTGTCATTAAACAGCGGAATTTCACCGTTATGGTATTGAATGTCACTCAGCCAGTGTAATGAGTATTCGATCTGGCTTTTTAAAATGGTTTGTAACTTTAAGTCACACACCGCCCGGTTATTCGCAACCAGGTTATACAGGTCCAGACAGTTTTCAAGCATCAGGCAATGGTACTGAGGGCTTTTCTCGTAATGCCCACCGTCTTCCAGAAACTGCTCATGAAGCTGTTCGCGTAATAACTGTTGTGATTTTTTCAGCCATTTAGCCGCTGTTTTTCCCTGAAAGTACACGCCCGCAAACATTAATGCCTTAATGTTTTCAAAATAGTGGTTCGCTAAAATATGTTTTTCGTCATTGCTGGCAAGCCATAACGCCTGCTCAAATAAACTCTCAATCCAGGCAGGTGGAATATCTTCACGTTCCATGCTGGTTAAAAAAAAGAACATCCAGTTCACTATGCGCAAGCTCACCGTAAACGGCTCCCAGCCAGGTTGAGCACCTTGCGGATTCGCATTGATCCAGTCATTTATCAGCGCTTTTTTATTTTCCAGCGAACGCTCTGACTCACGAAGGAAGTCAAAGTAATGCAAGTTGTATTGCCATAAACGCGACATATCACCTGATTGCCAATCAGTTTGGTCAGCGCCAATATCTCTAGTCACATTAAGGAATTCAAACTCGGTGTCTGACACATAAATGCCATTCACCGGAATCGGCTCTACCAGCTTCGCTTCAGCTCTGGTTGTAACAGGCCCATTATATTTTACAGCGCGTGCAGGCAAGCCTCTTCTAAGAATATAATAGAATAACTGGGATGGTTTTAAATAGCGGGCAGTACGTAACCGCTTAAGTAGATGTAGGTTTGACACAAAAAATAATTAACTGATCTGATCGACAATATCAAAACTCAGTTGCGTCACCTCACATAGCTCATCAAAGCTTATCGGGCTACAACCGCCAGCGCTCACTGAATCTACAAATGCTTTCACACATGCATTATTACCTTTGTCCTGCCTTGAGAGATTCATTTGTTTAAAGCCAGACCAGCCATACCCTTTAAGTTTGCGGAAGTTATCCAATTGTAACACTGCCCCGGAACAAAATACTTCCAGACGTTCCTTGGGAAATGCTTTGCTGCCCGACGCCAGGTAATGAACCGTTCCCATTGAACCATTTTCAAACTCAATGGTGAATGAAACATTATCTGCACAATGATTGCCGGGCTCAGACATTTTCATGGCACGCACACCCGTGCTTGGTGATGCCGCCAGAAAGCGCAGTAAATCAATAAAGTGACAACCTTCACCAATAATACGCCCACCGCCGACATTCATATCCTGTGTCCAGTGGTCTGCGGGAATCGCGCCGGCATTCACCGTCATGATAAAACTTTTAGGCCCACTGGTAGCTTCCAGCAGTGTACGCATTTTGACTACCTGTGGCGCAAAGCGGCGATTAAACCCCACCATCAGTTGCAGACCATTGGGTACCGCATATTCGTTGTAGGCTTGCTTTATCTCTTCCAGCTGCTGCGAATTAATGGCCAGCGGTTTTTCCACAAAAACGTGTTTGCCATTTTTCAATGCCTGTGTAATCCACTTCGCATGTGAGTTATGCCGCGTCACAATGGCCAGCGTATTCACATCGCCAGACTTTACTAATGCTTCTGTATCTGTCGTGGAGTGTGCAAAGTTAAACTTCTTCGCAGCATGCGTGCCCGTCACACCGGTGCTGGATGAAATTGACACAAGGTTGGTTGGCGTTTGACTAAACGCAGGAATTAACACCTGGGTTGCATAGTTACCCGCCCCAATAAACCCCACTGAGACTTTATTCGCTGGCTGGCTGACTGAGTTTTGATAACTAATCGTACGTTTTAAACGAGCACTCCCTTCTGATGATGAACCATTGTCAGGAAATTGCAGAACAATACCCATGGGTTGTTCATTTTCCATGGTTGCGTACGCCTCTGCAGCCTGATCAATATTAAAGCGATGCGTGATCAAGGCATTAATAGCCAGCGATTTAGCCGCGAGCAAATCCAGCACTGCCTGAAAGTTACGCTGCTCTGTCCAGCGCACATGACCTAACGGGTAATCATGCCCCTGTTCTTCATAGGCAGCATCATAACGCCCAGGCCCATAAGAGCATGACACCTGAAACGACAATTCTTTTTCATAAAAGTCTGCGCGTGAAAGCGCAAGCCCAACCACACCTACCAACACAATGCGCCCACGCTTGCGACACATTGTCGCCGCCTGGTGCACCGGGTCATTACTTTTTGTTGAGGCAGTAATTAACACCGCATCTACCCCGCAGCCTTGTGAGAAATTAACAGAGACAGCAACCGGGTCTTGCCCTTTCGATAAATCGACTACTTCAGCACCAAATTGCCGGGCTAATTCACATTTGGCTGAGTCCATATCTATACCCAGCACAGAACACCCCTGTGCTCGCAATAACTGAACCGTTAACAAACCAATCAACCCCAGGCCCGTGACCACTACTCGCTCACCCAGCGTAGGCTGAACCAGCCGAATACCCTGCAAAGCAATAGAGGAGATCACAGTAAAGGCAGCTTCCTCATCTGTGACCGCCTCAGGAATTTTGGCACACAAATTTTTAGGCACACACACCACTTCCGCATGTTTGCCATTAGATGCCACGCGGTCACCTACAGAAAAACCATCAACCCCTTTACCCACTTCAATGACTGTACCCACATTGCAGTAACCCATGGGCAATGGCTGTTCTAACTTGTTCTTAACTGACTGAATAGTGGGCGCAAGACCATCTGTCTTTACTTTATCGATCACCATTTTGACTTTATCTGGCTGCTGGCGAGCTTTATCAATCATATTGGCTTTGCCAAAATCAACCAGCATTCTCTCAGTGCCCGCAGAAATAAGCGTATGTGTTGTCGATATCAATAAATGCCCTGCTTTTACAGAAGGACACGGGACATCTTCAATAATGGTGTTACCAGATTTAAGATCTTGGAGGATTTGTTTCATTCAGTATTTCTTTAAAAGTTAATATATAACAACATAGCGCATTATTATTGATTACGTTTATTATTCGCCCATTTTCTCTCAAGATACTTAGCATCTATCATTGACCTATAAATAAACGCATGCAAAAAATGATATAGAGCAACGCGCGGTCCATCTAAAATTCCCAGCTTAATAAATAACCTATAATTCAGATATAAGAAAGGTCGAATAAATACTGGCAACTTATTCCATATATTTGTTCTTATCCAACGTTTGCGCTCGTATTGCGAACCGAATAGATTATATTTGGTTTCGTCCACTTCAAATAATACATCAGCTTCACGACTAGAATAGTTATTATGCTTCTCAAACCACGCCGCTAATCCATTTCTATTTTCATCAATAAAGTCGTTTTCAAAACTTCCAACATTATCAGTCTTACAGATGACATGCTCATTAATAGGCCTACCGTCACAATCTAGTAGTTTGTACTTACCGAATCGAACAAGCTCTGTTGGGTAATAACCTCTCTTAACCCATTTCCCCATCCAATAGAATCTTCTCTTGATACGATAAGCATCAAATTTTGGATTCTTTAACTCTTCTTCAATTTCACGTTTCAATTCATCTGTCAAATATTCATCTGCATCCAGTACGAAAACCCACTCTGTAAATACATCAATACTATTTAGCAAGTACTTCCTTTGATTTGAAAAATTGTCAAACTCCCTGTAGAAAACTTTACATTGCTCTGCTTTTAGATACTCTACGGTTCCATCAGTACTACCTGAATCGAGAACAATTATCTCTTTAGCCCAACCTTTGCAGTTCTTCACAGCATGTGGAATATTTTCAATCTCATTAAACGAGATAATCAGCACTGTCACATCAACCATGTAAGAAACTCCATAATATTCGCCCAAAAAAATAATGCCCAAACTTATTCAGTAACCACACACTTGGGTTGTTTTTCCAGGCCATGCAACCACTTATATGTATCACTAATATCACTAGTTATAATATCCCAGCTATAATTATTCCCAACCCAATACTTTCCTTTCTCACCCATTTCATGCAAGACACCAAGCGAACAGCTCATCACAAAACTTAGGCACTCAATCAACTCTTTAGTATCAGGCTTAATTACCCAACCAATACCGTCTTTCTGCAAATCCAACCAAGGTGTTTCTGTAGTGGTAACTACTGGTAACGCATGAGCTAATGCTTCTGCGATAACCATGCCAAAATTCTCTGAGTAAGTAGGCAATACAAGAATACCGCTATTACTTAGCAATTCTGTTTTAACTTGACCTTTGACTTCACCCAAAAAAGACAACCTAGGAATATTTCTAGCTATAGTATCTTGTTGGAGTGAGGAACTATAAGAATTATTAATTGGACCAGCTATTTTTAGAGACCAATCTGGATAATCAGCACAAATACTTTCCCAAGCGTCTATCAGTAACTCAATTCCTTTTTGCTTATGAACTCTACCTAAAAATAATAATTGCTTTTCCCTTGCCTTGTTTGTGTTCAGAGGTACATCAACACCATTTGGCACTAATGCTACTGGTTGCATAAAGCCTAGCCTTCTTATGTCTAAATATTCAGCTTCAGATGTAGCGTGGAAGCAATCAACATTTTTCATTGCAGGTTTTTGCACTCCCATCCAGAAAGGCAACTTCCTATATTTATTATGATTCATACTCCATCGTGAAAACATCCCGCGGGGGCTCCAAAGAATTTTAGTTTGACTACCACGTCTCCTAAGCAAAGGAGCAAGATTGACTGGTCGCCAAATGCCATGGCCATGCAAAACAGACAAATCCGATGCAAAAACAGTATTTAATTTTTCTCTAAACCGAGAAACAAAATTCGCGTCTAACCTACCTATCTTAGAAATAATTTCAACGTCAAGAGCAGAAGAATTTATATTAAGGCCTTCACCATTAGTGATCACTGTCACTTTATAACCTGACATAGATAGTTGTTGAGACAACCTGATGACAGAATAACTTGGACCCGAAGAAATGGTATCTACACTATGTATTAATTGATAAATTCGCATAATTTAATACAAGGATTAATTTAATTCCTTCTTTGCGACCCAGGGTGGGCGCGGTTTCTTTGTTCCATTTCCATCAATTATATGATTAAGTATTTTAGAAAAATATTGAGATATTTCTTCAGCAGATATGCAGCTATAATATTTTCTTATTTCAACCCTCCTATCAGGAGATATAGGCCCATCTTCAATATAACTATAAAGCAAAGCAGCTAAATCACTTTTTGATTCGGCTGCAAATATATCACCGCTCCAACCACGAACAATCAAATCTTTAGCACCACAGTCATCACTACAAAGCACAGGCGTTCCCTGACTAAGGGCTTCATTTACAACTGCACCCCACCCATCAAATAAACTCGGAAGAACCAAGAAGTCAGCCATAGCCACATGGTCAATCACATCACTGTATTTCAAAGCACCAAAAAATTCGACTTTGTGATTTATATTTAGAGATTCACATAAGCCCTGTAGTGATTCTTCATCTTCACCAGAACCAATAATTTTCAATCGCCATTCTTTCAGATCTAAGCTACCTAACGCATCTATCAAAGTATCAATGTTTTTTCGTGCGCAAAGCCTTCCAACGAAAATTATTTCAACATCATTATGCTTCTCACTTACTTTTACTTGATCAAACGTATCTACAACATAAAGGAAGGGATATATATTATTTTCAGGTACTCCACACAAATTATACCATTCATAGGCATTAGCACCAATTGCCAAAACAAAATCTAAATTACGAAGTAAAAAACGATCCTTTAAATCTCTTCGGAAAATTCTTAACAAGCCTTTTATTCCACGACCATTAAAACCCTCACTTAGCAAACCAACTTTTGCATTCACATCATAAACAGATTTTTTATACACATAACGAATAAGCGAATTGTTAACCACGTTAGAGAATATATGTATAGAGTCACCATCTAATGAGCTATACAATTTATCTAACTCATTTTTTGATTTGGGGAATTCCAGTTTAGTCTCTCCATAATCCGGTAAACTCCAACCTAATTCTAATCTCTCAGAACCTACCTGCCCCATAAAGACGCACATCACATCAACACCTTCTAACAATTGGTCGATTCTGGTTATCAGAGAAGCCTGATGTATACTTGGAGAAACCTGCCAAAAAACTAGGTTTGCGATCTTCTGTTCCATTTTGAATTATTACCTTGCGCGATACAAAGTGCGATAAGCACCCAGAACCATTGTGAAATACCATTGATACCAAAAAATATAGATTCCCCTAGATTTACAAATAAACAAGCAGCAAACATTGCGACCCACTTTACTTCATAATCATTGAATACAAATTTGCCTAATGAATAAATAATATTTAAAAACAATAAGAAACCTATAAGACCAACTTCTTCCAATATCGCTGTCGGCAAAAAACCTTTTTCAACTGATGCGGAAATCGGAATTCCATGAAAATAAGAAACACTATTAGGATGCATGCCATTAGGATAGACACCAAAGCCTGTGCCCATAAGTGGATTCGCAATAAAATTATTCCACTGAGAAGATATAGCACCACCCCTGCTATGAGTAAAGGCGCTACTTACATTAGAACCATCACCTTTCAAAAGGAACTCGTCCACTTTATCAGATACATCACCAGATGATATGTAAGCAATAATTCCAAATACAAAAACCAACATCCCCATCATGACAGCCTTACTCATATATATAGTGCTTTTTTTCTTAGCAAGCCCAAAAAAGAAAGCAACCATCAAAGCTAACGCTACTGCCAATATACCTGTTCGTGCTTGACTAAATAAGTGCAGTGAAATTAATAGCACAATTACAATCCACCAAATATGAGCGCTTTTCTCTCTAGTAATCAATACTCGACAAAGCATCCAAGCAGTTAGCGGCGATAAAATAATGCCAAACAGTTGAGGATGGTTCATTATTCCTTGGAAGCCTGCAGCATTTCGATTAAATCCTATAGCAGGAAAAAAATATATCGGCAATGACAAAAGCACTATTACTGCATAGAAAGAAAAGATCCATACTTTTAACGACTCTGCTTCTTTAGCATTCAAAGAAAGAGCACACACCACAACTGCACAAGAAAACAATGCAAAGGAAAGTATCTTCATCATAGAAACATCAATGTTAGGACTTACAAAAAAACTAAAAACAGCAACAACCATTGAAAATATTATTATTGAAAATAAAGACTGCATCATTGATTTCTTTAGAAGGAAAATTGCTCTCAATACCGCAATAAATACCGCCCCCCAACCCATCAAGGCTAATGACAACGATAATTCAATAAACGCAGGATTAAGGTTCTTAATAATCACAATCAAGCTCAACGTTTGGATTACTTGTAATGGCCCTCTAAGCATCCAGAATAACGCAGCACCACAAATAATTTCATACCCCCTAGGGACAATCCATGGACATAAAAGCAAAATCAGGAGTGCAGTGAAATAAAAAGAAAATTCTTTATTGATTTTATTTTGACTCACTATAGTAAATTACACCAAGGTATGTTATTTGTTATTTAATTGCTGCTGCGTTGTATTATCTTAAAAAAATATATTGCAAATATAGCTCTAGATATATAAGCGGCAAGCAAGCCAATCGCAATTCCAAGAGCACCGAAATCCACTAAAATATAAGTTACAGAAATAAATGTTAATGCCCATGCAATGCTAGAAACAAACCAACGCCATACTTTATCATTACTAATTATATAATTACCCAACAACCCCTGAGGAAGAGCAATCAATACTGCTACCATTAGAACTAACAGTACTTTCCACGAATCCTCATAACCGTCACCATATAATTTCATTATAAAAGGTGACAGCAACATCAATACGATCACCACAGGTGACAACAAATATAAAATGAATTTAATTTTATCTTTAACTAGTTTTTCGGCTCGCTCTACATTACCTCTATTTATTTGTTCGCTAAGAATTGGTAACGCACCAACCGTAAATACACCGGGTATGAATATAACAAACGAGAACCACTGATATGCAGCATTATATATACCTACTTGCACATGACCATCAAAATGATGTGCCACAATAGACATAGTGAAAAGTATCACTGGACCAAATAATAATGAATTCAAAAATGTTGGAAAACTAAACCCGATAAGAGTCTTAAAATCATTTCTCTCAATACCGCCAAATCTATCAATTCCCAATAATATGAAATTACTTTGAGTTGCAGACAATAAAACAACAACATTCACAAATTTCGCTATAGACAATGTTATAAGCATACCTATAACGCCAAAAAACATAGCACCTATTGGCAAACTTAAAAGAATAATTAAACCTGTATTGAAATTAGCTTTCTTAACACTCCTATAATCCTCGAGACCATAAAGAATTGCTTGCTGAATACTACATAGCCCGTTGAACAAAATAATTACAATTGAAATAACCAAATACTGCTTTAACGAACCATCTGCAAGAATATATCGCGCAACCTCATCACCAAATAAAATTAACGCGCTTGTTAAGATTACTATATTAAAAACAGATATATACTGCGCTAAAGATATTATTTGCGACACTCTCAGCGTATCTAGATTCTTATATTGAGCTGTGAATTTTGTCACAGTAGTTCCTAATCCAGCATCTGTCAGCATCGCAAATGAAATTATCGCTCCATAGATCATCATAAATTTACCGAACGCATCTGGATCAAGCAGCCTCGCACAAATCATCAGAGCTAAAATTGGAAATCCCCTCCCAAGTACTGACGCAATACCACCATTTACAAAGGCGTTTTCAACTCTAGGGCCTAATTCCTCACCAAAATATCTTAAAAAGTATTTCTTGTATTTGAAATCCATAAATGACATATCTTTTATATTTTCAAATTAATCAACTCATCACTATTTTTTTTGAGATGATAATACTCGCCTTTTGGTGTGCTATTTAGCTCTACTATTCCATAGCCAGGAAGAGTCAATTTAACATCCTTGTATTCGTCTAAAGGTGAATATGTATACAACAACCATTCTTGATCTTTATTTTCACCAATACACAACGCAATAGAAAAAACTTTCAATTCATCATTTAACCGCCAGGGTCTTATTGGATTCACATTGGCATCTAACAAAAACCATCTAGATTTTTCTTTAAGTTCGCTAGGTATCATTGACTGATAGGGATGCTCAAGAACATCATTTTTCACTAACTCACCGTATCTCCAAAATTTCGACAACAGATCACTTCTATAAATATCATCAACAGCATCGACAATTTGCAAAAAGTAATTTTCAGTTCTATTAACAGTGTCAGACCAACCTCGAAATTCACGAACAAGCCTTGGTCTCAACAACCACATACCAAACTTCACATACCCTTTATAACGATCTGGCGAATAACTTTGTCCTAAAGATTTATAGTATGCTTGTTTATCTTGCTGTTTCTCTGGGCTGTTACCGTCCCAAACCGACATCTCAAACCAATAATGTCGATTAGTTCTTTGAAAATCATCTTGAGCAAACAATTGATTCATTGCCTGTATTTGGGGACTCATTACAGTGAAATCTGAAGATTTATTCCAGTCATGCGTGTAGTAAGGAACAGACGCACCATCCCATACGTGTGACCATGGCTCAATTCTCCCAGGAATAACCAGTGAATACTTAAGCCAGCCAGGCCAACGGCCAAAGGACCCAGTTAAAAAGGCATTATATCCAATGAATTTTAAATTACCTTTCCAATGCTCACTCTTGATACCATCCAACATACCGTCAAATAGATTTGCGTACAAATCAATCCACTTATCTCCAATAATTTTTTTGATTTCATTAGGCGTATTCAACAACCCGTATTTTTCAATAAACCTTCTTGATAATAGCGCCTCATGCCAACGCATTTTTTTATGTTCATTATTAGAAACAAATAGAATTAAAGGCGGATTTGGGTAAAGGTCTTGCAAGGTTAAAAAGCCTTCATTATTAGTCCATCTTTCCCCAACATCTCTCCAATCTTTAGCACGGCCAAACGGAGAAACCTTTCTTTCAATACTTCCCGCAAGGTTAACCACGTTAGGATTCAACTTTTCTTCCAACTCAAGATAGCTGTTATCTTCAGAAAGAATTCTCTCCCATTGAGTTCCAATGAATGAAATTGGCAAATTAAGTTTTCTGTATTCCTCAATTACAGCATAGTAATCAGCATTCCATTTTTCACCTGGCATGGGAAAATGAAACCATGGTAGTAAGTGATGCCCATTCTTAATTAAATTAAATTGATACTTTGGATCATAGCCACCAGCTAATTGCCCTCTATTCCAGTGGCCTACGAGTGGCAGTGGCCTACCATTTTCACCAACACTTGGTAATAGGGATTCTCTCGTGATTTCAGCAATGGTCTTTTCAAATATTGAATCGCTTGCATAAACACTCTCTTGTAATAAAACGCATAGGAATATAACGCTAAGCAATTTGATATCAAATATTGGCTTTTCGAAACTCAAATCATCCATCTCCCAGGTAGACTTCCAACCCATGTAAATCGACTATATGTAATTAATAATTTTATATTGCTATCATGCAGAGCTAATTACTCAAAATTGAAGCTACTAGAATTAAGAAATGTCTTACACAAAAATATTTTACAACCCAAAATGCTCAAAGTGCCGTCAAACTATGACTTTGTTAGACGAACACGATATTTCACCCAGCATTATTGAGTATTTAGATACACCCCCAACAAAAGAAGAGCTTACTAACATTATTAGTCTAGGCATACCTGCAAAAGATTTAATCCGCACTGGCGAAGACGAATGGAAGAATACCGGACTGGCTATTGAAACAGCCTCAGATGACGATTTGATTAATGCGATCATTCAATACCCTATTCTGCTTCAGCGCCCCATTGTGATTGCGAACGGAAAAGCGGTGATAGCACGCCCTCCTGAGAAAGTATTGGAGATTTTATAATGGGGCCTATTCTTGTGCTGTACTACAGCCGTAACGGAGCTACACGCGATATGGCTTATAAAATTGCCCATGGTGTTGAGCAGGCTTCTGTTGAGGCCAGATTACGCACAGTGCCTGCCGTCTCTGCCAATTGCGAAGCCACTGAGCCTGATATTCCTGAATCGGGTGATATATATGCAGTACTCAGTGACCTGGAAGAATGCTCCGGGCTTATTCTTGGCAGCCCTACCCGGTTTGGTAATATGGCCGCGCCCATGAAGTATTTTCTGGATAGCACTAGCGGGCTTTGGCTGAAAGGCGCACTGGAAAACAAACCCGCGGCGGTGTTTACCTCTACCGGCAGTATGCACGGTGGGCAGGAAACCACGCTGCTTTCAATGATGATGCCGCTACTTCACCATGGCATGGTGATGGCAGGCCTGCCTTACAGTGAACCTGATCTGGCCAAAACGACTACTGGCGGCACGCCTTATGGAGCCAGCCATGTGTCTGGGCATGATGGTGCGCTTCCTGTTAGTGAAGAAGAGTCTCGCCTTTGTATTGCACTGGGTAAGCGGGTGGCTGGGTTGGCGCTGAAGCTGAGTGCTTAGTTAGTCTGGTTACCTGTAATGTGAGGTAGAGGTTGTTTTTGGTGAGGCTGGATTCCCGCTTTCGCGGGAATGACGGGGTTTGGGGTGACGGGGGTGTTGGGAATTACGGGAGTGCCGGGGTGACGGGAGTTTCTGGTGGTGACGGGGTTTTGGGCTGAAGGTTGTTTCTGGTTGTGATGGGGCTTTGTGGGTGTTGAAGTTGGGTGCTTTGTTAGTCTGGTTATCTGTAATGTGAAGTAGAGGTTGTTATTGCTGAGGCTGGATTCCCGCTTTCGCGGGAATGACGGGAAGCTTTGGGAATGACGGGAGTGCCGGGGTGACGGGAGTGCCGGGGTGACGGGAGTTTCTGGTGGTGACGGGGTTTTGGGCTGACGGTTGTTTCTGGTTGTGATGGGGCTTTGTGGGTGTTGAAGTTGGATGCTTTGTTAGTCTGGTTACCTGTAATGTGGGGTAGAGGTTGTTTTTGCTGAGGCTGGATTCCCGCTTTCGCGGGAATGACGGGGTTTGGGAGTGTCGGGGGTGTTGGGAAGCTTTGGGGATGACAGGAGTATCGGGGTTTTGGGCTGACGGTTGTTTCTGGTTGTGATGGGGCTTTGTGGGTGCTGAAGCTGGGTGCTTAGTTAGTCTGGTTACCTGTAATGTGGGGTAGAGGTTTTTTTGCTGGGGCTGGATTCCCGCTTTCGCGGGAATGACGGGAAGCTTTGGGAATGACGGGACGACGGAGTTTGGGGTGACGAAGATTATTTGAGAGTGACGGGAGGCCTTGGGAATGACAGGAGTGCCGGAGATTTGGGAATGACGATTTTTATTGAATTGATGTATTTTCTTCAGAATGACAAATTATGTATTACAAACTCACATTAGCTAGTTATTTCATTTTATTGTTTGGCCAGGTGCTTTGGATTGGCTGGCTTAACCCTGTGACTATTATTCCCAAGAGTGTCACGCTGTTATTTATTGTTGCACCATTGCTGCTTCCCTTGCGTGGTTTGCTTAATGCGCGTTTTCATACGTTCAAATGGGTGACGTTATTTATATGGGTGTATTTCACGATAGGTATCTGGAATTGTGCCAGCACTTCGCAATGGCCACTGGGTGCGTTACAGGTGGCGATGAGTCTGCTGATATTTGTCGGCTCGGTGATGTACTGCCGCAAGCATGATACCCGCCCTAAGACGGAAGCGTAGTCAGCGTTTTCTTTAGAAAAGGAATCGTCACTTTACGCTGTTCCTGCAGTGAGGCCTTGTCCAGTACTTCAATGATTCCTACCATGGTTGATACATCCCGCTGATAGCGTGTTAACAGGTAGCGCTTTACTTCATCACTAAGTTCCAGGCCGCGTACTTTTGCATGAAAGCTTAACGCGTCATCCAGGTGCTGTTCTTCCAGAGGGGTTAATTTATAGACCGGCCCCCACACCGCACGGGAATTTAAGTCAGGAAGTTCAAACAGGTTTTCTGTAGGTGCATGTAACGATGAAATAACAATGGTGGTTTTTTGAAAGCGGTGGTGATTAATAAAATTAAACAGGGCTTTTTCCCATTGCGCATTTTTTGCAATCACTTGCACATCATCTATGCACACCAATTCCAGGTCCTGTAGCTCTCCAATGCTGGCCGGGTTCTGGCTTAGCATGTCCTTCATGGGAATATACATGGCACGTTTACGTGCGTCTGACGCAACGCGGCACATTGCCTGCAATATATGCGTTTTCCCGGTGTTGGCGACTCCCCATAGAAATATCTGCGGCTCATCAAGTACGCCTGAGGCCACGTTCCTGAGCACGCTGATGAGTGTCGTGTCTGACCCTGAGTAATAGGTTTCAAAAGTATTGGCCTGCGCCAGTTGCAGATTAAGCGCCTGCTGGGGATTGTCTGAATTCATTCAGGTAGTTTGGCTTAGCTTGTGAGTGGGTGCAATGACATTGGGTTGCCGTTTCAGCCATGGCACTGTTTTTCGTGGGAAACGGGGTTGTGAACTTCTCTCGTCATTATGAGTCTCCCACGTCATTCCCGTGACAACGGGAATCCAGTCACTGCGTATACATTCCCGCTATTTTCACCATTCGCTGGATCCCCGCCTGCGCGGGGATGACGGTTGGGATGTGAACCTCGCGCCTTCTTTCGCGGGAAACGAGATTGTGAACCTCCCACGTCATTCGCTGGAAACGGGACTATAAACCTCTCACGTCATTCCCGTGAAAACGGGAATCCAGTCATTGTGTATACATTCCCACAATTTTCAGCATTCGCTAGATCCCCGCCTGCGCGGGGATGACGGTTGGGTTGTGACCCTCGCACCGTCTTTCGCGGGAAACGAGATTGTGAACCTCCCACGTCATTCGCTGGAAACGGGACTATAAACCTCTCACGTCATTCCCGTGAAAACGGGAATCCAGTCATTGTGTATACATTCCCACAATTTTCAGCATTCGCTAGATCCCCGCCTGCGCGGGGATGACGGTTGGGGTGTGAACACGGGCGTCACCCCTGTGGAAACAGGTTAGTGAACCTCTCACGTCATTCCCGTGAAACGGGATTGTGAACCTCACTACGTCATTCCCGTGAAAACGGGAATCCAGTCATTGCGTATACATTCCCGCTATTTTCAGCATTCGCTGGATCCCCGCCTGCGCGGGGATGACGTAGTTAACTGGAATAACTTGTGTACTGCAATTCACATATGTTTCTGTGCAAATTTTGAGGCGCGGCGTGACCACTGCATGACATATTGTGTTCCACTCACGACTGTTGTGCAGACGACAATTGTCATCAGGGCATTTAAAATTTGTACGTGTAATGAACCAACCTGGGCGTAAATCAGGCTAATCGCCAGAACAATCTGTACGAATGTATTGATCTTGCTAATGCTGAGCGGTTCTATTTTTAGTTGCCTCGTCCACAGGTGATAATAAAGCGCACCGGCTAGCAGAATGACATCACGTGCGACAACCACACTTGCAAGCCACCAGGGCACCCAGCCAAGTGCGGCAAATGTGATGAAGGCACTTAGCAGCATTAATTTATCAGCGATCGGATCCAGGTAGGCACCCAATGTTGTTTTCCAGCCGTAACAGCGGGCAAGAAAACCATCGAGGGCATCAGACACGCCCATGAAAAACACGAGTATTAATGAACGCTCAAACTGGTGATTGAATAACATCCAGATCAAACAGGGCACACACAGAATACGGGCACTGGTGATAGCATTCGGGATATATTTAGCCTTAAACATGGACGGAGCGCCTCCTGATATTCCCGCATTTCAGCAACGACGCTATGCGGTGTTATAGTATTTACAACTATAAAGATATCATAATCATACAAGATATTTCAGCAAACCCCTTGTATTTCAAGTGGTTAGATGTAATTCTTTTAATTTCAACACCTTAACTGCATTCAAAACACCCATGGGACTCACATATAAAGACGCAGGCGTCGATATCGATGCTGGCAACGCACTCGTTAACCGAATTAAAGGGGCTGTCAAAAGCACTCACCGTGATGGTGTTATCTCTGATATCGGCGGATTTGGTGGCTTATTCGAATTAGCCTCGCATAAATACAAGAACCCGGTGCTTGTGTCTGGCACAGATGGTGTAGGCACCAAATTAAAACTGGCCCACCAGTTAAAACGTCACGACACCATCGGTATTGATCTGGTTGCCATGTGTGTGAACGATGTCATCGTGCAAGGTGCAGAACCTTTATTCTTCCTCGATTATTTCGCCACAGGAAAACTCGATGTTGAAGACAGTGCAGCCGTTGTCACCGGTATTGCCGAAGGTTGCAAGCAGGCCGGTGCGGCATTAATTGGTGGTGAAACCGCAGAAATGCCGGGCATGTATGCGGCCGGCGAATATGACCTGGCCGGTTTTTGCGTGGGCGTTGCTGATAAGGAAAAATTAATCACCGGTGACAACATTAGCGCGGGCGATGTCATTATTGGCATGCATTCCAGTGGCGTACATTCCAATGGCTTCTCGCTAGTGAATAAACTGCTGGAACAAAAAGGCTTGTCTTTAAATGATTCCTTTGGCGACAGTACACTGGGTGAAACACTGTTAACACCAACTAAAATTTATGTGAAAGCGTTACTGGAAATGATTGCCAGCTCTTCTATTCATGGCCTGTGCCACGTAACAGGTGGCGGCATCACTGAAAATCTACCGCGCGTGTTACCGAAAAATGTATACGCTGAAATTAACTTGCAAAGCTGGAAACGTTTACCGATTTTTGACTGGATACAGCAACAGGGAAATGTTGCGCAGGAAGAAATGCTGCGTGTCTTTAACTGCGGTATTGGCATGCTGGTTGTGACTAAACAAAGCGATGCAGACAATATTCTAAACGCATGTTCAACTCACAATATTAACGCGGATATTATTGGCGAAGTTAAAACAGGCGAAGGTGACTCACATGTTATTTATACATGAGCGAATCGGCGACTAACAAAATAGGTGTGCTTGTCTCCGGCGGCGGCACTAATCTGCAATCCATTATTGATAACATTCACTTTAGTGAATGCAATGCAGAAATCAAATGTGTTGTCAGTAACGTTGCAGATGTTTATGCACTCACACGTGCAGACAATGCCAGTATTCCACACCACGTTATTTCTCATAAAGAATTTTCAGACCGCGCGGCGTTTGAACACGCCTTAATTAATATACTGGATAGTTATAATGTAGATATTATTGTGCTTGCCGGATTTATGCGCATACTTGAGTCTACTTTTATTACGCATTACCCAGGACGAATTCTCAATATTCACCCTTCATTGCTACCGAAATACAGCGGCCTCAACACTCACCAGCGGGCATTAAAAAGTGGCGATTCGTCACATGGTTGCAGTGTTCACTTTGCCACCACGGAACTTGATGGCGGCCCTGTGATCTTACAGGCAAGTGTTCCGATTTTAGAGAATGACAACGCAGAAATACTGGCTAAACGAGTATTAGAGAAAGAACATATCATTTACCCTAAATGTGTACGGTGGTTATGCGAAAACAGAATTTATTATCAGGATGGTTGCGCGTACTTCGACAAACAGCCGCTAACCTCTCCTTTACAACTCGAACAAATACAATAGCGCAGGAATGTAGTCACTGGTGGCGTAGCGCACATGGGCTGGATCCCCGCCTACGCGGGGATGACGATTGGTTTGTGAACCCGGGCGTTACTACCGTGGATACAGAATTATGAATCTCCTGCTGTCTTTCGTTAGAAACGGAATTATGAATTTCCCGCTGGCTTTCATTAGAAACAAGGTTATGAACCTACCAACGACTTTCGCTGGAAACAGAATTACGAACCTCCCGCGTCATTCCCGTGAATACAGGATTACGGACCTTTCACGTCATTCCCGTGAAAACGGGAATCCAGTCGTTGAATATGGCTTACTGATATTTTCAGTATTCACTGAATCATCATCTTTATTTCTATTATTCCCGCCATCCGTAACAATTGCGCAGGAATTTAATCACTGGTGTCGTGTCGCACATGGGCTGGATCCCCGCCTACGCGGGGATGACGATTGGATTGAGAACCCGGGCGTCACTACCGTGGAAGCGGAATTATGAATTTCCCACGTCATTCCCGTGAAAACGGGAATCCAGTCATTGAATATGGCTTACTGATATTTTCAGTATTCACTGAATCCTCATCTGTATTTCGTGTATTCCCGCCATCCGTAGCAGTTGCGCAGGAATGTAGTCACTGGTGCCGTGTCACACATGGGCTGGATCCCCGCCTACGCGGGGATGACGATTGGTTTGTGAATTCGGGTGTCACTGCCGTGGAAGCGGAATTATGAATCTTCTACTGGCTTTCGTAAGAAACGGAATTATGAACCAGCCACGTCATTCCCGTGAAAACGGGAATCCAGTCGTTGAATTTGGCTTACTGATATTTTCAGTATTCGCTGAATCTCTATTCGCATTCCGAGTATTCCCGCCATCCGTGACAGTTGCGCAGAAATAAACTTGGTGACAGGAATGATACTGGATCAGACTCAATAACAATAAAACGGAAATAACGTTAACATGGTTACACACAAATTTTTTACATCCATGAAAAATATATTGATTGCCTGCCTGTGTTTATTTGTCAGCAGCGTTTCGGCACAGGAATTTTCATTACCACTGACTGCACCCAACATGCCACCAGCATTTACTGCTGAGTACGCAGTGAAAGTGGGAGGTTTGCATGTGGGAAAAGTGGATGTTCAATTAACCCAGATTGACCCGGAAAACTGGATATATCAGTCCAATTCAGAAGCACTTGGTTTAGCCGCTTTATTTATAAGCGATGACGCAGTCACAGATACAACAAAACTACAATTACTGGACGGTGCGGTTCGCCCGATATCTTACGAACGTATTCGCATCACCAAAAGCGCAGACAAAAGCGAACGAGTCTATTATCAGTGGGATAAACGACTGGCACAATCTGAATATAAAGACCGAAAGCTGGAAGTAAAACTCGACGAACGTGCTACTGACCTGTTTACTCTGCAACTGTTTATCATGGCGAATATAAACAGCATTCCAAAAGAAATGAATTTACCTGTCATTTCAAAAGCCAAACTAAAGAATTATCAGATCTTGAATCTGGGCCCTGAAAAACTAAAAACAATCTACGGAGAACGCGACACTGTTTTAATAGTGCGTGCAAAAGAGGATTCTTCTTATCGCATTTGGGCAGACCGTGCACTACACGGACTACCACTACAGATAGAAAGCATTAAAGAAGGTAAAACAGAATATATTGTTAAACTCGAGGAAAGCTCGTTACATAACCTCAGTGAAAAAGTAACAACGCAATCTATGAATCGCCCGCAATCGTCATATTTTCAATCAAGATAGAGCCACACTGAATATTGCCACGCCTGTCTGTATCATTGCCAATTGCACTGATGTTCATAAACATATCGGCAAGATTTCCTGCGATTGTGATTTCTTCTACAGGATACTGAATCTCTCCATTCTCTACCCAGAACCCTGATGCTCCCCGCGAATAATCACCTGTCACTGTATTCACTCCGTGACCAATCAATTCTGTTACCAGCAACCCTTTACCCATGTCTTTAAGCAAGTCCTGTTGCGACTTGCCACTGTCACTCATTGTGACATTATGAACACCACCGGCATTTGCGGTGGTTTGCATGCCAAGTCTGCGGGCAGAATAACTACTTAACACATACCCTTTCAGCACGCCTGCTTCCACCACATTTCTTGACTGCGTACGTACACCTTCATTATCAAACGGTACACTGCCAAGCCCACTTGCCATATGCGGGTCTTCGCTGATTGTTAACCAGTCCGGCAATAATTTTTTGTTAATAGAATCCACCAGGAAAGATGCCTGGCGATAAAGCGCACCGCCACTAATAGCAGAAAACAGATGCCCGATTAACGAGCGTGCCAGTGTCGGTTCAAACAGAACTGGTGCTGCACAGGTTTTTAAGCCTCGCGCACCTAAACGCCTGACTGTTCTTTCACGTGCCATGGCACCGACCGACTCTATGCCATCAAGATTATCTGCATTGCGATCAACTGAATACCAGTAATCACGCTGCATGCCTTTATCATCACCGGCAATAACCGAGCAGCTAATGCTGTGACGCGTACCGCGATACTCGCCGACAAACCCGTGTGAGTTTGCATATGACATTTGTGTGCTGATACTGCTGACACTTGCACCTTCAGTATTCACGATACGCTTGTCATTGCGTGCGACTTCTTCACAACGTATTGCCTGTTCTAGTGCCTGGTCAGGTTCGATTGCCCAGGGATGATCCAGATCCAGTTGTGGATAGTTATTTGCCATGAGTTCTGCATCGGCCAGCCCTGAGCATTCATCTTCTGCAGTGAATTTGGCAATGTCCAGTGCAGAGTCGATGGTGCGATTAATCGCCTCTTGTGTAACGATATTTGTGCTTGCAGCACCCTTGGCTTTTCCCCGATACACCGTTACACCCATTGAACGTTGATTATGATGTTCAACGGTTTCAACTTCCCCCATGCGCGCAGTCACGGAATAGCCTTTGTCATTACTTGCTGCCACTTCAACCTGGTCGGCCCCGTTTGCTCGCGCGTATTCGACGGCTTGGGAAAGTAACGATTTCAGCGATTCGCCGTTGACTGATTTTTCTATTGATGTGCTCATGTTTTTATTTCTCGATTTTCTTTATTTCTCAACTGTCATTCCCGCGACAACGGGAATCCCGCGGTATTTGTTTAATGCCTCTCACTCTAACCTCCGCTGGATCTCCGCCTGCGCGGAGATGACGGGTGTTCCTGGTGTTACTGTCATTCCCGCGACAACGGGAATCCCGCGGTATTTGTTTAATGCCTCTCACTCTAACCTCCGCTGGATCTCCGCCTGCGCGGAGATGACGGGTGTTCCTGGTGTTACTGTCATTCCCGTGACAACGGGAATCCAGCGGTAATTGTTTAGTGCCTCTCACTCTAACTTCCGCTGGATCTCCGCCTGCGCGGAGATGACGGGTGTTTCCTGGTGTTACTGTCATTCCCGCGACAACGGGGATCCAGCGGTATTTGTTTATTGCCTCTCCCTCTAACTTCCGCTGGATCTCCACCTGCGCGGAGATGACGAGTGTTTCCTGGTGTAACTGTCATTCCCGCGGCAATGGGAATCCAGCAGTATTTGTTTAGTGCCTCTCTCTCAAACTTCCGCTGGATCTCCGCCTGCGCGGAGATGACGGGTGTTTCTTTGGTGTTACTGTCATTCCCGTGACAACGGGAATCCAGCGGTAATTGTTTATTGCCTCTCCCTCTAACTTCCGCTGGATCTCCGCCTGCGCGGAGATGACGGGTGTTTCCTGGTGTTACTGTCATTCCCGTGACAACGGGAATCCCGCAGTAATTGTTTAATGCCTCTCCCTCAAACTCCCGCTGGATCTCCGCCTGCGCGGAGATGACGGGTGTTTCTTTAGTGATGACGGTATTTATTCATCCCACGAATGATTAACACCACAACACTTGTGCTTTATCTCTCAACTGTCATTCCCGTGAAAACGGGGATCCAGCAGTATTCGTTTAATGCTTCTCCCTCAAACTCCTGCTGGATCTCCGCCTGCGCGGAGATGGTGTATTTTAATGTTAGGCTTGTGTACCACCAATTGTAATGCCGTCGATACGCATGGTTGGCTGGCCGACGCCCACCGGGACACTCTGGCCTTCTTTACCGCAGGTACCGACGCCGGTATCGAGTTTGAGATCGTTGCCAATCATGGTTACCCGGGTGAGTACGTCAGGGCCATCACCAATTAAAGTAGCGCCTTTGACTGGATAAGTGATTTTTCCATTTTCGACCATGTAGGCTTCAGACGCTGAAAATACGAACTTCCCGGAGGTGATATCGACTTGACCACCACCGAAATTAACGGCGTAAAACCCTTTATCAACCGACGCCAGTATTTCTTCCGGGTCGTGTTCGCCTGCCAGCATATATGTGTTGGTCATTCTGGGCATAGTCTGATGCGCATAGGACTCACGACGTCCGTTGCCGGTGGATGCTGTTTTTGAAAGCTGGCCATTTAACCGGTCCTGCATGTAGCCTTTTAGAATTCCGTCTTCAATTAATGTGGTGCATTGTGTGGGTGTACCTTCATCATCAATATTCAGTGACCCTCTTCGATTAGGCAACGTGCCATCATCAACCACCGTGACACCTGGGCTTGCCACGCGTTCACCAATTCGATTACTGAATGCAGAGGTCCCTTTGCGGTTAAAGTCTCCTTCAAGTCCATGACCAATCGCTTCGTGCAACAGTACGCCTGGCCAACCCGGGCCCAGTACAACAGTCATATTTCCTGCAGGAGCATCTTTCGCATCAAGATTGACTAATGCCTGGCGTACAGCTTCGCGGGAAAACTCGCTGGCGGCATCTGATGCAATAAATTCTTTGTAGTCATAACGACCACCGCCGCCCATAGAGCCTTGTTCACGCCGGCCGTTCTGTTCTGCGATGACACTGACATTGAATCTCACGAGTGGACGCACATCAGCTGCCAGTGTGCCGTCACTACGCGCAATTAATATCACTTCATGTGTTCCTACCAGACTTACCATCACCTGTTTGACACGTGGATCTGCTTCACGCGCGACGGTATCTGCAGTACGTAGCAGATCCATTTTTTCATTTTCATTTAACACCGACAGTGGATTATCTGGCGTATATAAAGTGTGGCCCGTTTGAACTCGCCATGACTGCATATCATTGGCGCCTGGAGATTTTGCAATGCTACGCGCTGCACGTGAGGACTCCAGTAATGCAGACATGGCAATATCATCGGAATAGGCAAATCCTGTTTTATCCCCTGACATTGCACGCACACCGACGCCGTGCTCCAGATTAAAACTGGCATCTTTGACAATGCCGTCATCCAGTGACCATGATTCACGCGTTGTGGACTGGAAGTACAGATCGGCTGCATCTATCGAACCTCCCAGTGCTTCACTTAACGCTTTATTGATATCTTCATCGCTCAACCCGGTTGGTACCAGCAGATGATTTCGTGCTATGTCTAGATTTTCCATAAATACTCGGTTATTACAGTTTTCTGTGCTTTAGGCAGGGGAATGTACGGCGTGTCGCTTCCATACGGTCCAGATTGATATTTGCGATCACTACACCTGCACCCTGAAACAGTCTGTTTAATATATTCCCCCAGGGATCAACCACCATACTATCACCGTATGTATTACGGCCACTCAGGTGATAGCCACCCTGGTCTGCGGCAATTACATAACAAAGATTTTCTATCGCGCGGGCTCGCACCAGCACTTCCCAGTGTGACTTACCGGTGGTGGCTGTAAACGCTGATGGAATCGCAATAATTTCGGCGCCTTTATCGACTAACTGACGAAATAACTCCGGGAAACGCAAGTCGTAGCAAACTGCCAGACCCAGTTTCCCAAATGGTGTATCAACCACGACGGGTTCGGTACCGCTGAGTATGGTTTCTGATTCCTTGTAACTCTCATCATTACCCAGCTCAACATCAAACAGATGAATTTTATCGTAGCGCGCAACAACTTCACCCTCGGAATTATACACGATGCAGGCTGCAATGATTTTATTCGGGTCATCACATTCAATGGGCACTGTGCCACCCACGATCCAGATACCATGCTTCTTGGCCTGCTCACTCAGGAAGCTTTGAATTCGACCGTTATTATATGGCTCACGAATATCAACCTTGTCAGATTCTTTCGTACCCATGATTGGGAAATTCTCTGGCAGCACTACCAGTTCAGCACCCTGATCTTTTGCCTGCCGAATTAATCGACTGGCTTCCATGAGATTTGCTTCCCTTTGCGGAGCCGAAGCCATTTGTATGGCAGCCACTATACTCATATTCTTTTTCCTGAGGTTTAAGTTTATATATTTGAAGTATGCTTGAATGACAGAATCCAGGCCAGCCTAAGCATGACAAATTGCGAATAATCCAATATGGTCAGCAGAAATAACAGACATTCAGATGTATATATTCCCAGCTCAGCTAAGGCGCAGAGCGTTGCCCCTTATTGACAGCCGAATTGTTCTTTTTCTTACTTATTTTTTTAATCACGGGCTCTTGCCAGGTGCCGGTCATTTTATATTCAACATTTGTCACTTTATTCAGTCCTACGGCGCTGCCAACACGGTCCACTATCAATCCGGCTGCGGCTCCCACTGGCCCTCCCACAATCGCCCCTGCGGCAGTCAGTGTGCCTGTTACTGCCGGTGTCACTGTAATGTTCTGATTATAGGTCTGGTCAATTAAATTGGTTTCACCATTAATTTTGATGTCTGCTGCTGACGCCTTGATTGAAATTTTATCTGTTTGCAGCCTGCCACCTTCAGACAGATTCAATTTTCCTTTGATGGAATCAAATGAAAAGCCTTTGTTTGTGACGTCTTTAAAATCCAGTGACAGACGACGCGTCAACGCACCAAGATTCAGCAAGGCAAGCAGGCGGCCTACATTTCCGGGATCGATCTCAGACACTGACCCATCGGTTATCTCGAAGCTGGAGTTGCCGGAGAGTTTACTTATATCAAATTGATGCGGTGCACCTGGCCAACCAATCGTCGCACTCGCATTGGCTTCCCCTTTACGCAATCCACTCTTAAAACCAAGATCGACCAGACTATCTTCAACATCAATACTGTTCAGCTGGAAATCAAACAGACTCTTCGTGATTGGCGGATCTCTTCGCCATGTTCCTTTACCTGTTACTGTTAAATCCTGTGCAGCTAATTTAATTTCATCAAATGACAATCCGTGTTCAAAGCGGGAGGTATTGACTGCCACATCAGAAAATTTGAATTCATTGAAAATTAAATTGTTACTGGAGAATGTGAACGGCCGGATTTCAAGTGGATCCATCTGCACAGCAGTGGCATTTTTATTCGCTCCACCTTTTTTAACAATCAGTGTTTTCATATCGATATTGATGGGCAGATTATTGTTATCTGGTATCTGCACAGACCCTTTGCCCAGACTGGAATCAAAATCTATAAAATATGCATTCTCGGTGTAATCACCCTTAATACTTATATTTTCTGCAGGCCATTGCGGCAGCTGTACTGATTTAAAGCTGACATCAATATTGGGTTTGGTTGTGCTTTGTGTTTGATTCGCTGTGTCTGAAAATTCCCTGTAGGCTGCCAGCCAGAGTGTCGGGTCAACAGTCTCCCATGAACCACTAATCATCAGCCCTTGCGAATTAATGTTTGTCTGAACCGGCTCACCAAGCTTAATAAGATTTAACTCAAATGGCTGTTGCGGTTTAATCGAAAAGTACATCGATAACAGATCTGCTATCTGCCATGACATTCGACCCTGCTTCTGGTCAAAATGTATTGTAGCGGGTAATGCTCTATCTTTTGCTTTGTTAAGTGGAAATGGTAATTCAGATTTAATGCCTGCCAGTTGACTTTCGATGTTCAACTTGAGCTTGTCAGGATTGTTTTTTCTGAAGAACGAAGGAAGATACAGCTCACCATGAATGGGTGTTACACCTGCAAAGAAAGGATCGAAGCGTGGATATTGCTGTTTCAGATAGGCACCAAGATCGAACGGCGCATCAAATGACAGGTTCGACGCCCCTTCCCCGGCCGTGCTCATCGCAAGCAGGACAGGCTGACCATACACAGTCGCAATCAAACCCTCGCCCTCTGCACCTTGTTTGGTAAATTTCACTTCGCCTGCGACATCGTTCAGTTCAATTCCAACTTTCCTGACTGTCAGGGTGTTACCCAGAAAATGGATTTTGCCAGATACTTCTGTTGGTAAAGTCAGCTTTCTGGATAACGATCTTGAGAAATCTATTTCCAGACGAGAGTCACCCGTGAGTGATATCTGGTCCAGGACAGAATTATTTTTACTTACCAGATTAGAATCACCCAGAAACTGGAGAAGATCTCTGCCTGGCCCATCGACCGTTCCCTTTAATTCAAGTTTCGCCTTTAAGAATGACGCGATATTTACATCAACCTTTTTTACTTTAGACTCCAGTGTCGTAGCCTGTTGCGATGTAACTTTGATGCGATCTTTGTCAATTGAGACTCTGGCTCCAACGTTATGCAAATATGGCCAGTCTTTCTTGTACTCCAGAATACCGTTATCCACTTCAACCTGAGCCTGAAATACGCCAGACTGTTGATGAAAAGGGAACGCACGCATATTGCCTCGAATAATAACGGTGGCGCTCTTAACGTCCCCTTCGTGTATAGCTTCAGTAAACCACTTTTTGGTTCTTTCAGTTTTTTGCAGTAATGGAAAGTATGCGCCTACCGCATTCGCTTTTGCGGAATCAATATAAAATTGTGAATCTGCATATAAATCGTCTCCGACCAGTTTCGCATTAACACGCGCTGTCAGGCTGAGATCATCGTTATTAATCGATAATGCATCCGTATTCACTTCGTGGAAACCATTTTGATGTGTCCATTCCAGGTCACCTGTGGCTGAAAATTTAAAATCAAACCCGGGATACATTGCAGGCAAACCGAGCTGGATGCTTTCTGAATTCAGTCGTGCGACACCACCCGCATCACCACCTGTAACATAGCCACTCACACCTCTGATCGACCGGTTACCATTTGCCATCCATGCTGCAACATTGTTAAATTGTCCTGAGTATTGAAACGAGGTTTGATGACTTTCTTTCAGATCAAAACGTATAAACAGATCTTCAACATTGGCATTTAGTCGGTACTGTTGCAGCTGATCTTCAAAACGCACAATATGAGGTGAATACGAATGCAGGGTATTGCAGATTGCGCCGACATTCATCACACCAATATGTGCCAGTATCGTTTTGGCATTTAGAGTATGTCTTTGAAGTTCAAATTGAGCCTGCGACGTTTCCCAGTTTCCCCTGGAAGTTACTACTTCAATATCGTCTGCTAAAAATCGCCATTTCCGATCGATATTTTTCCAGTCAAACTGCAAAGACAGCTGTTGAATATATTCATCACTCAGGCATAGCTCACTACTGATACCGGCTGGGTTAGTGACTATCTCACTCGCGCTTAATGAACCACGCAAACCAGCCAGGGTATTATTTGAATACTGACCCCAAAGTTCAGAGTCGATCGTAACAGGTACTGTTTTACCGCTCTCACCGATGAACCGTCTGGCAATTTCAGCCAGACGAAACTCTTCTGTCTTAATATAAAAATCTATCTCTGCATCAGATATATTTTTGATATCTCCTTCCACGCTAATATTTGCGAGTACCGATTTACCAAGCAATTGTGGAAGACTACCCGATAAAAATACATCATATCCGCGCGATTTTGGTTTTACTGCAATTTCGATATTTTTAAACAAATAATCTGTATCGCTGAGTTCATCCACCCAGTGAATACTGGAGTCCAGCAGACGCAGATGGACATTACTGTAATCACTTTTTCCGCCATGTTGATCTATTCTGCTTTTAGGCAGAAGAAAAACCTGATTGATATGAAAGTCACCTGCCCTGTTTCTTGATATCGATAGATCCAGACCTTCCAGACTTACCTCTTTAACTTGTACGGAACGGGAAATTAACGATTTTGACAGGTTGATACTTAGTCTTGCTTTATTTAGTGTCCAGACATTATCAGGATTGTCGCGGTCAGTAATGTTGACATTTTCAGCCACGATCTGGAAAAGCAGTCTTTGCCGACTAATATCCAGCGATTCGATAGTGACATTCGCATTTAAAATTTCACCCAGACGTGATTCGATTTTACTCTCAACCACTTCACTCAAATTTGGATAGCTGCGAATGACGGTAACAAAAATTGCTAATAGAACCAGCACTGCTGTTGCCATATACAGCACCACATGAGATACAGCACTGATTATTGTTGATATATTAAATTTCACTGAAGCGACTAGAGCAATACAACGTCAAACTGTTCTTGCGTGTATAAGGTTTCCACCTGAAGCTTGATCGTTTTTTTAGTAAATTCCTCAAGTTCAGCAAGAATATCGGATTCCTCATCCACCAGCAGATCAACCACGGACTGCGACGCCAGTACCAGCAGATCAGTGGCTTCGTACTGGCGTGCTACCCGCATAATTTCACGGAATAACTGATAGCAAACAGTTTGTGAACTTTTAATTGACCCACCACCTGAGCAGGTCGGGCATGGCTCACACAGAATATGTTCAAGACTTTCATGTGTCCGCTTACGTGTCATTTCAACCAAACCCAGTGGAGAAACCTCACATATTTGTGTTTTCGCCCGATCTTTTTCCAGTACTTTTTCCAGTGCACGTAAAACCTGACGTTTATGTTCGTCTTCAATCATATCGATAAAATCAATAATGATAATGCCGCCCAGATTGCGTAACTTTAACTGGCGCCCAATCGTCTGCGCTGCTTCAAGGTTGGTTTTAAAAATTGTTTCTTCCAGGTTTCTGTTGCCAATATATCCACCTGTATTCACATCAACCGTTGTCATTGATTCAGTTTGGTCAAACACCAGATGACCACCCGATTTGAGCATTACTTTTCGTTGCAGCGCCTTTTCAAGTTCATCTTCAATGCCATGCAGGTCAAATATGGGCCGTGCACCTTTATAGCGCTGGATTCGATCGACCAGCTCTGGCACCAGTTTCTCTGCAAATGTTTTTACATTCAGCACTGTTTCGCGCGAGTCTATGTAAATATTTTCTACATCATCAGTATTCAGGTCACGAAGAGTGCGCACTGCGAGTGGCAGGTCTGAATACACTTCAGCAACCGGGGTAGCTTCTCCGATTTTTTCTACGATTGAATCCCACAGGCGCAATAAAAAATCCAGATCTCTACGCAAGTCTTCTTTGGATGCTGCCTCGGCAGCCGTTCGCAGTATGCAGCCAAATTTTTTCCCGCTTGCTCCGAGCAGCTCCTGCATGACCGTCGTCAAACGTTCACGTTCTTCTTCGTCTTCCAGGCGTGCAGAAAGTCGTACATCTGTCGAATAAGGCAACAGCACTAAATAACGCGAGGGTACTGTGATGTTTGTGGTCAGACGCGCGCCTTTCGTACCGATTTGATCTTTGACTACCTGCACCAGCACCTGCTGACCTTCATGTAACAGATTGGCAATCGCTTCGTGCACAGTCTCTCCATTTTCTGCCGGCAAAGACTGGGAACTGTGCGGCAGGGTATTCACATCAGAAGCATGAATAAATGCTGCTTTTTCCAGACCAATATCAATAAACGCCGCATCCATGCCGGGCATCACCCGACTAACGCTGCCTTTAAATATCCCGCCGACTAAACCTCGTCTGGCGACACGTTCAATTTGCACTTCTTGCAGTACACCGTTTTCAACAACGGCCACACGTGTTTCTCTTGGCGTCACATTGACCAGAATTTCTTCGCTCACAGGCTTCCTTTAAAGTATGGAGACATCCGTATCTCTCAGTAATTGTGTAAGTTCGTAAAGTGGCAGACCGACAACGCCCGAATAGCTACCTGATAGTTTGCTGACAAATACAGCGCCTTTACCCTGGATGGCATAACTACCTGCTTTGTCTTTAGGCTCACCAGTTAACCAATAGTTCTTGGCTTCTGAGGCTTCGATAGTTCGAAACAATACCTCACTTGAGCTCAGGGCTTTACCCACATAATCCAAGTGAGACACTACCACAGCCGTGTGTACCATGTGCGTTCGACCTGACAGCCTTGCCAGCATCTCAAGACAATGGGTTTCATCTTCAGGCTTACCCAGAATGACGCTGTCAATAGAGACGGTGGTGTCTGCTGCAATAATAATATCCTGGGGTACATTCTGCTGACGAGCCACTGTCGCCTTGGATAAGGCCATACGCTGAACATAATCCACTACAGACTCATTGGTATGGACAGACTCATCAATGTCGCTTGGCGACACTTTGAAGTTTAGCCCAATTTGTTGCAATAACTCCGCGCGTCGCGGTGATGCTGACGCCAGTACAATCGACATAATGCTTCCTAATTCTATAACTTAATTATTGCATGTATTGCTGTCATTTATGAAAGTGGTTTCGATGTATACAGCGACTGCACAAGGTCTCACCGATGAAGGAATCTGGCTTCACTCACGCATTGTATATAATTCAACCTTTCGCTGGATCCCCGTTGTCACGGGGATGACGTTGTGCTGAGATTGAGTGGCGTTACGTTTAAAGTGGATGATGTTATGTTTGAAGACGATGACGCTATATTTATAATGTGTTTGTCATTCCCGTGACAACGGGAATCCAGCCAGTTTGATTTACTGCGGACATATCTCGCATTTGCAGGATCCCCGCCTGCATTAGAAATTGCTCTTACATTTCTGATATTCCCACCATCCGTGGCGGTTGTGCGGGGATGACGTTGTGCTGAGATTGGATGGCGTTACGTTTAAAGTGGATGTTGTTATGTTATAAGACGATGACGTTATATTTATAAAGATACTTGTCATTCCCGTGACAATAGGAGCATGGCATTATTCTTATCTAGTGCCGTCATTAGTGCCGTCATTACAGCGATAATTTGCATCCTGCCGTCCTTCCCTTATAGCGCCGTCATTCCCGTGACAACGGGAATCCAGCCAGTTTGATTTACTGCGGACATATCTCGCATTTGCAGGATCCCCGCCTACATTAGAAATTGCTCTTGCATTTCTGATATTCCCGCCATCCGTGGCGGTTGCGCGGAGATGACGATATATTTAAAAATGTGCTCGTCATTCCCGTGACAACGGGAATCCAGCTGTAGCTTATCCGGGATTATTTTATATGCGATGATAAGGATGATTATTAAGAATTGACCAGCCCCGATACAACTGTTCAGTTAAAAACAATCTTGCCATTTCGTGGGGAAGTGTGAGCTGAGATAACGCCATCAGGACATCAGCCTGCTTTCTATGTTCGGCATTGACGCCATCAGCCCCTGCAATAACAAATACTACATCCTGACCATTGTGTTGCCAGCGATCAATCTGCCGGGAAAATTTTTCAGAAGTTAATTGTTTACCGCGTTCATCCAGAAGCACGAGCAACGCCTGTTTAGGAATTTTTTCCTGGATAAGCTGCCACTCCTGCTCTCTTGCAGTTTCAATATGAGTATTTTTGGTTCGCTTGACGGGCACAAGTCTTGTTTGCGTATATCCAAATGAAGCTGGCATTCGTTTCAGATAAGACTGGCATGCATCTTCTGCCCATTGATTGGGTTTCTCACTGACATACAATAATGAAAAATGCATAAATAAAATTACACTGTTTGAGTTTTCTCAGCAGGTATATTTAATTGCCATAATTTTTCTAAATTATAAAATTCGCGCGCCTCTGGCAACATGACGTGAACAATAATGTCGTATAAATCTATCAATACCCACGACCGGTCTTTTTCCACACCGACTACCGTTGCACCTGCTTTTTTGGCTTTTTCGACAACATTGTCAGCCAGTGCCTGTACATGACGGTCGGAGGTTCCACTGGCGATCACCATCATGTCGATGATATCAATCTTTCCTCGCATATCGACACTGACCAAATCGTTGCCCTTTACATCTTCCAGCGCTTCGATAACTAATTTATGTAATTTCTTTAATTCCACATTTTCTCCTATTGATGTTAAAAAAACTCAGTTAACCTTTTCCTGATACAGATTATTTCTTTTAATGTAATTCCATACACCACCCGGCATCAAAAATCTGGGTTGATCGCCGGCATGAACTGTGTCACGAATTTGCGTGGATGAAATATCAAACAGTTCTACATCCGTCCTGTAAATATAGCCGCATTGTTTTTCTTCCAGTTTATTTTTATCAGCACATATATATGTCTTGAACCATGGATTGGTTTCTATAGCATCAGATGCATCATATCCAGGCCGGCGCATAACCAGCACATGACATAACTGCATTATTTTTTCCGCCTGATACCAGCGTGGAAAGTCTGGCAGGGCATCCTCTCCCATTATCCAGAACAATGTTGTGTCACTTGATACTTCCTGTGCTATTTCTTTCAGCGTGTCATAGGTATAGGAGGGTGTATTTCGCTCCAGCTCTCTCGCATCTGCTTCAAATAACTCGCTACTCCCGGCAATAATGGAAACCATATTCCAGCGATGTTGCGCAGAAGCAAATGTAACGTCTTTAAAAGGAGAAGTTTTACAGGGAATTAATCTTATCGATTGCAGATGAAACTTTTCTGCCAGCTGCAGACTGGGTTTAACATGTCCAAAGTGTATGGGATCAAACGAACCGCCTAATATGCCTATCCTGGCTTTAGCATCACTCACGTATATTTCCGTCTCCGTAGACTATGAATTTTTGCGTGGTCAACCCTTCCAGTCCAACAGGACCACGTGCATGTAATTTGTCTGTGCTGATGCCAATCTCGGCACCCAGACCATATTCAAATCCATCCGCAAAACGTGACGAGGCATTTACCATCACCGAACTGGAATCCACCTCACGTAAAAATCTTTGTGCAGTGGTGTAGTTTTCAGTCACGATGACATCAGTATGATGTGAACCATACTTTTCAATATGATCAATTGCCTCGTCGACACTTTCAACAACTTTAATTGCAAGCACTGGCGCTAAATACTCTTCGCCCCAATCCTGTTCTGCTGCATCCTTAATACCAGAAAGAATGGCTTTGGTTTTTTTACATCCTCTCAGTTCAACCTGATGATGTGCATATTCGGCTTCCAACTGCGGCAACACTTTGGCTGCAACATCTTTATGCACCAGCAATGTTTCCATTGCATTACAAACACCATAACGATGCGTTTTGGAATTCACGGAAATTGCTATTGCTTTTTCATTGTCGAAATCTTTATCTATGTAAACATGGCAATTACCATCCAGGTGTTTAATCACCGGAATAGTAGATTCTGATGTGACTCGCTCAATCAGCCCTTTCCCGCCACGTGGAATGATTACACTGACATAGCGATCCATACGCAACAGTTCATTCACCGCTGCACGGTCTGTCATTTCTACCACTTGCACAGCCGCTTCAGGCAACCCGGCCATGGACAGCGCCTGCTGTATGTAGTCGCCGATAGCACGGTTGGAGTGAATCGCTTCTGAACCACCACGCAATATCACGGCATTCCCGGACTTCAGACATAAGCCTGCTGCATCTGCTGTGACATTGGGACGTGATTCATAAATGATTCCGATCACACCCAGAGGCACTCGCATTTTACCTACCTGAATACCTGAAGGTCTTGACGCCAGGTCAGATACTTCACCTACCGGATCCTGCAGGCTGGCAATCTGCTTGAGACCATCTGCCATTGATTGGATTCGTGCAGGCGTTAATTCCAGACGATCGAGTAACGCCGCTTCCAGCCCACGTTCCTTGCCCGCCTGTAAATCGAGCTGATTGACTTTTATTAACTTGTCTTGCTGTGCTAACAATAGGTCAGCCAGAAAATTAAGCGCATTATTCTTGCTAGCCGTCGATGCTGCCGACATCTGGCGCGCGGCATTACTCGCCTGCTCACCCAAACCAAGCATATATTGTTTCACTGAAAGTTCTTGCTGTGTTGCTGCCATTATATTTCCCTGATTATCGCGCCAGTTTTAATGCAACATCTGTGAAAGATTGCCAGACATCACCACTTGCACGGCCTTTTATCATTTGATCTACCTGCCCGCATTTCATTAGCAAAGTATAAAGTTGTTCGCGATTAAATTTGTTTGCGTGTGCACCAAGCTGATTGCGCTTATTATAGAAAAATGCATTCTGCACACCTTTAGACTGCCCACGTTTTTGTGTTGAAGTGTAGATAACCGCACGCACCAACTCAGCCAGGCCCCATAAGACCAGATTGGGGGCAAAAGATTCTTTTTGTAATTGGCCCAGAATTTTTATCACTTTATTTCTCTGCCCATTCAGAATTGTATCGACCAGATCAAAGACCGTGTATCTGGTCTGGCTAGATACCCAGGGCTGACTTGAGTCGCCAGTGTCACTATCCAGTGACAGCAAGGCCATTTTTTCGATTTCCTGAGCCGCTGCCAGCATATTTCCTTCGACTCGCGACGCAATATACTCTGCTGTCTGACGATCATCAGATAACCCTTCAGACTTCAGACGCGCCTGCACCCAGCGTACCAGATCAGTCCCGGTAAGCGGCCAGATACGCATAAACACACCGGCATGAGAAATTGCCTGTACCCATTTTGATTTCAATGTGGCTTTTTCAATTTTTCCGCTTTGAATTATTAACAGCACATCTTCAGGCAGATGTTCACAATACTGTTGCAGGGCTTTTCCACCAGGCAAGCCAGGTTTGCCACTGGGCAAACGTAGTTCAAGTATTTTCTTATCCCCAAACAGGGACATATTACTACTCTGTTCCGTTACCTGAGACCAGTCAAAACTACGTTCAACATACAAAACCTGTCTTTCTACATAGCCCTGTTCGCGCGCTTTAGCACGAATCCGAGTCAATGATTCCTCGCTTTGTAACGGCTCATCGCCGGACACCAGATAAACAGGCGCAAGTGTCCTGTCTAAATGATCGCTCAACTGCTGTACGTTTAGGTCCAAAAATTCGTCCGTATTTAACAATATAAAGTGTGGTTCAGTTTCGTATATTATATACGTGTTTTAACGCTTATTAATCAACATATTAGGTTTATGCATACAGAAAAAGTGGGATATATCGGACTTGGCATTATGGGTACTGCCATGGTCGAGAACCTGGCCAGGGCCAGGCACAGAGTCAATGTTTACGCACGCCGCAAGGCAAGCATAGAAACATTGAAAACCGATAATATTGAGGTATTCGCCTCACCAGCCGCATTGGCCGAAGCCTCAAGTATCGTGATTTCCTGTGTATCAGACACACCTGATGTTGAAGAAGTCCTGATCGGGCCACACGGGGCTATTCATGGGATCCAGCCCGGTTCTCTGGTGATTGACATGAGCACAATCTCACCGGAATCCACACGAAACATGGCCATTCAGTTTTCCAAGGCAGGTGCAAGTATGCTGGACGCACCGGTCTCTGGTGGCGAGGTAGGCGCTATCGCCGCGACACTGTCTATTATGGTGGGCGGAGAAGCAAAAGATTTTGAACGCGCCCTGCCTGTTTTTGAATGTCTGGGCAAAAATATCATTCATGTCGGTGAATCAGGCGCCGGACAAGTCACCAAGGCCTGCAATAATCTGGTCGCGGCACAAACGGTGGTATCCGTGGCTGAAGCATACTTGCTGGCGCGCAGCAGCGGTGTAGACCCCGCGAAAGTAAGAGATGCTTTATTGGGGGGCTTCGCTTACAGCCGTGTACTTGAACTGCACGGCCAACGTGTGCTCGATGATAATTATGTTCCCGGGTTTAAAACAAAATTACATGCCAAAGATATACGCATTGCACTAAAAAGTGCTGAGAAAAATTCCATAAAGTTACCGGGCACTGAGTTGTCTGATCATTACCTGCAAGCTTTGCTTGAGCAAGGCGATGGTGAATTGGATTCATCGGCGATCGCCAAAATTATTCTTGAGAATAGTTAATCAGGTATTTTTACGGCATTCCCGTGACAACGCGAATGCAGCCATTAAGAATAGAACACTGATTTACCAGCTCATGCGAAATTCTGAATTTTCTACTCTTCAGTTTTCTCTTCTGCTTCCAGTGAAACGGCCTGTAGTCGATATAAAACTAAACGAGCTGCATCTGCACGCATTTCCTGGTAGATAGCCTGCTCTTCGCTACCCTTCCCTAGCACGTCATTTATATCAAAAAGAAAGTCTCTTGTGAGACGTATTTCCTGACTGCGCATCAGTTTCTTGCCTTCGGAATCCTTGACGTCTACACCAACACTCAGAATCAATTCATATTCACGGACTTTGCCATCTTCATCGACAGAAAGAATTTCTCTATCCGTCGTTTCATACAGCACCTCAACCAATGCGGTGGCTTTCTCGGCACTGACTAACTGATACTGATTAACTTCCAGTTGCTTCTCTATCAATTTTGCCATTGCATTGCCTCGACCCTGATAACTGACATGGGTGCTTTCAAATACCGGATCAAGATCGGCTTTACCTGCTAAACGATAACCACAACCCGATACGACTGCCAATGCTGTAACAATTATCAGTAGCTTTAATTTATTCACTTGATTTCTCCTAGACAACAATATTGACCAGCCGACCTTTTACGACAATGATCTTTTTAACTGGCTGTTGTTTAATATGATTCTGGATTTTCTCACTATCAAGCGCGGTTGTCTTGATATGTTCGTCAGATGCGTCTGCAGCAACATGAATCTTATCACGTAACTTTCCATTCACCTGAACCATTAACTCCAACGTATCACGAACCAGTGCCTGCTCATCATGTTTAGGCCAGGGGTGATTTTCAATGTCGCTTGAATGACCTAAAGCGCCCCATAGATCCGAGCATATATGCGGAACAATCGGAGACAGCATCAGTACAATCGCTTCAATTCCCTCTCGTATCACTGCGCGATCTTTTTCATCCTGTTCTTTTAATGCTGACAGATCGTTTAGCAATTCCATATTCGCAGCAATAGCTGTGTTGAAAGTATACCGACGACCAATATCATCACTGACTTTTTTAATCGTACTATGAATTTTATTACGCAATTCTTTTTGCGCGGCGTTTAACTCAGCCATGTTAATTGCCACAGGTACAGATGCATTCGCCTGCAAATGAAGGTAGACAAAGCGCCACAATTTTTTGAGGAAGCGTGCTGAACCATCGACACCAGTATCAATCCATTCCAGAGAATTGTCCGGTGGTGCGGCAAACATGGTGAACAGACGAACCGTATCTGCACCAAATTTTTCAATCAGCTGCTCCGGGTCCACTGTGTTGCCCTTCGACTTGGACATTTTAGTGCCGTCTTTTAACACCATGCCCTGGGTAAGCAGATTTGTAAAAGGCTCGTCAGAACTTATCAGCCCCTCATCACGCATTAATTTATGAAAGAAACGTGCATACAGCAAATGCAGTACAGCATGCTCAATTCCGCCCACATACTGATCGACTGGCAGCCAGTAATTGGCACGCTCATCCAGCATTTTGTCTTTATTATCTACACTGCAGTAACGCGCGTAATACCAGCTTGATTCAAAGAAAGTATCGAAGGTATCTGTTTCACGTTTGGCCGGTTTACTGCATTTGGGACAAGCCACATCGACAAATTCCGGCATGGTTGCCAAGGGTGACCCCGCACCTGTGACTTCAACATTCTCAGGCAGTCTAACTGGTAAATCTGATTCTGGCACTGCGACCGCACCACAGTCATCACAGTAAATCATCGGGATGGGACAACCCCAGTAACGCTGACGCGAGATACCCCAGTCACGCAATCGGTAATTGACGGTACGCTCACCACGTTGATCGGCTTCAATTTTTTCGGATATCGCTGTGAAAGCCTGCTCAGAGGTTAGTCCGTCCCATTCACCGGAAGCTTTCAGCACACCTTTATCAGTGTAGGCCTGCTGGCTGACATCACTTGATAACGCAGTCTCTTCAGGGACGATAACCTGCTGAATGGGCAGCCCATACTTGCGTGCAAACTCCCAGTCGCGTTGATCATGGGCAGGAACACTCATGACGGCGCCGGTGCCATATTCAATCAGTACAAAATTTGCGATCCAGATCGGAAGCTTTTCATTTGTAATCGGATGCAGGGCAAATAAACCTGTGTCCACCCCTTCTTTTTCCGCCGTATTAATTTCTGCTTCTGCTACTTTTCGCTGTTTACATTTTTCGATAAAGCTGGCGACGTCCGGGTTATCTTTTGCAGCAATGGTGGCAAGCTCATGCTCAGAGGCAATAGCTACATAACTGACACCCATCAGCGTGTCCGGGCGCGTAGTATACACCTGCATAGATGGCAGCCCACCTTCGACATCAAACGAAAACTGCAGACCTTCAGAGCGGCCAATCCAGTTCTGCTGCATCACCTGAACCTGTTCTGGCCAGCCATCCAGCTGTTTCACACACTCCAGTAATTCATCCGCATACTGGGTGATCCTCAAAAACCATTGGGATATTTCACGACGTTCCACCAGTTCACCGGAACGCCAGCCTCGTCCATCTATCACCTGTTCGTTGGCAAGTACTGTCTGATCGACTGGATCCCAGTTGACGATGGATTTCTTTTTATAGACCAGGCCTTTTTCAAACAGGCGTGTAAACAGCCACTGCTCCCACTTGTAATATTCCGGAGTACACGTGGCAAGTTCTCGATCCCAGTCATACGCAAACCCCAGGCGCTGTAACTGACCACGCATGTAGTCAATATTTTCATGGGTCCATTTTGCCGGTGGCACTTTATTTTTCAGTGCAGCATTCTCAGCAGGCAGGCCAAACGCGTCCCAACCCATTGGCTGCATCACGTTCTTGCCCTGCATGCGCTGATAGCGACTGATTACATCGCCAATGGTGTAATTGCGCACGTGCCCCATATGCAGACGTCCACTTGGATAGGGAAACATGGAAAGACAGTAGAATTTTTCTCTGCTTTCATCCTCAACCGCTTGAAAAGTATTGGAATGCTGCCACCGCGACTGTACCTCAGCCTCTATCTCGTGAGGTAGATATTCTTCGTTCATAGAATTGATTAATTATTAGACTTTTTCTTTCAGAATGTTCCCGGGCTATTGCGGCACAATAGTAACAAAAATCTGCCAGATACATGTAGTTAGAATTAAGCTCTATCGATTACTCAAGCAGTGACTCATCAAGTACATCAATAAGCGATATAAAATTGTTCTTTTTGAAGTATGCAGGCAATAAGAGTAATGTAAACACCGTAGCAGATAATTGTGATTAAACGACGTAGGCACAAAAGTTTAATAACAATGATAAATATAATCGGTGCGCTTTAAGTTAAACCGTCTAGAGTAAAATTTTTTCCTAGGCGACTTTAGAAACCACGATAGCACGAACTATTTATCAGACTGCTACCTCCTTATGAGCCTACACAGAAAGCCCGCGGTCTATAACGCGGGCTTTCTTCTTTGTACATCCTGGCTATTTTTTATCGGAACGTCCGTATCTGTCATCAAATCGTTCGATGTCATCCTCACCTAGGTATGTGCCTGACTGAACTTCGATTAATTCCAGAGGAATTTTCCCCGGGTTTTCCAGGCGATGTACCGCACCAATAGGTATATAGGTGGACTGATTTTCTGACAACAGAAACTCTTTATCATCACAGGTAACGACCGCTGTTCCATTCACCACTATCCAGTGTTCGGCACGGTGGTGATGTTTCTGCAAGGACAATTGCTCACCTGGTTTTACCGTAATTCTTTTTACCTGGAAACGATCTGCATTATCGATGGATTCGTAGTTGCCCCATGGGCGGTAAACTTTGCGATGTATTTCAGACTCGTCTCTATTCGCGGCTTTAAGCGCATTTGCAATCTGCTTTACATTTTGCGACTGATTGCGTGGCGCGACCATGACGGCGTCAGCAGTTTCCACAATCACAGCATCCTGCATTCCGACTGCTGTCACAAGACGATTGGAACTATGTACATAGCAGCCCTGACAGTCTTCTATCAACACATCACCGGTTAAGGCATTGTTGTTCTCATCCCGCGAAGATGACTCCCACAGTGCATGCCATGAGCCAACATCATTCCAGTCACTGACGAGAGGTACAACTGCTGCGTTAGCCGTATTTTCCATGACTGCATAATCGATAGATTCACTCTTGCATGCGGCGAATGCGTCTTTATCGATACGAATGAAATCCAGATCTTTTTCCTGAGCACCATAGGCTGACTTAACGCCGGCAGCCATCTCCGGCTCATGTGTCGCAAGCTCTGTCATTAGCGTTGAAGCTTTAAACATGAACATGCCGCTATTCCAGGAATAATCCCCCGATTCCAGATATTCTTTGGCTTTTGCCAGCTTGGGTTTCTCGACAAACTTCTCCACCTGACTGGCTTTACCGTCCGCTAATGCTGCCCCTGCTTTGATATAGCCGTACCCTGTTTCTGGCCGTGTTGGTTTTATACCAAAAGTCACCAGCTGGTCCTGCTCGCTCAGGCTCATTGCCAGTTCAATTGCCTGACTAAATTTTTCCTGCTCATCAAGAATGTGGTCTGCTGGGAGTACCAGAATTATCGCATCATCACCACTACGCTGCTGTGCGCACAATGCCGCCAGTGCAATCGCTGGCGCTGTGTTGCGCCCGATGGGTTCCAGTACGATGTCAGCATTATCTATGCCTTCCTGACGCAGCTGCTCTGCTGCCATAAAACGGTGTTCATCGTTACATACAACGATTGGGGATTGAATGCCATGGCCTAAGGCATTAACACGCGCCACTGTATCCTGAAATAAACTGCGTTTATTTCTCAGTGGAATAAATTGCTTGGGATATAATTTTCGTGACACAGGCCACAATCGTGTGCCAGACCCACCTGACAGAATCACAGGAATAACTTGAGCAAATTTGGACATAACGTAATTATTTAGATCACTGATATTTAGAAAATATTAAAGCTCGTCTGATTTGATTCGACGAGACCGGATAAATACTAGCAAGATTAGCGCGGATAAAATGCTGATTATTGCCCAATTCCCCCAGATAATGAACGGTGTGCTTCCACGCATCGGCCAGACTTCCTCTGTGACCACTTGATCCACAAACTGGCCTGATGCAGCTAGCACTCTCCCTTTTGAGTCAATCACCGCAGAAACACCTGTATTGGCTGCACGCACCATATAACGCCCTGTCTCCAGTGAACGAGTGCGCGCTATCTGCAAATGCTGGTGTGGTGCCAGAGAATCGCCAAACCATGCGTCGTTTGTCACATTCATGAGCAACTGGGCTTCTGGCAGCGCGCGTTTTATTTCTTCTCCAAACGCCGCTTCATAGCAGATAGATACTCCCACTGGAATGCCTTTCATATAGATGACTGAGGACCCTGTTCCGGCACTCAAATCTGACATGGGTATTGTCACCAGACGCCTGAAAAACTCAAACAGCCAACGCATGGGCAGGTACTCACCAAAGGGTACCAGGTGTTGCTTATTATAGATCTGCACATCCCCGCCTAACGCGACCAGTGAATTAAATATACGTTCAGTGCCCGGTTCATAGGTAAAGACGCCTGACAGCAATTCAGTATCATGCTGTTTTAACTGTTGCTCAAAGGCCGGAATAAAATCTTTATTGGCAACTCTGTAAAAGGTTGGGATGGCTGTTTCCGGCCAGAGGACAATATCACTGTCCCAGTGCCTGCTAGTTAAATCCGCGTACGTTTTATAAACTTCATGGCGGCGTGCTTTATCCCACTTCATCTCAAAGGGAATATTGGCCTGCACCGCAGAGACTTTTACCGGGCGATCAGAGGACTTGGAAGTCCATTCAATTGCGCCAGAAAAATAACAGCCGCTAATGAGTGCGCCCAGTCCGATGAGTCCTTTTAGCTGTTGTGATTTATCAATCCCTACGATCGCAATTACACCCACTGCTATAAACGCGATGAGCGCACTGCCGGCAAATACGCCAAAAACAGGGATAACCCCCGATAGAGGTGAGTCAACTAACACGTGCCCAGACAGCAACCACGGAAAGCCGGTCAGTATCCAGCTTCTGATCCATTCCAACAGTGCCCAAAGCGCGGCAAACACCAGCGCATTCATCCAGACATTCAAGGCTGCTGATTGCAATTTGGCATGCGCTTTCAGCACTAATGCAGGAAAAAGACTAAGCACCAGTGTCGACACAAAAGTGATCGCTACGGCGGCAATAAACGGCGCTTCACCAAAATCATATAAGCTATTAAACACCCAGGACGTACCCAGCCCAAACATGCCCAGACCATACAGATAACCGGACTTAAACGGATGCGTAGTATTTTGCTGGTGCAGAACATATAAAAGCGATAAAGACACTATCGACATCCACCAAAGATTAAACGGTGAAAATGCCAGCACATGAATAGCGCCTGCCAGTAATAATAAAATCGTGCGGCTCATTTGATTACCGTTGTCTGGTAACGATCAAGTAGTAGATTTATATTCGTGTCACTTTCAGTAACTGCAGGCGACGACTGTCTGCACTGACCACTCTGAATCTAAAGCCGTCTATGACTGTTTTCTCATTTCTTTTAGGCACATGGCCAAAACTATTTGTTACCAGCCCGCCGATGGTATCGAATTCATCCTGACTAAATGCTGACTCAAAAAATTCATTGAAGTCTTCTATCGGCGTCAGCGCCTTGACCAGAGCGTATTTGTCATCTTCAGAATAGGTAATGTACTGGTCTTCTTCCAGATCGTGTTCATCCGTGATATCTCCGACAATCTGTTCAAGTACATCTTCAATCGTCACCAGTCCTGAGACGCCACCATATTCATCCACGATAATGGCCATATGGTTTCTTGTATTACGAAATTCATTTAATAGAATATTCAGACGCTTACTCTCAGGCACAATAAATGCCGAACGCAGAATATCCCTGATATTAAACTCTTCCGTGTTTTTATCAGACAGATATCTCAACAAATCTTTAGCGAGCAGTACGCCAACCACTTCATCCCGGCTGTCACCAATGACCGGGAAACGCGAGTGAGCAGACTCAATAATCGTAGGTAGCATTTCCTGCACAGAATGATCTTCTTCAACCACCACCATTCTTGAGCGTGGAATCATGATATCGCGGACCTGTAACTCAGACACCTGAAACACGCCTTCAATCATTGTCAACGCACTGGTATCAAACATATTGCGCTCATGTGCCTCGCGAAGTATGGATATCAATTCTTCGCGATCTTTAGGCTCGCTCGAGAACACTTGTCCGAGCTTGTCTAACCAATTTTTTTCTGATGTGGAGTCAGGCGTGGTGCCCATAGATTTTTCTGGGTAATTAATAGGGTACTAAGACGTAATTATTTAAACATACGGATTTGCAAATCCTAGCAGATGCATAATTTTGATTTCCAGACTTTCCATCTGTTCTGCTTCGGCATCATCAATATGGTCATAGCCTTGTAGGTGAAGAATACCATGGACAACCATATGCGCCCAGTGGCTATCGAGCAATTTTCCCTGATCAGCCGCTTCTCTGGCCACCACCGGGGCACAGATGATAATGTCGCCTAAAAAAGGCACATCGACACCATCTGGCAATTCTGCCGGGAACGACAGCACATTTGTAACACCGGATTTTTTGCGATATTGCTGATTCAACTGGGTCATTTCCGCTTCATCGACAATGCGCAAGGCGACTTCCTGTGTGCTTTCAACCTCAACCTTACCTACCCAGCTCCGAAATGTATCTTCGCAAGGAATACCATCAGCAGAGGTCGCATACTGCACTTCAACCTGAATCATTCGCTATCGGGTTTTTCCTGCGTATCATGATGGTCATATGCATCTATTATATGCTGCACTAACGGATGTCTGACTACATCTCTGGAATTAAAGTAGTTAAATTTAATTCGTTTCACATCTTTCAGCACATGCATGACATGCCTCAACCCAGACTGATTTCGGTGAGGTAAATCCACCTGAGTTATATCACCGGTCACGACAGCTTTGGAACCAAAACCGATTCTGGTCAGGAACATTTTCATCTGGTCTTTCGTGGTGTTCTGCGCCTCATCCAGAATCACAAATGAGTCATTCAGGGTACGACCGCGCATATAGGCTAAAGGCGCGACTTCGATCACGGTACGCTCTATAAGCTTATTTACCTGATCAAAACCCATCATTTCATATAGCGCGTCATACATTGGGCGCAGATATGGATCAATCTTTTGCGTTAAGTCACCGGGCAAAAAACCAAGGCGTTCACCTGCTTCCACTGCCGGACGCACCAGCACCAGGCGTTGAACCTGTTCTGAATCCAGTGCCGCCACCGCGCATGCCACTGCCAAATAGGTTTTTCCTGTGCCAGCGGGGCCTATCCCGAATGTCAGATCGTTATTGAGCACGTCACTAATGTACGCTGCCTGATTTGGACCACGCGGTTTAATGATTCCACGCCGCGTATGTACGCCAATGTCGGTTAACTTTTCATTGGCTTTATCAGTGATATTGTCAACATTTGAATCTTGCAGGTGCAAATGGATACTCTCTTTTGACAACTCTTCTGAACTGGTCGTTGCGTATAAATTCTTAATCATTACCGCGGCAGATTCCGCAGAGGATGGATTGCCTTCTACTGTAAAAGCATTTCCCCGATGATGAATTTCTACCGACAGGCGTTCTTCAATTTGATGTAAATGCTCATCAAAGGGACCACACAGATTAGCGAGGCGAGAGTTGTCGTTAGGTTGGAGGGTTAGGTTAACTTTTGCAGGCTGGGCACTCAATATTGAATGTTCCTTTTATATTTATATCAGTTGGCCGCGCAAAGAGTTTGGCATTACCTGGGTAATTTCCACTTCAACCAATTGCCCGATCAACTCTTCTGACCCTTCGAAATTCACCACACGGTTATTCTCAGTACGCCCCGCCATTTCCTGATCACTCTTTTTAGACAATGAATTGACCAGAATAGTTTGTTTAGTGCCTACCATGTCCGTAGAAATTTGGTTTGCCATTTCCAGTATTCGGGACTGCAATCTTTGCAATCGCTGTTTCTTTTCCTGCATGGGCGTTTGATCCTCCAGTGAGGCCGCAGGTGTTCCTGGACGCGCACTGAAAATAAAACTAAATGAATGGTCAAAGCCGACATCTTCGATTAACTTCATCGTCTGCTCAAATTCCTGGTCTGTTTCTCCCGGAAACCCAATAATAAAATCCGACGACATACTGATATCTGGCCGGTGCTTACGCAATTTACGCACTTTTGATTTGTATTCAATCGCCGTATAACCACGTTTCATTGCTGCCAGAATTCGGTCTGAACCACTTTGAACCGGCAAGTGCAGATGATTCACCAGTTTCGGAATTTCTGCATAGGCTTCTATTAGAGAATCACTGAATTCCAGCGGATGTGAAGTTGTATACCGAATACGCTCAATACCCTCAATGGTAGCCACATAATGTAACAATAGTGTGAAGTTGCATATCTGTCCATCATCCATTTTTCCATAATAACCATTAACATTTTGCCCCAGCAGAGTGACTTCTTTCACGCCTTTGTCAGCCAGTTGCATGATTTCTACCAGTACATCATTTAAAGGCCGGCTAATTTCTTCTCCACGAGTGTAAGGTACCACGCAGTAAGAGCAGTATTTGCTGCAGCCTTCCATAATTGACACAAATGCACAGGGACCATCGACCTTTGGTGGTGGCAAATTATCGAATTTCTCAATCGCGGGAAATGAAATATCTACCACTGATTTACCCTGTTTTCGCGCCTGATCGATAAGATCTGGCAAACGATGCAGGGTCTGCGGACCAAATACCACGTCTACCTGGGGTGCACGCTTTCTGAGCGCCTCACCTTCCTGGCTAGCCACACAGCCACCCACCCCAATGACCAGATTAGGATTTTTCAGCTTTAACTTATTCCATTGGCCTAGCTGGGAAAACACCTTTTCCTGCGCTTTTTCGCGGATAGAGCAAGTATTAAGCAATAACACATCAGCCTCTTCAGGGTTTTGTGTTAGCTCCATATTCTTGGCCACGCCCAAGACATCGGCCATCTTGTCTGAGTCATACTCATTCATCTGGCAGCCCTGGGTTTTGATGTATACTTTTCCTGTCATGGCTTTATTGTAGCGTGTATTCCATTACAAAGGGATACCTACCTAATGGGGCTATATTGTTACAATTTCAAGATACACATCCACATAATAAATATTCAACTTTAATTTCACAGCTGCAAGCAAATGGATTTATTTCTATATTTTTTCAGAGCCTACCCCAGACGAACAATTTTAGTATTTATTGCTGTTACTACTGCAAGCATTATTACTGCGGCTACTTTATTAGTACTCCCCGCTCTGCTTTTTACTCTACTAGGAAGAAGTTCCACAAAAACTCAATTTATTAATGATATTTTTTTATATTTGGAAATTACTCCCAGCACTGAGAATTTAATTGCATTCTTTCTGACCGGAATTATTTTACAAAGCATATTACTTGCAGGTGCAAATATTTATGCTGGCTTCACCAAAGCAAAAGTCATCAAAGATTTACGCATCAAATTACTCACCAGCATGTCACAAACTGAGTGGGCATTCTTCACCAGACAGTCTAGCGGCGGGTTCACAGCATCACTGGTTAATGAAATAGAAAGCGCAGGTGACGGTTATGAAACCATGGTACTAATACTCTCAAATGCAGTTCAGATAATCGCATATTTATCTGTCGCTTTCTTTATATCCTGGGAAATTGCTGTCATTGCCATTATTGCGGGGTTAGTACTTACTCTGTTATTTGGAAAATTGATAGGAATCAGCAAATTACTCGGTGCTGAAGATGCCCAGCTCACTCGCTTGATAACCTCACAGCTTACCGACTCTTACAGAAGTATTAAGCCACTAAAAGCGATGGCACGCGAATCTCATTCCCACGCTTTACTTAGCGATTATACCAAGCGACTTAAAACTGTTGCGAAAAAAGGCACTATTGCATCTGAACTATTAGACGCTCTGCAAGAAATTATTTTGATGTCTACAGTAATCATTACTATTTATTTTTCTTTCAAGCATCTAAACATCCCAATTGAATTCTCAATTATCCTAGTCATACTTTACTTAAGATCGATGAAGTTATTCGGTAAATCACAAAAACAATTTCAGGCATATGTAGGCAATATTAGCGCATACCACATGGTCATGAATTCACTCAATGAATCTATTCAAAATAGAGAACATCGTACTGGAAGAATCAGACATCAGCTACAGGGAAATATTGAGTTCAAAAATGTAAGCTTCGAACATGGAAATAAAAAAATACTAGAGAATGCTTCAGCCACTTTTTATCATCACAAGCTAAACACTATTATTGGCCCATCAGGTGAAGGAAAAACCACTACAGCAGACCTTATATGCGGTTTATTTTTGCCCACAACAGGTGAAATACTTATTGACGATATACCGCTGTCTGAAATCGACATGACTTTCTGGAGAGCACAAATCGGATATGTGACCCAGGAAAATAATCTTCTTAATTCAACCATCAAAGAAAATATAACTTTAGGTGATAACAGATATAACAAAGAAGATATTAATAACGCTTTAACAAAAGCTCACTGTGACTCATTCATACAAGAATTACCAATGGGGATCGATACAACTGTAGGCGAGAATGGTGCTCACTTATCAGGCGGCCAGAGACAAAGAATATTAATAGCTCGCGCATTAGTACATTCTCCGTTACTACTGATACTAGATGAAGCAACCAGCGCACTTGATAGCGAAACCGAGCAGTCCTTAAGTGCAATTTTTAAAGAGTTGAGCAGAGAAATTACTATTATATCGATCTCCCATCGACCTGCACTAAAACAGATTTCTGATCATATTCTTGAATTGCGCGATGGCGGACTTAACACCATTGATTAGTTTTTATTATCAAGAAATTGTTAATCGTGAATTTATCACATCTAATTTCACGATTAGATTTAGACCTCAAACTCGACTTCATTAAATATATTATCTATCAATCATCGACAATGCATTAACATCCTTCTCCAACAGCTTGGTTTAACTTAGCCAAACATCACATGAACCTCAAACTCGATTCTCAATTTCACATCTTCTTTTGCCACACTTGCTCATAATTTCCTTACGATTTATGACTTATAAGCGACATAACATATTTGACTCCGAATGTAGCGCGACTTAAGTTTCTCACCCTTCGTCTCAACAGTTTTTGACTTTTTTGAATAGCCTTTCAAAGTTTTTATATTTCTGATGCTCAAGAAACAGTAATGCGTACTCTATGAATTTAGGTCTGTGACGAGTTGGATAAATAAGAGAGAATTTTATCTCCACTTATTTTATCCTTTTTAAGTATCCATCCGGGGCTACTGAAATTAATAATTTGCTTGTAATAGTTGAATCAATTTCAAAGTGCGAATTATTTTCCAAATATTTCCAGACAGCAGTTTTTGGGTTATCTCCCTTTCCCCAAGGTCGATTTGGGAATGAGTTAGAAGGGAAATCTTCAATTACTGTATCAAATACCACGCAATAACTATTCAAAGATACCAAGGGTGCATATGCTTCTAATTCTGCCAGAACGTGCTCATGAGTATGATTAGAATCTAGAATTACCAAGATAGTTTTATAACTTTCAGCAAACTTTTCAACTTGAGATACGACTTGTGGGTCGATGCTTGATCCTTCAATCATATGTATGCGCGACGTCATTGGATGACTTTCTATTTCAACACGATTATGTTGTCTGATATCAACATCAATTCCAAGCACCATGCGTTTCGGTTTCATTGGATCTAGAGTTACACCAACTTCTCCACAACACGAAGAATATTCCAGCAGCGCCAGCATTGACGCATTGAAAATAAGGGATCCACCATGAGCTATTCCCGTTTCTACAATCAAATCCGGTTGCACATTCCATATCAATTCCTGCATAGCAACAATATCTTGTGGATACTGTATAATTGGCCGACCCATCCAATCAAAATGATAGGAATAATTGAATTTAGTAGATTGATATAACCAATCATTGGACTGCGCAACAATTTTAGATGTTGCGCCTTGCTTTTCTATCTCAGCTTTTCTTTGAATTTTAAATTCTTTTTCTTGATCAGTACTCATTTATAACCTTTAGTAATCTTAAAAAATCAGAAGAATTTCGCACTTCTTTATGGATAGATCTTATATGCATGAAAATATATATTCATAGCTGTTAAATTTCTTTAGCCGGGTTTCCGCAAACAACCTTGTTAGGTAAAACATCCTTCGTGACTACTGACCCCGCACCTACTATAGAATTCTCTCCAATCTTAATTCCAGGCAAAACAATCGCACCTGCTCCTATCATCACATTTCTTTCAACTTCAACACAACCACAGAGTGTAGCGCCAGGCGCAATATGGACACCATTGGATATATCGCATTCGTGGTCTACTGAAGCATTATGATTAATAATACATGCATCGCCCAAACGCACATCTGAGGCTATTACTGCCATGGCTAGAATCTGGGTTCCCGAACCTATAATAGCGTTTTTAGATACACTCGCAAAAGGATGCATTAACGGTTCAACCAATAATCCACAATCTGACAGCAATAGTTGCAACCTATGTCTATCTTTTCCACGGGAACCACCTATAGCAACGACAGCATTTGTTGAATTAATATTTTCATGTTTTTCCAGCCAGCCACTCAAAGCATCTTCTCCGCCAATTAGCGGCACTCCCGGCAAAACCGAATTCACATCTTTAGAATTATCAAACAAAGCTACAACATTAGATTTATAAAATTGAATTATTTCATAGAGGACTTTAGCATGACCTGCACTACCCCAAATTACATAATCACGATTTTCAGTCATTAATAGCACTCTTAATTAGTGTACATACACGTAATATATCTTCTTCCCGTATATCGTTATAACTTGGCAAGTTAATCGATCTTGCTGGAATATCATATGCATTTTTATTTTCTTCAACCGCATCAAACATTGGCAACATGCTAAGAGGCCAAAAGAAAACACGAGCATCAATATTTTGCTCAACCAGCAATTTTTGTATTTTCTCACTAGTCATATTGATCTCATGTGAAAATACCACTGTTGGCATCCAGGCTCCATTGATCGTACCTTGCGGCTCAGGATTCATTGTTATTCCTGACAAACTGCACAGATTTGTTTTATAAATATTTAGTATTTCTCGTTTACGCTTAACCAATTCTGCTACTCGCTCTAACTGAGCACATCCTATGGCAGCTTGAATATTAGACATTTTATACTTAAAACCTATGACATCGGGCCAAAATTGCTTTGACTGGTTTCTAGTACGCCCATGATTGCTCAGAGTTAACACATTCTCAAATAACTCCACATCACTTGTCACAAAGGCGCCACCTTCACCTGTAGTTAGTGTTTTAGTCCCGTGGAATGAAAAAGTACCAAATACACCCATACTACCTGCTTTTTTCCCGTGGTATTCAGAACCTACTGCTTCAGCAGCATCCTCAATAACAGGAATCGAGTATTGCTCCCCTATCTCGAGTAGCCGATTCATATCACATAAATTCCCATAAAGATGTGTAGCTATAATTGCTTTGGTTCGCGGCGTTATCGCTCGCTCCACCATTGCAGGATCGATACACCATGAGTCTGAAAGAATATCTACAAATACTGGAGTTGCACCTAAATGCACTATTGGTGCTGCAGTAGCAATCCAATTGGTATCCGCAAGTATCACTTCATCACCCTCACCAATCCCAAGAGCAGACATCCCCATATGAAGTGCTCCTGTACAGCTTGATGTTGCAATTACATGAGGCACATCCAGATACTCACCAAACAGCTTTTCGAACTGATTGATATATTCATAGCAGTGCTCACCCCAACCATGAGTAGCTGCATCTTTAGCATTCCGAATCTCAAGCTCAGTGATTGAAGGTTTGGTATAATGGATTCGCGAATTCATGAAATTTTTAACTTCGGAACTGCTGTTACAAACTTTCCGCCCCATTTACGGATATAAGCAAGCTTATTTTGTACTTCTGCTGCTATATTCCAGGGAAAAATGATAACAAAGTCAGGCTTGTTATCTATTATCGCCTGCGGTGACACTATCGGGATATGACTCCCAGGCATAAATTTTTTCTGCTTTGATTCTGCTGCATCACTAATAAACGGTATTAACTCTGCATTGACACCCGCATAATTTAATAATGTATTTCCTTTGGCTGCTGCACCGTAACCAGCGACCAATTTCTGTTTTTTTCTTTGCTCCAAAAGAAAAGCTTTTAGCTCGCCACTTATCCTGTCTGCAGCCGACTGAATACCCTTATAAGCATCAATTGAATTTAAACCTCGATTTAACTCCTCATTCAAAACAGCGGCAACAGAAGGTTGTTCGTTGTAACCAGATTCTGCACGACATCCAAAAACCCTCAGACTTCCACCATGTGTTGAAATCTCCTCGACATCAAAGATTCGCAATCCAGACTTTTCAAAAATATGCTTCACTGTCATGAGTGAAAAGTAAGAAAAATGCTCGTGATAAACTGTGTCGAACTGACTAAACTCTATTAGCCTCAAAAGATGAGGGAACTCCAGCGTTACAACCCCATCTTCTTTAAGAATGGCATATATGCCGCGAGTGAAATCGTTAACATCTGGAACATGAGCATAAACATTATTACCGACAACCAGATCTGCTGTTTTACCCGTTTTTGCTAGCTTCCTAGCTAAGTCTTCACCAAAAAATTTTCTCATCACAGGAATACCAATATTTTCTGCAGCACGCGCTGTACTGTCTGTTGGCTCTATACCTAAACATGGAACAGACCTGGCAACAAAGTTTTTTAACAAATAACCATCATTTGAGGCAATTTCTATGACAAAACTACTACTATCAAGCAATAAGCGCTCAGTGACCATATCGCAGTAGGCTTCTGCATGATCCAGCCATCCTTTAGAGATTGATGAGAAATATGCATAATCCGGACTAAATAATTCACTCGCTTTAGCATAATCTTCTGTTTGCACTAACCAGCAATTTGAACATACCAATACTTTTAGAGGATATTTAATTTCTGCCTTATCCAGCCAGTCTTTAGTTAGATATGCATTTGATGGCGGAGCAGAACCAAGGTCCAAGAACACCTGATTTAGCGTTACTTCACAATGGCGGCACTTCATATACTAATTAAAGGTAATTCTTTTAACTGCGGATGTTTACTATCTCGCACTGATAGTTGGGAGACGGACATTGGCCAGTCTATCCCTACATCCGGGTCATCGTAATGCAACCCACCTTCCTCTTCAGCATCGTAATATTCCGAATGCCAATACAGTAATTCGGAGTTTGCTTGCAATGTCTGAAAGCCATGTGCAAATCCTTTAGGTACGTACACCATCGTTCTATTAATATCGTTTATTTCTACGCCAAACCATTTTCCAAGAGTGGGGGAGCCTTCCCTCAAATCTACAATCACATCCCATACTGCACCACGCAAACAGCGAATAATCTTGGCTTCTGCTTTAGGTGGATACTGAAAATGCATGCCTCTCAACGTCCCTATATCTCGGCTTAATGTATTATTCATTTGTACCCAGTCAGTTTCTAACCCATGGCCCGAAAATTCATGCTTGCAAAAACAACGGGCAAAAAAACCACGATCGTCTTCATGTTTTTCAATATCTATAAGATAAGCGCCCATTAGCTCTAATGATGTAAACTTCATGAACTTGCAAACTTGTTTATTTGGCTCAATGTTACATCAATAGGTGAATATCCTGATTCTACTTCCTTATACCATGAAATAGTTTCGAATACGCTTTGCTCAAAGTCCCACTTAGGAGACCATGCCAATTTTTCTTTTGCTTTATTAATATTCAGACAAAGCAATTTCTCTTCATGCAATTGATCATGAGATTCACAGTTTTTTAATTTGCCCGGCCAAGTTAAAAATGCTTGCTCAATTAGCTCCTTTACTGTACGTACACCTTCTCCATCCGGACCAAAATTAAAGGCTCCTTGTAATTCTGAGTTGTGACTAGAATATAATTTCTCAGCAAGCACTAGGTAGCCAAACAATGGGTCAAGCACATGTTGCCACGGCCTAATTGACGCAGGATTTCTAACAACAAGTTCGTTATTCGCAGAAACAGCTCTGATTAAATCTGGAACAATCCTATCTTCTGACCAATCTCCTCCTCCAATGACATTACCTGCCCTTACAGATGCGAGTTTAATATTTGAATTAGTAGAAAAAAATGAACTTCTCCAGCTATTCACAAGAAGTTCTGTTGCCGCCTTACTAGAGCTATAAGGGTCATGACCGCCCAAGCGATCAACTTCTGAGTATGCCTGATTAGCATTTATATTGTCGTATACCTTATCTGTAGTAACGATAATAACCGAGCATTTACGACTTAATCGTCTTACTGACTCAAGTAGATTGATAGTCCCCATTACATTGGTTTGCCAAGTATCTCTTGGCTCTCTATATGAACGCCGCACTAATGGTTGAGCAGCAAGGTGAAACACGATATCGGGCTGGATCCCTGAAACTTTTTCCATCAATAAATTTTGATCTAAAATATCTCCAATAAAATGGCCTGATTGATCATGAAGTTTTAGCTGCTGGAATAATATTGCATGGGGCTCTGGTTCCAGCGCATAACCATACACATGAGCTCCAAATTCATTCAGCAGTAAATTTAACCAGCTCCCTTTAAAGCCAGTATGCCCCGTGACAAGGACACGCTTACTCGCCCAAAAACTACTCACCCCCAAACTTTCCAAGGAGCCTCATTGGCTGCCCATTTTTTCTCTAGGTACGTTCTATCACGCAAGGTATCCATAGAAGACCAAAATCCACTATGTTTAAAGACAGAAAGCTGATGATCACGCGCTAAATTTTCGAGCGGGTTTAGCTCCCAAACAGTATCATCACCATCAATTCTATCAAAAACTTCTGTTTCACAAACAAAAAAGCCACCACTCACCCAACGCCCATCACCATGAGGCTTTTCCAAGAATGTTTTAACGCGATCACCTTCGATTTCAACTGAACCAAACCTGCCTGATGGCTGCACTGCGGTGACTGTAGCGATAGTTTTCTGCTTCGCGTGAAAATCAATTAACTTTTGAATATTTAAATCACTAACGCCATCACCATAAGTCAGAAGAAATGTGCTATCAATATGCTCTTGTATGCGCTTAATTCTTCCTCCGGTTTGTGTAAACTCCCCTGTATCAACTAATGTTACCAACCAGGGTTCAGCAAATTGATTGTGCACTACCATTTCATTTTTCGACATATCAAACGTAACATCTGACATGTGTAAAAAATAATTCGCAAAATATTCTTTAATTAAATAGCCCTTGTAACCACAGCAAATTACAAACTCATTAATACCATATTCTCCATACAGCTTCATGATATGCCATAAAATAGGCCTACCGCCAATCTCTATCATTGGCTTTGGTTTCAAGTGGGATTCTTCGCTTATGCGCGTACCAAGTCCACCCGCTAAAATAACTGCTTTCATATAACGATAGGCCTCTTAATTATAATTTACCTGTGGAGTATAATTAGCATTAGAAGAATTTTAATCCAAGCAACGCACTTATAATTACAAATAATTATGTTCTTCTCTCACAAATTCCTCAACCTCATGCAAATATCTATTATAGGATAATTTTTTAATTAGAGGCAATTCAACATAAGGCACAGTTTCTTTTGAATTCAACATCTCATGTATCATTCCCGTGATTTTAAATTTATGCAATTTTTTCCTAATTTTACGCAACTTTTTAATTACATGATATCGAGAAAACGCCATCGACATTACATTTTTTGGGGGAACATAAAGGCAATAAAAAGTATAAGCAACATAGCACCAAAAATATTGTTCTACTTTTTGCTTAGCCACCGCTTTATCGTAGCTCGATACATGAGTTAACTCGTCGGAAACAACATCAACAAACGCTTCATTACGCTTTTTTGCTCCTTCAGACACTAACCATTCGAGAATATTCTGTGGGTGGTTTTTTGTAGATGATGCAGTTCTCCGAGCATGAATTTGTCTGTACATAAACGGTCTATTTTGAACACGTATTTTCCCATATATTGCACTGAAAGAACTTTCTATAAGTTCAGGTAACCACAGATCAATCACATCTCTTTTGCTTTTTAATGCTTCAACAAACCTTTCTAAAACAGCATGACGGTGTACTAAATACCATGATGCATTATAATTTGCGAGTTTTTCATGAATACGAAGCTCAGGTGTACCAAGCTTTACAGATTGAAGTTTTTCGCACCTCCACGATGATATATTCCCATATATATCATCGTTATCAATAGTAAATAACATAGACTGTCCACCGCTAGCAGAATAATCTTTATGATTGTCAAGAAATTTACACGCATCCTTTATACCTTCAACAAAAAATAAATCATCATCGCTGATTGAGAGAATAAGTTCAGATTTAGCATGCCCAAACATATCAATCCATTTATCCACTATATCTGCTTCAAAAGGATAAGATAAATAGACGATATCTAGGCGAGAAGTATATTCTGCAATAAGAGCTTTTGACTGATTATCGGATGATGAATCTCCAACTATAATTTTTGCGCCGAGCCGATTGAAACTGTAGAATTCCAGAGCGCGTTTAAGGAATTCAGCACGATTTCGAGTAGGCAAAAGAATTGTTAAATTATTCATAAGCTAAGGAGTATTTAATCTAGTGTCCACTAAACATTGACATGAATTAAGTAATTGTAATTCTATTGAAAGTATACATTATAGTTATACTGCAAACATAGCCAAGTTATAAATTTGGCTATGTCATCATAATAACAACAATCGCCTATTCACCAGATTTTAATGCAGAGTCTTCCCCGCATCCATTTTCCAGCTAATATCATCGCTCCACGAAAGCACATAGCCCTCACCTCTATCATTATTATTATTTGCAATATACAATATTTATAAGCGCGTAAAATATTAACCACAAACTTATCCCTCGTTTGACCAATAAAGCAACTGTCAGAAATATTATGCTTGAGAACAATCTAGCCATTCAGTCAATACAAGACATATATTTATGAAAAAAAAATTAAAGATTCTCCACATAGGAAACATAGCAAATAATGCTTTTCTAAATGCCAAGATGCTAAATGAAACAGGCAACTTTAGTTGCGATGTCCTATGTATAGATTACACACATATAATGTCTTGTCCAGAGTGGGAAGATGCGATTTTCGACAGCAGCCACATAGATCACTTTGCACCCGACTGGGAAAATATCAATCTTGGAGATTACCAAAGACCAAAATGGTTTTATCAAGGTCACAAGCGCATTGTAATAAATGATATTCTACAATCAAAGACTGCACTTCACACTGCAAACAACAAAGCTACTTCCCATAAATATGAGACAACCCAGTCATCTAATAAGAAAGCCACTAATATCAAAAACAAGCTAAATAAAATAATCAAAATAGTTACTCCTAGATTTTTACAAGATACATATAAATACACAAAAAAATTCACAATTAAACCTATCAGAGCTAGAATCATAATCTCCAAGCATGAAAAGGAATTTGGTGTATTAAATATTGATTTAAAGAACAAATTTACACGGTTTGAGCTAAGCAAACTAATTAAAGATTATAGAACGTGGCAAAAACTCCTTGCTCATTATGATATTGTTCATGGCTACGCTTATGATGGAATCTATGCGTTAATCCACAATAAACCATACGTCGCATTTGAGCACGGGACAATCAGAACCATGCCTTTCGAGAATAACTACCTTGGCAAGCTCTGCAAAATTACTTACCAGAAAGCCAACCACGTTATTATCACAAATTCTGATAACATTGTTGCTGCGAAAAAATTAAATCTTAAAAATTACACTTACGTACCTCACCCAATAAACGAAAGCCACAACCAAAAAAATGATCTTGACAAACACCTATATGAGAAACACAAATCAAAATTTGTTATTTATCATCCAGCACGACATGATTGGTCATCAAAACGGGATCTACATTGGGATAAAGGCAATGATATTTTTCTTGAAGGATTCTCTGATTTCACCAATAAAACTAACGCTGACACAAAACTAATACTCGTCGAGTGGGGCCGACATGTCGAGAAGTCTAAAACTCTTATTAAACACTTAAACATCGAAAAATACATTGAATGGATTGATCCACAGCCACATACACTAATGATGAGCTATATAAGAACCTCACATATTGTTGCTGACCAATTTTCGATAGGCGCATTTGGCAGCATAATGCCAAAAAGCTTAATGGCAGGTACGCCATGTATGATTTATTTAGAGACGACATTACTAGAATGGTGCTTTCCAAATCCACCACCAGTATTAAATTGCAGCAATTCGGACGAGGTGAGCAATTTACTCTGCAAATACTACGAGAACCCAAACCTCCTTAAGAAGGTTTCAAAGAAAGGAGTTGAGTGGTACAACAACTACCACTCAAATAAAGTTGTAATTGGCAAGTTAACCGAGGCATACAATGCGGCATTAAAAAACATATGATATACACCATATTAATAATAGCTTTTCTCAACTAAACCACTACCTAATCAATTCCAATATTTCCATGTATTTTATTGCAAGCCCATTACCCAAGTTACGATTAAACCACTGCACACTTTTATCCTTCAAATCTAGATACTTTTCAGGATTACTGTAATAATCTTTGAGATAAGAGTATATTTCTTCCTCGGTAAGAGCCTGTAGTATTGGTGCCTCAAAATATGGATCACTATCATTGTATATAGCGCCATCGGTGTTTGTGATTACTGGCACACCAACAGCCAGCGCTTCATTAGTTGTACCAGCAGATGTTGCACACATGCCCATCCTAAATTGATCAGCTATAAATGTTGCTTTAGCCATACCACGAATTAAAAATTTTCTGGGTTGCATCTTCATCCACACAACATTATTAAACATACCTAATTCTTTGATAAGTTTTTTCGACTCCTCAACATCTGAACCATATTCGAACAATATCAGCAGCGGAGTTTTATATATACCTTCAGAGACTATGCTAGCAAAAGCACGTATAAGCCTATCATTCCGCTTTGCACCACCTTCTTTTTTAAAATCTGGCAGAGGTTCTGCATTAGTTTTCCACAAATGTCTAGTAGGACTGAATACAACAAAGTCATGACTATCCATGAACTCCCACCTTCTATCTACTTTACTTTCCTCTTTTTCAATAAACACCATCAATCGAGGCATATTTACCGATTCTCTACCAAGCATATTTAACGCTTTATCTGCAACACTCCAATTATTATTCGATATTATTGAGCCACATTCTCGAATACCTTTTTTTTGATACCTATTTTTAAATGGTTCTTGAGCCAACTTCCGCAAAAATTTTTTTATGCTTCTTGTTTTAGGGATACGAAAAAATGGATCATTAATTAGATCACCTCCATAAGGTATGAATAAGTCACACTTTATTCCAGACTGATTAAGCAGTCCTAGAGCAACGCCACAAACAACAATTCTATCGTATTCGCGAAACTCACCTCGTATAAGATCCAATGATCTTCTGTTTATAAAAAACCAATCTTTACGATAATCAATCGGAAATTCTTTAATCCAAGTTAGTTCTTCTAGATTCTTAAACGTATCTTCCTGGGGTGAAAAGTGATTTGGACTGCCAGGCATAACATACAAGCTAACATCAGCATTAAACATTCGCAGATATCTAGCCATAGCAAAAAAATTATTATTCATATTATCTACAAGTGCTATCCTCATCATAATTTCCTAATTTTTTCCTGCCATTCATCAATCAACAACAACCCACCTCTACAATTAATAAGGAGCTTATTACCAAATCTTTCTACACAGTCTCCATAACATGCCTCTTCATACCTAATCCTTGTATCGAATACCCTAGCACGCCAAATAATAATATTTTTATTGTTAATCAATCCATACGCACCAGGATACGGAGAAGTTTGAGCTCTTATAAAATTATGGATTGTCCATACATCCATTTCCTCCCAATCAATACTACCATCTTCAGATGTACGTTTTTGATAATAACTAGGGATACCTTTTTGCGGGATAAAAGAATATTGTCCATTTAATATTTTTGGTAATTCACTCTTCAAAAGTCTTTGATAGACAATTCCGTATTTATAATAAAGCGTCTCGATATCATCGTATGGAGTTATGTCAAAATCCTGAATGGCCAAAATATCACCATTATCGATCCCCGGCTTAATCATAAATAGGTGCATAATAAATCGTTTTTTATCTTCTATTAGCGACCAATTCATTGGAGAGCGGCCGCGTCCCTTAGGAAGCATATCTGAGCTACCATGCAGCCCAAGCGCACCAATTCTTAAACTATTTAACACTTCTTCAGGAAATAGTCGCTGCCAACCACCTTGAATTAGCAGATCAAATTTTTCTTCTACAAAAAAGTTTATATCTCGTCTTGAATTCAATGAATACGTTTCTGGTACATATATTGGAATATTCATTTTTTTTGCCAACGGCCGATAATCATAATACCCAGAGACCAGATAGTTTTCTGACATTTCAGGCGTTAAACACACAAAATAGTCAAATTTATATCCGGCACTTAATAATTTTTCTATGGCTTTTGAACCTCCAGTATGGCAACCGCACATTACTAGTTTTTTCGATTGATTCATATACGTATATTACTTAATTACGCTGATAGATTTAGCATAGTGTAAATAAATGGTTAAATTAAATCACGTATACCTTCATCCAATCTGACTTTAGGATCGAGTAACGCTTCTTTCATTAAACTAATATCACCAACTAGATTATTAGGCGCTTTATTTTGTACCTCATAGATTGGTTTTATTCCTAGTTGCCTCCCTATAATGTCGCAAATATCTCGCAAAGAGAGAACTTCAGGTCCTGCAATATTAAATGTAGCGCTCTTTTCTGTTTTTATCGCAGACTTAATAGCATCTACCGCATCACTAACATATATAGGATTTATACATATACCATTATCACCTTGAAGAGAAATAGAATTTTTATTTTTTATACTATCTACCAACCTCGGAATAAGCATTGTTCTGTTTTGCCTCTGACCGTAAATAAAAAATGGTCTTAAAACTACTGTTTGTATAATTTCCGCATAACTCTTAACTAACGCTTCTCCACACACTTTGCTTGCCAAATAATATCCTAATTTCTCATATGGTGAGACTGGAAAATCTTCTTTAAAAATTGCTTCTCCAGAACCATAGACACCTCCAGAAGAAGCATAAAAGAATTTTTCAACGCCAGATTTACAGGAGAAATCTAGTAACTTTGCAGTTGACCCAACATTGATATTAAATACATCCATAGCTTGTCCGGGAAAATTTCTGAAATTATTCGACTGCGCCAAATGTATTACTACATCTACTCCTCTCGGTAATTCTTCAGCATGCCATGCTCCTCCTAGATCTATTACTTGATAATCAACCTTAGGCACAGGATCTTCAGGCATAGCCCTAACCAATGCATGAACGTTAGATATTTCACACAACCCTTTCAACAAACTATGTCCTAATAGACCATTTGCCCCAGTAACCAAGATTAATTTTTTTTGTTGCAATATCTACCTTGCCTTTAGTGAAAGTAATATCTATCAATATGATTTGTTTAATTTATTTCGCCAAATAAAATTGATTACTCATCCATGCTAGCGAGAATAACCGGTAATTAAGTTTTCAATTAATTGTAGATTCCAGCCACTCCTCAACATTTAGCAAAGACCATATTAACAATCTGCGATTCTGTTCTCCTTTTAAGTGCTGCTGAATCAACGATTTTACAGCAGACTTATCGAGCAATTCATAAATCCTGGCATTATCATTTAGAAGTTTTTCCCTAACAAAGTCAATGCTTTCGCCTTTAAACCAACTTGCATCGGGTGATGAAAATCCCTGCTTTTCAGCATTAGTAATTTCACCCGGTATATATCGTTGCATTACATCACGAAGTATTTGCTTACCATCTTTTGTCTTCTGAAAATATTTTGCTGTTTTATGCCCTGGTTCATTTTCATTCAAACGAACCACATTATCTAAATTATTTAATTTCAAGCTCACCGGGCAAGTCATCGCAAAATCGACAAGATCGTTATCCATAAATGGCACGCGCGTTTCTAAACCATGCGCCATACTAAGTTTATCTTCCACAACAAATAGTCCATGTAAAAAAGTCTTCGCTTCAAAATAAAGCGAATGATTAATATAGTCTTCAGGACTATTTAATTCATTTTCATGTGTTGAAAATACATCTTTGAATATATCTCGCGTCCAAACATGTTTGACATCACCCCAGATAGGTGAAAATACTTTTGATATTTCAGAATTAGGTATAAGCCTTTGCCAAAAGACATAATATTGATCAACATAATGTTCGAAGTCTTGATTCACCACTGCTCGATAATAGCGCCAAGGATAACCACCAAATAGTTCGTCTCCCCCTGCACCTGATAGCACCACCTTAACGAACTTACTAGCCAGTTGAGCTACATAATAGTTAGGATAACTTTGACCCACTCTAGGCTCCTCTAAATGCAAAGCCAACTTTGGCAAGCATCGCTCCATATCACCAGCTTTCAACACCATCTCATAATGCTCTGTCTTAAACTTCGCTGACATCGCTTCAGCCCTAACACGTTCATCAAATCCCAGCTCTATACCAGATGCAGAACTCAAATCAAAACCACACGTGAATGTCTTAAGATAAGAGAATGATTGAGCAGCTACAGCTGTAATTGAACCAGAATCCATTCCACCACTTAGATAACTGCCAATTTCCACATCAGTAACCAACTGACGATTGACTGCTTGCTTGAAAAGCCGATCTAATTCTTCTTTATACTCTTCATGTTCATTAGGATAATCTGGCTCACAAAAATGATAATCCCAATATCTAGTCTCTTTTAACTGTGGAGATTTCATTTTCAAGTCTAACTCTGCATAACACCCTGCTGGAATCATGTGAATATTCTTAAGCAGAGTTTTATCCGTAAATAGATTTTGGAATGTGAAATATTCAAGCAAAGATTCCTTATCAATATTTCGTTCAAATTCAGATTGGGCCAATATTGCTTTTTGCTCAGAGCCAAATGAAATCGTTCTATCATGTATCCCCACATACAAAGGTTTTATACCATAACGATCTCGCGCCAGTAACAAGGTACGATCTTTGCAATCCCATAATCCTATCGCAAACATACCATTAAAACGCATCAATGCTTTAGTTCCCCAACAGTCCAGCGCATTCAGAACAACCTCTGTATCTGTCTTAGAGCGGAACGTATATCCTGACACCTCTAATTCAGCGCGTATTTCTTTATAATTGTATATCTCTCCATTATAACTGAGCACATAGCGCTTACTTTTATTCATCATAGGCTGATGCCCTGCAGGCGACAGGTCTATTATTGCTAATCGACGATGACCCAAACCAACATTACCATCTATCCATTGCCCTTCACCATCTGGACCTCGATGCGCTATCGCATCAGTCATTTTTTTCAACACAACCGGAGAAACTGACTCGCCATCTAGATGTACAATTCCAACTATTCCGCACATAATTTACAGCCAATTAATCTTGCAATCCAACTGCTTTTCTACGTGCTTTTACTTGTGCAATATGGTTGGCTCTCCATTCTACTAATTGTCCAAGCCCTGCTGCTAAATCAAGCTGCGCCTCAAAACCAATTTCCCTAATAGCTCTTTCAGGATCACCAATTCGATTTCGCACCAATGTGGCTTGACTACGGGGAGCATAATTAATCTCATGTTTACAATCAGTAATCTCTAATAACAGCTCAGCCAATTCCTTAAGAGAAGTCCTTTTCCCCGTGCCCACATTGTAAAATCTATCCGTTGTATCTGCCTTCATTGCACACACATTTGCTTTACCACAATCCTGTACAGCAACAAAATCAAAAGCTTCAGAGCCATCTCCCAATATGGTTGGTCCTTCACCGCGATCAATTGCATCTAACATTTTCATGATTACTGCTATATAGGCGCCATGATAATCCTGTCTTGGTCCATAGACATTCATGTATCGAAGACCAACATAATCCAGCTCATATCTATGATGAAACGCTCGCAGCATTGCCTCACCTGCAATTTTAGTAGCACCATAAAAATTCATATTATTGAACGGATGATCTTCGTCCATTGGCTCTCGAACTGCATCACCATAAACACTTGCTGAAGATGAATACACAAGCCTTTTAACATTACATTTTATGCAGGCTTCCATAATGTTGAACGTACCATTAACATTGACATCAAAAGCACTACGCGGATAATCATGGCATTGCAACAACCATAAAGCTGCAAAATGAAATACCCCATCAGCATTTTGTAGTGCCGATGCAAGAATATCAGTTTGCATAATATCACCACCAACATCATATATTTTGACGCGAGGATCATTTAGCGCGCTTTCCAAGTTCTCAATGCTACCGCGAACAAAGTTATCATATATTATGATTTCTTTAACATCTTCTTTTAATAACTCATCTGCCGTATGTGAACCTATTAATCCGGCGCCACCAATTAAAACTAATTTTTTACCTTGCAAATTCATACACCACTCCTTAAGTTAACCATTGTATCAACAATATGCTTAGCAAATGGTAAAGCACAGGTAAAAGCAGGTGACACAGCATTCAGCACATGCAAAGTGTGCTCGTCACCTTCCAATACAAAATCCATCTCTAATTTTTTATATTGAAGATCGAATAATTGAGCTCTAATTCCTGTCTTTCCCCAACGGGTAAATCCCATTTCATTCACTTTATCAACCAATCTACCAGCGCTATTAATTAGTTTTCCTTTACTTTGTTTTTGCAGCTCCGCCCAAGCCAAACTTCTAAAGTTATTATAATTTCCTAAAAACATTTTCATTTCAGTATGAAAAATATCAATCATTTCTGGAAACTTAAAATTATCAAAGCCACGATAATTCTCACGCCAAAGTGCTGGTATAGCAGTTGGACCTATCTTCACTCCGCCGCTCATGGTGCGAGTAAGATGCACTCCGAGAAAGGGATTGTGCAAATCTGGCACAGGATATATGTGTGTACGTGGCACATTAATTTCTTGTTGCGCATATAAGTATAGTCCTTTAAAGGGTAAAATCTTGTAGCGCGCGCCAAAACCAAATTCATGAGCAACCTTATCCGCATATAATCCTGCACAGTTAATCATATAGCCGGCAGAAATGATGCCAAAACTTGTCTTCGCGTCATTATTACTTTTTCTACTAATATAAGCGCAGTCATTTAACAGTTCGCCACCGTTACTAACAAACTCATTCTTAATCGATTCAATTATCTCTACAGGGTTTACTGTAGCAGTCGATGGTACAAATAGTGCTGGATAATTGCTTTTAGCAAATGGGTCAATTTCAGCAATTTCCTCTGTAGAGACATACTGCACATTTACTTGATTGTTTTTCCCTCTATTGAGCAATTCCTCAAAACCTAGAACTTCATCTTCAGTAGATGCAATTATTAACTTTCCACACTTATCAATAGACAGTTTCTTTTCTTCACAATAAATTTGCCAATCCTCATTCCCTTGACGAGTGAAATTAGCTTTCAAACTATCCGCGGAATAATAAATACCACTGTGGAGCACACCACTATTACGTCCACTTGCGTGCTCACCCACTCTTGATTCTTTATCAATCAGAACAATTGATGAACCCGGGTATTTACATTGCAAATTTCTTGCGACGCACAACCCTATCACACCCGCACCAATTACAAGATAATCACATGTCTTCATGATTATGACTAACAGACATGTTGCATTACATATTTTTAACTAAGTAGGATAGCTTGTTGAAACTGCAAATCATTCAAGCCAACGCTTGAGTGATTATATCCTGATGCTGTTCACTAAGGTATGGATGCATTGGCAAACTCATTACACAATTCGCTAACTCGTCAGCCACTGGAGTACAACCAGGACAACAATAATGCTTGTATGCTTCCTGAGAATTTAAGGGAAGCGGATAATGGACAGCAGTTGGTATACCTTCATTCTTTAATTTTTCTTGTATCGAATCTCGATCGTTTATAAGTACTGTATACTGAGCATACATACTTGACCGGTCTGCGCGTTGCTGAACCCGACTAACCCCGATACTATCGAGCATAGCATTATATCTTTCTCCAATAACTACTCGCTGATCAATCTCCCAGTAAAATTGTTCTAACTTTGCCAACAAAACAGCAGCTTGTATCGTATCCAGGCGACCTCCAATTCCAATACGAGTGTGGATATAACGCTGACTTTGTCCATGCACTCGCAATTCTTTAGCAATTTTTGCTATATCATCATTATTTGTGAAAATAGCACCTCCGTCACCATAACAGCCAAGAGGCTTGCTGGGAAAAAAACTAGTACAGCCTATCGTTGATAGATTACATGATTTTTTACCCTGATAGATAGCGCCAAAACTTTGTGCAGCATCTTCTATAACTCGAATACCAAATTTATTTGCTATGATATTTATTTCTTTCATATCAGCAGGTTGCCCATAAAGACTAACTGGTATAATTGCTTTTGTGTTTAAGGTTATAGCAGCTTCTATTTTGCTGACATTTATATTGCACGTATCTGGCTCAATATCCACAAATACAGGCTTGGCACCTAACAGTGCTATTACCTCAGCTGTTGCAACAAATGTAAATGGAGTGGTTATCACTTCATCACCAGGCTGCACATTTAAGGCCATTAAACTAATTAATAATGCGTCTGTACCACTAGAAACTGCGATACAGTGTTTAGCTCCAGTAAAGTTTGCCAACTTCTCTTCAAGTTCTTCCACCTCTGGACCTAATATATATTGCCCGTGATCAAGTACATTATTTATACGTTGTTGTATATTGGACTGCAGAATTTCATACTGAGCCTTTAAATCTATAAATGGAATCATATTTTATGCTGACACGTAATTTTTGTATTTTCTAATGAGTATACATCGCCTGTTGCTTTACAAGTGGCTGAACCATTCCCTTCTAGCGGCAGATCTAAGCGTTCTCCGAATCTACTCATCCAGCCCACATGTCGCGCAGGAACCCCTACCATAAGCGAGTAGGGTTTAACATTCTTGTTAACTACCGCTCCCGCACCTATAAATGCATATTCACCAATAATAATACCGCAAACAATAGTACAGTTAGCGCCTAGCGTTGCTCCTTTCTTTACTAGTGTCGGTCGATATTCATCTTTACGTTCTACTGCGCTCCGAGGGTTATATACATTTGTGAAGACCATACTTGGCCCGCAAAACACATCATCCTCCAAAATAACCGAATCGTAGACACTGACATTATTTTGTATCTTCACATTATTGCCAATGAACACATCATTACCAACGAAAACATTCTGGCCTAGTGAACATTTACGTCCTATCTTAGCTCCACTACACACATGCACCCAATGCCAGACTTTAGTGCCCTCGCCTAGCTCTGCTCCATCATCAACAATCGCTGTAGAATGTATTATTGTAGTCACAGTCTTTATTGATGAATTTAATATTCGAGAGGCAATGAAATGGTTTTACCATCACGTGCAGACAAATAAGTTGCTACTAATAATTCTAGAGACTTTAGGCCCTCTCGGCCATCTGTCTCAGGCTCAGCTGTTCCTCGCATTACATCAATTACATTTTTATAATACAATGGGTGTCCAAATCCGTACACCGATGTAGTTACGTAACTAGCATCCTTGACTTGCACGTCATAGTCTTGATTGTCTTCAAATTCCCAATGCTCCACTTCATTAACAGCGACTCCACCTATTCTTACACTTCCTTTTTCACCAAGTATTGTAATAGATCCTTCCAGATTTTTTGGATAAGTCAACATCGTGACACTCACACTACCTAACGCTCCATTCCGCCAGCGTATATTCATAACACCCGAATCTTCAACCTCGATATCGCGTGCCAAGGTTCCCGTCATTGCTTGCACATCAGCAACGGGGCCAATCAACCAATCCAATAGATCAATATAGTGGCTTGCCTGATTCATAAATGCTCCGCCATCTAATTCCCAAGTTCCTCGCCACTTTGCAGAATCATAATATTCCTGAGGCCTAGTCCAAAAAACATTAACCTGAACCATATAAATTGAACCGAACCGCTTTGCATCTAGCGCTTTTTTCAGTAACTGCAAAGTAGCATTACGACGATTTTGTTTAACAACAAATAATCTCACACCCGCTTCATCGCATGCTCTAACCATTCGTATGCCGTCCTGCCACCGTGTAGCCATCGGCTTCTCTGTCATAACATTAATATTATTTTTTGCAGCAAGCACAACCTCATCTGGATGAAACCCACTTGGCGTGCATAGAGAAACCAAATCTAAGTTTTCAGATGTCAGCATATCTGACATTCTAGTATAACAATTGACGTTTGAATTACGGTGACTGGATAATGCGTTCTCATCAACATCACACACTGACACTAATTCAATATCATCTTGATGCTTTTCAATAGCAGAAAAGTGGTTTTTAGAAATACGCCCACACCCAACGACACCAATTCGAATTTTCCGGTCTAAAATTTTTGGAAACACTAAACAAACCTTAACATTAGATTGGGCAACAATAATTTTCAACAAACCCAACATGACAAAAAATGCAACTAACTCGAACTATTATCAAGTAATCACTCTTACACTACATATTACGGAAATAGTAGCACCTAGCCAAGCACAAGATCAAACAAATCCAAAAGTATCAGTATCTTAGAATTTAAATTCTGATTCTTTATTAAATTCCACCCATGTAACAATTGACACATTAATACCCATACTATAATTAACCACATTCCTGCATAAGATTATAGTATGCCTTTTCAGAAACACTATTTAACTCTATGACTCTTAAGCCATGATTACTTTCTATTGATTCCAATAAAAATTTGAGCTTTACAGAATATTCTTCAACATCACCTATTGGTACAATTGATCCAAATTCTTCACAACCCAATATATCACGAACACCAGATTCACAGTCAGTACTTATAATCTTTTTATTTAGTATTAACGCCTCTCGCAACACATTAGGACAACCCTCCCACCTTGATGACAATGCAAACACATCACATTTACTTATAAACGGATATGGATTAGCCTTAAAACCTGGAAGAAATACACGTTCACTAAGTGACAACTCCTCTATCAGCTTCATTAATTTTTTACGCTCCGACCCTTCCCCCAGAATGACTAAATTTACAGAGACATTCTTTGAAATTAAATGGAATGCACGAATTAAAGTTTCATAATCTTTCTCTTTTTCCAATCTACCTGCCGAGAGTATATAATCACCATATCTACTGATCATAAAGTCATGTTCTGAAGACACTGACTTTTTCATTATTTGTTCTATATCAATGATATTGAAAATAGTTCGTATTTGTTGCTTATTGACAGCGAAATTTTTTGACAAGTCACGACTTACGCCATCAGAGACACATACAACAACATCTGCATATCTATACCATTTCTTAACAAAGATCCGTATCAAGCGAAAGAAGGTTGTTCTTTTACTAGCAACCTCTTTAGACAAAGTAGTAGCCTCTCTTACTACAATTTTTTTACTATATCCACAATATGATTTTGCCCATATGGCAGCTAAGTTTGCTGTAGTTGGCGTACTAAATATCATATCTGGAGAAGAGCATTTAATATAATTCACTAGGCCTGGAATGACCGAAACTGCTTTAGGTAATTTCTTTAAAAATAATAACACCAAAAATAGCAGCTCCATCTTCAGGGCCGCTTTTAAGAACCACCAACGCACAGACTCCAACCGAGATTTGGTTGACTTCAAATCAATCAGATTGACCGAATCAGGAACCTCTGTAAGCAATGGCCCTTTAGCTGACGCAACCAGTAAATCTACGCTTGCACCTTGGGCCACAAAAAAACTCGCCAGATTCAGCATCGCTCTTTCCATCCCTCCACCAGCCAGGCTATTCATGAAAATCGCGATTTTAGGCATCTACGTATTACTCTCTAGCCAGGCCTGAAACATAAGTATTGACCACAAAATATCATTATGATTTCGCCATCCTGACAAATGTTGCTTCCAAAGTCTTTGCACAATATCTTCATTCATATAACCTTGCTGCCTTATCTTTTCTTCATTCAGCAAATCTTCTGCCCAATCTCTTAGCGGGCCTCGTAACCATTTCCCTATCGGCACACCAAAACCCATCTTTTTCCTGTCAGTCAATTCTGTTGGCAAATATTTTCCTAGCACGTCTTTCAAGATTCTTTTGCCACCTCGTTGATTCACTTTCATTGCATGAGGCAAACGCCAGGCAAACTCGGCAATTTCTTTATCTAACAGTGGGCATCGCGCTTCAAGACTTGTTGCCATGCTTGCCCTATCCACTTTAACCAGAATATCATCGGGCAAATAGCATAAGGTATCTATAAGCATCATATTCAGAATAGGATCCGCATGCGTCGGCCAATCTTCTTTATTAGACAACATTGTTTGAGAATCATCATGCATCTTAACAAGCTCGGTTATATCTTTATACCTCGTCATCATGCGCACAAATAATTCCAAAGAACTTTTTGCGCCTATTCTTCTCGCTCTTTTTTCAAGCTTTGCACCGAGACGACGCCATCCAGCAACACCTTCTTGTGTTCTTGTATTCGCAAGCAATCGCCAGGATGTTTTCGCTGCATAATCCATAAGCTCACCAATTGCCGGCCGCAAAAACAGTGGAATATTTTCATGCTTTTCCCAGTGCTGCATGCAGCGGAAGTATCGTGTATATCCTGCAAACAGCTCATCACCTCCATCACCAGACAATACAACTTTGACATCTCTGTTTGCCAATCTTGAAACCAAATAAGTGGGTATTTGAGATACATCACCAAATGGTTCGTCATACATGTTTGGCAGCTGAGGAATAACCTCCATACACTCTTCAGGAGTCACATATAATTCCGAATGATCTGTCCCCAGATATTCAGCAATCTTTTTTGCGTGAACAGCTTCGTTATGGGTCGCTTCGTGAAACCCAATCGAAAATGTCTTAACTTTACGCGTCGATTGAGCCTGCATCATCGACACCACCAATGAAGAATCAATTCCCCCAGACAACAACGCACCCAATTCAACATCTGCTATCATTCTATGTCCAACTGAATCCGCCACTAATTTTTCAAGGTGAGTTACTGCCTCCTCATAAGAGCCTGAATATAAATTCGCCTGCCCTAACCTGGCTGACTCCAGCGCAGACCAGTAGGTGACCGGCTGCATTAAATCAGCCTTGAATGATTTACTTATTATCAGGTACGTACCAGGTGGCAGTTTATTAACTTTTTTATAAATCGATGCCGGGCCGTTCAACCAGGAGTATTGTATAAATTGCCCCAGGGCAGCCCGGTCAATTTCATCATCAAAATCCGGGTGTTTTTTTAATGCCTTTAATTCTGACCCAAATAAAAACACACCATTACACACACCGTAATATAGAGGCTTTTTACCAATCCTGTCGCGAGCCAGCATGAGAGAATCATCTTCCCTGTCCCATAATGCAAAAGCAAACATCCCATTGATATTCGCTAATGTTTTTTCGATTCCTTCTGCTGCAATACTTTCTAACAGCGTTTCTGTATCCGAATGGCCTGTAAATTTCACACCATTCTTTTCCAAACGCCTTCTTATTTCTTTAAAGTTATATATCTCACCGTTAAAAACAATCACGTATCGACCATTTCCGGAGATCATTGGCTGATGACCCTGAGGGGACAAGTCAATAATCGATAACCTCCTGTGTACCAGCCCGATGCCATTAGCCGAATTTACCCACACACCGCTATCATCAGGACCACGGTGAACCAGCGTATCACCCATTGCTTTCATTAATGACGAAAATTCATCATCTTTTAATTTGGATTCAGAATATAAAGCGCCCGCAATTCCACACATGATTTAGAAATATCTTTCTGATAGCCTATTTAAGTTAATCACTCAGAATAAAGTTGGGCATGTAATTTTACGCTGGTAGCCACATCCATTTTTTCAACAACCCAGTCACGTGCATTGTTTGCCAGCGTTTGCGATAAATCATTATCTTCTAGTACCAAATTGATCTTATCAGCCACCGAATCAGGTGAACGCTCTGCAAGTAAATATTCCTTGTTGTTCGTGCCAAGTTCTTTTGACAGACCAATAAAAGGAGTGAGTACAACAGGCAGGCCTGCAGACATCGCTTCCAGCACAGCATTTGGCATGCCTTCTCTTGCGGACGGGAATACAAATATATCTGACACCTTAAGATATTTCTCAATACCTTCTATTTGCCCAAGAAAATGTACATTTTTATGTTTCCCGGAACCTCTTGTAATTTCATCCATCGTCGCACTGAATTCTTTTAACTCCTTGCGAGTTTGATCATATCTGGGACCAATAATTAACAGATGCAGATCCGGCTTTTGTATCACTAAACTGGCCCAGGCCTTGATTAAAATATCTGTCCCTTTACGGGGATGTACTGCACCTATCAATGTGATGAATTTTGCCTTCACTGGCAAATTAAGTTCTTTTCGTAAACTCTGTTTTTCTGATTCGTCAGATACAGGAGAAAATCTGTCTGTATCAACCCCATTCATGATGACACACAGATTCGCATCCGGGTTTGTTTCTAAAATACTTTCTTTCATCGACTCAGACTGTACAATCACAGTTTCATAAAGCTTTATGATCTTCTTCGTTTTCCACTTTTTCAGTCTTCCAGTGAATAAATTATTTGAAACCTTCCTCGCAATTGTATGTGAGTAAATTAATTTAATTCCCAGCGCTTTTATCTGCCGAAGTTCTCCAATAACACCATATGGCATAGGAGAAATTATATGCACGACGTCAGGCTTGGAGTTAGGCGCCCCACATAACTCAATAGCTTTATTCAATAACACTTTGGTTCTGGCCTTGGCACCTTTACCAGGAAGTTTATATTTAAGAATTCTCGCTTTTGAAATCTCCAACTCAGAGACCAGCTCCCCATCTTTAGCACTTAGCCATTCCGCCTGATGATCATCCTCTGTAAATTTTTTAAGTTTTGGCGTACCACAAATCACAGTGACATCCACACTATTCTCGTATAGATAAGGAAGGTATCGATAGAAACGCAATCCCGCTCCTCCATGAACGGGGTAAAAAGTGGGAGCGATGATGAGGAGTTTTATTTTATTCAAGCGGACGATATTCAAAAGTCTGTGGTTTTCTCATCTGTCACTGGATTCCCGCCTTCGCGGGAATGACAGACAATACTTTATTACAACAGACTAATTAAGTATTTATGCTAGCAAGATACTTAATATTTAAAACGGAATATCATCATCAAAATCATCCGCAGTACTTGGGGCTGACTTTGCCGGTGCTGAACTTGAGCTGCCGTATCCCTCATCCGCTGCTGGCGGTGCATCAAAACTACCTCCGCCTGCACCACCACGGCCACCCAGCATTTGCATTTCGTTGGCGATAATTTCAGTAGTATATTTTTCTACACCGCTTTGGTCTTGCCATTTGCGTGTTTGCAGCCGGCCTTCAATATAGACTTGTGAGCCTTTGCGAAGATATTCACCAGCAATTTCTGCCAGTCTTCTGAAAAATACAACACGGTGCCATTCTGTTTTTTCCTGTTTTTCGCCAGTGGCTTTGTCGCTCCAGCTATCGGTTGTTGCAACACTAATGTTGCAGACTGCCTGTCCGCTAGGCATATATTTAACTTCAGGGTCCTGCCCTAAATTACCCACGATAATAACTTTATTCACACCTCGTGCCATGACTTGTCCTCTTTTCTCGGTTTCTCTGTTTAATTAAATTGTGCGCAGTACTGTTTGATTTTATCTTCTTCAAAGGATTTTCTATTTACCCGCAGGTATGCAATACCCTCTTCTTCAATCACCGTGGCTTCTGTCACGCCTGGCAATGCCAGCAACGCGTTGGCTATCTGTTCAATTTGAGATGATTTAACCTTCCCCAGATGAGCGGTATAACTCATAAAATCTTTTGGCGCTTGCATGGAGAATGCTACTAGAAACCAAATCAAAAACATAATAAATGCGAACAAAAATACTGCATTTTGATCGAAATTCTGTAACAAAAATCCTGCGGCCACCCCGCCTGTAAATGCCCCCAGAAACTGACTGCTGGAAAATACTCCCATCGACATGCCTTTGTTGAGTGGATTGCTCAATTTAGATACTAACGAAGGCATGCTGGCTTCAAGAAAATTAAAGCCCCAGAAAAACATCACCATAGACCCCAGGAACACTTTAAAGCTTTGGGATGACCAAGCCATCACCAGTAAGCCAATCGCACAGACAAAGATAGCCAGACTAAACACCAGTTTAGTCTTGTTGAGTTTTTCTGAAACAATGATCGTTGGCACAAGCAATACCAGTGACGCGACCATCACACTAAGATAAATTTTCCAATGTTGTTCGGGAATAATCTGGTATTGATCCCTTAATATTAACGGCACCACGACAAAGATGGCTGTCAGTGCCATATGCAGGATAAATACCCCTGCATCCAGGCGTAATAATTGCGAATCACTTAATACGGTCGATAATGTTGCTTTGTTGACTGTAGCAGCCTGCTTGCTTACCTGGACCGGCGTTGGAATCAACAGAGCAACAACTGCAATGCCTGCAAATGCCAGTATTGCCGTGATCCAGAATATGCCAGGCACACCCACCCATGATTGTAGTATCGGTCCCAACACCAGTGCGACCATAAACGAGGCACCAATACTGGCACCGATGATCGCCATCACTTTGGTGCGATGCTCTTCGCGAGTCAGATCAGACGCTAATGCCATAATCGCAGAGGCAATTGCACCCATTCCCTGCAGCGCACGCCCGACAATCACCCAGTAAATCGAATCTGCAAGTGCTGCAATGACGCTGCCAATTACAAATATCAGCAATCCAGTAATAATGACTGGCTTACGACCGATTTTATCTGACCATGCGCCAAACGGAATCTGGAATGCTGCCTGGGTTAATCCATAAATGCCGATAGCCAACCCCACCAGCAAGGGTGTTACATGCACAAGTTGTTCTGCATATATTGCAAACACAGGCAATATCATAAAAAGACCAAGCATGCGCGTCGCGTAGATCAGCGCCAGCGAGATTGCCGCTCGACGTTCAAGCGAGTTCATTGTTTAACCTGTGTATTAGTGGCACTACTCGTTTCTTTGCGTTGCATGGTTGAAAGCACGTATATTAGCAAGTTTACCTTTACTGAGATACGCGCATGGCGGCGATTAAAATTCGCGGGGCTCGCACCCATAATTTAAAAAATATCGATCTTGACTTACCACGTGATGAATTAATCGTCATTACAGGCTTATCGGGCTCGGGAAAGTCATCTCTGGCCTTTGATACCATCTTTGCGGAAGGCCAGCGCCGTTATGTAGAGTCTCTCTCTGCCTATGCACGACAGTTTTTAGCCAGGCTTGAAAAACCGGATGTCGATACCATAGAAGGTTTATCTCCGGCCATTTCTATCGAACAAAAATCCACGTCACACAACCCTCGCTCAACAGTGGGGACGATAACAGAGATATACGATTACCTGCGCCTGTTATATGCCCGCGTTGGCACTCCCAAATGCCCTACTCACGGCAATGAGCTGGATGCCCAGACTGTTAGCGAAATGGTCGATAAAGTCATGGAGATGCCCGCTGACAGCCGCTTAATGCTGTTGGCGCCTGTGGTACAGAATCGCAAAGGCGAACACCTGCAATTGTTCCAGCAACTGCACTCGCAAGGATTTTTACGTGCCCGTGTGGACGGAGAAGTCTACGAACTAGACGAACCGCCCAAACTGGATTTGCGCAAAAAACATACAATCGAAGTGGTGGTTGACCGCTTCAAAGTAAAACCCGGCATTGAACTAAGACTCGCTGAATCGTTTGAAACTGCCCTGAAACTGGCCGATGACATTGCTGAAATAGCATATATGGACGACCCTAAAGCAGAGTCCCTGGTATTTTCAGCACGCTTCGCCTGCCCAATTTGTGGCTATAGCGTGAGCGAACTGGAACCACGCCTGTTCTCATTCAATAACCCTATTGGTGCCTGTCCAAGTTGTGATGGCCTGGGTATCGAAGAATATTTTGATCCCGATCTGATTGTCAGTTCACCCCGATTGAGTTGCGCGGGTGGTGCAGTACGAGGATGGGACCGGCGTAACGCACATTACTTTCAAATGATCCAGTCACTGGCAGCCCACTATGAATTTGATGTGGAAGCACCTTTTGACACTCTTGGCGACGAACTACAGGAAATTATTCTTTATGGCAGCGGGGATGAGGAAATTGCCTTTAAATATATTAATGAGAAAGGCCGAAGTGTTACAAAAACACATGTGTTCGAAGGCATCATTCCCAATATGGAGCGCCGTTATAACCAGACAGACTCCCATTTAGTACGCGAAGAACTTGGTAAATACTTGTCGGAGCAGCGTTGCGAAGAATGTCACGGTGACCGCCTGAACACACAGGCCCGTCATGTTTTTGTAAGCGATCGAAATTTACCTTCTTTAACCTCTATATCGATCAGGCAATCATTAACATTTTTTCAGGAACTTGAACTACAGGGTCACCGCGCGCAAGTAGGCGCTAAAGTGATTAACGAAATCCGTGATCGCCTGTCTTTTCTTGTCAATGTCGGTTTGGATTATTTAAGTCTGGATCGTAGCGCAGATACTCTGTCTGGTGGAGAAGCACAACGCATTCGCCTGGCATCACAGATTGGATCAGGACTGGTTGGGGTAATGTATGTGCTGGATGAACCTTCCATTGGCCTGCATCAAAGAGACAATCAACGACTTCTGAATACATTAACCCGTTTACGCGATATCGGTAATACAGTAATCGTCGTTGAACATGATGAAGAAGCCATTCGTGCAGCAGATTATGTGGTTGATATTGGTCCTGGAGCTGGCATACATGGCGGAGAAATTGTCGCTCAGGGAACACCGCAACAAGTTTACGAAAATAAACACTCGCTGACCGGGCAATATCTATCGGGCAAAAGAAAAATTGAAATTCCGGCAGAGCGTACGCCTGTAAATCCAGAAAAAATGCTGCATATCCGCGGGGCTAGTGGCAACAACCTGAAGTCTGTCAACGTAGATTTCCCAGTGGGATTATTTATTGCGGTGACAGGTGTCTCTGGCTCAGGTAAATCAACCCTGATAAACAATACTCTTTATGCAGCGGCCGCCAGACAGCTTAACAAATCAAGCATTAGTGTATCTGCCTACGATGACATTGAGGGCATGGAGCTGTTCGATAAAGTTGTAGAAATCGACCAAAGCCCTATCGGCAGAACACCTCGCTCAAATCCGGCCACCTATACTGGTCTTTTCACACCGATCCGCGAACTGTTCTCAGGTACTCAGGAAGCGCGTTCACGAGGATATACGCCGGGACGATTCAGCTTTAACGTTAAAGGCGGTCGTTGTGAGGCGTGCCAGGGAGACGGCGTGATTCGGGTGGAGATGCATTTTTTGCCAGATGTTTATGTCCCCTGCGATGTATGTAAAAGCAAACGTTACAACCGGGAAACGCTGGAAATCCAGTACAAAGGCAAGAATATTTATGATGTGTTACAGATGACTATTGAAGATGCACTTGAGTTTTTCAATGCCGTACCAGTCATTAAACGCAAGCTTGATACGCTCGTGTCCGTAGGCTTAACGTATATCACGTTAGGACAAAGCGCTACCACCTTATCTGGCGGTGAAGCACAGCGCGTAAAACTGTCACGTGAATTATCAAAACGCGACACCGGGAAAACGCTTTATATTCTGGACGAACCAACCACCGGCTTGCACTTCCATGATGTAGAGCAATTATTGGCAGTACTGCACAAATTAAGAGATCACGGAAATACACTAATTGTGATTGAGCATAATCTGGATGTTATTAAAACGGCTGATTGGGTGATAGACCTTGGTCCAGAAGGAGGCTCTGGTGGAGGAGAAATAGTTGTTACCGGGACTCCGGAGCAAATATCCAAATGCAATCAATCCTACACAGGAAAGTATCTAGCTAATATGCTGATATATTAATTCTGATGCGTAGTCACTCAAATTTGATCGAGAGTGACTCTTCTTAAACTAATACTATCAAACATATTAAACCTGAGTGTACACAACCACCTGGCCCATAAAACAAGCTAACATCGTCAGCGTTACATCTTCATTCCCATACTTCTTATCTCACTGCTTCATCGTCATTCCCGCGTAAGCGGGAATCCATACAATTTCAAGTAGTCTTACGAATCCAAACACTTAATCCGTTACTATAATTGACAATAATGTAAGCAAGCCGTTTTGTTAGATTCCCGCTTGCGCGGGAATGACGATAATGGAATGAGAGGACAATAACAGTTAAAGAAAAACTAATTCGCATGTTAGCATCGGTTGTAAATCGCAATGCGTCAGATCTGATAATGACTTTGGATATTTGAATGCTCACTGTAAGACTAAATCTGAACTTCTACAGCTGATGTGCAATAAAAAAGCCAGGATAAATCCTGGCTTTTTTAAACAATCCTACGTTACTTTTTATTCTGGCCGATCAACCAGCTCTACAAGTGCCATCGGTGCATTGTCTCCACTACGGAAACCACACTTAAGAATGCGCAGGTAGCCTCCAGGACGTTCTTTATAACGCGGGCCTAGTTCTGTAAACAATTTTCCCACTGCCGCTTTGTCACGTAGACGTGCAAAGACAACACGACGCTGTGAAACAGTGTCGTCTTTAGCTCTGGTAATTAATGGTTCAATTACTTTTCGCAGTTCTTTTGCCTTTGGCAAAGTTGTTTTAATTACTTCGTGCTCGACTAGCGAAACTGCCATGTTTTGAAACATCGCGTTACGGTGTGAGTCTGTACGATTTAATTTTCTTCCTGAATGTCTGTGTCGCATATCTTTATTCCTGCAAACTTATAGTATTGGTTTGCGTTCGTCTTTCATGTGAGCCGGTGGCCAGTTTTCCAGGCGCATTCCCAGCGATAAGCCATGTGAGCCTAGCACGTCTTTAATCTCAGTAAGTGACTTCTTACCAAGGTTAGGCGTTTTCAACAACTCAACTTCTGTACGCTGAATCAAGTCACCAATGTAATATATGTTTTCTGCTTTCAGGCAGTTTGCTGATCTTACCGTTAATTCCAAGTCGTCAACTGGACGCATTAGAATTGGGTCTATTTCCGCCTCGCTAGGTGCCTGCTCTTCCTGCTCGTCTCCCTGAAGGTCAACGAATACTGTTAATTGCTGCTGAAGAATACCCGCCGCTTTGCGTACAGTTTCTTCCGGATCTACTGTCCCATCTGTTTGCAGATCAATAATCAGTTTATCCAGGTTTGTGCGTTGTTCTACACGCGCACTTTCTACGGAATACGATACACGTCGAACCGGGCTGAAGCTGGCATCAAGCATTAATGCACCAATCGGCCGATCTTCATCGGATGATCTTTGTGTTGCAGGCACATAACCACGGCCCTTAACAACTTTTAATGTCATATTGATTGAGCTACCAGAGGTCAAGTGCGCAATGACATGGTCTGGATTGACGATCTCAATATCCTGATCACCCTGAATGTCTCCAGCTGTTAACACACCAGGACCATTTTTATTAACCGTTAACATTGCTTCGTTCTTGTTGTGCAATTTGATTGCTACACCTTTCAGGTTTAGCAAAATATCCACTACATCTTCCTGAACGCCCTCAATAGCAGTGTACTCATGCAAAACACCTTCAATTTGAGCTTCTACAATTGCGCAGCCCTGAATTGATGAAAGCAGAATGCGGCGTAGTGCATTCCCAAGTGTATGACCAAAGCCTCTCTCTAACGGCTCTAAGACAATTTTTGCGCTCTGAGGGTTGAGGACATTAACGTCAACTAACCTGGGCTTAAGTAATTCATTTGAACTTGCCATGTGTAACCTCTCCCGCTGTTATTACTTAGAGTAAAGCTCGACTACGAGCGATTCGTTGATATCTGAAGATAAATCCGATCTTTCCGGTGGCGCGCGGAAAGTCCCGGTCATTTTCTTGGTGTCTACAGTAACCCAGTCTGGAAAACCAAATTGTTCAGCTGTATTTAACGAATCCTGAATACGTAACTGCTTGCGTGCTTTCTCGCGCACAGAAATAACGTCATCAGCTTTTACCTGATATGAAGGTATATTTACAAGTGAGCCATTCACTTCTATAGATTTGTGACTAACCAGTTGTCTGCACTCTGCACGAGTGACACCAAAGCCCATACGATAAACTACGTTATCCAGGCGACATTCCAGTAATTCCAAAAGGTTCTCACCGGTAGACCCTTTCTTTAAATTTGCCTTCTTATAGTAGTTACTGAACTGCTTTTCCAACACGCCATACATACGGCGAAGTTTTTGCTTCTCACGTAACTGCAAACCATAGTCTGAAGTCCTGCCTCGTTTGTCTCCGTGCTGACCTGGAACTTTGTCAGCCTTACATTTTGAGTCTAATGGACGTACACGACTCTTAAGAAACAAATCTGTTCCTTCACGGCGACTTAACTTACACGTTGGTCCTAAATATCTTGCCATAACTACTTACACTCTTCGCTTTTTAGGCGGTCTACACCCGTTATGTGGAATTGGGGTTATATCTGAAATATTTGTGATTTTGAAACCTAGTGCGTTCAGTGAACGTACTGCTGATTCTCTACCGGGACCTGGGCCTTTCACAAGGACATCCAGATTTTTCATGCCATATTCTAGCGCCACGTTTCCACATCTTTCTGCGGCCACCTGTGCTGCAAATGGTGTACTTTTTCGTGAACCTCTAAAACCTGAGCCGCCTGATGTTGCCCATGCCAGTGCATTGCCCTGACGGTCAGTGATTGTAATAATTGTATTATTGAAAGACGCATTAATATGAGCGATACCGTCAGTAACAACTCTTTTTACCTTCTTCTTAGTGCGGCTTGTGCTTGATGATGCCATAAATAGTAACCTTGCTTAGTGCTTATCTCTTAATAGGACGACGAGGACCTTTGCGTGATCGCGCATTGGTTTTTGTTCGCTGTCCACGGAGTGGTAACCCACGGCGATGACGAATGCCACGGTATGTTCCCAGATCCATCAATCGTTTGATGTTCATGGATATCTCGCGACGCAGATCCCCTTCCACCTGGAACTTGGCAACTTCGGTACGAAGCTTTTCAACTTCTTCCTCGGTTAAATCTTTAATTTTAGCAACAGGGCTGATTCCCGATGCCATACAAATTTCTCGCGAACGAGTACGCCCTATGCCGAAAATTGCGGTTAAGGCAATTTCAGTGTGCTTATGCACTGGGATATTTATTCCGGCAATACGTGCCACATTACACTCCTAACAAAGTTTCAATTACGCCCGTCGGGCGCAAGGAAGCCGCGAATTTTACCTATAAAACCGCGGGTTTCAATCATAATCTCGTATTCCAACTAGCCTTGTCTCTGCTTGTGTCTTGGATCCGTACAAATCACACGAACAACGCGATTTCTTCGAATAACCTTGCAATTACGACATAGTTTTTTTACTGAGGCCCTAACTTTCATTTCTCTTTCCTATCTATTGACTAAACGCAGGGATTAACGCAATTGTCCTGCGCGGCCACCTTTTAAATTAGCTTTCTTCATTAATCCCTCATACTGATGAGACATTAAATGTGACTGAACCTGTGCAATAAAATCCATCACCACTACGACGATGATTAGCAACGATGTTCCTCCAAAATAGAACGGTACATTCCATTTCAGTATTAAAAATTCAGGCATCAGACATACCAGTGTTATGTATACGGCGCCTACTGCTGTCAAACGTGTCAGTACTGAGTCTATGTACCGAGCACTTTGCTCACCAGGTCTTATTCCAGGGATAAATGCACCTGAACGTTTTAAATTATCCGCTGTTTCCCGCGAATCAAAGACTATCGCCGTATAAAAGAAACAGAAGAATATAATAGCCAATGCATAGAACATGACATACAGGGGTTGCCCTGGTGCCAGCGTTGACGAGATATCCTGTAACCAACCCATTCCTTCTATATTACCTGCCCATTGTCCGAGTGTGGCAGGAAACAAAATGATGCTGGATGCAAAAATCGGTGGTATCACACCTGACATGTTCAGCTTCAGTGGTAAATGGCTGGACTGTGCTGCATACATCTTACGGCCTTGCTGTCGTTTGGCATAATTCACCGTAATGCGACGTTGGCCTCTTTCAATAAATACAACGATAGCCGTGACTACCACTGCCATTACGAATAATAGTAATACCAGTCCACTGGACAATTCACCCGTACTGGCTAATTCCAGTGTGCCTGCGACAGCCGCCGGCAGTCCCGCCACGATTCCCGCGAAAATGATAATGGAAATACCATTACCTACTCCGCGCTCTGTAATCTGTTCACCCAACCACATTAGAAACATTGTTCCTGTCACCAGACTGATGGCGGCCGTAAATACAAAGCTTGGCCCCGGGTGTAAGGCTACTCCCTGATTTTGAAGCGCAATAGCCACTCCAATTGCCTGGAAAGTAGCTAGTACCACTGTTCCATATCGAGTGTATTGAGTAATCTTACGACGACCCGCCTCACCTTCTCTCTTCAATTCTTTTAACGAAGGGATTACTGCACTCATTAGCTGCATAATAATCGATGCAGAAATGTAGGGCATAATACCTAATGCAAATATACTTAACCTTTCCAGTGCACCCCCTGAAAACATGTTAAACATATTCAGGATAGTGCCGCTTTGTTCTTCAAAGAACCTTGCCATTGCCTCAGGATTAATCCCCGGCGTAGGTATAAAGGTACCTATACGATAAACAATTAACGCCATCAGCACGAACAACAGTCGTTGCTTTAATTCGGTTAAACGCCCCATCCCACCAAGTTGGGCAGCCATTTTTTCACGGGATGCAGACATATATTTCTACTAGTCTTCTATTTTTCCGCCCGCGGCTTCTACTGCAGCACGCGCGCCTTTCGTGAAGACCAAACCTCTAGTTGTGACGGGTTCACTTATTTCACCAGATAGAATCACCTTAACCCGCTGAGCGAATTCTGAAATGATATTGGCATCTTTCAATGCTTGTATATCAACTACCGCTGCGTCAGTTAACTGTAATTCATGCAATCTTACTTCGGCCGTCAATTTTGCTTTTGCTGAACGAAAACCGAATTTAGGTAATCTTCTCTGCAAAGGCATTTGACCACCTTCAAAACCTACTTTATGAAATCCACCAGAACGTGATTTCTGACCCTTATGTCCTCGACCACAGGTCTTTCCAAAACCAGAACCAATACCTCGCCCTACACGCTTGGCGCTAGGACGGCTTCCTTCAGCTGGCTTAATTGTATTTAGGCGCATTCTATACTTCCTCTACTTTAAGCATGTACTGTATTTTATTGATCATGCCGCGATTTTCCGGTGTGTCCATGACTGTCACAGGATTATGTATTCTACGAATACCCAATCCACGCGCACATGCCTGATGTGCCTTAAGACGCCCATGAATACTCTTAACCAGTGTAATTTGTAACTGTTTACTCATTTTCGATTAACCCAGTATGTCTTCGACTGATTTACCACGCTTGGAAGCGATAGATTCTGGTGACTGCATGCTTGTTAAGCCCTGCATTGTTGCTCTTACAACATTGATAGGATTTCTAGACCCTATACATTTTGCCAGCACATTACGCACACCTAACACTTCAAACACTGCTCGCATGGCTCCACCCGCAATGATTCCCGTACCTTCCGATGCAGGTTGCATATGTACTTTGGCAGCACCATGTATGCCGACTTTAGGATAGAATAACGTGCCATCATTAAGTGGCACTGTTTTCATACTACGTCGCGCTTTTTCCATCGCTTTCTGGATTGCGATAGGTACTTCTTTAGCTTTTCCGTAACCGAACCCAATCTTTCCATCACCGTCACCGACAACTGTCAGTGCTGTGAAACCAAACTGGCGACCACCTTTAACTACTTTAGCTACACGATTAACCGCGACTAATTTTTCCTGTAGTCCATCTGCAGTTTTATTTGTTACTTCTTGTCCGGCCATTATTTACCCTTTAAATTCAATTCCAGCTACTAGTTAAAACTCGAGCCCAGCTTCTCTTGCAGCATCAGCCAGTGCCTGTACTCGACCATGGTATCTGAAGCCAGATCGATCAAATGCGACTTTGGTAATTCCCTTGTCTTTTGCTCTTTCTGCAACCAGTTTCCCAACAGCCTTTGCCGCTTCAACATTACCTGTATATTTCACATTTGCACGCACATCGGAATCTAGTGAAGATCCACTTGCCAATACACTTGCTGTTGCATCGTCAATGACTTGAGCATAGATATGCTTTGACGTTCTAAATACGCAAAGGCGTGTTGCACCCTGAGCACGTATATTAAAACGCGTTTTTTTACTGCGACGAATTCTTGATGCTTTCTTATCCATATCCTCAAATCACTTATTGTACTAATCTGTTTCTTGTTAATTATTTCTTCTTGGCTTCTTTGCGAATAATTCGCTCATCAGAATACTTAACACCTTTGCCTTTGTATGGCTCTGGTGGTCGGTAAGCTCTGATTTCAGCGGCAACCTGACCAACTTTTTGTTTATCAAAGCCTTTAATCAATACTTCTGTTTGACTTGGTGTTTCTATCGTTATGCCTTCTGGCACATCGTATTCGACCGGATGAGAGAAACCCAGGGACAGATTCAGCGTATTACCTTTTGCTTGCGCCCTGTAACCAACACCCACTAATTCAAGCTTTCGTTCAAATCCCTGTGATACTCCGACCACCAGATTACTCAGCAACGATCGCATAGTGCCTGCCATAGCTACCGCACTTTTGTTATCAGCTTTAACTGATAGCATTGCATCTTCCTGAACCAGCTTAACTGATGGATGCAAAGCTAATACCATTTCACCTTTCGCACCTTTAGCACGAACGTTTTGTCCTTCGACTTTAATATCTACGCCGGAAGGGACTTCTACAGGTTGATTTGCGATTCTAGACATAACTGTTTGCTTGTTTACTCAACAGTACAAATAACTTCTCCGCCTTGCCCGTTTTCACGTGCAGTACGGTCTGTCATCATACCTTTTGATGTTGAAATTATCGCGATTCCCATACCACCAATAACACGTGGAAGTTCTTCAGCGCTCTTGTAAATACGCAAACCAGGTCGACTGATTTTAGTGATCTTTTCAATAACCGGTTTACCCATGTAATACTTAAGGTCAACGACTAGTTGCTTCTTGACACCGTCACCTTCTACTCTCCAATCAGAGATGTAACCTTCATCTTTTAATACCGCTGCAATAGTCTGCTTATACTTAGACGATGGCATGCTTACACTTACTTTGTCAGCGCTTTGCCCGTTTCTAATGCGGGTTAGCATATCTGCAATTGGATCACTCATACTCATAATTTATTACCTTTACCAACTTGCTTTAACTAGGCCAGGTACATCACCTCGCATAGCTGCTTCACGCAGTTTATTTCTTCCAAGACCAAACTTACGGTAGTAACCGTGTGGTCTGCCTGTGATGTTGCAGCGATTTCTCTGTCTTACCGGCATTGCATTACGTGGTAATTTTTGCAACTTCAATGCAGCCAATTCCTTTTCTTCGTAATCTGCGGTTGCACTGTTAATAATTGCTTTTAGTTCTGCACGTTTTTTTGCATATTTTGCAACTGTTCGTGCACGCTTTTTTTCGCGTTGAACCATTGATTGTTTTGCCATTAGTAATGCCTCAATTCTGCTCGTTAGTTTTACTTATTTAATTTTTAAAGGGAAAACTAAATGCAGCAAGCAATGCTTTTGCTTCTGCATCGGTTGGTGCACTCGTTGTAATGGCAATATCCATTCCACGAATTGCATCAATTTTATCGTATTCAATTTCCGGAAAGATGATCTGTTCTTTAACACCCATGTTGTAATTACCACGCCCATCAAATGCTCTTCCACTAATTCCGCGGAAGTCGCGTATACGTGGTATGGCTATATTTATGAGGCGGTCTAAAAATTCGTACATACGAACATTACGTAGTGTTACTTTACAACCAATAGGCCAGTCGTCTCGAATATTAAAGCCTGCAATAGACTTCCGTGACAGTGTTACGACGGCTTTTTGTCCTGCAATTTTTGCCATGTCTGACACCGCATGCTCAACAACTTTTTTATCTTTAGTTGCTTCACCAAGACCCATGTTGAGTGTTATTTTCTCAATGCGAGGCACCTGCATGACATTGCCATAGGAGAACTGCTCCATTAACTGGTCACGAACTGTATCTTTATAAAATGTCTGTAATCTAGCCATTACACATCCACCACTTCGCCGTTAGATTTGAAATAGCGAACTTTTGTATTGTCTTCCAGCGTTTTAATTCCAATACGATCACCCTTTCCTGTTGCGGGGTTAAACATCATAACGTTTGAAAGATCGATAGCCATTTCCTTATCAATAATTCCACCAGTGATGCCCAGATTGGGATTTGGTTTTTGCGCTTTCTTAACCATATTAATCCCTTCTACAAGTACACGACCGTCTGCCATTACCTGCGTAACAGTTCCACGTCGGCCTTTATCTTTGCCAGCGTTCACTATTACTTCATCACCTTTCTTAATCTTATTCATATCTGTATTCTTTTTGCACTTACGTCTTTATAGTACTTCTGGCGCAAGAGAAATTATTTTCATAAATTTTTCTGTACGCAACTCTCTTGTGACTGGTCCAAAGATACGCGTACCAATTGGTTGCAACTGTGCATTTAATAATACTGCCGCATTCCCATCAAAACGTATTAATGAACCATCAGGACGGCGCACACCTTTAGCTGTTCTTACCACAACCGCGTTGTACACTTCGCCTTTTTTAACTTTTCCTCGTGGTATAGCGTCTTTAACACTTACCTTAATAACATCACCAATACCTGCATAGCGACGATGTGAGCCGCCTAAAACTTTTATACACTGAATTCTCTTTGCGCCACTGTTATCGGCTACATCAAGATTAGATTGCATCTGTATCATGGTTAATCCTTATTTAGCCCGCTGCACCTGGAATAATTACATCTACCAACGTCCACGATTTTGTCTTGGAGATTGGACGACATTCCTTAATTGTTACCACATCACCAATGGTGCATTTATTGTCTTCATCATGCGCATGAATCTTAGAAGACTTGCTCATAAACTTTCCATAGATAGGGTGTTTAACACGTCGTTCTGTCAACACAACAATAGACTTATCCATTTTGTTGCTGACAACTTTACCTTGAACTGTTCGCAGTTTTTTATCTTGTTTTTCCATAGTCTTCTATTTACTAGCTCGCGCTTTTACTTTGCTCATTAAGCACGGTCTTAATACGTGCAATATCTTTACGTATTCTGGAAAATTCATGGTTGCGACTTGCCTGTCCCATTGAATATTGCATACGTAACTTGAACTGTTCTTTACGTAGTTCAATTAACTCATCTTTCAAATCACTCTCGCCTTTGGCACGTAAGTCTGATGCTTTCATTACATTAATGTCCTTGTGACGAATACAGTCTGAATTGGAAGTTTAGCAGCAGCCAATTTAAACGCTTCACGCGCCAGCTCTTCTGGTACACCTTCCATTTCATATAACATTTTCCCCGGTTGAATTTTAGCTACCCAATATTCAACATTACCTTTACCCTTACCCTGTCTAACTTCCAGAGGCTTTTTAGTGACTGGAACATCCGGGAAAATCCGAATCCAGATTTTGCCTCCACGCTTTACGTGTCGAGTCATTGCTCGACGAGCCGCTTCAATCTGTCTGGCAGTAAGACGACCACGTCCTACGGCTTTAAGACCAAAATCTCCAAAGCTTACTTTGTTACCATTTAACGCAAGACCACGATTGCGGCCCTTCATCTGTTTGCGAAATTTGGTTTTCTTTGGTTGTAACACGATTCAATCCTTCTCTTTAGGCCTTATTATTTATCCGTTGGCGCGTTTATTAACGTCTGGCACTTCTTCTTTGTTCTTGCTTTCAAGATCAAATACTTCACCTTTGAATATCCATGTCTTGATCCCAATAATTCCGTAGGTAGTAGCAGCTTCGGCAGTACCATAGTCAATATCGGCTCTCAGTGTATGCAATGGAACACGACCTTCGCGATACCATTCAGTACGAGCAATTTCAGCACCATTCAGGCGACCTGATACATTGATCTTTACACCCAGCGCACCCAGACGCATTGCATTACTGACAGCACGCTTCATAGCGCGTCTGAACATGATGCGTCGCTCTAACTGTTGCGCGACACTTTCCGAGACTAATTGCGCATCAATTTCCGGCTTGCGTATCTCTTCAATATTAATCTTTACGTTATTAATATTTAAATCCATGCGACGTGCTATTTCTTTACGAAGTGCTTCTACATCTTCGCCTTTCTTGCCAATAACAATCCCTGGTCGCGCAGTATGTATCACTACAAACGCTGCTCGCGCTGGCCTGTCAATCTGTATTCTGCTGACGGATGCCTGTGATAACTTATCTTTTAGATACTTGCGAATTTCCAGGTCGCTGTTGAGAAACTTTGCATAGTCAGTTCCTTCTGCGTACCACTTGGAAGTCCAGTCAGTTGCTATTCCTAATCTAAAGCCAGTTGGATGTACTTTTTGTCCCATCGGATCTATTAACTCGGTTAATGTCTATTATTTAACAAGCAGTACAGAGACTACTTACTATCGCCAACAGTCACAGTAAGGTGACTGCTTCTCTTTAAAATCTTGCAGGCACGACCTTTAGCACGTGGCTGAAATCGTTTTTGCGTTCTGCCTTCATCAACGAAAATTTTTGTTATCTTTAATTCGTCGATGTCCGCGCCTTCGTTATGCTCAGCATTTGCAATAGCAGAATCTAAAACTTTCTTTACAATGCCTGACGCTTTCTTTGAACTAAATTCCAAAAGCTCAACCGCACGACTTACTTCCATGCCACGAATTTGGTCTGCCACCAAACGGCATTTTTGCGCCGAAATACTGATATCTTTTAATCTTGCTGAAACTTCCATAATTTAACTCGTAATTATTTAGCTTTGTTCTTATTTGGCTTTCTTGTCGCCTGCGTGTCCCTTAAACAAACGGGTCGCGGCAAATTCACCCAGTTTATGGCCCACCATGTTCTCTGAAATTAATACAGGCACATGTTGACGTCCGTTATGGATGGCAATAGTTAAGCCCACCATTTCTGGTGAAACCATTGACCGCCGAGACCAGGTTTTAATTGGTTTGCGATCGTTATTCTCAGATGCCACTTGTACCTTTTTGGCCAGGTGGTGATCTATGTGAGGGCCTTTTCGTAATGATCTTGGCACGTAATTTCCTTACTGATTTCTGTATTTATCTATTTCTTGTTGCGACGACGAACAATCATATTATCTGTGCGTTTGTTCGATCGCGTCTTGAAGCCTTTGGTTGGCATTCCCCATGGCGACACTGGATGTCTACCACCAGAGGTTCTGCCTTCACCACCACCGTGCGGGTGATCTATCGGGTTCATAGCAACACCACGTACCGTAGGCTTGATACCGCGCCAGCGGCTAGCGCCCGCTTTACCCAGCTTGCGTAAGTTATGTTCTGAATTACCCACTTCACCTATCGTCGCGCGACAGTCTGAAAGTACTTTACGCATTTCACCTGAGCGTAAACGCAATGTGGCATGTACGCCTTCTCTGGCAACCAGCTGTATTGCAGCACCGGCACTTCGACCTACCTGTGCGCCCTTACCCGGTTTTAATTCTATACAGTGAACAACGGTACCCACTGGAATACTTCTTAGTGGCAATGTATTGCCCACTTTAATGGGCGCTTGTGTACCTGACATGACCGGATCGTTAGCCTTCACGCCCTTAGGTGCAATAATGTAACGTCGCTCTCCATCTGCGTATTTTAATAGTGCCAAATGCGCTGATCTGTTCGGGTCATATTCCAGACGCTCCACGATAGCCGGGATTCCGTCTTTATCACGTTTAAAGTCCACAACTCTGTAACGCTGCTTATGTCCACCACCACGATGTCGTGTGGTAATGCGACCCAGGTTGTTACGACCCCCGGACTTGGATTTTTTCTCGACTAATGCTTTTACCGGCTCACCAGTATGGAGGTCTTTTGATACGATTCGTACCTGGAATCGACGCCCTGGAGAGGTTGGTTTTGATTTTACGACTGCCATTTTTTATTCCATTCCAGTTAAATCAATGTCATGCCCGGTTTCGAGCCTGACATATGCTTTCTTCCAGTCACTTCGCTTACCCAGCACACGTCCAAAGCGCTTGTTTTTTCCCTGAACATTAACGGTGCGTACTGACGCTACTTTTACTTGAAACAATTGCTCAACCGCGCTTTTGATTTCATGCTTGCTTGCGTTTGGCAATACTTTAAATACGTGCTGACTTGAACTGTCCGCCAGGCTTGCAGATTTTTCTGAAACATGTGGCGCAACCAGTACCTGTGTTAGTCGCTCCATGCTGACTGACTGACTCATTTCAACCACTCCTCAAGTTCTTTAAGCGCGTCTTCGGTAATGACAACATGCTCGTATTTAATCAGACTTACCGGATCTATACTTGAGGCCTCATCAACATCAACCTGATGAAGGTTTCGCGCAGAAAGATAGAGTTTCTCATCTGATTTTTCTGTGCCGACAATTATATAGGCAGAGCTCACACCCAGCTTGCCCAGTCTTTCCAGCATATCTTTTGTTTTTGGCGTGTCAGCTACAAAATCATCAACTACGTGAAGACGTTCCAGTCTGATCAGCTCCGAAAATATGGATGCGTAGGCTGCACGAACCATTTTCTTGTTTATCTTCTGCTTATAACTGCGTGGCTGTGCCGCAAACGTTTGTCCACCACTGCGCCACAATGGCCCTCGCGATGTTCCCGCACGCGCTCTACCTGTTCCTTTTTGTCTCCATGGCTTCGCACCACCACCTCTCACTGCCGCACGATTTTTCTGAGCTTTTGTTCCAGAGCGTGCACCCGCTAAATATGCAGTGACCGCCTGATGAACAAGCGCTTCATTATAATCACGGCCAAATGTGTCATCTGACACATTTACTGAGCTACCGTTAGTTACATCAAGTTTCATAGTTCTATTCGATTCTTATTATGCTTATGCAGTTATCATTGGCTTAACGATGACTCGTCCGCCTTTTGCACCAGGGATTGCACCCTTAATTAATATTAAGTCTCTTTCTGCATCGACTCTTACAACTGTAAGGTTCTTGGTGCTGACTTGTTCACTTCCCATATGTCCTGCCATTTTCTTGCCTTTAAATACACGGCCTGGCGTTTGACACATACCTGTTGAACCTGGGACACGATGCGAGAGCGAGTTACCATGAGTTGCATCCTGACCACGGAAGTTATGTCGCTTAATTGTGCCCGCGAAACCCTTTCCTTTTGATATCCCGGTGACTTGTACTTTTTGCCCCTGTTCAAACATATCAGCACTGATTTGTGCACCCAGCGCCAGGTCAACCTGCTCAGAGTCAGTCAGGCGGAATTCATACATTCCTTCACCTGATGTCACACTGGCTTTCGCGTAATGTCCCGTCAACGCCTTGTTAACACGTGACGGCTTACGTGCACCGTAAGCAACCTGGACGGCGCTATATCCGTCATTTTCCTGTTGTTTTAGCTGGGTTACCCGATTGCTGTCTACGTGTAGCACAGTCACAGGTACCGAAGCACCATCTTCTGTAAATACACGGGTCATACCCACTTTTTTTCCAACTACACCTAAAGGCATTGATTTAATCTCTGTTTTTCTTGTTCAATTACGCAAAATGCTTCAATTCTCGTTTTTTCAAGGCATCGCGAATGTGGCCCGGACAAGCAATGCTTGTCCGGGCCACAGGAAGCCGCGAATTATTACAGAATTTACCGCAATAGGAAACCGCTTTTTTAAAATTTATTCTTTTATTTCAGTGACAAATAAAAGCCAGGCGGTCGCTTTATTACAAATCAGTTCAATTTGATCTGAACATCCACTCCAGCTGCTAAATCCAGCTTCATCAAGGCGTCTACCGTCTTATCCGTCGGGTCGACAATATCCATGATACGCTTATGTGTACGAATTTCGTACTGATCCCTGGCATTCTTGTCCACATGTGGAGAAATCAGCACCGTGAATCTCTCTTTTCTTGTAGGCAAAGGAATAGGACCCTTAACACGAGCACCTGTACGTTTTGCTGTTTGCACGATCTCGCTGGCAGAGCGATCAATTAAGCGATGATCGAACGCCTTTAATCTAATTCGAATACGTTGACTTTCTGACATTAGTTACTCTTTTAGTTAACAATCTGGATTATTCTATGATCTTCGCGACCACACCTGCACCTACTGTGCGTCCACCTTCGCGGATCGCAAAGCGCAAGCCTTCTTCCATCGCAATCGGGGCAATCATGCTTACTTCCATCTTCACATTATCTCCCGGCATGACCATCTCCACACCTTCCGGTAACTCACAGGCGCCGGTTACATCCGTGGTCCGGAAGTAAAACTGTGGACGATATCCATTGAAAAATGGCGTATGACGACCACCTTCATCCTTTGACAAAATGTAGACTTCTGCTTCAAATTTCGTATGCGGCGTGATACTGCCCGGCTTACACAATACCTGACCGCGCTCCACTTCATCCCGCTTCGTACCGCGCAACAATATTCCCACGTTATCCCCTGCGCGACCTTCGTCTAACAGCTTGCGGAACATCTCAACGCCCGTACAGGTGGTCTTGATGGTCTCTTTAATCCCGACAATCTCTACTTCTTCGCCCACTTTCACTATTCCGCGCTCGATTCGTCCTGTCACCACTGTGCCACGACCTGAAATTGAGAACACATCCTCAACCGGCATCAAGTAATCCCCGTCAATCGCTCGCTCTGGCTCTGGAATGTACGCATCCATCTCTTCCAGCAGCTTGATTATCGATGGCGCTCCAATCTCACTGGTATCCCCTTCCAGGGCTTTTAATGCAGAACCTGTGACGATCGGCGTGTCATCACCTGGAAAATCATAGCTGGATAGCAGATCACGGATCTCCATCTCAACCAGTTCCAGTAACTCGGCATCATCTACCTGATCCGCCTTGTTCATGTACACCACAATGTATGGCACGCCTACCTGGCGTGACAACAATATATGCTCACGTGTCTGTGGCATCGGGCCATCGGCTGCTGAACATACCAGTATCGCTCCGTCCATCTGCGCCGCACCCGTAATCATGTTCTTTACATAATCCGCGTGTCCCGGACAGTCTACGTGCGCATAGTGACGGTTTGCTGTCTCATACTCAACGTGCGCTGTCGCGATCGTGATCCCGCGCTCGCGCTCTTCTGGCGCATTATCAATGTCGCCATAGTCCTTGAACTCGCCGCCGTTCGCTTCCGCAGAAATCTTCGTTAACGCCGCCGTTAACGTTGTCTTCCCGTGATCCACGTGGCCTATCGTTCCCACATTTACATGCGGCTTATTGCGTTCAAACTTCTCCTTCGACATCGTGTGATACCTCTTAAATATT
>CAXBLY010000006.1:0-137443 GCA_963976865.1 uncultured Gammaproteobacteria bacterium | reverse complement strand
CAGGGTTCATCATCCCCATCATTGGGTTCATCATTCCCATCGCAGGGTTCATCATCCCCATCATTGGGTTCATCATTCCCATCGCAGGGTTCATCATTCCCATGGCAGGGTTCATCATTCCCATAGCGGGATTCATCATCCCCATCGCAGGGTTCATCATCCCCATCATTGGGTTTGTCATGGGTGCCTGTTTTTTTTCTGGTGCCTTATTTTGAAGGGTAGAATTTTCGGTTTCAGTATTGTTTTCATTTTCTGCGTAAAGGGAGCTTGTCATACCTGTTACAAAAATAACTGCCGTAAAGGCCAGTAACTTATATAGTTTGTTAATAGCTAGCATTTTTGTTACCCCTTGTTGTTTTATTGATGCGAAACAGAGTTTATAATTATCCAGCGTTAGCATGTCACGATTACAGGTTCCGTGCTATACAATTTATCAATGTCATTATATATCTGTAATCAACTATTCCAAGTATATGGAAAGTCTCAATAAATTCGAAGTTTAGTAACTTATTTGACCCACAATTTGGATATTTGTGAGTTTGAGGTACAAGTCTGAGTAAAATTAATACGTTCTAATCCGCTTATGGGAAGTTATATGAGATTACTGAAAGATTGGCGGTTTTATTGGTCAATCTGTGCTTAAGAATGCTTTAATTTCTCAATGGCGATAAAACGGTAGCCAGCTAACTTATAAAATATTATTTGAAGTCAGGAATTCATCTGGTACATCTGCATTTTTTCTTCCAGCAATTGCAAAATAGAATAGGGGTTCGCCCTCAATAGAATATCTATGCCGGTAACGTTCAATATGGTAGATATCCAGATACTCTGAAAAAATTAATTCTCTAATCATACGAGAAAATCCAGACTGGTCACTGGCATTTAAAAATGTTTCTTTGATATTAAATGCTATCCAGCCTTCACTTTTGATGATGTTAAATGCTTCAATAAATGCTTTGGCCGGGATATCGCCAAAACCTAGTGCTGCTACAGTAACCATGCAGTCAAGCTGCCATGAAGATATTTCTTCTTTAATGTCTACATCAAGACTACAAAAATCCTCGATATAATACGCATCATAAAGACCCGGCCTGTCTCTGAGTGTGGCATCATAGGCTTCCGGGATAATATCAATGCCAATTAAGCGAGCGATTCCATGCTTTTTTAATTCTTCTCCCATCATGCCGTTGCCAGCCCCCAGATCAAGCACGCGTAACCCGGAAAAATTATCGGAAGACTGACTAATCGTAGAATGAAGTATTGAACTGACTTTGCTTGGTGAAATACATTTCAGGCGGTCGTAGAATATCTGTTCATATAGTCCGGGGACATTGTAAATTTTATCGTAATCGTGAAAGCGAATTTTTTCTTCTTTGCCATTTTCCTGTAAAAAGAAAAATGCTTCATCCTGGTTTAGGCTATGAACCTCCTGGCGTGGGAATTTAATACGTTTTCTTGGTTTGATCATTTGTCCTTTGGTTGATAGTGACGGAATCCAAAAAGGTTAACATATCTATGTGGAAAATTCAGGGCGACTGATATTAAGTAACTGCTGGTCCTGGAGTGTGTGTTTAAACACTAGTCAGAAATACTTTCATCGCAGAATTTTTTAACTGGTCTATAGAATTCGATTGCATTTTTATATAAAACATTGGACGCCTGTTCAGGATCAAGACATTCTAAGACGAGTTTATAATCATCATGGCTGAATGGTCTTGATGCACGTGTAGAGGGAAGGTCTGTGCCAAACATCACTGACTTTGGGTTGGCAGCATATAATTCTGAAAGTGCTGTACGTGCATCAAAGTCTACTCGACCAAATCCTGTTGCTTTGACTCGAACACCATGTTCCGCAAGTTTAATGAGTGTGGGAAACCCGTGTTTTGATAATCCCAGGTGGTCGATACTCACTGCTGGCAGATTCACCAGCATTTGAAAACACTCAGCGAGATTACTGGCATCGATATATAATTCAACATGCCATCCTGCTATTTCATATATGCGTCTTGCCATACTGTCAAGATGCCGAAGTTCTTCTGAGTTGCCTCGTCTAAAATTAAATCGAACAGCGCGTACACCTGCCCTGTTGAGTTTAAGTAATTCTTCGTTGCAGGCAGTTAGTGGTAATTGAGTGACACCAACGAATGATGGGCCAAGCTTATTTAAGGCATTCACCATATACGTCTGATCATATTGCTGGAAAGAACTGGAGACCACCACACCACCGCAGAGGGTGTAGTCATTCATGTGAGTTAAATAATCATCACATGTAAATTCATCAGGAAGATAACCTTGATTCGCGACAATAGTGAATTCCTTGTCGAAGATATGAAGGTGAGCATCAAAAAGTTTTCTTTTCTGAATCAATATCTCTCCTGTTGAAAATAATGGATTAGTGTAATCATTATCATAGTTGATTACTTCTTGACAGGTGATTTTCTGATATTTGAATAAATGTCCTGCATACGACATTTCGTGCATAACACTGTTTATACATGATTCAATTTAAGGCCAGAACAGAAATCATACAAATTTATGCGTTTTGCGCTATAATGTCATTCTATTTTCGATATTTAGGGGTACTGTGATTAATTATGGATATAAATGCATCTAAGAAACATGTAGAAGAAATGTGTTTGTCAATTGCAACAGAGTATGGCGTTAAGCTTAATATGGAATGGAATACTCATGTAAGTAATGACGAGTGGAGTGATGAACAGACGAGTCATACCTTATCTGTGAGTGATATATACAAGACTACAATGGAAAAGCAAATACGGTTTGTTGAACCGCAGTTGCTTGATTGTGATAATAAAGTATCAAAGCTTAGAATAGTTCGTGACATCGTGCAGCTTTGTGAGGACGTTAAATAAATTTATTTGATTCCAAGTAAAAGTTATTTTTTATAATTGGATTTCTGGCAGATTGCCAACACGCGAATACTCGAACATTTTTTTACTTCCAGGCTTCAGGAAGTATTCTGGTGCTCTTCTTGATTAACAGTGACTCATGAGAAGAGACCAGAAATACTTTTCCAGTGGGTTTGTTGCTGGAGACTTTATGATTCTGCAGCGTGATAATTATCTATATTGATCAGGTTATATGTTGGACTTCTTAAAGCTATAAAGAAGTTTGATGGCTGTGCCCGAACTATTGGCAACTTCAGCGGGTGTCATGTATATGTCGAGAAAATCAGAGTAGCCTTTGATCTGGTCTCTGTTATTTCGAGAAATATTTTCAAATCCCATAGACCAGTCTGGAAATGCTCTTTCACTTATCTCTTCTTTCACCATCAGAATGTTGGCACTGTTTCTGTCGTCGTTAAGGATGGATTCATATATTTCCTCAACATCTTTCTCATCACCCTCAAGAACCTGAATAAAGGTGCCCCCAACAAACAGCAACATACCAGTGATATGCTGTCTTAAGTTGCGTTCTCGACTTTGATCCAAAAGAAAGAGTAAATCTTCCTCAGGCATTTCCCGGGTAGCGCTGCTTACATAAATCAGGTGAATCATTAGCTATCTCCTGTTGCTATAACTAATTTATAACTGAAATTATATATAATTTTACGTAAATTATTTTATTTTTATGATTTATTTGAAAAGCACTTCTGTTTTAATTGAGATATATAAGGGCTTGGATATGGAACCTCAGGCAATATTGTGTTGCTGTTTCTAAGTGTTTGAATTTGAAAATCTGTAAAAGGTGTCAGATTTTTAACATGCACCGTCAGAATGTACGATTTATGTTGAATGATACAACTCAAGCGTCAAGTGTGAGGCAGAGCGAAAGTTACCAATATCAAGTAATAAAGAGGATTATTGTAAGTAAAAGTATGTCGTTGGAGGACAGCTCGTTTCTCGGAATGTATTTTCGAAGAAATGCTGACGACTGAAAATTATGGAAGGGCTATACTAAATTTAATTTAGATTTAAACTAAGGCAGGCATTATTTAAGTCATATCCTGGTAAGGAAAGAACCAGGAAGGACATACCAGGTTTAATGCAAGTATGTCCTTCTTTCGGTTCTTCAGTCTAACTGAATGACTTATCTTCCGTATACATCTATGCCAGGAAGCGGGCGATGATACTGAACAAGCTCTCCATACTTCATGGACGCTGCCGCTATTCCCTTGGCGCAGTCAATTGGCAAACCGGCTTCTTCGGCAGACTTAAGGAATGCAATTGAAGCCATCAGTGCGTGTTGAGGTTGAATGCCGCCAGTTGCGCAAAGTCTCCAGCCCATATCCGGGTAGCCAGGAATGGCAGCCGCTTCGACCGCATGCTTGAAGTACATAATGCTTAGCACTTGCTGGATATCTTTTTCGCCATGACCTTTAGGTGCCTTGATGGCTGTTACTGCATTCGATGCAGTATTGATATCTTTCGCGACCAGTTCAAAACCTGCTGCCTGTACAGCAGCACGGTAGATTTCTGAACATTCTCTATGACGATCACAAACACGACCAATACCTTCGATTGCAATGGAGTCCAGTGCTACAGCAAACTGCGAGTAGTTGCTTGGAGTTTCGATATGCAGGCCTGTTGTGTCCATCGCCTGAATCATCTTGCCAAGGTTAAGGTAATGCTGACCTTTTTTGAGTCCTGCATCCTGCATCTGCTGCTCAGACTCGTTAATTTTTTGCACAGCCTTGGGACTGAGAGTAATCATACCGATACCTGGTGTACCCATAATACCTTTTTGGCTACATCCAACCAGCATGTCTATGCCCATTTCAGACATGGAGCACGGCATACTGCCAATGGAAGAAATGCCGTCAATCACAAGTAGAGCAGGGTGTTTTAGTTCATCCAGCAAATCACGTAATTTTCTTGGATTGGTTGTTACCCCGGCGCCTGTTTCGTTATGCGGGGCCATGACCATTTTGATGTTGTGATCTGTATCTTTTTCCAGGACTTCCCGACACTTGTCAAATGGCAAATCATCTCCCAGCTCGCCTTCAATGCGAATCACGCCTCTACCGATGTTTTCAACGCAATTGCCCATGGCATTACTAAAGCAGCCAATCTCCAGAGTTACGATGACTTTCTTGTCAGAATTGACTTCATCGGGTGTGCGACATGAGCCTGCCGCCGCTTCTGTTGCAGATGTTCCTGAGCCGGTGAAGAACAGGGCTTTACCACCTTCCTGCATGGCTACCAGTTTTCCGTACTCTTCACGAACTGTGGCAAAAAATTTCGCGACGCCAGGACCACGCATTCCTCGAGTCTGGTTGGACGAAAACTGAGTCACCAGTTCAGAGCCAAAGGCAGGGCCGGGTGTCACATTGATAATCTTGTTATGTGGAGACCAGGAGTAAGACTTGCTGTCGAGAAAGTCATCAGGTGCTTCCATCTGATTCGTCTCGATAAGACGTCTAAGTGCTGACAGTGGAGATATAAATTGATTTGTTTGTTTTGTCATTTTCAAGTAGCCCTAAGTGTTTACAAATTTTTTAAGTATTAATAATTAATAAAAAGCTCAAAACAAACCAACTATCCAGAAAGTTAGCTAAATTGTTTCGAAAATCCAAGTGGAATGGAAAACCGGTGATGCCCGGTTTTCTGTAGTGTATTAGAACACCACTTTCTTAATCAAACGGCCATATTATCACCGCAAACCGTTCGAGAAAAGTTAGCGAAAGGGGTGAATGATAAAGAATCATTGAGAAACCGGAAGTTGATCAAACAATAGGGAAGCAGATCCACAGAATTTCCGATTTACCAGGCTTCAGGCCATGCTCTGTATTGTATGTTTATTGTACTAATCTGGATGTTGAATAATACAGATATATACACGGAAACCAGTAGTTTCTTCAAATATTAACTCTGGTACAGGTGATAGCTGTTTCTTTTATGTTCTATCTATCTGATTGTAATGGGAATAATGGATTGTGGCTATTCAGTGACGCTGCTTGCACATAGTATAGAACCTGTTTGCCATTACATGAATGTGGTCTGCATGAGCGCAAAATTGCCTGTTTTAAGACAAAAACATCTATGGGTACCCTGGTTAACTTTCCCAAATATTCGATATCAGTGAGTCTATGAGGTAAAATTTTCGACACCATCTGTCAATTGCTCAATTGGAGATACTTATGGCTTACCGAGTTCGCAAAGTAAATTATTTTAATCTCACTGTTCCCAACCGTGCTGGTCAGGCTGAAAAAATCTTACGTGAAGTAAGAAGTGCAGAAATTAATATGCATGCATTTTCAGGGTTCCCCGCAAAAGCAGGCAAAACCCAGATCGATCTGGTCACTGATGATTCAGCAAAATTACGCAGAACCGCGAAAAAGAATAGTTGGCGCATAAGTAAAACTAAAAAGGCGTTTTTAGTCACCGGCAACGATGAAGTAGGTGCTGTACATAAAGTGCTGAAAAAATTATCCGATAACAGAATAAACGTCACTGCAGCAGATGCAGTAGCGGCCGGGAAAGGGCGTTACGGTATGATTCTGTGGGTAAAGCCAAAAGTATATGCGCGTGCCGCACGTACATTAAAAGCTGTATAAAATAAAAGCCACGAATACTGTGCAGGAGCTTTCTGAAACACATTTTTGTGTTTCATGGTGCATTAGGTAAGTGTATGGCAGGTTATCCAGTCAGCGCTTTGCGCCGGTAGTGATCATTGGATATTTCAAACGACAGGTCTGGTCATTTCATGACGAGTATATCTAAATCCCATTTCTTGATAGAAAGCCAATGCGATCTTGTTTTGAGACCATACATTAAACTCAATTTCTTTTAAGCCTCGTTTTTTTGCCCACATATTAATTTCTATCATTAATGTTTTTCCCAACCCCTGTCGACGTATATTTTTTGATACGCAAATTTCCTGAATAAATGCTACTGGAGTTGGAATGGCTTGTCCGCCTGTATGCTCTCTTTGCATAATCCATGCTGCGGCCAGAATTGCATCTTTTACTTCAATTACAAGAATATCCTGTTTCGGATCAGTTAAAACTTCAAGGAAATCTTTCTCTGTCTGGTAAACATCAACTACTTTAATTATGTTGGGCTCAAGTCCAGCATGATATTTATTTAATTCCAGCCAGAGTTTTTCAACATTCAGATAATCGTTTGAAGTCGCAATTCGTACATTCATTCTGTTTTATCTATGTACGCCTTGGGGCAGGAGTTAACATCTAGTTTATTAATTCCCTGATGACCGCAACAACACTACGTGACAGTGCAGGTAGTGAGTAGCCTCCTTCCAGTGTAAATACAATTTTTCCTTCACAATATTCTTGTGCAAGTTTTTTGATCTCACACGCCAACCATGTGTAGTCTGCGTCAGTTAAACAAATACCCGCTAATTCATCTTCACTATGTGCATCAAAACCAGCAGATACCAGAATAAGTTCGGGCTCAAAAGCCTTAATTGCCGGTACAAAATTCATTGTAAATAGCTCGCGATATTCTTTGCCTTCTGTGCCTACTGCAATAGGGATATTAATTATGTGGTCTGAACGGGTATCGCACCCTTTATGAGGGTAGTAAGGATGCTGGAAAAGAGAGCAAAAAAGGATATCCTGATTGTCCTGAATTATATCTTCTGTGCCATTTCCATGATGAACATCAAAATCTATTATTGCGATACGACTGATTCCATACTTTTGCCTGGCATGGGCAGCGCCAGTCACAATGTTATTAAATAAGCAGAATCCCATTGCCTGATTATGCTCGGCATGATGCCCAGGTGGTCGCACAGAACAAAATACCTGTGTTGCTTTATTTTGCATTAACAGGTCTATCGCAAGAATATTTGCGCCCGCTGCTCTAAGGGCAGCATTCAGACTGGCCGGCGTCATAAATGTGTCTGGGTCCAGCCAGACGACGCCTTCGTCCGGGGCAATATTAAATATGGAATCAACGTATTCTAGCGAATGTACTTTACCAAGCTGTTTTCTGCTGGCTTTGGGTGCCTCGTAATATTGTAATTCCTGGCTTAAATTATGTGTCACCAAAGCCTCATGAATGCTGGATAGCCGTAATCCATTTTCAGGGTGTGTTATACCTGCACCATGTTGGATACATTCACTGTGTGTGATGATAGCGACAGACATGTTGCGATGTTCTATTCAATCTGATCATTCATAATAGACGTGTTCTATTAAGATGCTAGCATTGTATGCCTGTTTTTGTCTCTATAACGAGTTTTCTATATATCAGCTTAATCTAACCTTACACAACTAGTGTGTATTCGTTATGTATTATTCAGAGACGATATCTTTCAAGCCTCGTTTTATTTTAATTTCGGTTTTTTTCACGTCACGAAGCCTTGCGTATTTAATCAGTTCGTTAACATGAAACTTTAATTCTATATCTCTGCTGCCAATGTTCAGCTTCAAGATGTGCTCATCTTCATCACCTAACACATTAGTTGACCAGTCTATAAACTTTAGATTGATTCCGAGGGAAAATAAATGCATGGCGCAAAAACTTTTTATCTGTTCTGCGCCTGTTTTTCGATGCAATAGTTGGTTTTGTTCGCTCATAGTATAAATATTGACGCTTTAATCTGTGCGCTGAAGTACCTCTAAACCAGTTGGTTAATTGACCATTGGATGCAGGGTATCCACTGGTAAACCCGTTAATCACAATAGGAATGACTTTGTATTTATAGACTCATATTCAGAATCAACGACATATTGCTACATATCCGTCTAGATTTTTTATAGGAGGCGATGCTTGGTGAAAAATCAGGGATCACTAACCCAATGTACAATTGACCAATACCCGGAAACCTGTACATCAATGCCACTCACATTATGACCAGTGAGCTTGATATGCCCGATCAACCAGCCAGCTAGACAGAGGCAGTATTGATTTGATATTCCCGTCTTGGCTTAAAAATGCTTTACATCAGGCGTATCTATACTAATAATCTACTATTCCTTAATATCAGTAGGCTTTGTATTTGATTGAACTGGATTACGCATTGGTGCTGAATCATATACTGACGATCAGCACTGCATTTATTATTACTCTGCCCATTGCATGGGACCGTGAGCTTGATAGCGTGAGCGCGGGACTGCGCACCTTCCCAATTGTTGCTATTGCTACCTGCGGTTTTACATTGGTTGGTATTGAAGTCCTGGATACAACGGGTGCAGAGGCACGTGTAATACAAGGCATCATAACCGGCATAGGCTTCATTGGTGGTGGCGCCATCCTGAAAAACAGTTCCAGTATTGCAGGAACGGCGACCGCAGCCAGTTTATGGAACACCGGTGCAATCGGTATAGCCGTGGCCTTCCATCGAATTGAAATTGCGCTGGTATTAAGCGCCATTAATTTTATTACACTGAGGTATGTTAAGAACTTCAAGCAGGAATGAAGGTTCATTGTGTATTTCTTCAATACACTAAATTTATATTTCAGATGGGAATTCTATATTCACTTGTGTTGAGACTCTCTTAACCGATTAGAATTCGTATAATTTATTCGACTCGCTTTGTATTAGTAGTCAATAAAATTATTTTGAATGCTGTTTTTGGCAACCAGCCGTAAAGTGGGTGGCCCACCACCATGATATTCACTTTTAGGATAGCAAAGTATCCATAATTAAAGGTTTTATTATGCGTGTATTTCTTACATGCAAGAGTGATGGCGGCGTTCACTAGTCAATACGTTTTCATTCTCATAATTAATGAGATGTTGAGTCTAATGATTTAATCTTGAATCAATTGGCTTAATATATTCTGGCTATTAGTAAATTAGTTATACTAATTTTGTTGATTTTTCAAATTGAAGTGCAAGTATCTATTATTTAAAAAGAATATGGCATCTAATCAATCGAGCTTAAATTTTTCAATACCTCATCTAATTTGGGCCAGATATTATCTAGAATAATGGATTGTGCTTCCGAAGTTGGATGCAATCTATCTGCTTGGAAGTATGTATCATGTAACGCAATACCATCGAGCATAAAAGGCACATACGTTATATCTTTAATTTCGGCAACGTCTGAATAAATCTGGTGGAAAGCATTTGTATATTTTTCACCATAATTTGGAGGTAGTTTCATGCCCACTAATAGGGAGGTACCACTTTGACTACAGTGTTTTACCATTTCCTCTAGGTTATTTTGCATTATATTTAATGGTAGTCCACGTAAACCATCATTTGCACCTAATGCTATAATGCACAGTACAGGCTGGTGATTTTGGATTAAGTTAGGTAGACGCTCTAAGCCACCTGCAGTAGTGTCACCACTGATGGAGGCATTAACTATAGTCCACTTTGAATTTGAGTGATGTTTTTTTAACCGATGGCGTAACAAGTTAACCCAACCTTCATCCAGCTCAATGCCATATCCAGCACTTAAACTATCGCCTAATACTATAATGTTAGAGCTATTTTCAGCACTATTATTTGTATTTTCGGCATGAACAAAGTGACTATTCAGAAGTAAATAGATTATAAATATACGGAGTGACATTATTTCAGACTCATCAATTTTAAGTTGTCATAAGGTTGGTAAGGTTGTTTCTAGCGCCGAAGGCTCAATAACAATATTACGTGATATTACGTGCGAGATTTCCAGGTCGGCATCGATAGCAATCGTTGGTCAGTCTGGTTCAGGTAAAACCACTTTATTAAGCATATTAGCAGGACTTGATACTCCGACAAGTGGAAACATTGAATTGTTCCAACATCATATTGTTAGTCTGTCAGAAGATGAACGTGCTGCTCTGCGTAATCAGTATATTGGTTTTGTATTTCAGGCGTTTCATTTATTGCCTGGGTTTACTGCACTGGAAAATGTCATGTTACCACTTGAAATTAATAATAATAAACAAGCCAGGTCTATCGCTAGTTCATTATTAGACAGGGTAGGGTTAGGAAATCGAATGAATCATTTTCCGACAACCTTATCAGGGGGTGAACAGCAACGTGTGGCAATAGCACGCGCATTTGCCACCACCCCACCTTTATTACTTGCAGATGAACCAACAGGAAATCTTGATACCCATACAGGGGAAACCATTACTGATTTGTTGTTTGAGCTAAATAGAGAACACGGCACAACATTAATATTAGTGACACATGATGAGTCATTATCTAATGGCTGTGACGAAACCTATCGCTTGGTCGATGGTACTTTAGTGAAGAAGTAATATGCTTGATTTTTACTTAAAGCTATTAACCAGACAGTTTCGACAGAGTTCCATACGGTTGTTTTGCGTAGCAATCGCAATTGCTTGTGCTGTCACATTTAGTATTGGTTTATTGAGCGATCGACTGGAACAGCTATTTGATTTGCAAGCGAAAGAAGTGCTTGCGGCAGATATGGTTTTACAATCTTCATCTGAATTGAATCAACAACAAAATAATATTATTCGCTCATTCTCTTTAAGGCAGGCAAATATACTGGTATTCCAGTCGATGGCGAATGCTGAAGCGAGTGGTAAATTCCTGCTTTCCAGCGTTAAAGCAGTCACGAATGAATACCCGTTATTAGGTGAGTTGCAAACTTCAGATGAATTATATGGGGAAATAAAAGCAACTAGGAGTGTGCCTGAGAAGGGTGAGGCATGGGTAGAGGACCGTGTTTTAAACGAACTTAATATAGAATTGAATCAATTTATAAATGTGGGTGAGAAGTCGCTGCAAGTCACTCGAGTACTGGTTTATGAGCCTGACAGGGGGAATAGTTTTTATAGCTTCACACCGCGTATCTTAATGAATTGGCAAGATATCTCTGAAACACAAGTCGTTAAGCCAGGAAGCCGTGTGGCATATCGATACCTGTTTTCTGGAGATGATAATGAATTAAGTTTGCTGAAAGAGCAGTTGACTAATACATTGCAACTTAATCAAAAATTCATCACCGTTGATTCAGCAAACCAGACATTAGCAGATACTTTGCAGAGAGCCTATCGCTTTCTAAATATAACGTCATTAATTGCAGTTTTACTTGGTGCTATTGCGGCGGGACTTGTGAGTTACAAGTACGCAAATGATATGACTTATCAATATGCATTGTTAAGATGTTTGGGTTTGAAAAGCAGGCAAATGGTTGCTGCCGTGGTTATTCCGTTTATGCTTTTTACATTACTTGCCATTGCAATTGGTTTTCTTGTTGGAGGGTTAGCCCATGTGCTGATCCTGAATAGTTTGGGTGATTTGATTCCAGAAACTTTGCCAACAGCCAGCTTGAAACCCTTTCTACTAAGTTCTCTAACAGCCTTTATAATTGTCTTGAGTTTTGCCTGGCCGTTTTTGAATAAATTATTACAAACCGCTCCAAAATTGTTGCTTAATCGCTTTGATACTCAAAAGAATTCAATTTTATTGACAGTTGTTTTTATTATCATAGGGTTATCGCTGCTGATATATTTATCAACGAAAGATGTCATTATTAGTATTTATATTATTGGTGTCTTATTTTCATTTGTTATCATTACACACTACGTAACAAAATTTTCTATTGGATTGCTAGTTAAATACACACATACGAGATATACATCGATTAAATTAGCAGCAAGAAATCTTAATGCAAACAGAACGATGGTAGCGATTCAAGTGTTAGCAGTTGCCATCACATTTTTTTCATTGGCACTGATATCTACTATTAGAGATGATTTAATAATTTCATGGCAGTCTAAAGTCCCTGAAAATGCACCCAATGTCTTTGCTATCAATCTTTTTGAGAAAGATACGGGCAGGTTTATTGATATGCTAAATAAAAATAATATCAATCACAGCCCTATGTATCCAATTATAAGAGGGCGCATGAGTGCCGTGAATAATATTGCAATAGGTGATTATGCAAGTAAAGAATCGGGTCGATATGATGAATCACTCAGTCGTAATCTAGCCTTAACGTGGGGTAGCGAACTACCTGAAAACAATGAGATCTTGCTTGGCAAGTGGCATGAAACAGATAATCAGCCTAATAGTGTTTCAATTGAACAAGGTATTGCTGAGAATTTAGCGATTGAATTAGGTGACACACTGACATTTACAATAGAAACACAAAAAGTATCAGCAATAGTGACAAGTATACGCTCTGTAGAATGGGAGTCATTTTTACCAAATTTTTATTTGATATTTTCACCGGGGACTCTTGATGAGTTGCCTACCAGTTATATTATTAGTTTACATGTAGATACTGAGCGAAGACAGATTATTAGCGAGTTCGTTGAAAATTTTCCGAGTGCGACATTTTTTGATGTCGAATTCTTGCTAAATAGGGTGCGACAAATTGCTGACAAAGTAAGTTATGCGATAGAAACAATTTTATACTTTTCACTGTTAGCAAGTGTATTAGTATTTGTTTCAATTGAGATGATATTGCGAAAATATAGAACATACACAACAGCAATATTTAAAACGGTTGGCGCCGATATAAAACTAGTGCAAAAAATATTTCGAATTGAATTTATATTGATTGGATTAATATCTGGTTTAATCGCTTATTTGTTGAATTTATTTGTCAGTTTTGGCATCACTAACTATATTATAGAAGGTGGTTTTATATTCAATCTGAAAACAGCAATATTATGCCTTTTCATAGCACCCATAATGGTTCTCATAGCAGGCTATGTTTCAGTTCGTAGAACTAAAGAGACGCCAGTAAAAACTTTATTTGCGGAGAACTAATGAGTAGAAAATGGATAAAAGTGACACTTAATTATAATGATCATGGCTTTAGTAGGTCTAACTTCATTGGGGCCAATCATGAGCAGAGTTGAACATCCAAAATATCAAGTTCAATCATCTGAAGGCAAAATTGAGATTCGGAAATACAATTCAATGATAACTGCAGAGGTAACCGTGCAAGGTGAACGAAAGGAAGCAATACGTCAGGGTTTTCGACTCTTGGCTGATTATATTTTTGGCAAAAATTTAAACAATAGCAGCATTTCAATGACTGCGCCTGTGACACAGCAACAAAACCAGAATATTGCAATGACGGCACCAGTTAGTCAATTTGTTGCGGATGATGGATGGACAATTAATTTTATCATGCCTGCTGAGTATTCTATAGATACTCTACCAAAGCCAAATAATAACAAAGTTATTCTTAAAGAAATCCCCTCAAAAGATTTTGCTGTAATCCAATTTTCAGGGATAAATTCAAATAAAAACATTGCTTCAAATGAAAATAAGCTAAAGTCATATTTGCTGGAAAAAGGAATTAACGTCCTGTCAGATCCTGTCTACGCATTTTACAATCCTCCCTGGACGCTTCCATTACTCCGTCGTAACGAAGTATTAATTGAAATAGATAAAAGTAATAAACAATAAATCAAAAAAAACTAATTTGGTTGACTACTTATCTACTCGATAGAGACGATATGAATCCTAATTTGGTGGAGGCGGCGGGAATTGAACCCGCGTCCGCAAGTTCTTCACTTTCGGTACTACATGCTTAGTTACGTTTTTAATTTAACAGTTAAGGTCCAACGTTCAGGGCGTTTAACTGCGATCCTAAGCTTTGTTTAATGGATCCGTTTTAGGCAGACTTCTCCACGATCTTGCTAAGGTGACGCCCGGTTCCTAACGCGCAAGCTCACTAGGGCGGACGACTCTAAAACTGGTTTTTAAGCAGCTAGAGCAAAGTTGTCGTCGTTTGCGACTATATGTTTGCAGTTTTATTTAACGAGGTGAACTACATCCTCGGCATGCACCTAGAGATCGGCTACCCACGTCGAAAGCCGGATCGCCCCCAGTACTCTTTGTAAGACTCCAGTCTAGCCTAAAAGTTGCTGAATCTATATGAGAATCTCATGAAATCGGGTGAATATTGCACAAAAGGCGTTGCTACTAAAGAAGAATATTGCGAAATGTGAGGTTAATTCTGGGTTCTGTAATTTTTAGTGCCTTAGGGAGTGAATGGCTCCAGTTGTTTTGGGTGTCGCCTTTCATAATTAATAAACTGCCATTATTCAGTTCAAATTTTTTAACGAGCTGTTTATTGTGGTAGTGGCGGAACTTGAAGACCCGTTTGGCCCCCAGGCTGACAGAGATAATGAGCGGTTGCAGGCCGTGTACTCTCTCGTTGTCACGGTGCCAGCCCATATAGTCATGGCCATTTCGATAATAATTTAGAAATACGGCATTGAAATGATAGCCAAGCCTGGCTTCTATATTGATTTTAATTTCTCTTAGCGTATTGGTCCAGGGTTTTGTGGTTAGCTCAAGGCTGGAGTATTTAAGGATGATGTTCGGGTCTCCATGCCAGGCAATTAGACGTGGCTGAAGAATGAATCTTCCAAACAGGCGAATCTCTTTGTGCTGCCAGTTTATTTCATTATTCAGGCTGTTGAAGTAGTCAGCGGCCAGATGCGTTGAAAAATATTCGTTGTCTAAATAAGCTTCTCCATCAACAGGGAGTATGTTTTCGTGTAACGACATTATTCTATTACCATGTAAGATTCTTTATGCCAGAGGTTTTGTCCTGTTAATGCATGTGCGGATGGCAATGCTTTTCTTGTTAGCTGGCGACCATGCTGGTTACATTCCAGTCACATCAGAATTAATATTTTACACGTGTTTCACAACACAGATTCAGCTACTATAACGACCTTCTTGAGAATATTTTCTAACTATTTATTCGAGCTTCAGACATTATGCTGATCCTTCGCGGTGGCCCAGCAGCCACGCCATTTAGACGTAAACAACTTCTTGGTTCTGTACAAAAAATTGCATCCGGGATTGAATCGATTGATTCTCACTGGATCTATTTCACTGAATATTCGGGTGTCCTGCTTTCTGATCAAATTGGCACATTGCGCCAGCTATTAAGCGTTGAAGAAGCCATGTCATCTAACTATAAATTAGATGAACAAATTATTGTAAGTCCCCGTATTGGAACAATTTCTCCCTGGTCTTCCAAAGCCACAGATATTGTCGAGCACAGTGGGCTTGGAAAAACAGGTCGAGTAGAGCGGGGCGTGTTATTCAGTCTGTCTGGCTGGAGGAAACTTGATGAAGCTACACGCAAACGGGTCTTGCGACTACTTCATGACCGCATGACACAAAGCGTACTCACCGAGGTGGGCCAAGCATCTTTATTATTTCAGCACAAAGAGCCTGCACCTGTGAGGCGCCTGGTTTCCATTGAAGAAATGGCTACTGATATTGCCGCTTACAACACCGAGATGGGGCTGGCGCTTTCCGATGATGAAATTGATTATCTGGTAGAAAACTATACGACACTGAACCGGTGTCCCTCTGATGTTGAGCTGATGATGTTTGCTCAGGCCAATTCAGAACACTGCCGGCATAAAATATTCAATGCGAGCTGGACAATAGACGGTGAACAGCAGGACGACACACTATTCGGCATGATACGCACTACTCATGCAAATGCTCCGCATAACGTGCTTTCTGCCTATAAAGACAACTCGGCGGTGATTGCAGGACACGCCGGTGAGCGTTTTTACGCGAATGAAGATACAACGTATTCATACGCGACAGAAGATATTCATATTTTAATGAAGGTAGAGACGCACAATCATCCTACCGCTATTTCACCTTTCCCGGGCGCTGCCACAGGGTCGGGCGGTGAAATCAGAGATGAAGGTGCGACCGGCAGAGGGGGTTATCCCAAAGCCGGCTTATGCGGTTTTACTGTTTCCAATCTGCAGATTCCTGGCATGCATGAACCCTGGGAAGGAAATTACGGCAAGCCGGACCGAATCGTATCCGCGCTGGACATCATGATTGAAGGCCCGATTGGTGCGGCAGCCTTTAATAATGAGTTTGGCCGGCCCAATTTGCTGGGCTATTTCCGAACATTTGAACAGGAAGTCAAAGGTGTCGTGCGTGGATACCACAAACCCATCATGATCGCGGGTGGCATGGGGAATATTCGCAGCACTGATGTAGAAAAACAGGATATCCCGGCGGGTACTCCGATCATTGTTTTAGGAGGGCCGGCAATGCTCATTGGCCTTGGGGGTGGTGCGGCATCTTCCATGGCGTCCGGTAGTAGTCATGAGCAACTGGATTTTGCCTCAGTGCAGCGCGAAAACCCGGAAATGGAGCGACGCTGCCAGGAAGTCATTAACCGTTGCTGGAGTTTGCAGGACAACAATCCCATTTTATCAATCCATGATGTAGGTGCTGGCGGTTTATCAAACGCGTTGCCAGAAATCCTGCATGATTTTGGGCGGGGAGGTGTCATTGAATTACGTAAAGTCCCCAATGCAGAACCCGGTATGTCGCCGATGGAAATCTGGTGCAATGAAGCACAGGAACGCTACGTTTTAGCAATAGAAGAAAGCCGCCTGGACGCATTTAAAGCACTCTGTGAACGTGAACGATGCCCGTATGCCGTTGTCGGTGAAGCAACAGAAAAGCAGGACCTGGTTGTCACTGATGCAAAATTTGGTCAAAACCCGATCGATATCCCCATGGAAGTGCTTCTGGGTAAGCCGCCTAAAGTCGAACGCAATACGAATAGAGCTGTTAATCCGCAGACTGAGGCAGATTACAGTCACATCAAGATCAGACATGCTGTCGAATATGTTCTCAGAAACCCGACAGTCGCTTCGAAAAAATTCCTGGTCACGATAGGTGACCGAACCATTACGGGTCTTGTGGCAAGAGATCAGATGGTGGGGCCGTGGCAAGTGCCGGTAGCAGATGTGGCGGTGACCGCAAGCAGCTTTAAAGGCTACACCGGTGAAGCTATGTCAATGGGTGAGCGTAGCCCAATTGCGATTAGCTCGGGGCCTCGCTCTGCGCGTATGTCACTAGGTGAGGCCATCACCAATTTGCTGGCTGCGGATGTCCAGAATCTGCATGATATACGGTTGTCGGCAAACTGGATGGCAGCTGCAAGTTATTCTAATGAAGACAGTGTGTTATATGATACTGTTAATGCGCTTTCAAGTGCCTGTAGAGCGCTGGATATCGCGATTCCTGTGGGTAAGGATTCCTTGTCTATGCAGACCACATGGCAGGATGCTGACGTTAATAAAAACGTGGTCTCGCCAGTATCATTAATTGTATCTGCCTTTGCGCCCGTGTCGGATATTCGCAACACATGGACGCCACAAATTCGAACTGATCTGGGAGCAAGTTACTTAATTCTGATTGATTTGGGTCTGAAGAAAAACAGACTGGGTGGGTCTTGCCTAAGCCAGGTTTACAAAATTAATGACACCAATACGCCTGATCTGGAATCGACGGATTTATTAGTTAGCTACTTCAAATTTATCAATAAGTTAAAAGATGAAGTAGATGTAATTTCTTATCATGATCGCAGTGATGGAGGCTTGCTGGCAACCGTGTGTGAAATGGCTTTTGCCGGACGCTGTGGTATGAAAATACAAATAAATACATTAGGTAACAATGCGTTGGAAAGCCTTTTTAATGAAGAGCTTGGTGCAGTTTTACAAATCAAGGCAGAAGATCTGGCAAAAGCGACTTTGCTGGCAGAAGAATTGGGCCTCACAGAGTGTTTCCATGTTCTAGGTGAGCCCAGTACTGATGAGAAGATAATAATATCCAGTAATAATAAAGAGTTATTAAATGAATCTAGAGCAGAGCTTGAACTTATCTGGAGTCAGCCCAGCTTGCAGATACAGAAGTTACGCGACAACCCTGACAGTGCCCAACAAGAGAGCCAGTTAATTTCCGACACGAATCATCACGGGTTCAAGGCTGCAGTAAAGTTTGATATTAACGAAGATATAACTGCGCCATTAATAGCCAAAGGCATACGCCCGAAAATTGCCATACTGCGGGAACAGGGCGTTAATGGGCAGATTGAAATGGCGGCTGCATTTGACCGCGCCGGTTTCGAAGCGGTAGATGTTCATATGACAGATCTGTTATCACAAAGAAGGAACCTGTCTGAATTTCAGGCGCTGGCAGCATGCGGAGGCTTTTCTTACGGTGACGTACTGGGTGCCGGCAATGGATGGGCGAGTAGTATTTTATATAACAGTCAGTTAAAAGAACAATTTAACCTGTTTTTTAATAGAAACGATGTCCTCGCACTCGGGGTATGTAATGGTTGTCAGATGATGTCTCATCTTGCTGAGATCATTCCGGGTAGTGAATTATGGCCAAAATTTATTCGCAATACTTCAGAACAGTTTGAGGCGCGGCTTGTTAACGTAGAAATTACTGATTCTCCATCATTATTATTCACAGGAATGCAGGGTTCGGTGATGCCAGTGGCAGTAGCGCATGGTGAGGGCAAAATCGCTGCTGATAATGAAGCAGTCGACACTATTAAAAATGCAAAGTTAAATGTCATGCATTATGTGGATTCATCGTCGGAACCGACTGAAATATATCCATTAAATCCTAATGGATCGCCTCAGGGAATGACGGCGATAACCAATACAGACGGTCGCTTTACAATCATGATGCCGCACCCGGAACGGTTATTCCGAGTGGTTCAGCATTCCTGGCATCCGGATGAATGGGACGAAGATAGCCCCTGGATGAGAATGTTTCGTAATGCGAGGGTTGCATTAAATTAACCCCCTGTATAATTACTCGGGATAATGTGAAACTAATATCATCTGGAATGTCATATTTATTACATAAGTTGGGTCTTTAATGTGAGTTAACGCGTTTTGTTAGCAAAGGTGTGGGGAAAGTAGCATGAATAAATATTCTGGGATTGTAATCATTATTGCGCTAGGTGCAGTCAGTACCATGCCGGTACAGGCAGAGTGGTATCTGGGGCTGGATAAAATATCGAATACAAACTGGTATGACCTGGAAGATTATTCGATCACTACCACCGATTATTCCGAGCCCGGTCTTAAATTCTATAGTGGTTACAGGGCGAGTGATCTGCTCTCGCTTGAATTTGAGTATAAAGACCAGATGGAATTTGGTGTGGGTAATGTTTTTAGTGGTAATGAACTGTGGTTAACAGACCAGAGTGATATCGCACTGGAAAGCAAAACATTATTTTTCTCTGGTGTTAGCACTTTTGCTATCGACGAAACTAAACGCCTGTATCTGCGTGGTGGTTTATATAACTGGGACTTGAAAGCTGGCAGTCAAAACCTGACTGATAATTCAGCCTCAAATAAAAGTGGTACTGATGTATTTTATTCGGTGGGCTCTTATTTTGATGTCACAGAGAAAATAAGTTTCAGCGCTGAATGGGAAAGGTTTGAATTCGATAAAAACGATGTTGACTTTATTTCTACGGAACTCCATTTCAACTTCTAAAATCTAAAATAAGTAAACATCATGTTAATAAAGACAAAAACCAATTCCTATATACCAGAGTCAGAAGTTACCGATTACGAAATTTATAAAAAACGTCGAGAATTTATCAAAAAGGCCGGTGGTGCAGCCGCTGCCTTCAGTTTTGGTCTTCCTGCATTAAGTTCGGCGGGTGTAGCGATTAATGATTATAAAAAAGACACTGATAATCCGCTTTCGAAAGAACTCACAGAAGAAATTAAAATCACCTCATATAATAATTTCTATGAGCTTGGCACCGGCAAGGGCGATCCAAAATTAAATGCCCATTTACTGAAAACAGACCCCTGGGCAATTACTGTAGAAGGGGAATGTGAAAAGCCTGGCGTGCTGGGCCTGGAAGAGTTCGTTGCCCCTCACCAGCTGGAAGAAAGAATTTATCGCTTACGCTGTGTTGAAGCGTGGTCCATGGTGGTGCCCTGGCTAGGCGTAGAGCTTGGCCCTGTGCTGAAACGATTTGAACCTACCAGCAAAGCGAAATACGTAGAATTTACAACAATACTTGATCCGGACAACCTGCCTGGCCAGCGCCGCGCAGTGCTGGACTGGCCGTACCAGGAAGGGCTACGCATTGATGAAGCCATGAATCCGCTTACGCTACTTGCCGTCGGCCTGTATGGTAAAGAATTACCTAACCAGAATGGTGCGCCACTCAGACTGGTCGTCCCCTGGAAGTATGGTTTCAAGAGTATTAAATCAATCGTTAAAATCCGTTTCACTGAGACACAACCAGCCACTAGCTGGAATAATGCTTCTGCCAGGGAATATGGTTTTTACTCAAACGTAAACCCGGAAGTGGATCACCCTCGCTGGAGTCAGGCGCGTGAACGTAAAATTGGTGAATTGCGAAAGCGGAAAACGTTAATGTTTAACGGCTATGCTGATGAGGTAGCTTCGCTTTATGAAGGCATGGATCTGGCAAAACATTTTTGATGCTACCGATTGGCGATAGAGCATTTGCCTGCGTAATCGCGGGCAAACTGATTGGCAATTCGGCCACTGCGTGAACCACGCAATAAAGCCCAGCGTAGTGCGAGTTCGCGATATTCTTTTTCGTCTTGCAGTATGTTGAATTCCTTTAGCCAATGTCCAACAATTGATAAATACTGTTGTTGAGTCAGCGCATGAAAAGACAGCCATAAGCCAAACCTGTCAGACAAGGAAATGGCTTCTTCAATGGCTTCAGCATGATGAATCTCGCCATTAACGTGTTGTGCGTGCAGATTGTCTGATAATTTTTCAGGCAGTAAATGGCGACGATTTGAGGTGGCGTATATCAGGGCATTATCCGGCAGGCTGGTGAGAGAACCATCCAGAGCAGCTTTTACCTGTTTATAGCTTGAATCGTCTTCACTGAAGGATAAATCATCACAAAACAGTATGAATTTTTGTGGAGACTGGGCGTTTATCCAGTGTACGATCTCTGCCCAGTCAGAAAAGTCATTATGACTGATTTCAATAACACATAAATTTTCTTGCCTGAAGCAGTAAAGTATGGCTTGAATGAGAGAGGATTTCCCTGTGCCTCTTGACCCCCACAACAAAGCATTATTGGCAGTGAAACCTTCAACAAATTGTTGAGTGTTATCGAAAAGCAGTTTAGCCTGTTGATCTATATGGAGAAGATTATCTATGGTGATCGAGCATTTCCATTCGATAGGGATAGCACCCCCGGTTTTACTCCATCGAAGAGCAAATGAATCTTTCTTCAGTGGTGAAATGGTCGATGGAACTTGTAATGATTCCAGCCGGTCCAGCAATCTGTTAGCTTTGCTTAATATGTCATTTAGCGATATTTGATCTATAGTCATAAGTTGAGGGGCAAGAAGTTAATGGTTACTATCAATAATATAGCTTATTAGTAAGACAAACATGGCATACCAAACGTCAATACTCGGCAACCGTCGTGTTATTCTAATTTCAGTGCTCATTGCCGCGATTGCGATAGGCTTCTGGTCAACTTCTCGCTACCCGACCTTGCAGGGCAAGGCTGACATGACGGGTATTATTCATCTTGAAGACACGCTCACACATGAGGCTTTTATCCATATTGATGAAAAGGCTACATTTGTCGAGAAGGTGGGTTATACCACTATCAACTGGGCCTGGACAAACCGTCAGGGAATGACCTTTGCCGTATTTATTGCGGCGGCATTCATGACATTATTTAAATACCTGCCACGTTATCGCTCGCAGAACCGCTTTTTAAATAGTCTCTATGGTCTTGCAACGGGCACGCCTTTAGGTGTTTGCGTAAACTGTGTTGCACCGATTGCCAAGGCAATGTACGAAGGCGGGCGCAGCATACAGACTTCATTAGCAGTGATGTTCAGCTCGCCTACACTGAATATTATTGTCCTGACAATGTTGTTTACTTTATTTCCATTTTATCTGGCACTGATCAAGCTTGCATTTACGATTTTCCTGATTCTCGTTATTGTTCCCCTGATTTCACATAAAGAGCCAGTTCAGGAACCACTTGCCTGCGCAATACCTGATGTACCAGTGACCACCTATGAATCGTGGGGGGCTGCATTGCTTGGCATTGTCAAAGATTACTGGGACAGTTTTGTCTACATTGTAATACGCACAGTCCCGCTTATGTTTGTCGCGGGTTTTCTCGGTGCGCTTGTATCGCATGTCTGGGATCCAAATACGCTGATTGGAACACAGCCTTCGCTTTGGGCAGTTATTGCCATCGGTATTTTTGGGACATTTTTACCGATGCCAATTGCGTTCGATATCATGCTCGCACAATCCCTGTTTGCGGCCAATGTTCCTGTGGTTGTTGTCATGACACTTTTATTTACACTGGGTACATTTAGTGTTTATTCCGGATTCATAATCTGGAGAACATTCAGTTTTAAACTGGCGCTCTTGCTGTTTGCTATTGTTACTCTTCTTGGTGTTGCCGCAGGATATTTTGCTCAGGAGTTCACTGACTATAAAGAAAGAAAATGGGAAAAGCAGTACTCAGATGAAGTGTTAAGTGCTGCGCCAAAACATTCGGGTTATGTGGAAAACAGACACATTACTAAATTTGCATTACATGGTCTGGAGGAAACAAGACAGCAGGAAAGTGAGGAATTCTATAGCAAAAAGAATTTTGTCATTACTCGTACAGCATTTGAAACTCCTAAAACAGAAGGCGTATTACCATTCTCCAAATTTAATGCGGTTGACCTGGGTATCGATTCATATAACAAAATCGATGAAACCAATTTTATTGAACCATTTTTTCTCGGACGCGGTCTGGCGTCGGGCGATTTTAATAACGATGGCTGGACAGACTTAATGGTTGCAAGATCGGGTGGTGTTGATCTTTTTCAAAACATTAATGGCGAGCGATTTAAAAAAGTACAACTGGATATTCCGGAGCTGGTGGACACAGAAACAATCTTTGTCGCAATGGCTGATCTTAATCGCGATAACTGGCTTGATTTCTACATCACTACTTTTGGCAAAAAGAATTATATTGTCCTCAATCCGCTGGCGAGTATTCATCAGAAAAATCCTGTGCGTACCATTGAAAACGGAGATGCACTGCTGACCATGTCGGTGTCCATGGCAGATGTGAATAACGATGGCTGGCTGGATATCTTTAACGGTAACTGGAATGGTGGCGAAATCACAGCAAATCCGGGCGTCAAGGCACGAAATCAGATGTTGTTGAACAAGAATCTTGAATTCAGCGATTTCCCATTGCAAGTTATGCCGCGAGAGGTTGAAGGCAATACATTGTCATCACTATTGAGTGATTTCAATCAGGACGGCTATATGGATTTAATTGTTGGTAATGACTTTGAGGTGCCAGACCGATTTTATATGAACCTTAAAGGTGAAAAGTTTGGGCAACTGTCGAGTCATCAGGGCGTTATTCCTGGCTCGCCTCAGCTGAATATGAGTATCGATACAGCAGATTATAACAATGACCTTGCACTCGATATTTATATGACAGGTGGATCCTGGACTGAAACGCCAAAACAGGAACGTGCCGCTGCCAAGTACAAAGACTCCCAGTTTTGCCTGAACAGGCCAACGCCTGAAGAGCAAAAAGAGTGCTTAAAGATATGGATGTTGAGTAAAATTAATCTCGTAAAAAATTTCATGGAATGTGAGGAAATGAGGGAGTCGTATGGAAATGAGACAGTGCGTGACTGCCTTGTGACTAAACGTGTTCATCAAATGAAATTTGATAGAGAGTCTTGCAGCAAAGTCCCTGAACATTACACAACCTATAAAACACTGTGTAATGCCATTGAAGATTATCCGGAGCGTGTTGCGCTAAATACAAAAGATTTTATTAAACAGATACCCGTTACTAATATTCTTCTTGAAAACAAGGGTCAGCAGGGTTTTTCAGATATTTCCGAACATAAAAATGTTCAATATGGTGCCTGGAGTTGGGCGGGTAAATTTGCAGATCTGGATAACGATGGCTGGCAAGATATCTATGTCGTGAATGGATCAGTCTATGCCGCCTTTGTAGGGCCGACAACACATTCACCGAACATGTTTTTTCACAATAATAATGGTGAGAATTTTTCATTAAAACATGTGTCGTATGGCCTGGATGATTTTGATCACAGTTCGGCGTTTACTTACATCGACATCGATAATGATGGAGATCTGGATATTATTGGAAACACAACTCACGGCGGTTTAAAGGTATTTAAGAATAACCAGAAAGGTAAACACTCAATTATTATTGAGATTAAAGATGAAATTGGAAATACAAACTGTATTGGCTGCAAAGTACTGATTTCAACAAGGTCTGCTGGCAGGGAAATAAAACAGATAAGAGAGGTTAAGGCAGGTGGTGGATTCCTGTCTTTTGATGCACCCTATGTTCATTTTGGCTTAGGTGATGAAACGACAGTCAACAAGCTTGCAGTCATTTGGTCTACCGGTGAAAGAATCAAATTCAGCCGTGAATTCGAGGCAGGCTACAAATATACAATCACGCGACCTTCCATTTCAGTTGCCCAAATTGAGTGAATTTATAGCGCCATAGAACGGCTTACCGATAAAACAAATTGCTATCCTTTGGTGCAAAGGATTAAAATGCATACCGGAGAAGTAAAAAACGTTTGAATAACAATAATTTAAATAGCACTACCGCTATATACACTCAAAAAAATATACGAGAGGGGTTTTAAATGTCAAAAATTATAATTGCAATTATCATAATCGCAGGAGCGGCATACTACTATATGAATCACATGGCACCGGAACAGGGCGATGCAATGATGGATAAAGCATCATCTGCGATGGACAAAGCTGGTGATATGGCTCATGACGCGAAAGATGCGGCTGGTGATGCAATGGACGAGGCTGGTGATATGGCCCATGACGCCAAAGATGCAACTGGTGATGCAATGGATAAAGCGAAAGATATGGCATCAGATGCGAAGGATGCGACGATGGAAAAAGCTGGCGACGCGAAAGACACAGTCATGGATAAAGCTGAAGATGTAAAAGAGGCGGTGGTGAAAAAAGCTGAAGACGTCATGGAAAATGCCAAGGAGCAGAAAGGTGACATGACAGGTAGTTCACAAGATGCAATGATGGACAAAGCCAAGTCTAATTTGTAAATTCAGATTTAAGTTTATTAAAGTACATAAAGGCTGTTACTGTTTTATCAGTGACAGCCTTTTTTAATGTACAGAATCAGGCATCCAGTTTTTTATAACGCACACGTTTGGGTTGGCTGGCTTCTTCCCCCAGTCTCTTTTTTCTGTCTTCTTCGTATTCGGAGAAATTACCTTCAAACCAATGCACATTGCCTTCGTCTTCGAACGCAAGCATATGTGTTGCAATGCGATCCAGAAACCAGCGATCGTGTGAAATAACAATTGCGCAGCCGGGAAAGTTTAATAGTCCTTCTTCCAGTGCGCGTAATGTTTCTACATCCAGGTCGTTTGTTGGTTCATCCAGTAATAATACGTTGCCACCTTTACGTAATAATTTTGCAAGTTGCAGCCTGTTACGTTCACCACCAGATAATTCTTTAACAAGCTTCTGCTGTCCGCTTCCTTTGAAATTAAATCGTCCCACATAACTTCTTGAAGGCATTGTATAGTTGCCGACAGTTATATTATCCAGGCCATCTGAAATTTCCTGCCAAACTGTATTGTCGCCTTGCAAGTCATCACGTAACTGATCTACGTACGATAGTTTTACTGATTCACCTACTTTAAGTTCACCACTATCAACTTTTTCCTGTCCAATGATCATTTTGAATAGCGTGGTTTTACCGACACCGTTACCACCAATAACACCGACGATTGCACCACGGGGTACATTGAAAGAAACATTATCAAATAGCATGCGGTCATCAAAATGCTTGCTTATGCCGCTGGCTTCAATAATCTGGTCGCCCAGTCTGTCGCCTACAGGAATAAAGATTTCATTTGTTTCCGCGCGCTTTTGATATTCCTGTGAATTGAGTTCTTCAAATCGTTTTAAACGGGCTTTACTTTTTGCCTGGCGGGCTTTGGGATTGCTACGCACCCATTCGAGTTCTGCTGAAATGGTTTTCATGCGTGCCTGTTGCTGTTTTTCTTCCTGCTTTAAACGTGTTTCTTTCTGGTCCAGCCAGCTTGAGTAGTTGCCTTCCCATGGAATACCGTATCCTCTGTCCAGTTCCAGAATCCAGCCGGCAACATTATCCAGAAAGTAACGATCATGGGTGACCGCAACCACTGTGCCCTGGAACTCTTTCAAAAACTGTTCCAGCCAGGAGACAGAGTCAGCATCCAGATGGTTAGTGGGTTCATCAAGAATGAGCATATCCGGGTTGGATAACAGCAACTGGCACAGGGCAACCCGTCTTCGTTCACCTCCAGAGAGCTGCTCAATACTGGCTTCCCATGGTGGCAGTCTGAGTGCGTCAGCCGCCACTTCAAGTTTTCTCTCCAGATTCCAGCCATCGGCGGCTTCAATCTGATCCTGCAGCGATGCCTGTTGTTCCAACAGATTTGTCATTTCATCATCTGACATGGGTTCTGCAAACTTCATGCTGATGTCATTGAAAGCATCCAACGCCTGTTTGAGGGGTGCAATGCCAAGTTCGACATTACCGCGCACATCCAGTGTTTTATCCAGCGCTGGTTCCTGCTGGAGATAGCCGATATTTAAATTTGCCTGCGGACGGGCTTCACCAATGAATTCTTTATCAACCCCAGCCATGATACGCAGCAGCGTTGATTTGCCGGCACCGTTGTAACCCAATACGCCAATCTTTGCTCCAGGGAAAAAATTTAATGAAATATCCTTGAGAATTTGTGTTTTAGGAGGGACGACTTTACCGACACCGGTCATTGAAAATACGTATTGGGCCATAAATTACTCTGTTAATTTTAGATCGAAATTTGATCGGCGCTTGCCGAGTGATGAAGCCAGATATGATTTCAGACTTTGTGAGTGTCGTCTAGCCAGGTAAATTTATGAGATGCACTGCATTTAAGCCCATCATATAGGCCAGTAGGGTTAGTTCATCCGCAATATTTTGGGGTATAATCGCCCGATTATGGATTTTGACTATATTTAAGACAGGAGTATTTACATGTTTTCAGCCGATATGGGTATCAGTAGCTTTGACAAAGAATTATCTGATGCTATCAAGAGTGAAATGCAGCGTCAGGAAGAGCATATTGAGTTAATCGCTTCAGAGAACTACGCAAGCCCGAGAGTGATGGAAGCGCAGGGAACTGTGCTAACCAACAAGTACGCGGAAGGTTATCCAGCCAAACGCTATTACGGTGGCTGTGAGCACGTAGATACGGTTGAACAACTAGCCATTGACCGTTTAAAGAAACTGTATGGAGCAGCATATGCCAACGTACAGCCACATTCCGGTTCACAGGCAAATGCGGCAGTATTTCTGGCCTTACTGGAACCCAACGATACCGTGCTTGGAATGTCGCTGGCACACGGTGGGCATTTGACACATGGCTCACACGTTAACTTCTCAGGCAAGCAGTTTAATGCAGTTCAATACGGTTTAAACACCGAGACTGGCGAAGTTGATTATGACGAAGTAGAAAAGCTGGCAAAAGAACATAAGCCAAAAATGATTATCGCCGGATTCTCTGCCTATTCACGTGTCATGGACTGGCAGCGGTTCCGTGATATTGCCGATAGTGTGGGTGCCTATTTTCTTGTTGATATGGCGCACGTCTCTGGTCTAGTGGCGACTGGTTTATACCCTAACCCTGTACCTATTGCTGACGTGGTGACTTCAACAACACACAAGACCCTACGTGGTCCTCGTGGTGGAATTATCATTGCCCGCGAAAATGATGAAATCACCAAGAAACTGAATTCTGCAGTATTCCCTGGTATGCAGGGCGGTCCTTTAATGCATGTGATTGCTGCAAAGGCGGTGGCGTTCAAGGAAGCTCTTGAGCCTGAGTTCAAAGCTTATCAGCAGCAAGTCGTCAAGAATGCGCAGACGATGGCTACTCAATTCCAGAGTCGTGGTTACGATATTGTGTCTGGTGGAACAGATGACCATTTGATGCTGGTAGATCTGATCAAGAAAGGTATCACCGGTAAAGCGGCTGATGCAGCATTAGGTAATGCCAACATAACGGTAAACAAAAACACAGTGCCTAATGATCCACAATCTCCATTTGTCACAAGTGGTATTCGTGTGGGTTCTCCAGCAATTACAACACGTGGTTTCAAGGAAGCTGAATGCGTTGACCTGGTTAACTGGATGTGTGATGTGATGGATGATCTTGAGAACGAAGAAGTCGTAAATCGTGTTAAACAACAAGTGCTAGAACTATGCAAACGATTCCCGGTTTACGGTTCTTAAATACGACATTAGTCGAACGAGCTATTACTCTAGAGAAGAACAATGCGCTGTCCATTCTGTGGTGCAAATGATACTAGAGTAATAGATTCCCGTTTAGCGGGAGACGGTAGTCAGGTTCGCCGTCGCCGAGAGTGTGCCAAGTGTAAAGAACGCTACACAACCTTTGAGACGGCAGAGCTGGATTTACCCAGAATAGTAAAGCGTGATGGTCGAAGAGAAGCTTTTACCACAGACAAACTTCGTTCCGGTATTGTTCACGCGATTGAAAAAAGACCTGTTTCTACCGATCAGGTGGAAAAAATTATTGACCATATTCGCCGGCTTTGCCTTGCGTATGGAGATAGGGAAATCCCTGCTAACCAGTTAGGCGAGTGGGTAATGCATGAGCTGAGAAATGTTGACCAGGTCGCTTATGTTCGCTTTGCTTCCGTGTACCGATCATTTACTGATGTGCAGGAGTTTCGGGAGATTATTGAGCATGTTGAAAATGATCTTTCTCCGGAAATGCGAAAAAGTCAGTTGTCTCTAATCTCAGACAGCTAATCATTTTCATGACTAATCAACGTGATGTTGAGTGCATGTCGCTTGCACTACGCCTTGCCAGGCAAGGTCGATACACAACCCGTCCAAATCCAAACGTCGGATGTGTAATTACCAGTAAACATGGCGATATTGTTGGAACGGGATTTCATGTCAAAGCGGGGGACGCACACGCAGAAATTCATGCCCTGGAAAAGGCTGGTGAACAGGCTGCCGGGGGAACTGCCTATGTCACTCTGGAGCCGTGTTGTCATCATGGTAAAACAGGACCATGTACCCAGGCGCTGATAAAGGCAAACGTTTCAAAAGTGTTTGTTGCGATGCAGGACCCGAATCCGCTCGTGGCTGGAAAAGGAATTAAAGAATTACAGAAACATGGTATTCAGGTGGTCGAGAGCCTGTTGAGTGATCAGGCAAGAGAGCCTAATCGTGGATTTATAAAACGCATGTCTGTTGGAATGCCATGGGTGACAGTCAAGGTGGCGACCAGTATGGATGGACGAATCTGTTTAAGCAACGGTCAGTCCAAGTGGATAACGTCGGAACATGCACGAAACGATGTTCAGAAGTTGCGCGCAACACATGACGCAATATTAACTGGAATCGGGACAGTGCTCACAGACAATCCTTCACTGAATGTACGCATTGACAGTGAACAGCTGGGAATTGAACAACGTGTCATTCAGCCATGCCGAGTCGTCATCGATCCCGACTTGAGAATATCCCTACAGGCAAATTTATTGAATGTAGAGGGGAAAACATTGATATTCGCAAAACAAAATGCGAATGGCAGTGAATTTAGTGAACTTGAAAATTGTGAAATAATTTACCTTCCCAATGAGAATGGAAAATTCGATTTGAAGCTGGTACTGAAAAAACTGGCATCACTGGAAATTAATAGCGTACTGGTAGAAGCGGGTTCGTCCTTAATAGGTAAATTGATCAATGCCAGACTGGTAGATGAATTGATCCACTATCTGTCACCAAAACTTATGGGTAATCTGTCGAGAGGAATGGCAGATATTGATGAAATAAAACAGATGAAAGATTGTATTTCTCTGGAATATTCTGATGTTCGTAAAATAGGTAACGATTTACGAATCACTTCATTAATTACTTACTAATAAAATACATGTCAACAATAGTCGCTGTCGAAAAAAACGGAAAAATCTGTATTGCTGCAGATACGCTCACAACCTTTGGTGATGTACGTCAAAGTAATGAATATGATTTAACCAGTGAAAAAATTTTACATCACGAAAATAACTATGTTGGAATAGTAGGTAGTGCTGCTCATCATCTTGTTATTAAGCACGTGCTGGAAAAAGAATCGTCTATTATCAATTTTCAGTCTCCGCTTGATGTTTATAAAACATTTCTGGACCTTCATCCTATTCTGAAAGAACAGTATTTTTTAAATCCGAAAGATGAAGATGATGACGCTTATGAATCTTCACGGATAGATGCGCTTATCGTCAACAGGAATGGTATATTTGGTGTCTATTCGTTGCGTGAAGTATTTCAGTACAAGAATTTCTGGGCAATCGGTGCAGGGGCAGAAGTTGCGTTAGGGGCTCTGTATGCAATGTATAAGTTCGAAGATGATGCAGAGAAAATCGCAACCTGCGCGATTGAAGCAAGTGCAGAATTTCATACCAGTACAGCGTTACCGTTAACCAGGTATTGTATTAATCAGGAAGATTAGCAGGAATGTTTACAGGAATTATTCAGGCCATAGGATCAATAGCAGCAATCAGGGAGGATGAAGGCTCGTATGTCCTGTCCATTAGTACACCTGATAATTTTCTGGTGAATGTAAAAAAAGGAGACAGTATCTGTGTGAATGGTGTCTGCTTGACTGCTACTGATCTCAAAGACAATCAGTTTGACGCAGATGTTTCGGGTGAGACCATTCGATGTACTTCATTCAAACAGTTAATCAAAGGCAGTAATGTCAATCTGGAACTGGCGCTGACGTTATCTGATCACCTGGGTGGCCATCTGGTCACTGGTCATGTAGATGGAATCGGCATTGTCAAAAAAGTGAAAAAAGAAAGTAGTTCAACCTGTCTGACAGTAACAGCCCCCAAAGAAATTGCCCGATACATTGCCAGAAAAGGTTCCATCTGTATGGATGGAGTTAGTCTGACAGTCAATAGCGTTGAAGGCGATGATTTCACTGTCAATATTATCCCTCATACCATTGAGAATACCGTTATAATTAACTATCAGGCAGAGACGATTATCAATCTTGAAATCGATTTGATTGCCCGTTATGTAGAACGATTACACACCTATAATTAATTCCTCGCTTATGAAATTTAATTCAACTGAAGAAATTGTTGAAGACATCGCTGCCGGTAAAATGGTGGTTATTGTTGACGACGAAGACCGTGAAAATGAAGGTGATATTTTAATGGCTGCCTCTATGGTGCGTCCTGAAGATATCAATTTCATGGCAAAGTATGGACGTGGACTGATTTGTCTCACGTTGACCAAGGAAAGATGCCAGCAACTCAATCTTCCCTTGATGGTAGATGTTACTGATGAACACCATACCACTAATTTTACAATCTCAATTGAAGCCAGCGAAGGAGTGACCACGGGAATTTCAGCCTATGACAGGGCGCATACAATACGAACGGCAGTGGCACCTAATGCAGATAAAAACAGCATCACCCAGCCCGGACACATTTTCCCATTAATGGCTCAGGCTGGCGGAGTGTTAACGAGGGCAGGTCATACAGAGGCCGGTTGTGATTATGCAAGACTTGCTCAACTGGAGCCTGCGGCGGTGATTGTTGAAATAATGGATGAGGATGGAAGCATGGCGCGCCGTCCGCAATTAGAGAAATTTGCCCAGGAACACAATTTAAAGATCGGTACCATTGAAGACCTGATTCGTTACAGAATCCAGAATGAACGGACCGTCCATAGAATATCTTCGCAACCATTTACTACTGACTGTGGTGAATTCCAGCTAGTGACTTACAAAGACACTATCGATAAAGAAGTGCACTTTGCCCTGATCAAGGGAGAAGTTGATTCTGCTAAACCTGTACTCACACGTGTACACATAGAGAACACTTTATGTGATACGTTACTCGGTAATAACGATAGTTGTGGATGGCCGCTGCGTGATGCCATGAAGAGAATCGCCAGTGAAGATGTAGGAGTTGCGGTGGTATTGAGAATTGCAAATGACAGTGAATCTCTATGTCTGCAACTGGAAAATATGAACACTGCAAAATATCATCGGGCAGATGAAGACTCACCTGTGAACCGCTGGACACTGGGAGTTGGAGGACAGATATTAGCGGACCTGGGAGTGAAACAAATGCGCCTGCTAAGTGCGCCTCAGGTATTTCATGGACTGGGTGGTTTTGGCCTTGAAGTTGTTGAATATATTGACGGGAAATAAAAATAATGAAGTTACAAAATACAAAGACTGGCAACATCAAACCTGGTGATTCCCGTTTTGCTATAGTGGCAGCCAGATTCAATAGTGACATTGTTGATAACCTGCTAAAGGGGGCTACTGACACACTGCTTGAGCAAGGTGTTGCAGAAAAGGACATAGATGTTATTTATGTTCCCGGAGCATTTGAGATTCCATTAGCTGCCATGCACCTTGTGGATGCAGAAGAACATGCGGCAATTATTACACTGGGTTGTGTGATTCAGGGTGACACGCCTCATTTTGACTTTGTGGCTGGTGAATGTGCCCGTGGTGTCATGGATGTTAGCCTGAGTACAGGAATACCTGTTGTTTTTGGTGTATTAACGACAAATACACCAGAGCAGGCGCAATTGAGGTCGCAGGTGAATGGGGAAAATAAAGGCGTGGATTGTGCCCTTTGTGCCTTGGAAATGTGTAACGTTATTAAAAGTATTCGGAAAGAATCTTGACTCAACCAGGTGACAGAGCTTTATTTCATAAACGGCAATGCTCAAGACGGCTGGCATTGCAGGCTATGTATCAATGGCATCTCACAGATGAAGACCCTGATACGCTCGTCATTCAATATCAGGAAGATGAATACTGGCCAAAATCAGACCACGAGTATTTTTCTGAACTGGTCACTGGTTGCATTCGACAGACTGAAAATATTGATGCAAATATTAATGGCGCATCAGAATACAATGTTGACAAGATCGACCCAATAGAGCTTGCAGCGTTACGCATTGCTACTTATGAGCTGATTAACTGTATTCAGATTCCTGAGAAAGTTATTACGTCAGAAGCAATCAGACTATGTAAAAAATTTGGCTCCGATGAAGGCTTCAAACTGGTTAATGTGGTTCTGGACAAGCTTATGAAAAAATTTGATCGAAAACAGATGCTTCAACAAAGTTGAACGAAAAAGACATCATTCGAAAATATTTTACGAAACAACTCAATGATCAGTCAGTCATTGAAGGGATAGGGGATGATGCGGCCATTGTTAAGGCTAGCAGCGGTCATGAGCTGGTAATTACTACAGACATGATGGTCGAGGGGCGACACTTTACCCGCTATGCTCCCGCTTTCGGCGTTGGCTATAAATTGATGGCATCAAATCTCAGTGATCTCGCGGCAATGGGAGCATCTCCTCGCTGGGCAACTTTAAACATTACACTAAGCACACTGAATCAGTCATGGCTGGAAGAATTTTCCAATGGCCTGTTAACATGTGCTAAAAAACATAATGTGACATTAATCGGTGGTGATACAACAAGAGGGAATCAACTGAATGTTGCTATTCAGTTAATTGGCGAAGTGCCTAAGGGCAAAGCGATGTTACGTAGTGGTGCAAAGGCCGATGACAGAGTCTTTGTTTCTGGTGCTATTGGTAATGCAGCAGCTGCATTGGATTTTTTGCGAAATCACGACTTCAGCTATAACGAGCTCACAGAAAAACAATTTTCTGCACTCTATATGCCTCCCTCAAGGGTGGAACTTGGCATGGAACTTAGAGAAATCGCGAATGCCTGCATTGATATATCAGACGGATTGCTGAATGAACTGGAAATTATATGCGATGCCAGCAAGGCTGGTGCTTTACTGCAGCTGGATTGTGTACCACATAGTCAAAATGTAAATATCATGTCTGCAATCACAGGAGGAGAAGACTATGAACTTCTGTTCACAGTGCCAGAAGACTCAGTAAATCATATTGATTTATTATCTGCAAAATATTACTGCGAACTAAGCGAGATCGGTCGGATTACTAACACCATGCAAGTTGAGTTATATCAGGGAAATCAAATCATGCCGCACCCAAAAAGTTCTGGCTACGACCACTTTAATAAAATAGTCGATGAGTAATAAAGCTGACTGGAAAACAATCCTGGGCAATCCAATTCACTTTATTGCTTTTGGCTTTGGGAGTGGTCTGGCTCCAAAAGCGCCAGGCACATTTGGCACGCTGGTGGCTATACCTTTATATCTGATTCTTGCGCCTTTAAGCCTAATCAACTTTTTGATCGTGCTTGCTCTATTGAGCTTGTTTAGTTTTTATATTGCAGGTAAATCTGCAGAAATGCTCGGGGTTCATGATCATGGTGGAATCGTCATTGATGAAATATGTGGTTATTTACTGACCATGGCGCTGGCGCCGCCAGGCTGGTACTGGGTGGTGACTGGATTTGTCCTATTTCGTATATTCGATATTGTTAAACCATGGCCTATCAATATCCTCGATAAGCGGGTTTCCGGTGGTGTAGGTATCGTGCTGGATGACCTAATGGCGGGAATATATGCCTTATTGTCACTTGAACTTATAGTTTGGCTGGTAAACTAATATTCAAACTCAATTCTTTGCTATAAGATATGAGTTAACGTTATGTTTTTCCATGAATTTTAACAAATTTATGAGACAGCAAATCTTCAAAGTTCAATCACAATAAGTATAAATTTAGTTCCAGATGGGTTTATTAAGCGGTTTTCTTTCGGATGGATCAATTGCGCAGATATCGCAATGCGCATCTTTGGCTGAGCCTGGTGCGCAAAAAGCCATCGCGAAACTCAAAAAAAGTCCTAAGTCTTCCATACCGAAGCTGGCTGAAGCACTGCAATCCACAAATAAGTTAGGCAATGCGCATATTATTGAAGTGCTGACAGATTTGGCGAGTACTTCTACCCTTGATTATTATATTCCGTTACTGGGAAACGATGTAGAGCTGATCCGTCAGGGTGTCTCTGAAGCCTTAAGTAATGCTGAAAATATAGACCCCAATCCACTCGTATCCAAGCTGGCAGATCCCAATCTTTCTAAAACTGCCATTATGAAAATTCTAACTGCTCATACAGAGAAATTGAAAGCAGTTAACCTGATTAAATTCGTATTTAGCGTTGACCACAGTGAACAGGTTGCACTGTTCAAAATTATAGACAATGTGGCAACAGATACGGTGGTTACCGAAATTATTAATAGAATAGATACGAAAGAAGCATTTATACGAAGTAATTTTGCAAAAATACTTCGCAAGTTTGATCGCCCGCAAGTGCATCAGGCGTTGGAAAAATTACTGGACGATGACAATAAGACTGTCAGGCTAGCCGCACTGGATGGCTTGTCACATATGAAAGGCGATATCAGTATCGACCGGCTGACTAAACTGATCGATGATGCTGATTATGCCGTGCAGAATAAAGCCGTCGAAACAATCGTCACTATCAAACACCCCGAAACCGTAGCGCATCTGGTTGAACACCTGAAAAGCGAGTCTGAATACACTCGTCGAGCAGCGGTTGAAGTGTTAAATGAGATTGCCAATCCAACATCGGTGAAAGATCTATTCAGAATACTTAAGGATGAAGACTGGTGGGTAAGGTCAAGAGCCGCGGATGCGCTGGGTAAAATTGGTGGCCCCAGGGTCGTTAAGGCAGTGCTAATACTGCTAAAAGATAAAGATGAATTTGTACGCAGGTCTGCTATTGAAATTATCAACTCAACTGAAGATGAAAGTACCTATGATGCGCTTGTAGATGCACTAAATGATTCGGACTGGTGGGTTCGTGAACGTGCTGTCGATGGTCTGGCCAACTTGGGTAATCGGCAAGCAGTGCCAATGCTGATTAAATTACTGCAGAAAAATGAAACTAATGAGAACGACAAAAATATCGAGTCGATGGCGATTATATTGCTGCAGGCTTTGGGTAAGCTGGAAGCAAAATCTGCAGTACCCTATGTGATTAAACAGTTATGGGCTAAGCAGGACAATATCGTTAAAGAAACCTTGGCCTGCCTGGAAAGACTTGCCGATGACATGACTGTTGATGAAATTGTGTCATCAATCAGTCACGCACTGGAAAATCGGGATGAAGAATTAAGAGAGTTAGGCGGTTGTTCGATTGACAGAATTCTGGATAACCAGAATAAATTGCGTACCGATATTAAAGCGACATTATCACGTAGCAGTGACAGATCTGACTCTGAAAAAACCATGACAGGAACAATCATACGCGGCAAGTCAGAATTGCAGTCGAAATCAGTTGATCCTACCAAGCTGCAACCTGACGATATTATTGCAGGTCGTTATAAATACATTCGTCAAGTCGGTAAGGGTGCCTTTGGCTCTGTTTATCTAATGGAAGACATGATGATTAATGAAGATGTCATCCTTAAATTCCTGAATACACAATTTGTCTCAGATGATAGTGTTATTAAACGCTTTATCTACGAATTGCGCTTCGCCCGTAAAGTGACACATCAAAATGTCATTCGTATATACGACTTGATTACCTTTGGTGAGTCACACGCGATTTCAATGGAGTATTTTGAAAGTCATACATTGAGTGCAGAATTAAAGGAGCGTAAACCATTAACAAATGAGCGCGCGATTAAAATCACCAGTGATATCTGTAATGGTATGGAAAGTGCTCATAGCGCGAACGTTATTCATCGTGACTTGAAACCAAATAATGTCATGATTAACGAAGAAGATGTGCTCAAGATAGTTGATTTCGGTATTGCGGCTGCCAGCCAGAGTTCAGATACAAAACTGACTAAAACAGGTCTGCTGGTAGGTACACCGACTTATATGTCACCCGAACAGGTATTAGGCAAGGATATTGATGAGAAGACAGATATCTACAGTCTGGGAACTATGATGTACGAGATGCTGACAGGTCGGCCACCGTATAGTGGTAAAGATAGTATGTCGATTATGTACCAGCATGTTCAGGGTGAAGCCAAACCGCCTATCGAGAAAAATGACCAGGTTCCGATAGAACTCAGCAATCTTGTTATGGATTGTATGAAAGTTAAGCCGGAAGAGCGTATACAATCAATGTCAGAGCTATCCGAGAGATTAAAATTATTTGCACAGTAAAGTACTTTGAACCAACCAGTAAAGATAATCTGTTATGGCGCGAATTGATGCCTTTTTAAAATTAGGTCGGGAACAGGGTGTATCAGATATACATTTTGCCGTGGGTGTGCCACCCATGTTTCGTATGCACGGAGATCTGTTACCGATCAAATTTCGTGATTTAGGTGATACCGAGCTGGAAACCTACCTGTTTGAAATTCTAACTAAAAACCAGATTCAAAGGTTTAAGCAGGGACAAGATCTGGATTTTTCCTACATGTCTGAAGGAGTAGGCAGATTCAGAGTCAACCTGTTTCGTAAGTTATCTGGTATTGGTGCGGTAATGAGGCATATACCGACAGAAATACCTGGCTTTGATTCTTTAAATCTTCCTACCGTGATTAAATCATTTGCGGAATTCAGGCAGGGCATGGTTCTGGTTACTGGTGCGACAGGTACAGGAAAATCTACAACACTGGCATCACTTATTCACCATATTAATAGTACTCGCCAGGAAAATATTATTACACTTGAAGATCCGATTGAATTTATTCATCCATCACGAAAATCACAAGTGATTCAGCGTGAAGTGGGGACTCACCTGAACAGTTTCTCGGATGGTCTGAGGGCAGCCTTGCGAGAAGACCCGGATATTATTCTGGTGGGTGAAATGCGCGATACTGAAACTATCAGCATGGCAATGCTGGCTGCGGAAACCGGCCATTTGGTTTTTGGAACGTTACATACAACGTCTGCGACAAAAACGCTGGACAGAATTATGGATGCGTTGCCTGCAGATCAACGCGAACAGGGGAAGATATTCTTGTCGCAACATTTGCACGCAGTGGTGACTCAGGATCTGGTTCGTTCCGCTGATGGGAAATCCAGAAAAGCGATTGTCGAAGTGCTGATCATGAATAATGCTATTTCGAATTTAATAATATCAGATAAGACTTTCCAGATACCCAGTCAAATTCAAACCGGCAGAAATGTAGGTATGCAGTTAAAAGACCAGGCATTGTTAGATGCAATCCAGGCGAAAGAAGTGGATCCGGATCATGCCTATTTATATGCCAATGATAAAAAGCTGTTCCAGAAATACGTTACAGACACCAGTCTGATTACTTCACAATAGTTGGTTGCGCCATGTCTGAACTTAATGAGCTATTAAAACAACTGGTCGAAAAAGGTGGATCTGACCTTCACGTCTTATCCGGAGATCCCGTGCGTATGCGTGTAAGTGGCGACCTGGTATGTGTCACAGATGAAGCTATCAGCGCAAAAGATTCACTGGAATGGTTCAGGGACATCATGAACCTGCGCAATAAAGAAGTGTTAGATGAAGATGAACAAGTGGATTTTGCCTACGAAGTTAACGAAGTCGGTCGCTTCCGGGTTAATATTTTTAAACATCTTAATGGCATTGGCGGTATTTTCAGAGCAATACCTTCTGAGGTGATTCCGCTGGAAAAACTGAATATGCCTCCTATTATTGAATCAGTCTGTAAACAGAAGTCCGGATTAATATTAGTCACGGGTAAGACAGGCTCTGGTAAGTCAACCACACTCGCCTCGATGGTGGATGTCATAAACACTCACCAGAAAGGTCATATTCTCACCATTGAAGACCCGATCGAGTTTGAGCATCAGCGCAAAGGCTGCCTGGTGAGTCAGCGAGAGGTAAGTAATCACACCAAAACGTTTTCCCAGGCGCTGCATTCAGCGCTTAGAGAAGATCCGGATGTGATTCTGGTTGGTGAATTACGTGATCTGGAAACAATGAGTCTGGCGGTGACAGCCGCTGAAACAGGGATACTCGTGCTGGCAACTTTGCACACAAATAGTGCAGCGGCGACTATCGATCGTGTCATTAATACGTTTCCGGTTAATAAACAGCCGCAAATCAGAACCATGTTATCAACCTCGCTCAGGGCCATTGTGTCTCAGCAGCTGTTAAAGAAAGCGGATGGAAAAGGCAGGGTTGCTGCCGTTGAAATTCTGATTAATACTTCTGCATGTTCAAATATTCTTCGTGAAGGCAAGTCAGAACAACTACAAAATATTATTCAGAGTGGTTCTGCCCACGGTATGCAAAGTATGGACAGTTCATTGCATAATCTGGTTAAGGAGCAGATCATTCAACCACAGACAGCATTTGAAGCAGCAAATGACAAAGGTTCATTCACACAATACCTTAAGAAAAGCACGTAACTTACTTTTTTTTAGTAAAATTTTTCATTATTACCTGATATTTGGTATAGTCTTTTTTTCAATGTGTGTGCTTGGCAAAGTCAATGCAGCACCTCATATAGAAGTCATTGCGCTGTTTGAAAACAAGGCAATGTTGCATATAGATCAAGACAGAGTCCTGATATCTGTAGGCGAAGTCACTGAGCACGGCATTATGCTGGTCTCGGCAGATGCACATGGCGCCGTGATAGAAGTCGACGGTGTTAGACGCAAATATCTGCTGGGCAATGTTGTGCGAACAACAAATGACAGCGAGGCTATTTCTGAACCTGAAATACTTGTTTACCAAGGCACTGATACTATGTTCAGGACCACTGGGTCCATGAACGGTTATCCTGTTAACTTTTTAGTGGATACTGGTGCCTCCAGTATTGCAATGAGCTCAGAACAGGCCAAACGCCTGGGCATCAATTACAAGCTTGACGGGCAGCCTACCTGGGTATCTACCGCTTCAGGAGTCGAAAGGGCTGTTACGGTCAACATAGATAAGGTCACAATTTCTGGTATCACAATCAGATCGGTAGAAGGACTGGTGATTGAAGGTTCAGAGCCATCAACACCATTATTGGGGATGTCATATTTAAATCGTTTTAGCATTATAAACGATGGAAATCTGATGAGACTGAAGAGAAAGTACTAAGTTTTCAAATATGGAAAAGCATACTGATTGCGCAGTTATGTTCGTGGATATTGCGGGCAGTACAAAACTGTATCATGAATTCGGCGATACTCTGGCCCAGGATAGTATTGCGCGTTCACTTATTCGTATGTCGGAAACAATAAAGCGCAACAAGGGTACTGTAATCAAGTTTATTGGCGATGAAATACTGTGTTATTTCCAGCAGGTTGAGCATGCCATAACTACTGCCTTTTCACTGAACGATCTGCTGGCGCAACTCCAGGATCCCAACGGAATTAAAATTAAAATACGCATAGGCTTGCATTACGGCACTGCCATTATTGACCAGAATGATATATATGGTGACACCGTCAATGTTGCTGCCGCCATGCGCGAAATTGCCCGTTCCCGGCAAATAATTACTACCGAGACAGTGATACAGAAACTCCCTGCTGAAATTCTTCACCGTGCCAGAAGAATTGATACTTCCAAGCTAAAAGGTCGTCAGGAAGAAACAACCATTTATGAGCTGCAGTGGGAAGATGAAGATTATACTCAAATGCTGTCAGTCGTGGGTCAAAATGAAGATGATAAGGTTACCCGCCTGCAACTGACCTACCGTGACATAGAAGTCTCGTTGCTGGAAGATATGCCAATCTTCACACTGGGTCGTGACCCATCATGTTCCATGACCATTGAGGGCAAATTGATTTCACGCAATCATGCTTCAATAGAATATAACAAAGGTAAATTTATCTTCAGGGATACCAGCACGAATGGGACCTATATTCGCACCGAAGAAGGTCGAAACGTCTACGTTCGTAGAGAGGAGGTTGCACTCTGGGGGCTTGGAAATATTAGTCTGGGGAGAGTGCCAGAAGAAGATGAAGAAAATCTTGTTCAATATATTAGCCGTTAAAGTACAAAATTCAATACATCTGTAACCCGGGTCTGGGTTATCATCAGCATCGAAAATCTAGCCATCACACTTTAGGTCTCCACATGGAAGTTAAAACTCGTTTTGCACCAAGCCCTACAGGCTATTTACACATCGGTGGTGTACGCACAGCGCTATTCTCCTGGCTATACGCAAGACATCATCAGGGAAAATTTGTACTTCGTATCGAAGATACCGACAGGGAAAGATCTACACAGGCATCTGTTGATGCAATTTTACGCGGCATGGAATGGCTGGGGCTGGATTATGATGAAGGGCCTTTCTACCAGACTCAGCGCTTTGATCGATACAGGGAAATTATTCAGCAACTGCTGGATGAAGATAAAGCCTATCGCTGTTACTGCACAAAGGAAGAGTTGGACGCTCTACGCTTAGAGCAACAGAAGAACAAGCAAAAACCAAGGTATGATGGCCGGTATCGCGAACATACGGGAGCAGTACCTGATAATGTAGAGCCCGTAATTCGATTTAAAAATCCGCTGGATGGTGCTGTCGTTATTCAGGATAACGTGCTCGGGGAAATTGTAATTAATAATTCAGAACTGGATGACCTGATTATTGCGCGTTCAGATGGAACACCGACTTACAATCTGACTGTGGTGGTTGATGATCTGGATATGAATATCACGCATGTTATACGTGGAGATGATCATGTCAATAATACACCCAGACAGATAAATATGATCAAAGCATTAGGTGGAACATTGCCGGTCTATGCGCATGTACCGATGATACTGGGTAATGATGGTAAACGCATGTCCAAACGCCATGGTGCTGTCAGTGTGTCAGCCTACGAAGAAGAAGGGTACCTTCCTGAAGCGTTACTGAATTATCTGGTGCGACTGGGATGGGCGCATGGTGATCAGGAGATATTTTCCAGAGAGGAAATGGTTGCACTGTTTTCATTGGAACACGTAAACAAATCGGCAGCGGCTTTTGATATCGACAAACTTCAATGGCTTAATCAGCAATATATTAAAAATACTTCAAATAACAAGATCGTGTCATGGCTTGAAACAGCTTTATCCAGAAAAAATATCAGGCCAGCATCAAGCGGGCAGATCGATAAAGTAGTTGAGTTGCAGAAAGACAGGGTGAAGACATTAAGTGAAATGGCAAACACCAGCGAATACTTTTTTTCTGATTTTGAGCAATATGATGAAAAGTCTGCAAGCAAGCATCTCAAGCAAGCGAGTTTGCCAATTCTGCAGTCAATTAAGGCATCGTTTACGGACCTACAAGACTGGAATGCCCAAAATATACAACAGTGCATTCATGACTATTCACAGCAGAGTGAACTAAAACTTGGTAAAATTGCACCTCCTGTTCGTGTGGCGGTATGTGGAACTGCGAATTCACCATCCATTGATATCACTTTGGAACTGATTGGCAAGGAACGCGTTATCAAGCGAATTGACGATGCGATTAATTATATTTCTTCACATGTTGAGGGAAGCTAATAACCTAGGCATAATTGCACCACCTTTCGAAAATAGACAGATTTCGGGGCTATAGCTCAGCTGGGAGAGCGCCTGCGTGGCACGCAGGAGGTCAGCGGTTCGATCCCGCTTAGCTCCACCACCTCACCGTGGTTAACTGTAGGCAAAAGTGCTTTTGCCAATCCACTGCGACATGTTATTCGTGTGTTCTTTGGAGCCAAATATTTTTAACTGACCATTTCGCTTCATGGTTTCCAGGCTGTCATAACCTAACCATATGTTTGTCATAGTAGCTAAAGTGGTGATGATAATAATGTCAGGTTCATGACCGGTATCTTCAAAACATAAATCAATTTCGTTATTGTCTACGACCATCCACCAATATCGATCCCGACTGCTTTGATCGGAAAATTCTATATGAATAACTATCCGCTTATTTTGAAAATATTCGGTATTTAAGCGTCGTCTCATGTCCCACAACAGGAAACCGGCATCCAGGTCTTCGTTGTTAATTTTGTTTTTAGCCCACTTGTGTCCCCATGTGCCAAAGCCTAATACTATTGGGCGTAGCTCTTCTCCAGATTCAGATAACAAGTATTCATAGCCGTTACTTTCGGGTTTTTTAGAGCGCAGAATTATTCCCTGTTCTTCAAGTGTTTTAAGTCGTCTGGAAAGAATACTGGGAGAAATTCTTGGCAAACCACAACGTAGTTGTCCAAAGCGGGTGCTTCCCATCATCAGCTCTCTGAGAATTAAAATAACCCATTTTTCGCATAGAATTTCGGCTGCTTTAGCAACTGGACAAAACTGGCAGTATTTTTCCATAATTTGTTTATTAAGATTATATTCATGAAAAGATTAGTACAGTTTTAGGACTAGTCTATCATTTGTTGATCAGACACACTGATTCTACGGTTAATTAATTAGCCACGACTGAAAAGCCAAATTTAGGCAGCAATTAAAGGTACCTCCATCCTACTATAAAGCCTGAATTTGGCCTTTTTCAATCATTAATTCTACTGTACCCTTTCAATCTTCCTGGCTGTCATAGCGATCAATTAGTCGGTGACTGATGAAATATAAATAAAGGTATAATATTTTGTATCATGACTGTTTTCTGGCAAAAATATTCTAGATAATGCGGTCGTGAATACACTAACAAATCCTCACCAATCTTCCCATACATCATGCACTCAACAGATATAGAAGTCAGTATTACCCGTGTCAGTACTTTAATCGAAGCAGGTGGTCCTGTGGTAATTGCCTTAATCGGCATGTCGGTCGTTGGTCTGGCAGTGCTGTTACTGAAAAACTGGCAGTTCTTTGCGTTACAACTTGAAAAGCGTGGATTTATTGAACCGGCATTAAATGCGTGGAAGAGTGAGGATATTAACACCATGCATGAGATTCTGAAGAAGTCTAAAAACCCGATTGCGAGAGTTATTGAGACCGCAACATATGCACATTCTCAATCTGCTTCTGATAATAATATTGCACGTGAAGAGGTTTTACGTGTTGCCACACTGAAACTGGCAGATGCAAGATCATACCTGAGAATTATTGAGGTCATTGCAGCACTGAGTCCTTTGCTGGGTCTGTTTGGTACAGTACTCGGCATGATAGAAGCATTTCATCGTCTGGAATCTGCGGGTACTGCGGTCGATCCGGCAGTATTGTCAGGCGGTATCTGGGAAGCATTGTTAACCACCGCAGCAGGTTTGGCCGTTGCCATACCTGCCATTATTGCGCTTAACTGGCTTGAACATAGAATTGAGAAATTCAAGCTGGCCATGGAAGATGCCATGACTCAAATATTCACTGCTAAAGTAATACTTGGCTCCAGTTAATGCAGTTATCTCAACCTAACAGAAAGTCACTGGTTAATCTCACGCCACTCATAGATGTGGTCTTTATTCTGTTAATTTTCTTTATGCTGGCTTCAAATTTTATTCGCTGGCATTACATTGAGTTGTCAGTGGGTGAGGCGAGTGATATCGAGCTTAACCATCAGAAAATAAGTGTCATTACACTTCGGTCAGACAAATCATATTTGCTCAATGAAAAGCCGCTTCCTCTCGACTCCATTATTGGCAAAGTGCGCGAACAGGTTCGCAAAAATATCGAGCATCCAGTGATAGTACAGCCAGAAGAAGGCACAGATGTGCAATCTCTGGTAAATGTATTAAATCTTTTAAAGAATTTTGCCGGCAACAATATATCTGTAGCTAAGCCGCAAGTTCCTGAGAAGTGAGTAATGAATATTCCCGAGCAACAAACTAAACGTGAGCTGGAAAATCTGCTGCCTTTGGTGAATGTTGTATTTTTACTGCTAATTTTTTTCATGGTTGCCGGCGCATTTTCATCACCCGAGCTGTTTGTAATCAAGCCTACTGTTGCAGAAAATGACACGCAGGCAGACCCACAGATACTGACTATTCTCGTTAATCAGCAGGGTGAATTAGCAATCAATCAGGACATTATTGCTGAGGAATCATTGCCAGCCATCGTAAACAGCTACCTGGATAATAACGCCAACAGTAAAGTTCAGTTGAAACCGGATGCAGGTACGGAGGCGTTACGCATTGTTGAATTGCTAGAGAGGCTGGCTGACAGTGATCTTGATGCAGTGCATATCATGACGAGTGCATTCGAATAATTCAGATGACTGAAAACAGTTTTGTTATTAAACCGTATCACTGGTGGCTTACTATCTGTGTCGCTGTTGTACTTCACTTGCTTTTGTTTCTTAATTACAGGCAGGATGAGGTGGAAGTGCATGAACATGCGAATACCGATCTGAATGAAGTCGTTATTGGTCTAAAAAAAATAAAGTCACCTCCCATTATTGAAAAACCTGGTGTGGTGGAAACGGTTGAAGTGAAACCTGCCCCGGTAAAGCAAGACAAACCTAAACCCGTCATTAAAAAGAAAAAAATACCAAAGCCCAAACCAATTGTTAAATCCACGCCAAAAGTTACAAGCCCGCCGGTTAATCCCGCGCAGGTTGCTCCTCTTGAGGCTGTCAGAAAAGAGACCAGTCCACGTCAAGAACGTGTGACGACAACATCCAGCCAGAGTAATGTCAACGATGTTTCGGCTTCAGCGCAACATGAAAAAGCCCAGTATTATTCTCAGTTGGCAACATGGTTAGAGAGACATAAAAAGTACCCAACGGTGGCTCGAAGGAGAAACCAGCAGGGGAAAGTGACGATAAAATTTGTACTGGATAAAGAGGGCAGGCTAATGAGTTATCAGTTAAGCAAAGCCTCAAAGTACAATAGTCTTAATACAGCCACGATCAAAATGCTGCAACGCGCATCACCCATGCCTGTGCCACCTAAAGCGCTCATGGGCGACAGGAATGAACTGGAATTCACTATCCCCGTGAATTTCAATCTGGTTGAATAAACACCACGCTTATATTTCCCCCAAGTGTGTATGTATAACTCTCTAATTTTATATAAGTTATTAGATAACAAGTGGTTAGGAGTCAATTTTAAGTAAAAATATAGATAAATATCGTTGCTAGTTCTATAATCAATTGTACATTACAGGGTTAGTCACAATTTAGTAGGTGGGAAATGTCGATGACTAAATTTAAAAAAGCTTCAAACGACAAGAAAAAAGAAGACAGACGTGAAAAACAGGACAGGCGTTTGAACTTCAACCCGACTACTTTTCCAGTATTTACCAAGAGCGGAACCTGGATACGTAAGGAGTGCCGTAAAACTCCGGAAAGACGTATCGACAACATTAATGTCACTGAAACAAAACTGAAGGATGATGAGTTCAAGGAGTTGTTTAAAGACTTTTCTTAAGCTATTCAAATATATGAATGTTGTCGCTTAAAATTCTGTAAAAAATTACTTAACTAATTGATTCGCAAATTATTTGTGATCTGGCTACAATAGGGCAGCATTTTTACTTGAACCAGGTGTCCCTTGCAAAAGACAAAGTCTCGCCAGCCAGAAAGAAGAAAATCGGTAGAGCCCCCTCACTCGAGCAACAAACCACGTGAGCGCCGAAAGAAATCTTCAGAGCGCAGGCATAGTGACAGTGTTGCCCAGTTTCCTATTATTACCACTCAGGGTATTTGCGTGCGCAAGGAGCGCAGGAAGATTCCAGAGCGCAGAATGTCAAATATCGTTGTACGGGAAACGGTGATGAACGAAGAAGTGTTTGAAACTCTCTTCTCAAATTATCTTCAGTATAAAGAAAGAATGAACCTGCTTAAAAAGCTGAATAACTAGAACTTGCCACTCTGCTTGATGTTAACAGACCCGTCTGCCTGAAGATCACCAATATATTTCAGTCCGTTTATGACGGCTTCCGTAGAGTTGGTATTTGATCTCGCCTTCAAATCCAGCTGATATCTCATGTCATTAAATAACTGAATAACTCCTGCCAAATCAACGTGGCCACGTTTGTTGTTAATATCAATATGGGTATAGTCACTCATGGGCTCAAATACGCTGTTAACATCTCCCATTGATAGACGTAATACACCATTTACATCCAGTGGAGAAAAATTCATATAACCCTGTAAGCGCTGAATTCCATTAGCATGAATTTGTATGTCTTTCATGTCTGCGTCAAAATTACCAGATAATGAAATCCCAAAATTTTTGACAAAAGGATTGAAAGCGCTAGCATTTCCACGTGCCATTAAATTGCTCACTTCAGTTGTGCCTCTCATTTTTAAAGAAAATGCACTTTCAATATCAGCGTGAGACTGCTTGATGTCAGCGCATAACTTAAACAATAAAAAACAGCTGGATTTAATTTTCCATTTAACAGAACCGTAATCAATGTTGTCCACTATGAATCTGGCCGCTGAACCGTCCCACAGGTTTCCCTGAAACTGGCTGGCTTTAATATTATCAGGCAGAAATTTAGCAGCGACGCTGGCAGGAATATAGGCAATCATTGCAAGCAGGAAAACTGCTACGCCTATAATGATATATTTTTTCATATTCTCTTTAAGATTAGCTTTGCTTTCACAGCGCCTGGTTTATCTAATTTGGTAATGCTTGCTTCGCGCACTTTTACATTACTGTTTTTGTCTAGCTGGCCCAGCATGGTTGCCAGCATATCGAAGTTTATTTCATCCATATACACAGTGGCACCATGAGGGCCGTCCGGTTGAATCTGCCTGATTGAAGCACGCAAACCGAGTCGATTAGCCAGACTGTCTACAATCGCGAGTAATGAGCGCTTGCTGTCGGATTTCAGCAGATTAGGATTCGTTAATTTTAGCTGCTTGATCTCGGTACTCTTTGTTGTCATCCATGACAATAATTCCTGATTGTTTTCTACCTGCATGCGTTTATTATCTCTGGCCTGGGTTAAGGGAGACCAGGCAAGTGAATAGAACAGGAACAAAATAATCACAACCCCTGCGATAAGCACGTAGTTTTGTTCTCTGGATTGCAGGTTATTCCACCATTCTTTCATCTTCTTACTCCGATACCTGCATGCGTGCCATTACATGGTCATCAACCGTTTTGGCTGTCTGTAATTCTGCGTTAATGTTTTTTGACTTGAGTTTGGTTTTAACCGTTTCCAGTATCTGAATATTTTTGGTTTTAATATCAAGTGACAACTGGTTATTTTTATACTGCATCTCGGTAATCGAGATATCAGGGTTTTTATATAATTCATAACCACTCTGATGAAGGAATTTAAGGAAATCTGCATCGTGGCTGGATTCGCCAGAGGAGGACAGTTCTTTAATGCGCTGTTGCATCTGAACGCGTGCATTAACTACTTTTTTTACATCCGGAAATGTTCGTCTGAATACCTGATCAATTTCTGTCGACAGTTTATTATTTAGTGTATTTAGCCTTGAGTATTCGATAGCAGTTTGACCCATCGAAATAGTTACCCAGATAGCGGCTAGTGCCGCTGCTATTTTCCAGGGTCTTATTGTCTTGTGCTGTTTGTCGGCCTTGACATATCCACCCTGAAGTAAATTAATGCAATCATCACTAGAGAAACCTCTGATAAACGCACTGGGCGACCAAAAGTCGTCGAGCTGAATATTTGGCAGTTTTAAAATATCATCCAGTTTTTCATCTGGGTGGCTGTAAACAAATATTTTGTCAGGTGCTTCGGACTGATCAGATAACGCAGCAGTCATGAATTCTGAAAAATCATTGATTTCACAACCGAAGCCAGCCCATTGTTGTGTTCTGACTAGTACATGTCCGTTATCTACACACAATGTCCATTGATCTTCATACCAGTCCAGTCCGTAAATATCGGCCGTGATGACATCCGGCAAGACGTTAACACTACTTAGTATTTCTATTAAATGATCCAGGTGTGACCTTGATATAACCATGACGGGTACTTCTCCGTCATCCTTGCGTTTACCTAATGCAAAATGTAAATTTTCAATATCTTCCGTAAGATCATCTTCAAGCGTATAGGGGATCGCTTTTTCCAGTTGCTTTCTGTTTTTTGTCTGTACCGCTACTGAAGTAACGTATAGCTGTTCAATAGGCAACAGTATGACAACTCTTCTGTCCTGTATCAGTTCTGCCGCATTTGTCAGTTTTACAGTGCCGCAATCATTAGCTTCGCTATCGTTGGTGACTAACACCCAGCGCACCGATGTATCTTCATCGATGATTCGATTTTCAGTATTTGTCAGGAATCTTAGAAATAGGGTTTCAACACTCATTGTCCTGGCACTCTGTTAACGACAGTTATCGTTTTGTTATTGCTTCTGTTTAAAATGCTTTCGTTTTTAATAAAACTGTTTCCCACCTTGATCTGCGAGGTAAGGCTAAAAAAGCTGCTGTTGACAGACAAGGCCTGAAGGTTAACCGATGCACCCTGCAGTAATGGATTAGAGACAAACTCCTGAATGCTTTCATAGGCTTCTTCATTTCTCTCATCAACAATATTATAGGCAATATCAATTCCGATATTGGGAATAATGGATGCCAACACTTCTGCTTTCGCAGTATTTATATTCACTGCAGTATTAGAAGGAAGCGCAGTTAAAAATGGCGCTACTTTTTCATATACTTCTTGTGTGAAGCCTTTAATAAGGCGTAATTCGGATATATGTTGCATCGCTTGATTTGCCGTCAAATAGGGGTATTCCAGCCCTGTATAATAGTCATCTTCTGCACCATTCGGTGGGATTGCGTTGACATCTGGGTCAATCCAGTCGATGACTGCTTGAATCAGCTCTGAATCCAGATCCAATAACGCAAATAACGCCTCTAGACGGATACGTGTCAGAGGGTCAGGTTCACTGCCGGCCATGAGATTATTGACGTTGATTTTACCCTGTTCATCTTCTATTTTGCCCGAAATGTATCCGCCCGGGAGCGGCAGAGCAGGGAGTTCTGTTGCCCAGGCCTCGCTGATATGGTCATAGTTATTATTGTCGTCCAGATCCCTTGCTAGTACGACTTTAGCCCATGTTTCACCACCATGCAGGTATGACCAGACCTGGCTGCCAAATACAACATTCTCTGTGCGTCGAATAGATAACTGGTGATTTGCCGAAATTGAAGTCGCCGCGATGACTGCCAGCGCCATTACAAGAATAGCGGTGAGAAGTGCGATACCTTGCTGCTGGGATGCGCTCTTCATTCTGGCACCGTAATAATGCGTGTAATACTGCCTATGGGAGGCGCATCAAATGAAATTGATATTGCCCGTGGCAGCCCGATAGAGTTTGGGTTGCTGTTAATCGGCGGCCATCGATCCACCCATGCATTGGACTGGTTTAAAAATTCTATGACTAGCTCTTCAACTTCTTCCAAAAGAACAACTTCACGTGCATCTTCGCTGATTGCACCATCCAAGCGATTCCAGCTATGACGCTTGAATTGCTTCTCGTTAACTTCATATGCGACGCGTTGCAAATTGCTTCTAAGTAATCCTGCCGGATTACGCCAGCCGCTGTATGTCAAACTCATGATTGACTCACCATCTGAAGAGAATGCAGGTTGTGTATCACCATATTGATCTCTGATGGGTCTTGCGATAGCGCGATTGACGTCTCTCTCCAGATATTTGAGCGTCAGCTGAATTGCTTTAATCTGTTCAGAACGAACTTCGAGATCAGTTTGCCATTTGAGTATGGCATTAAGTCCACTAAATGCGGTTATTCCGACAATTCCAAACACGGCGAGGGCGACGACAACTTCAATCAGCGTGAAGCCCAATCCTTTATGAATGTGAATTCGCTGAGTCATGTCGGCATTAATAAAAATATGCAGGGAAGAGGGAGACTAGTGAAGCATAGACCTGACTATCCGGGTCTTCGTCACGCCTGACATCTATTTCTACCCGTTGAATACCAGGGTCCTGTGTGTCGACAAGTTTTTTAGTCCAGAACCATTCAATGCCAGCTACTTCTTCACTTCCAGTTGTTTCTTTTTCAGCATCGTTTTCCAGATTTAATTCGTAAATAGCCATCGCATTTTGTGCTACCCATGTGGCGATAACTCTTTCGTTAAGATGCGCAGTATTCTTGGTGACAGTGCCGACTGTTTTGATCGTGCCCATTAAACCTACTGCAATCACTGCCACTGCAACGACAACTTCGATTAAAGTAAATCCTTTTATATTAGGTTTGCATTTCATGACTACGTCTCTGCCAGTTCAATTTCAAACTCGCCCAGTTCATCGAAACTGATCTGATACGTCCATTCATTAAAGTCGGTTATATCAAGACGAAAAGGAGAGACTTCTCCATCGGAGGTGATAAAGATCTGTGGTTTCTTTTTATCTTCACTGGCTAAGTTGACTTTAACTCCATCCAGGTAGAGTTCATGTTCGATGCCATCTGGAAGACTGCGGGTTCTAAAAATTTTGTCATCAGTTAGCAGCTCCCAGCCATTTTCATTTAATGTATAAAAAGCATAGCCAGAATCCCAGAGTGATAAAGCGTATTCCTGCGAATTAAATATTGCCTGTTCTTTTGCGAGTTGAATCAGCGCTGAGAAACGTTCACTGGTCTGTTTCATTCGCTTGACCTGTGGGTCACCGATACTGATGGTTGCAATTGTGAGTACAAATCCAATAATGGCAATCACAACAATCACTTCGATGAGTGTAAAGCCGGATTGCTGTTTATTAACCATCATAGATAATATTGCCTAAACTTCGAAAAGTTACTCTAGATCCAGATTGCTGATATCTGCATTGTAGTCTTCGCCACCCGGTGCTCCATCGGCGCCTAGAGTATATAAATCATAATCACCGGTTTCTCCCGGACTGATGTACTGGTAATCATTCTGCCAAGGGTCTTTAGGCAGCTTTGGAATATATCCACCTTTTTGCCAGTTCTTGGCTTCGGTACCTGTGGTGGGCTTTTCTACTAAAGCCTGCAAACCCTGATCTGTCGTTGGGTATTTAAAGTTATCAACCCGGTATATTTGCAGAGCACTTTCAAGTGCGCGGATATCCTGTTTGGCTTTTACGACACGTGACTTGTCAACGTTACCAATTACATTAGGGGCGACAATGGATGCCAGAATGCCTAAAATTACCAATACAACTATCACCTCAATCAATGTAAATCCAGATTGCTTTTTCACGTTAATTTCCTCCTGATTTTAATGCTTTAACCGACTAACTGATTCATTTCAAATAAAGGCAACATAATGGCCACTACAATTCCAAAAACCAGACCACCCATAAATACAATCATCAGTGGTTCAAATAAACTTAGTGTTGCCGAAATAACAGTTTTTAATTCCCGCTCCTGCTGAACAGCGGCACGTTCCAGCATCGTTTCCAGATTACCACTGGCTTCACCGCTGGCAATTAGATGTAATGTCATCGGTGGGAAATGTCTGGACACTTCCAGTGAGCTATGAATACTGGCACCTTCGCGAACATTTACCGTGGCATCGGTGACAGCTTTCTTCATGGGCAGGTTGGGAATCACATGAGATGAAATGCGTAACGCTTCCAGTACGGGAACGCCTGACGCAGCCAAAATACTTAAGGTGCGTGCAAAGCGTGCGGTATTTAATCCACGAATTAATTTACCTACAATAGGTAAACGTAATTGCAGTGAATGAACCTTGCTTTTAAACGCATGCGTCTTCATTAAATAATTAAACGTAAATATTCCTGCGAAAATAATCGCTATCCAGTACCACCAGGTGGCTCTCAGAAAATCACTGGAGGCTAGTAAGACCTTTGTGGGTAATGGTAGTTCGTTGCCAAGATCAGCAAATACCTGCACGACCTGTGGGACAACATAAGTCAGTAAACCGACGACCACTCCAACGCAGATAATAAGCAACACGACAGGGTAGACTAATGCTGTGGTGACATTCTGCTGCATTTCCTGACGACTTTCAGTGTAATCAGCAAGGCGTTCAAGCACCGGGTCCAGATTACCGGATTTTTCTCCTGCCGCGACCGTTGCCCGATACAGATCTGGAAACGTTGCAGGGAATTCAGCCAAGCCATTTTCCAGGCTATGACCTTCAGTCACTTTTGAACGCACACCTAAAATAGTTCGTGTCACGTGTGACTTTTCAGACTGTTTGGCTGTTGTTCGTAATGCCTCTTCCAGTGGTGTGCCGGATTGTAACAAGGTCGCAAGCTGGCGTGTAAATAACGCCAGCTCACTTGAATTCATGCGTTTACCAAGCGAAAAGAACGACTGTCTTTTTCCGCTGCTATTTTTCTGCGCTATAGGATTGATATCGAGCGGAGTTAATCCCTGCGAGCGTAATATCTGACGCGCAGATTTTGCGCTGTCACCTTCGATGACGCCTTTCTTGTTGCGTCCGGAAACATCTAATGCGGTATATTCAAAAGCCGGCATGGCAGATCACCAGGTTAATTTTCTCGAGTGACACGCATCACTTCTTCGAGAGTGGTTTTTCCTTGTAATACTAAGCGTATGCCATCCTGGCGTATGCTTGGAGCTATCTTGCGTGCATAGTCATCAAGGTCCTGCTCTGAGCCAATATCGTGAATCATGCTTCGAAAAGTATTATCCAAAGTAATAAATTCATAGATGCCACTTCGACCGGTGTAACCGCTGTTGTTGCACTTGGCGCAACCTTTCGCTGAATAAATGGTTGGTGCTTCACTGACACCGGAGCCGAACTGTGCCAGATTTAATTGTTCATACTCCATTGAACTTGCCGTATGAGGCTGTTTGCATTCGTCACATAACACCCTTACCAGTCGTTGAGCTAATACTCCCAGTAAACTTGATGCCAGCAGGAATGGTTCTACTCCCATATCGCGCATACGGGTGATTGCACCGACAGCCGTGTTGGTATGCAGCGTCGAAAACACCAGATGCCCCGTTAAACTTGCCTGCACTGCTATCTGTGCAGTTTCCAGATCACGAATCTCACCGACCATGACAACATCCGGATCCTGTCTGAGAATCGCGCGTAAACCACGCGCAAACGTCATATCAACTTTATTGTTTACCTGTGTCTGTCCAATACCATCGAGGAAGTATTCAATTGGATCTTCTACCGTCAGAATATTACGGGAAGTATTATTCAGTTCATTCAGTGCCGCGTATAAGGTTGTTGTCTTACCAGAGCCGGTGGGTCCTGTTACCAGTATGATTCCATGAGGCTTTGTAATAGTGTCTTTTAACTTGCTGTGCAGATCAGTCGTCAATCCCAGGTGAGACAATTCCAGGCGACCAGCCTGTTTATCCAGCAAACGCAGTACGACACGCTCTCCATGGCCTGATGGCAATGTTGAAACACGTACATCAACAGGGCGACCTGCCACTCTTAATGATATTCGACCATCTTGTGGTAAACGTTTTTCTGCAATGTCCAGGTTAGCCATAACCTTGATTCTGGATACAATCAGGATGCCAATATTTTTTGGAGGTTGTAAAACTTCGCGTAATACACCGTCGACTCTCAAACGAATTGATAGTCGCTGTTCAAATGTTTCAATGTGTATATCTGATGCATTTTCTCTCACCGCCTGAGTGAGCAGGGCATTGAGCAGGCGAATAATTGGAGCATCATCTTCTGCTTCCATTAAATCCTGAGGTTCCGGGATTGAATCTGCCAGACTTTCAAGATCCAGGTCATCACCAAGATCTTCCATCATGGCCAATGATCCATTAGCGCCGCTGTCGTAAACTTTTGATAACAGTTCGTCAAACTCTTCCTGTTGCAAAGACTTAAAGGCAATCGGTGCGCCCAGGAAGCGCTGGATTTCCTGAATAGCATTCATTTTTACATTTGGACGCTGAAACACAATGATGCGTCCATTGATTTCATTGCCAACTAAAATCCCGTGTCTTTTTGCAAAGCTGTAAGGGGGGCGGCGAGTTTCAATTAGTGAAGCCATTGTGTGATTACTTCGATGAACTTGGAGCTTGAGGCTGAAGCTGACTGTTGGATGTATTTGCCGGGTTTTGCACCTGCTTGGGTAATTGCGTAACCAGATCATCTAAATCCGGGAAGCGGGCATAACCGTCTTTTATCAAGCCTCGTTCTTCAATACGTGCTTCAATCTGGCGAGCACGCAGAAAATCATATTTGGATTCTGTAGCCAGGTTGGAACTGCTGGCATCGCGTAATATTACGGGGTGGATAAACACCATCAGGTTCTGTTTGCTTTTGGTGGTTGAAGTGGATTTGAATAAATTACCTAGTAAGGGAATATCACCCAATAATGGTGTCTTGGTGACAGTGTCTCTGTAATCGTCCTGTGTCAGTCCTCCCAGCACCAGAATTTCATTATCATCAACCATCACAGACGTGCTAATCCTTCTCTCGTTTGTGATCAGGTCTGATGCAACACTGGAGTTGGAAATACTTGAAGACTCCTGTTCAATCTGAAGTCTTACGCTATTGCCTTCGTTTATCTGAGGTGTAATGCGTAAAGTAAGGCCCACGTCCTGACGTTCGATTGTCTGGAATGGATTGACAGCAGAATCTGTTCCGCTACCGGTGTTAGTAAACTGACCAGTTACAAACGGCACGTTCTGGGCAACAACAATTTCTGCTTCTTCGTTATCCAGAGTTACCAGGGTAGGAGTAGAAAGAATATTGGTGGAAGCATCTCCCTCCAGCGCTCGAAGAAGGAAACCCCATTGTGTGTCACCGCTTAAATCTGCAGCACCCAGAGATAAACCCTGACCGGCCAAACCTGCACCTGAGGTAATTCCATCGGTTAACAGGGATAGAATATTGCCGGTATTAATAGACGCCGCTGCGGGGCCATCCGGGTTATCGCCACCGGGTAATAAGAAGCCTTCTGCCCCCAGTTCTTTGGTTAAGTCGTTGGATACTTCTGCAATCACAGCTTCAACCAGTACCTGCGCCCGTCTGACATCTAACTGGCTAATTACTCTGCGCAGGCTGTCGAATCGTGCGGGTGGGGCGGTAATGATTAATGCATTGTTAGTTGCATCTGCCTGGATATTAATGTCGTTATTTCCGGAAGCACTGGGTGTGCTGCCGTTCTCTGACGCTTCGAAATCAGACACTCCTTGTAGTATAGGGGCTATCTCCTCAGCTAAGGCATAATGCAGGTAAACCACTTTTGTATTACCCGTGCCTTCAATGGGTGTGTCCAGATGGGCAATCAATCCGCGAATGCGCACTTTTGACGTACTGTCTCCGGACAAAAGAATGCTGTTTGTGCGTTCATCGGCAGCCAGGGTAGGAGACCCGGGCGATTGAGTTGTCTGACCACCTGCCGCTTTCAGCGAATTCAGTATCTGAACAACTTCACTTGCCGAGGCATGTTGTAATGTGATGACTTCGATCTCCTGCGCATCAGGGCGATCAATTTTACGAATTATTTTTTCCAGCCGCGCAATGTTTGCGCCACGATCCGAAATAACCAGCATATTGCTGCCGGGATAGGCAGCTAAATGACCTTGCTGAGGGACCAGAGGGCGTAATATGGGGACTAATTGAGCTGCCGCTACATTGTTTACTTCGATCACGCGTGTGACCAGTTCGTCGCCCTTGGAACCTGATGATCCGGTAATAACATTACCAGGACCCTGTTTGGCGTTCACATCAGGCAAAATTTTGATGACTTCGCCGACTTCGACGGTTGCAAAACCATGTACTTGTAGTACCGATAGAAATACCTCGTATATTTCCCGACGGTCCATGGGTCTGGCTGACACAACAGTGACTTTCGCTTTCACGCGTGGGTCGATGACAAAATTTTTGCCAGTAATTTCAGCGACTGTTTCAATAAATGACTGCAGGTCGGCATCTTTAAGATTCAGTGTGATTCCTGTCTCCGAGAGTGCCAGATTAGAAAACAGGCAATTTGCCATCAGTGTCAGTGCAAGCACACAGGATTTAATCTCTACTGGCCCGGCAAATCTTTTCATTATCATCATCATTTTAATTTCAGCTTATCAGCCATCGTAATTATTATCTTAATTGTCCATAAACTAATGTTCTAACAGTAGATTATCGGACACATATGAATAGTTTGTGTAGACATGCGATTAAGTGGTCTATTCTAGGTTATAAACAAGATAAATCTCGGTGCCGGAGCGTAAAACGGTCATCTCCAGCTGAGAGGCCGTCACCAGCTTTTGAAATGCCTGGGTCGCCTTGTTTGGGTTATCCAGCGAAATTTCATTAATTGTCGTAATAACATCCCCTTCAACCAGCCCTAACTCATAAAACAGGCTTGAAGAGTTGTTATTTGGTCTGACTTCGTATCCCACAAATTTACCTGTTTTTTCATCGTTTGCGCTACTAATGGAAATATATTTGGCCAGAGAAGAGGGGTTCTTCGTTAATTGCTGCTTTAGTGTAGACAGACTAGGCTCATCGTCTTCCTGAGTATCCGCCTGTACTCTACTACCAAGTGCTGCTGATGTGGTCGGAGCGCGATTAATTTGAGTATTGTTCACCTTGGTAATGCCTTTGTCAGAGGCTTTGGGAAGGGCCAGCTTTTCCGTGCGACCTGCGCGTGCCAGTAGTACATAATCAGGAAATACTGAATGTAAAGTAACACCTGAGGTTACTTCGTCATCTATATGATAATACTTGTGTATTTTGGTTTCATTTTCAATGATTGCGAAGCCTTCACCTTCACCCAGTGCAAGGACTCCGCTGAGTGTTAAATTCAGCGAGGTGTCTGGCGCATTCTGGTCTGCAATTGCCGGGTTGTTGGCGATTGAAGCCTTTCCCATCAAGTGGAGACGAGCAACCTGAGCACCGTAATCCGGTTTGGGTGGGGGAGGTTTAACTAATCTGGGAGGTGCTGCTTTCACTTCTGAAACCGATTCAGATGAACTGTCGCTCGAGAATAGGCTCCATACCAGTTTGGCTGTACTCATCGCAATGAGAATAACCAGCAAATAGCTCAATAAACGTGGCAATAACACGCTATTGCGCTGCAATATTCCTGGCAGTTGCTGTCCGATAGTCATCATCATTGGTTAAGTTAGAATGCATTTGTGCACCGAAGTTTACTTAAATTGCCAGTTTAATTCAGAGAATTCCCGATGAGAGAGATAAATATAAGAGTGAGACCATTATTAATCTTCGTGCTTGACATAAGTGCCTGTTTTAACGTAATGTTCGCGGCCCATAAGCACTGTTGAAGAGCAGTGTACTCTACGATACAGCGATCACAATGTCCCCATCGTCTAGAGGCCTAGGACATCGCCCTTTCACGGCGACAACAGGGGTTCGAATCCCCTTGGGGACGCCATTCTTTTGCAGTAAATAATATTCTGTTCACACTTCAGTGAAAACGTTAATATAGTTAGCTAAATAATTAACAAAATTATAATAATAAAATTTCTATCTGCTGCTTGTCCTGTCTTTAAGAAAACTGATAGATAACCTGGATTTGGGAGAATTCCTTGAAACCTTACAAGAAATTGCATAAAGCACTCATCATTGCTGCTTCAATCGTAACGATCACATTTAGCGCTCACGCTACGGCCGCCACAGTGTCTTATTCGACAGACTTTGATGTTAATTCTACTTTCAGGGGAGATAATCCTACTAGCAGTTTTAGTGCTGCCATACCATTCTTTAATGCTGATCTGGGAACATTGAGGCAGGTAGATATAAGGTATAACCTTGATCTTCAGCTAGGAATTGATATAAGCAATCGGACATTAAATCCTGTGCCATTTAGTCTGGGTGCTAATAGCTTTCTGGTCGAGGGCCCCAAGTTCTTTGACAGATTTATTTTTAATAATATTATTGCTTCCAGCGCTATTCCTGAAACTCCTCTTGATGTTCCTGCAGGAACACCTTTAACACTAGGAAGTATTACGGTTACTTTGCCCGGGCGCAGTAGTTATACGTCTGATATAGAACGCATATATTTTGCAACCTCCAGACCAGAACAAATCATAGATATCGTGATCAGACCACAGGGCGATGTTAGCCCTTTTATTGGGACTGGTAATAAACTATTGGAATTTTTAGCGTCTACACGAAATTCACTGAATCTACCTACATTTGGTACTGTCCTGAGTGGCGTGAGTTCAAGTTCACGGATAGATGTTCTCGGCTCCGTTGATGTCACTTACGAATACGATGCCGCCGTAGTTCCCATACCTGCAGCTATTCCTTTATTCCTGTCTGGATTAATAGGAGTAGGAATTTTTGCTCGTAAGAGAAAAGGTCAAGCCTGCTAGCCTCTAACATAACTAGTCTCTAACATATAAGCCCGAATAAATATTGATTGCTGTATGTATGGCATAAGTGGACTTGAAAGTGCCATTCTTACAGTAAATTCTCGCCCGTGAATCTCCCGGATTCATTTTTCCGTAGCTGCAAGTTCCGTATTTGGCGCAAAAGAACTCACTTGAGAGATCTTTTATTTTAGCTGGTTAAATAAATACTCTGGGTCAAAGTAGCCTATTACTTTTTTTACTTTGCCGTTTTCAACAGTAATAAAATCACACCCAGGTAGAATTACCTCTCGATTAGTCGGTGCGTAATCTCCAACTGGACCTTTATGAGTGCCGAATAATAACCAAGGGGCAGCAACAATACCGTTACTTGCAACAGTATTGCTGATTAATTCCAATTTGAGATCAGGAAATGCTGTGAACAAAGAGGAGGCGTAGTCTGCATAAGCCTGGCCAGATAAATTTTCTCCGCCAACAGGGTCACTGTAAGTCCCATCTGGTGTCAGTGAACTTAAAATTGCATCAGTATCATGACTATTCCATGCATCGAAATAGGCTTTCACCGCGTCTGTTTCTGAAGGCATGATTAATTCTCCTCTTTATTAAAGCAATGTTATGCATAAGTTTATCAAACGTGACTGCTTCAGGCCTGCAGCAGACTCTGGCTTCCCTGTTAAACAGTCAATTTACAGGGGGAAATTAATTTTATAATTCCATATCCTGATTTTTACCATTAACTATATTTGAATTACATGTGCTTCACGTACATCAGGTCTGTTTCTGTGTTTTATTAACTGAAAAATATCAGAGAATTCATTTTTACACACTATACCTTCTTTGGATTGCTCAAATTGATAATTCGCCATACACAAGCTATTCGTATTGAATCTGGCATTACTCGCTTTCAATATATTTATGCGATCGCACTGGATTCGCTTGGTAAAACTGACAAAGCAATAAATAATTTGATTAATGTACATGATAAATATGCAACAGATACAGATGTCCTCTATGCATTGATTAAATTATTTCAAAAAACTGGGGATCAGGATAACGCGAAATATTATGCTGAAATCTTAACTAAAGTGTCCCCCTGGGATCAGGACGCTCAAGCTATTTTCAATAATCTGTAAATTACTCTCCTCAAGGTCATAGGTTAAATGAGCGACAAAGGCGTTTTTTGTTATCGAAAAGCAAAATACGGTTATTTTTTATCTGTTATTATTCGTCGCATTTCTAAATAAGTAAAAGAGGCAGACCAGGCTATCAATACTAAACCTACAAGCGATTCGGTACCTGCAATAAATCTAATATGACCAGTAGGGACTATATCCCCATAGCCTAATGACGTGTAATTAACAAACGAAAAATATGCATAATCCAGGATGGTATAGTCAAACTCACCAATAACATCTCCAACTCCATTAAATGAAAATATTAATAAATATGTAAATGCAAATACCCATACTTCAACAACATGAGTAAAAATTATAATTAGCACACCAACCGGTAATAAGAGCCTTGATGGCCATTTACGTGAGAAATGTTTTTCTGATAAATGAGTTAACACTTCATAGTGCAATGTAACGACGAGAATTATAGCAAAACTTGTGAATACCAGGACAATCAACATAAGCTTATTTTAATATAGAGAGAAATGTACCTATCCCGGATAGAAGTACCACACTTCAATAAGGAGATGGAAGGACAATGTCTATCACTCAAGTTTCATTTTGACAACAGGCCTTTTCTCTGCTGTCCATTGATGCATAGAGCCATCGTATAACTTGATATTATTCATTCCTAATATTTCGTGAAATACAAACCAGGCACCAGATGCCATATGACCGCTATTGCAATAAGTAATAGTATCTTCATGCAAATCAACACTTAATGCTTTGGTCAACTGTGTCAGTTCAGATTTTGATGAAAACTTTACTGGAGTGTTTCTTGTTGCTACTAAATCAACAGGATATGATTTTGCAGATGGGATATGACCTTTTTCTTCTACTTTTGCACTTTTGTATGTCCCTAAATATTGGCCAAGTGGGCGAACATCGACTATTTGTATAGAATCATTGTCAATTGCCGCTATGACTTCTTCGCTACTTGCTAACAGATTTGTATTTTCCATTTTTGCCAGCCAGTCTCCCTTAATCGCATTTTCCGAATTCGTTACAATGTCGCGTCCGTCAACCAGCCATTGAGCCGTGCCACCGTTTAATATCGAGACATTTTCATGTCCATAATACTTGATTTGCCAATACATGCGTGTCGCCATTGTTAAATCAAAATCATTCTCGGCATTAGTAACTACGACAATATTGCTTTGTTGATGTATACCTGCGTTTTGCATCAACTTCTCAAAAGCAGACTTTCCAGGCAGCACGTACTTAACTTTTGTACCATTTATTATTTGATTCCCGCGGACATGTTTATATAAAACCAAGTGCGCACCAGGGATATGCCCCCCAACTCGAATTAATTTTAATACACCTGAATTATTGCTTTTTTCAAAAACAGGATTAGAAGTAAAGCTTTCACCCGTTGATCTAACATCGATTATTGAAACATGCTCTAAATTATCAGCAAGCCAATCAGTATTGACCAAGGGTTTTGGTAATTCTGTAGATAGTGCTTGTCCAGCCATTATTACGTTAGCTGCAAGCAATAAATAAATTGATAATATTTTCATGGGATACCTCAAAAACGATTAAGTAGCTTATTTAAGCACACACATTTTATTCATATCAGATTTGAAAAAGTTATAAAAATAAATTCTATGCAATATTATCAAGGCTTACTTGATCGTTTATTTCCTAAATTCATCTCTAAATCAGATTCATAACTGACTTTGAATTTCACCAAAAAGTACTGGCATATATTCTATATAAAATCATGAATATGTTGTTAATTTCGCTTATATAGGGATAAAAACTATTTAATTGATTGATATATAAGCTGATCCTAATATTGACCACTCTTTGTACAGTACATTTGTTACACAGAATTGATTAACTTATTGATATTTTTAAAATTTCTTTTGGAGTATGTAGTATGAAACTATCTAATCTTATTATCGCTGCAGTTATAGGTATCTTAACTGTGTCGTTTTCACCTGTTTTTGGTGAATCAGAAAATAATGTAACGACAAATTACACTGCGAATTGTCAGACTTTTGATGCATTTTATGACCCTGAAGTCATGGCTAAAACCATGGCAAATCCTGCTGAATCCATGAAGCTTTTTGTTGCAATGAACAACCCGGAAACGACAAAAGTATTTATGGAATGTTCGTCAAACCCAGAACAGTGGAATGAATGGATGGCAAATTACAGTAATCCTACTAAATGGATGAATGCAATGGTGCCATTTATGAATCCTGCGATGTACATGAACTGGATGGGCGCTTCTATGAATCCACAAATGTACCAGCCATTTTTCTCATACATGAACCCTGCGTATTATTCTCAATGGCTAGCGGCTTCCATGAACCCAGAATACTATGCAGCTATGTATAAAATGATGGACCCGAATGCTTACGTTTCAGTAAATACAGATCAATAATTCAATTTGATCATGAAGCTAAAGCAGAAAGCCTCGATACTGTGTCGAGGCTTTTTTTATGCTCAATAGCTGACATTCAGTATTAAACAATCTCAAAAAAATGGGGCCTTTATCAGGCCCCATTGAAGGATAGTTTTTGTTATGGTGCCGGTGGGGGAGGTGGATCAGATACACACGTCCCTGCATCGGTAATTAACCCTTTAGGATGCAAATTTTTCCCTCGAAATCCTGGGAAATGCTTAGAGTACCGTAACATACGAAACATCCAGTTGGTTTTGGCGTTTGGTCCATTAGCGAGATTCCAGGTATTAACGATAGGACAATCTGCACCAATTATTTTACTCTCGGTTCTATTCACAAGACCGCCCAATCCTCCTTGATTTGTAGAGTAAACTGGATTTACAAATCGCCAGACTTCGTGTCCCCGCTTATCCAGCTCTATTGCCGTAGCACCACCGATTGCAAATCCAGGTGCAGGAGGAAAACCGGCTGTACCATTAGGGCCTGTTCCGCCAACACCCGCATTAATAATGGTGTGTTTATAAGGGAGTGCCTGAACACTGCCCATAAATGGAGAGCCTAGATTGGTCGATGTTTTGGTAGGTAGTAGTGGTTGAAAAGCACCATCAATCATCTTGTATCCACCACGACGATTTCTAACAGGTTTTATTTCCGTATATGCCATTTCATCAGTCGTTGAAAAACCATTGTTGTATAGAATGATATTTCCAACACGCTTGTCATGAATGGTCCAACCCAACTCATCGCGATGTTTAACAAATCGAACACCATGCTGAAGATCTATTTGTAGAGTCCCCGCACCCTCAGCAGCAGCATTGTAGTTACCACGATTACCATAGCGATAGATAAAACCACCACCTTTACCGTAACGGCCACCCTTGTTTTTTGCTGCCTTGCGGGTAGTGGGTTGCTTTTCAATAACCCAGATTTCATCGCAAGTGTTGCAACTCATAAGAATTTGCTTCGTGTGAGGATCGTAATCAAGATGATTAATGTTAGGAGTGGTGCAAGGATCGCCCGGGCCTCCACAACCCACTTCGCCTCCCCAAAGATGAGCATTCTCGACACTATCAGCACCAATGGGAAGTAAATGGTCGGCTAAATTCCATTCCCAGACAATTTTAGCTGTCCCTTTTTTAGGTTTAGGCTTTAATTCAATTAATTTTTCACTGCGAAATGTTCCTGACTCGCCGCAAACTTCAGCACCCACACAACTCTCTGTAGAGTATGCTGTAACCAAAACATTGCCATTAGGTAATGGAATCATCGTGTGATGAGATGTCATGTTTAGTGATTTCATTGGGAATTCCCAAATGATACTTCCATCCCAGCGGTAGGCTCGAATTAATCCCCCCAGACCTGCACCAGCACCATAGGGAGAAGCCTCTGGACCACTTTGAATTGTACGAATCAGGTGTCCTTTTCTGTTCAGGAACATGTTTGCTCCAGCAGGAAACCCATCAGGTTCAACCCATTCATTGATTAGTTGCCCATCGTTATCCATGAGGTACACGGAGGTACCACGAAAGGCGGTAAATAAATTGTAACCAGGAACCGCACCATAATTTTTAATTACGCCAAAATTTTGTGCATGTGCGTTTGACGTAATTAACAATATGAATAATGCGGTCGCTAGCATCGAAATGTATTTCATATTAGCTCTCCTTATGAATCAGTATTTTTAGTATTGTTTTACGATCTTCGTGCTATACAAAAGTCATTTTTGTGAAGTGATTCACAAAAATTACATTGATGACTTGAGAAAAAATAATATCTCTGTTTGTCAGTAAGTTAGATGAATGATATTCATATGAAATTTTTATGAATGTTGGCTACGAAGCAGAGGTGGACATCGCGGTTTATATAATATTAGCAACCTCAAATATACTGATATAGAATCGTTTTTAGTGGATGCTTTTTAGCCAAAACGGACATGTGTCAATGGTGTCAGTACTGACTAGTATGCTAAAAATTTAAATTGCTGAACTATTAGTATCATGCTATTTGAAAGCTATATGATTGTTACGTAATTGCTTTTCAGACAATAAATAACAAGAAGGAGCACGCCATGAGTAATAAGTTTAAATACAATCGTTTAGATAAAGATAATGTCGCCGTTCTTCTAGTAGATCACCAGTCTGGACTAACAAATTGTGTTCACGACTCATCACCAGATGATTTTAAAAACAATGTACTCGCTTTTGCTGATTGTGCGAAATACTTCGAGTTGCCGACCATCTTAACCACCAGTTTTGAGGATGGTCCAAATGGACCTCTTGTGCCCGAAATTAAAGAGATTTTTCCTGATGCGCCTTACATAGCTCGCCCGGGCCAAATTAATGCCTGGGACAACGAAGATTTCGTAAAAGCAGTTAAAGCAACCGGTAAAAAGCAACTCCTAATTGCGGGCATTGTCACTGAAGTCTGTGTCGCATTTCCCGCGTTATCAGCAATTGAAGAAGGTTATGAAGTTTTTGTGGTAACGGATGCTTCCGGTACTTTCAACAAGGTGACTCGTGACGCCGCATGGGATCGCATGTCCCAGGCTGGTGCACAACTTGTAAGTTGGTTTGGTGCTGCTTGCGAACTGCATCGCGATTGGAGAAATGATGTTGAAGGTTTAGGAACTTTGTTCTCGAATCATCTTCCGTCTTATCGTTGTCTTATGACTAGTTATACAGCACTCAAAAATACTTAGTTGGATATGAAAAGCACCACGATCAGGCAAGCTAATGAACAAAGCACAAAAGTATAAGAAATTACGCTGTATTCAACGTAGTGCAGGGAGTCATTGGGTAGGTGATGGTTTCCCTGTTAGATCACTGTTTTCTTATCCGAATCTGGGAGAAGTACTCAGTCCGTTCTTACTGCTTGATTATGCAGGCCCTAAAGAGTTTCCACCTACAACAAAACGCCTAGGTGTCGGAGAACATCCTCATCGAGGTTTTGAAACAGTCACTATTGTCTACGAAGGCGAAGTAGAGCATCGTGATTCATCAGGTGGTGGTGGAAGTATTGGTCCTGGTGATGTGCAGTGGATGACTGCAGGATCTGGATTGGTACATGAAGAATTTCATGGGCGAGATTTTGCGCAACGTGGTGGCATGTTTGAAATGGTTCAATTATGGGTTAACTTGCCAGGCAAAGACAAAATGACATCACCACGCTATCAGGAAATTTTAAACGGTCAGATTCCACTCGTTAATCTACCTAACGATCAAGGGACAGTGCGCGTTATCGCTGGTGAATTCGAGGGAGCAATGGGACCAGCTAAAACACATTCTCCTATTCACGTTTGGGATTTGCGATTAAAGGGTGAGCATAAACTTGACCTTACGCTACATGATGGCTACACGACTGCGCTAGTTGTACTTAAAGGTAGCGTACATGTTAATGGCTCAGATGCTATCGAAACTGCCGAGGTTGGTTTGTTTGATCGTAATGGAAATACTATCTCTATCGAATGCACTACAGCTACAACAGCACTAATACTTAGTGGCGAGCCACTTAATGAACCCATCGAAGGTATGGGTCCATTTGTGATGAATACCAAAAAAGAAATTCAACAAGCTATGGCAGATTATCAAAGTGGTAAAATGGGTCATTTAACTTAGGTGGCTCAAAATGTCCGCTATTGAGCCGTAAGTAGACATTAATCAGATCAGTCGTTACTGGCTAAGGAGCTAACAATTATTTATTTTCAAGAGATGTGGCAATCCGCTATGTTGGGACAAGCTCAAGGTATTTGGTTCTGGACTTCAATTTATACATTCATTCTTTGTGTTTATTCAGCAGTATTACAAGTGCGTACTAGATATTGGCCTTATACAGAAGGGAGGCTTGTAGAGTTCAATGTTGAGGAATTTGGAGCATCAATACATAAAACAGATCAAAATTACACTGCTAATGTTTTATACAATTATATTGTTTCTGGAGTAAAATATGAAGGTTATAGAATATCCCCTTGGTTAATTGTAGCCAGTCATAATGTAAAATTCATATTAAGGAAACAAATGTCATCTATTCAGAAAAGTTCTGATGGTAAAATCAAGGTTTTCTATGAGCCAAGTAACCCCAAAAAAAGCTTCTTAATTGTTGCAAGTTGGTTGGGCATATTTATTACTGTAGTCATAAGTGTTTTGCCATTACTCCTATTCTATTTTAGGTACCACATCTTAGAATCAAGATAAGTTATTAAAAAATCGAATGACCACTTTTGAGCCGTAAGTGGACTACATTCAGTGTATTATTGTTAAGAACATGAAAGTATTTGTAATAAATTAATTAATATGTGACTGAGTCTTGAACTAGTCATGAGGCATAATGCAAATGAAAACTCTTAAAAAATATCTGTGTAATTGCATCATCGGAGCTATGTCAGGTCTTTTGTTTACTTTTGCTAATTCAATTAGTGCTAATGATCTCGATAAAACAACCTGGGATACAGCTGTACAAAAAACCAGGCTAAATGCAGATATATGTAGTAAGCATGTTCAGTCTGCGGAATTGGGCCATGCGCATACTGCTACACTGCAGCAATGTAATAAAATATGCAGGAGAGTAGCCAATACCATGGAACATCCGAAGACAACTCCGAGCAGTAAGTTACTCGCTTATGCAAAGCAATGTGATGAGATATTTAATAAGCTACCTGCTGAATACCAAAATAGTCCGGGTCTGGCATCAGAAGAAAAACCTGTGGCTCCTTCACGACATGAAACTACTGAAGATATCACCGCTGATATAGAACAGATAGCAAAAGACTGTGAAGGTATGGCAGAACAATTCTCTGATCCACAGAAAAAACGTAAAGCGAAAATATGTCAGCAAAATTGCCTGGCAACTGCCAGAAAAATTCAGTCCGGACATATATCTCCGGGACAAGCAGGCGCATGGCGAGATGTCTGTGAAAAAGAAAATAATCAAGCAGAGACATGGCGCTCAGTCAGGTGAAGTGCTAACTGTCAACATGAATACACATCTTTGCAAAGTGAACATTTGAAGGATCTGACTTCTGTTTGCGTCTCTTGGTGGTCAATCTGAATTATTTGAATATGCTAAAGAATAATATAGAAGAGGATATATGGTTAAACAATTAAAGAAATTGCCACTTGGCACTGTGATAATTTTCACAGTCTATTTTTCTAATATCTTTCTTGTGGCGGATATTCGCGCAGAGCCAGTAGTCAGTGACATGCTCAAAAAAGGACAGCAATGTCTTGACTGGGTGAACGAAGGGAAGCTTCGATCAGACCATGCTCATGTCTGTATTGCCCTATGTAAAAGGTATGCGGAAACAATTACTCAACACCCCGAATTACAGAATGATGAAAGTATTCAGAGATGTAATAAAGCTTATGTCAACGCGAAAAATCGAATCCCTGGCACCAGGAAACCAGTTCAGCCAGTTGCTAAAGCACCCGACACAATTGATGAGATGGCAAAGGATATCAATAAGGCAACGCAGGAATGGCGTGTAAAGGTAGATAATGCTTCGAATGCAACATCTAAAAGGCAGGCGCAGCAGTGCTTTGATACGTGTGTTCGCAGCGAATCAAGAATTAATAGGGAAGGAATTAGTATGAGTCGAGCACATACTTACTGGACGAGATGCACAATGTGTAATGACCCTGCGGCACTTTCTGGTAGTTTTAAACATAACAGAGTGCTCGCCAATGAGAAAACAATGCCAGCCTTGTCGTCGATGCCCGATATTGAAGGAGTATATTTGCAAACCACCAAAAGCGGGTTTCGGGTAAGAGCAGAAGGTCGCGAGGACTGGAAAACCTATTGCAATGAAGCCGCACGCATCAAAAATGGGAAAGATCACCTATCACACAACATTAAGCCAAAAGATCGGGTTCGCATTACTGGTATAACATACGATCCTAATAAAGCTAACAAGGTAGTTAGCCGATGTACCGCGAAAAGCATTCTTATTATAGGATCAAGCAATAAGTAAATGACATGTTAATGCTGATGTGCAAAGTCGCAACTATTGTTATGACCGCTTTGCACTCGTGGCTGGCCGATTTCAAAAAATAATTTTGACTGAACCTTATCTGCTAACAAGTAAACAGAGAATATTGCTTATTCTGGGCTTGATCCTGGCGGGTGAAGCCATATTTGCTTTGCCATTTCATCTGGCACGTTTTTTCAGACCTACGATGCTAGAGATGTTTGACCTCACTGCAACCCAGTTGGGTGCAGCACAGGGGGTTTATGGCATTGTTGCCATGCTTGCATATTTCCCGGGCGGCTTGTTGGCAGACCGTTTTCCCGCATACAAACTCATGTCTCTATCATTATGGGCTACAGCATTAAGTGGCTTATATATGGCTACGTTTCCCAGTGCAGTTGAACTTATGTGTTTGTTTGGATTTTTTGGACTCTCTACTATTCTACTGTTTTGGGGCGCACTAATACGCGTGACAAGAGAGTGGGGTAATAAACATGAACAGGGGTTGGCATTTGGATTGCTGGAAGGCGGAAGAGGGTTACTAGCAGTGATCCTGGCCTCTTTAGGTGTTCTGTTATTTCAGATATCTTTTCCATTAGGCTATGACACTGCCACTTCAATTGAAAAACAGTATATTTTTCGAGTTGTTATACTTGGCTACTCACTAGTGACTGGGTTAGTGGGTATTTATGTATGGTTCGTACTTAAAGGACTTTCCCATAGTCAGCACAATTCAAACGAAAAACCATTTTGGGCAAAGATATCAGACAATATTCAGTTCGTATTGTCTAAACTCAGTGTCTGGTTACAATCGATTATTGTGATTTGTGCATATGTCGGCTTCAAAGGGTTTGATAATTATTCACTCTATGCAGTGGATGTGTATGGATACGATGACATAGAAGCCGCAAAACTTGTTACTCTTGGTTCGTGGGTGCGCCCAGTGGCGGCTGTTTTATTAGGTTTGCTGGCTGATCGCTTCAATGTGCTTAAGATGCTTTGTTTGTGTTTTTGTATTCTTGTGTGCGCTGACAGTTATTTTGCATTCACCACTCCGAATATAAATCTTACCTGGGTTTTGCTTATCAATGTTCTGTTAACATGTATTGCTATTTTTGGTTTAAGAAGTCTTTACTTTGCTATATTTGAAGAAACAAAACTGTCACCAAAAGTGACGGGGAGTGCGGTGGGACTGGTTTCAGTCATTGGCTTTACTCCAGATGTGTTTGTTCTGTATGTTGCAGGGATATTGATTGACAATTCTCCTGGAGTAGAAGGGCATCAGCACTTCTTTTTATTTCTAGCAGCATTCGCAGTGATCGGGTTAATTGCCAGCATCATACTTACAGTAATGACATCTAAAGCAATATCAATAAACGATAATGTATTGTAATAGATGATACATTCGTTGGCTTAACCTGTTAAACCCTATGCTTGACAGTTTAATGTCAATAATTCGACATTCATATTTATTGTTACTCACAAAAGTAGCAATCAAGTTGATAGAACTACATAATATTAGTCAGAAAACCTGATTATTTACCCTGACCGATGCCAGTTAAATATAACTTCAACACAACAACCTGGACAATAGACATAGTGTGTTCAGGTGAGCTAACTATAGATGAGATACTGCAGTATTTCTCGGATATTTATGCTGATGATTCCATTCAGCAAGGTGCTGTGGAAATGGTGGACTTAAGCTGTGTCACATATTTTAATGTGAATTATAAGGAGGCTCCACAAATGCCTGCTACATACATCCCCGCCCATGAGAGAAAAAAGATAAAAGCTACATTTCTTTTTGGGCAAAGTGATACTAATCTAGGGATCGCTGAATTAATAAGAGCTCACTTCAACAAGACCATGCCGGAGCACGATTTCCGTGTCTTCCCAGAAAAGTCTGCTGCACTCGAAGAGGCAAAAAAGATTATAGATAAAAAAATCGCTTTGTGATTAAACTTTACTTAGTAGCTTAAGCAATAAATCGTTATTCAATAATTTCTCGTCTCGTCTTGAGACAAAAAATGGGCATATTTTTAACTATTGACTTGTTCTTTCCAGTATAACTCGGTAGGTGCTAACGGGTTTGGTTCTTCAAGATAATAACCCTGTGCGAAATCTACACCTATCATTTTTAACTTATCTATTATCTCTTTGGAATCGACAAATTCTGCGACAGTTTTTAATCCGCAGGATTTTGCTATCTCATTGATTGATTTGACTGCGGCAAAATCAAAATGTTCGTATGCCAGTCCTTTTATGAAACAGCCATCAATTTTGAGTATGTCTACTGGCAGTTCTTTTAGATACCCAAATGATGACAGTCCACTGCCAAAGTCATCCAGAGCAAACTTGCAACCAAGATTGCGTAATTCTTCAATAAATACTTTAGCTTCTGCTATGTTGGATACAACGGCTGTTTCTGTGATTTCAAAACATAATTTATGTGCAGGAACATTACTTCGACTGAGTTCCTGGTGAATAAATTCAAGAACATCACTTTTACAAAGCGACTGACCAGATAAGTTAATCGAGCAGAGTGAAAGCTGATCCAGTTCGTACTGATTATTTGATAACCACTCAATGGTGTTATGTATGACCCACTTGTCAATTCTTGATGCCAGATGATAGCGTTCTGCGGTTGGTATAAATGACGCCGGATTAAGTAATTGTCCATCGCTGGCTTTCATCCTGACCAGGATTTCATAATATTGATCTGAGAGTCGGGTAGGGTTGGTTGGAAATATGCCCTGTTTATATAATTCAAAACCATCTGAGTCCAGAGCTTCATTCAACTGGTTAATACATGAAACATCTTTACGTTTGCCTGCCAACTGAATGTCGCTGATATCATACCTGCAGACTCTGTTCTTTCCTTGATCTTTAGCTAATGAACATGCGGTATCTGCAGCATTTACAAACGCGTTCACATCATCAAACGATTCGTCAATCTGGGCAACGCCAATACTGCAGCTTATTTTAAAGCTTTGATTTCCCCAAACGAAGTGCATATTTTCCAGTTCATCGCGAATTTTATTTGCTATCTGCATAGCTATATCAATATCGCACCCTTCAAACAATAAACAAAATTCATCGCCACCCACTCTTACTGCCAAATCAAGTTTGCGAACATTGCTGGTTAATAAATTAGCAACATTTTTTAATAGTTGATCACCAGCCGCATGTCCACTTGTATCGTTAACCAGTTTAAATTGATCCAGATCTATGTAGCATAATACTGCTACTTGTCTGTTTTCCTGCCAGTTATTGAACACTTCATTCAATTGCTTATTGAGAACTCGGCGATTAAATAAGCCAGTTAAAGGATCGTGTGTTGCCTGATGCTGAAGGCTGCCAAGCAGAGTGTTGATTCGTTTGCTCAAATATATAACTTCACTGGGGCCATGTGAGACTTCAACACTATATTGTTCGTTATCTTTCGCATTGATTGCTGATTGTGCGAGCAATTCCAGTGGAAGACTGATTTTTCTTGAAATCCACATCCATATGAAAACTACAAACAAACAAAACACTGTTAGAATAATTGATATAGAGATATTTAATTTCTTCTCACTTTGTTTTAATTTTTTCCTGTTTTCCTCAGTGATATTGTAAATATATCCAATAATATGTGGAAAGTTACTTACCAGGTTCGCACTGATTTCGTCAGCTCTATACAAATGCTCGTTAAACGCTTCCTGTTTTTCTTTTGCATTTTTATACGGGGTGAGGGGAGTGCTGGCCCTTTGCAGAATATTGTTAATTTGCTCTATCGACAATATTGTTTCTTTGACTTTATTCTCGACAGATTCAGATAACGTATTAATATTTCTAAAGCCAAGCGTTGAAATAGCATTGCGCCCATTGTCCATAGCTTTGCTGGCAAGGTAGGTTTTTCCTGATCCCAACACAAGGTCAACTAGCGTTAAGTATGAACTTATTATTGTTTCTGCGCGTTGCAGATCCTTGAGAGAAAACTCATATTCGTTATATTCTTCCGTGAGATCATAGATTGCTTTGTATTCATTAATAATGAAATACGCCAACAATGTTCCACTCAGCAGAAACAGCGTCAATATCGTTGCTATATAACTTTTTATGCGCATATTATTTATTCAACAGACAACAAGCTCGAGTACATAGGGTCGATATCCGCTATATTTAGCTCGTCATTCCATACCAGTTCTGTCACCAGTATTGTCTTTAATGCAGATCGAATAATTGGCAAAGCAATCAAGGAATTTCGTAATTCAGAATATTTTTCGTCGAAGACAATGGCTGATCCGTCTTCGTTTAACATTGCTTTGACCTCGTCAAATGACTTGCCTATAACTGAAGCCTTAATGTCTTCCAGAGTAGCATTCTTACAATCTTTTATTCTGCATCTTTGAATAAACAGGTCTTTGACTTTTAAGTCAAAACCCAATGACCATGCAGTTTCCATTAAGCCCCATTTTGTTGCTTCAGAGCGCATATGTACTATTCCTAACCGATCAATATCAAGCATTGCAATGTACAGCGTATGTTCACCTAACTCTTCATAATGCAATGTAAATGGTAACCTTTCATTAACCTGTACTCTTACATCATTATCAACCATTCTTACTACCGACCTAAATGAAGATGCGCTGGGATATAACTGATGTATAGCTGCAGTAGGATCACGTAATGCGCAATAGGCGTCTGCCAGCGTAATATTTGGTATCAGAAAGACTAACGTTGCTATTACAGCAATACGCAAAAGATAATACGTATTCATATTCTAACCCTTAATTGAATTATTGCTTCTGATGTTTTCTGTTCGTTTTCGAAAACATCCATGTCTTTATGCCAAGCAGCACTTATGTATACTTGTGGATTTAAAATCCACTGAAAACCTAACCTGGTCGTCACAGAATCTTGCCAACTTGAATTGATTTTCCTGCCATCGGATATTAGTTGAGTGTATATATGTAATGATTCATTCAGGTTGCGCCATGAAATCTCGCCTAGTGAATGGAAAACTTCATCGTCTTCATCTTCACCACCTGACAGTTCAAATAAAAACTCAAAACTATTCACATAAGTAGCCATATCAATAGCGAGTCTTTTTCGTTTTGTTGTTCCATCTTCACCAAGCACATCACCATAAAAATAGGAAATTCCATAGATTATGTTTTCGTGAACAGGTGATCCAACTCGACCGGATAACACATAAGGGTTATCTCTATCTTTATAGTAATTACCTGAACCTCTGGTTACTGCAAGTTCATACTCCATATTTGGTAATATTCCATTTAAACTTACGCCCCAATCTTCTTTTATGCCGCGGTCATAATATGTGTACTCGCGTAGGGTTCCATTGGTAGGAATATTTTGTTCAAGGCCAAATGGTATTTCAAAATGACCTATTCGTATGTTTAACTTCCTGTTCGCTAACTGCGTGTAGTTGAAATTTGCAATTCGCCAATTTAGTTCCCAGTCATCTCCATCATCAAAGTAGAAGGGTGGCATTTCTACGTTATTTATTCTTACAAAATATGGCTGCAGTACCAGGGTGCCAATATCACCATGTGGTCCTGTAAATACTTTATGAATATCAAAGCCGAGCACGTGTTGTGAAGACCAGTGACTGGATTTTAGATCTTCATTTCTGCGAGTAGATATATCAATCGCCGATCTCAGGTTTTTATTCCAAAAGCGGGTATTTTGTTTCGATTCTAGATTGCTGATATCGGCCGCATCTGCATATAATTCAGTATTAAATACACACACCAATGACAGTACCAGCCATTGATAGCTCATAAAATTCCCGAAAATGCGCATATTTAGCAATAACATAGGTTGCTAACTGCATTTCCAGTTATATCTTTAGTCTAAATTCATCATATTTGCTAAATACTTAACTAAACTCACACTTTTGCTGTATGAAATACAAATATCAACGTCGATGAATTTCTTGATTGTACATTTGGGGTATAACCATACTGTCTACAAGCATACCGTTATAAGTTCGCATAATGTATATAGTGGTCCAGCTACCTTCTACGGTACGTCCTATCAATCCACCCCTGCCAACATCCGCCATCAGCGATGGGGAGTAGGGAGTCTCTCTCAGGAAGAAGCAGCTGAACTATGCAGCGTCTCACTGCGGACATGGCGCAATTGGGAGTCCGGTAAAAACAAGATTCCCACTGCGACATGGAACTGGTTTGTAACAATGACCACTGGTCTGGTTTATCACAAGGATTGGGAAGGTTGGTCATTCAGTAACGGTAAATTGATGACACCAGAAGGAGAAGAGTACTCACCTGGTGAAGTAAAGTCGATTTGCTTTCTGAAGCAAGTCCTGGAACGTAAGAAGAATGAACACAAGCGTCAACTGCCTGTAATAGGCATGCGTATGCCTGAAGTGATTGCAAAGCGTCATGAAGCATTAGGCGCACTCGGGTTACTGTCGCAGATGTGTATGAACCTTCAAGTCAACTACGAAGACAATGATGATGCATTGTTATCACAAATCAGTAATCGCTTAAAAACTATCAATCAAGACACGGTGAACTGTCGTGTCGAGATCATTCGTGAACTATCACCAAGTCGTGAATTTAAAAACTACGATGATCGAATGAACTACTTAAGTCAGGAGATGGAATGATGAAAAATAAACGATTCTATTACCTGAAAACACTACAAGACATGATTAAAAAAAATGAGTCAATGAAAGATGAAATTTCACGACTCAAATATAGAAATTACAAATTACTTAAACAAATAAATGAACTCAGGAGTGTAACTCAATGATGATGACATGCAGTACTCCGATACAGGAGGCAATTTTTTCACCCGTTGCAAACTTTTTTGAGGCAAAATTAGGCAATATGTACCAACTCAAGGAAACAGTTGCCGGTCAGAGTGCAACGCTTACCAAAGTGCAACTCGATTTTATTAATTCTGCCCGCCATGAGAATTTCTGCGTAGGGTTTAGCAATGCAGATTCAGGCGATCTCGAATCGATATTTTCAGTCAATCTGAAGCATCAATACTCGTCATTATTATCGAGGTCTAGTTGTCCGTTAGATGCTAAAAAAGCATCTAACCCAACGAGCGAAATACGCGCAAAGCGCGTTATTTCGCTGCTCTTTCATGGGTGGTTACTCAGAATGAACGGTATGAAAAGTCTCATATTGAGACAAAGTGCCCGTGTTACAGGTACGGGCACAGAAAGTTGGTTAAATTATGTACTAGCGTTAATTCAGGTCAATTTTCTGAATTTGAAGGAGGATCTTAATCATGCCTTCTAGTTCGCATAATGTATATTATGTTAAATAATATAATTCACCCGAGATCAGATTAAGAAGTTGGCTACAGAAAAAATAACCATAGTCATACCCATTCTTAACGAAGAACTGACGATTAGAAAGAATCTAGTTTATTTAAGGTCACTGCATACTGACTATGAACTTCTGTTTGTAGATGGCAATAGCTCAGACAGTACCGTGCAGTTATTGCAGGATAATCAATTTAAAGTGATCACCTCATCAGTTCGTGGGCGTGGTGCGCAGATAAGCCTTGGCGGTTCAAATGCGGGTAAATCAACAGAACTGATATTATTTCTGCACATAGACACTCGATTACCACAGAATTTTGAGTCAATGATACTCAGACAGACAGACAATAATTACTGGGGTCGATTCGATGTGAAACTGGATTCAGATAAAGCCATGTTCAAAATAATTGAATGGATGATGAATAAGCGCGCACAACTAACTGGCATAGCAACTGGCGACCAGGCAATATTTGTTAGTAAGAACGAATTTATCAGGCTCGCAGGAAACATTGCTGAATATCCATTAATGGAAGATATTTATTTATCGAAAATGCTTAAAAAAAGATTAGGGCGAGGAATTATAATTAAAAGTCCTGTAACAACATCAGTCCGGTACTGGGAAATCAATGGAGTGTTTAGCACGATATTAAAAATGTGGAAGTATAGATTAATGTATTTTTTTGGAGTGTCTCCAGCCAAGCTTTATCAGCGTTATTATAAATAACGTATGAGAACTGATAATACATTAATTTTGTTTACTAAAGCACCACAAATCTGTCGGGTCAAAACCCGCATGTACCCGGATTTAACACACAGGGAATGCTTGTATTTGCATAAAAAACTGAATGAACATGCAGTAAAAATATTCAAGTCAAATAATAAATTCAGGTTGATAATTTATACTACACATTTGAATAGAGGACGGTATCACTACCCTTCCGGCATCAGCATTAGAAAACAAGCTGGATTGAATCTCGGTTCCAGAATGTGTAATGCGATCAGGCAGGAATTAAAAAAGGCACAACGAGTTGTGTTGATCGGATCAGACTGTTTAACATTAAATCCGGATTATATAGTTAGAGCATTTAGTAAAATATCTAAGATCAACGATATTGTACTGGGGCCTACAACTGATGGCGGCTATGTACTTGTTGGAGGGAGAAAACAAAATGCATTTTTGTTTAACAATATCCCTTGGGGGGCTTCATGTGTGCTGGATAAAACGTTGGCGACAGCACAAAAGCATGGTCGTGAAATTAACTGTTTGGAAAAAGTGTCTGACATTGATTCTATTAAGGATATACATTTGTTAAAAAAACAGAATGTATTGCCAGAATGGGCAAATGGTTTAATCAGTTAACGTATTCCAGTCCTTGATGAATTAGTGACACCCCTGCTTCCGGTTTATGCATATTCTCGCTTAGGTGCCTGCGCCATAGTTTAGCGCCTGGAATTCCCTGATATACATTTAAGATATGCTTGGTCATCGACTTAAGAGGAATGCCTGCTTGCATATTTTTTTCTATGTATTTTGCATAGTTTAATATAACGTCATTCATGGTAGTGCAGTAGTTATCGCTAGCGTGGTAGATTTCCCTATCCACTTTTAACAGAAATTCTGGATGCTTGTAAGCATATCGTCCAATCATCACGCCATCTACAAACTGCAAATGATGTTTCATTTGTTCAATTGAGTCGATACCACCATTGATAACAATATTCATATTCGGATATTCTCTTTTTAGTGAGTAAACTCGCTCATAATTCAGCTCAGGAATTTCACGGTTTTGCTTGGGATTCAGCCCCTTTAACCAGGCTTTACGCGCATGAACAATTAACGTTTCGCATCCAGCCGCGACAATAGCATCAACAAACTGTGTCAGAAATTCATAACTGTCATCGTTATCTACGCCTATACGACATTTTACTGTTACCGGAATTGTAACCTGCTCTCTTATCGCTGAAATGCACCTTGCTACTTGCACAGGTTCACGCATTAGACACACACCAAATCTGCCTGCTTGCACACGGTCACTGGGGCATCCGACATTTATATTAATTTCGTCATAACCCGCCTGCTCGCCCCACTTTGCCGATAACGCCATTTCTTCCGGTTCGCTACCACCTAACTGAAGTGCTATCGGGTGTTCGCATTGATTGAATCGCAGGAATCTTTCACGGTCGCCGTGTATCAATGCACCACTGGTGACCATCTCTGTATATAACCTTGTATGCCTGGTCATCAGCCTCGCCAAATAACGATAATGGCGATCTGTCCATTCCATCATAGGGGCTATGCATAATAAGTGACTGTTTTTATTGATATTTATATCTTCCATCTCAAAATAGACGCATGTGCTTGGGCTGAGCAAACAGACGCTCAGGCGATACGGGCTGGTACCGGACAATTAATACAGCCAAATAATCTCACAATTGGCGCACTAATATAAAAATATCGCCAGGTCGCTCCGTAAATAGGATGTACTCAACGTGCATGTCCAGACTGATTGTCTAACCGAATTACAGAGAAACACCCTGATATCTGCCAGTTGTGTTACGTGATTTTTCGATCACGTATCAAAGAAGATGCTGGAGGTGTGACGATAGCACAGGATCTTTCATATTCATCAACTGTGTTGAACTGGGCTAGATATGGCCGTCGAATTGATGCTGTTCCCAATACTGGATTAAAGGCTATTAATAAGTAAATATAGGATATTACCTTAAAACATACAAGGCGATGATTTTGCCTTTTGCCTAATATCCGCTATTGATTTTCTGCCCAGCACGATAATCAAAATATTCAAATAAATGCGAGAGTCGAGCTGACAATGAGAAATAATGCTCTGGTTTCAGCTGAACCTGTACAGTCATTTTTCTATTGTCGCGCAAGATGTCTAGTAATACAGTTTCTCCAGGTTCATGTTTTAACTGGATATGATCAAGCGCAGTACGAGACAGTACACTCTCTTCGACATTATTGACTGCGACAATAACGTCGCCCTTTTTTATTGGGGTCCGTAGAAGTTTTCCTTTTTTACTAACTCGCTCAACACGTGTAGCAAAGCCATCGGGGTTAAGGTTGAGGGATATCTTGTCGAAGGCACTTAGCGGCTCACCAGTGGCAAACATTAGAGGCGGTATGCGATTTCCTCCATGTTCAGGCCCTAATGTAAGAGCCCATCGATCAAGATCCACTTCACCCGGGTCGAAAGTCGCATTAGTCATTAGTTCTGCAAATTTTGCATTTGGGTTAACGTCAAAAATCATGTGTACTCTGGTTGAGTCACCATTGACTACCGAATGTAGTGTCTGGTTATCAAATGTCCACACTTCACCAACGGAGAGATGCTTTGCTCGTTTTTCTGACAGCAAAAAAGCGCCGTCATTGGTGATGATCGGAACATGAATACGCACTGTTTTTTTCCAGGCTTCATGGTCATCATAATGTACTCTAGTGATGCCATCTGGTTTAGTGCGAAATATAAAAGCGTACGCTGCGCCACCAAAAGGACCGTCCGATGATATTAGAGAGGCTATATAGGGCATATTGTCCAGCAACGGGGTATTGACCACATTACCTGTATGAAAGTCTTCGTCAGAGCCTTTATTGCCACCTCGAAGTAATACCATATCAATGGAGCAATGCACATCCCAATAACTACCACCCCAGGCTGATTCAGGTATTTGGTTATATTCATTTAACAACCTGGTAGTGTCGATATCTACCGGCAATTTCAGGAAAGACTTTTTAGTGCAAGCTGCATTAATTTTTTCGAGATCATTCATCTTTTTGTCCGATGCACGCATGATTGTTTTATGTGGTATTAATTCATAATTTTTTGTCGTACATATTTCATATTATTTAAGCCTAAAGTGAAGTCTCTAATTGCTATCACTCTAAATTTTGTTAAAAGTGCAATGCTTTAATGATTTAGTGTAATCAACGTTTTTAGTGTCATTGCTTACCAAGAATACTCAAATAATCAAATTATTTCCGTGAGAATAAGCACATAAATTATTCACATACGAGCTATATAGTTTCGACCGGAATGAATCCAACAGTAAATGCGATTACGTAGTTGTTTCTCATTTTAGCGATTTTATTTGCTAGTAATTGAGATGTACTACGCCATTTCAGAAAATTTGAGTAATAGCGATTAACCTAAGAGGCTATAATATCTTGCTAATTTTCTAGAAATTGAAGCAAGGAAGTCTGGAAAGTATTGCCATCTATCTGGTTGTGATTCAAGTTATATAAATATTGAAACATGTAATTAACAACGAGCAATTAACATCATGAAGTCTAATCAATATACAAATGGCGAGTATCTGGAAAAAGTCAGCAGCTGGCATCAGGAAGATTCTCATTGGAAAGCACATCAGATACTTAGAATGATACAAAAACATAAGCTCGCTCCAAATTCTGTATTTGATATCGGTTGCGGTGCAGGCAAAATATTGATTGAGTTGCAAAAAAATATGGATGCTTGTGTAGACTTTAGAGGGTTTGATATCTCACCTCAGGCAATCTCGTTAGCTAATGAAAAAGAAAACACCAATATTAGATTTTATAATGAAGACATTTTACAGTCTAAAGTTGTTTCTCCAGACTTATTTCTTATGCTTGATGTTTTTGAACACATATCAGATTATCGCGGATTTCTTGACTCGCTAAGAAAAAAAACTGACTGGATTATATTTCATATCCCGCTAGATATTGCCGCCAATGAAGTAATCAGAAAATCAAAATATATGCGCCACATGTATGACACTTATGGCCATCTGCATTTCTTTACAAAAGAAACAGCGCTTTTTACTCTTTCAGATTTGGGCTACGATGTTGTAGATTATTTTTATACTGATGATAAAGACATTGGAGGGCCGTGGGGCATCATACCGCGATTGTCATATGGGTTTAGAAAAATGATGTTTCGCATAAATTCGGGATTCACAGCATCATATTTTAATGGTTTTAATTTGTTAGTATTAGCTAGAGGAAATAGGGGTCAGGGGAAATAATGCCTGCTTGATAATTTGACAGCATAGCAAGAAATACCAGATCTTTAAAAATGTCACTAAATGTTAGAATAAAATAATATTACCCCAGGACAATACATATCACTATTCATCCCTTCTAAAATATTCTCCAACCCCATCTCACTTGATATTTGATCCATGCTCCACGTCCGTTAAATCGGAAGTCGTTAAACCAGGCCTTGTATTGCTTAATAATTTTCGAGATTTTTTTAGAATTTACCCGGCGGCGAACATCATGCGTAGTATAGCGAGAATGGATTGTATCGAGTAAATCTTGTTTCACTATCACCCATGATTATTATATTTAAGCTGTTGCTATTTTCCTTTAATTGCGCAGATACAGGAACTGTAACTAAGTGAATGGCCATTATGGCCTTATCTCGACCACACTAATAGTGAGTTCTTTATATTTTTACACTCTGAAATTTCATTTGTCCCTATAGATAAAACAATATGTTTTTCAGCATCATATAAACACTGTACGTACGCGCGGCATTCATAAAGCAACTTCTCATCTTGACCAGCATCTTTTAGATTACAAGATGCTGTTAATATCATCATTATTATGAGTGCTAACCATAAGACATAACCGTACAAGAAGTTCTCTTTTAATAATCTAGGCATATCTGATCTTACGGTAATATTTTCTTGCTTGTAATTAGCATTATTTTTTTAGCTTACTGTCTTAAGAGCTTCACTATTATTTACCCCACATATTAAAAAATTTAATTCTTATGAAATGCGATCAGAAATAAAAAAGGGCCTTGTATACACAGGGCCCTTCAGGGAGAGACTCGAATATAATACTAAAAAGATGAAAAAAATATTCGAGTTTTATTTGCTTTTTTAACGATTTTCTCCTAAGCGATTACCCATGTCTGGAGCAAATAAATCACCATCGTTTGGCAGACATAGCCCGGATGCGTCACTGTATCCGTATGCTCCGACTGCTGGTAAGCGTACTTTTTTATCGGCAGCCACTCTAAACCCGTATTTATCTTTGCCCTTATGACCATTAAAAATGATTAACTCAGGGTGATCAAATGGTGCTGCATCGCATCGTACGCGTTCATCTGTGAAAGACTTCATGAAATCAATTACGCCAGTTCTTTCCTCAGGTGTTAATTGTAGTGGAATCATTAAACCTAGATTACTACCGTGATTAACTTCTAAGTCTTTATTCGCAATAATTTGTTCTACCGTCCAATCTCCATTAGGACCAGAACCAGTAGTATTACCACCACCTGCTAATACTTCTTGACTTCCGCCGCGCATGTAGAAGTCCATCACTTGCTCCAGGTTTGAGTAACCACCATAAGCAAAGTATGGAGGGGTCAATGCGATGTTACGAATGGTGGATGTTTTTGAGACACTATCAATTGCTTGTACGGGATTGAAAGGTACGTCATTACGAACTCCATCTGTGCAGTATAGCGTCGCGCCCCCAGCTAATGGGGAAGTAACATCACAAATATCCACGTCTGGATTGACTGGTGGAGTTCCATCTTTGACAAAATTAGCCAGTTGTCTACCGAGACCTAGAGGGTTTCCGTAGCCATCTGTACCGCCTAATTGTAAGTCCTGTAACACTGAACGTGTTCCTGTGCCATGGAATCCAGCATCGGTTGTAGCTCCTAAATCAATCACTGGAATAAATGACCCATCAGGATTAATAACTGCCACATCAGTCGTAGCATTACCTGCATGACACACAGCACAGTTTGAATGATTCACTGGTCTACCTGTTGCATCTCTTGGTCGAGCTGGTGGTGGTAAAAATACTGGTGTATTAAACACTAAGCGCCCCAGTTCTTCTGAGTCACTCCAGACATCTTGAGTACATTCTGCAGGTCTATTTGTATCGTCAGCTAGGAAGCCAAAACAACCTAAGGCTTCAGCAGTATCGAATTTAGACTGATCAGAAATTAATGTCTGTTCATATGCCTGAATAGCTAGACCCCAAAACATAGGGAAGTTCATTTCCATTTGAGTAAAACCATGTCGAGAGCTTCTGGCTTTTTTAAGTTCGCCCCCTTCTATTTTCCAGGCGCCATTTGCTTTCCACCATTTCTCATCAAATGCTAGCTGAATAAGCTTGTAGTATCTGTACTTATTCTTCAGACCTCTTTTCTTCGCACGCAAATCACCTTTGACACCGATAGCAAAAGTACTATCATCGTATGCAATGCGTTGCTTGGCTAATGGTCGCATGGAATAAATTTTACGAGCAACATCCTGGAAAGTACGACCATCACAGGACATTTCTAAATTTGAAAGAATCGGACCAACCGCTTGCGATGCAGCACTTGAGTTTCTAAGTGATAAGTGAGTTAACTCAGGGTAATTGCCATTCATCACAATTAAGCGATTATTTTCAGTACCTTCACTGACTACGTCAGCCATCCCATGGACACCAACACCACTAAAAATATTTTCCGCACGTCCGTCCCAGAAATTACGGTAGTTCAATGCAGCGTTAATTGTAGTGGGAGTATTGCGAGGCTCCACCATGCGAGCCGCTAATTTATATTGTCCATGACCATGTTTCTCAGTCTTGTAAAAAATATCAGCACTGGCTTTACCGCAATGTTCGCTTCCAGGATATGATCCTTTAAATTTAGCGTCAAAAGAACCTGATGATGAAACAACATCATTGGTGGCTGTGAGCACCTGTGACGGATCATTGTCTACCAGTTTTCTGAAAGGAAAGTCTTCCGGTGTTAAGGTATATTCTGGTGTCATTTTCGCGCCAGAAGGTGAGGTTTCAGACCCAACGATGCACTCACTTCCTTCAGTGCAACCAAACGTATCTGTACCAATAGCTGGGTCTACAGTAGTAAAGCCAGGATTGACTTGTGCGGTAATCCTGATATCAGCACCAGCAGCATAGTGACAGCTTGCACATGAGCCACCGTCACTACCCATTTGCTGATCCCAGAAAAATGCGCGACCCAGCACAATAGCCCAGTCGTTATCGGCGATGATGTCTGAGAGTTCATGTTTACCATCCACAGAAGTAATAGGAGGCACGGAAAGTGGTGCAGAAATAACGGATAAAGGCGCAAAAACAAATATTGTTAATATCGCCCCTATAAGAGTGGCTGAAAACTTACTCAGCCGTTTTTTTTTGTGTTGTAGTTTCACAATGCGGCCTCCTTTTATGAGGAATTATTATTTTTTATTAATCGAATTTTACGATTAGTATTAACTATAAAATTTTTGTTGTTATTTTGTATAGGTCATGTAATTGCAATTAATAACGAACATGCAATAACGAATTTATATGTTGGGAGCTCTGGATATAGCATTAACTATCTGTGACTTACATCATTCACTTGTGTAAAATTTTATTGTGTAGTGCTTGTCTATGGATATATAAAAGCAAGAATTATTAGTGGGTTACATAACCTTGAAAAATTCTTGTTAAATTTTATTTTTGGGAGACAGTTCACATTGAGACTGTTAAAAAAGACTGCTTTTGTGAAATAAATATTGAACTAATAGAGACTATTGCTAGTGAAGATTCGTTTCTTAACTTAATTATTTATTGTAATAATATTAGATTTGGCTATAGGCATCGCTATACAAAGTAAACTTTAGCTGTTAATTCTATATTAATGGTTGCTGTAGTTTTTATTGGTCTGGCGTCTCTTGCTATAGCTGCAGTTGTTTCTGCTCACGCCTCAATTTTCGAGCTGAGCGATTTGGATAAATGACCGTTATAGTTATTTAGTAGTTATTTGATAGTGATATCCCAGATATTCAATATTGAGCCCCTGCTAATGGCTTATCATAATTTACTCAGTCAATTTCAGTTATTAATACAATGATGTATTTTTAAATATTTCATATCAGTAGCGCCTTAAAAATAATTAATTTTTATTTCATTATTTATACGATATGTAATATTCACGCATACTGATTTAATACATATTTACTAAATATGTTAGGCATCTAGAATAAATTCATTTCATACATTTATGTTAAGGAGTTATCAGAATTGTTTATTGACGAATATATCAAGCAAAGAATTCAATAATTTTAGTACTGAATCTCATAATATCAGCTACGACTATTTAAAATTAACAACAGATTCTATGTTGATTTAGTCTTTGCGAGAATAAAAATGAGCACAGCAAACTTCGAATATTTACCTAGCTACAAATATCAGATAAAAGATTTCATTGGCCAGGACCATGGCAATGAAAACATTCAAACTGAAAATTTGCAGGTGAAAGTATACAACAGTATAGAAGAGCTGCCGCACGAATATGACTGTTTTTTTCAACAGATTAATGCACAGAATTTTTTTCTTAGTCGATTATGGTTTACTCACCTTGAGCAAAACACACTGGAGAAAAACACACAATTAAGGCTGTATGCAGTAGAAGAAATCTCTCCACAACCCAAGTTAAAAGCGCTACTTGTTACTACAACCCCAGCAGCACAAAATGGAGCAAGAATTCGCGGCTGGTGGGTACGTCCTTCTTCTCTTGGAGGCTTCACAAACTATCTATCTCAAACTCACTCGTTACTGATACCGGAATCAGAAGACAATGCAGAGCTTTTAATCAAACAACTAATTGAGGCAATACAACAAGAAAAGCCTCGTCGTAGTCTCATCGATCTGAATCTGTTTGATCCAGACTCGAAATTATTTGCTCATGTAATTTCAGCTTGTACGAAATCAGATATGAAAGTTGCAAGCTACTTTTACGCCGGTAATCTATATGAAGATACCAGTCACTTAAATTTTGATGATTACTTGAGTAAGCGCTCAAGCAGAGTTAAAAAAAGCCTTAAACAGGTAAAACGCATTGAAAAGAAACATTCTTTCCGTTTTGAAATGATGACCGAAGCTAAAGACGCAGAGCGAGCTATATCAATTCTAGACGCAGTGAGTAAAAAAAGCTGGAAAGAGGAAGACTATTTTAAAAACTTTTTTCCAGGATTAATTCGTATATGTGCTGCAGAAGGATCTATGAGGGTTGGTGTGTTATATATAGATGACATAGCAGTCGCTGCCGATTTTGCAATTATTACATCACACTCCGCTGTAGGAATGAAATCAGTTTATGATTTGGAATTTTCAAAATATTCGTTAGGTTCAATACTGCATTTATATACAATTAAATACTTCATTGAAAAAGATTTTGTTAAAAGCATGAATTTTGGTTTATTCGACGATGATTATAAAAAACACTGGTGCTCTCAACGTCGTGAACTTTGGGGAATAGCTGCATTTAACATGAATACTTTCTGGGGGAGATGCGGTTATATTTGTTATTCATTGATACAAATGAAGGGGAAGTTAAAACTTTTGCTGAAATCAGTAATATTAAAGCTTTCTGTAATCTTAAATAGCATCCGCACGCGATCGAGCAAGGTTAGGTTTAGACCAGCTCACGAAAAATAGATAATCGACAAGTCTTGAAAATCTTATCATATTAGAAATATAAAGTTCTCGGCTATTCGTGGAAGCAATTATGAATATATTTAAATGTTCACCAAACGAATAATGTAGCTTTAGTTTTTCTTGCCGTAGCGCTTTTCAAGATAATCACAAACACTTCTAAGGCCCATCGCTTCTCCCCCTTTGGGTCGACCAGCTCGATTCCTCATGTTGTAAGCCATCACATCAAAGTGAACCCAATCACAGTCATCTGTAACAAATGATTGCAGGAATAATGCTGCAGTAATTGCGCCGCCATATCCGCTGGTTGAGCAATTAACCAGATCAGCAATATCGCTTTTTAACTGTGGCTTGTATCCCTGGTGTAGAGGCAAGCGCCATATATCATCTTCAGTATCACTGGCTGAAGAATATAAGCCATGGGATGTTTTATCTTGCTGACTAAAAAACACCCCTACTTCTGTTCCAAGCGCAACACGTGCTGCTCCTGTGAGAGTTGCATAGTCGATCAATAAGTCCGGCTTCAGTTCGCAAAGCTCAACTATTGCATCCGCAAGCACTAGCCTGCCTTCAGCATCAGTATTGTCAATTTCAACAGATTTGCCAGATCTTGCAACAATGACATCACCAGGGCGGTAAGCATTGTTTGAAATTGCGTTTTCCACCGCAGGAATGGCTACCTGTAAGCGCACAGGTAAATTGGTTTCCATTATATAACTAGCTAACCCAAGCGCGTGAGCAGCGCCACCCATGTCTTTTTTCATCCAGCGCATACCAGGTGCATTTTTAATATCTAGTCCACCACTATCAAAGCAAACACCTTTGCCTGCGATACACAGTAGTGGGTGCTCAGGATTGCCCCACTCAAGTTTAAGTAATCTTGGCGGGTGTTCACTGGCACGACCAACAGCATGTATTAACGGGTAATTCTGTTTAATTAACTCTTCACCCACGATCTCTGAAAATGTAGCATTGAATCTTGCAGCAATATTTTGCGTCATATCAGAAAGATGCTCTGGCATCATTTCATTGGCGGGTTCATTGACCAGATCCCTGACAATCCAGGTTGAATTTATAATAGCTAAAACTGTCGCCTGATCAATATCTGATCCAAAGGATAATCGGGCAGATTCCTTTGTGTTTTTATATTTAGAGAACTGGTACGCTCCAAGCCCCCATCCGATAGTAAGTTTTTCGCGATCTTCAGCAGAAATGCTATCAGAAAGAAAATAGTTGCCGCCGGGTAGTGAAAACGGTAAATCTGCGATAGACCACATTGAAAGATTGCCATCGACAATAACGACAACTTGGTTTAACTTACCTTTACTATCAGGTACAAGATAATGATTGCCCTTATCTACTGAACGATTACTGGACAATATCCATGTGGTAGCACTTTCCAGTGATGAATTTGTTAATTCATCAAATTCAGCTTTTGTATATAAGGTGATTTGAATGCTATCTTCATTAGCCGCTTCGTAAAAACAATCCATGCTTATGCTTAAGGTTATTTATTAAGTATTTATTGTAACAAACCAGGCTTGAAACAGCTGCATCAAAATTATGCAAATCAATACACAAGTGCCAGCACTTAGAATAGAGAATCTTGTAAAACGCTATAAAGACGGATTTCAGGCGCTCAACAGTATTTCTTTTCAGGTAAACCAGGGTGATTTCTATGCATTGCTGGGCCCTAACGGCGCTGGCAAGTCGACCACTATTGGTATTATTTGCTCACTTATCAATAAGACTTCCGGCACTGTAGAAATATACGGGAATAATATAGATAAGGAATTTGCACAGGCAAAAAGATTAATTGGCCTGGTACCACAGGAATTCAACTTCAATTCCTTTGAACCAGTCATTGAAATCGTAAAATACCAGGCTGGCTATTACGGTATACAATCAAATATTGCCACTGAAAAGGCCGAACACATATTAAATATACTGGGGCTCTGGGGAAAAAGAAAAAACACGCCACGAGAGTTGTCTGGTGGTATGAAACGCCGTTTAATGATTGCACGAGCACTAATACACGACCCGCAATTACTAATACTAGACGAACCCACCGCGGGTGTAGACATAGAAATTCGTCGTTCCATGTGGGAGTTACTGCAAAAATTAAACAGTGATGGCAGAACCATAATTCTGACGACTCACTATCTTGAAGAGGCAGAATATTTATGCAGGAATGTGGGCATTATTAATAATGGGAATATTATTATTGACACATCATTACGTGAATTCCTGGGGCAACTTAAAAAAGAAACCTTTATTGTCTATTTGAAAAATTCAGTTACAACAGCGCCTGACATCGAAAATGTTAGTATTACATTAACTGATGACAGAACTCTTGAAATAACACCTCAGAAAAGCCAGACACTTGAATCGATTTTTTCTGTATTTGATAAGCTTGGTATTCAGATTGTCAGCATGAGGAACAAGTCAAACCGGCTTGAAGAATTATTCATGAATTTAGTCAAGAAATAATTATACGAAATTATGACATTCACTGAAAAGCTTATTGCTTTAAGAACAATATTTATAAAAGAAATCCTAAGGTTTTCACGAATATGGGTACAAACTATTGTGCCTTCAATTATTACTGTCGCACTGTACTTTGTAATTTTTGGAAATCTGATTGGATCACAACTGGATAATGTTAAAGGACATACTTATATTGACTACATCATTCCCGGCATGATCATGATGTCAATCATAACCAACTCATATGCCAATGTTGTTTCATCTTTTTATAGCTCAAAATTTCAAAAACATATAGAAGAGATGCTGGTCTCGCCCATGCCTAACTACATCATTATCTGGGGGTATTTATCGGGTGGTATTGCCAGAGGCTTAACGGTAGGTATTGCAGTAACAATTACAGCGACATTTTTCACGCAACTGCAATTTCAGAATATTGGACTGTTACTGCTGGTAGCCCTGCTCACAAGTATATTATTCTCTCTGGCAGGATTGATTAATGCCATATTCGCAAACAGTTTTGATGATATCTCGTTAATCCCTACTTTCGTGCTGACGCCACTGACTTATTTGGGAGGAATATTCTACAGTATTGATATGCTTCCCGAATTTTGGCGCACAGTGTCCTATGCGAACCCAATACTTTATATGGTTGATACATTCCGAACCGGCATGATAGGTGTAAACGATATAAATACTTATATATCGTTAGGCATCATTCTGTCATTTGTCATCGTGCTGTACGTCACTGCCTCTACATTATTGAATAGAGGCACTGGTATTCGCAGTTAACTAGGCTGGCACAGCTGCCTCATTACTACCCATTACATTCTTGGACACATCTGACACAGGCTTTTTAGTCTCGGTGTCACCCGAATTGGTCGATAAAACGCTCACATTTTTTTCTTCGTAGTTAATATTATCTACGCGGTATTCCATGTCTACACGAGCGAATGAGATTTTATCGCCTGCTTTCAATACGCATTTATTAATCCGGTGGCCATTCACCAAAGTGCCATTAGTACTGCGCAAGTCCTCCAGGAAGAAATTGTTATGAAAACTTATCACCTTGGCATGATGCATGCTGACGGACTTGACCGCGACATGAATATCATTGCTTGGGATTCGACCAATTGTGGTAACTTCTTTAGTGATATCAAAGCATGCAACAATCTTGTTTCCATCCATCTGAACCAGCTTGGGGGTTGGTTCTCCAGCCATATTTAGTGAAGCAATATTTTTTTCTGCAAAGTGTTTAATACCAACACGTTCTTCATAGGGTATCCATTGAAGTTCATCAACAGATAACTCCAATGTGGAAATGGATATGGTTTTTTCCTGTTCTACAAATGCGGTAATCAACGCGGTATCAAATAATGCGTTAATCAGTCTTGGCACTCCACCTGTGTAGCGCTGGATGATCGGATAACACTCAGGATCGACAATTGGCTCAACTTTACCTTCTTCTTCAAGCGAATAATCGTATCCTGCCATTTCCAGTCTGTGCTTGACGTACGCGGCAATATCTTCCTGATTCAATGGCGCCAGATGAAATCTGAAACGTATACGCTGACACAATTGCTCCATGCCTGGGGCGTCCAGTACCTGCTTTAATTCAGGTTGTCCTACCAGCACAAGATTCAATATACGTTCCTGCTGTGTCTCCATGCCTGTCAACATACGTACTTCTTCCAGTACACGGCGACTTAGATTTTGTGCTTCATCAATGACTAAAATAACCTGACGGCCCTGCTCGTACTGATCCATAAGATAAGTATTTAGCATTTCAATGAGCTCGACTTTATTTGAGCTAAAGGGTTTAAACCCAAATTCAACCAGTATTGCCTGGAAAAATTCTATCTCATCAAGTTGAGTCTGATAAACACGAGCAATGACAACGTCATCGCCAACGCTTGATAGCAGACTTTGAATAAGCGTAGTTTTACCGGAACCAATTTCACCTGTGATCACAACAAACCCGTCTCTATTCCATACTGTATAGTCCATATACGCTTTTGCGCGCTTATGGCCTTGACTCAAGTAAAGAAAGTTCGCGTCAGGAGTTAATTGGAACGGCTGTTGTTTTAGACCAAAATGTTCTAGATACATACAATGGTTTCTCTTCTTTATGTGAAAATTGACGTGTTTAAGTGCCAGTCAGCTTTTTTTATTAATCGAGTTATACCTGTGCATTGTAATGGTGAGAAAAATCATTTTTAGAAGATAATTCACAAAACAAAGTAATTAATAAAAATATAAATGAATTTAGCTGAACAATAAGCAAAACCCATTGCTGGTAAATTATATCTATAAAAAATATAACTTAATGTTATATATCAATATTATAGAAGTCGCGGGGCGCAGAATGTGATATCAATCAAAAAGCGGGATCTTAACGAGGCATTTTCGATGAAAACCAGGGACAGGAAGGTTGAAGCTTAGTGAACGCAGTGCCTAGGAATTTTCGCACTCATCAGTATTACACTCGCCATAGATAATTAACGAATGATCGGTGATTTTAAAGCCGGCATCTTCAGCAATTTTCTTTTGTTGCTCCTCAATTGAGCTGTTTACAAATTCGACAATTTTGCCGCATTTTATACAAATGAGGTGATCATGGTGTTTACCTCGATCCAGTTCGAAAACGGCTTGCCCACCTTCGAAGTGATGACGCATAACAAGGCCAGCACCCTCAAACTGGGTAAGGACCCTGTATATTGTCGCCAGCCCTATTTCTTCATCAGAATCCAGCAGGACACGGTAAATATCTTCAGCGCTTAAATGTTGCTTGGTGGATTGTTCAAGAATCTCCAGGATTTTCATTCTGGGGAGCGTTACTTTTAAACCCGCTTTGCGTAAATCCTGATTTTCCATGTGTTTAACTGTGATTGAAGAAGTAACGAAACTATAGCAATAATTGCCTATTTCCAGTAGTCATAATTACTGGGGTATTATTTTTGCTTAATCCTGAAATATTTCAGATTTCTCAGCAGGTTACGAATTGCACTTTCAAATGTTTCATTACCATTAACCGTGCAGTAATCATGTAACCAGGATTCTATCTGTTCGATCGTTTTTGTTTTGCCCATGATGGAATAAGTGTCTTCTGCGAGATAGTTATAGGCCGTCATATAACCTGCCAGCCAGCTTAAATAATAGGCCGCGCCCTCTTCATCTTCACTTAGAAATGATTTGCAGCTGAGATTTCCGAGGCCCATCGTCAGATACTGGCCGGTATCGTCCGCAGCATGGCCAGGTGGGGTTACCCAGGTAAAAGAAAAAAGGACAAAAATGAATATAGATAACGTGTTCGTAACTTGCCGGGATTTTGATATCACAATTAACTTGAACTTAATATCTTAACTTATTGAATAATAAAATAAAAACCCGCCATTAAGACGGGTTTGCAATCTGCCAATTGTACGCTGGGACGTTGACAATTTATTGTATTTTATACCCAACTAGAGGAGAAAGGGTTGCCAATTTTCCGTGCGTACGGCATATCTAATCTTTTAAATAGTCTCCACTGCAGCTTCAGTAAGTTAGCTAGTTTAGCGAAGATATCTGAAGCAACACATTAGCATACCTTTATCCCTAATTCACAAGGTTTTTTAATCATTTCAGTAAGAATGCTAAGTATTTACAGTAATAGTATTCAAGTCAAAAAGTCATGCCAGTGCAGCAATATTCAGCTTGAAATCTTTGCCCGACGAATGTGTTTAATCGCCCGCTAAAATGCCGTCAAAATTCAGTTAATACATATTAAATTCTTTATAATTCATAAAGTTATAGATTAATACTAAAGTATTAATACGGATAATCTCATTCATTGCGGCACCATCACAAAAGATAATTTTATGAATATTAAATCTCTCCTGTTTTTATTGGTTCTGGTACTTCCCGGCATTTCCAGTGCTGACATGATACTGAACAAATCGATTATTTATTTTGAGCCCGGGCAGCCCAATCGTGAAGATCTGGAAATTCAGAATGCCGGATCAGACCCATTATACATTCAGGTGACGCCTAAAATTGTGCATAACCCGGGCAGCGAAGATCAATCCCGGGAGGTATTTGATAACCCCAAAGAAGCTGGATTACTTGTGTCGCCTAATAAACTGGTCGTTCCACCTAATGGCAGGAAGTTGTTAAGGTTCGTTAACCTGAGTCCAAATCCTGAAGTGGAAAAGGTTTACCGCGTCAGTATCACTCCGGTTGTAGGTGATCTTAGCGCTAAAAAAAGTGGCGTCAAAATACTCATCGGGTATGAAGTTTTAGTGATTGTTCATCCTGTTCAGGGTCATTTTCAACTCACACACAAACGCACGAATAATCAGTTAACAGTGAGCAATAAGGGAAATCAAAATGTCCTGCTTAGGAAAGGGACACAGTGCCCTCCCGAGGTTGCTGACGAGAATCTTTGTGAACATTATCCTGGTAAACGCTTATACCCAGGCAATACATGGAGTGTTGAGTTAACCAAAGATCAGCCCGTGACATATTTTCTTAGTCGCGGAAAAGAACATTCTGTTCGAATCTTCGAATAAATTCAGAAGATAGTCAGGGAGTGACTACACAACACAAGATACAAAAATACGATCACCCGAAGTTGAACTATATCCTTCGGGTGATCTTTGTATGCGCACTAATATTTTCAACCAGTATATTTGCAAGCGATGTTGTCAAAAAAGAAACAGAAGAATTCATTCAGGTGTCTGACAGTGTTCCTTTGGGCTTTGAAGATTTAGCGGGCCCTCAGGTAAATCAGGTCGATGTTTATTACCAGGGAAGATATTTAGTATCTGCAAATGCCACATATGATTTTGAGACTTTGCAATTTCATCAGCCAGAAATAGTTATAAATTACATTGATGATTTGCTGGATAGGCAATACATCCTGGAAAATATTACAGGTTCACTTAATACCAATGCTAAAGAATTATGTTTAGTGCAAACCAGCAATATTGATTGCGGAGTTTTGAGGCCTAATATCGCCGGGATTATTTTTGACGAAGGCAAGTTTAGAGTCGACTTGTTTATCAATGAAAGATTTCTGCAGGTACAATATGTCGAATCATCAAAGTATTTACCTGCTGCACAGGAAAGCTTTTCTACAATTCATAATTTCAGTTTGAACTTATCTGGTACGGATGCTATTGAAGACAGGTTTAATGCACAAACCAATAGTATTGTATCTTTTGGAGATACCAGACTACTCGCCCAGTCAAACTACACTGATAATGAAGACTACGTTGTTGATGAAGTTTCACTGCAAAAAGACTATCAGGGATGGGAAGCGGAAACAGGTGTATTCGAAAGTGAATCCCGGTCTACAAATTTTTTCTCACAGGTTGATATAACTGGTTTTCGGGTTCAAACATCATTTAATACGCGTACTGATCTGGAAACATCAAGTGGTACAGATATATTTATTTTCCTGAATATGCGTAGTCGAGTTGAAGTGTTTCGCAGTAACCGATTAATAGATGCGCGCTTTTACGATGCGGGAAATCGTCAATTAGATACTTCGCGGTTCCCTGATGGGGCATATCAAATATCAATTCGAATACGTGAAGAAAATGGATCGGAACGTACTGAGGAATATTTCTTTGTCAGAAATTCTTTATTGCCACCAATAAATGAACCAATAATTTATGCCGAAGCGGGTAAAATTAACGAGTTTGAACAAAATACAGTATTGCCAAAAACATCAAACAATTCCATCGTCCATATTGGCGGTGCAGTTCGCATCTCTGAAAGCATGGCATTTGAAGGTGAATTTCTTAATGCAGGCAAGCAAACCATGCTGCAAACAGGAATTGTTCATGTAGGCTCAGGTCTGCAAAGTCAGGTGAATGTCATGGGGACATCTGAAAGTGACTGGGCTATTTCATTAAGAGAGAATTACACTAACAATTATTTTTCTCTTAATATGGATTACAGGCATGTGAGTCTTGGGGATGAAGATGTTTCTGATGCGGATGAATTTGATCTGATAACAAATGACTCTACACAAGCAACTGCAAGTCTGGTCCATGAGTTATTTGGAGGACGTATATTTTGGCGATATCGACACCTGGACCTGGGAAACACAGAAAAATCTGAAACTTTCTCGGTAAATTACCGCAAACAGTTAATTCGAAAAAGTCATTACCAGCTGGACTGGGATCTATCTGCAAGCAAGGATACAAGTGACTATCTGGTTGGCGCCAGACTGGAATTCAGCTTTAGAAAGAAAAATAACATATTTAGATTAACTAGTGGTGCGCAAACCTCAGAAGTTAACAATTCACGTGACAACGATCTAACCAGTAATGCGAGTTGGCAACACACAAGACGCGATCCCGAATTTGGCAGAATTCAGTCACGGCTATTTCATGTCAGGGAAAGAGATTTTAATACAGCGGGTGTTAACCTGTCTTCTGAATCACGATACGGTTATAACGAAATAGAATTGAACAGGACTGACAATCATCAGGAAACTACATTTGGTTACTCGGTAAAAAGTCAATTAAGCTTCGCCAGTGATTTCAGTACTACTTCGCTTGGCGGCGCACAGCGTAATGACAGTGCAATCATTATAGACCTTGATGGCCAGACAAAAGGTGAAGTTTTTGAAGTCTTTATAGATAGACAGTCCGCAGGATTCGCTAACGTAGGAACAACCACTATTATCCCCCTGAGTCCTTATGAGACATATGATGTACGCCTACAGTCAAGGTCAGACGCATTTTTGAAGTTTGATGAAGCGCCACGTGAAGTGACGCTATACCCTGGTAATGTCAATACACTTAACTGGCATGTGGACCGTGTCCTGGTGTTGATTGGGCAAGTGAATGATATTCATGGCATTCCTGTCAAACATGCAAAGATTCAAAATGTGGGCACGTTTTCAGGTACAGATGAACGTGGCTGGTTCCAGATTGAATCAGGTTTAACTGATCACCTCACTCTGGAAATGAAGGACGGCGGGATTTGTAGAGTTGATCTGGGAAATATTAATGGACATGAAGACGTCCACGTTTTCGATGAATTGATCTGTAAATAAACTGTGAAGTGCTGTATGCGCCTTTTTATTATTCAGCAATAACCATTAACAACATTGTTTGTTGCCCATCTGCATGTACAGTTTGTTTAATACTTGACTGATAGCTGCATGAGTTTGAATCTGAATTGTTAGACCTAATGACACGTGCGGATCGTTCATAGGCATTCACGCCAGCATTGGAGTGTGCAGAAATGTCTCCATCCAGACCCGCCACCGTAAGAAAGCGGATCGGGCTTTGATTCTGTATGTCTGTTACATGCAAACAGAGTTGTGTGTGGTCAGATGCCGGGTAGCGACTGAATTCTGCGCTGATATGTGTCGTCTGTGGTATTTCCAGAGTAATAGAAATACTGCCACGTGAGTTGTTATCCCCAATGGAACCTTGTGTAGCGGCATATAGACTTGGCAGAGATAACCATAATACAAACATGACCACTTGCCAGTACCTCATTAGATACCGGTTTAGCTGACTGACATCCTCCAAGATGACCTTCCTGATATTATTATTATTTTAATGCGCATGAGCTATCGGCCGGCGCATTGTGTTTCTCTAGTGATAAGTCAGAGATATAATAACAGAAGGTAGTAAATGAACGATAGATGGAAAAGTAAGCTTTAACTCAATGTTGGAAAATCGTTGTCTATTCCGGTACCACAGACAGTTGAATGACTCCTCGATACAAGCCTGCTACTGCCCTATTCAGTGAATTTTTCTCGATGATAATTCGTAATCTGCCTGCATTTCCCTGACAGGCTCTATTATTTCTTAAAGGTCTGGCGAGGAATCCACTGACAGGAACTCCAGGTGTGAGGTCGGTGAACCCTCCTCTTGAACGGCGATCCCGGTACGACATCTTGTACTCCATCTCATAGGGGCCATTTGTAATAACAAACTCACCGTTGTCACCGCTACCCAACGCAGTTATTCCATAAACACTGACAGGATTGCTGGCGATACAGAGCTGTTCTGTAATAATGAGATCTCTGCCCACATTGGCATTAGTGGAAAGACTGACATCATCCAGCTTGGAAATCAGGATATCGGGAAATACAACTGAGGAATTAAGCACAAACAGGCTTAACATCACGTATCTTATCAATGAGAGATGCTTCATCAGCATATGATCAGTCAATATTCAATATAATTGAATATACTACAAGATGAAGCGATGTGACTATTCTGCTGAAAGTTCCAGAGTGAGTGTTCCTGTATGAGTGCCGCCGCCAGAAGCTAATTCAGCCTCTTCTACCAGGATGGAAATTGTTGCATTAGGATTACCGCAGGGATTAGCCGAGCCACCAAAGAACGCGACGATATTGGCATTATAACCAGCGTTACCAATAAATTGCCTGCCACTATTGATATTACCGGGCAGCATTTCTATTTGACCATTAATGTCCGTTAAAAATACTCGATAATGAATTTCCTCAACACCATTGGTTAAGGTAAAGTCATTTGGATTTCCCGCTGAGCCATCACCTGTCGCTCGCAAACGGTAATTACGAGGCTGTCCCAGAAATGTAGGAGTGGTCGATGAGACTGCAACGCAAATATCCTCGTCAGAAGACATATCACCCACACCGCTCCATGTTCCCAAGTCAACATCATCAAGACCAAAAATCAGGGCGAATTCATTATTGACGACAGTGATATCCAGTGATCCTGCTGATGTTATATCACGATTGCCCGCGGTAGCAGCCAAGACATTGTTACTCAAGATTGACAAGAAACAAAAAGCAAATATAGCTAAACGCATGTGACAACATCCAGGTTGTTTTTAAGTTACGAGATAATCAATCCAGAGTATTACAAATCAAATGTGTCGATAATATTCCTTGATTATCGACACACAATTTTGATTTCCCGTAATTGGTTACTTATTCAGGTGCAACTTCAAGCGTCAATGTGCCATTGTATGTGCCAGCTGGAGCAGCAACCAGAGAAGTTCTTGGTACGGTAACTTCAACAAAAGCATTTGCACCGCCACCTGCACTACAGTCATCAGACACAGTATTGGCACCTGTCTGACCGGTTAAAGCCGTACCGGAACTTACTGCAGCGATAGCAGTGCCCGTAACCGCATCATCCCATCCAACGGTATAGCCAATAACTGTTGGAGTTGGGGCAGCATTTTGAATAGTAAACGCACTCGCAGCACCGTCGCCTGTGGCATTGACGCTATATGTTCCGGCACCATTACGATAGACACAAGCGGTTGAGCTGCCTACAACATCACCCGTACCCGTTGCATCAAAGGTAAGTAGAATATCGCTCAGGCCTGAGATGCGAACCAAATCTTCAACATCCACGCTAATATCCAGAGTTCCTGTTGAAGTTGCTCCCAGAGTGCCATCCGTTGCAGCCATGAGCGTACCCGATGCAATCATTCCAGTAATTAGTGCTGTCGTTTTTAAAATATTCTTCATCTTATTCTCCGTATTAATTAAGTCCGTTTAAAAAGAACATCAACCGTTTATTGTCATTCCAAATTGAACTGTCAAAAAATAGTACTTAAAAACATTAAAATATCAGCCCAATTGGCGATGGGTGATCTTTATTCCTGGCTGAGCGGGTTAAAGGTTTTTAATTTAGTGAATCAGGTCAAATTTTTGTCGAGCATTCAATAGCTTAGTAGCGTCAATAAAAGAACAAAAACAAGCAAAAGGGTGACGGTTATCACAATTAGCTGACACAAAAATCCGGGGAAAGAATAGAAACTTAAATATATGGCAGAAGAGGAAAATCGAAAGAGATAAAATAGATTTGCGTAGGCAATGCAAAAGCCTACAATAGATTATTGCAGGTTTTGCGGCCTCTTGGTGAGAGGTCTGGTATTTGTAGGGATAATGCTATCAGGACTTATATGAAGTGTGAAATCTTATGTTTTTATACTTCGAATAAGAGAAAATAATATGGCAGTTCTATTAAGATAAGAACAATAAAGATAAGAGCAATAGGTGTGAAATATGAAAAGAGAACGACTAACGTTCTCTTTTCATTAAATAGTTAGTAAATTTTCTTCGTGCAGATTTGTTTGGCTGCATATGATGATATGCACACCAGCCACTAAATGTCTCGATATAAATAGGCAGTAATTTCACGTCCAGACCACGGTTGGAAATTTCAATAATCGCCTTGTCTGCTTCAGACCTCCACTCATTAAATGAGTTGAAAAATGTCTTTGGGTCGGAACAGTATGATTTGGTCGCTAGCCATTGCCTTTTTGTATACCAGGGCAATCCAACAACCAACTTGTTATTACCTGCATCAATAGCTTCTAGAGCTTCTTGCCCAAAATTATTCATCCCTTCATTCGCTCAATTAATTAGATTCGAATGAAGGATAGCAGAGAATAATTATAACTTTATGTGCGGCTGATCACGCATCTTTCGTTAATATATTTAACAGCGCTGAGATGTGATGTGCCTATACAAATTTCTGATAATTTTTGATGAATTCTTCTTCGTCCAGCTCAGTATCTTCCACTGAAATATTATTAAGTCTACGATCTGGTACCTTTCTTCTGTCTTTAAGGATGACCAGGCCAACTTTGGTTTTATATGGAAAGCTTACCGCTCTATGAAGGCTTCTTCTGTCTTCTCTTTCGCGTCGTTCTTCTTTCTCTTCATTTATATTGTCTTTATCACTCAAGGCACTCTCCTTGTCTGCCCATTCACAGTTATTCCTGAATATATCAAGTAACGAGTTGTCGTTTTAATACATTAGACAGCTATGCCAGTATTTCTGATTATCGGTAAACTGATTAACTTACTAATTCAATTCATATAATCAAGTCTATAAAATTAAATTAATTAGCTTAAATGTCGATAACTTAGTCTGATCCTTCGTTAATCAAACGCTATCTAATGCTGAACAAGTTAAATTTCTCCAGAAAAGACAGTCACCATCAAGATCCATTAACGGAGGTGTTGGATAGAGGCAGTTTTCTAAATGTACTGGGAGATATTCTGTCCGATAATAATAGTAATGTTGACTATGTTTTTGGTATTGCCAGAGTGGAGCGGTTTAAATTAATCAATCATTCTTATGGTTATAAAGCTGGAGATTACGCTTTAAATGTAGTCGCTAAAACCATGTCACTGGAATTAGATGAAGGCACTATTGTAGGGCGACTCGGAAATACTGAATTTGGCTTTATCTGCAAAAAGAAAAATATTAGCCAGATACAATCCAGTTGTGAATCATTAAATTTCTCATTAAGTCATGCACCTGTCTCCTGGGAAGGGAGAAAAATAAGACTGCATATCAAATTTGGCCTGGTCAGGATTGATCAGGCGACGATAGAAATTGATCAGGTTCTAAAAGCGGCCAATGAAGCAATATATTCTGCACAGTATGATGGAGGCTCAACTGTGTGTGAATATAATGAAGAAGATACAGCAATCGTTCGTCGTAGTGACAATATGCATGAAGCAATTACACTGCAAAAATGGGTAGCACGCGATCAGTTTCTTCTTTATGTGCAACCTATTGTTTATCTGGACAACCCTAAAAAAGCCAGTCATTTTGAGCTTCTACTTAGAGGAGTATCAGATGAAGGAAAAGTGATATCGCCGGAAAAGTTAATTAATGCTGCAGAAGATTTCAATCTCTCTCCTATGCTCGACAAGTGGGTAATTAGAAATCTGTTTTCCTGGATCAACCAGAACAACTCCATATCAGTTTCAAAATGTAAATTTTCATTTAACATCTCAGCGTTATCCATTAACGACCATGAACTCGGCAACTATATTATTAATTTGGCAAAAAAAGAAAACATCAATCCAGGTAAAATTAATATAGAAGTCACGGAGAGAGTGGCTATCAGTAATATGAAGCGTTGTTACGATTTTATGGTTGAATTAAAAAAGGCAGGATTCTCATTCTCCCTGGATGATTTTGGATCAGGATATTGCTCATTCAAATATATACAGACATTGCCATTTGACGTGATTAAAATTGATGGATCGTTCATAAAAGATCTCGAAACGAATAAACAGAACTGGACCATTACCAAAGCGGTTACTGATATCGCAAAAGCATACAACCGAAAGACAGTTGCAGAATACATAGAGAACAAGGAAATTGCTGATATCGTCAGTGAAATTGGCGTTGATTTTGGCCAGGGGTATTATTATTCAAAGCCCTTCCCCATCACTCAATTATCAAAATCTGACGAATAATTTGATTTTATAAAATCTTTTTTAGTAATTATTAGTAATAAGGCAGTCGATAATGCACATGATGAAAATATCATGCACATTACCAGAATCTGATATCGCACTGCTATCAGTGGTGAAATACCTGCCAACACCTGCCCTGTCATCATACCTGGTAAAGACACAATGCCGACGGCAAACATGGTATTTATAACAGGAATAAGTGATGCATTAAAAGCGTTATTGCGTGCTTGCAGATAATTACCATGATTATTTAATTCTGATCCCAGCCGTTCTAGCGCCAGGCTCATAGTATTCATCGAATTTGCAAACACCATCCCTGCCAATGGAATGGTGTATTGAGGCTTAAAGAGAGGATCAATCTCTAGCACCAGCCAAACAGTCAGTAATAAAACACTTCCACCACCTAATAGGGAAGAAATGAAAACATACTTGAATAAATGCAGACGCAGGTTTTCAATAGTACGTAATGCTATCCAGCTTGAAGCAGTGACCATTATCGTGAGAATAAATAATGTTACCCATAAATTTTCTGATTCAAAAATAAATACCAGCACATAACCGATAATTATCAACTGTAACAGCATACGAACAATTGAATAGAAAGCAGTTTTTGCCTGCAGGGACCATTGATATAGTAAGACAAGAACCACGCATACCGGAATGAATGCGATAGCCAGATTAATGAGCGGAATATTTTCTACGGTGGATTCCATAACGATACTTCCATACTGTAAAAAATACAGTATGGCGTGACTGCGCCTGGAATTACACGAAAATTATTGGCAGGTAATATCGATTAGCTGGCTTTTTTGGATGAACGTTTACGTTCGTGTTCTTTCAGGAATTTTTTGCGAATCCGAATACTGACCGGTGTGACTTCCACCAGTTCGTCATCATCAATGAATTCCAGTGCATACTCTAAAGTAACAGGGATGGGTGTGGTCAAAACAATATTTTCATCAGTGCCTGAAGCACGTACGTTGGTTAATTGCTTACCTTTAAGTGCATTTACTGTTAGATCATTATCACGGGAGTGAATTCCTATCACCATTCCTTCATAAATCTCTTCACCATGACCGATCATCATGCGTCCACGTTCCTGCAAACTAAAGATGGCGTAACCGGCTGCTTTTCCCTGTCCGTTAGAAATCAGCACACCTCTGGCGCGTTGGCCGATACCAGTCGACACAGTGGGTGCGTAGTTTTCAAATACGCTATATATCAAACCTGTTCCGGATGTCATTGTCATGAATTCTGTACGGAAACCAATCAAACCACGCGCTGGAATAATATAATCCAGGCGTACACGGCCTTTTCCATCAGGCTCCATGTTTTTAAGCTCGCCACGACGTTCGCCGAGTTGCTCCATCACAGATCCCTGGTGATCAGACTCGACATCAATCGTTAGCTGCTCAAATGGCTCCAGTACGACACCATTTTCCTCGCGGGTGATGACTTCCGGGCGCCCGACTGCGAGTTCAAATCCTTCGCGACGCATGGTTTCTATTAATACTGAAAGATGTAATTCACCGCGTCCTGAAACTCGATATTTTTCACTTCCTTCAATAACTTCCACGCGTAAAGCAACATTATGCTTTAACTCTTGCTGGAGGCGGTCCCAGATGTTTCTGCTGGTCACATACTTGCCTTCCTTGCCGGCAAAGGGAGAAGCATTTGCCTGGAATGTCATACTGATTGTAGGCTCATCAACACTTAATGCCGGTAATGCCTCAACGGCGTCTGGCTGACAGATTGTGTCAGAGATATCCAGCGGATCAATCCCGGTAATGGCGACAATATCCCCTGCACTGGCACTTTCGACTTCAATTCTTTCCAGGCCGTGAAACCCAAGGATCTGTAATATTTTACCTTTGCGCTGCTTGCCTTCACGATCAACAATGGCAACCGGTGAATTTGATTTAATGACACCACGTTTAATTCTGCCAATACCAATCACGCCAACATAATTATTGTAATCAAGCGTTGATACCTGCATTTGGAACGGACCTTCAGCGTCCACATCTGGCGCTTTTACATTCTCAACGATGCTGGTGAGTAACGGTGTCATATCACCTTCGCGAACACTCGCATCCAGTCCTGCATATCCATTTATGCCAGAGGCATACACCACTGGAAAATCGAGTTGTTCATCAGTCGCTCCCAGTCGGTCAAACAGGTCAAATGTTCTATCCAGCACCCAGTCCGGTCGTGCTCCGTCCCGGTCAATTTTGTTGATCACCACAATCGGGCAAAAACCCATATTGAAAGCTTTTTGAGTCACGAATCGCGTTTGTGGCATTGGGCCTTCAACAGCATCAACTAGTAACAGTACACAATCAACCATCGATAAAACACGTTCAACTTCGCCACCAAAATCAGCGTGTCCCGGTGTGTCTACAATATTGATTCGGTAATCATTCCAGCGGATCGCAGTATTCTTGGAAAGAATCGTAATGCCACGTTCTTTTTCAAGGTCATTGGAGTCCATCACGCGTACCTGTGGAACTGAACGTTCATCAAAAGTACCCGACTGCTGGAGTAGTTGATCAACCAGGGTGGTTTTCCCGTGGTCAACGTGGGCAATAATGGCAATGTTGCGAAGTTTGTCAGTCACGTGCTGGTCCTTGTTTCAGAATGCGCGCGATTATACATGCCCGCCGACCAATTGATAGCAGCGTGATCAAAGCAGGATGAATATAATTTGATTTATGTTTGAATAAATGCGAATAACATTATTATAATTAACATTACATATATGGTATATCTAATTGTATTTCAATAATATTTTCTAAATCTAACATATAATAAATAACATTATAAATATTTTGTAACTAATTGAATATATAGATAATATATTAATTTCTCATAATGGCGTGAAATCGCATGACTGCTATCGTCATTACATCATGTTAATTAGCGACTTATTAGCGATTGATGGCTATATCTATCTGTTTCTCATCATGTATACTGCGACACTTCTTAAGTGCACATCGGTCTGCACATTATCTCAGCGGTTATCCCTAAAAGATTCCCACTCAAACAAATATAAGTTTCCGCCTAGACCGATTCAAACCATAGTTTTGAATAGGCCGATTCTCTGGAGTTAAATCATTAATGTCATTTGAATCTCTCGGCCTGCGTGCCGAATTACTTCGTGCTGTGTCTGAAAAAGGTTATAGCGCACCCACCCCAATACAGGCACAAGCCATTCCCTACATACTGGAAGGTCGTGACCTTATGGGCGGCGCACAGACAGGTACTGGAAAAACAGCTGGCTTTACCTTGCCACTGTTACACAGACTTGCCTCTCAGGAAGTCAGCCAGAAAGGCCGTCGTCCAATTCGGGCCTTGGTGTTAACGCCTACACGAGAACTCGCCGCACAGGTTGCGGATAGCGTACGTGACTATGGAGAACATCTGTCACTTCGTTCTACAGTTGTGTTTGGTGGCGTCAGCATCAACCCACAAAAACAAAAACTGATTAAAGGTGTCGATGTACTCATTGCCACACCTGGAAGACTACTTGATCACGTAGGACAAAAAACAGCAGATTTATCCAAGGTTGAAATTCTGGTACTGGATGAAGCCGATCGCATGCTGGATATGGGTTTCATTCATGATATTCGCAAAGTGCTCGCATTGCTGCCAAAGCAGAAGCAGACGCTGTTATTCTCCGCAACGTTTTCCAAAGAGATTAAACAGCTTTCGAGTGGCCTGTTAAATTCTCCAGCCCTGGTTGAAGTTGCGACAGAAAATACTGCGTCTGACCTGGTGTCACAAGTCGTGCACCCTGTCGATAAGTCTCGTAAACGTGAATTACTTTCACACCTGATAGGGTCGAATAACTGGAAACAGGTGCTGGTATTTAATCGGACTAAACACAGTGCGAACCGTCTTGCCAAACAGCTGGAATCAGATGGCATTAGTGCGGCTGCTATTCATGGCAATAAAAGCCAGGGCGCCAGAACCAAAGCCTTGGCTGACTTTAAGTCAGGCAATGTGCGTGTACTAGTGGCCACCGATATCGCTGCACGAGGACTGGATATCTCACAATTACCGCACGTGGTTAATTATGATTTACCGAACGTCGCAGAAGATTATGTTCACCGCATTGGCCGCACAGGCCGAGCAGGACATGAAGGTGAAGCCATGTCACTCGTATGCATCGATGAACATAAATTGCTACGCGATATTGAAAAACTGATTAAGCGTGATATTCCAAAAGTCACCATTAATGACTTTGAACCTGATCCTTCAATCAAGGCAGAGCCAATCAACACCGGTCGTGGGCAGCAACAACGAAATGCCAGGCCTTCGAGAAACAAGCCTTCTTCGAAACGGGGAGCTGCATCACCCTCTTCTGCTTACAATGGTCGTGCAAACAACCAAAGTCGCTCAGGTAACCGAGCACGCCAAAGTTCAAGAGGCTAGAAGCACGATTAAGTACGGGCGAGAAAATACAGGATTTTCTCGCCTTAATCAGATGGAAGATAATTTCTTTTCAGTCTGTTCCCAGGCAGGCATATATTCAGCAACAATTTTATAAAAACGCTGATTGTGTTTTAACTCAATAAAATGCGTCATTTCGTGTAGTACGACATATTCCAGACATTCGAGTGGATTTTTAATCAGTTCCAGGTTCAGCCAGATTCGTTTTGCCCTGGGATTACATGTACCCCAGCGGGTTTTCATTTTCTTCACACCAAACTGGTGTACTTTCAGGTCCATTAAGTGTTCGTATTTTTTTATAAACTCTGGAATCTGGTTTTTTAACTGTTGTCTATACCAGCGCTCTAATACGGCTTGCTTCTTCTCACGCGTAGCGCTCTTGTCTATATGCAGCTCAAGTGACTGTCTGTTTAATGTAACTTTGGGCCTGGTGTCTGAATGAATGCATTTTAGTACATACTGCTGACCAAGGTAGTCATGCATTTCACCTGATTCATACGTATGTATTACTTCATTTTTGATAGTCTGGATTTTATTCTGCTGTATCAATATCCAGTCATATTTTGAAAGTACAAAGGCATGGATTAAATCCACTGGCATGCGCTTTGGCGCAGACACACGCACTTCTCCTTCCGGCAGCGTTACTCTTAAATTAATATTTTTGACATTCTTGCGAATCAATTCAACTGTTACATCTTTGACATGAAATTGAGTCGCCGATAATGATTTAACCTTTGTTTTATTCATCAGTAAAATTTTAACGGATTTTTCGTACTTTAAATTTTCGCCCTTTTATTTTACCTTCAGTCAAAATTTTTAATGCCTGTTTTGCAATTGATCTTTCGACTGCGACGTAAGAAAAATGATCAAAAATATTAATCTTGCCAATTTGTTTACCTGAAAGATTCGTTGTAGAGGTTAATGCACCAAGAATATCACCTGCACGTACTTTATCTTTACGACCTCCACTCACACACAGAGATACCATTGGAGGAATCAATTTGAAATGTTCACGTGTTTTTAGTGATGCAGTAGAATGAATAGTGATTCCCTGTTTCTGATATTCCTCAATGGCTTTTATACGGTGAGCTTCATTTTCCATAAATAAACTGACTGCCACACCTTCTTTACCGGCACGCCCTGTTCGTCCAATACGATGAATGTGAATTTCAGGGTCAAATGCCAGTTCAAAGTTAATCACTGCATCCAGATCTTTAATATCCAGTCCACGTGCTGCGACATCAGTTGCGATCAGTATAGAAGTGCTTTTGTTCATCACCTGGACCAGCACCTGATCACGCTGCTTTTGCTCAAGATCACCATGCAGTGCCAACACATGGAAACCCTGGCTCCATAGCTCATCGGCCAGTTCCTGACACTGCTGTTTTCGGTTACAGAACACCACGCTTGATTCCGGACGATAATGCTGAAGTACCGAAACCAGTGTTTTAGTACGATGACCCTTCTCAATCTGATAAAAAGTCTGTTTTATTTTTTTATTATCGTGCAGACTTTCAACACGCACTTCTACAGGGTCTGTCTGAATGGTATTACTGATCTGTTTTATTTCATCAGGGTATGTCGCAGAAAATAGTAGCGTTTGTCTTTTGTCAGGCGTGTGACGAATGATATTCATAATATCTTCCTGAAATCCCAGGCTAAGCATCTGATCCGCCTCATCCAGCACCAATACTTTAACGCCACCCAATAACAGTGTTCCCATGCCAATATGCTTAAGAATGCGTCCAGGTGTTCCAACTACGATGTGAGGGTTTCTTTCCAGAGAAGCCAACTGTGGCCCTAAAGGTTTTCCCCCGCACAAAGTCAGAATATTGGTATTTGGAATTGCACGCGCTAATTGACGTATCTCCTTGGTGACCTGATCTGCCAGCTCACGGGTGGGGCAAAGTACCAGTGACTGAGTCGTAAATACCTGTGTATCCAGGTTATTCAGGATACCTATGGCAAAGGCAGCCGTCTTGCCACTGCCCGTTTTCGCCTGGGCCAGTATATCTTTGCCCTTTAGCATTTCTGGCAGACTTTGCGCCTGTATATCAGTCATCGTCTGGTAATCCAGGGAATGTATATTGGCTACCAGCTCTGGACTGATTGTTAATGTTGAAAAGTTTTTTGAGGTCACAATTATGTTTGTCTGTTTATTGATCGATTACTGTCTGTCTTCAGCAAAATCTTTATTCTGGGCAGCATATAACGCTAACAATAGTTCATTGGCACGCTAGTATGTCTTATATAAGAGTTTTCTGATATAGTTCGCGCCTTTTCACGCAGTTAACTTCACAAAAATATTCCCGATGTTTCAACTTGGTTGCGCTAGTAGCGCCTGTTTTAAAAATGAAATCCTTTCTGGCTTAACCGTTGCGTTAGCGTTAGTCCCTGAAGCCGTTGCATTTGCCTTCGTTGCCGGAGTAGAACCTCTGGTAGGTCTGTATGCAGCATTTATGGTGGGCTTGCTTGCTGCCATCTTTGGAGGTCGCCCGGGGATGATATCTGGTGCAACAGGTGCAATGGCAGTTGTCATGGTAGCGCTGGTCGCAGAACACGGCGTTGAATATTTATTTGCGGCGGTTGTACTAACCGGTTTATTCCAGATGCTCGCAGGAGCTTTGAAATTAGGGAAGTTTATTCGTATTGTGCCCCACCCTGTGATGCTCGGATTCGTCAATGGGCTGGCAATTGTGATTTTCCTGGCTCAGTTACAGCATTTTCAAATAACTGATGAAGAAGGTATCAAACAGTGGTTAAGTGGTGATGCCCTGACAATATTTGCCGGCTTGATATTACTCACTATTTTAATTATTCATTTCCTGCCAAAGTTAACCGGAAGTTTCCCTGCAGCCCTTGCTGCCATTATTGTGGTGAGCCTGTTAGTGGTCGGACTTGATCTGGATACGGCCACAGTCGGTGATCTAGCCAGTATTGAAGGCGGATTACCTGCTTTTCACATACCTGCAGTCCCTTTTACTTTTGAAACACTCATTATCATTCTGCCTTACGCAATTATTCTGGCGGCCATCGGATTAATCGAATCGCTATTGACCATGAGCCTGATTGACGAGGTTACCAATACTCGAGGCCGGGGCAATCGTGAATGTTTTGGTCAGGGCATTGCGAACACAGTTACAGGATTTTTTGGAGGTATGGGTGGATGCGCCATGATTGGGCAAAGCATGATTAATGTAAATTCAGGTGGGCGTCAGCGCCTGTCTGGCGTCGCCGCAGCAGTATTTCTGCTTATATTTATTTTATTTGCTTCCCCCCTGATTGAGCAAATCCCAATGGCTGCACTGGTTGGCGTCATGTTTATTGTTGTGTTTGCAACGTTTGAATGGTCCAGCCTGCGCATTATTCGAAAAATCCCAGGCACGGATGCATTCGTACTGGTACTCGTTTCTGCCGTAACGGTATTTACAGATCTTGCAATCGCTGTTGTTGTAGGCGTAATTGTTTCTGCGTTAGCGTTTGCCTGGGAAAATGCCAAGCATATAAATATCAGCACCTACGATGATGAGAAAGGCTCACGCGTTCACGAACTTAATGGGCCACTATTTTTTGGCTCAGTGAAAAACTTTCTGGAATTATTTCACCCGGACAGTGACGCAGATGATGTCATTATTGAATTTCAGAATTCCCGAGTCGCTGATCACTCTGCCATTGAAGCCATTGATACGCTAGCAGAGAGATACATTAAAGCGGGGAAAAAATTACACCTTCGTCACCTGAGTACTGAATGTCGTCAGCTACTTACCAAGGCTGGAGATATGGTAGAAGTCAACGTCATGGAAGACCCGCACTATCATGTGGCGGATGACCAAATTGCATAAACAGTCTCATGCTGACGTCACACAATCATTTAGTGCGATATTTATACAGATTCGCTCGACGTCGCTGTCACAAATCCTTATAGTACCGCCACTTTAATCAATATCACTTTCATTAGTTCAGGAATACCGTTTTGATCACTACCGCAAATATCACCATGCAGTTTGGCGCCAAGCCACTATTCGAGAATATTTCCGTCAAATTTGGCGAGGGAAATCGTTATGGCCTGATTGGCGCAAATGGATGCGGCAAATCCACTTTTATGAAAATTCTTGATGGCAGTCTTGCACCTTCATCTGGCAATGTTTCAATTACACCAAACGAACGTGTGGGCAAATTACACCAGGATCAGTTCGCTTTTGAAAAATACTCCGTAATTGATACTGTCATTATGGGTCATTCCACTTTATGGGAAATCAAACAGGAACGTGACCGCATTTATTCATTGCCGGAAATGTCTGATGAAGATGGCATGAAAGTCGCTGAACTTGAAATCCAGTTTGCAGAACTGGACGGCTATAGTGCAGAAAGTCGCGCCGGTGAGTTGTTAATGAGTGCGGGAATTGAAGAAGCTTTACATTTTGGTCCGATGAGCGAAGTCGCACCAGGCTGGAAACTAAGAGTGCTGCTGGCCCAGGCCCTGTTTGCAGACCCTGACATTCTGTTACTTGATGAGCCAACCAACAACCTGGATATCAATACTATTCGCTGGCTTGAAGGTGTACTCAACGAACGCAAAAGCACGATGGTTATCATTTCTCATGACCGTCACTTTCTGAATGCTGTCTGCACACATATGGCAGATATGGATTTTGGTGAACTGCGGGTTTATCCAGGTAACTATGACGACTTTATGATTGCATCAACCGCTGTCAGAGAACGTGCCCAGTCTGAGAATGCCAAGAAGAAAGCACAAATCGCTGATCTGCAGCAATTCGTCAGTCGTTTTTCGGCTAACGCATCTAAAGCCAAACAGGCAACGTCACGTGCCAAGCAGATTGATAAAATCAAACTTGAGGATATAAAGCCATCAAGTCGTGTTAGCCCATTCATTCGCTTCAGTCAAACCAAGAAACTACACCGTCAGGCATTAATTCTTGAAAATATTGGTCATGGATTTGATGGTGAAGCACTCTTCACCGGTGGCAATATGATTCTGGAAGCTGGCAGTCGTCTTGCTGTGATTGGTGAAAACGGAACAGGTAAAACGACATTCCTGCGCTGTCTGGTTAATGAAATAGAAGCAAACCAGGGAATAGTCAAATGGTCAGAAAATGCAACTCTGGGTTATTGTCCTCAGGATAGTAACGATGAATTTGATAATGACCTGACTTTATTTGACTGGATGAGCCAGTGGCGCAAGCCAAAACATGATGATGAAATCGTGCGTGGAACACTAGGCCGGTTATTATTTTCATCTGATGATTTTAAAAAGAAAGTCAAAGTATGTTCTGGCGGAGAGAAAAATCGTTTGTTATTTGGCAAGTTAATGATGGGTGAAACCAACGTGCTTATTATGGATGAGCCAACCAACCACCTGGACATGGAAGCCATTGAAGCATTAAACCTTGCACTAGAGCATTATGAAGGAACGCTGATATTTGTCAGTCATGACCGTGAGTTTGTTTCTTCACTCGCTACCCGTGTGATAGAAATTAGTAACAATAAACTGATCGACTTCCAGGGCACTTATGAAGAATATCTGGCCAGCCAGGAGAACGGTGACAAAGCTGCCAGTTTTTAATGCAGCCTGTATTTGAAGAAATCGATTTTCAGCAAACCCCTCTCGGGGATATCAGTCTCAGGCGCAGATCCGAGCCCAGACTTGATAATATTATTATTTATGAAGTAAAACTTAACGAAGAATTCCTGATGTCCAGCCTCTTCACCGAGGCAGAAATTCAGTTATCAGTGTTAGCACTTAAAGAAGTGCAAAGCGTATTTGATGCTGATGAAAAACTGGATATTATAGTCGGCGGTTTAGGTCTGGGTTATACCGCAGCAGCCGTGCTGGAAAATACATCGGTCGCATCTTTAAATGTCATCGATGTCATGCAGTCAGTCATTGACTGGCATCAACAGGAATTAGTCCCGCTGGGTACAAATCTCATCAACGATAAACGTTGCAAACTCACTCATGCCAATTTCTACCAGTTGGCTGAATCAAAAAATACAGGTTTCAATAGTGAGCAACCAACACAGTTAGCTCATGCGGTGTTACTGGATATAGACCATTCACCTGAACATTTGCTCAACGAGCAAAATGCTGCATTTTATACAAAAGCCGGGCTTGAAAATTTAGCCGGGAAAATACACTCAAAAGGAATATTTGGGCTGTGGTCAAATGATTTGCCAAATCAGGCGTTCATTGAATTACTGAATTCAGTATTCAAATCTACCCAGGCACATATAATTAAATTCCCCAATCCCTATACCAATGAAGAGTCAGCAAATACAGTTTATTTGTGCAATACACATTAACTGACAGCGACTTTTGCAGAAACACTATCTGCTAATCTAGCGGTAGCAGAATGGTGAGTTTACATAGCAGTGTCAATTATTCAACGCCAAGTGCCACCTCAGGAATGACTTTCTAGTCTGTTATAATATAAAACGGATTGACTACTATAGATGTAACAATGGAGCGAATACTTCCACAGTGTACGGGCTTTGATTCATCTCGTGTCGAAATTCACCCAATGATTATGTTATAAATAACATCAATTCAACAAAAAAACAGTATTATGATTTTCCGACAACTCTTCGAACCCACCTCCAGCACCTATACTTATTTAATTGGCTGTGAAGAAACAGGTAACTGTGCATTAATTGATACCGTTGTAGATACGACAGAACGTGACATCGATGTCATAAGTAAACTGGGCTTAACGCTTAAATACACTATAGACACGCATATACACGCAGATCATTTAACTGCTGCTGTCAAATTAAAGGCCTTGGCGAACAGTAAAATAATTTATCCGGCAGTTTGCGAATTACCCTGTATGGATATCGGTGCCAAAGAAGGTGAAGTGATAAAAATCGGTAATATTTCACTGCACCCTCTTTTCACTCCCGGACACACTGATCATCATTTTGCTTATTTATTTGATAACGGAACACAACAAATGGTATTTACAGGCGATGCATTATTAATTGAAGCCTGTGGCCGGACTGATTTTCAGTCAGGGGATGCAGCAACCCTGTATAAAAGTATTCATGAAAAAATATTTTCACTTCCCGAAGATACACTGGTATATCCGGGACACGACTACTCAGGTCGACTGGTATCCAGTGTCCAGCAGGAAAAACAGCGTAATCCAAGATTAGGCGATAATAAGCCCATGGATGAGTTTGTTAAAATTATGGATGGCCTGGATCTCCCTTACCCGAAGAAGATTGATTTTGCTGTACCAGGCAATGAAGACTGTGGAGTATGCCCGGATAATACACCTGAAGAATTACGTGCACCTTGTGAAATACATGACCAGGGATAACACCTACCCTGTTTTGCGCCGCCTGTTAACGTGCTGTATGTAACCCAGTTTATTATGGTTGGCATATCGGGTAAAACGCATTTTAATTTCTTTCACGGCAAGCGTACGCTCACGTGTTCTTCCACCACGTATCGCATCAATCAAGGCCAGCAGTTCATATAATTCGGGATCAACACGTACTGCATCAGGCACTGATGGATACAGGGGTCTGAATGCAATGCCCTGAACTTTGCCATTGGCATCCGGCCATACGGGTGGACTGGAATCATCACATATGATTCTGTCGCAAAGTGGTTTGGCAGCATAGGAAGTTGGAATTCCCATACATAAATCACCACGTTCTGCGGCAAAGGCATATTTCAAACCATAAACAATGAATTCTTCGAGATTTTTGGCATCCGGCATGATGGTTTCGCCTTTATCCATCATCAATCCTGCGCTGTACGCTCTTTTCATCGCGGCATGAATTTCAGACGAACTCATACTGAGTTCCATGGCCAGTCGACTATAAACCCAGTTCATGTCTCCTTGAGCGACAAGTTTGAGCAGTATCAGTATATCCTGTGGTTTCAGATTCATAATGCATTCGTTGTTCGCGATTAGCGAACACTAAATACTGAATTTTAGGAAAATTCAATCTATGAACAGGTTAAGCCGGCAAGAAAACCTACAAGTGGATGCATTTTTATAGGAAACTGTAAAATTAATATCGCATATCAAACTCAATAGATACCTGCAGAATAGTTACATTATGGATCCGATTACTCAGGGCGCACTAGGTGCCAGTTTGCCACAATCCTTTGTCAATAAATCTCAGGTTATGATTGCTGGGATATTAGGTTTTTTATCTGGCATGGCGCCGGATCTGGATGTTTTTATACGTTCAGAGACAGATCCATTACTGTTTCTGGAGTTTCATAGACAGTTTACTCATTCGCTATTCTTTATTCCCATTGGCGGATTGATATGCGCAATATTTTTTTATTTTCTTTTTTGTCGGCGAACAACATTAACTTTTAAACAGACCTACCTGTATTGCACCTTAGGTTACGCAACACATGGCTTGCTTGACACATGTACCAGCTACGGCACGCAGTTATTGTGGCCATTCACTAGTCAGCGCTTTTCCTGGGACACAGTATCAATTATCGACCCGGTACTGACCCTGCCCTTATTGATGCTGGTGACTCTTGCAGCCATCAGGAAAAACTCCAAATATGCACTGGCAGGATTAATCTGGGTAATCAGTTATCAATGTATTGGGCTTTACCAGAACAATCGGGCAAGTGAAGCAGGTTGGCAACTGGCAATTGAGCGTGGACATGCCCCTATCAGATTGAGTGCAAAGCCGACATTGGGAAACCTGATCCTCTGGAAAGTCATTTATGAAGTGGAAGAAGGCTTTTATGTCGATGCCGTGAGAATCGGCCTGAAAACCAAAATCTATCAGGGTGAGTTTATAGCTAAACTTGATGTAATTCGGGATTTTCCCTGGCTGGATAATCGTTCCCAACAGGCTAAAGACCTGGAACGCTTTACCTGGTTTTCACAAGGCTATGTCTCAGTTGATCCTAAAAATCCTTTAAGAGTCATTGATACCCGTTATTCACTGTTGCCCAATGAGGCAAGAGGTTTATGGGGGATATGGATCACACCAGACGTACCCCGTGATCAACATGCCATGTATCGCACAGATAGAGAAGCAAGCTCAGTTAAACGTGAAACGTTTTTCAATATGTTATTTGATAGATAATCATGTCAGATACGCTCGTCATTCAGTCTCACCGCCAACCTCTACCCTATGCATGGATAGAAACGTGTATGACCAGTGTCAGGCAATGGGCAGAATCCAATGATTATTGTTATGAATTCATTGGTGACGAACTGTTTGACTACATATCACCGTCATTGTTAGCAAAAACACAAAACCAACGTGTGATTGCAACAGATTTAGCACGATTAAAATTACTGCAAAATAGATTATCCAGGAAACACCAGACAGTCGTATGGTGTGATGCAGACTTTTTGATTTTTGCACCAGAACGATTCAGTCTGCCAGAGCACTCCTATTCACTCGGGCGCGAGGTATGGATACAACCTGATAAAAATAATCCAGATAAACTGGTTGCCAAAACTAAAGTACACAATGCATTTATAATGTTTCGACAAGGCAATCATTTTTTAGATTTTTATACAGAGACTGCTGAACGTCTGCTTGAGTTAAATTGTGGCAATATTCCTCCACAATTTATTGGTCCCAAATTACTCACCGCCTTGCACAATATTGCTCATTGCCATGTTCTGGAAACAGCAGGAATGTTAAGCCCAGTGGTGATTAACGATATTGCAAACAAACGCGGCGATGCTCTGACTCTGTTTCAGAACAAGTCAAATGAGAAAATTGCTGCAGCGAATTTATGCAGCTCTTTGTTTGCGTGCGGAGATGTAACACAACAAACGATAGTACAATGCATTTGCAATATATCCGGGTGCTTTGCTTCCTGAATTTTCTGGTGAATAATAACTACTTAAAGAATTTACCCATCAGGTCATCAACCACGTTGCCGTCACCATCCTGATCAAGAAACGACATCAGCATGTTACTGACTCCAGACGATGATTGATTAGCCTGCCTGCTACCCAGTAGTGAGCCCAGCACTCCTCCCGAGCCTGACTGTTTGCTCATTCCACCCATGACCATGGTGGCCACTATCGGTAACATTTTCTTTAAAATACTGGAATCTATCCCTGTATTTTGTGAAGCATGAGCAGCGACCTGGCGGCTGACATCCTTGCTGCCAAGTAAATGACCAAGAATAGCATTGCCTTCAGATACGGTTGACGCATTTTCTAGCTGAGAAGGATTATCAAGATATTGACTGTGGTTGCCAGTATTGAGTGCTGTGACCAGAGAATCCAGCCCTCCCTGTTTTACATTTTTCTTCACGCCTCCAGCAAGTGCCGGAATGAGTTGTGCCAGGGCAGAGCTTGTCTGGCTATCACTCAAACCGAATTGATTGCCAAGTTGGTTGGTTACGTTACCGCCCTTTGCTTCTAGAATCGTTTTTAATAAATCCATAGTGTCATCCTTACATTGGAACTCTAATGTTTTATCTGGATCTTCTATAACTCTTGTACGGATTGTGAAGATATTTTTACGAATTAATATAAACTCATTTAACTCTGAACTGTCATAGAAAGATTGTTTATCAGTATCTCTGTGATAGCAATATGATTATAAACCGTTATCATTGACTTTTTATTATATAGACTCGTTTTAGGCTATGCTAGCAACATGAGCAAACTGATTTTTTATACCATCATCCTGTTGGTTTCAATGAAAGTAACATGGGCAAAGGACTGCACCAGTCGTGAAGTGGCTCTGATTATTGAAAACGATAGCTCCCTAACCCTGGGTGGTGGCACAGATCGTTATTATTCAAATGGCTTTGAGGCCTTAATTAAATGTCACACAGACCCTGACAGTGATGATTCCCGGTCGAATTTGGCATTACGTACATTAAGCTGGTTTGATGACAGTTCAAATTTTGTCAAAACGACTAAAGGATTCAAGATTGGCCAAAAAGTGTACACAAGCTCCGATCTGTCACTTACTGAAGAAGAAATAAACACTGACCGGGACAGACCCTATGCAGGATGGAGTTACGCAAGTTTTTTTTATGAAGCCGAAACATTTCAGGACAGATACCTGAAGCATGAATTTAGCATTGGATGTGTTGGCCCCTGTTCACAGGCAGACAATATTCAAACCGAATGGCATGAGTTTTTTGGGTTTGTCAGACCGGAAGGCTGGGACCTGCAAATCAGGAATCAGCTGGCACTACAGTACTTTCTTGAATATAAAACCAATCGATATGAAGTATTTCCGCACATATCATTACATCCAAGATATAAAGCATCACTGGGTACTATTTTAAATGATGTTTCTTTTGGTGGTGAATTCATTGTTGGAGACAAAAGTAATGAACAATACAACGACCCGGCACAAATATACAAAAAATGGGAATGGCAATTATTTTTGCATAATGACATTAAACTAGTTGCCTTTAACGCAACACTAGAAGGCTCACTTTTTAATAACAGCAGCCCACACACCGTTAGTCCATCAAGAGTTGTACTGGAAAATGGAATTGGCGTTAGACTTAACTACAACAACCAATACTTATTCGAATATCGTTTCATTGGTCGAAGTACAGAAAATGAAGAACAGGACTGGAAATTCTGGGATCACAAATATGGCAGCTTTGAATTTGGATTCGGGTTTTAATGGCCTCTAAAGATATCACTGCAGCCAACCCACAAGGCAAAGCATCACTTCGTACGCTTATTGATATAGATGCCAGCACCCCGCTACTCGTCAGAGAACGGAATATACCTCAATGGGTGTCTGATTACTTCACGTCGTTACTGGTATTGAGTGCAAAATTCAGTTTTAAACCGGTACTCAATAAAGAATATTATCTGTATTTTCACAGCAATGACTGGAAACTAAGCTTAATAGAGCCGCAGTTATGGAAAAACTGTCCTTATACTTATTTCGGCAAATGCAAAATGCACGAAGACAGAGTCTGGAGCCTGGAAGCTAAAGAAGACTGGCAAAATAGTACGCAACTAAAAGAAACCATCAAAAATATCAGAAAAGACTTTTTTGATTTGCTCAACACTGACATTCCTGTCGTGAATTCCCTGCCTTATTATTCCAGTACACTGAATTATCACCAGAGAGTCGCTGCAAATGGACTGGCCAGATCACTTAAACAATCTTTGCAGATGAAACTGGGGTTAGAGGCAGGTATGGCAGTAAGCGGAAAATGCATTGTTAAGCAGATGAAAAACAGCAGTCCAGAAATGATAAATTTCCTGGATAGGCAATAATTACATTACTTTAACGCTGGCGGGTGCATTGCAAGCCATTTCATATGAGTATCAGTATCCAGAGTACTAACCCTGTTAATATACCGATCATAGTTCTCAGTAAAAATCTTACTGTCAGACAAATTATCAAATAAAGTGATCATCTCTGAATAGTTATTAATATTGTTGTTGTAACAACAACGTAAATATTTTTTGATAACGTCATTTAAGCGCATATTTTTTTCTTCATAAAGTTGCTTGTCGACACTCAGAAAATATGCGGCACCACTCCAGTACAGACGAACAAATGCACCTGCTTGAAATACAATATCATTCAACTCAAGTACCGAGATATCATTATATTGGCGATAACGCTCTGCAGCATTAAATCGTTCATTCAACTTATAGATAACCTGCTTCCAGGTCCTGGTGTTATTCGCATACATGATCTGATATTGAAGATAGCTGGCAATACCTTCTGAAAACCATGTACCACTTTTTCCCAAATACGGGAATAACAAGTGCGCTAGTTCATGTGGGGCTGTCCAGTCACGGTTGAATACATCCATGGAATATTTCATGTTTACATGAAAGTGAGCGGAAGGTGTTGAACGTTTGTCTGTATTTGCCCATGGAACCGGACCGTTACCATCCGTTTTTCTGTAGAAATACACTTTATACTGATAAGGTAATTCACCATATAAAGTTTCCATTCCAGAAAACGAATGTTCAATCCATTCAATCAATTTTTGTTTTTCAGAACTGGAAAATTTATCATTCCATACCCACTGCATGCTTGCATGAGCTGATGAATTGATAAACAAAAATATAATCAAACTATAGACAAACTTATTCATATACAATTGACCAGTAACAACAAATTTGGTTCAGGCACATCCAACAACGCTGATGAATAAATATCTACTTTCCATATTGGTACTTATCAATATTACTATCGTGACTGTCTGTTACGCAAATGAAAGTGATGATGGCTACTTTAAGTTATTATCGGAAATTGAATCTATTCAAAAAAACCATAACATTGCCGGTGTGTCAGTAATTCTGGTTAACGAGCATGGCATCACGCATGAAAATTATTTCGGACTTGCTGATCGGACATCGAATACGAAAGTAACAGAAGACACTATATTACGTGTCGGTTCAATCACAAAGACAGTTACTGCATTAGCTGTGTTAAAGCTGATTGAACAAAATAAACTGGAATTGTCTTCGTTAATCTCAGATTACCTGGACCCTCTACCCTATGTGAATCGTTATAGTGACAGAGTAAAAATAACAGTAGCACAATTACTTGAACACACTGCAGGTTTTCAAGACCTCAGCAGCCATGAATTTGATTTCAAACAAAGCGGCTGGGCTCTTGAACAATCTTTTAATTATGATAAAAATTCAAGAATTACAAAATGGCTGCCAGGAGAATATTATTCCTATACAAATTCAGGTGCAGGCATAGTCTCAAAGGTCATTGAAGTCATAACAGGCAGGAAATTTGAAGATTATGTACAGACAGAAATTTTTGACCCGTTAAATTTAAACAGCGCAACATTCTTTCAAAATGAACTGACGGATCAATACCTGGCAACCGGTTACGACCGGGATGGAGTATCTGTTATTCCCTATTGGCATATGCTGTATCGAGCGTATGGCGCACTGAATATACGTGCGGATGAAATGGCATCAGTTGTCAGCATGTTAATCAATCATGGAAAATCTGTAAACGACAGGACAATCCTAACAAGATCATCGATCAATACTTTTGAACATCCTGCAACCAGTTTAGCTGCACGTCATGGGCTGACCTATGGATATGCTCCAGGTAATTACCAGTGGATAAGCAATAATGTGCTTTTTCATGGGCACGGCGGCGATGCTGATGGATACCTTAGCCGATATGGTTATACCAGAGAAAACAATCGAGGCTACTTTATAGCAATTAACAGTTATAACAACAAAGCTATCAAGGCAATGACAAAACATATAGAAATGTGGCTTACACGTGGCATAAAAGCAAAAGCATTGCCGCCAGTCCATAAATTAACTTTAAGGCAAATCAATCAAATAAGCGGTGACTATATCTCTGTAACTAATAGATTCGCATGGGATAATAAAGAAACCAGCGTGGCAAACATATTTATAAACGAGAATAAGCTATATATACGTTATAATTCCTCACCCGCATACGAACTTGTTCCAGTCAATCGAACTCATTTCAGAAGAAAAAATCAATCCCTGCCAACCATATCAATCGTTGAAAACAGCCGTGGAGATTTAATACTTCAGGGTGATATCGGAAACTTCAAGCGCAGAGATTAGTTCAAAAAGGACCTAACAATGCACTGCCAGCTGTCATGCGACACATTTATTGTACAGCACCAACATATAGCCATTTCCCTGCAACTCTCTGGAAATATGAATTTTCATGCAAAGTATTTTTGCTGCCTTTATCATCAACATAATAAGCCTTGAATTCGACGCTACCTTCATCACCTTTCTGGGTTTTATTCAGTATTTCAAGTTTGATCCATTCATGCGTTTTGTGTGAGAGCTCCTCTATTGATAAGTCACTATTCATCGCCGGATGCCATGTATTTAACAAATACTCCCCGAGCCCACCTATGGCATAAGCGCTATAACGTGACCTCATTAATTGTTCCGGCGTTCTTGCGTATTGACCACCCGAGTGAAAGCGCCCGCAACACTGCTTTAGTGGTTTGGCTTTACCGCAAGGACACGTATTTTCCATCGCTTATTGTTGAGTAATAGGTTCAATTATTTCTATCAAATCATCCAGCATTGCTTCAAGTATTTTTGTACCTTTTTCCTGACTTGCCAGCATTGGATTACCCATGCTACCTGTTGGGCAGTAATTTGGTTTATCAGGGTCATGCAGATTTAAAGGTCCATCATTTATATTTTGCAGTCCTTCCCGGGCCAGACTCATATCCACCAGACTTTCATCTATTGCCAGCATAATTGAAGTCTCAATTTCATCTGCGTGCCCACCCTGTCTTTGTTCCTCAATTTTTTCAATTGTCTTTTGGGTATGTTCTCCGGAATAAACATTAATTAACTTTATTCGCTGGCAGTGAGCAGACTGTAATAGACTTTGTTCTATTGGCTTGATTGTGCTGATACCTGTATTGATCAGAATAATTCTGTTATTGCCATGTCTGGCAATGCTTTCAATTATATCATGTACGCACTGAATGAAAGTCTCTTCAGAGATTGACCAGCTTCCAGGATAATCGACAAATGCCGGGTAGTAACCAAAGCTAATGGTCGGCCAGACAATGAGGGGAAAGCGTCGTGCAAGTTGCTCACAGAGCCATGCAGACTGTATGTAATCTGTGTTTAACGGCAGGTGCGGGCCATGCTCTTTACACGATGCTCCAACCGGTATAATACAGGTTAAATTCCGGTTGATAGCCTGTTGTATTTTCGGCCATGTGGAGGTTTCAGCAAATATTGAGTGATCTCGATTCACAGAAGGATAATAGACTCACTGCTTAAACAACCCTTGTTCATTAGAAATACCACAATCAGATCGAAAATATTAATTTTACAAAGTGCCATTGGAGAGCCCTGCTAAATAACCAGCGCATTAAAAAGTATTTATATAGCATGAAAAAGTTTATAGCTATTGCAGGAAGAATGCAAAAGAGTATCACTGTCTCTGAAAAGATCAGTCAGGCAGGTTATCTGGATCTACGAAATTGTGAGTAAATATTTGTCATTCACCGTAATAGAATGACACAAGAAAATCACTGAACTCAGAAAGCACACTGAATTCAGTTTGCCTATCTCGCAGTTTTTTACAGGCCCGGGTTATCCAGCGCTTCCATCAACTCTTCAAACTCGAGATCAGTAAGACATTCACTACTTTCCTCATCAAGCGCGTAGTTTAAATCTTCCAGAATATCGCTTATAGAGCTATCAGTTGGATCAGACATCACATCACCTCGTATAAATAATAGTGGTCTGATAGTGTTTTATTTAATTTTATACGAAAAATATGTGAAGACACTAACATAACAGTTAAAACACACTGTTTAATTTTAAGGTTCAGCCATCTTTGTGAAGTTGTTCTAATATATCTTTACCAGCTAATATGTTTTTAATTCCATTGGTTTTTGACACATAAATGTAACAATGCCTGTCATCAAGTCTGAGCAAAGTTAAACAATTGTTAAAATGCATGATGACAATGTGACCCAGTTCATATAATTCAACAGGTTCAAATACAAGTATAAATATTTCACAGGAATCATCACATTTATTAGTGATAAATTTGATAGCTTGTTGTATTGGCAGTCAATCAGAAAGAAAATCAGAGGAACGTATAGATGGACATTGAAAAGGTGCTTTATCACCTGAGAGAAGCAGACAGGGAATTGAATCGTCTAAGTGAGACAAATTCATTTGAGGTATATGGACATCAAGCTTATCTGGTTGCGATGTCACATGTATATGATTTTGTTAATTCAATAAAACCGACAGAAAGAAATGCCGTCATTAGAGATGACTATTAAATCATCTCTAATAGATACCCGCCTGCTTTAATCCCAGAGTGACTCACCTGTTTCAGGATTGTACATCTGATGCCAGATTTTTTTACGATTTTCAATCAATTCATCGATTGATGGCTCGTCATTCATTGCGCGTTTAATGGCAAGTTTGGTTGCTTCATAATTGGTACGATACAAATCTTTCTTGTCTGGATCAGGCAAACAGTCTGGTGCTATCCAGAGTAATACAATCATGCATAAGTCATTCACATCATCACGTGAAATAGTATTCTCAATCACCGAATCAAGAACAGCATCTGCTACGGCTGACTGAACGACTCCGCCAAAGAGATTGATATATTTAATATCTTTCATTGTCACTTTTGGCACAATTAATGTCGCTGGCTTAACCTGCTGGTTACAGGCACGAACAGCAAACATACGAGTATGTCCTTCCGTCTGCCCCATCAGGTTTGCAAAGGCCTGGCCGACTGGACCATCAACTCGCCCCAGCACAATTTCCGGCATGGCATCAGTGCCCTGATCATGACTTGCATAGACAGTGGCCTCTCCGGTTTTAAAAATCAGTGGATCTTTCATTCAGCTATTCCTTAAATAACGTGGTTTATGTGTCTGAAAATTATCATGCGGAATTTTCTAAAAATCAACATAAATTATCAGCTAAATTAATAACTTAGCAGCAGTTAAAATCATTGCTTTTCGACCGGATAATCTGTTATTTCACTTAACAGTTTACAAATAATACTATTGACAATATTTTCATGTTAAAGGGTTTTAAAATTAAGCCGATGCCTGTTTAAGACACAATAGAGAATAAGGCAGTGATTAAACCTAATTTCCCAAAAAATGAAGACAAACGCATTGCAGCACTGAAAGAGTTGAATGTATTAGATACTCCATCAGAAGAGCGATTTGATCGATTAACAAGAATGGCAAAAAACTCATTCGACGTTCCTATTTCATTAGTGAGTCTGGTTGACTCGCAACGACAATGGTTTAAATCATGTGTAGGCTTACCTGTGAGAGAAACAGCAAGAGACATTTCATTTTGCGGACATGCCATTTTGGGTGATGAACCATTTATTATTCCTGATACACATAATGACATAAGGTTTGCTGACAATCCGCTGGTGTTAAACGAACCTAACATTCGGTTTTATGCTGGCATCCCGTTAAAAGCAGCGACAGGAGAAATGCTGGGTACACTTTGTATAATAGATACTAAACCTCGCGTTTTAAATGCAACTCAGATTCAGGCGTTACAAGATCTGGCTTATCTGGCTGAGCGTGAAATTGCTATTACACAAATCACTACTTTTGATCATACAACCAACCTTTCAAATCGACGTGGTTTTATTGCGCTAGCAAGCCAAGGGCTTTCACTCTCACATAAACATGAAATTAAAGCGGGCCTGATCTGCCTTGATATAAATAATTTCAGCTCAATAAATGAAAAATACGGTGATTCCGTGGCTGACAAACTATTACTGGGGTTTGCAGATTCTTTAAAGAAGCATGCAATTGAACCAAATATTTGCGCCAGACTTAAGAAAGATGAATTCGTGACACTGCTATTTGATATAAGCTCTGAAAAATTAGACGACTATCTGAGTAGTATAACAAGGAGCTTCAATGACAAGGTAAAACAGACGGGACTCAATGTATCAGTGTCGTTTTCCTATGAAGTTGTTATGTACCAGCCAGAAAAACATCATATTATTGATGATCTGTTAAATGATGGTCAACGTGCGATGCAGGAGCAAAAGAAAAGTAAAATAGAAAAAATCAGAGATCAGATTAACTATTTGTCCGGCAAAATAGCGATAGGCAGGGACTAGCAGTCCAGGCTGTATAAATGACAAATCTCCAGACACACATCAATCACGTCATTATTTGATTATAAAGTCCCGCTTACAATAGCCCCAGGCAGGCAAATGGCTTGATCATGATCTATATCAATGTCATCTCACTATGTTTGATTAAAATTCACTATAGATAATCACACAGGTGCATTGAATGAACATCACTCAGAAGATAAAGCATATATTGCTGCTAATAGTAATATCTTACATCCCGCTGCAGTCATGCCTGGCAGAAGAACCCTATGACACCATAGAAGAAGGGAAACGTCAGTTCATGGACAACTGTTCTCTATGTCACGGCAACAGCGCTAAAGGCGATGGCGTATTTTCAAAACTGCTTACCATTGATACCCCGGATCTGACTCTGCTAAAGACAGACAACGGTGGGCATTTTCCATTTAAAGAGGTTTATCTTATGGTGGACGGTAGAGAAGAAGTTTTATTGCATGGCCCTCGATACATGCCGATCTGGGGAGACCGATTCAAATCATCAACCTGGATATCAGTGTCAGGAGACCATGCTGACACTCTGGTTCGTGGAAGTATTTTTGAACTACTCATGTATCTCGACTCAATACAACAAAATTAACCAGTATGTTAAGCGCAAATATTATTCATCTTGAAGCATTGAAGAGAAGTTATGCCCTGATAAAAAAACATGGAGATGAAATAGGCAAACAGACATATGAAAACATGTTTGAAAAGCACCCTGAGCTTAAATCCAAATTCAGGAACACATCATCTGTTCAGGGCAAAAAACTAATAGACGCAATTCTATTTTATTGTATTGAAGCTGATAATTATGAGCTTTTCTATCACAAACTTGACACTATTGCGCATGTCCATATACAGGCTGATATTAAAAACGAATACTACCCTTACATGAAAGAAGCATTTATAAACGCTATACAGAGTGTACTTGGTAACGCCGCCACAAAAGAACTGATTAACGCATGGCGTTACGGATTTGACAGTTTAAGCAACGAACTCATCCATGCAGAGAATCTGGTCAGAAAACATAAAGTCTAGCGCAGAAAATTCCACGCATAAAATTTTCGAAGAATTTTTTACAGGTTACTGTGGATTGTTTCCCACCCAGTCAAAATAACCAATTAACATTTCATCGCGTGTGCGTAGTCCAAAACGAACATCTACATTTGCATTCGGATTGTTTACATTTTCCTGACTGTTATCATACCAGCCACTAACATGTAACACCGAACCAGATTTGATCTGTACAGGTTTTTCTAACGGATAATAGAGTTGCCAGTTAGGATCAAATTTCGGCACGTTCAATAATGTCTCCCTGATGCCATTAGGCTGCACCAACTCATAGCGAAATGCACTTCCCCGCAAATGCATGTGCGGGAAAAAACCAATTATTTGACCATTGCTGTCGAATTCATATTCTGCCGTTTCCAGATGATCCGAATCGCCAGCCGGAATTTTCAAGTCAACCTCTGATGCTGCCAATGTTTGAACAACTTTGGCAGGTCGCTGTTTGGTGAACTGAAGACCAACACCTGGACGGTCTTTCGTTTCCAGACCATTTGTCTGATGATGTATCTGCAGAACGATACGCCACCCTTTTGGCAATAACTTTGCCATACCTTTCTGATAACTCGTCCCTGGTAACCCTGGCACATAACCACTAAAGTAACCGCGCAATGCCAGCATGTGCATCTGTTTACGACTCAGTGCCGTTCCCTGGGACACGCCCGGAAAGAATTTATCCTGCAGTTGTTCAGGCGGTAAAACAAACAAAATAATATGATGTGTATTCTGGGGCGCTTCTGTGGCTACCTCGATGGTATGCACCCATTTGTCTTCATCGAAATCAGTAGGAATACTGACATATTTGTAAGCGACATCACCGTCGGCAGGAATGATCAACGTCTGAGGACTCTTCAGCACCACATCCGGTTCACCATATTGCCAGCCGGATGACCACAAATATTCAGGAGCAGCATCGTTTTCATCACCTTCTGGTGCACCCGCATCTATCCAGTCAATGATTAACTGACGATCACTTTGAGAAAGATAACGTTCACCTAACCAGCGTTCACCATGTTCAACATTGGACCACGGCGGCATAATTTTATTATCCAGCACATAACGAATCATCGCTTTACGATCATTCACCTGCTGATATGTTTCCAGTGGAAATGGTCCCGCCTGACCAGGCCGGTGACACAACTGACACTTGCTGGCAAACAGTCGGGATACCTGCTTATGCCAGGTTGTTGAGTCAGGTGCACTGCTTATTAATTCTGTTTCAATAATACATCCCGGTGCATTTGTTGAAGGGATGCTGACCTCCATACCTGCATTCAGCGCATATAAGGCATCTTCCAGAAAATGTTCCTGTGCACTGGTACGGCTGAATCCAATTCCAAATTGATCATTAATGGCACCTCGATAACGCAGCCGTGATTCCTCATCAAAAAGATATACTTCACTACTTGTGTGTACGCCCAGCCATTGACTAAGTCTGGCATCTGTATCCAGTAAATAATGGCCATCAAGTTGATGACGGGACTGATCTTTGATTGCTGTTTCCATGCTTGCCATGTTCCCGCTAAGCAGAAATACGAGACCCAGGTTATTCTTTTGAAGCTGTCTTAAGTAAGATGAATATTTGCGCGATACAGGACAGTCAGGGTCACGTACGGCAATAATAAAAGGCTTTCCCTGAAACGCGGCTGGCAATTCAATTGTGCCTTTGTCCGTGACATAGGTACCCGCTGGTAATGCCTGTTTTAGTGGTGCATACACACTATTGTTTTCATAGGCATGTCTTTGAAGTGAGCTGTTATCAGATAAAACATAAGCGGGCATGAAGACCCATATCAGGAAGATGATTTTTAAACGCATAAATCTTTCTCTTCACATTCCATAATCAGTGTCAGTAAAGCCAGTGCTCTGTACATGGCGCGAAGTGATCTCATAAAGTGATCCAGACCTATCTCCAGTACTGTTGTTTTATCTGGCACCAGCATTTCATGGATCAGTGCTGCACCGTCATTGGGGCCAAATTTGGCCAGACTGTTAAAACTATATTCTGCATGCTGGCTGAGATCACTGGCAAACGGCAATGCAGCATAATTGACAATGACCACATCCCGGGGGAGTTTCAGTTCAGACAGGCGTGCTTTTGCGGTTTTCGTATCCAGGCTTAATATTGCATCCAGAGGCGTCTCTGGAGAGAACCCAATGGATCTCAGCCATTGTTCCGGTCTTGCCTGTTCATTATCGATCAGTGTACTGCCGGCAATAATTCCACCAATGTTCAACCACCCTTTTACATGCTGAGTTTGCTGTTCACTCAACACGGCACCTAGAGCATAAAGAGTATCCGCACCCCCCTTGCTTACACTGATTAATACAATAGATTTATCCAGCGCCTTGGCATTGTTAATGGCATCAGAGATGAGTTTGCCATTGTCTTCTACACTTCCATGCTCATTGGTTTCAATCAAAGTAGACTGCAACCCGTACGACGCCAGCACCTTTCGCTGAAATGATAAATCAGCGCCTGTATCGGTACGTGTTTTCCAATGCCAGCCGGGAATTAACAGGGCATGATGTTTTTCAAATACTTTTCGAATATGTGCTTTTGATAAATCTGAATTAAGCGTCCTGCTTAACTTGAACGATTCATTCTGCCAGCGCCTGTTATTTGGTTGGTTTAATAAAGCCTGTGCATAAACTATACTGGCAAAATCGGTTGACCCCTGACTGACAAGATTTTGCAGTTGTAGCGGGTCTGGCACACCTTCGAATTGTGTCATCAGTGATAAACGACGCTGCCTTAGCAAAGCAGGCTCTTCTTCAGAAGCAGCCAGCGCATATTTGGCTATTTCAGAGTCCATATTGGCGCGAACAGGCTCTCCTGCGATTTCACCTTCCGCATACAATGGCCCTTTTGTCACACTACATGCTGTCAGAATCAGGTTGATGAGCAATAGACAGAATGAAGTTTTTTTCATTGTATAAATACAGAGCATAAAATGATCAAATATTACAGCGTCATACAGAAATTTAATCAATATGAATTTAAAGGAGCGTAATTATCCCACTCGATCAGTTAGACTTTGCTCCCGGTAATTGGCTCAATAATATAAATTATTTTGTGATTGTACACTTTATAGCACGTCACTCATAACACTCGAAAACGAATGATTGGATTACATGAAGTTTCCCTGCACCGTGGGCAGAAAATACTTTTAGAGAAAGCAGAGCTTCTCATACATGCCGGCCAGCGCGTCGGTGTGATTGGTGCCAATGGCACAGGCAAATCCAGTCTGTTCCAGTTATTTCTGAAACAACTGCACTCAGACCATGGTGAGGTCATACTGCCGAAACAGTTACGTATCAGTCATATGGCACAGGAAATTGTGCACAGTGATCGTACAGCACTCGACTATGTGCTGGATGGTGATAGCGAATTACGAGCAATTGAAGCCGACATTGCCACGGCTGAAAAAAATGGTGATAACACCGCATTAGCTCGCGCACATGAAAAACTGGATAATATTGATGCCTATTCAGCACCCAGTCGAGCACAACAGTTATTGTATGGCCTCGGTTTCAAAGCCGATGATCATCAGTTTCCTGTGAATACATTTTCCGGTGGCTGGCGCATTCGTCTGAACCTGGCACAGGCACTTATGCGTCCATCAGATTTAATGCTGCTGGATGAACCAACTAACCACCTGGATCTGGATGCAACAGTATGGCTGGAACAGTGGTTAATACGTTATCAGGGAACATTATTGCTGATCTCGCATGATCGTGATTTTCTGAATTCTGTGGCAACCCATATTGCACGCATACATCACTGTCAGATCAACCTTTATAAAGGAAACTATACGGCTTATGAGCGTCAACATGCTGAACGCATGGCGCAGCAACAGGCAAATTATGAAAAACAGCAGACTGAGCGTGCTCATCTGCAAAAATATATTGACCGCTTCAAAGCCCAGGCCACCAAAGCCAAACAGGCACAGAGTCGAATAAAAGCGTTAGCGCGCATGGAAGATATTGCACCTGCACATATTGATTCACCATTCCATTTCAGCTTTAGCGAACCGCCCAAGCCTTCAAACCCACTGCTCTACCTGGAAGAAGCAACACTGGGCTATGACGAAAAAGAAATATTAACGCATGTGAATATGAGTATTGTGCCAGGAAGCCGTATCGGCCTGCTAGGCCCTAATGGTGCTGGTAAATCGACACTCATCAAAACACTCGTTGGTGACATACCATTACAGGGAGGAGTACGTCATACCGGAGATAACGTGCAAATTGGTTATTTTGCACAGCACCAGTTAGAAGCACTGGATCTTTCCGACACACCCATGAATCATATCCAGCGACTGTCTCCCACTGTTAGTGAACAAACGATACGAAATTTTCTGGGTGGCTTTAATTTTCATGACACGGCCATGGAGACATGCAAACACTTTTCCGGCGGAGAAAAAGCACGCCTGGCACTGGCCATTGTAGTATGGGAAAAACCCAATCTTCTTATTATGGATGAGCCCACCAATCATCTGGACCTTGAGATGTGTCATGCACTGACAATGGCACTACAGAGCTTTTCCGGTGCGATGATATTAGTCTCCCATGACAGACACCTGCTGCGTAATAGTGTGGATGAATTTTTACTGGTGGCTGAAGGCAAAGTACAGAATTTCAATGGTGATCTGGACGAATATCAGCAATGGATAGTCAAGAAAAATCGCATTAACAACACTGATGATTCAGAAAGCCTGCCCTCCTCACCAAAACCGGACCGTAAAGAACAACGTCGACAGGCTGCCGAATTACGACAGCAACTCAAACCTATCACCAGTAAAATATCAAAAATTGAAGCGGCAATAGCTAAAAATGAAAAAGAATTAAGCGCCATAGAAGCCATGCTGCTGGACACAAACATGTATGCAGATGAAAACAAAAAACAGTTACAGGAAATTTTGCAAAAACAAGGTGCTTTGCAACAGCAAAATAACAAGAATGAAGAAGAATGGATGTTACTGGAAGAAGAGCTGGAATCTTTAAAACAGACGATGTAAATAATCCAGAGTTTTACTCTCGTGAAGGCTTCGGCCTGACAGAGAATAAGCTTTTATCCTCTTCATGACTGCCCTATAATTTTAGCCTTTAATAAAACGAATTAGAAAATGGCGAAAACATCCATTGGGCTTGAAAGTAATATCACTGCATTTTTATCCTATCTGCTGGGATGGATCAGTGGGCTAATCATTATTCTGATAGAAAAAGACGATCAGTTTGTCAGATTTCACGCCATGCAATCTATAGTCACGTTTGGTTCGCTAACATTATTAAGTATTGCCTTTGGTTCCCTGTTTTTTGTATTTGGTGTGCTTGTCGGGCTTATTAATATTATCAGTCTCGTACTGTGGATTCTGTTAATGGTGAAAGCGTATCAGGGAGTGAAGTTCAAACTTCCCATTGTGGGTGATATCGCCGAATCATGGATGACTAAAATCTGAGATAAATATTAACTTTACTGACAAAAGCAACCACTGAACACGGTTCAGCTTTATCGCTACACTGCCCCTTTATAAAGAGTTACTTGCCGACTGTTTCACCCGTAAACCACCGTTGCTGCTTCAGGTTCCAGTGGGCTCTTTCAATGAGATACTGGGATGGTTTAGCCGGGTTATATTTCAAAGGGCTGGGCAAACTGGACGCCAGTAAAGCAGACTGCATAGGCGTTAAGTGGGCTGCTGTATTGCCAAAGTGATACTGGCTTGCTGCTTCCAGTCCAAACACACCCTCACCCCATTCAGCAATGTTCAGGTACACTTCCAGAATACGTTGTTTACTCCACATCAACTCTATTAGTACCGTAAACCATACTTCCAGCCCTTTCCTGATCCAGCTTCTTCCCGTCCACAAGTAAACATTACGTGCGACCTGCTGGCTAATAGTACTGGCACCGCGCAATTTCTTGCCACTGCCCAGTGACTTCAGTGAGTCTATTATCGAGGAAAAATCAAACCCATGATGCACAACAAACAACTGGTCTTCTGACGCCATCACAGCAGAAGCAGCGTGCTTTGGAATTTGCCCCCAGTTCAACCATTGTTGCTGTATTGTAAAATGATCACTCTGTGCATATAACATGCGATCCAGCATTACCATGGTCATCGGTGGATTTACCCAGCGCAGAGGCAACACGACAATAACGCTTAAGACGATAAAGACGAGTACAAACCAAACCGTATATTTAACAAGTCGCCGAAAAATTGTTTTCACCAGAAAATATATTTAAACCATTAGCCATCTATCGCGAGTAATTCTACATCAAAGACCAGCGTTGAACCTGGTGGAATAGGCCCCGCTGCACGCTCTCCATAAGCCAGATCAGCAGGAATAAAGAAACGCACCTTTTCTCCCACTGTCATTAATTGCACGCCCTCTGTCCAGCCCTTGATTACCTGATTCAAACCAAAAGAAATAGGCTTGCCACGCGCAACAGAACTATCAAACACCGTACCATCAAGTAATTTACCTTCGTAATGGACAGTTACCTTGCTCACAGAAGTGGGATGCACCGCCCCTGTTCCTTCCTGTAATACTTTATATTGCAACCCGGATGCTGTAGTCACCACACCTTCTTTTGATGAATTTTCCAGCATAAACGCACTACCTGCCTGTTTATTCTCAGCGATTTGCTCAGGGCTGGCTGAAGAGACAAAAGTACGGTAGATAAAAAATGCTAGCAGTAGAAAGACAACAGTGAAGAATATAATTTTAGACATGATAGTTTTTAAGTGAGGAAAAATAGAATTATATTTTAGATATAAATAAATGTGGTTAGTTCTGTATTATCCCCCATGAAATGCCCCACATAGCGACTCTACCTGTTGGTAACCAGGCGATTACATTGAACATAATAAATCCATTGGATTTACATGTCGATGAATTTAGTAATACGGCTGTGTTAGCGCCGTTTGAGGTGCGGCAGATTGATAGTTAAGTAAAAATTGAGGTCAGTCTGACCCTGCTTAATTCATGGTTTGCACAGAGTGACACGTTGGCTGAATGGTAAAACCCTTAATTGGTAGTTCGCTTATTCATAAACCAGCCAAATAAGCCTCCACTCACAAACATAATCAGTGAATAAGTCACAGCAGGAATCATCATAACATCATTACCGATTAATGTGCCGGCAACAACCAAAGCCAAAGTTCCATTTTGAATACCAACTTCAAAGCCTATCGCAATAGACTGAGGATGTGAAAGCCTGGTTAATTTTGCGAGCTGGTAGCCCAATAGCAATGCAACGACATTTAGCACTAACGTGGCTAAACCCGCTTGTGCGAAAAAGGTCGCCATGTTGGCAGAATTTTTTAACACAATAAGTACAATAATAAACATCAAAAATATAATAGACAGCCATTTAAATATGGGCTCTATTTTTCTTGCAAACTTCTCCCAGCGAGACAACACAAACATGCCCAGTGCAACTGGAATAACAGTAATCACCAGCAGTTGCACAATGGTTTTAGCAATCGGTAAACTGAATACTGTGTTGCTATCCATAAAATAATTCATGCTTGCATAAGTAACAATGGGAATACTAAAAGGTGTTATTAAACTCGCCAATGCTGTTAAGGTGATGGATAAAGATACATCGCCTTTAGACAAATAAGTGAACATATTCGAGGTTGCGCCACCTGGCGCTAAAGCAATAATAATCAGACCCACAGCAATTTCAGGTGGAAGGTTAAATACTATCGCAACAGTAAATGCAATAGCCGGGAGTAAAAGCATTTGCGCGCTAAGACCAATAGCCACCACTTTGGGTGAGTTAACTATATTTCTGAAATTTAAAGGCCTTAAAGAAAGACCAATGCCAAACATGATCAAGAAAAGCGCGGCCGGAAGAATAACTTTTGTAAGTAAATCAGCTTGCATGGTTTATTTTTTAGTTAGAGAAGAAATACCGTACCAGTTACTACGTTATTATTGATTTGAGTTTAAATAATTTTAACGTAATTCTGCAAATAGAGATTGTTACTTATATTCAATCATAAAATATGGTGATGGGCCGAAGTTACACTATATTTATTTCATACAAAATAACAATAGCTTGAATTTACTCACGTTATAATACTATACACATACCTCCATTTAAACCACCAAGCCAAACCACTTCACCTACCAATGCGATTATCAGTACTACATAGCTAGTAGGAATATTTAATAGCGTAGTTATCATTTACTCAGAGACAATACACAATTTTAGTCGTATACAGTTGTTTGTTCCCTATATGATAGCTAGAAGTCAGATATTAGACCAAGTAACTCTTCACTTATATCAGACCAATGAGCAGCTAAGTTTACCGTGCATATTCGAACTTTGTGGCCGTGGAGTATATAGTCAAGTCGTAAATTTTGGTTGACCACCGGATATAGCAACATGCCCTCTGCTTCTGAATCTGCTCCACTTCTTTGCTCCAGATTTTTTAAATATGCGAATAATTGGTAAAGGTTTGCAGATCTTATGCGCTTTGAATCGTAATATCGAGTCAATGTCTCCTGATAATACTTTGCATCAATGATCAGAGTTTTTTCAGAATTTCTAACTGAAATATCAGTCTCCATAGTAGGCAAATACATTAAGTTACTAGGTTCGCTACCTTCAGAAAACCATGTAATTCGCTCTTTTTTTACCGATAAATCTGGACGTTCGGTGCGATAAAAATTTGATAAAAATTCTTCATAGACATGCGCCATTCTTTTCTCGTCTCTCAAAAAGTCACGAAAACGATAACTACCATCACGCTCATCAATTAATAGAGAATCGGATATAATTTCGCAGATACTTAATAAAAATCGATAATAACGGGCACGGCTATGAAGCTGAAGCTTGCGAAACAAACTTCTGCTCAAGGTCGGACAGTCAATACCTTGTAGCTCACGATATAAAGTAGCTAATTGCCTACGCAAGTCTCCGTCTATATTTTTAACACGTGAAAGATGCAACAAACTTGATTTTATAATTTGATTAGCCAATGTATTAGTACTTAGCTCATCAAATTCACAATGCGCCAGACCTTGCGCCGTAAGTACACGGCGTGCGGTAGTTGTAGTATCTATTCTACCTCTAATCCCCGGGATAGTTTCTGAGCGGACTTGGTAACCCTGCTCTAGTCCACGTCTTATTAAATGGCGAGTGCCGCGAATTAAAATGAAAGCGAATAAATCGATTTGTCTTGTCGAATCTATTCCAGATACATCAACAATATCTGCTTCAGCTAAACGATTCCAAGAGTAGCAAAGTAGATAGTAGATGTTCTGTATGGGGATAACCGGTTCCATAGAACTTACGCAAGAAGCTCATCAACAATGGAGCGCACCGTAGTAGGGTCATCGAACCAGTATTCTCGAATAAGCGGTTCTATTTCGAACCGAATAATTCGAGAATACCATTCATTGTCATAAACTCCAGTATCCGACTTACTGCAAAAAAAACTATGCCCTATACAAAAACCTGGGCCTAAATTAGCCACATCACTAGAAATACGCGCATTTAAAGCATCCAGCTTACTAACTATCATTGCCAAAATAGCTTCGTCCGCCCCTTTCTCTATCATATGCCTAGCGAATCCTTCGCTCTTAAATTCAGGGTTTAGATTGACAAAAGCAAAACGTCTGCGCAATGCATAGTCAACCATTGATAACGAACGATCGGCAGTATTCATTAGACCGATTAGATATACATTTTCTGGAACATAGAATCGTTCCCCTAAATCCTTACTATAAGTCAAAGGTACTTGCCAGGTATCACCGCGTTTATCGGCTTCAATTAATAACATCAACTCGCCAAAGATCTTGCTAAGATTGCCCCGATTGATTTCATCGATGATGAACATATATGGATTGAGAGAATCCTTAGCTGCCTTCGAGCAAAATTGGTGGAATAAACCATTTTTAAGCTCAAATCCAGCGTCGCTAGGTCTATAACCCTGTACAAAGTCTTCATATGCATACGACTGGTGAAACTGAATCATCTCAACTCTGTTTCTATCTTTTTTTCCCATAAGGGCATATGCAAGTCGTTTAGCAATGAAAGACTTCCCAACACCAGGTGGACCTTGAAGCACAATATTTTTCTTATTACGGAGCAGTGACAAAATATTTTCTATTTCATTTTTATCTAAAAAAACATCAGAAGTAATAGAATTAATATCAAAAGACTCAAATTCACCCTGTTTTTGAATGCTTACGTCATAGGTAGGCTGACTAGGTTCTTGAACTTGATTGATTGGTTCACCTAACAAAGACATATATTCTTCTATGAGTTCGTCCAAATCAGCATCTACTTGCTCTTTCTCTAATTCATCCGAAAGATCGTATACTGCGTGAACATAAGACTCACCATAACGAATAGCTGTTTTCTTGAACTCCGATTGAAAATACTGTTCTACAGTCTGATCTTCTTCGCCTACCTCCCAGTTAATAAGCGGTTTGTTCGTAGCACTTACACCTTTTGCTAAAATTAATATACGATTAGCTCGGTAATAGAGATAAACCGGATAAATTCCTTTCGTAGGTGTTTGACTAGTTCCCAACAAACCTATCCATGGCACATGGGCTTGATTTCCTGCACCAAAACTAACACGCATAGTGAGACCTGCATGAGTTCCCGGATATTCTTTAGTATGCAAATCTTCAGTATGCGCCTGTTCCAAGAAAGTTAATAATGTGGTGTAGATTGACTGTTCTTCTGTAGCGTCTTTTGACTTTGTCGTGTTTTGCCAAAAAGCCCGTAATGGAGAAACATACCAATCCAGCTTTAAAGTTTGGTAAGATGCCTCTTGTTGCTTACGAATGTCAGCCAAACGTTGATCAATCTGAAAAGATGATAACTCTTTAATATCTTGTTTTCCCAAAGCGGAAAAACTTTTTAAGACTTTCACTCTATCACTACTACCAAAAATACGTTCAAATTGATCTGGAAATAGTAGATAAAGCAACATATGACGAAATTGGCGGTGTTCGTTATCAGGAATAATTTCACACCACTTTGCAAGAGAATTTCCATCTTCAAGAAGCCTTACTCGCTCTGATTGCGGCAAACCAAAATAATTCTTGAGAAGTAGCACGAAATAAACCAATTCTTTCCAACGTAAGTTGTTATAGGCAACACCTGCACTACCAATTCCGGCTAAAGCCAGATCTCCAATTAGTGCTTCATCATTAGGTAGGTTTTTCCCTGCCCAGGATAAAATTACCTCAACATTTTGCCTTTTCTTCTTCGGATTAATATTACTAGAACAGAGCAACATTACCCACATCATCTCTGCACACAAAATTTTTGCACTATCTGGCACAGATTCTAATTGCTTCTCTAATTTTTGAAGAAAATTACCTTCTCCCCAATCCAAATTGTTTACATAGGAATCTACAAGGTGCTCGACATTGTCAGCAGTCCACACGTTCCCAAAACCAAAAATAGATTGCCCTTCAATTAAGCTGTGCTGACACCATGCTTGAGCAGCCTCTTGTACGTCGTCAAAACCTTTTGGACAGTAGGCGGCCTGACCTAAGAGACACATTA
>CAXBLY010000005.1:0-166473 GCA_963976865.1 uncultured Gammaproteobacteria bacterium | reverse complement strand
CCATAATGGTTTCCTCACTATGATAAAGTGTTGCATCCATCGTTTGAGACCGCCACCCAAAGCTGACACACCTTTGCAAATGATAAATTTTTGATTCCTATACCAGTGTTTTATGAGTTACTTAAATAGTAGTCTCAATTATTATCGTTACATTTATTAAGTTAAACCTAGTATTAATATTATTGAAATATTTAATAATTAATGTGGGTGCTGTATTGTTATTTATTAAGCTAATTAGAATAAGTAATTAACCAATGAAAACACTAATAATTTTTCTGCTATTGCTACTACCCATCTCTGTTAGCGCCGCAACTATTAATTTAATGGGTAACTTTGAAGGAGCTAGTCTTAATAGTGGGTCTGCGGTTACATCTTTTCGTGGCTCATGGAGTTTAAGCTATGATGATAATAGTGTGGTTAATTTATATGGTATTAATTTTTTAGCAGATATCCCACTGACATCCTTGATTCTTGAACCTAACCCTTTAGGTGTAACACTATTTGATACATCAAATGTGGCTGCATATTTATCTTTTAGTGACACAGTTTTAAGTGGTGTATTTGTAGGTGGTACTGTGAATTATGTAACCGCAATGAATATCAGAGATGATGATTTTACGGTATTTTATGATGACACATCTACATTAAATTCTCTGTCATGGGGTATTTCAACCGAGTCAGGAATCATCCAGGCAAATGAGCTCACTGGTAGTTTTACATCAACACCAGTTCCTCTTCCAAATACTGTGTGGCTAATTGGTTCATGTCTTTTCGCGATGTTTAGATTTTCTAGAAAGCAACAAGTTGCAATAAAAAAAATTGCCTGACAACAGATCAGAGTAATACTTAACTTAATGACTGCTATTGCGCCGGAAGCAGACTAAAGCTATTTTCTAAAATCTATTTATATGAAGTTATATTTAGCTAAAGAGTTTGTTGAGCATGACTGGTTTCCAGATTATAAAAAAATAAAAAAAATCCTTCGCAAGAAAAAAATTCCATTCACAGTTAGAAAACAGCTATCTGACGATGGCTTGCTACACAGTATTTGGGCAACTGAAGAATATATTGAAAAGACTATTAGTATTATCCAAGAATGCTATTCAGATGATATTAGAGTAGTAGGTCGGGAAATTAGAATTGACAAGTATTCTAAAGAATTTGAGGAAACTTGGTTAAAAAGCCTGATATTTATAGTTCGGGGAAAGTTGAACACAAAGCCTATTCTACACTTGTTAATAATTATCATGGTGCTTGCCATGATAATTTTTCCTGTATTTCAATATATCTAAAATTACAAGCAAGCTAAATGGTCGGGCTCTGCATGTCCGATACGATGTTCTAAGTGAGTCAACATATTACAACAGAAATATTAACCCTCTTCCCACACTTGCAGAAATTCCATCAAGTGCTCTTCTCCTGAATCACGCAACAACTGTTTAACCCGTTCCAGTTTTTGCTCTAGCAATCCACGACTGCAACGTCCACGAATCATTTCAAATTGAAGATAAACCAGATACGTATTGAGCACATCTGTTTCGCAGTAGTTTCGAATTTCATCAATCGCACCTTCCTGAAACTTGTCCCAGACCAGGCTGCCGTCCATTCCAAATTTGCCAGGGAATCCCAGCATGGTGGCGATTTGGTCCAGCTTGGCACCGGCTCTTGGCTGGAAGTTACCCAGCACATCCATTAAGTCGGTATGCCGCCAATGAAAGCGGCTAATGTAGTTGTTATAACGGAATGAGGTATCATCGTCGCCAGTTTCCCAGTAACGCGGCGCCTGCACGCCATGCAAAAGCGAACGGTAATTAAGCACTGGCAAGTCAAAACCGCCGCCATTCCAGCTTACCAGGGTGGGCGTATGCTGTTCTATACCTTCGAAAAATCGCTGGATGATTTCTTTTTCATCAGAAGTTTTGTTGCCCAGAGACCATACTTTAAGCTGGTCACGATTTTCAAATAATACCGAAATTGCCACGATTTTTTGCAAGTGCAGCGGCATAAATTCAGAACCCGACTTCTGAAACTGAAGATGTTGCATAGCTTTCACTACATCTTTATCGGAAAGATCATCTGTTAATTTATGGATTTTCCTTCCTGACTCATAGTCGGGGACGGACTCGATATCAAATACGAGTATACTCATTTATTTTTATATATCTTTTCAGTAAAAGTGACATGCTAACAGCTCAGACGCCACAACTAAACTTCAATAACGATGGAATCCCCTGCTCTGAGTTATTTGATGACCCCTATTTCTCTCTGGCAAACCCACTTGAAGAAAGTCAGCATGTGTTTTTAGACAGCACCAATATCACCGGACGCTGGAAGAACGAACATTTTACAATTGCCGAGCTGGGATTCGGTTTTGGCATAAATTTCATCACCACCTTTAATGCCTGGCGTAATTGCAGATTCAGTGGCCAGCACCTGCATTACATCAGCATTGAAAAATATCCTGTACAACCAGGCGACCTCGCACGGTGTTACAAGCAGCTGGCAATTCCAGCCACCCTGACATCGTATTTACTTGAGCATTACCCACCCCCCATTCAAGGGTTTCATCGTATTGCATTTGACCAGCATAATATGACGCTCACGCTGATCCTGGGTGAGGCGCTGGACTGCCTTAAGCAATGCACCTTTAGTGCTGATGCATGGTACCTGGATGGGTTTTCACCCAGCAAGAACGCAGCACTGTGGACAAACGACATTGCCAGAGAAGTTTTCAGACTTACCTGCAACGGCGGCACACTATCGACTTATAGCTCAGCCAGCGATGTTAGAAAATCATTCGCCAGTGCTGGCTTTGAGATAGAAAAAAAACCTGGTTATGGAAAGAAACGGGAAATGCTGGTCGGCATTGTCACAAACAAACCTGCACCATCACCTTATCAGTTAAAAGATAAAAGCTGGTTCATTAGTCAACCCGTTAAAACCCAACATAAACATGCATTAGTTATTGGGGCCGGAATGACAGGTGCTGCCATGAGTGCCGCATTAGCAAAACGCGGCTGGCAAGTGACTATTGTTGACAAGCATGCATCTCCAGCGAGTGAAGCTTCTGGTAATGCGAACGCGATATTAATGCCGCGACTTAGCGCTGACCACGACTACCAGTCCCAGCTGACATTACTTGGCTATTTATATTCATTACGCTACTTAAACGATTTAAAAAAATATTCAGATAGTTTTGACTGGCATCAATGCGGTGCAATTCAAATTCCCAGAGACGCCGCTCAATGGAAAAGAATGCAATTAATTGCCTCGCAGGAAAACCTGCCAGAATCATTACTACAGCCAGTGAGTCAACAGCTCGCAAGTAAATTAGCTAATTGTACTGTTGCTGGTGACGGCTGGTATTTCCCATTAGCGGGCTGGTTGCCACCAAAACAATTATGCTTAACACTGATTGAACAATACCCCGAGGAAATCCACTTTTTAGCAAATACAGAAATATGTTCACTTGAAAAGCAGCATTCACAATGGCACGCATACAATCAGCACAAGCAGAAAGTCTGCTCTGCAGATACAGTGATTATTGCCAATGCCATGGGAATCAACCAGTTTCAGCAAACACACTGGTGCAAGTTACATCCCAAACGCGGGCAGATTTCTTTACTTCCAGAACAGCAATGTAATATCCACCCTAACAAAATTGTATGTGCCGATGCTTACATTACACCGGTTATTGATTCTCATTATGTGCTTGGCGCCACTTTTGTAACGAAAGATACATCAATCGAAATTCGCCCATCTGAGCATGAAGAAAATCTGCGTAAACTCAAAAAAATTATTCCGTCATACCACTGTGAGAATACTCAGGCATTAGGCGGGCGTGCTGGCATACGTGCTGTCAGCGCTGATCGCCTGCCTATCGTAGGCCAGGTAGCAGAAGAAACCAGTTTTAACACCCTATTCAAAGATGCTGCACTGGGTGCCACTCACCACACTTATCCTACACCCAATTATCATGAGGGCATGTACCTCGCGAGTGGATTCGGATCACGTGGATTAGCCTGGATACCACTCTGCACTGAAGCATTAGCATGCCAAATAAATAATGAACCAAATCCACTTTCCAACCATTTACTTAACGCTATTCACCCTAACAGGATTCTAATGAAGAATTTAGTCAAACGCGTACAATCACCCGCATGAAGAAAGCAGTCATTATCGGATTACTGGTTTACCTGGGCATGCACTTTGGAGACAAAGGGCTTCACTATATTTATTTTTACCTCACCCATGAATTTGCTTCCAGCAATCTGTTAATGATCAAATCCTCTTTCCTGATCAACTTTGCGCCCCTGATAGGAGGTGCAGTCGTAGGCTACATGGGACAAAGAGGAATACTGAATGGATTTCTGGTTGGCGCATGCGCAGGACTGATCATCCTGGCCATACGTCAATATAATGGAGCTAACCCTTTCTTTCAGGAATTCACTCCTGCAATTTTATTTGATGAAGTATTTTTAAAAGCGTGTATCTGTGCTGCTGGGGGTGCAGTCGGGGAAAAACTAAGACGACATTAATCTTTGACTTCTAGTGCTGAATGCTGGCTTTATTCCCGTGTTCGTCAATATTAACAAATGTAATACTTGTCTCAAACAGCACAGCATTAGAAGCTGCACCTGCTGTTGCGGAATATACCTTTACCTCATACGTCAGCGACGAATCACCAAGACGTAACTTCTCAACTGAAAATTTCAAAACAGCACCCAACTCTATACGGTGCTTAAACTCTACATTTTCTAAAGCGACTGTCACGAATCGATTATCAGGGAAGTCGACTGCAGCAGTAATGTAGCCAACTTCATCAATCCATTTAAGTAAATTACCACCGTATAACGTTCCATAGTGGTTCAGATGTTCAGAGATAACAAATTTATAGTGATCCATAATCTTAGTTAAGCAGGTGCTGGATCAAAAATACCGGTTGAAATATAACGGTCACCACGGTCACAGATTACTGTCACAATTACCGCATTTTCAACACGTTCAGATAATCTCAATGCAGCCAGTAATGCTCCACCAGAGGACACACCACAGAACACACCTTCTTTTTTACCAAGCTTGACCGTCATATCATCTGCCTGCTGTCGAGAGACATACTCAATCTGGTCAACTTTTGATTCATCAAATATGGCAGGCTCGTAGGCTTTTTCCCACTTTCTAATCCCTGGAATTTGCGAACCTTCTTCAGGATACACACCTACAATCTGTATATTTTTATTTTTCTCTTTCAGATATTTTGCTGTGCCCATAATGGTACCAGTAGTACCCATTGAACTTACAAAATGAGTGATCTCGCCATTAGTATCACGCCATAGTTCAGGCCCCGTCGTTTGATAATGCGCCATTGGATTATCTGGGTTGGCAAATTGATCAAGCACGATACCTTTACCCTGAGACTGCATTTCCAGCGCCAAATCCCGCGCGCCTTCCATACCTTCTTCACCAGACACCAACACCAGCTCCGCACCAAAAGCAGCCATTGCTGCGCGTCGCTCCATAGTCATTGTTGAAGGCATGACTAATATCATCTTATAACCCTGTACTGCAGCCGCCATTGCCAATGCAATCCCTGTATTACCGCTAGTTGCTTCTATAAGCGTGTCGCCAGGTTTGATATCACCACGCGCCTGCGCAGCATTAATCATATTCAGTGCAGGACGATCTTTTACCGAGCCTGCCGGATTATTGCCTTCAAGTTTCAATAATATTGTATTAGCAGGATTAGGATTGAGATACTGCAATTTAACTAGCGGTGTATTGCCAACAAAATCTGCCAGTGTTTTATAATTCATATCAGTTATTTTCTTTAGCAAAAAACAGCACATGAGCGACTGCGTAAGCTCTCTCATCTGCTATGGTTAATAGTGAATGCTTGTCTTTTAAATTTAACCGCACACTACTGTCTTCCGTAAATTTCAATATCGGTTTACCCAGATCATCATGCTCAACATACATATCTGTAAAACTTAGCAGTTTACCTATCCCTGTACCTAATGCCTTAGCAGCGGCTTCCTTGACAGCAAAACGCTTCGCGATAAAGGCTGTCGAATTAGACACAGACTTTAATTCTTCCAGTTCTTTTACATTCAGAATTTTTTCTATAAACCGGTCACCACGTCGTTCAATGATTTCTTTTATACGCTCAACCTCGACAATATCAATACCGGCACCCAGCAACATCATCTGGTTTCACCATCCATCGCATGACGCATATTGTGAATAGCGCTTTCAAGACCTACGAACAGTGAGTCTGAGACGATCGCGTGTCCAATATTCAGTTCATTCATGCCAGCAATATCAGCAATTGGCTTAACATTGCCAACATGTAAACCATGGCCTGCATTTACTGTCAGGCCAATGGCTAGCGCATGTTGTGCAGCATCACTGATTCTTTCAAACTCATGTTTTTGCTGCGCACCATGCTTATCAGCATAATGGCCAGTATGAATTTCAATCACTGATGCACCTATCTCGGCAGCAATATCAATTATTAGTGAGTTTGGCTCAATAAACAGTGACACCAGGATGTTTTCTTCTTTTAAAGCCGCAATTAAATCTGACAATCTGTCCCTGTGTGCGACCACATCCAGACCACCTTCAGTCGTCAGCTCTTCTCTTTTCTCTGGCACAATACAGCAGTATTCAGGTTTCACCCGAAGTGCAATCTTTTGCATTTCGCTAGTGGCTGCCATTTCCAGATTCATACTTGTCGTAATAATTTCACGTGCTTGATGAATATCTTTATCCTGTATATGTCTGCGGTCTTCTCGCAGATGCAGGGTTATACCATCAGCACCGCAGCCTTCTGCCACTCTAATGGCTTCCATCAAGTCGGGGTAAGGAGTATTTCTCGCCTGACGCAAAGTCGCGACATGATCCAGATTCACTCCAAGTTTTACTCTATTCTGGCCCACTTAATTTACCTTTAATAATCTTCTGGTCATCAATGGCTTTCCTTGCAGATAATGTCTGACCATACCACGAAGAAATATCTTGGCGTCATGCAAACTGTCATCTGTTAAATTATCATTTTCGAGACGTTCCAATAACTTACCTGTCATTACATTCCACTGCATTTGTTTTTGTGTTACCTGTGTCGGCCCCAGATCTGGATCATAACGATACAATAGTTGCCCCTGAATTTCCTCATCATTAATGTAGTCATATCTGAGCTGTAGTGGATGCCCCATAATAGCCAGCAAACGAATCTCAAAGTGACGCAAAACGTATTCATCTGCGGGATTAGTTGTCATGCAATCCAGTGTGTGTTCATACAATTCAAATAACTCCGGTGCTGGACTCAGCCTCGGAATCAACTTCAGAATCAGCTCATGCAGATAGAAGCACTGCACCTGGGCACGAAAATTACTCGTATAACGCGAATGCTCGTGCTCAATTTTTGTCAGGGAAACCAGATCCCCGCGACCCGACCATGACAGATACATTTTAGTAAACGGCTGCAGGTTATTATTGCCTTTCTTTCTCGCCCCTCTGGACACCATATGCACAACACCATGCTGCTCAGTAAGCGCATAGATAATCATGCTCGTCTCGCGATAGGGACGACTATGCAATACATATGACGGTTCCAGCTCTACACGCATCTGCTTAATTAAGATTCATAGTTGCCAACAATTTGCGGATTATCCTGCCAGTCTTTTTTCAGTTTAACCCACAATTCCAGGTGTACTTTCGACTCAATCTGTTTTTGTATTTCACTGCGCGCACGTGAGCCGATTTTCTTTAGCATTTCACCTTTGCGACCTATCAAAATAGCCTTCTGACCATTTTTTTCAACCCAGATAATGGCAGAAATATGAACGCGTTCGGCCTGATCTTCATATTTCTCGATTTCCACATGAGTGGAGTAGGGTAATTCCTTTTCAAGATACATGAATGCTGCTTCCCTAATTGTCTCGGAAGCAATAAATGCTCGATCACGATCGGTCAGATATTCCTCAGGGTAAAAAAACTCTGATTCCGGCAAATAGCGCTTACCTGTTTCTATCAGGTCTGCAATATTGTCCTGTTTGAGAGCTGAAATTGGTACTATCTCCGCAAATGAAAATTTAATCGAGAGATGTTTTAGTATCACCAGCAAATCATCACGACGTTCCAGTTTATCAATTTTATTAACTACCAGTATGACCGGGCAATCAATATTATTTAATGCTTTCTTGATGTGCTCTTCTTCTTGCGTCCACTGGCCTCTGTCAATTACCCAGAAAATCAAATGAACATCATGCAATACGTTCAAAGCATTCTTGTTTAACACGCGGTTGAGGAGTCGCTTGCCTCCCAGGTGAATACCCGGCGTATCTACAAATATAAATTGTACATTTGAGCCTGTTTTCACCCCTACAATTCTATGACGTGTAGTTTGTGGCTTATAACTTGTAGACGAAATTTTCTGCCCAACCAGACGGTTAAACAAGGTGGATTTTCCCGAGTTGGGCCGCCCTATAATTGCTACATACCCGCAACGAGTCTCCATAGTATTTTCTATTTCTGCTGTAATTTTTCCAGCAGATTTCTCGCTGCCATTTGTTCTGCTTTCTTTTTGCTTTTTTCTTCACCTTCAGAACTAATATCTAATGCATGAATAATACATTTGACACTGAATCTTTTATTGTTCCCCTCACCCCATTCCTTCAGCACTATATAGTTTGGCACATCAATTTGCCTTGACTGCAAATATTCCTGCAGACGCGTCTTTGGGTCTTTAAGTTCATTAATGTCAGGGAGATTCTCCAGCGGTTTAGCATACAATGACTTTATAAAGTCTGCCGTAAAATCAAACCCTTTAAGCAGATACACCGCACCAAAAATTGCTTCCAGGCAATCAGCCAGTATGGAAGAACGAAAGTGACCGCCACTTTTCTTTTCTCCCGCACCCAGTTTCAGCAAGGAACTTAACTGGGCATTTTTCGCCAACTCGGCCAGTGCTCGTTTACATACAAGATGAGCTCGTAACCGGCTAAGGTCACCTTCATCACAGTCCGGAAATTTCTCAAATAGCAGGTTAGCGATCACCAACCCTAATACTGCATCTCCCAGAAACTCCAGACGCTCGTTATTATCTTTACCTGCACTGCGATGAGTGAGCGCTGAATTAAACAACCTTGATGCTGTTATCTCTTCAGGTAATTGCTTAAAGCCATCCACGATAACAATAAATTCACTTATTTTTGTGGGCCACTGACAGTCCGCATGTAGTCAAAGGTAATTAGAAAATCAATATTCGCTATCATGGGTATTCGCCTTTCATAATTGAGCCCTACCTGCGTATTTTTCTTGGCTGACTTGAAGTGAAAAACATCTTTTTTAGATTTCTCACAACCATCGCGACTAGGTTTTAGCTCGTTTATATTTACATAATTGATATCAAGACGCCGCCTCATGAAATCCATGAACTGAGTTTTACTCATTGGCCTGGTTTCCATTTCGTCCGCCAATCCATCGATTGCTGATTTTATTGAGAAATATTCCATATACACTGGAGTAATTTTTAGACCCATGAATATTGCATAACCAAATAACCCAACAATCACGATCAATACAATAGTCGACATGCCTGTTTGTTTGTTTGTTAATTTCACAGCAGTTACCTCACTTGATTTGCTTGCCAATGCGTCTGAAGTCAAATTGCCCTTCAGAAATATCCCAATTCATCCAGATCATAAACGCTTTACCCACCAGATTTTGTTCCGGAACCATGCCCCAGACACGACTGTCGTTACTGTTATCGCGATTATCACCCATAACAAAATAATGCTCATCCGGCACAGTCCATGAACTGTCAATCGACAGCCTTCTGTCATTAATCAGCACGTCATGCTCTACCGCATCTAAATTTTCCTGGCGCTTTTGTGAACCCGACATGGCAGCATCACGTCCTTTACCAACATAAGTACCCAAATCCACCTGTTTCATGACTTCACCATTCACATAAAGAGTTTTATCACGGTACTCCAGCTTATCGCCAGGCAGACCTACCACTCTCTTTATATAATCCAGTGATGGATTTTTTGGATACCGAAATACAACAACATCTCCTCTCTCAGGCAGATTATTAGCCCATACTTTATTATGCAATACGGGCAGACGCAGACCGTATGTAAATTTATTAACCAGAATAAAATCTCCGTGCAGTAAAGTCGGCATCATTGAACCTGAGGGTATACGGAAAGGTTCAGCAATAAATGATCGCAATATAAGCACGATTAGCAATACCGGGAAGAACGAGCGCGAATAATCGATATACCACGGCTCTTTATACTCGCGCTGTGATCTGGAATTATCTCCCCCGGCATATTTGGCGTCATATGCCTCATTCATAATGCGTTTTCGTCGCTTTTCAGCAAACACCACTTTATCCAGAAGCACAATCAGGCCAGTGAGCAGCGTGCCAATCACTAATATCAGCTCTAAATTAACATTCATAGTATGAATTACAGTTAAAGGATTGAAATATTTCGAATAATACTAGGATACAGCGGCATCACCCATATCAAAACATATATACGGTGATCTTTTCATGCCAACTGCGTAAAGAATAACCTAATGAAGAATAATTTTAGTTTGGTCGGGGTGATAGGATTTGAACCTACGACCCCCGCAACCCCATTGCGGTGCGCTACCAGGCTGCGCTACACCCCGAATTTTTTTTCAAACTTCACAATAGATTTAGTACTAGCGAGGCTAGCTATCGACTAAGAAACTGCAGAAGTTCTTCCAGCTCAGCACGTGTTTGCTGAATAATCTGCTGAGATTCTGACCCCGATGCTTCCTCATCCGCAGGTAGAGCCAGCTTCTGTCTTGCTCCCCCAATAGTATAGCCCTGCTCATAGAGAAGACTACGGATTTGACGAATCAGAACAACATCGTGGCGCTGATAATATCGGCGGTTGCCGCGTCTTTTTACGGGCTTTAGTGTCGGGAATTCTTGTTCCCAGTAACGTAAAACGTGTGGCTTTACATCACACAGCTCACTCACTTCACCAATCGTAAAATAACGTTTGGTCGGAATGGCAGGCAATTCGCTATTATTGCTGGCTTCCAGCATATTCTTCTACCCTTGATTTTAGTTTTTGCCCGGGACGAAATGTCACCACTCGTCGAGCTGTTATGGGTATCTCCTCTCCAGTCTTTGGATTTCGACCGGGACGCTGACTTTTATCTCGAAGTATGAAATTTCCGAAACCGGATAATTTAACTTCCTCGCCTTCCTCAAGCGCCAGTCGAACTTCTTCAAAGAACACCTCAACCAATTCCTTGGCTTCTCTTTTATTAAGACCGAGTTCCTCAAATAAATTCTCAGCCATATTTGCTTTAGTTAATGCCATAGTCTTAGGTGCTTCTCAACTCCGCGTTAAATTTACTTGCCAGAAGAGAAATGATATTTGTCATGGTTTGTTCTATTTGTTGTTCTGTAAGAGTGCTAGAAAAGTCCTGTAAAATCAAGCCTAAAGACACGCTTTTTGCACCAGAAGCCACACCATCGCCCTGATATACTGAAAAAATAACTATATCCTGCAACTCACTTATATGTAAGCCATTAATTTCGTCCAGCAAATGCTGTACAGGCGTCTCAGCAGCGACAGTAAACGATAAGTCGCGCCTCACCTGAGGAAATTTAGACCATATCTGAAATCTTTCACTAGGCACTGCTAACAGCATTTGACCAATTTCCAGCTCAAACACGATTACTTCCCGCTTGGGCATTCCCAGAGGCTTCAACACATTTGGATGCAGACTGCCAATAATGCCAACAGGCTGATTATCTATCAAAATTTGAGCAGATTTGCCTGGGTGCAGTCCTTGTTGGCTATGTGCCTGATATCTCACACGGTCATGCAGGCCCATTTTCTCAAATAACTGGTCTAGATCTCCTTTCATATCATAAAAGTCGATTGACCTTGTCGCCACTCCCCATTGCCTGGGGTTCGCCTCGCCAACAGCCACTCCTGAGATGACTTCAGTCTGCTCTAAAGCATTCTCAGTCACAATATATTTCCTGCCAACTTCAAATAGCTTTACCGTTGCGTGCTGGCGTTTCAGATTATAGCTCGCTGCCTCACACAGCCCCGGCCAGACGCTGGTACGCATATTGGATAATCCAGCAGATATCGGATTTGCCAACTGTTTCGATTCGCCACCAAAAAATAGCTGGCAATTATTTTGGTCTGTAAAACTGAATGTCACGGCCTCGTTATAGCCTAATGCGGAAAAGTTCTCCTGAATGGAAAATATAGCATCGGATTTTTTCCTGGCAGAAGAAGTGGCGGCAGTTGATGAAAGCACTTTTGTAGGGAACTGGTCGTAGCCTTTAATACGTGCAATCTCTTCTATCAAATCCACATCAACTTCGATATCAAAACGATAACTCGGCGCCTTGACCAGCACCTGAGAATCACCTGAAGATGTAACAGTGCAGTGCAGCCCCTGCAGGATATTTGTCACTTCAGAAACATTAATGTCAATACCCAGTACTTTAGCGACTTTAGGAATTGATAGTGATATTTCATTACACACCGGCAAATATTGCTGGCTTGTAACTTCGCTAACCGGACCTGCGACTGTACCCGCATATTTTTTTATGAGCTCACTGGCACGCTCGATAGCTCGTATGGTTAATTCTGGATCAACCCCTCGTTCAAATCGATGGGATGATTCAGTATGCAATCCAAAATCTCGTGCTTTACCGGCAATAGCGATAGGATTGAAATATGCGCATTCCAGGAAAATATTTTTTGTCTCTAACTGCACAGCAGAGTCATTGCCGCCCATAACACCCGCCAGTGCTACTGCCTGCTTAGCATCGGCTATGACAAGGTTATCTTTTCCTAGCGACACTTCCTTACCATCCAGCAGAACCAGCTTTTCCCCTGCCTGCGCCATGCGCACGACGATACTGTCGTTTAACCTATCGAGATCAAATGCATGCATTGGCTGTCCCAGCTCAAGCATGACGTAGTTACAGATATCGACAATAATATTTATACAGCGGATACCACCACGACGCATACGCTCCCTCATCCATAGAGGTGTACTGGCTGCCGCATTAACTTCACGTAACACACGTCCGCAATAACGTGGACAAGCTTCCTGACTTTTGACTTCTATGGGAAATTGATCTTCAATTTCATGTTTGGAGCGGGATATTTCAGGCCTGTTAACCGGCAACTGATAAAGTGCCGATACTTCTCGTGCAATACCCTCAATACTTAAACAGTCTGAGCGGTTAGGCGTGAGATCAATATCAAAGACAAGATCATTAAGATCTAATGCTTCCATTAAAGAGACGCCTGCTGTCAAGCCATCATCCAGCTCAAGAATGCCATCACCTTCTTCATCCAGACCCAACTCAGTGGAAGCACACAGCATTCCGAATGATTCTACCCCACGCAACTTGGCAGCTTTTATTTTCACGCCACCTGGCAACTCAGCGCCCACGGTTGCCAATGCGGTCGTTAAACCGGCACGTGCGTTTTTAGCACCACAGACAATTTGTAGCGATTCACCTTTTCCGGCATCAACCTGACAAACCTGTAATTTATCTGCATCCGGATGAGGCGCTGCAGAGATAATTCTGGCAACGATCACACCGGCCAGATTTGGCGATGCAGCCTCAATGCCATCCAACTCCAGGCCTGCCATGGTTAACTGATGCCCAAGCTGTTCGCTTGATACATCTGGACTTACCCACTGTCTCAACCAGTTTTCGCTAAATTTCACGCTGACTCTCTCATATTGATCTTATAACTTACGCAGAAAACTGGCGTAAAAAGCGCAAATCATTCTCATAAAACATTCTTAGATCACGTACACCGTAATACAGCATAGCGAGACGCTCCACACCGACACCAAATGCAAAACCATGATATTTTTCTGCATCAATGCCTACTTTGCTGAATACATTCGGGTGAACCATTCCGCAACCCATCACTTCCAGCCAGTTTGAATTGCCCTGTTCATCATGCCATTCAATATCCACTTCTGCGGATGGTTCAGTAAATGGAAAATAGGAAGGACGGAAACGAATACCCAGCTGGTCATTTTCAAAAAAGGCATGCAAAAATTCGATAACCAGACCTTTGAGTTGCGCAAAGTTGACATCAGTATCTACCAGCAGCCCTTCCACCTGATGAAACATCGGACTGTGGGTGATATCAGAATCGCATCGATACACACGACCAGGAGCAATAATCCGTATAGGTGGCTGTGAATTTTCCATTGTGCGTATTTGCACCGAAGATGTATGTGTGCGAAGCAACAGACCATCATCAAAATAGAATGTGTCGTGCATCGCACGCGCCGGATGATGGGGCGGGATATTTAGTGCCTCAAAGTTATGAAAGTCGTCTTCAATTTCAGGCCCATCAGCAACTTCAAAGCCATGGCGCTCAAATAACTTTTCGATCCTTCGCAAGGTAATAGTGACCGGATGCAAGGTGCCGACTGAAGTGGTTCTTCCCGGCAGGGTGACATCGATGGCTTCAGATTTTAATTTTTCCGCGATCGCAGCATCTTCCAGGACTGTCGATCTTTGCTCTAACTCCGCCTGAATAGCCTGCTTGACTTCATTGATTCGCTGACCTGCAGCAGGACGTTCTTCTGCAGACAGCTTTCCCAGTGATTTAAGCTGTTCAGTAACCAGGCCTTTTTTGCCCAGATAATGGACACGTAATGCTTCAAGCGCTTTTAAATCAGATGTCGCTTTTATCTCGTTACTGGCTGTTTTTAGAAGCTCGTCAAGATCACTCATACAATTTAGACTATAGAAACGTAAGCATTTTAACGTGTTAACGTATTTTGGCTGTCCAAATAAAAAGGGAAAGGTAATGCCTTTCCCTTATACAACTAAAGCCACATTAGTGAAACTTAGAGTTGTGCTTTGGCTCTCTCTGCTAACTGGCCGAAAGCAGCAATATCGTGCACTGCCAGGTCAGCTAAAACTTTTCTGTCTACTTCAATAGAAGCTTTCTGCAAGCCGTTAATCAAGCGACTATACGAGATGTCGAACTGGCGGGCAGCAGCATTGATTCGTACAATCCATAAAGAACGGAACTGTCTCTTCCTCTGGCGACGATCGCGATAAGCGTACTGGCCTGCTTTTGTGACTGCTTGCGTGGCCACACGATAAACGTTTTTACGCGCACCATAATAACCTTTAGCTTTCGCTAATACTTTCTTGTGACGTGCACGTGCGGTTACACCGCGTTTTACCCTAGACATCTCTTGTTTCCTTTAAATATATTAAACGTAAGGCAGCATTCTGCGAATCATTGGAGTATCTACTTCCGCAACGACGACGACAGAACGTAAATGACGCTTACGCTTGGTGCTTTTTTTGGTCAAAATATGACGGCGATGTGATTGCGAGCATTTAAAACTTCCACTTGAAGTTTTTTTAAAGCGTTTCGCTGCGCCTCGATTCGTTTTTAGTTTAGGCATTTCCTGACAGTCCTATCAATAACATGTAAATTATTTTAATTTTTTAGAAGGCGACAACACCATGATAAGTTGTCTTCCTTCCATTTTGGGACGTTGCTCCACGTCACCATACTCACTCAAATCTGCCTCAATTCTATCAAGCAACTGAGCGCCTAATTCTTTATGCTGCATTTCCCTGCCGCGATAACGAATTGTGATTTTAGTTTTATCACCATCCTGCAAAAACTCAGTCAACTTGCGTAGCTTAACTTTGTAATCACCTTCTTCTGTGCCAGGTCGGAATTTGATTTCTTTGACCTGAATCTGCTTCTGTTTCTTCTTAGCCTGATGGGCTTTTTTGTTCTGCTCAAACTTAAACTTGCCGTAATCCATCACTCGACAGACCGGAGGCTGTGCATTTGGCGATATTTCAACAAGATCGAGCTCTGCTTCGCCCGCAATTCTTAACGCTTCCTGGGTAGCAACTACACCGACATTTTCACCTTCGGCATCTATCAATCTAACGTTTGGATCTAATATATCTTCGTTCATACGAACGTCTTTACTACTGCTGATATGCTGCTCCTATGAACTAGCGTGTCCGCCCTTAGCTGTCTCCCGGGAAAACAATGATACCAGGTCCTCAATACTCATTGAGCCCAGATCTTCACCTTGACGCGTACGAACGGCCACAGACTGCGATTCCACCTCTCGATCTCCTACGACCAGCAGATATGGAACGCGTTGAATTGTGTGCTCGCGAATCTTATAGCCAATCTTTTCATTTCTCAAGTCAAGATTTGCTCGAAAGCCTTCTTTTATCAGCAATTTTTGTACATTTTGTACATATTCTGCCTGCACATCGGTAATATTCAGGACAACTGCCTGAATTGGCGCCAGCCACAGAGGCATATTACCAGCATGGTGCTCAATTAATATACCGATAAATCGCTCCAGAGATCCCAGGATTGCCCGGTGAATCATGACTGGTATTTTACGCGATCCATCCTCACTGACATAACTTGCCTCCAGGCGAGTCGGCATTGAGAAATCCAGCTGAATCGTACCGCATTGCCATCTACGCCCGAGACTGTCTCTCAGAGTAAATTCGATCTTGGGACCATAAAATGCACCTTCACCTGGCTGCAGAATATATTCCAGGCCTTTATCTTCCAGAGCCACTTTTAAACTCTCTTCGGCCTGGTCCCATAAAGACTCTTCACCCACACGTTCTTCAGGACGCGTCGATAGCGCCAGTTCTATCTGATCAAAACCAAAGTCGTTATACACCTCAAAGGTAAGATCAATCAGTTCAGCCACCTGCTGTTGCAACTGTGCTTCTGTACAGAATATATGTGCATCATCCTGCACAAAACGTCGTGCACGCATCAGACCATGCAGCGTACCTGACGGTTCGTTGCGATGGACAATCCCAAACTCGGCAATTTTGTAGGGAAGATCACGATAACTTCTTAAACCCTGATTAAACAGCTGCACATGACAGGGGCAGTTCATTGGCTTGACAGCAAACTCGCGATTCTCTGATTGAGTCGAAAAAATCATGTCACCAAATTTATCCCAGTGACCTGATTTTTCCCACAAAGTGCGATCCAGCACCTGCGGTGTATGTACTTCGTTATAATTGTGGGTAGATAATTTTTCACGTATATACTGTTCAACCGTGCGATATAACTCCCAGCCACGCGCATGCCAAAACACCATGCCGGGTGCTTCCTCCTGAAAGTGAAACAGGTCCATCTGTTTACCCAGACGACGATGATCACGCTTTTCAGCTTCCTCTATGCGCTTTATATATTGCTTGAGCTGTTTTTTATCGGCCCATGCTGTGCCATAAATGCGCTGAAGCATTTGATTATCCGAGTTACCGCGCCAATAGGCACCCGCCAACTTGGTTAACTTGAATGCCCGCAAGTGTCGTGTATTAGGCACATGCGGGCCTCGACACATATCGGTGTATTCCTGATGATGATATAGCGCAATAATTTCACCCTCTGGAATTTCGCTGGCGATTTCTACCTTATATGGCTCATTTCGCTCAGTAAACACATCGATGGCTTCCTGTTTTGAAACGACTTTACGTATTACGTCATAATCTTCGCTGATCAATTCACCGATGCGTTTTTCAATTGCTTCCAGATCTTCAGGAGTGAAGCTGCGCTCATAGTCAATATCGTAATAAAACCCGTTTTCGATTACCGGTCCGATTGCCATTTTGGCTTCCGGGAAAAGTTGCTTGACGGCGTGCCCGATCAAGTGCGCAAAAGAGTGGCGGATAATTTCAATCCCCTCTTCATCCTTGCTAGTAATGATAGATAATTCTGCGTCTTCTGTGATTTCCACACACGCATCTACCAGTTCGCCATTCACGCGACCGGCAATTGTAGCTTTGGCAAGACCAGGCCCAATGGACTGAGCGACATCGGCTACCGTCACAGGATTATCAAAGGATTTTTTATTGCCGTCGGGCAAAGTGATCTGAGGCATTCCATTCTCCAGTGGTGACCCATACTAAAGGCCACATGCTTTTTATATTTAATTGACTACGAGATAGTCTAAACGTGCAATCTCGACTAGATTGATAAAGACATATTTTTGCGTCGCTATGCGACGATTCATTTGCGAGGCCTAGCTCCTCACATGCCTGGTAGGCGCGATTGGATTCGAACCAACGACCCCCACCATGTCAAGGTGGTGCTCTAACCAACTGAGCTACGCGCCTGCAACTAGCGTCTGAATAATTCAGCGCTCACACAGGATTGCGAAAGGTAGCATAGTCGACCTCCAATTTGTAGCCGCGAATAACGAATTACCTATGAGAGATACTAGCCGGTCTCAAGATCTGGTTTGCCCAGAGCAAAGTTTTTCAAACGCTGAATTTCATCCCTTATTCTAGCTGCATCTTCAAATTCGAGATTGCGCGCAAAATCATACATTTTTTGTTCAAGTATCTGGATCTGCTTTATCGCCAGCGCAGGTGTCAGCACTTCGTAATCACCATTCACCTCCGCAATGTCACGCATTTGCTTGTATCGCTGCTGATCATATCGGGATTGCGCGCCTTCCATAATATTGCCGATCGATTTTTCAACGCTGCGCGGAGTGATATTGTGCTTTTTATTGTACTCCTGCTGTTTGGTACGACGACGGTCTGTTTCTTCGATGGCGCGCTGCATGGAACCGGTAACACGATCGGCATACAGGATAGCTTTGCCATTCAGGTTCCTTGCTGCCCGTCCAATGGTTTGTATGAGAGAACGGTCGGAGCGCAGAAAGCCTTCTTTATCCGCATCAAATATCGCAACCAATGAGACCTCGGGAATATCCAGACCTTCTCGCAGAAGGTTAATCCCCACCAACACATCAAATACGCCTTTACGCAGATCCTGAATAATTTCTACGCGCTCTACTGTATCAATATCTGAATGCAGATATCTGACTCGCGCACCATTCTCTTCAAGGTACTCAGTCAGGTCTTCTGACATGCGTTTGGTCAGTGTAGTAATCAGTACGCGTTCACCTTTAGCCGCACGTTCATTAATCTCTGACAGCGCATCATCCACTTGTGAAGCAACCGGGCGTATTTCAATAACAGGGTCAATCAAACCAGTCGGACGCACAACCTGCTCTGCTACCCGTGAAGATTTATTCAGTTCGTAGTCACCAGGAGTTGCAGATATATAAATAACCTGGGGCGACAGGCTTTCGAATTCCTCAAATTTTAGCGGGCGATTATCTAGCGCAGACGGCAACCTGAATCCGTATTCAACAAGAGTACTCTTGCGCGACCGATCCCCTTTGTACATGCCACCAAACTGGGGTACCGATACATGGCTCTCATCCATAACCATTAATGCATTATCTGGAAGATAATCTAACAGACAGGGAGGAGGCTCACCCGGGCCTCGGCCACTCAGGTAACGCGAGTAATTTTCAATTCCATTGCAATAACCGAGCTCCTGCATCATTTCCAGATCATACTGTGTCCGCTGCTCCAGACGCTGCGCCTCAACCAGCTTATCGATACTTCTCAAACCATCCAGCCGCTCTTTAAGCTCTACTTTAATCGACTCAATCGCTTCCAGTATGACGCCTCTGGGCGTCACGTAATGCGACTTGGGATACACTGTCAGTCTGGGTACCCGTCTCAGCACCTCTCCAGTCAAGGGATCAAAATAGCTTAGCTGTTCAATTTCATCATCGAACAATTCAATCCGAATCGCCTCTCTTTCCGATTCTGCCGGATGCACATCAATCACTTCTCCACGCACACGAAATGTTCCACGCTTTAGCTCGATATCGTTACGTTTATACTGAAGTTCTGCCAGTCGCCTCAGGAGTTTTCGTTGATCAGTGATATCTCCACGGTCAAGATGCAATACCATGTTCAAATATGAGCGTGGATCACCTAAACCATAAATTGCAGATACAGTCCCGACGATAATCGTGTCGTTGCGCTCAAATAGTGCTTTCGTTGCAGACAGACGCATTTGCTCAATATGATCATTCACAGAAGCATCTTTCTCAATAAATGTATCACTTGAAGGCACATATGCTTCAGGCTGATAATAATCATAATAAGAAACAAAATATTCCACTGAATTGCGCGGGAAAAATGATTTCATTTCTCCATACAACTGCGCAGCCAGGGTTTTATTAGGCGCTAAGATTATTGTTGGTCTTTGCACATGCTCTATCACCTTAGCGATAGTAAAGGTTTTTCCTGACCCCGTGACTCCCAGTAATGTCTGGTGTGCAAGCCCGTCATTTAAACCCTCTGTTAATTCTGCTATTGCAGTTGGCTGATCACCTGATGGCTCAAATGATGATTCAATTCGAAATTCTTTAATCATTTACTTTATTGACACGGGTAAAATACAGTATGATCACGGCCCGAATTCACACTGAAACCTCTGTTAGGAAAATTGACGCAATTGAACATTAAATTAGCTTCTCGCGTGCGAAGAATCAAACCCTCACCTACCTTAGCTGTAACTGCAAAGGCAAATCAGCTTCGCCTTGAGGGTGTGGACATTATTAATCTTGCTGCTGGAGAACCAGACTTTGACACTCCGGACCATATTAAACAAGCAGCGATAGAGGCTATCCAGTCAGGTAAAACCAAATACACAGCTGTCGATGGAACAAATTCACTGAAAGCAGCGGTAATTGCCAAATTCGAGCGCGATAATGGATTAAGTTACAGACCAAATGAAATCCTTGTCTCGAATGGTGGTAAGCAGAGTTTTTACAATCTTTGTCAGGCTGTCATTAATCAGGATGACGAAGTCATTATTCCTGCACCTTATTGGGTCTCTTATCCTGACATGGTGTTACTGGCTGACGGTATCCCTGCATTTATTATAGCCGACCATACCCAGTCTTTTAAGATTACCGCCAAACAGCTCACCAGCAAGATCAGCACTAAAACCAAAATGCTGGTATTGAATAGCCCGTCTAATCCTACAGGGGCTAGTTACACAAAGAGCGAACTGGAAAGTCTGGCCGAAGTATTAATCAAGCATCCGCAGATATTAATTGCCACCGATGACATGTATGAGCACATTTTATTTAATGGCGAAAAATTCAGCAATATTCTGTCAGTGTGTCCGGAGTTGAAATCAAGAACTCTTGTACTGAATGGCGTATCCAAGGCATATTCAATGACTGGCTGGCGCATCGGCTATGCAGCAGGTCCTGTCAGTATCATTCAGGCCATGAAAAACATTCAGTCTCAAAGCACTTCTAACCCTTGCTCGATCTCTCAAGCTGCTGCTGAAGCGGCATTAAGCTCTGACCAGCAATGCGTAAGAAATATGAGTGCTGCCTTTGAAGACAGGCATAACTTCGTCGTTGAGGAGCTTAACAAGGTCAGTGGAATTACCTGTTCTAAATCACAAGGTACTTTCTATTGCTTTGCCAACGTAGACGAGGCCATTCGACAGACTGAGGGCGTAGAAGATGATGTGCAATTTGCAACATATCTGTTAACCAAGTGCGGTATTGCCGTTGTACCGGGCACAGCATTTGGCCTGCCTGGTTACATGCGCATTTCGTTTGCAAATTCCAAAGAAAAGCTGGCCGATGCAACCAAACGACTTAAAGAATTATTAGGCTAACTGACATGAATCGATGAGTGCACATAATAGATTTGCGTGCACTCTTTAACTGAAGCTTATTCTGCAGAACTTCTTGCTTCAGCGTAATTAGAACATGTATTGAAGTTTGGGTATTCCTGCTCAACAAACTGTTTAAATCGTTGGGCTTGGATCGTATCCGACAAGCTTAACATTTGCATTAAGCCATTTTCTGAAACAATCATCATATCAATCCATGGATTTTTTGGATTTTCCGGAGTATCGACACGAAACTTCTCTTTTTGCTTATCTGTCAGCTCACGTGTAGCAACAGTCACGTTAGGTTTGCCCGTACGACTATTGATAGCCAAACCCACGCAGCGGCAAACATCTGCGGCAACAAACCACATATCTCCTGCTTCCCGTTCAACCAACCTGATCTGGTGGCCCTCATATTCCATTATCGCAACACTACTCACCCAAAATTCTCCTTAATCCCTGAGTCTCCATGACATTCATTCGGCTACTGTATTAAGTTCCACAGTACACAAAAAATCACCTCTGCCGACTGGTAGAAACCGTCTGATGACCTGTGTCTGAGCCGTGTAACCAGCCCATTACCTAGAGTAGGAATAGTAATCCGTTGAATTAACACGAAAAGTGACTTACCTAACGTATTAACCCTCACATGCTAGTAGTAGTTCACATTTCCATATAATTCACTAGCTGATGAGATAAGCGTTGGGGAAATTACGATATTCGACAGGAAATCTGAGAGTTGACCGAACCACTAGAGACCAGTAACATCTCGGCCTTCCTGATCCTCGGTAGCTCAGTTGGTAGAGCGGGTGACTGTTAATCACTAGGTCGGCGGTTCGAGCCCGTCCCGAGGAGCCAATCAAAACAACTTCCTAGCTCACCCACCTCACCTTATATTTGATCACTTTTTGCGCGTGGGTAGCACGTGGGTAACAAGCCCACTTCTTACATAACACTAAAAACATCAGCTGTTATTCTAAAAATTATACGTGGTACATCAACGTAACTGCATAACTTAACAGACAACAGGTTTTACAAATGTCTGCTTTGTGTCATTCGATAGCTGTTTCTAACTTATCTATATTACGTCCGCTTCAGGCTCAAATGCGGTCATTTAGAGCTGATCAATTTTCTGACCACAATCGCGATAGGTTCATGCAGGTTTTATGTAAACGCTTGGCCGCTACTTATCAGTGTCCATTGATCTGAAGTATCAAGATCTCTGGTAAAGGGTTCTAAGGTAGCAGATGCTTCAGGCGCTACCTGGAATAAGTGGTAGGCGCGGGAATTAAGCGTATAATCACGCGGTTACTTGCGGTGGGCGACCTGAGGTTTGTTAACCCCCCATCGTTTTTGTAGTAATTGCGGGTACTCATCAGTTTTATATGGTGATGCGTGTAAGGATTGCCCAGGTGGCGGAATTGGTAGACGCGCCAGCTTCAGGTGCTGGTCTACGTAAGTAGGTGGAGGTTCAAGTCCTCTCCTGGGCACCACCCTATATTCGTAACGTCACAGTTAGCTTCATTGAGTGTCAATAAGGTGCCAATCTTACCGAGAAAGGATCGATGACCTATTACTACAATTGTCGACGTAAGCTTAAAGAGTCGAAACGGTAAGTGCGGTATTGAATGTCTGCTTACGGCTCAAAAGCGGTCATTCGATGATTGAGAGTCCATTATTTTGATTTAATCCCATATCAACATAGTTGACGATTCTAAAGCAAACTTTGCTCTTTTAACTGCGCTTGCCTCAAAACAAATCTCTTTATCATTAATTGCTCGCTTGTAAAATATAAACCTACTATCTTTAAATCTATATTTTGCTTCTAAATGCTTTCTTCCATATTTTTCGAAATTATTAATTTCTACAACCTCTTCAATCACATCCTTTGGGAAAAGATTATCGAAAAGACATTCACTAGCAGCTCCTATTTTGATTTCAAGGATACCTTGTTCCTCATCGTCCTTAACTGACTCGCAAGTAATTCTAATATTGTTTCCTAATATTGATTGCCTAGTATGAAGCTGACACTTACCTAGCAATGAAATGTTCTCACCAAAGACAAGTATGGTTGACTCTTTATCATTCATGCCAACATCTTTGGCTAGATTAGAATCGCCGCCACATCCGATTAAAGCCATAATTAAGAATAAACATAACGATGTTAACTTGACCATTCTATTGATCCACATAATACTCCTAAGTGACTATTCTCTGTTCATATAAGCTTTGCTGATAATACTTAAATTGCGTCTGCTTACGGCGCAAAAGCGGTCACTCAATATTTCCTAAAGAACTATTGGATGAAGATTTAAAAATAGCCAATAGAGTTAATAAAAAGAACACAATTGCTGTTACATCTATGTTTAATACATTCCCTTCATTGTGGCTAGAAAATGCGATTCGTATAGGCATCTCGAAGCCTATTGAGTTGTAATAGGCTGTAAATTGGAAAACAAAAAGTAATGCAGCAAAAATTAATGCTAGTTTACTGTTTTTTAGGATACCTATTCCAATTAAAATTGGAATTATGTAAAGAGCTAACAGAAAAAAAATATTATTTACATAAAATCCTGGTTTTGTTGAGAAGTAAGCTAAAATCGCATATAAGCCTATTCCGTTCAGAATACAAATCCATGCAATAATTTTTTTAATTATATTCATAAGTCAGCACCTGCTTGATAATTTATTCTGAGTATTTTGCTAATTGAATTGTCCGCATTCGGCGCAATAGCGGTCATTTTATATTAATAGTAGAGCATTAAAAAAATACCAAATATGATAAAGGCAACTTCAGACAGAACTAAAGCTATCCAACCATTTTTACTAATTGAAATGTTTCTCTTTTTTGATAGGAGATACATATAGCCTAGAAATATTGCTGAAATAATTATAACAACGATAATTTTGGTAATCATAATTCATTTTAAGAGATATTAATTTTTCGTCCAAAATTTACTCCACCCCTTTCTTTTAATTCTAAACTCTGCCTCTCTAGCAATATTGGTGTTTTTCTAACAAACATCTTAAATCCCGTTGCTCTTAAAGAAATAGTGCCGTTATGACAATCGAAGCGATAAGTATGATTTATAAATTTTCCGTTTGGTGATTCCGTAGGGTTTTCCATATATAAATCAGCTATCTCGACATGACCTTGAGACGACTCCAAATGGATTTTTACGTCACTGGTATTATCGAAAACCATCGTAACTGGAGCCACCCAAAATTTAAAATATGTCTCTCCTTTTTCTGGATTGACCCACTTAAAAATATAATCAAGATCTAATAGATATTCCCATTCATCTGAATTTTGCAGCATCCCCCAAACAGTAGAATCATGCCACCCCATGATTTCAAAGTCTTCGTCACTCCAGACAGGTTTCTCTAATTCATAGGTATCCACGATTTTTATGCCTCACATGCAACTACAAACATTTGAATAACATTAACAGTCGCAGATTCTCTACGAAATAAGAAAATCAATAAATACAGACCCCGTTATCATATTTAACTGAATGTCCGCTAAGGGTTGCCACCTCAACCGGTGAACGCAACACTTCAATTTACAATAAGAGTAAAAAGGAGTGGCGTCAATGAGGTATCGAACCCGAATTTATTACAGTGAAGCACAGAAGAAAGAGATGTGGGATCGCTGGCAGCGCGGCGAATCGCTGAAGTCCATTGGTCGCGCCTTTGATCGTGGTTCTTCATCAATTTACAGTGTGTTATCACGCAGTGGCGGCATCCGTCCACCGGATCGCAAGCGGTCACGATTAGCATTAACCTTATCGGAACGCGAAGAGATATCCCGTGGTATTGCGTGTCACTTGTCTTTGCGGACAATCGCAAGCCAATTAGGCCGATCGCCTTCAACAGTGAGTCGCGAGGTCAAACGTAACGGTAGATTGAAGGCATATCGCGCCAGTGATGCGGAGCAAGCGACCTGGGATCGAGCCCTTCGCCCCAAGCCATGCAAGCTCGTCGGTCATTCTTTTTTATGCGGCACCATCGACCAAAAACTTAAGCTACACTGGTCACCCCAACAAATTGCCGGATGGCTAAAAAGAACCTATCCAAATGATGAGAGTAAGACCGTGTCACATGAAACGATTTATCGCAGTCTCTTTATTCAGGCCCGTGGTGTACTGAAAAAAGAGTTACTTCAGTATCTTAAAACGCAACGCACGATACGCCGATCGAAGCATGCCAGTCTTAAGAATAATGGCTTAGGCCAGATCACGAATGCGGTCTCTATTCGTGAACGTCCCGCCAGTGTTGAGGATCGCGCCGTGCCGGGGCATTGGGAAGGCGATCTCATTGCCGGCACTCACAACAGTTACATTGCGACATTAGTTGAGCGACATACGCGTTATGTGATGTTGGCCAAAGTGAAGAACAAAGAGACAAAGAGTGTCATCAACGCGCTCATCAAACAATCGAAGAAGTTACCCAATGAACTGTATAAATCGTTAACCTGGGATCGAGGTAGTGAGTTGGCGGATCATCAGCGGTTTACCTTAGCTACCGACATTAAAGTGTACTTCTGTGATCCGCAAAGCCCTTGGCAACGAGGGTCAAATGAAAACACCAATGGTTTATTGAGACAGTACTTTCCAAAGGGAATGGACCTGTCTAACATTCATCAGAATCGTTTGAATGCAGTAGCAAGGCAATTAAACGAACGACCCAGGCAAACGTTAGATTTTGAAACACCGGCTGAACGATTTAACCAATGTGTTGCATCGACCGGTTGAGGTGGCAGTCGAAAGCAGACACTCAGAACACTTCTGGATTAGTATATTTCAGGGAGCTAAGTCTCATCCATTGCTATGCAGACTTTGGAAATCCTCACCCGGAATTTCATAGTTCTTTCTGAATCTATTTGTATTTAGCCAATAAAGACGAAATAAGTACTATAAATTCTATTTCGCTAAAAAATTTCAACCTTTAAGCGTTTTCAGATACTCAGAAAATTCCTTTCCAATTTCCGCATGCTTCATTCCATATTCTACCGTGGCTTGTAAATAACCCAGCTTACTCCCGCAATCGTATCGACGCCCCTCAAATTCATATGCATAGACAGATTTGGACTTTATCTGGTTAGCGATCGCATCCGTTAACTGAAGCTCTCCACCTGCTCCCGTTTCAGTTTCTTCCAGAATCTTGAATATGGAGGCATCCAGTATGTATCGTCCCACTACGGCAATATTAGATGGCGCATCTTCCGGCTTGGGTTTTTCCACAATGCCAGATATTCTCCACAATTTTTCGCTCACCTCATCACCAGAAATCACACCATAACTACTGACGTTTTCCCGAGGCACTTTTTGCACACCAATCACACCACTGTTCTCGCGCTCATATATTTCTACCATTTGCTTTAGGCATCCGCGTGGCTGGTTATCAATAAGGTCATCAGCCAGAATAACAGCGAAGGGTTCATCACCAACCACCGGTTTACCACAGAGCACGGCATGCCCAAGGCCCAGAGCTTCGGGCTGGCGAATATAAATACATGAAATTCCCGGAGGAAGAATATTACGCACAACATCCAGCATATTCGTCTTGCCGCTGGCTTCCAGCTCAGCTTCTAATTCGTATGCCTTGTCAAAATGATCAGGGATGGAACGTTTACTTCTCCCTGTGATAAACACCAACTCCTCAATACCGGCATTAACCGCTTCTTCAGCCGCATACTGGATTAGGGGCTTATCAACAATCGGAAGCATCTCCTTCGGATTCGCTTTAGTTGCTGGTAAAAAGCGGGTACCCATACCTGCAACCGGGAAAATTGCCTTGCGAATCTTTTTCATACTGCCTATCTCTAATGTGAATACAGTTAAAGATAATACCTAATTGAGATGACGATACAAATAAAAAGGGCTTGTCCAGAAACAAGCCCTTTATTGGTGCATCAGGTTGATTACTACTCCAGCAGAATATTATCCTGGTTTTTCTCCAGAATCGCTGCACCAATACCTTTTACGTTCAGCAACTGATTTTGAGTTTGGAATCCACCAATTTTTTCCCGGTATTGAATTATTGCCTGGGCTTTCTTCAGACCGACACCCGTTAAGTTATCGGCCAGTTGTTGTGCAGTTGCCTGGTTAATATTGACAGGTGAAGCTGCCAAAGGACCAGCAATTAGCAAGGCAACAATAAATGCAGTCGCATAAAATAGTTTTCGCATGAAGTTTCTCCGATTTGCTTGAATATTAAAATTTAACGCCAGATTTATCTGCGTTGAATTAAGTTTAATTAAGCAATCGAATCAGCGTAAGCGAACAGCGTGCATTACGCACACGTGAACGCTTCTCGAAACACCTCTAGTGCAGCACAGGGATCCTGTGCTTGTGTGATTGGCCTGCCAACAACAATGTGTGTTACACCTGCTGTGCACGCATCCGAGGGAGTGACAATCCTTTTCTGATCATCTTTATTATCACTAGGCAAACGAATGCCCGGTGTCACTATCATAAATTTTGGCGTGCTCTGGGCACGAATCAGTGCTGCTTCTTGCGCTGAACTTACAACACCATCCAGATTAGCCTGTTCAGCCATAGCTGCCCACTTGCAGACAACCTGATTAATTTGTCCGCTGACACCGACTGCTGTCAATGTTTCCTGATTCATCGAGGTTAGTACTGTCACGGCTATCAGCTTAGGCTGAAGTGACGCATCATGCTTATCGATCGCTTCTCGTGCTGCCAGCATCATTCCAGCTCCTCCGGAAGCATGCACGTTAACCATCCACACACCCATTTTAGCAGCAACGCTACATGCCTTGGCTACGGTGTTTGGAATATCGTGAAATTTGAGATCCAGAAATACTTTAAACCCTCTGGCCACCAGCTTTTCAACAAAATTAGGCCCGCCTGACAAAAAAAGCTCAAAACCTACTTTTAATGCGCATGAATCAGGTTGGATTTTATCGACAAACTGCAGTGCTAGTTCAGGATCAGGGTAGTCGAGTGCGACAATCACCATACGACTAGTCATAACTGATCAAGGCCAGGATTGAGATAACCGGGATTAATATAAACATGACAACAACCAGCGTTTGATATGAACAGGACCTAAAGACTAGCGATTATTTTCCTGGTCGATATCCTTGTTAACACGCTCTCTTAATTCTTTGCCGGGCTTGAAATGAGGGACATATTTCCCTGGCAGGGAAACAGTCTCTCCGGTTTTAGGATTTCGACCCACACGAGGTGGGCGAAAGTGTAATGAAAAACTACCAAAGCCTCTGATTTCGATACGCTCTCCGGAAGAAAGCGCATCACTCATTTGCTCTATGACACTTTTGACAGAAAGTTCGATATCTTTATGCTGCAAGTGATTTTGCTTTTGCGCAATTTTTTCTATCAACTCAGATTTGGTTATTACATTACTCACCGAAGAGACCCTTTATAATGATTGATTATTATTTAGTCGCCCATCTGTTCCTTCAGAATATCTCCCAAAGAAGTTGAGCCGCCGCTACTGTTACTACTACTGTAGTCCGAGAGTACGTCTGCTTCCTCTTGCTCTTCCTTAGCTTTAATTGAGAGAGTCAATGCACGCGTCTTACGATCAACACCGATAAATTTCGCTTCAATCGCTTCGCCTTCTTTTAACACAGTACGCAAATCTTCAATTTTGTCACGAGCAAACTCAGTTGCTCTCAACACTCCGTCAATGCCTTCAGCGAGCTCAACAGTCGCTGCTTTCGCATCGACTTCCTTAACCACGCCATTCACGATAGTCCCTTTAGCATGTTCGGCCAAATAAGCTGAAAGTGGATCTTTATCAAGCTGTTTAATGCCTAATGAAATTCTTTCACGCTCAGCGTCGACTGCAAGTACAACCGCTTCTATTTCTTCGCCCTTTTTAAAGTTACGAATAGCATCTTCGCCTGTGTCACTCCAGGAAATGTCAGACAAATGCACCAGGCCGTCAATACCACCATCCAGGCCAATGAAAATTCCGAAATCGGTAATAGACTTAATCTGACCGCTGACTTTACTTCCCTTGTCATGGCTTGCAGCAAACTCATCCCACGGATTGGATTGACACTGCTTGATACCCAAAGAAATACGACGACGCTCTTCATCAATATCCAGCACCATCACTTCTTTCTCGTCACCGAGTGCAACAATCTTAGCTGGATTCACGTTTTTGCTGGTCCAGTCCATTTCAGAGACGTGCACCAGGCCTTCAACACCATCTTCAATTTCAATGAAGCAGCCGTAATCAGCAATATTTGTTACTTTACCAAAGGTGCGAGAACCTTCCGGGAAGCGTCTCATTAGATCAGCCCATGGATCAGAACCAAGTTGTTTCAGTCCTAGTGATACGCGTGTCTTTTCTTTATCAAACTTCAAGACTTTCACTTCAATTTCGTCACCAATCGCGACAACCTCGGAAGGATGCTTAACGCGTTTCCATGCCATATCAGTGATGTGCAGTAATCCGTCAACACCACCCAGGTCAAGGAAGGCGCCGTAGTCTGTAAGGTTTTTAACAATACCCTTAACGACACTGCCGTCTTGCAGACTCTCTAGTAACGATTCACGTTCAGCACTGTATTCTGTTTCAACGACTGCGCGACGTGACACAACAACGTTATTTCTACGTTGATCAAGCTTAATAACTTTAAATTCCAGCTCTTTTCCTTCCAGATACCCAGTATCACGGACTGGTCTTACATCAACCAGTGAACCAGGAAGGAAAGCACGGATGTCTGGTAATTCAACGGTAAATCCGCCTTTCACTTTTCCAGTGATGACACCGATAATAGATTCACCTGACTCAGTAATACGCTCAAGCTCGCTCCATGCCTTGGCACGGCGTGCTTTTTCACGTGAAAGACGCGTTTCTCCATAACCATCTTCAACTGCGTCTAATGCAACTTCCACCACGTCGCCAATGGCAACCTTGGTTTCACCACGCTCATTTTTAAATTGGTCAATTGGAATAACACCTTCGGACTTAAGTCCGGCATTGACCACGACTACGTCGTTTCGAATATCAATAACAGTTCCATCGACAATGGAACCAGGTTTCATGTTTAGATTAGAGAAACTCTCTTCTAATAATTCTGCAAAACTCTCACTCATAAATTTTAAACTTCAATATATATAATACTTGTTAGTTAATAAAAAACTGACTCTACTTATTCCATAAACAGACGTTCTCGAACGTATGCAGCCGAGCTACTCACTACGGTTTCAATAGACATTTTTGTAGAATCAATCACCATTGCATCCTTGGCCGCAACCAAAGGAGCCGTACTACGCGTACGATCACGCTCATCTCGCGCACGAATGCTGTCGAAAAGGTGGTCAAAATTAGCACTAATTCCTTGCTCAATCAACTGTTTATATCGCCTCTGGGCTCTTTCTTCGCAACTCGCATCAAGAAAAATCTTAACCTGGGCATGCGGAAACACCACCGTACCCAGATCCCGGCCATCTCCGATCAATCCTGGCGCAGCCTGAAATCTCCGTTGTAGCGCCAATAATTCTTCTCTCACTTCACTGATCGCGGCCACTTTTGAAGCATAACTGGAGCATTCTTCAGATCTCAGGCTGGCATCAACATTTTCACCGTCTATATGGGCTTCGAAGTTATTTTCCTGTGGAAAATCCAATGATAGATGACTCGCTAACTGGATCAGGCGGGTAATATCATCTAACTCCACATTCTCCTTAAGGGCTTTAACTGATAACGCACGATAGACCGCGCCACTGTCCAGATAATTAAATTCAAAAATTTGAGCAAGTCTTTTAGCCAGCGTACCTTTGCCAACTCCTGCGGGCCCATCGATAGTCACCACCGGTACTGATGCGAGATTGTCGTTAGATGACATTAATATCCAGTCCTATCGAGTTAGCCAACTGAACAAATCCAGGAAAAGACGTCGCTACATTTTCACAGTCAGTAATTTCTATATTGGAATTTGCCCTTAGCGAGGCTATCGCAAATGACATCGCCACGCGGTGGTCATGCCCGCTTTCTATTACTCCACCTGAAAACTCTCCACCAGTGATGGCTAAACCATCTGCAAATTCCTCTACCTTGATATTGAGTGTTGCCAGTCCTTTTGCTACCTGGCTGATCCTGTCGCTTTCCTTTACACGCAGTTCTTCAGCATTGTTCACGCGAGTGACACCCTCTGCGCATGCGGCGGCAATACATATCACAGGGAATTCATCGATCGCAGAAGGAACAAGATGTGCAGGCACATTGATGCCTTTTAACTGACTGGCTCGTGCAGTAATTGAGGCTGTTGGCTCTCCTCCCATCATCGCATGATTATGCAGCTCTATATTTGCATTCATTTGCTGCAATATATCCAATACACCTGTTCGTGTTGGATTCATGCCCACATTGTGAATTGTGATTTCTCCCTGATCAGCAATACAGGCAGCTACAATAAAGAAAGCCGCAGAAGAAATATCTGCAGGTATCTGAATATCAGTTGCCTTGAGTTGTTTGCCTCCCTCTACAGACACACAGCCGTCTTGCACGCTCAGTGGATAATCAAATGATTCCAGCATACGTTCAGTGTGGTCGCGAGTTACCTTGGATTCTTTTATCGTGGTCGTACCTTGCGCGTATAAGCCTGCAAGCAGTATTGCTGATTTTACCTGGGCGCTGGCAACAGGTAATTCATAGTTTATTGCTTCCAGGTGATCTACCGGACGAATCAATACGGGTGGCGTACCATCCTCACTGGTCGACACATCCGCCGCCATTTTATTTAACGGGTCACACACCCGGCGCATCGGGCGTTTCATTAACGAGTGATCTCCCACCAGCTCAGTGTGAATGGATTGTCCTGCAAGTAGCCCTGTGAGCAAGCGCATAGACGTTCCAGAATTACCAAGATCCAGTGTTTTTTCCGGTTGCATCAAGCCGTTTCTGCCAACACCGTGTATTGCCAGCTCACCTTGACCTGTTCGGTCAATCTGAACGCCCATTTGACGAAATGCATTCATGGTCGCCAAACAATCCTCTCCCTCTAAAAAACCTGTGACGGTAGAGGTTCCTTCAGCGATTGATGCGAGCATGATTGATCGATGTGATATAGATTTATCACCTGGCACAGTAATTTCGCCATGTGCATTTTTGCGTGGTTTTACAATGTATTTCAAAACGAGTATGTACTTATAAATTTAGATGGGTGTTATATCACTGTGAATCTGTATATTTATCTCTGGCATTCTTGGCTTCTACAAATATTGCTTCAAGCGCGCTACCATCCCCCGCTTCCAGACTGCTCTTGAGCTGTTGCAGGCTGGTATCGAAATGCGACAATGCTCCCAGCAATTCTTCCCTGTTAGCAAGACATATATCTCTCCAGATTACGGGATCACTGGAAGCAATTCTGGTGAAATCTGCAAACCCACCTGCCGCATAACGAAAAATTTCATCGGTATGAGACTGTGTAGACAAACAGTGCACCAGAGAGAAGGCCAGCGCATGTGGCAGATGACTTGTCGCTGCCAAAATCTGATCATGATCCCGAGAATCAAGTTGCTCCACGTTCGCACCCAACTGCTCCCACATGTCTGTGACAAGTTTCACACTGTCCATGTTGGTCTGCTCAGTTGGTGTCAAGATCACTTTCCTTGCATCAAACAGGTTATCAACTGCGGCCTTGACGCCACTTTGCTCACGACCTGCTATTGGATGACCAGGAACAAAACAATTAATCTGTGACTCAGGGAAAACGCGGTTAAAATCATCGATAACACTCTGCTTCGTACTGCTGACATCCGTGATTGCCAGGCATTTGTCTATCCATGGTTTTAATTGCTGAAAAACATCAGCAACTTTTAACACGGGTACCGCAATGACAACAACATCTGGAATTACAGGACAGTCATCAACACTGGTGTAGCCTGCATCAATCACATTGAGTTGCATAGCCTCGTGAATAACGGACTGGTGAGCATCAATCCCAATGACTGACTCACACCAATGATGTTTTCGCAGCCCACATGCTATTGAGCCACCAATTAAGCCAATGCCAACGACACATACTGTTTTAACCATGGAATTAATCTATACGACCGCTTTAGGGTACGAGCCAAGAATATTGATCATATCGCACACTTCGCTCAACTCCTGCAATGCAAGCTTTAACGGCTGATCTTCTACATGCCCGTCAAGATCAAGAAAGAAAACATATTCCCAGTTAGCGCTATGCGAGGGTCGGGATTCTATGCGCGTCATACTAACATTATGCTTGGCAAAAGGCTGAAGCAACCTGTGTAATGCACCTGGTTTATTAGGTGCACTGACTAAAAGACTCGTCTTATCCTTGCCTGATGGTCCAACCGTGTTGGAACCAATGATTAAAAAACGAGTAGTATTGTCAGGCATATCTTCAATATTACTTGCCAATATATTCAGATCATACTTCTCTGCTGCAGAATGACTCGCGATGGCTGCTACATTTTGTTTTTGTTGAGCAATCAATGCCGCTTGTGCATTACTACCCACTGCTTCTCTGGGTATCGTACCCATATTTGCATCCAGCCATTTGCGGCATTGCGCCAGAGATTGCTGATGGGAATTAATTAGCGTCACTTTCTTTAAATCAGTTTCACGTGACAGCAGGTAGTGATGAATACGCAATTCCACTTCACCCACAATCTTTAATGATGAACGGGTAAAATTATCCAGCGTATGAGTAATAACACCTTCTGTTGAATTCTCAATTGGCACAACTCCATAATTAGCCGCACCGGATTCTACTTCCCGAAACACTTCATTTATCGAGTTGATTGCCGTGGTTTTCACAGAATGCCCAAAATGCTTTAGTGCAGCCTCTTCAGTAAAAGTGGCAGCGGGCCCTAAAAATGCAATATTCAACTGCCTCTCTACAGCCAGGCATGCCGACATGATTTCACGAAACAGGCGAGCCATCTCCTCGCCCGACAGCGGGCCCGGATTTTTTTCGGCAACTTTACGCAGAATATTTGCTTCTCTTTCCGGACGGTAAAACTGACATTCTTCTTCACCACTGGCGCGCTTACATGCGCCTACTTCCGACGCACACTTTGCTCGCGCAGAGATTAGTGCCAACAACTGCTCGTCTAACTGATCGATCTCGGCCCGAAGGTCATTAAGATTTTTTTTCATGCTCAATCAATTTTATTAAAATTTAAATACACAAATACAACCCTGCTGGTTTCATTCAACATTTGAATTCAAGCTCGTTATTAAGCCTCAAGAACATGATAGAGTGGAAACAGAAGACTACTTAATATCAGCCTTGAAAAATAATGAATCACCATCGGTCAGTACAATCAGCCAAGTGTATATAATTCTGTCTGTTTTATATACTCAACCGTATTATTCTGTTTGATGTTAATTCACCTGTATGCGCGCCAATACTAGCATGCAAGCGAACCCCCTAACCACTGAGATATTTTCTTAAAACCAAAAAATGAAGCGAATAAAATCTCTCATTCAGCAGCTTGGCTATGTTTCAGCGACCAGCTACCTGGTTTCCAGAATATTAGATAGGCTTTTCGGAATTTTCATGCACCATGTTAGATTTTACTCGCAACCGATTTCCGACGCCCCCAGAATCCCGGAAGCAAAACTTAGCCGTTATGAATTTACCTGGCTTAGCCAGCCAGAAAGCATTCTGGATGAATTACAACGCCCTGAAGAGGTAATAAAAAATCGTTTCGATCAGGGTTCCAGCTGTCTGATTGCTACACAAAACGATTTATTTCAGGGTTGCCTGTGGCTTGTTGAATCCAGATACATAGAAGACCAATATCGTGCGACATATAATTTTCCCGGGAATGCCGTCTGGGATTATGATGTTTATATAACACCAAAAAAACGTTTATCAATTTTATTTGCGGCACTTTGGGATACAGCGGACAACTGGATGAAAGAACGCAATATCACAAACACGCTTAGCAGAATATCTGCCTATAATTCACAATCTATCCGCTCGCATGAAAAAGCGGGGGCAAAACAAATTGGCTGGCTGATAGTACTCGAAAAAAATGACTGGCAAATATCGATAACCAATAAGTCACCATGGTTTCATTACTCATCAAATAGCAAAAACGGCGGGCCAATTCTGCATTTCACCAGGATTTGAACTCACCCACATTATTATTAATCTGAATTCGCTATAGTTATCCACGTTGAAGCTTCGGCTTCAGCAGCTTACATTAGGCGCGTAGCTCAGTGGCAGAGCACTGCTATTACTTGGCAGATGCCGGAGGTTCAATTCCTACCCGCGCCTACCACCTCTTTTATACGAGTGTTACTTCACTTAATTCTTTTTTGTAAACTTTCGGCAACTCGTTTAGCTGTAGACCCATCCCACAGCGGCGGGCATTGACCCTGCTTCCAGTTACCAGCCAATACATTATTCACAGATGTTTCCAGTACATTCGCCTGAATTAACTGGTTAGTCCCTTGTGTAATGGTTATTGGACGCTCGGTATTCTCACGCAGAGTAAGGCATGGAATATTTAGATAGGTTGTCTCTTCCTGAATACCACCAGAATCAGTGATCACCAACTTTGAATTGGTCACCAGGTTCATAAACTGAATATATCCTTGTGGTTCTATGATTAATAAATTATCAGCCTGTTCAAGCTTTCCCAACAGATCAAATTCTACTAATTTCTGGCGTGTTCTGGGATGCACAGGAAACACTAGCTGGCACTTTCCAGATACTGCTAATAACTGATCAACAATTTCGGAAAGGGTTTGCTTGTCGTCAACATTGGACGGCCTATGCATAGTCACGACTGCAAAATCATTTGATTTCAACCCATAACTCTCTGCCGTATGATCATTCTCGATTTCAGCACGCATCATCTCGAATGAATCGATCATAATATTGCCTACCAGGTCTACTTTTTCGTCGTCGACACCTTCGCGTTTGAGATTTTCATTACCATCAATCGAGGGAGTCCATAATAAATTTGCAATTCTGTCTGTAAGCACCCGATTGACTTCTTCTGGCATGCGCATATCACCACTACGCAAACCCGCCTCCAAATGCGCAACTGGTATCCATAGCTTTGCACCCACCATTGCGCAGGCAATGGTGGGATTCACATCGCCAACCACTATAATCCAGTCAGGACGATTTTCATTCACCACTGCCTCATAAGCCATCATCACTTTACCGGTCTGTTCCGCATGAGAACCACTACCCACTTCCAGATGAAAATGCGGCTTCGGCATTTTCAGATCATTGAAAAATGCATCTGACATATTGGCGTCGTAGTGCTGGCCGGTATGAATCAGACTCGGCACGCACCAGTCTGTTGCCTCTAGCGCATGATACAAAGGCGCAATTTTCATAAAATTCGGTCTGGCAGCGGCGATAAGGTGGACTTTAATCATTTTATTCGACATAAGTGGCTAATTTCAGATGGCTTTGGGTTTGCGTCAAGTGGATGACTGTGCAATCCGGTTCACTGTATGAATTAAGTTCAATACACTTCACATCACGACACACATACATGACTTATAATATTCTAAATAAATACCAGCACCGAGTTGTGCCGTTTATCGCAATTATAGGACAAGTAAAGTTTAATCTACTCAAATGACTAATAAATTACGCTAACCGGCAATACAAGTTTATCCCAAGGCCGCTAAAATTAGCCACTAAATAAATTTCAAATAATCTTTTCTATGAATTTTCTATTACACTCATTGCTCTTTAATCAGGCAAAAATACGTCCTGATTCTATCGCGATAGAATATAAGCAGGAAAAGATTAGTTACCAGCAACTAGGCAGGTTTGCTTCAGACTTTGCCGGAGGCTATTCCAGCATGGATTTACCCAAAGGTAGTCGCGTTGGAATATTTTTAGCTAAACAGGTAGAGACTGTCTCTGCATTTTTTGGCACATTGCTGGCAGGCGGGAGCATTGTCCCTGTCAATCCTGTACTTAAAGCCAATCAGATAGAACATATACTGTGTGATTGCGATGTGAGCATTCTTGTCACATCCAGATCTCGCCTTATGCAACTTGAAGACATTCTCGGAAATTGCAGGGCTCTGAAAAAAATTGTGCTGGTCGATTTTGATGATTCCATCAAACAAGACCAATACCCCATACCAGTTTCAAGCTGGAGTGAGTTCTGCCAGCAATACCATGCCGCCAGCACACCAGCCATTATTGAGTCTGATCTTGCAGCAATTTTTTACACATCGGGAAGTACTGGCAAACCTAAAGGAGTGGTATTAACACATCACAATATGCGCGTCGGCGCAGAAAGTGTCGCTCAATATCAGAACAACACCGATCAGGACCGGATTCTTGCGGTATTACCTTTTAGCTTTGACTATGGCTTTAGTCAGATCACGACTGCCATGGTGTCTGGTGCGACAGTTATTTTACTGGATTACCTGTTACCCAAAGATGTTATAAAAGCTTTAGATCGCAGTAAAGCAACCGGACTGGCTGGCGTACCTCCGTTATGGATGCAAATCACCAAACTGGAATGGCCAGACGGTATTAAAAATCACTTGCGCTACATTACCAATTCGGGCGGAGCGATGCCTCAAAGCACTTTATCTATACTTCAGAGTAAATTACCCGGCACCGATATATATTTGATGTATGGATTGACTGAAGCATTTCGCTCTACATACTTGCCACCCGATCAGGTCAACAGCCGCCCCACGTCTATGGGGAAAGCGATTCCTAACGCGGAGATATTCGTCATCAACGCTAATGGTGAAGAATGCAAACCCGGCGAAGAAGGTGAACTGGTACACCGCGGCCCACTAGTCGCACAGGGATACTGGAATGATCCCGCAAAAACCTCTGAACGTTATAAACCATTACCCGCATCTCTGACCGATGGGCGCACCGTCACTGAACTTGCAGTCTGGTCAGGCGACTCTGTCAAAAAAGATGAAGAAGGTTATTTATACTTTGTTAGCCGCACTGATGAGATGATCAAGACATCAGGCTATCGAGTCAGCCCGACAGAAATAGAAGAATCTCTTTTGCTTCTCGACTGTGTAAGCGAGGCCGTAGCAATGGGTGTTCCCCATTCAGATCTTGGGCAGGCAATCATTGTAGTAACGACCAGCAATTCGAAAAGCGAAGATTTAGTAAAAGATATAACTTCATCACTAAGGAAGCAGCTTCCTGTTTACATGCTGCCCCAAAAAATATTTATTCGTGATGAATTGCCGCGCAATGCCAACGGTAAATTTGATCGCAAACAACTTTATATTGAATTTGAAAATACATTTAGCAATTAACAATGACTAAAAAATCACTGGAACATCACTCTCCGCTTAACTTCTACTCTGTAGAAGATAATTGCCTGGTGATAGGAAAACAGAAATTCACTGACATTTTAAAGAAGCATAAAGATGTACCCGCCTACATCTATGACAGCTCAGTGATCAAACGAAAAATAGATTCGCTCAGGAATGTCCTGCCTGAATCCATGCATATACATTATGCTATCAAAGCAAACCCCATGCCCGAGGTAGTAAACTATGTACAGGGACTGGTAGAGGGACTGGATGTTGCTTCAGGCCTGGAGTTGAAAGTAGCGTTAGCCAGCGGCATGGACCCTAAAGAAATCAGTTTTGCAGGGCCTGGAAAAAGCATTGATGAACTGACGCTAGCTATTAAAAGCGGCATCACTATCAATCTGGAATCGGAAACCGAACTGGATCGCGCCGCTAAAATTGGCGAACAGCTAGGTATAACTCCGCGTGTCGCGTTACGCATCAATCCCGACTTTGAATTAAAGACGTCTGGCATGAAAATGTCAGGCGGCCCCAAACAGTTTGGCGTTGATGCAGAAATTGCCAGCGACATTATCAGAAAAATTATCAGCTACAGACTGGACTTTATTGGCTTACATATTTTCAGCGGATCACAGAATTTAAAGCCCGAAGCATTAATAGAAGCACAGACTAAAACATTTGCATTGGCTGCAGAACTGGCAGATCAATCCGGTACTGAATTTTCCAAACTGAATATTGGTGGTGGTTTTGGCATTCCTTACTTCCCAGGCGAAAAGCCACTACCTTTGGAGCCTATTGGAGAGAATTTGCATATATTACTGGATCAATATGCAGATCAATTTGGTAATACATCTATTATCACTGAGCTGGGACGTTTTATTGTGGGTGAGTCAGGCGTGTATCTATCCAAAGTCATCGATAAAAAAATATCCCGCGGAAGTACCTTCCTGATCATTAACGGAGGCCTGCATCATCATCTTGCCGCAAGTGGGAACTTTGGCCAGGTGATTCGCAAAAATTATCCAGTCACGGTTGCCAATAAAATCGGTCTGGAGACAGAGCGAGCGAGTGCTGTTGGACCACTCTGCACACCTTTAGACGTGCTCGCACAGGATATGGATTTACCCAAAGCCGAAATCAATGATTATGTGGCTGTGTTCAACTCTGGTGCCTACGGATATACATCCAGCCCTCTTAACTTTTTAAGTCACCCGCATCCGGTTGAGATTTTTATCTAGAACAAACAAAGTCTGATGTAATCTGCTCAACCATGGCTCTCCATTGACGCGACGAGAAAGTATGGTCGGCAACCTCTACATGATGCACAACTGTTTTAGCCATATTTTTCTCTTCCTGCAACCAGTTGTTTTCATTCAATACCTGTTTGAATTCATCAGCAACCAGATCCTTGCCACTTAGGATCAGACATATATTCCCGTTAAAATTAGTCAGGCCCTTAAACATAGCTTCCGCAATATTTTCCTCTCTATCCGCCAACGATATTTCCTGATGTTTATCCTCAATTGGTGTTTTCGTACGGGCTTTAATAATTTTAATAATGATATTTCCAATTGAGATGAATGCATTGACTATTTTGCCTGGAGAACACAGTAACTGTTTCCAGACCTCCACACTAAATAACCTGTCACGATAGTAGTTTTTCAATATTGCTTTTGAGTGACTGACTTCATTTCTCACCCAGGGGTTTAGCAAGATAACACCGTTGATACGGTCATCAGTATAGGCGGTAAATGCAATCGCAGAAGCGGCATCACAGAGCCCCCACACATAAATTTCACTTAGCTCACAGTCGTGACTGGAAATAAAATCCACGGCTGCTTTTATATCATCATCAACTTCATAAAAGTTTTTTGCGATACCCTGACTATAGCCCATCCCGGTATAGTCAAATCTCAAAGCCAGAATACCCTGCTTCGCCAGATGCCTGGCCAGCAATGTAAATTGACGGTGACTGCCGACGCGATACTGCGGGCCGCCCACGACAATAACAACCGCTGCACGCGGCTTCACTTCCGGAATTGATAAAATCCCAAACAGACTGTGACCACTCACAGTAAAGGAAACTGCCTGCTCAGAAAAAGTATCTTTCATTATACGAAGACTTGTCTGGTTTGACGCAGAAGAAATGGTGAAATAGTAACTTCCTGTTGCATCCAGAACCTTACATCATTCACTGAGTGCACCTTTAACTGCTCAAGCGCATTGTCTGCAAGATTTAATCTGGATAAACATATAGGCAGCGCATTGTTACCATTGGACTTACCGGTAGTCATCCAGTGCAATTCAGTTGAGCCAAGCACTGATTCTATACCCTCAGCGATTTTCTCAGCCTTGATTGCAGCGATTAAATCAGAGGATACATGATAGCCGCCGACCTCTAAAAAACCGGACTTATCTATTTCGTCCAACACTTCCCGGGTTGTAATTTTTTTCAGATCCCCCGCCATAGCATTCGCGATTTTCATACGGATTAACTGCCGAATTAAAACCTCACCGCTATCGATGGGATCCCACAAAACACATTTATCAATATTGATATCATTTTGTTTCACGAGATTAAGAGAGATTAATCCACCATCCCGCATTGTGATCAGGCTAATATTCGAAGCGAATTTTTTCGCGAATTGATAGACATCAATTAAATTCTGCTTCCAATCTGAATAATCGAAATCTCCCCACTCTCCATAACTGTCGCCTGTTCCTGCAAAGTCAAAGCATAGTGAGTGAATGCCCGCATTTGCCAACAAACGCGCACATAGAACATACATTTTTTTGGATCTATTCATCTCTTCAGCAAATGGAGGGACTAATATAACTGCCTGAGAGACACCCATAGTCATACTATGCTCTAGTGGAGCATAGTGGGCTAAAAATATTTGGGAATTTTGACTCGAACGAAGATACTGAAAATCAGTTGTGTGCAACCTTAATTTTCCATTTTAGCGACGATCTGGTTTCGCAGTGTTCCTACGGTTTCAAACACCTCAGCATCCAGCTCATCATCATCAAATACAATTCCAAAGCGTTCTTCTATTGAAGTAATGATGCCAACAATTGCCATGGAATCCAATTCAGGAATGGCACCAAGTAATGGTGCTTCCTCATTCATTTGATGTATGTGGGCAGCACCATCCAGAGATTCAGCCAACACGTCCAAAACCTGCTCTAATTCAACCATAGTAAAATCTATTTATTTGCAATATTGATGTTAGTTCTGTGAGATTGTTTTATCCCAGACACCTTTGTTTATTAACTTGTTTTTCAGACCCAGTAACGGGTAGCCGAGCTCATAAGCTCTGTGACCATGCTTGACTGCCAGACCAAGTTGATTCCTATCCACATAAAATAAACCTAAATTATAGTGGACTTCTGCTGAATTTGGATCCAGGGAAAGTGCTTCATTATATTGCTTTTCTGCACGATCAAAATACCCTTTTTTATGTAGATAAGTGGCATAAATCAGGCGAACCACTCCATCCGTAGGTTTGAATGCAATTGCACGCTGAAAATAACAATCAACACCATACTGTTCTTCCAACAGCAATTCATGTGCATTATCTACTTCAAACTCATATTTTGATAATGATACCAGCGCACGATGGTGATTTGGAAATGTCCACAGAACATACTGCAAATCTCCATATATTTTATCGCTCAGGCCTTTAATCAGCGCCTCAACATCATGATTGAAGTGGTACTGCTCAACCACTGGAAGCTTTGTTGTGTAGTCTTCATAGTTAGTGTAGTCAAAAGGACCATAGTCATTTTCCAGCGCACCACACTGTCCCACAATAGTCCTTGCAATCGATGATTGCGACATAAAAACTGCAATCAGTAATACTAACATTATAGAACTATATTTACCCTTCATAACCAAGCCTCATTTGTACGTAAACTGTTGTTTCACAATTATAAACACTTCACCTGCCCCGTTCATCGACCTATGTTCTGACTTAGGCATTTATAGCGTGAATTCCGTCAAATATTCAGCAAAAATAACGCTATTAGATAGTCGTTAGTCAAGCTGCCAAATATCTGCATATGCTCTTCGCCGACAATTTATCAAACCAGACTCACAACAATCTAATACCCTGTCACACTTCAAGATATTACCACCAATATAACGCATAATTTCAGATACACGCCCTGTAACTGACGGAAACATAAACTTAGAATAGAACGCTCAGCATCTCATTAAACTCAATCGTATAAATCTAACAATGAAACAATTTATCGCTACAGGATGGACCGTTAACGATTCAGACCTGGACTCCAGATTACTTGGGCATTTTAGCAATACTCAAGAAGAAGCTATACAAACGAAAAGTGATCAGTGGACGCACTCTTCTGTATCAACACTTTCGAGCGACCTGGTTACTCGCTATAAAAATGACGATATCACTTTAATTATATGCGGCAGACCTACCATCAAGGCTGAGGATGGCTCCTATCAAATCATAAAAACAGAACAACAGCTCAGCGCTTTAATTCAGGCTTACAGAAACCATGGATACCATTTCCTGAGAGAATTAAACGGCAGCTTCTCAATGTCTCTGTTTGATTCACGCAATCGCATTACTCTATTAGCAATTGATCGCATGGGTATTGAACAGATGCATTATACGACTCTATCTGGTCAACTGTATTTCAGCAGTTCTCTTAAGTCATTGAGTAATCTGCCTGGAGTACCAAAAAATATTCTACCCCAATCCATCTATAACTATTTTTACTTCCATTGTATACCGAGCCCCAATACAGTCTTTAAGGACCTATATAAATTAAAGCCTGCGGAAGTTCTCATCTTTAAAAATGGATCCAGCTCAATAGACACTTACTGGACACCTGAATTCAGTGAAAAAGTTTCAAGCTCTGTAGAAACACTAAAATCTGATGTTCGAGAGTCAATAGATTCAACAATGAAAGAATTGTCAGCGGATCCCAATTCAGGGTCTTTCCTGAGCGGTGGCACAGACAGCTCTACCCTCTCAGGGTTACTAAAGAAGCACCACCCTACTGACGCACCCGCCTTTTCTATCGGATTCGAAGAACAGGGCTACGACGAAATGGGCTTTGCCGATATTGCAGTCAGGAAATTCCAGAACAAACATTATAAATATTACGTCAACTTTGATGATGTGTTGCATCTGTTTAATGAGATTCCAAAAATATATGAAGAGCCTTTTGGCAACTCATCTGTAGTGCCAACTTTTGCTGCGGCGCAGCTAGCCAAGCAGCATGGGGTTGACCATATGATAGGTGGTGATGGTGGCGATGAGCTGTTCGGCGGCAACGAACGTTACGCCACACAACAAATATTTAATATATATAGCTCCATACCAAAATGGGCACGCGACATTATTATAGAACCTGGTTTTTGCAATTCACTGGCAGGCTCGTTACCAGTCAGCAGAAAAGTAAAAAGCTACATCGAACAAGCTAAAATAGCCATGCCAAAACGCATGCAGACCTACAATATATTACATGTACAACAGCCTAATTCAATATTTGATAGTAACTATCTCGGCGAAATAAACTGTGATTATCCGATTGACCTTCTTAGCGAAACTTATAACGAAATGAAAGATGCTTCGCTGTTAAATAAAATGTTGTATCTGGACTGGAAATTCACTCTTGCTGACAACGATATAAGAAAAGTTAGTACTATGTGCCGCGCTGCCGGCGTGAATGTATCTTTCCCGTTTCTGGACAATCGCGTGGTTGAAGTATCAACCAAAGTACCTTCACACTTAAAAATAAAAAGAATGCGTTTGCGTGCATTCTATAAAGACACCTACAGTTCGTTTTTACCACCCGAAATTATTTCCAAATCCAAGCATGGTTTTGGATTACCTTTTGGCGTATGGCTTAAGAAAGACAAACGTATACAGGATGAAGTTTACGGCGCATTAACCAATCTCAAAACCAGGTCAATGTTTCAGGATAAATTCATAGATGACCTGATAGATAAGCATCGCTCCGAGCATGCAGCATACTATGGTACCTTTGTTTGGGTCCTCGCTGTACTGGAACGATGGCTAGATGCTCAATAGCCATCGACCTTTCATGCACTTTGTTTAACTAACGCGCTCAAGAAAAATAAAAAATTCTTCTATTCGAAACGTTTACTTATTTCCCTATAGCTACGGTCATGCCGCCAGACACGCTTTTATTAATATCGCTGTCTGGCAAACTGGATTCCTGCATCTGCCGCTTATGGAGTAGTGTAGACATTGTTATCCCAATTCCTACCAGAGCATATAATAAATCGAATTTAGCCATCTCCAAGAACAGACCGGCTACCATATACCCCACGAGACTTACTTGAATCATTGCTGCAAGGTCTCTCATCCACAACATGTCTTCATACTTGGGCGCATTTTTCATAATACTGCCCATCGTACGATACAGAATTATCAGCATGAGTACGAACAGCGTTAAGCCCACATAACCATGCTCGGCTAAAGACTCAAAGTAAATACTGTGCGGGCCTGTCCAGGGCACCTCAGGACGTTCCGAGTAGCGTCTAAACAACTCTTCAGTAAACGTGCTGTATCCACCTCCGGCAACAGGATAATCCTTGGCAAGATTAATCGAAAACTCCCAGGCATTGATACGCATCATTGCTGATTCATCCTGTTGGTAGTTTTTGATTGTATCCATACGATCATGCCAGCTTTGAGGCATAAATACATACAGTAACGGCGCAAGAATAATAACTATAGTTGCCACTTTAAATTTAGCTTTACTCTTCAATACCAAGAAACCTGTCATTGCTATTAACGCCAGGAACCCACCTCTGGACTGTGTTCCCAGAATGGCGAAGGCAGTGAATACCATCATTACCAGGGTAAAGTTACGATATAGCTTCTTCTTGAAAAGTGAATGCAAATACCACATCAATGGCAAAGTCATCACCAGTGCGAGTCCAAGCGCATTATTATCCGTAATAAATGACGCTGGCGGTCCCCATACATGATAGGCACCTGCAGTCATAATAGTAAACACGCCGCCTTTGAATCCAAAATAACCCAATGAAAATACGATGGTCGCAACCAAGGCATTCACTTTGTCTTTATCACTCGCCATAAAAATAATTAACAAAACCATCGCCATGATTTTCAAGAAAGTACTCCACTGGAAGAGTGCTTCCTCTGGATACAGCGCCATAGTCGTGGTTATTGACACCCATACAACGTAGGCCACCAGTATCCATAGCAAACCCGTGCCTTTTGGCACGATTTTATCCTTATAATAAAAGAAAGCGATAATGGTAATTGCACCAATCAGCTTTGAAAAAGGAAAATCATATGCAAACCCGAAACATAATCTCTGCGGATTCATAAACCCTAGCCAACTCCAAACCAGAATGCCGACATAGGGTCTGACAAAAATAAAGGGGATAAACCCAAACACAATTAACGTTAGCAGTATATCTCGCATTGTAATCTCAACTTTTCATACATTATTAGTTGGCGTACTGCACATAGCCGCGCGCCAAAGAAACACCAAATTTAAACTTAGTCGTGTGATCAATGCAGATTCTCGGTAACTCAAATACACCTGAACTTTTATCTATCACACCATTATTAGTTGTTACTGCCGCATCAAAACCCGCTTCTTTAACAATTTTCATATGCTGCTCATTGTAATCTTTTGAATATTGTCCATTAGGGTAAGCAAAAAACCTTAATTTCCTGTTTAACAACATTTCCAGAAACATTTTGCCTTCTGTGATTTCGCGCCGGGCTTCGTCTTCGTCTTCACAGGTCAATATTGGATGATTCACCGTATGACCTCCGATCTCCATCCCTGCACGTGCCAATTCTTTCACCTCATGCTCGTTCATCATCAAACGTTCAGTATTTTCGACTTGAGCAATTTCCTTTAATCTATTAACCAACGTTATACGACGATCAACCACGTTATATTTAATATGGCCAAGCAACTTCTCAATTAACTGAACTTTTTTCTGTTGAGAATCAATCAATACCTCACCCATAGAAAATTCCCGCAGATCCAGTTTTTGTAACGAAGTATTCCTTATTGAGTGTCTAACCACATCATTCCACATTATTCCATCGCCTAAATAGCCAGTCGCAATAAAGAATGTTGCTGGCAAATTTAAAGCTGACAAAATAGGCAACGCAACGTCATAGTTATCTCGATAACCATCATCGAAAGTAATACATACGGAGCTACTTGGCAGTGTTCCGGCTCGCATTTGCTCTAGACCATTTTCCAGACTGACGACATTAAAGTATTCAGCCAGTGTTTCCATCTGCCGGGTAAACTGCACTGCATCCACTTCATCTATCACAGGGTCATACTCTGCCAGCACACGATGATACGTAAGCACCAGCAATTTATTATTTGCCCGGTGACCAGACAATGCTCCCACTGTTTGCTGGAAAATTGGTTTTAACACTCTATTCACTGCTTAACTTTACTCCAAACCAGATTGAACTATTACCAACCTCGTCCCAGATTTGCCATTTCAAAAAAAGTGAACTGCTTCACACTTTTGCAAAAGCTGCATGTCTTTCCTGAGCTTTTCTATATAAATCCACATAACCATATACACTTTTTTTCCAGTTTCGCTCAGCCTTTACATATTTGCGCGCCCATCCAGAAAACAGTGCTTTTAGAGGCTTATTCGCGATGGCTGACTGCAAAGAATCTACCAGCGCATCGACAGATCCTGCTTCAAATAAAACGGAATGCAGTCGTTCTGGCACCAATTCAGCGTGCCCACCTACATTCGACGCGATAAACACCTTTCCCATTGCCATTGCCTCCAACGGCTTGAGAGGGGTTACAATATCTGTAAGCCTTGCCGACTTGCGCGGATATACGAGTACATCTATTAAATCGTAATACGCTTCAACATCGGAATGCGGCACGCGTCCGGTAAAGATAATTCTGTCCTGCAAGCCCAACTCTTTGACCAGGTTACGCAGTTTTTCATCTTCAGGACCACCCCCAACAAGCAGACCCTTAACATTCAAATCACCATCACGCATTTTATGCAGCGCTTTGACAAACAGCTCCAGTCCTTCATAAGCATAGAAAGAACCGATAAAACCAGCGACATAACTATTTCCCAGATTATATTTTTTCCGCAAATCCTCCTGAATGGAAGATTCACCTTCGAATTCTTCTGCATTCACCGCGTTTGGGATCACCTGAATTGGCGTTTGGCCAATGCTCCTGCTGGTGATATCGCTTTTCAAGCCATTACAAATAGTAGTAATTCCATGCACTCTCTTAAAAACAAATGTTTCTAAAGCACGCGTCAGCCGATAACGGAAACTGCCTTCTGTTGTAGTGCCATGTTCAACGGCTGCATCTTCCCAGGATGCACGCATTTCATACACCACAGGAATTGAGAATTTCTTTGCGGCGAGTAATGCTGCAATACCATTTAGACACGGGGAATGTGCATGAATAATATCTGGCTTCTCACGTTCAATTACCTCTACCACACGTTTTTGCAAGCTTCGAATGACATAAAGCTGATTAACAATAGGAATACGCGATAACAACTTGCTTTTACTTTCCGTTCGATAGAATTTCAGTTTGCCATGCGTTTCTTCTGAACTTTGCGGATTAATATGTTTAATACTTGTCACGTGAGTTGTTTCCCAACCCAGCATGGCTTGCTCGTGCAGTATTGAACAAGTGCGGAATGTGTAGCCACTATGTAATGGAATAGAATGATCTAGTACATGTAAAATTTTCATAACAGGCATTTTTAAATATGATTTTCTTGCATATTCGCATCTGAAACATCAACATCGACGACCTGTTGATTTTCAAGATTTGCATCCATCTTTTCCATAGCAATACTCCAGCTATGATGAGTCAACATACGCGCTCTCCCCGCCTTCGAGAGTCTTGATCTCTCGTCAGCACTATCCAGAACACGTGAAATTTGCATAACATATTCTCTACTTGTTTTTGCTACCAGGACATGCTCTCCCGCTATCGCATCTATCCCTCGTGCAGCAACATCACTGCAGACTACAGGCACTCCCATCGCCATAGATTCTAAAATCTTGTTTTGTGTACCACGCGCAATTTCGAGTGGAACGATGGTCAATGCTGCCTGCTGAACATACGGTCTAACATCAGCAACACGACCTGTCACTTCTATTCCATCGGTGTCAGCTAGCGCTAATATTCTACTTGTAGGGTTTGACCCTACAATACATAGCTTTAAATCAGGATATTTTGCACGCAACAGTGGAAATACATTCTCGCTAAATTGAAGCATGCATTTCTCATTAGGGTAGTAATTCATTTTACCCATGAAACAAATTGTATTTTCATCATAGCCACGCTCAACTGGCGTGAAATATTTTGTATCCACACCATTTGGAAAACAAAAAGACGAACGTCCAGAACGGAATTGCTCCAGTGTTTCCAGCTCAAATGCAGTCGCGACTGATGAGCTGTCAAATTGCCTGGCCAGATTCTTTTCGGCGCGCTGCAACTTGATTCCCTCTAACCAGTAAATCAGTGACAAAGGAAACGGCTTGTGTTTGGCATAGATTAACCATTTTTGCGAATCCATATCACAAAAATCCAGAACTTTTGGAGTATCACTTGCAGATAAAACAAAATGCGCGACTGAGGAACAATGCACAACGATTAAATCGTATTTATGTTCTTTCAGGAGTGTTTTAATTTTCCTCCCCAGCTTCCATGAATGAAAGTATCCCATCGACGAAGGTATCGACGTCAGCAAGCACAATACTGCTTTTAACCATGCAACAGGTTTATTCATACGTTGCGCAACATATGAATGACAATATGGTTTGATTCCGTCAACGTCAGTTTGCTCTATCTTTGATTCCACCAGAGACGCAACCGTGACATCATGTTGCTGCTGAAGGTGAGTTATCATATTAAACGAACGTATCTTCCCTCCTTCGTTTGGCGGATACGGGAATCGGTGACAGACAAATAATATTTTCATATACAGATGGCACTACCTTAGAATTCAGGCCTAATCATTATTGATCAAGGCTATTTTCCACGACTATAGCCAATAACCATCTGTGTTTATTAGAATTACTTCACTGTTATCACAAATAAATTTTATTTGTTTGTGACTGGCTTCTATCAATGCCTGTTCATCAGCCTGTTGCTGAATCCCTATCTGCTTTTAGCCCAGATTTCTGGCAATCACAGGCCCCAGGATATGAGTGACAGGAAGCGGTAACTTTTGCCACATTCTGATCGCTAGCTGATACTTCGGATTAACCGGACTCAAATCAGGCAGGCTGCTGGTATTGATCAAATGGAACCGATAATGGAGTGGCTGTGGTGAAAACCCCCAATGCTTTTTGAAGCGATACGAACCTGCTCCATCCTTGCTTCGCCCAAAATCAAACACTTTTATGCCCTGTGCAACACTAAGACGCATCAACTCCCAGTACATAAAATCGTTAGCCCTGCATGCTCTGGCCTGCGCCGGACCTCCACCATAAAAAGGAAGCACCTGATCTTTAAAGTAGAAATTAAGCACACTGGAAACAGGGACCCCTTTATCCAGGATCGTAAGTACTTTGCACTTTTCTCCAAAAGTGTCCATTAAAGACTGATAATATTTCCTTGAAAGTACAGGTGTTCCAAGATTGCGAACACTCTCGGAATACATGGCATAAAACCGATCAGCATTTGTATCCCATTCCGACGTCAAACCGTATTCAATCGCTTTTCTCACTACCGCGCGCTGCTTGCGCGGAATAGCCTTAAAATTTTCCTCTTCATTGTCAAACAGTTCTTTTTGGAATGTCACATACAAATTTTTCTCTTGCCAGTCGGGACTGGCAAATTCAGACCTTTGCTGTTCACGTACCTCGACATAATCCACTTTCAATTCATTTGCGAGCTCTACTGCTCGCTCAGACAATGCATTATGTGCAGCTTCGTTATCCGCAATGGCACCGCCATATACAGCGAATGGAACCGAAATAAGCGCATTCCCAAATAACCGGCTTTTCACCTGCACTAGCGGAAATATACCAACAACTTTATCGCTTGCCTTTGCCATCAGATAATACGGGCGATGATTTAATATTTTCTCGAATATTGTTTGCCACTGTGCCAGGTGAAAGAATGTCGAATCACTTGACTGATTCACATACTGATTCCATATCTCGATATCAGATCCAGTCATCTGACAGATGTCTATAGCACTCATAAAGAATAGTTCTTAATTGTTATCCAGATTCAAATCGAAAATACCCGGTCCATACGGTCCCAGCGAAAATCTTTTGATAAATTTTCCAGACGCTTGTAGGTATGCTTAAGATTAACGTAATGCCTGAATTTTGTTTTCAGTGGCAAATTATCCTGCTTTGGCTGTTCAGGATCAATTTCCCAGGGGTGCAAATAAAAAATCGCGCTTCGCTGTTCTTTCTGATTGATTGCACGAATTAATCGCCTGGAAACAGCATACGGGAAAAAACGGAAATAGCCTCCGCCACCCGACGGCCAGAGTCGGTTCATCCACTTAACCGTGGAAATTGGTATTTCTACCAGTCCGGCATCATTTGCGAAGAAGCTAAACCTTGGAGCATCCGGCATGCCATAGTGGTCATGCTGTACCGGGTAGACACTTGAGCTATATTGATAACCCGCCTTCGACAGGCAGTCGTACGCCCAAAGATTTCTATTATCGATAGAAAAACTTGCCGCACGGTAACCTTTTATTTCAACACCACCAATATCTTCAAGCAGATTCTTGGTATAACTAATATCTTCCGTAAACTGCTTAGGCGTTTGATCAAATACGCGCCTGTGATTACGCCCATGACTCGCCAGTTCATGACCACCCGCAACAATTTTTCTGACAACGTCTGGATATTTCTCAGCGATCCAGCCTAGCGTGAAAAATGTTGCCTTAACATCATTCTCGGAAAAAAGCTGCAGTATTCTGTCCATGTTACTTTCAACACGACATCGATGATCTGACCATTCTTCCAATGAGATGTTATCGTTAAATGCAGACACCTGAAAATAGTCTTCTACATCAATAGTCATTGCATTTATATTGCAATCGACATCTGATTGCTCGACCGGTCGGGAAGTGAAATTCATATTGCTGGAAAACTCAGTTAATCGTTAAGCGCTGGATTTTCCATACGTTATCAGAAGATGAAAACCTTCACCTAGAGCGAATTCTCACTTTCAGTAGATGCTTCCAGCCAGATTACATGAAAGGATCAAAAGTTATGTATCAATCCTACAGAAACAGTATTGGAAGTGAAGTCCCCATCATCATCCAGGCCTGAATCTCCTTCGGAATAGACATAACTCACATCAAAATCTGTTTTTGCAGAAAGCTGCCTGACATACGTAATTTCAAAATCAAGCAGGCTGGTTTCCACATCAACACCATTATTAAACGACTCATTCTCCAGCTCCTCTACAGAGGTAAACAGCGAACTAATGCCGGTAATATTCCACAACCAGCCAAAAGCATAGGATGCGTATTTTTGAGTATCATTTGAGTCCAGAAACTCTACATCAGTATTAGTAACATTAAACGCAAATGTACTTTTACTCACCGTGTAGGCAATTGTACCATCCCATATCTTGGATATGGATACTGAATTACGGTCGTTAGTAACATTGGTATTAACATCATTTTGCAGCAGGTTTTCCGGGGCATCAAAGCCATCGCTATTAATCGAATCCAGTACTTCGAGATTAGTAATTTCTTCATAATTTGCATTTACTTGCAGTTTTGGACCACCAACAGTCAAATCAGCTTCCCAGGTTTTCCCGAAAAAACGCTCGCCTCTTCTGACTTCCAGCGCTGTAAACTCACCAAAGCCATAGATAATGCCCACATCCCAAAAAGTGCCATCCTCATCTTCATCAATAGACACAACGTCGCCAAAATCATTATTTTCATAACCATAAGTACCTACAACCTGCAGTCTCGGACTAATACTGTATCCAAGTTCAATTAACTGCGCACTAAAATCAAATTCCTCTCCGTCTTCAAAATCGACCTTTTCATTACTGTATCGAAGTGCCCAGTCCAGACGGTCATTTTCAACATCCTGATTCCCCAGACTTGCCAGAAATCGTTGGCGATCGTTATCATCAATATCACCTCCAACTCCCTCTTCATCTGATTCATCTTCGAAGCCCTGAACGGCATAGAGATAAGCCAGATTGGCTTGCGCATATGTACCTAGTTTCTGCACCCAGACAGGCTCTATACCCAGTGTTCTTTGATCTGTCGTATTGCCAGTATTATTAATATTATTGACAGATATCCCCTGATTACTGTCAACCAGCACCTGCGAAATATTTGCATATCCGTTGAGGAAGAATGTTTGGGGAATGAATTCGTAACGTGCTATTGAATCCAGTTTTTGGTTTGTACTCAAGTCATCATCATCCAGATAGTAAAAATTCTGCATAAGATAATCGAGTTGAACCAGTAATCGTCCTTCGTTTTTCTGGATTGAAACGCCCGGATTCAGCTGGCCAATAAAACCGCTTTCTTCATCATCATTGCTTTCAAATTCAACATTATCCGAATAGCCAATCCGTGCTTCCACAAGAGGATTTATCTCCCACGGACCTGCGTATGATATTGATGCTATGCCGGGAAAAAGTAGCAAGCAAACTAGACGGGATGGTTTTTGACTAATTGTTTTTAAGATCATGAAAGCAAGATATTAAGTGAATAGAAGCGCATATATTAACTGTAATAGAGGAAATAGTCATATATTCAATGATAAAAACACACTATTTTTCAGCACTCTACGCACTTGTTTATCTGCTACCCGCTTCCGCTCGTCTCTGAACCGATAACCGGACTAGAATTAGAGACAAGCCATTAAATTTTACCCGGCGGACTATCAAGTCCGCCTGGTTGATGACACCAATATATTCTTACTGTCTGTAAGTGTCGTAATAAGAACCGTATGTCTCTTCACCATGAGACTTCTTGCTCTTGTTGAGCACCATGCCTACTGGTTTATCCTTTTCAATCTGGTCGAGCACGGCCTGAACCATCTTATGGGAGGTTTTAGCTGCCTCTGTGACTACGACAACCTGACCCGCAAGTCGTGTTAATACACTCGCTTCTACCGTCGCCAGCATAGGCGGCGCATCAAATAATACGATACGATTTTCCGCTTCCAGCAACTGCGCGAGAATCATATTCATTCTTTCACTCGACAATAGTTCACAGGTATTATCGTTAAATGATCCGGCTGGCAGGACTTTTAATTTATTCAGGTCTGTTTGGACAATATGAGAATCAATCGAGGCATCATGATCATTCAGCAGATCATTTAACCCTGGTTTGTCACTCAGCCCCAATAGCAGACTTGCATCACGCTTGATTGTGTCACCATCCACGAACAGCACGTCGTAGTCTCTCTCATAACTTAGCGACATCGCCAGATTAAGTGAGGTGTGCGTTTTACCTTCACCTGGTACCGCACTTGTGACTACAATAAAGTTAGTTCCAAATGACCCATCATTTTTATGTCCACCAAGCATATTATTCAGCAAGGGTCGCTTGATTTTCTTAAACTCCTGCAAAGTATTTGATGACTTGTCCCAGTCTATTCCATGTGACTTCAAACTAACTCGGTCAATCTCAACCATTTCGTAGCTTGGCGCGACAGCACGACCATTTTTACGTCTAACTCCATTCATCTTCCGGCCCATTTGCACACCTACAGATGAATTCGGATTTAAATTGCCTACTGCTTTTTCAATTATGCTCACGATGTTATCCCGCTTTTGTTATTTCATTATTTTGATACATATGAAGAGATAAGTGACGCACCTTCTTCATGCTTGACGATAGAGACTGAATAGAATCCCAGAAGCAACACTACCAGCAATACGAATGCTGCCAGAGTCGTTCTTTCAGTACGCATGGCCTGGTCGGACACCCTCATGCTAACTGAGCCATAGACAGGCAAACTAGTCTCGCGGTTTAAATGATGTGTAGTCATAAACACTGGCTTCGCCTGATCAAGGAAAAGAGCAAATCCTGCGCCGATGATGATCGACATTATTAATACTGCCGTAATAAATAGTGGACGATTAGGACCAATTGAGCCTTTTGGCACTATCGGCGGGTCTATGATCTGGAATTTAACACTATCATCACCCTTCTCAGCTTCCTGAGACAGGCGCGCCAATTCCAAACGACGGGTTAATTCCAGATATTGATTTTTGGTAATATCATAATCGCGATTAAGCTTTGATAATTCAGCCTCTACCTCGGACACACCATCCAGGGAGTTTCTTAACAAAGCAACTTTACGGCTATGTTCATTTACAATTGCCTGGTTAGTCGCAACATCTGTCTCCGCACGCCTCAAGGCTATTTGTACAGACTGATAAACAGGGTTCGCGGCATTCAGGCTGGCATTGTTCTGGCTTACTGAGGCGGCAGATCTTGGCGCCTTACTTTCTTCAAACAGCTGTCTTTCCAGACTTTCCAACGTTGCCTTACTAGCCAATACCCTTGGATGATTTTCTGTATATTTGAGAAGATCCTGACTAAGCTGGCTTCGCACTGCCGCTATTTGACCTGCAATAGGACTTGAAGTCGTCTGCGTAGGCGCATTAAATCCTACCAGGCCTACAACTGGCGTTTCGCCACTTAACTGCCGCTTAATTTCATTACGCTTCCCCAGGGAAATTTGCAGTTGCACTCTGGCAGCAGCCAATTCTGACTGGGCTTGCTGCAACGAATATACGTAGTCTCGATTGTTGGCAGGCATTCTCTCTATGTTCTGCTTCTTGAAATCTGCCAGCCTATTTTCAGCATCAGCCAATCGCTGCTCGTAGATATTAATCTGCTTTTCCAGAAATACTTCAGCCACATGTGCATCTGTCAACTTCCCAGACAACACACGATTCAGGAATTGATTCAGTAGAATGTCAACAACTTCAAATGAAATCTGTGGATCATCATAGGTGAACTCCAGATCATAAAGTGACTCTCGTTCAGTCTTGATAATTATGTTTTTCTGCAGATATGCCACCATGCCCTGCATATCATCTTCATTTTCCAGTCTCTCACTCAAACCGGATTCAAGAATCAACTCTTCCATGATTGAGCGAGACTTGATAGCTTCACTCAAAACGTATGCATGTGTCGCCACATCTGACTGGACTGTTATTCCCTCAAGAATTGGTTCTATCACAGAGTTGTCTTTAACATAGAAACTCGCACTCGACTGGTATTGATTTGGCATCCAGAACACCAGAATTGTGCCAACAACAAATACCAACCATGACAATCCGACTGCCCACCAGTTGAAGCGCCACATACCGCGCAAAAAAGTTTCGATTTGAGATATTAAATTAAACATAAGTTTTGACTCTACTTTTTAAGTAATTTTTATATTTGATTGTTAGCCAAGTACCGATAAAACATTTCTAGAATACTGATTCAGGGATAATCAACACATCACCTGGTCTCATTGCAACGTTATTATCAATCTTCCCTTTCTTCATTAAATCAGAAAGCCGAACGATCATTTCTGACTGTTTTCCACCTTCTCTGCGTACAATCTTAGCTTTGTTGCCTGCTGCAAACTGTGTCAAACCACCAACTTCTATCATCACGTCCAACAATGTAATCCCTTCACGGTATGATAATGCCTGTGGGTTTTCAGCCTGGCCTACTACTCTGATCTGGTTGCTGAACTGACCTTTAAATTCCTGAACGATTACGCTCACGACTGGCGCTCGAACAAACTCTGAAAGAGATTTCTCCAGATCATCAGACAGCTCTGAAGGTGTTTTACCTTCTGCCTTCATGTCTTCGACCAATGGTGTAGAAATTTTCCCATCTGGGCGAACCGGCACAGAAACAGACAGATCTTCATGTTCCCAGACAAATATCTCAAGCGAGTCACCAGGACCAATCCTGTAATCTTGCGCAGGCGTCACTACCTCATCAGCGATCACTTTCGTTGTTGTCGCAGGTGTTGCTGCGCACCCACTGACCAAAATGCCAGCAAATACAAGTGAAATAATTGCTCCACTGTTCCATTGAATTTTCATGTGTGTCTCCAAGTTAACTATATCTTTTCAAAATTGTAATAATTAAGTCCCTAACCGTGCTGTGACTTCTATCCAATTAGTATTAAGAAACCAAAATAGGCAGCAATTATGTGACCTGCGTATCTCTCTGTTTTCTATTAGTTTGTGCATTAAACCCAAATCGCCAATCTATTACTGGGATGATGAGCACAAAATTCCCACTGGCCCTGTAAATAAGATCCTTTGTCTGGATTTGGAGTTATCTTGATCGTGGAAATTGCCAAGTCATTCACACTTTTCTTCAAAAGGAATACTTGCCTGAGACTTGCGCTATTAACGAGCACCCTTACCCCAAAGCACAATTTCAGCAGTCTGAATTAATATGGCCAGATTAAAAATCAAACTGCGATTTTTGACGTAATATAAGTCGTACTTCAGCTTTTCTATGGCGTCGTTCTCGGTGCTTCCATAGGGATAGCGCATCTGCGCCCACCCTGCCAGCCCTGGCTTGACCCTGTGTCTTTCGCTATAGAATGGAATCTTTTCTGACAATTGACTGACAAATTCTGGTCTCTCGGGCCTGGGGCCAACCAGACTCATCTCGCCTTTCAGTATATTGATAAGTTGCGGCAGTTCATCAATGCGATACTTTCTGAGGACTTTGCCAACACGCGTGATACGCGAATCATTCGCACTTGCCCATTTTGCACCTGTTTCAGCCTCGGCATTTTCACACATGCTTCTAAACTTGAGCAGTTCAAAGGTTTTATTTCCCTGTCCGACACGATTCTGTTTATAAAACAAAGTCCCTTTGCCTTTGCTCTCTATCATAATGCCTATCGCTCCGGCCAGAAGTAACGGCATCGTTGCAACCAGCATCAACAGGCTGGCAAATATATCGAAGGTGCGTGTACCGATTGACTTTAATGTGTTTTGGCGAAATCCATCCGAAAAAATAATCCAGCTGGGATCAAGCAATTCAACATAAACGCGAGACATTTGTCTTTCCAGGAAAGTTGGCAGCTCCACCACGTCGACGCCACTTAATCGACAGTTAATCAATTCTTTCACAGGGAATTTATTTCGTCGCTCGCCCATGGCCACAATAATTTCTTCGATGCCATTTTTCAGTACGTATTCATCCAGAGACTGCTCAGTCGATATAATACGATCCTCATCTACACATACATCTTCAGAAGAGGCATTATAAAACCCGACAATCGAGATACCTCGCTGGTCTGACTTTCTGCGCAGGTTATTCACCCATTCCGCTTTATCACCAACACCCAATACCAGCACCTTTTTATTCATCGTGTGTTTATCTACCCACGACTCAAAAATCACTCTTGTAATGACTATGCCGACAAAAGATATAAATAAAGTAAGGATAAACAGGCCACGACCAAAGTACATATCCGGAAACATGAAAAATATGATCGAAAGCGCTAACGATGCAACAATAAATGCAGTTGTAATTCGATTAAGCACATTCCAGATTACTTCTCGACGCTGCGCCTGATACAGACCCATCGCCAACATCACCAATACCACTAGTACTGAAACCAGAAAGCCGCTCACCTGAATAGAAAGCAACTCATTCTTTGCATACTGAATACCACCCAAGTCATAAAACCTGATAGTTGACGCCGCAAACAGGCTCAAATAGCAAATAGTGGCCTCTACCAGAATAAGCAGGGCAACAGGAAAGCTAATATGATGGTTAAATAATTTAATAGATGACAACTAATGCCTCTCTTGACTTAAATAGATTAGTTAAGGTTTTAAATATTTGCTGCAAGTCTACGAAAAAAAATTCATCTGTCCGCGAAAATCATCACTTAATTGAGACCAGGCCTATTGTCTGTTAAAAACTCGCGTACTATTTGTGAAGTACATCTAACTTTCGCTATAACAGAAGTTTACATATCATCTGTGATATATTTCCGAAGTTGATAACAGGTTCATAGATGCGTAAGCCCGATTGAACTAAAGTGCACATCAAATTTTAACCAATCAAATTTAAGAGTCATTTTCTATGCATTCAATTGACAATATACATATCGGTGTCATCGGCCTGGGTTATGTAGGCTTACCTCTTGCAGTCGAGTTTGGAAGAAAAATTAATACTTTAGGTTTTGATATCAACCAGCAGCGAATCGAGGAACTACGCAATGGCACAGACCGAACATTAGAAACTGATTCTGATGAGCTCGCTTCTGCCAGCCAATTAAGTTTTACATCCAGCCTGGAGGATATGCGAGACTGCAATTTTTATATTGTGACGGTTCCCACACCAATTGATGAACACAAACAGCCAGATCTTACTCCACTGGTCAAAGCATCCACGGCACTTGGCAAAGTTATTTCTCGTGATGATATTGTTGTATTTGAATCAACAGTTTATCCAGGCGCCACAGAAGAAGTATGTGTGCCCATTATCGAAAAGGAGTCAGGACTAACTTTCAACAAAGACTTTTATGTTGGTTACAGTCCTGAGCGAATAAATCCTGGCGATAAAGAACACCGGCTTCCGACAATCAAAAAAGTTACTTCTGGCTCAACACCGGAAGTAGCCAAATTTATCAATGAAGTATATGCATCTATCATTACTGCCGGTACATTCCTGGCTAGCAGCATTAAAGTCGCTGAAGCGGCCAAAGTCATTGAAAATACACAAAGAGATGTAAACATAGCGCTGATTAACGAGTTAGCCCTTATTTTCAATCGCATGGACATAGATACTATCGAGGTACTGGAAGCAGCAGGCACGAAATGGAATTTCCTGCCATTCCGCCCAGGCCTGGTCGGCGGTCACTGCATTGGTGTCGACCCTTATTATCTAACACATAAAGCACAGGCTATTGGCTACAACCCTGAAATGATTTTATCAGGGCGACGCATCAACGACGGCATGGGCCCTTATGTTGCAGAATCCGTAGTCAAACACATGACAAGAAATAAAATTCATACGGTCGACTCCAGAATATTAATTTTAGGTTTCACTTTTAAGGAAAATTGTCCTGATGTTCGAAATACCCGCGTCATAGACATCATTAAAGAATTTGACAGCTACCATGCCAATGTCGATGTGTATGATCCATGGGTAGATGCTGAAGAAGCAGAACATGAATACGGAATCACACCTGTCAGCGAACTTCAAAAGAATACTTACGACGCAATTATTGTCGCCGTTTCACATAAAGAGTTCGTTGCTATGGGAGTAGAAGCTATTCGCGCATTAGGGAAACAGCAGCACATCCTTTTTGATGTGAAGCATATCTTCCCCAAACAAGATGTCGATGCACGTCTTTAATCAATCATAGATAAATAACACAATGAAAGTACTTGTCACAGGATCAGCTGGTTTTATCGGGAATAACCTATCTCAACGCTTACTTGAAAGAGGCGATGAAGTTATCGGTATTGATAATTTAAACGACTACTACGATGTCACACTAAAAGAAGCGCGCCTGGCAAAAATTATTGACCATGCCAACTTCACAGAAGCCCGCATCAATCTGGAAGATCGCGACGGCGTAGCTGATCTATTCAAAACACACAAACCAGATCGCGTGGTCAATCTTGCCGCACAGGCCGGGGTTAGATACTCACTAGAAAATCCATATGCTTATATAGACACAAACATCATGGGTTTCACCAATATCCTGGAAGCCTGCCGCCACAATGAGGTCAAGCACCTTGTGTATGCATCAAGCAGTTCTGTTTATGGCGCTAACACCAATATGCCATTCTCAGTACACAACAATGTCGATCACCCTGTCAGCTTATACGCAGCCACCAAGAAATCTAACGAGTTAATGGCTCATACCTACTCGCATTTATTTCAGATTCCCACAACCGGTTTACGCTTCTTTACTGTTTATGGCCCCTGGGGCCGCCCTGATATGGCGTTATTTATGTTTACTAAAAATATTATTGCCGGCAAGCCTATTGATGTATTCAATTACGGCAATCATCGTCGCGACTTCACCTACATTGATGACATAGTCGAAGGTGTTATTCGCACACTGGACAAGGTGCCATCTGCGAATGAAAGCTGGTCAGGCGACAACCCTGATCCCGCCACCAGTAAAGCACCCTACAAACTTTACAATATTGGTAATAATCAGCCAGTAGAATTAAAACACTACATAGCGGTGCTGGAGGATTGTCTTGGCAAAAAAGCCATCCAAAATCTTTTACCGTTACAAATGGGCGATGTGCCTGACACATATGCAGATGTTGAAGCGCTTGTAGAAGACGTAGACTACAAACCACAAACAAAAGTCGAAGATGGCATTGCTAATTTTGTTAAGTGGTATAAAGATTACTACTCAATTTAGACTTCTGGCCTGGCGATCTGCCAGGCCGACACAATCGACTCCGGCCTTGTTAGCTAGGCCTGCGCAATCAGCTCGACCAGTCTATGCACGGCACCCATAGGCGTGCCGTTATACATGCTGACACGAATTCCACCCGCGTTTCGATGACCTTCCAGACCAGTCAAGCCTTCCTTTTTTGCAGCCACCAATAAATTATTGATTACACCGTTATCGGATGAATTAAATGCTACGTTGATTACCGAACGATTATTTTCGCATACATGATTAACAAATTTCGAATTTGAGTCTACTGCCTGATATAGAAGACTAGCGCGCATATTTGCCTGTTCTACCATAGCTTTCACTCCGCCATTCCTCTTTACCCAGTCCAGCATTAGTTGCGTTACATAACAGGCAAACACAGGACAGGTATTTATGATCGAGTTTTCCTTTACATGCAAATCATAGCGCAGCAGTTCTGGCGTTGTCTCTGAAACACGCTCAATCAAGTCTTCGCGTACAATCACTACACTTAATCCAGCAATACCCAGCGTTTTTTGAACACCTGCGTAGACTACGCCATAATTTGAAATATCAATATCCTGCATCAGAATACAAGACGTCATATCCGCCACCAGAGGAATATCGGTTTTCTTTACCTGAGTAAACTCAACGCCATAAATAGTTTCATTAGGCGTGACGTGAAAATACGCCGATTCAGGGTCTACATTCCATTGCTCAGGGTCAATACAACATATTTTCTCGCGGCTATCTATTAGTCCTTGTACAAATTTTACATCGACATATTTACGGGCTAAATTTGCTGACTTTCTTGACCAAAACCCGGTATCCAGATAACTTGCATGCTTTGCGCTGCCCACAAGATTCAGCGGAATAGCGTCAAACTGCAAAGTCGCCCCACCCGCCATAAATATAATTTTATAATTATCCGGAATAGCATAAAGGCTACGCAGCAAACTTTGTGCGCTTGTGATTATCGAAGAGAATTGTTCAGAACGGTGACTTAATTCAAGAATTGAATTGCCTGTATCACCATACAGGTTGATATCTTTCTGGATTTTCTGCTTCACCTCAGCAGGTAATGCAGCCGGGCCAGCCCCAAAATAATGTGTACAGTGATCCACTAGCGATAATTAACTGACAAATTATTCTTGTGCGGATTCTTCTTGATCGTCTTCTTCAGCGCCAGACAGGGATTGAACTGCTTCAACCTCAGTAAGCTTCTCATCCTCACTTAATCGAATTAGTGTGACGCCCTGAGTGTTACGCCCCATAGATGAAATATCTTTAACTTGTGTACGCACCAAAGTACCACGATCTGTAATCAGCATTGTTTCATCCTGCTCTGATACCAGAACGGCACCCACTACATCACCATTTCGTCCGGAAGTCTGTATTGCAATGACGCCCTGACCACCACGTTTTTGCACAGGAAAGTCCTGGACTGGTGTTCTCTTACCGAAGCCTCGTTGCGTACCAATCAACACCTGCACTTCAATTTCGTCCGGCTGTATTGATATCAAAGAAATTACTCTATCTGCATCGGCAATTTTTATTCCACGCACACCAGTTGCTGTTCTTCCCATCGGTCGAACATCATCTTCATGGAAGCGTACTGATTTACCTGTACTGGCCACAAGAATGATATCGTGATCACTTGTAGTGATTTCCACACCAATCAGGTGATCATTTTCGCGCAACTCCAAAGCAATAATTCCACTTGCTCGTGGACGCGAGAAGTCTTTAAGCGCTGTTTTCTTTACCGTGCCCCGGCTGGTTGCCATAAACACGTATGCGTCCTGAGAAAAGTCTTTCACAGGAAGAATAGCATTAATCCTTTCGCCTTCCTGCAGTGGCAACAGATTAACGATTGGCTTTCCTCGGGATGTCCTGCCAGATTGCGGCAATTCATACACTTTAAGCCAGTACACTTTACCCTGGCTGGAGAAACATAAAATAGTATCGTGGGTATTGGCGACAAATAAATTGTCGACAAAATCTTCTTCTTTAACCGAAGTTGCAGCTTTACCTCGACCACCGCGTCTTTGCGCCTGATATACATCCAATGGTTGTGCTTTGGCATAACCCGCATGCGACAATGTGACAACAACATCTTCTTCCTGAATCAGATCTTCCATCGCAAGGTCGACTTTAGTCGTGGTGATTTCAGTTTTGCGTTCATCACCATACTTTTCTTTAATTTCTTCTAATTCTTCACGAATCACTTCCATTAAACGATCGGGACTTTCCAGAATAGCAAGAAAAGCTGCAATCTCTTCCAGCAACTCACTAAAGTCTTTAACGATTTTTTCTTGTTCCAGTCCTGTCAGTCGATGCAGTCGTAAATCAAGAATCGCCTGCGCTTGTACTTCAGACAGATAATATTTACCGTCGCGCAATCCACACGCAGCATCAAGATCATCCGGACGTGATGCTTCAGCACCTGAACGTTCCAGCATACTTGTGACTGCACCAGGTACCCAGCCCTGTCCTACTAACGCCGCTTTTGCATCTGCCGGCGTGTTCGATGATTTGATCAGCGCTATGACTTCATCAATATTCGCAAGTGCTACAGCCTGCCCTTCCAGGATATGGGCTTTATCTCGTGCTTTACGCAGTTCAAACATAGTACGTCGCGTGACGACTTCACGACGATGACGTAAAAATGCCTGCAGGATTTGTTTTATATTTAATAGCCGTGGCTGGCCATCTACCAACGCGACCATATTAATACCAAACACATTCTGCATTTGTGTGTGCTGGTATAAATTATTCAGCATAACCTCACTGACTTCGCCACGTCGCAATTCAATCACAATACGCATTCCGTCTTTATCAGACTCATCGCGCAGCCCACCTGGAGAAATGCCTTCTATACGTTTCTCTTTAACCAGATCAGCAATCTTTTCAATTAACCGGGCTTTGTTTACCTGGTATGGAAGCTCTGTAATAACAATGGTTTCACGGTTGGTTTTTTCATCTGTTTCAATGTGACTGCGTGCACGCAGATATATTTTCCCACGACCTGTCTGATAAGCGTCAACAATGCCCTTCTTGCCGTTAATAATCGCGGAAGTTGGAAAATCCGGCCCCGGCACATGCTCCATAATATCCATCACCGACAGCTCTGGGTTCTCAATCATGGCGATACATGCATTTATGATCTCAGTCAGATTATGTGGCGGAATATTGGTCGCCATGCCGACCGCAATACCGGAGGAACCATTGATTAATAAATTTGGAGTTCTGGAAGGTAGAACCGAAGGTTCTTTTTCTGTTTCGTCATAGTTTGGGATAAATTCGACTGTGTCTTTATCCAGATCGGATAAAACCTCATGCGCGATCTTGGACATTCGCACTTCGGTATATCGCATTGCGGCTGGCGAATCACCATCCACGGAACCAAAGTTACCCTGGCCATCAACCAGCATGTAGCGCATTGAAAAATCCTGCGCCATTCTAACAATAGTGTCATAGACAGCGGTGTCACCATGCGGGTGATATTTACCAATCACATCACCGACAACACGAGCAGATTTTTTATAAGGTTTATTCCAGTCATTACCCAACTCATGCATGGCAAATAATGCACGTCTGTGTACTGGTTTCAGACCATCTCTTACGTCGGGTAGAGCACGGCCCACAATGACACTCATGGCGTAGTCCAGATAGGACTTACGCATTTCATCTTCCAGGTTAACCGAAAGTATTTCTTTTGCTATAGATGCCATTAAATCAACGCAGAGGGATTTAGTTCCTTATGAACCGGAAATTATACCACACCTTTCCCCCATAAGAGTAAATCTGCAAAAACGAAAAATGGCGAAATCAGGCTGTGCTAGGTACATTTTGCTGTTTACAGGAAATACGCCAGCACGTGTTACACATCCTGCTTGCTGAATAATTGAACAATTTTCGATGTGTTTGGGTTTTCTACCGCACCCCGCTCAGTAATCAGCACATCTATTAGCGCTGCCGGTGTCACATCAAATACAGGATTCCACACCTTAGCACCTTCTGTTGCCATGATATTTCCACCCACATTAGTGACTTCCTGACGATCGCGTTGCTCTATTTCAATATCATCACCACTGGCAGAATTCAGATCAATCGTGCTGGTTGGCGCCACCACCATAAACTTTTTTCCCATGTGCTTTGCCAGCACTGCCAAACTGTAGGTACCAATTTTATTCGCAACATCCCCATTTGCTGCCACACGATCAGCACCAACGATAATCCAGTCGACATGATGCGCACGTAGTGCGCTTGCTGCTGCGGAATCACAAATCAAATTAACAGGAATCTGTTCCTGCTCAAGCTCCCAGGCCGTCAATCTTGAACCCTGGAACCAGGGACGCGTCTCGTTCGCAAAAACCTTTTCCAGTTTCCCATGCGCAAAGGCTGAGCGTATCACCCCCAATGCTGTGCCATATCCTCCCGTTGCCAGGGCACCAGCATTACAGTGCGTCATGACCGTACTTTGTGCGTCCATAAAACTTGCACCCAATTCACCCATCACTTTATTTGCGGCAATATCCTCCTGATGAATTGCTATGGCCTCTTTTTCCAGCGAATTCAGACATACAGAGTTTTGATTTTGCAGGCATTTCTGCATTCGCTGCAAAGCCCACGCTAAATTCACCGCGGTTGGTCGCGCTGTACTCAGTCTGGCAATATCTGTATTTATCTGTTGTCTTGCGTTACCGTCATCCAGCTGCTGATGCTTCAATGCTGACAAAACCACACCATAAGCGGCGGTAATACCTATGGCAGGTGCTCCCCGCACCACCATGTCTCTTATCGCATCAAATGTTCCGCTAACAGTATCAATAGATAAAAATTCTACAGCATTAGGCAGCCGGCGCTGATCCAGCAGAATTAACTGTCGATCTCGCCATTCAATGGCTCGATTAGGCAATGATTTATCCATAATATTAAATTCAAGGTTTTGCTTGTCCTAAGCAGGTTAGAAAGGTAAGTTTAATTATATGCGCACAATCCAAACACTTTTATCTGCTCGCCATATCGTGCCGGTGGATGTAGAAAATTCTGTACTCTCCAATCATTCCATCGCAATAGAGAATGGACGTATTGTCGATATCCTGCCGAGTCAAAAAGCACTTGAGCTATATAGTGCTAATTCTCATATTCAATATGACAATCACATTTTAATGCCTGGTCTCATCAATGCACATACCCACGCAGCAATGTCTTTGCTACGCGGCATTGCAAGCGATATTCCACTCATGGAGTGGTTGCAAAATCACATTTGGCCAATTGAACAAAAATGGGCAGATGAAAGCTTTGTCCATGACGGCAGTGAACTTGCCATTGCCGAAATGCTGCGCGGTGGCACAACCTGCTTCAACGACATGTATTTTTTCCCTCATGTGACTGCACGTGTTGCATCTACTATTGGAATAAGAGCTGTTATTGGAATGATCGCGCTTGAATTTCCAACTGCCTATGCCTCATCACCTGACGAATACTTATCCAAAGGCCTGTCACTTTATGATGACTATAAAACTGATCCCTTAATTACCAATGTATTCGCACCACACGCACCTTATACGACTTCTGACAGCACGCTGAGCAAAATAAACAGCTATGCAAACGAACTGGATCTGCCTGTTCATATGCATATTCATGAAACGAAATCGGAAATTGAGGCAAGTATCAAAGAGTTTGGCATGCGCCCACTCCAGCGTCTGGATAAACTTGGCCTGGTTAACCCCAACCTGCTCGCAGTTCATATGACCCAGCTCAATCAAGAAGAAATACAACAGGTATCGGAAGCAGGTGTCACGGTTATTCACTGTCCTGAATCCAATATGAAGCTTGCCAGCGGTTTTTGCCCAACGCATGAATTACTTAAAAACAATACGCGCGTCCTCATTGGCACCGATAGCAGTGCCAGTAATGATGATCTGGATATGTTTTCTGAAATTCGCTCTGCGGCTTTAATTGCTAAAGGAGTCAGTGGAGAAGCCACTGCTTTTTCTGCCAGGCAGGCAATTCGTTCTGCGACAATAGAAGCAGCCAGGGCATTTGGTCTTGACGACGAAATTGGCTCACTTGAGAAAGGAAAATCTGCAGATATTATTGCCATCAGTTGTGACCGCATTGAAGGTCATCCTCTGTATGACATTCACAGCCACCTTGTTTACAACACAAATCACAGTCGCGTCTCTGATGTTTTTGTTTCGGGTCGTCAGTTATTACGAGACCGTACACTTACTACAGTCAGCGAAGATGAAATTATTGCCAAAACTGAACAATGGGCCAGAAAAATCTCACAACACTAAACCGAATTTATCAACATGAATAACACAGACAATTTCGACCCTGCTGAAATCGCAAAATTTGAAGATCTTGCCTATCGCTGGTGGGACAGAGACAGTGAATTCAAACCACTGCATGACATCAACCCACTGCGGTTAAATTTTATTAATGATCGCGTAACGCTCTCAGGGAAAAAAGTGCTCGACGTTGGCTGTGGCGGAGGCATTTTATCTGAAAGTATGGCCGCTAAAGGTGCAAGCGTTAAAGGCATTGATCTGGGCAAAGCACCTCTTTCAGTAGCGCAGCTACATGCAAAAGAAAGCAATCTGGATATCAGCTACGAAATGATATCGGCTGAAAGTATTGCTGAACGCGAACCCGAATCCTATGATGTTGTCACATGTCTGGAAATGCTGGAACATGTCCCCAGCCCCGAAAGTATTGTCGCTGCATGCACCAGATTAGTAAAACCGGGCGGGCATGTATTTTTTTCCACCCTCAATCGAAATCCAAAGTCATATCTGTTTGCCGTCATTGGCGCTGAATATATTCTCAATCTATTGCCCAAGGGAACACACGAATATCAAAAATTTATCCGCCCTTCTGAACTTGATAGATGGTGTCGCAACAACAGACTTATTCCACAGGAATTAACTGGTATGAGTTACAACCCTATCACCCGACATTATTGGCTTGGTCGCGACGTCAGCGTGAACTACCTGCTACATACCAAGAAAACAGCGCTTTGAGTAATGTCACCACACCGATCCATGCAGTGCTTTTTGACCTGGATGGCACATTACTGGATACTGCGCCGGACCTCGTACTGGCACTAAATAATTTATTAAAATGCCATGACCGGCCTGGCTGTGACTTTGACAAGCTTAGAAATCTGGCTTCACAAGGCAGCGTTGCACTCACACGTTATGGCTTCCCGGAGATCACATGTGACCAGCAATTCGAATCACTTCGACAACAATTTCTACAACATTATGCCAAGTCAATATGCGTGGAAACCCGTTTATTTAACGGCATGGAGCAGCTTTTGCAAACGATTGAGAATCAGGATATTCCGTGGGGAATCGTCACAAACAAACCGGAGGAGCTGACCCATTCATTACTCGAGAAATTATCACTATCAAGCCGTCCATCATGTATCGTTAGTGGTGACACATTAACTGTGCGCAAACCGAACCCTGAACCACTACTGCTTGCCAGCGAAACAATAAAATTATCACCACATCACACTATTTACATCGGAGATGACCCACGCGACATTTATGCTGGCAATGCTGCGGGCATGTATACTTGTGTTGCCCGTTATGGCTACATAGAGCCGGACGTTGATACAGACCAGTGGGGAGCCGATTTTACAATCAATAACCCACAGGAATTATTAAACCACATACAACTAAGCGCACCTATCAATGACGTGGGAACTTGAACTCAGCTGGCAACTTGGCGTTGCACTAGGCATTGCTGCCCTATTAGGCGCACTGATCGCCTATCTTATTACCCGTGCGCGTCTGGATAAAAATATTCTCGCGCTACACGAAAAAAATAATGACATCTACACAAGGCTACAGGTTGAGCAGGCGCAGAACCTTGAAAAAATTGCTGCACTCAATGAGTCACGCGAACAACTAAAAGAAAGCTTCAGCGCATTATCAAAGCATGCGCTGGATTCAAACAGCGAATCATTCCTGCAACTCGCTCAACAAAAACTGGGGTTATTCGAGTCTCGCGCTCAAGCCAACTTAACCGAGAAAGAGAAATCTATCGAGACTCTTTTGAAACCCATGGCAGAAGCATTACATAAAACTGAACAGCAGATCTCAGCTATCGAGAAAGAACGCAAAGAAGCCTTTGGTTCAATCACTACACAACTGAAGCTGGTTACCGAAGCACAGCATGGTCTGCAGTCAGAGACAGAACAGCTAGTACGCGCATTACGCAGGCCAGAAGTACGCGGTCAATGGGGAGAATTAACCCTAAGACGTTTAGCTGAATTAGCCGGCATGGTGAAACATTGCGACTTTGAAGAACAAACTCACGTCGAAGTCGATGACGGGAAAAATATTCGCCCCGACATGATCGTGCGCATGCCGGAAAAACGTGAACTGATTGTTGATGCAAAAACACCTTTAGATGCTTATCTGGGTGCTGTTCAGGCTAATAACCAGCAAGAACGCGAAGTTCAGTTAAAACGTCATGCACGCAAAGTACGCGAACGCATGAAAGAACTTGCCAGCAAAGCTTACTGGTCTCAATTCAAGCAGTCACCAGACTTTGTTATTTTATTCATTCCTGGCGAGCAATTCCTTACCTCTGCACTCGACTATGACGACAAGTTACTGGAAGATGCTTTTGCCAACCGCGTTATTCTGGCCACACCCACCACATTAGTTGCGTTGCTGCGCTCAGTTGCTTATGGATGGCAACAAGCTTCAATATCTGAAAATGCTGAGCATGTGCGTGACCTGGCACAGGATCTTTACAAGCGTTTGTTTTCTTTCTGCTCACATTTGCAGAAAGTGGGGAAAAATCTGGACGACAGTGTTGGCAATTACAACAAAGCTATCGGCTCACTGGAACGACAGGTATTACCGGGCGCGCGAAAATTCACTGAGCTTGGCATACAGGCCAAAGAAGAGATTCCGCTGATCGACGAAATTGAAAAGAAAACTCGAGACATTCCAACCATACAACAAGACAAACATGGATAATAATTTAAAGACATTCCAGCCATCACAGGAATACCTAAAAGACAGAATTATTTTAATTACAGGTGCGAGCCGCGGTATTGGAAAAGCAGTTGCACTGGAGTGCGCACGTCTTGGTGCTACCGTGTTACTAGTAGCAAAAGATTTAAAAAGACTAGAGCACACCTACGATGAAATAGTTGCATTAAAAGCCCCTCAACCTGCCATCTTAAATATCGATCTGGAATCTGCCGGCGCAGACGATTACCAGACCATTGCAGATTCTATCGACAAGGAATACGGGAAACTTGACGGACTACTTCATAATGCTGGACGCGTAGGTGGTCTGACACCACTACAGAATATTGATATTCCAACCTGGTCAAAATTAATCACCCTGCACTTGCATGCACCATTTCTGCTTTCACGCGCGGTTATCCCATTACTCAGAAATAGCCAGGACCCATCCATACTGTTTACTGTTGATGAAACCAACAAAGCATATTGGGGGGCTTACGGTGTGAGTAAATATGGACAGGTCAGCCTGTTAAAAATACTCGCTGACGAACTGGATGGCGACCAGAAAATTCGCGTTAACGGTGTGCATCCAGGTATTGTGAGAACAGATTTGCGTACTCATAATTACCCTGGCATCAACCCCAGCGAGTTTCCCTCAGCTGACACTGTCACCGCACCTTTTATTTATTTCCTGGGGGCTGACAGCCGAGATCGCACTAGTGAGATTTATCACATTTAACACAGCACTTTTTCCAGCGGAATCCTGTATTCAGTAATAATCTTGTCGCCAGGCTCACTGCCTGAATTAAACAATCAACCCCACAGTAAAATATTAATGCAGGGTTGAAATTATGTTTTAGGATGCCTTTTTAGCTACCTTACGCGCAGCCTTTTTGGCTTTGCCTTTTGAACCTTTTCTTACAGGCTTCAAGGCGGCTTTCATTGCTTTCTTGATTGTCTTTGACTTTTTCTTTTTCACGCCAGCTTTCTTAACCGCTTTACGTGCAATCGTTGCGGCTGTTTTCTTTGCTTTTGATTTGGATATTTTTTTAGACATGGCTATACCTTCAGTAATTATTAACGCAACGAAATATAATGTATATACGTTAGATAGTCAAATGCTATGCAATAGATAGCCACGCAATATACTTTTTCGTGTATTTATAACACCTGCCTAATCTGAACCATAACTTAATTTAGTTGCCTTACCGCGGAATATGTAATAAACAAACCCGGTATATAAAACTATCAATGGCACAGTAACGCCGACTCCAGCCAGAATTATCAGTAGTGAATTTTTATCAGATGCCGCATCCCAGATTGTTATCTGGTCTATGACAATATAGGGAAACAGACTATACGCCATCCCTATGCTCGACATAATACAGATAACCACTACTCCCACCATTGGCAGCCACTCCCATCCGCTCTTGAGTATATTGCTTTGTCTTAAAATCCAGCCGACACCCAGATAGGCGACAGCAGTTGTAAACGGAATGGGCACGAGACCGATAAAATTCTGCACAGTGAACCATTTATTGGCAATGCTCTCGCTAACGATAGGGGTTGCAACAGACACTGTGACTAATGCTACACCCATTGGCAGCCAGGCATGCTTTGCCCAACCTATACTTTTTTCAAACAGTTTTCCTTCTGTCTTTATCAGTAACCAGCTGGCACCTAGCAATACATAAAGCGATGGCAATGTGATTGCAATCAGTAGTGAGAATACGGAATTCTCAATCGATGAGCCAAGCCCGGTGATATAGGAACCAATCATCCAGCCCTGACACACTGTGGTTATAAGAGAGCCGAGAAAAAACAGTTTATTCCACATTGGTTTATGCTGATCACCTGCCTTCACTCTAAAGTCAAATGCAACACCCCTTAAAATCAATCCCATCAGCATGAATGTTACCGGTAGATATAAGGCGGTTAATATCATGCCGTGTGCCAGCGGAAACGCAATTAGCAAGATCCCAACCCCCAAAACAATCCACGTTTCATTGGCATCCCAAAATGGGCCTATAGAAGCGATCATAAGATCTTTTTCATCATCATCTGCTAGCGGAAGTAACAGACCGATACCCAGGTCATACCCGTCCAGGATTACGTATAGAAATAATGCGAATCCCATCAGAAAAAAGAAAATGACTGGTAATGCATATTCCATAATGTCAGCCCCCATACTCCTGTACCATCTTCAATGACCCTGCAGGCTTAGATGAAAGATATCTTAATGATGCAATATAGGAAAACAGTAAAAACGAATAAATCAAAACATATGAAATCAAAGTGATTGCAACGTATTCACCAGGATGGTCAGAAGCAATTTCTACTGCTTTTATTTGTCCGTAAACGATGTAAGGCTGCCTGCCCACTTCTGTCACATACCAGCCAGCCAGTGTCGCCAACCATCCTGAAAAGGTCATCCATGAATACACCATCAACAATGTTGACGACGGTTCTCTTTTTTTGGCTAATGTCCATGCACCCCAGACACTTACTAAAATCATCAGCATACCTACGCCGATCATCACACGGAAAGAATAAAACACGATACCTACGGGTGGATGTTCACCCTCGAATTCATTCAGGCCGATGACTTCCCCATCAAACTGATGCGTCAGTATCCAGCTCGCCATATTAGGAATAGTAACGGCAAAATGGGTTTTTTTTGCCTCCTCGTCAGGAATCCCGATTATTGTGAAATCTGCCCCTTTTTCTGTATTCCAGACAGCTTCGATAGCTGCAATTTTTGCTGGTTGATACCTGGCAACATTTAAACCATACATATCACCAATCACCAGCTGCAGGGGAGCAAGCACTACTGCCAGATAAATTCCTGTTTTAAATACCTGTTTCGTCGCCGGACCATCTACACCCTTAATCATTCTCCATGCACTAATACCAGTGATAAGGAAAGCACATGTCAAAAATGATGCATTGATAACATGCAAAAACATATAGGGAAAAGTTGGATTAAAAATAATGTCTACCCAGCTTTCAGCCAGGTACACACCATTCTCGATGCTATAACCTTGTGGAGTCTGCATCCATGAATTTAACGCTAGAATCCAGAACGCAGATAAGGTGGTACCAATTGCTACCAAAAAGCTTGCAATTAAATGCAGTTTGTTAGAAACACGCTCCTTGCCAAACAGCATGATTCCCAGAAATGAAGCCTCTAAAAAAAATGCTGTTAACACTTCATAGCCCAGCAGTGGACCAGCAATGTTACCAACACGCTCCATATATCCAGGCCAGTTAGTTCCAAACTGAAAACTCATCGTAATGCCGGATACCACACCCAGCGCAAAGGTCAGTGCAAAAACCTTGACCCAGAAATAATAGGCATACTCCCACTCTTCATTTCTGGACAGGGTAAAACGAGCTCTAAAGTAAAATAGTATCCACGCAAGGGCGATAGTGATTATGGGAAACAGAATATGAAAACTTATATTCAGTGCGAATTGAATACGTGACAAAAGAACTGGATCAAAGTCCATTATTCACCCTTCATAATGACAAAGTACTGGCAATCACTCAGACACGATGTGGTGTTGCATTTGATTAGTAACCTCATTTAAGTCTTTGCTTTGGTAATGAGCCAGATCCTCAAATATTAATATCAGTATTAGCATATTATAATATATCTATATACAAACCGGGGATTTATTTTAATTTATCTCCATTTCAATGTGGTTTTATCCGCCTCATTATTTATACGGCAAACGACTATTTTTATCCGCTCAATGTCATATCTTATCAGGCAACAAACAATTTAAAATTAATTAACATCAAAACAATCTGGTGAGTGATTACGAATATGATAAATAGCATATTACTAATAGCGGTATTTGCCAGCACTATCCTTGGAATAATAGTACTGCTTGTGCATATGAATTTTTTCACCTTTAAAAAGGCATCAAGCATTAAAGCGCTATATAGCGCATTGATAATAGGCTTGCTTCTGGTAGTGATTACATTTTCTGTAAAACTGATTTCTACAGATGGAGGCAAAAAATGGCTGGATTCGTTTTCAAGCAGCAGCGATTGCGAAAAATCAGATAGGCCATACTGGTGTGAGCTTTAATTTATTTTGCTCGCCGCACTAAAGCCTTTAACGCTTTTACTTCTTTATTTGTAAGCATTCGGTGCTGGCCTTTCTTCACAGAATCATCCAGAGCAATAGGCCCAAATCTGATTCTTATCAGGCGTGTCACTCTTACACCTTGTGATTCAAACATACGTTTTACTTCGTGATTACGCCCTTCCTGCAAAACTACTTGCATCCATTGATTCGTGCCCTTACTTGGACGCTGTTTTATATCGGTAAATTTTGCAAGACCGTCATTCAGCTGTACACCTTCCATCAGGTTATAGATTAATTCCTGTGTCACACGGCCATGCACACGTACCATATATTCTCTATCGACCTGCGCACTCGGATGCATGAGTGCATTAGCCAACTCGCCGTTAGTGGTGAACAAAAGTATTCCCGACGTTGTTAAATCCAGCCTGCCTATCGCTATCCAGCGCCCTTCTGTAAGGGTTGGCAAATGGTCATAAACTGATTTCCTGCCTTCAGGATCTTTACGCGAACAGATTTCATCATCCGGTTTATGGTACTGGAGAAATTGCGTTTCCACTTCTCCCTGCAAAGTTAAATGAACACCATTTAGCGAGACTGTCGTAACACCTTCCGATGTTGCACCTACTTGAGCAGTCTTGCCATCAACTTCAACCAGACCCTGCTTAATCCAGCGCTCGATTTCCCGCCGCGAACCCACGCCCATGCGGGCTAGCACCTTATGCAACCTTTCAGCCATAATGTTGAAATAAACCAGGATATATAAAGAAGCGCATAATCATGCACAAATTAAATTACGCAATATCAATTGCGCGAACACTAAATATCAATCTGATGAACCCTGCCTTGATGCCAACCTTAATGGCGCACCTCAGCATCTACGCCGCCTTCAATCACTTCAAGCTGTACCGGCGCTTCTGATGCTTTCTGTTCTTCAGCATCCATAAATACCAGTTCAGGATGAATTTGATCAAGATCTTTTATTTCAGCCAGAGAAGGAAGTTCATTGAGTGATTTTAAATTGAAGTAATCCAGGAATTTTTTAGTCGTGCCATACATGGCAGGTCGACCCGGTACTTCTTTGTGGCCAATAATTTTAATCCACTCACGTTCCAGCAGAACCTTAAAAATACTGCTACTGATGGACACGCCTCGCACATCCTCTATTTCAGCACGTGTAATTGGTTGTCGATATACAACTAGCGCCAGAGTTTCCATGAAGGCACGGGAATATCTTGGAGGCCTTTCAACACTGAGCTTAGACACCCATTGCTGGATTTCCACACGTGTCTGATAACGGTATCCACTGGCAATTTTCTTAAGTTCATAACCCCGTTCTGCGCAATCGTCTTCCAGTTCGGAGATAGCTTTTTTCACATCATCTTTAGACGGAATCTGCTGATCGTCTTCAAACAGTTTTAATAACTGATCAGGCGTTAGTGGATGATCCGCGGCTAGCAGCGCTGCCTCGACAATGTTTTTTATCTGTTTAAACTCCATCTTTTTCTCCCCCGTCTAAAAACTCTCCCTCGACAACCTGACCGGCAGGCTTCACATAAATAGGGGCAAACATTTCAGACTGTACTATTTCAATCATTCTGTCTTTGAGTAACTCCAGTATTGCTGTAAATGTCACAATCACGCCATCACGTCCTTCCGCAATGGTGAACAAACTGGAAAACTCAATAAAATCATCAACTGCCAAACTGCTCAGGACCTGAGTCATCCTTTCTCTCAGTGAAAGCGTTTCTTTTTTAATTTCATGTGCGGCATACATTTCAGATCGTCTTAGCACTTGCTGCAATGCATGCAATAAATCTTTCATTTCAACCTGTGGCAGTTTTTCTTCTACCACCACTTCAGTCTGCATGACGTTAATTTCCATCACATCGCGCTCAAGGCGCGGGATTTCATCGATATCTTCAGCCGCTTTTTTGAAGCATTCATATTCCTGCAGGCGACGAATCAACTCAGCCCGGGGATCGTCCTCTTCCCCTTCCTCGACGGGTCGCGGCAGTAACATACGCGATTTTATCTCAGCCAGCATCGCTGCCATGACCAGATATTCCGCCGCCAACTCCAGACGCAAGTCTTTCATCAACTCAATATATTCCATGTACTGTAGAGTGATATTGGCAATGGGCAGTGTCAGGATATCAAGGTTCTGGCGCTTGATAAGATACAACAACAGATCCAGCGGACCTTCGAATGCATCCAGAAATACTTCCAGCGCATCAGGAGGGATATATAAATCCTGCGGGGGGACAGTTACAGGCTCGCCAAGTACCATGGCGAATGGCATTTCATTCTGCAATGCCTGAGGTGCATCCTCGGATGCAGGTTTTTGCTGTTCTTCTGTCATTTGGTTCTTTAGTTTATGCGAGTACGAACGATACCCGGTACTCTATCTGTAAATCAGCCCCATGGCTTTGCGAACGTCCTCTAGTGTATCACGTGCAATGTCCCGTGCCCTCTCACAACCATCGTTAATAATATTCTGGACTGTGTCTAAATCCTGCTCATACTCTCGTGCACGCTGTTGAATTGGTTTTAGCTCCTTTTGCACAGCTTCAATTACTGGCTGCTTACACTCCACACAGCCTATTCCCGCTGTTGTACAGCCGTTTCTGACCCATTCCTGAACATCCATATCCGAATAAACCTCATGTAATTGCCATACCGGGCATTTTTCAGGGTTACCAGGATCAGACAGTCGTACACGTGCCGGATCCGTTGGCATGGTACGCAGCTTGGATTCTATTTGCTTGGGATCTTCGCGCAGTGAAATAGTGTTTCCATAGGACTTAGACATTTTCTGCCCATCCAGTCCCGGCATTTTTGATGCGTGAGTCAGTAATGCCTGTGGTTCTGGCAGAATAATTTTACCCGTCCCCTCAAGGAATCCAAACAACCGCTCACGGTCGCCCAGTGAAATATTTTGTTGTGACTCCAGCAACGCTTGCGCGACACCTAGTGACTCCATATCACCTTTTTCCAGATACTCTTTGCGTAGATTTTTATAGAGTTTGCCATTTTTTTTACCCATTTTTGCAATCGCCTGTGCCGCTTTTTCCTCAAACCCCTGTTCTTTGCCATAAATATGATTGAAGCGACGGGCTACTTCTCGGGTTAACTCTACGTGCGCAACCTGATCTTCACCGACGGGGACATTACCCGCTTTATAGACGAGAATGTCAGCCGACTGAAGTAACGGATAGCCGAGGAACCCATAGGTTGCCAGATCTTTTTCTTTCAGCTTTTCCTGCTGATCTTTATAGCTGGGTACACGTTCCAACCATCCCAATGGTGTCATCATTGACAGCAGCAAATGCAACTCCGCATGTTCAGGCACACGTGACTGAATAAACAGGGTTGCGGTCCCTGGTGTCACTCCTGCGGCAAGCCAGTCAATTACCATGTCTGTTACATGTGCCGCAATTTCCTCACTGTGATCGTATTCAGTCGTTAACGCATGCCAGTCCGCAACGAAGAAATAGCATTCATGGGTATGCTGTAGTTCAATCCAGTTTTTTAATACACCATGATAGTGACCAAGATGCAGCTTCCCGGTGGGTCGCATGCCGGATAACACGCGTTGATTTTGAGTATTAGAGGCAGCCATTAGAGAAATTTAAAGTCCAACTGATTTAATAATAAATGTTTGAAAGAAAGATAATGGGCCTTGTAAAAAAAGACCGAGTAGCCCCATTGCAAGAAGGCCAAATATAATAAACATTCCAAATGGTTCAATTTTAGCAAGAACCGTACTTAACCTGTCTGGCAACACTCCCGACAACACTCTCCCCCCGTCAAGAGGAGGGATTGGGATTAGGTTCAGTACCATTAATACCAGGTTAATACCCACTCCCACTTTACCCATTTCTACCAGAACCATTCTTACAACATCGGATTCAGTCATGAAACCAGCTTTAATTACTAATGCCCACAAAAATGCCATAACAAAGTTGGATGCCGGACCAGCAGCTGCAACCAGCGCCATATCCCGCTTTGGATCATTCAACCTCTGCATGTCTACGGGAACCGGTTTTGCCCACCCGAACATAAATCCACTCATTACAAATAGAACAGCCGGCACTATCACCGTCCCTACAGGATCAATATGCTTTATCGGATTTAGTGAAAGGCGCCCTAGACTGGCCGCTGTTGGATCGCCCAGGTATCGTGCCGCCCATCCATGTGCAACTTCGTGCAGGGTAATCGCTAAAAGTACAGGGGGCGCAAAAAGCGCAATCTTGATAATCAGTTCCATTGTTGACTCAATTATACTGGCTTGGCAAATTCGACGCTATCAATAATCAGGACAGACTGAATTCACCTTTCCCCTGACGCAGTATTTCGCAGCTTGAATCCTCCATATTCACCACCGTGGTGGGCTCGAAACCGCAGTTTCCACCATCGATGATCAAGTCTACTTTATGCTCGAGTCGATCTCTCATATCTTCCGGATCGGTCATTGGCGTTTCATCACCTGGCAGTATCAGAGTACTACTCATTAGTGGTTCACCCAACTCTTCAAGCAGACTGAGGGCAACAGGGTGATCAGGGATACGCAGGCCTATTGTCTTGCGTTTGGCTACCTGCATACGTCGCGGCACTTCACGTGATGCACGTAAAATAAAGGTATATGGCCCGGGCGTATAATTTTTCAACAGCCTGAAAGTAGCATTATCCACAAAAGCATAATTACCCAGCTCTGACAAATCTCTGCATACCAGTGTAAAATTATGTTTATCATCTACTTCGCGTATGCGCCGAATGCGCTCCAGCGCATCTTTATCGCCAATATGGCAGCCAAATGCATAACAGGAGTCAGTTGGATAGACAATCAATGCGCCTTGCCTGATCATTTCAACCGCACGTTTGATTAAACGCAGTTGTGGATTCTCCGGGTGGATTGAAAAATACTGACTCATGGGATTTATAGCTTATTTAGCTAACAGCATGTATTTGAGATTAATAATTCCGCTACAATACGCGGCTCTTGGCATAAAGCCTAATTAATTTATCCAGCAGCTAATCAGTCATCATATGAAATTTTTAATTGAGTTTTTCCCGGTCATTCTATTTTTTGCTGCTTATAAGCTGTATTCACTTATCCCGGCACCTGTCATTGAATCAATCAATGCATCGATGCCTTTCTCTCTCACACCCGGCAATGCATCCGATTCGATTTATTTTGCCACATTAGTTGCCATCGTTATATCCGGAATTACTGTGCTTGTTCATTCTATCAATCATCGCAATTTCAACAAAAATCAGACAATCACTTTTGTCCTGTTCCTTATATTTGGAGGTGCAACTTTACTTTTACGTGATCCGACTTTCATCAAATGGAAACCTACTGTTATCAATTTAGTGTTCGCATTAATCTTTTTAGGCAGTGCCTTTATAGGTGATAAAACACTCGCACAAAGATTTTTAGGGGGCGCAATCGATGCTCCCAGGAATATCTGGAATAAACTGAATACCGCATGGATAGCTTTTTTTGTATTTGTAGCGGTAATTAATCTCTACATCGCCTACAATTTCAGCGAAGAAATATGGGTGAATTTCAAGTTATTTGGAATGATGGGCCTTACTATCGCCTTCATTATTATCCAAATGATTATTTTGAGCCGTTACATTACCGTGAAACCAGAAGAGTAAACGAAAAGAGTGAACTAACCATGTGGTATGCAATCATAAGTGAAGATGTTGAAAACAGTTTGGAAAAACGCAAAAGTGCGCGCCCAATGCATATTAAGCGCCTGCAGGACCTGGCAAATGCAGGAAAGCTGCTAACAGCCGGCCCAAATCCAGCGATTGATAGCGAAGACCCCGGTGAGGCCGGATTTACCGGCAGCATAATTATCGCCGAGTTTGACTCACAGGAAGACGCTCAAACCTGGGCTGACGCTGACCCTTACATCGACGCCGGTGTTTACCGGCATGTCACCATTAAGCCATTCAAGAGAGTATTACCTTAACAACTACACCTAAACATCCACCACACAGGAACATTCTATGCATCGTTTATTCGCACCATTCATCATATTCAGCGTCTTTACCCTCGCCGCCTGTAACGAAGAGACTTCAAGTACTTCCGACAACAGCACTGCAAGTATTCCTGCCGATCAGGTTGCGGCAAAAGTTAACAACACAGTAATAAGCAAAGACGATTTAAACAGTTTTAAAAAACTGAAAGGCAACCCACAGGTGTCTGACGATCAGATTCTGGATGAAATGATTGCCACAGAACTGCTGCGCGAAGAAGCAATCAAAGCGGGAATTGCCGACAAAGAAGAGGTTCGTTACCAGCTTCGATTACAGGAATCTGAAATACTGGCTCGCTTACTCATGCGCGAAAAATTTGGTTCTATTGAATTTTCTGAAGAAGAATTAAAAGCCGCTTATGACGCCCAGATGAGTAATAGTGAAAGTCGCGAATTCAAAGCACGTCATATACTTCTGAAAACAGAAGATGAAGCAATAGCTGTCATAGATGCACTACGCAATGGAGGCGACTTTGTCGCACTTGCCAAAGAGCGTTCAACAGGCCCATCAGGCCCTAACGGAGGAGACCTTGGCTGGTTCCAAGCATCGCGCATGGTTCCCCCATTCGCTAATGCCGTAAAACTGATGAATAAAGGTGATGTCTCAGTGACCCCTGTGCAGACTGATTTTGGTTTTCATGTAATCAAGCTTGAAGATACTCGCGAACTTGAGAAACCAACATTTGAATCCAAGCGAGATGAGCTTCAGCAGTCCCTGATCAGGGAAGCAATTAACAGCTATATTCAGGAAGTTCAGTCAGCGGCTACAATCAGCAAAAGCTGATTGTCTGTATAAAACAGTTGCATACGGCTAAATATTGTTCAAAAATGCTTACCCCGGACTTTAAATCAAAAGTCCGGGATTACACCATTCTCGACATCAATTGAGGAGGAGAGCTATATGAACAATGCAGCGGAAGTACCTCAAGACTCTGTGTTACGCAGACACTGGCAAGCGTCACATGATCTTCATCAGGCGCAGGCTAAACCTGCACAATCACAACCCACCACAGACAATGCTACGGCTCCAACTGGCGGTTTTTTTTCCTGGCTTAAATCACTCTTTAGCTGACATGCCAGATCATGCTGACACACATGGATGTGTTTAGCGTCACAAACATCAGCTTTGTGCATACCTTATAAAACTATAAAGCAGTCTGCCATCCTCGCAAACATACGTGCGCGGTATCGCATTTAATTGCTTTGACTGAAGTCGAATCCCGTTAGTGACCGGCGTGCATGAATAGATATCTTTATACTCGGTAAAGACAACATCACCATCCTTCTCGAAACACAGTCTTTGACTGGTAATCAATAACTTTCCTTCACCGAGACTTTCACGTTCAAGTGATTGCCTGTTTTTTTTCGACAGTAAACTTTCGGCAAGCTGTACGACAACAGACCATTGGCGTTTATTGCTGATGGGTTTTAAATGCTCTATGGAGCCTTGATTGAAACACCACCATAACTGCTCATTATCTTTCAGGGTGATACAAAAGTTCGCAGGATTACAGTTGCCGTCGGGCAGTTGCCTATCCTGTAGTGACTGCAGAGCTAACAGGTTTTGTTGCTGCACTATAAAGTGCTTGTTTACAAACAGATCTTCATTGGGCGCAAGCGCTGCAAGCACTGCCAGCCAGGAAGGAATTTCAGAGGCTAACTTTTTATTTTTCTCAATATGGCGTTTAGAAAAATACTCCAGCGAGCGATTCAGAGTACGCTGTTGCGCTTCGGGTGAAAATTCGTATCTGGCAATTTCTGTCGATATTTTATTAGCTATTTGTGCTGGCTCTACTTTTCCCAGCCCTTCTATCAAGTGATGGGCAATAATCTGATCAGAATTGTTATATTGTTTGAAACAGTTTTTATGCAGGGAATAAAAAAGGCCTGCAGACTTTCCACAAAGTATGCAGGCCCCCATAGCAATCTAACGTAGCAAGTAAATAATCTTACCGTTTATTCGTCGTCAAGCTCATCATAAAGATCGGTTTCATCCGGTGGCGACCCGTCATGCACCAGGAAATTCCTGCGATCCAGATAAGCTTCGCGAATAAAGGTATATCTGTCGGTTGATATCTCATCGACAGTTTCTTCCAGTGAGAGTAATTCTGCCCTTACACTGACAACATCTAGCGCAATCACTGCAATTCGCTCACCGGTTTTTATTTCAACATAAGTCAGCGGGTTCAGTAACACTCTATCAACGACTAGTGAGGGAGAATCACGGAGTGAAGAAGGGCCAAAGAGTGGCCACACAACATAAGGACCAGAGTCCATTCCCCAGGCACCGAGTGTTTGACCAAAATCTTCATCATGTTTGGTCAGACCCATGGAGCTCGCGACATCAAACAGACCTAATACACCGATGGTACTGTTTATTGCGAGTCGGCCGATATCTGAAAATGAATTAGACACTTTACCCTGAAGCAGGTTATTCACTGCGACACTGATATCATCCAGATTATCGAAGAAATTTCGTACGCCTGTTTCCACAAAATCAGGTGCGACTGCCTTGTACCCTTTCGCCGCAGGTTTTAATAATGCCCTGTCAAGGCCATCGTTAAATCCATACATTGTCCGATTAAACCCCTGCCAGGGATCACGTTCACTTTCAACATATTGCGTACTTGCGCACCCACCAAGCATCATCATTGCGCAAGCAATCAACAATGCATAAACCCTGGATATTCCTTTGTTTGACACTGACATCTCCTCCATATCAATCTGACTCTATTATTTTATTTTTTAGATTGTGCCTGTATTCGCAGTCTTAATGCATTGAGCTTGATAAAGCCTTCAGCGTCTTTTTGATCATATGCGCCCTGATCATCTTCAAAGGTGGCTATTGCCTCACTAAACAGACTTTCTTTCTCAGACTTGCGACCGGTGACACTAATACTACCTTTGTAGAGCTTTAAACGCACCTCTCCAGTGACAGTTTTTTGTGTTTGGTCAACCAGCGCCTGTATGGCCATTCGCTCAGGACTCCACCAGTAGCCATTATAAATTAACGTGGCATAGCGCGGCATTAGATCATCTTTTAAATGCGCGAGCTCGCGATCAAGTGTAATGGACTCCAGAGCACGATGCGCTTTAAGGAGCACTGTCCCACCGGGTGTTTCATAACATCCCCGTGATTTCATTCCGACATAACGATTCTCGACAATATCCAGTCGTCCGATTCCATGTCGTCCTGCACACTCATTAAGCGATTTTAGCATTGTTCCCGGAGACAGTTTCTCACCATTTAGTGAAACAGCATCTCCTTGCTCAAACCCTAATTCTATATATTCTGCTTTATCCGGTGCCTGTTCCGGGGACACACTCCACTTCCACATATCTTCCTCAGGCTCTGTCCATGGATCTTCCAATGGACCTCCTTCATAGGAAATATGCAGTAAATTTGCATCCATCGAGTACGGTGACTTGCCTTTACGCTTTTGCTCGACAGGAATGCCGTGCTTTTCTGCGTAAGCCATCAGGGTTTCACGCGAATTTAAATCCCACTCGCGCCAGGGTGCGATGATTTTGATATCCGGGTTTAACGCATAGGCACCCAGTTCAAACCTGACCTGATCATTTCCTTTGCCGGTCGCACCATGTGAAATTGCATCAGCACCTGTTTCCCGTGCAATTTCTACTAAACGTTTAGCAATCAGCGGCCTTGCAATAGAAGTACCCAGTAAATATTCCCCTTCGTAAATAGTGTTACAGCGGAACATTGGATAGACGAAATCTCGCACAAATTCTTCGCGCAAATCTTCAATATAGATTTCTTTTACGCCCATCTGCTGGGCTTTGGCACGTGCCGGCTCAACTTCTTCGCCCTGACCCAGATCAGCGGTGAATGTGACTACTTCACACTCATACTGTTCCTCCAGCCAACGCAGAATTATTGATGTATCTAGGCCCCCAGAATAAGCAAGGACGACTTTTCGAATGTCTGTCATAATGTTTTGTAGTTTAAATTTAGTGCGAATTAAGCCAGACATTATATCGAATGATGATTCGAATGACCTAGTACCAATCACAATTTAACAAGAAATCTTCATGCCAACCCAGCACAGTATCATTAACAGCGATATCGAGTTCGTTCCCATGGGAAATCGTTTCCGTGGTTTTTGCCCAGTAGTCATTGATGTAGAAACAGGCGGTTTCAATGCCCAGACTGACGCTTTGCTAGAAGTTGCTGCCATTATTTTAGGTATTGACGCAAAAGGTGTGCTTCATTGCAAAGAGTCTCACAGCATCCATGTCCAGCCATTTGAGGGCGCCAACATGGAGCCTGCTTCACTGGAAGTAAACGGTATAGACCCTTTTCACCCTCTACGTATCGCTTCACCAGAGGGTGAAGCCCTAAAAGCAATTTTCAAACACGTGCGTAAGGCGTCCAAAGAGAATATATGTAAACGCGCCATTCTGGTCGGCCACAATGCTTTTTTCGATTTGAATTTTATAAATGCCACCGTCAATCGAGCCAATGTTAAAAACAACCCGTTTCATCCTTTCAGCTGTTTCGACACCGTTAGCCTGGGAGCAATGGCCTACGGACAGACGGTGCTGTCCAGAATTGCGCAGGTATCAGGTCTGCCCTGGAATAGCGACGAAGCCCACTCAGCCCTTTATGATGCACGCATGACAGCCGAAATATTTTGCAAAATTCTAAATACCTGGAACGACAAAGTAGAAAATATCATTCCAAACTCTAACCCGGCATTAGTCAGCGAAGACTCTGCTCAGGAATAAAACAATCTAGATATTAATTATGCCGAAAGCCAGTGAACTAAAACGGGGAATGGTCATTGATATTAATGGCGAACCTCATGCCGTCAAAAATGTAGAAGCTAAAAGTCCATCTTCCAGAGGGGCAACAACACTGTATAAAATTCGCTTCAAAAACCTCAAGACAGGACAGAAACTGGATGAATCCTACAAAAGTGATGATGTCGTTAAAGAGGCCGATTGCATCCGTGTTCCGGTACAGTATTCATACACCGACGGAGACAACATTATTCTGATGAATACAGATGACTATTCCCAGTACGAAGTGAAGCTTGATGAGATTGAGGATCTTATGCCGTATGTCACAGAAGGTCTGGAAGGACTCACCGCATTAATCATGGATGGCTCCCTGCTAAGTATAGAACTCCCTCAATCTGTTGATCTGGAAATTACAGAAACCGCACCAGGCATTAAAGGTGCGACCGCTGCCAGCAGAACAAAGCCCGCTACATTAAGCACCGGACTGGAAGTTCAGGTGCCCGAATATATTGAGAGCGGCGAGATAATCAAAGTAAATACCGCAACCGGAAAGTTTATGTCACGAGCGTAATGATCATTATTTCACCCAACTCTGCTTCTAGTTCAGGCGACAGAATTTAGAGCAATCTTCCCGAACAACTCGAATCCAGACAATTATGAGCGGCGTGCAAATGACGACACTTGATATTAATTGTTGACTACTATTTCGCAGCCGCCTGTTTGATCATTTCCTGCAGTTCTCCTTTCTCTGCCATCTCAAGAGTGATGTCACATCCACCGATCAGTTCACCGTTGATATACACCTGCGGAAACGTTGGCCAGTCCGCATAACGTGGAAGGTTCTGAAAAATTTCAGGGTCCATCAACACGTTGACGTAAGCAAATTCATGCCCGCATTTTTTAAGCGCTTCTGCTGTGCGCATTGAAAAGCCACACTGTGGCATTTGCGGTGTTCCCTTCATGTAAACAATGACCGGGTTTGACTCGACCTGTTCTTTAATTCTGTCTAACACATCCATACTGGGTTCCTCTGGTGATTATTCTCTGAATAATGAGCAATTGAATAATTGAACATTTTATGCGGCTGACCAGCCACTGACTACCTATCGTGAGGGATACGCAGCGCCATCGACATTGGCCTGCAGCCATTGTTCCAGCAACGCCATATGCCATATTTTACTGCCTTGCAGACGCGTATGGTATTTGTCAGGTGCATTAAGCAAGGTATTAACATAGTCACGCGAAAACAGCCCGCGTTGAATACACGCATCAGACGTTAATGTGTCACGCACCATTTCCAGAAAATCTCCACGCACATACTTTAATGCCGGCATTGGGAAATACCCCTTAGGCCGATCTATTACGGAATCTGGAATGAGTCCACGTGCAATTTTCTTAAGCACATACTTGCCATCCTCTTTCAGCTTCATTTCTGGCGGCATTTGCATGGCGAGCTCTACCAACTCATGATCCAGAAAAGGAACGCGCGCCTCAAGACCCCAGGCCATAGTCATACTGTCGACTCGCTTGACAGGATCATCAACAATCAAGGTGCTTACATCAAACTGAAGTACTGCATCGATAAATGTATCGGAATCACTATTTTCCAGCGCCTCGCTGACAAGCCTGCTTGTGTAGTCTTGTTGCACATAAGCTGCATTAACAGTTTTAGTGTATTCATCAAAATCGCGGTCAAAGTAAAATGAAGAAAACCGCTCTATATAACTGCCTTTCGCTACATGCATTTTGGGATACCAGAAATAACCGGCAAACACTTCATCGGCACCCTGGCCTGATTGCACAACTTTTATATCCTTACTGACCTGTTCTGCCAGCAAGTAGAAAGCCACTGCATCCTGTGCAACCATCGGTTCCGGCATACAGCGAATTGCTTCTGGCAACCTCGTTAACACCTGTTCATTGGGTATATGAAAACGGTGATGTTTTGTTGAAAAGCGCTCCACCACTGCATCAGAGTATTCAAACTCATTCCCGCGTTCTTCTGGTTGATCCTCAAAGCCAACCGAATAAGTGTTTACTTCGCCGTGTTTTTGAGCCAGCAGGCCGACGAGCAAACTGGAATCCAATCCGCCCGACAACAATACGCCCACAGGCACATCCGAGATTTCCAGTCGCCGGTCAACCGCCAATTGCAGCGCCTGTTGAATTTGTTCAATCCATTCCTGCTCGTCTCTTTTTTCTGTTCTTCGCGCAGATAATTTCCAGAATGCTTTCGGCTCACCCACCCCTTTTGCATCTACCCACATAAAATGACCCGGCGGCAGTTTGCGAATGCCTTTCAGTATGGTTCCAGGCGCTGGTACAACCGCATGTAGTGTAAATTGATGTTGCAGTGACTGGGTATCAATGCTGGTATCGACATCACCGGTCGCAAGTAACGCCTGCGTGTTGGAAGCAAATAAAAACGACTGGCCCGTCTGACTGTAATAAAAAGGTTTAATGCCAAGACGATCACGTGCAACAAACAGTTTTTGTTTACGTTCATCCCAAATGGCAAATGCAAACATACCTATCAGCCTGTCAACACACTTCTCACCCCATGCTTCATAGGCCTTTAAAATAACTTCAGTATCTCCTGACGAAGAAAACTGCACGCCTTGGGCCAGCAATTGTTTACGCAATTGGGGGTAATTATAAATAGTGCCGTTAAACACAATAGACAGAGACTTGTTATCATTATGTAATGGCTGATGACTCGCCGACGACAAATCTATGATCGATAAACGTCTGTGTCCCAGACCAATTTGCCTGTTGATATAAACACCCTGATCATCTGGTCCACGTCGCTCCAGATGTACAAGCATATTTTTTATACGCTGCTCGTTAACTGACTGGCCACGCAAGACCAGCTCACCACATATTCCACACATATATATTTTATTTAACGTTAATTAACAGACTCAGCAAGACCAAAGCCACCACCGCCTGGTGTTTCAACCCGCACGCGATCACCGCCTTCAACAGTCAGGGAAACTTTGCTGCCGATCAATTCGTCATTTAAAAAATTCTGACCTGGCTTGCCTGGCTCTCCTCCATTCAGACCATACGGAGCATGCATTCTTCTCTCACTTAAGACAGTGACTCTTGCACGCTTCAAAAACTCAAATTCCCGAATCATTCCACAACCACCATGTTTCATCCCCCTTCCGCCAGAGCCATGGCGAATTTCATATCGTCGCACTCTTACAGGGTAATTCATTTCAAGCACTTCAATAGGAGTATTCTGGGTGTTTGTCATATGAGTCTGTATCGCATCAGCGCCGTGGCTACACGCCGTCGCACCCGCGCCGCCGCCAATCGTCTCATAATAACTCCAGGCATTTTCACCGTGCATACCCATTGCAATATTATTCATCGTGCCTTGACTGGCTGCAGGGATTTCATTCGGACACGCTTGTGCCAGTGCAGCAAACAGTACATCAACTATGCGTGAGCTTGTTTCCACATTGCCTGCGGCTACCGCGGCAGGAAAATTAGCATCTACCAGACTGCCTGAGGAAGTAGTAATGACAATAGAGTCAAATGTTCCTTGGCACGCAGGCACATCGTCACTCATCAAACAGCGAAATACATAAAATACCGCAGCTGCTGTGACTGCTTTCGGACAATTTATATTACCCTGAACCTGCTTACTCGTTCCTGCGAAATCAACCTGTATATCGCCATCGTTGATAGTTACATCTACTTTGACAGCTATATCTGTATGACCCAGTCCATCATCATCCATAAAATCTATGGCCGAATAGTTTCCGTTTGGAATTCTTTTCAATTGGCTGACTGCCATTGTTTTTGCATAATCAAATACCTGTTTTATTAACTCATGGTATAGATTTAATCCAAGCTCATGAGCTAATGCCTGCAAACGAATTGCCCCGTGTAAATTAGCACCCAACTGTGAATTAACGTCTGCATAGGTAGTCTCTTTTTGCTGTACACCGGCGAATATTTTTAGATACAGGTCTTTGTCTATCTGATTATTACGCCCCAGATACTGTGGCGAGATAACAATACCTTCCTGTTCAAGAGAAGAAGAAAGCGGCATGGAACCGGGTTCATCTGAGCCAATATCCGCATGGTGGGCTCGATTCGCCACAAAACCTACGCATAGACCCGAATCAAACACAGGGGATACCAGAGTCACATCCGGTAAATGGGTTCCTCCCAGATAAGGGTCATTAAAAATAACCACGTCACCCGGCTGCCAGTCAAATGAGCTGACGATACCTTGCATGGCATAGGCCATACTGCCCAGATGAACAGGAATATGCGCTGCCTGGGCACACATCTGCCCATAACTATCAAAAATTGCGCAAGAATAATCCAGCCGATCACGAATATTGGGTGAAAATGCAGCATGACGAAGTTGAGCGCCCATTTCCTCACATAACGCATTGATTTTATGAGTAAACAAGCTTAACTGAATTGATTTTATAGCCATCCGGGATTGTTGTTTTTAGTGGTAAAACCTTCTATTGTTCAGCTTGTTCGGTAATAAGGTTTTTGCATATATCTATAGAACCTTATATTTAATAATAACAATCAAGATTGAGGTGCTACGTGAACCCACTTAATTCAGTACTAGGGACCATCATTGCAGGATTTGTTTTAGCAATAATTATTACGCTAATCGTATAAATCAGTCTGCAGCGTATAACGCATAATACAAATAATCAAAATTTCAGGAGGAATTACTATGGAACTAAACACATGGTCGCTAATGGTTTGGCTACATGTCTTTGTCGGTATTATCTGGATCGGCTTACTTTACTATTTCAATTTCGTACAAGTGCCTGCGGTGGCAGCAGCAACCGCGGATAGCAATGGACCGGGGCCTGCCGCCATTAGCAAATATGTTGCACCACGTGCACTGGCCTGGTTTCGTTGGGGCGCATTGGCAACATGGTTAACAGGTGCTGGCGCATTATCTTATGTGGGCGGCTTTGTTCCAAATATGCTTTTCACAAACGGTATCACTGTTATAGGCATTGGCGCATGGCTAGGCACAATTATGCTGTTTAATGTCTGGGTGCTCATCTGGCCAAACCAGAAGAAACTGCTTGGCATAAAAGAAGCCACTGACGCTGAAAAAGCTACGGCAAAGAAAGTGGCATTTATGGCATCGCGTACCAACACGTTACTATCTATCCCCATGATTATGTGCATGGTTGGCCACGGTCACGGCTTGCCTTTCTAGGCAAAACCCCAAGGGCTGCTAACGCCCGCCAAACAAACTGGAAAAACAGTATGTTTGGTAGCATAATTTGACAACGGCAGCGGAATCCCGCTGCCGTTTTTATTTTCATCAACGATTGAATTTATTATTTTGAATACACTTATGTCGACCTACGCTCGCAAGGACATCAACTTCACAAAAGGTGAAGGCGTATGGTTGTGGGAACAGAATGGTGAAAAATATCTGGATGCCTTATCTGGCATCGCAGTCTGTGGATTGGGCCATGCACACCCAAAAATTGCCGAAGTTATTTGCCGACAAGCCGGGACACTACTACATACATCGAACATCTATCGCATCAACGCCCAGGAACAGTTAAGTGAGCGACTATGCCGGATTAGTAATATGGATCGCGCATTTTTCTGTAACTCAGGAGCAGAAGCGAATGAAGCTGCCATTAAACTTGCACGCCTGCATGGCAACCAGCGAAACATCGAAACACCCACCATTATTGTGTGTGAAAACAGTTTCCACGGACGCACCATGGCAACCTTGAGCGCCACCGGCAATGAAAAAGTTCATACGGGTTTTGAGCCTCTGGTAGCAGGATTTATACGTGTTCCATATGATGACAGCGAAGCCATCGCCCAAATATGCAGGAACAATGCGAGTGTCTGCGCCATTCTGGTTGAACCTATTCAGGGTGAAGGCGGAATTCATATTCCCGAGGAGTCTTACTTGCAGGAATTACGCAGTATTTGCGATCAACATGATCTGCTATTAATGCTGGATGAAGTACAGACCGGAAACGGTCGTACTGGCAAGTGGTTTGCCTGCCATCACCAGCAGATACTCCCCGATGTTATGACGACAGCAAAAGGACTTGGAAACGGAATGCCAATAGGCGCGTGCCTGGCACGAGGTAAAGCTGCTGAATTATTTGGCCCCGGCTCTCATGGAAGCACATTTGGTGGCAACCCACTGGCTTGTGCTACTGCCTTGCAGGTACTCACAATCATTGAAGATGAAAATCTTTTGTCTCATGCCTTCGAGATGGGAAAATTACTCGTTGATACATTAAAACATGAATTCAGCGATCACCCTCTTGTAAAAGAGGTACGTGGAAGTGGTTTGATGATTGGCATAGAACTGACAACACAGTGCCCAGATATTGTTGACATAGCCTTGAAAAGAAAACTATTAATCAATGTCACTGCAGGAAATGTCATTCGCCTGCTTCCTCCGCTAATCACCAGTCAGGCTGAAATTGCACTTATTGCAAGTATCCTCTCTGAGTGTATAAAAGACTTCCAGCAACAGCTTTAATTCAAACTAAAAAACATTATGCCTCGTCACTTTCTATCATTACTAGACCTTAGCAGCGATGAACTACGCTCAATAATCACTCGAGCAATTGAACTCAAAACTATGCTACATAATGGTGAATCATATACACCGTTCCAGAATAAAACCCTGGCCATGCTGTTTGACAAGTCATCTACTCGCACCCGGGTTTCATTTGAGGCTGGCATGGCACAGTTTGGAGGACATGCATTATTCCTGTCTTCTAAAGACACACAGCTAGGTAGAGGTGAACCGGTAGAAGATGCTGCTCGTGTGCTATCACGCATGGTTGACATCATCATGATTCGCACTTACGCACATGAAATTATCGAACGCTTTGCCAGTGTTGCAGCCGTTCCGGTAATCAACGGCTTAACTGATTTAGTGCATCCCTGTCAGTTACTCGCGGATCTGCAGACCTGGTTTGAAAGACGCGGTAATATACAGGGCGCAACTGTGACCTGGATAGGAGATGGCAACAATATGTGTCATTCATATATTAATGCTGCCCGCCTGCTGGATTTTAATTTACGCATTGCCAGCCCTAAAGGCTACGAACCTGACCAGGATATTGTCACTGCTGCTGGCAATAAAGTGTATTTCACCAACGATGCCATGGATGCTGCAAAAGGTTCTGACCTTATCGTCACCGATGTATGGGCGAGCATGGGCCAGGAAAAAGAACAAAAACAACGCGAGAAAGCATTTGCATCATTTCAGGTAAACACTGAACTTATGCAACAGGCAGATAAAAATGCATTGTTTATGCATTGCCTACCTGCTCATCGCGAGGAAGAAGTAACAACCAGCGTACTGGAAGGACCACAAAGCGTTGTATGGGATGAAGCAGAAAATCGTCTGCATGGACAAAAAGCTTTAATTGAATTTTTACTCTTGTCGCAAGAACAGACCAAAGTTGGACACTGATAATAATCGCGCCAATTAATACCGGTTTAGCACATATTTATTTGTTCCCAGGCACCTGGGGTGAACACTCAATCTCTAATAAAGGAATTTCCTCTCACTCCCTAAAAATCAAGGAAGCGGGAAAAAAATCCAGCCACACAAAAGAAAAGAATACACCTCGGTCAATTTTTTCTAGCCGGGTTCCCTTCAATTCGCCATCAATGGCAACTCCAAACATATTCCAGGTCGAACCCGTTTGAACATCAACAATCGTATTCTCGCTTAGCTTAAAGTCCAGCAACTGATCTCCTGCTTTTCTTGAATATGCTGCCGCAGCCAGAATATCTTTCGATTCACGTATTGTTCTTGCGTCTACCGCAGATGCCATTCCAGGCTTGCTAATTACCAGCACTTCAGACTCTCCGATACGGGTTTGCACAATAGGCGTCGTACTCAGATAGGAAAATGGAAATGCGGCCGCTTTATCTCCATCAACCACACCAAGCACACGTTCCATTGCAGGCAAACGCTTATCAAATGGCTTACGATAAAACCATCCTATCGGAACATTTCGAGAATCATAGTTCACATAAGGGTTAACGCCGTATTTTTTATGGAATCCGGTGTTAATCGACAGCACTTTCCCTGAGGGATGTGCGTCCTTGAATTGTTCAAACGATACAATTTGCGATGGCAGGAGTTGCAACGTGTCTCCAGCATAACTACCCACGACTCCATCCCCTGTAAACTGCAACCACCAAGACTGTGTCTGGCGGTCATACATCACCAAATTGTTGGTGTACACTTTTCCAGTAGTACCAAAATCAAGCAATTCGCCCTTATGTCTCCTGGAGAAAACCATGGCAGCATTACATAAAGGGCAATATGTAATTGCAACTTCATGGCCAGCCAGCTGATCATTCACAATTTCGTGGTAGATTAAAATCTGCAGGGGATAAGCCCTTGATTCCATACCACTGGAAAACACTACTACCGGATCACGGCTATCCAACCATTTTTCAGCAGAATCAATTGTTTCAAATTCGGGCTTGTCGATAGAGGGAATGCCGTCCTTGCCTGGACCGCCCTCGATCATTCCGTCGAACTCAACCGTCGCACGCGAAAAATCTGTATCCTGCCAGTCATGACTCTCTGCAAATTGGGGTTCTGCAAGCACCGATATCATCACAGCCAAACAGATCAGTACATAATAACCCGTCGAAATTACTAACAATTTACGCATACCGCCCCACTTAAACCTCACAAACAACAGTTGATTTACACAGCCAATGTCCTGCATGCTAACAAAACAATAATAATGACAGTAGCAGCGGAGGAATTATGGAAGAGATCACGTCCTTATTAAACACTCTTAGTTCATTCATCTGGGGGCCCTTCACACTCATATTAATACTGGGCGTAGGCACTTATCTGACACTTGGTCTCAAATTTATTCCCTGGCGAAAAACCATACCCTATGCCTTTTCACTGTTATTTCAGGGACGCAAAAGTACAGGAAAAGGTGAGATATCCCCATTCCAGGCCTTAATGACCGCCATGTCTGCCACCATTGGTACTGGCAACATTGCCGGTGTAGCCACTGCTATTTTCATAGGTGGGCCGGGCGCAATATTCTGGATGTGGATTACCGCCCTGGTTGGTATGGCGACCAAATATGGTGAAGCAGTACTTGCCGTTAAGTACCGCGAGACGGATGCTCTCGGTAAACATGTTGGCGGACCTATGTATTACATAAAAAACGGTCTTGGCTCACAATGGGGCTGGCTGGCATTTTTATTTGCATTATTCGGCACCATTGCCGCCTTTGGCATTGGCAACATGGTGCAATCAAATTCAGTCGCCGATGCGTTACATACAAACTTTAGTGTCGACAAGAAAATCACCGGCGCAATTATTGCCGTACTTGCAGGGCTTGTGATACTTGGTGGAATTAAGCGTATAGGATCTGTCGCAGGCAAACTTGTTCCACTCATGGCAATTGCTTATATCATAGGCTCACTGATTATCATTCTTGGCAATATCAGTGCAGTACCATCAGCACTCTCGCTCATTGTTGATAGCGCTTTCAATGGTAGTGCAGCCGCAGGTGGTTTTGCTGGTGCAGGCATTATGATTGCCATACAGATGGGTGTTGCCCGCGGTATTTTTTCAAATGAGGCAGGATTGGGTAGCGCACCCATTGCACACGCAGCGGCACAAACAGATAGTCCGGTTCGCCAGGGAATGATCGGCATGCTGGGAACTTTCATTGACACCATTCTCGTCTGCACGATGACTGCACTTGTGATCATCATCAGTGGCGCCTGGACCAGCGGAGAAACCGGTGCAAGCCTGTCTACACTAGCCTATGGCAATTCAATTCCATTTGGTGAGTACATTATTACATTTGGTTTGGTTGTATTTGCATTTACGACGATTCTTGGCTGGAGTTACTACGGTGAACGCTGCGCTGAATATATTTTCGGTGAAAAAATCATATTGCCTTACCGTATACTGTGGGTGATCGCAGTATTTTTTGGCGCTTACCAGAAGGTGAATTTCATCTGGATTCTGGCTGATGTAATGAATGGTTTCATGGCGATACCAAACTTAATTGCGCTTGCCTTGCTAAGCCCTGTCATTTTCAAAATCACCAGGGAATATTTTTCAAAGGAATAGATTTTTGCAGGCACACGAACCACACAACCTCTCTGTTATATGTCAATCTGTTAGCACTGCCCTGGCCGAAGATATTGGTCAGGGTGATGTGAGCGCTGCTTTATGTGACCCGGACAATGTTAGCGCCAAAGTTATTTGCCGGGAAACAGCGACTCTGTGCGGTCAGGCCTGGTTCAACGAGACGTTTAAACAGATAGATACCGACGTTCATATCAGGTGGATGCGTGCAGATGGAGAAGTTATGCACCCGGGAAATGATATTTGCGTGGTTTCGGGCCCAGCACGATCGATTCTTAGCGGTGAAAGAACAGCGTTAAATTTCCTGCAGACCTTATCAGGCACAGCAACCGCGACAAAAAAACTGCTGCATCGACTAAAAGGTACAGACACCCAATTATTGGACACGCGCAAAACCATCCCCGGCTTACGTTATGCACAAAAATATGCAGTACTCTGTGGCGGCGGAAAAAATCATCGCATGGGCCTGTATGACGCCTACCTGATTAAGGAAAATCATATCCGCGCATGCGGATCAATCGGCAATGCCATTGCCAGAGCCAGACAGCAGCACCCGGAATTAAAAATTGAAGTGGAAGTTGAGACACACGAGCAGCTAAACGAAGCTATCGAACATAAAGCGACAATTGCGCTGCTGGATAATTTCTCTTTGCAAGATGTAAAACAGGCCGTCGAAACAAGCCGTCAAAATATCAAACTGGAAGTATCTGGCAACATTACAATGGACAACATTAATCAATATGCCATGCTTGGCGTGGATTATATTTCAGTGGGTGCATTAACAAAGCATCTTCAGGCTGTTGATTTTTCAATGCTGTTTAGCACCTGATATCAATTCAACCCGTCTGTCTCTCAGAGGATCGAACCCAATCAACACTCGTTTAATGTTTTTTAGCGCGCTTCCAGTATGAGTCCATTTCTCTTTCCTCCAGATTTGTTATCTCTTCACCCTCTTCACACACAAACCTTTCAAGTAGTCTAAAGCGGCGTTCAAATTTTGAATTTGCTTTTTGCAAAGCGACATCAGCATCTACACCTACATGTCGACAGAGATTAATCACCGAAAACAGAACATCACCCATCTCTTCTTCAATACGCATATTACCTTGCTGCACATTAATCGCTTCTTCCAGCTCTTCAACTTCTTCCTTAAGCTTGGCAATAACATCTTTTACATCAGACCAATCAAAATTTACTCTTGCAGCTTTCTTTTGTAACTTGCGTGCTCTTATTAACGCTGGCAACCCTTCAGCAACATTCGCTAACACAGAATTGTCCTCTTCCTGTTTTCCCTTAGCCCATCTTTCCTGCTGCTTGAATTGCTCCCAGTCCTGCTTGCCTTGCTCAACCTGTTCTGAAGAACCAAAAACGTGAGGATGACGCCTGACCATTTTTTCACAAATGGCATTCACTACATCATCAAATGAAAATTTTTCAGCTTCCTGGGCCATTTGCGCGTGATAGACTACCTGGAGCAACAAGTCACCAAGTTCATCACATAAATCCTGCATGTCATTGCGCGCAATAGCTTCTGCCACTTCATAGGCTTCTTCAATTGTATAAGGAACAATAGTGTCAAAAGTTTGCACTTTATCCCAGGCACAACCTGTCTCAGGGTCCCGCAGTGCCTGCATAATACTCAGCAGATCATAAATTGTTTTATTCGCACTCATCACACTTTGCTGTTGGGTTTAATCAGATTTGAACTCAGCAGTGTTATATATATTCAGCTTGAGTGAAAGACCTATAGCGACCTGTCCAGAATCATTACAAAGTGTTTATCAGGCATCTACCCTTACAAACGTTCCCTGGGATTGATGGAATCTCAAGGTTAAAAATTCAAGACCCAGCCTCCAGCGCTTTCGCAATATCGTGTGGTCAGGCCTGGAATTGACCACTAGCGCGACAGCTTCAAGCATGTGGCTGGACAATTTCACTACCTCACCATTTTCTACAAAAGTACTGGATTGCACCTGAAGGCCATTAAGTGACACATCTTGAGTCATTCCAATATAACTACGGGAATCCGACCAGTGCAGACTAAAAGAAACCGGCCACTGCTTTTCTATGCGATTGATTAATCGGCTGTCATTCAATTCGAACTTCTGTTTTGCAGCAGGATACAAAGCACTCCCGCACCTCGAACATTGGCTATCCGGTTTTACATTTCTGCCATGAGTATGTGGCAGCTGGCAAAATGTACATTGATTTTCCAGGTAGACTTTCGCCACTTTGCGAGCACTATTTTGCGATTTCTGTCCTGAATTGCTTTGGTCAGCGTGATTCGGGTTGTTCAATAAAGCATCATACTTGGCCCGCGTGTCAGGATTCATCAGTATTGAATACGCCTCATTGATTAACGCAGCATCCTGCTGATTACCTCCCAGATCCGGATGCATTTTCAACTTCTGCATCATAGTACGGTAGGTTGAGCGGATGACCTCACTGGGTGCATCTGGCTGTACATGTAATATCTGGTAATAATTTTTTTGTTTACTCATGCTTTCTGGAAGACTTGTTGATGGTCAAACATTTATTAACTTAATAATAAATAATCGGCCATACAAATGAATTCTTTATACAACAATCTGCCGGCAGCAGCACATAACAAAATACACACGTATTGCTGACGACATCAGCATCTTCAGACAAATAATACAGATTAAAAATATTCACTATATATTTCATATGGTTACAAACCAGAATACTGTCAAAACATGCCGCTCACGGCATGTTTGCTGGCTCAGGAATTCCAGCCAAATCTGAAAATTTGACATAATCCAGATATTTCAAGTTAAATCACAACGTTAGCCCGATTACTTAGTAAATACTTGTAAGCAATTCCATAAGTTGTCATACTCCTGTAATTACTTGTTACTGACCAGAGTATAGATTTGGCTGATAAACACCCTACAGACCCCGCCCTACTCCAGGTTAGGATTCCACGGTCATTGCGTGATGAATTCATGCGCTCTGTAAAGATGGAAGACGATAACGCCTCGCGACTTGTTCGACAGTGGATACGAGAGTATCTGCGTGAAAGAGCACAAACGGATCTATTTGAAGGCGAAGCAAGATGAACCTTCACACGAGCACAAAAAACAACCTTACCAGATCAGGGATAATTCTCGTCTAATGGCAGCGAAAGTTTCATTAATTAATATAGGCAAAGACCTCTGGTCTTATTTGTGTCGTCAGATACCACCTCCTGTAGCCTTATCAAATTACACGAGCGAGACGCAGTTATCAGATGTTTTGAAATCCGGGAATCTAGATGCAGACATTATTGTTCTGGGGCACCACTTGGAAGACCCACTCAAGATTGCAAATTGGGTTAAGGCTGTGAATCCGTTTACCAAAATTTTTGTATTACGCAGACCAAGCGACTTCGAACTAATGCGCCAGGACTTCGAGCTTAATCCTGCTTTAGGCGAGGGCTTATTTTTATGTTCGACTGCTGATATCAAAAACCTGCCGGCAGAATTAATAAGTTCAACGGCAAGTTCTGCGAACGACACAAATATAAATGCTGCCGCTCCTGACAACGATCAGATACCTGTACTAAACAAGAAGGCGTTACTGACTCAGCCCGATGAAATAGAAGTTGTGGATGACTTGTTAAACAGCGCTAACGTTGGATTTATTTTATTAGACAAAAACCACACCATTACGCATGCAAATCAGGTGTCTTGCGAAATGCTCAACATTGACGCCAAGGATTCACTCGGCACGCCGATTGATTTAATCCTGGGCACTCAAGAGCAAAGCGCTATCAAGCGATTAATTGCCGAAACCCGCGACAATGAAGACAAATCTACCGGGCTTATTTCTGTTGATACCAACAATGGCACTCTTCACTTACGCTGCACGGTTGCCCTTAATGATATAGCAAACAGTTCATCTGGTTATGCTTTGGTTATTCAAAATCAAAGCAATCTTATGCGTATTGAAGCTGAACTGCTGGAAGAACAGACGCGTAATAAGCTGACGCTGGAGTTACTAAAAGAAGGCGTCATCATCACAGATAGAAATCTTGAAGTGATTCACATGAACCCGGTTGCAGAAAGCTTAACCGGATGGCCTACATTTGAAGCTGAAGGTCACAACATCAAAGAAATTATTCGTTTGATTGATTCTGACAAGCGTGAACGTTTTGAAATACCAGGGCAAAGCGTGATTCAGGAAAATCGTACTATTCATATCTCGCAGAATTTGCTACTGGTGAATAATCATAATGATGAGCGCGCCATTGAAATAACAATCGCACCACATTTCCCTATAGAGAGTCATGCTTACGGTGCTGTCATTATTATTAAAGATCTATCTGAAACCAGACGTCTGGTGAATGAAATACAACACCGCGCATCGCATGATCCTCTTACCGGCTTGCTAAATCGCCAGGAATTTGAATATCAACTGGAAAAATCTATCGCTAGCGCAGCACTGCATGACGTTCAACATGTCATTTGCTACATAGACGTCAACCAGTTCAAAATTATTAATGCGCAGGCAGGACACTCCGCGGGTGATTACATACTCACCGAAGTTGCACATTTCCTGCGCTCAAAAACCCGTACTATTGATTATATAGGTCGACTGAGCGGTGACGAATTTGCTTTGCTACTGGTCAACCACTCAATAGATAATGCGAAACGCACCTCACAGGCACTGATAGAAGAATTTCAACGCCATCGTTTCTCATGGGAAGGCCAGACTTTCGAACTGGGCCTGAGTATCGGCATCGTCCCTGTTACCAAAGATTCACCAGAACCTGCACAGATGCTGACGCGTGCGGAACTGACTTGCTACTCTGCCAAAGAGCGCGGACGCAATCAGTTTCACGTTTATCAGGTTGATGATGATGAACTTACGCGCAAACATGCTGAAATATTACGTGCGGCAGGAATTACCGGCGCACTAAAAGAAGATCGTTTCATGCTTTATTGCCAGCCGATTGTATCTTTATCTTTAGGCAACCGTTCAATACAGCATTACGAATTATTGCTGCGTCTTAACGATGCCAATGGCAATATTATTATGCCTGGCAGCTTTATTCCCGCCGCAGAACGTTACGGCTTAATGCCTAATGTAGATCGCTGGGTTATTCATACCGCCCTGCATAGTTATCACGAAACATTTGGCGAAAAATCGGGTGTGCATATCGCCATCAATCTATCCGGTAATTCACTTAATGACGACAAGTTACTATCGTTTATAAAAGATGAATTAGCCAGCTCTGAAGTTGATCCTCAACATGTTTGCTTTGAGATCACTGAAACTGCCGCCATAAACAATTTAACGCAAGCCAATCATTTGATAAGAGAACTGAAAACTATTGGTTGCTGCTTCGCACTCGATGATTTTGGCAGCGGGTTATCTTCATTTACCTACCTGAAAAACCTGCCTGTTGATTATTTAAAAATTGACGGCAGTTTTGTCACAGACATGTCAAATGACACTATCGACTACGCCATGGTTGAAGCAATCAACCAAATGGGGCATGTAATGGGCATCGGCACCATTGCCGAGTGCGCAGAAAGTGAGGAAGTCGTAGAGCAGTTACGCAAACTGGGTGTTGATTTTGCCCAAGGTTACGCCATGGGTTCTCCAATGCCCATGGATGGCTTAAAGTTACTCCACTAGGGACATACGAATGGCTGCGCAACCAGAACAGAAAAACCTGCAACTGAACGAAGTGGAAACACTCAAGCAGAGACTTGAAGCAGTTTACGATGATGCTCGCAACAATGAGAAGATACTCAAAAAATTCCAGTATCTGGAATTAAAACTGCTTAGCTGTAGCTCACTCTCAGAATTAATTCAGATTATCACTCATCATAGCCGCTCAACATTTGGCTGGGACACCTTAACTATCATTCTGCATGATGAAGATAGAAAGATTTATAAACTGTTAAAAGAATCTGGCGAAAACCCAGACAATCAGACAGCGTTGCAGTTATTACCAGATATTACCCATGTAAAACATATTTACGGCATGTCACGCAAACCTACACTGGGAAAATTCAACCTGGAAAAACATCGCTCACTATTTTTACCCAATCAGAAGTATCCCCGTAGCATAGCGTTGCTTCCTTTACAGAGAAACAACTGTTTATTGGGTAGCCTGAATCTGGGCAGTTACAAACTCGAGCGTTTCCAGAAAGGCAGTGCGACAGATTTCCTGCAACATCTAGCCGCTGTGCTGGCAACCTGCCTGCACACTGCGATAGCGCATGAGCGACTCAAACAGGCGGGTTTAACAGATGCGCTTACCGGCATTAACAACCGGCGCTTCTTCGATCAACGCCTGGAAGAAGAAATTTCACGCAACAAGCGTCTAGAAGCAAGCTTAAGCTGTTTATTTATTGATATTGATCATTTCAAAATCATTAACGACAGCTTTGGTCACGACGTTGGCGACACTGTATTAAAGAAAGTCGCTGAGTTGGTACGCGCACAAATACGCTCTATTGATGTTGTTGCCAGATATGGTGGTGAAGAGTTTGCCATACTGTTGGGGCAAAGCGGTGAGACTAAAGCGATAGAAATCGCAGAGCGTATTCGCACAATCATTGCGGATACAAAATTCAAGAACGCAGGCAAACATATTCACATAACTGTCTCTGTAGGCGTCTCAACCATAGACTTCCAGGAACGACATAACGAAGCACCCAAGCTTATTGGCAGACATCTTCTGCAGCGTGCTGATAAAGCGCTTTATCAAGCCAAGCAAAGCGGCCGCGACCAGGTGGTTTATCTGGAAAACTAAGTGCTCGCAGGCCACATTCCTGACAGCAATTTACGCCGTTAGACTTAAACTTACAGGCTATACTAGATATTTAGCCTCATTTGCCAAGAGGACTATTCATGAGGATATTACTTTTAAGCTTTATCATTTCACTTGTATTCATAATAACTGCATGCCTTCCTGGCGACGAAAAACAAAGCAAACGCTTAAGCAAACAACAAATGACCGAAGTCCTCGACAAGGCCCTCGCCAGCCCCAAGGAATTTCAAACATCGCTCAAGGAGAGCTGCCCAAAATTCAGCCCGTTACTACTGGAAGTAGCTGAGACCATTAATATGGGTTCACGTATCTGGAATGCTGGTGGCCTGCCTATTACTATCAGGCTTTATGAAGGCGTTGCATACCGTGTACTGTATGAAGCAGGCAATGAGTGTCCAGACTTGTCACATGCTTTTCAAGCAGGTTTACTACGTGCCGAAGAAAGAGAGACAGCGAATGGCAAAGGCCGCGTCCTGCGTGAAACACTGGACTTAATTATGGGTGGACTTCCTGCCAAACCACCAGGCGCTCAATAGGCTTTATATTGTGTTGCATGAGTAAAGACGAAATATACAAACACCCATTACAAAACATAGAAGATTTCAGTTTTGATAAAGCTGTCAGTGATGCATTCGACGACATGGTGGATCGTTCTGTGCCTGGCTACCGAACACTGATAGCAAATATTGGTCCTATTTCATCACACTTCCTGAGACCCAATACAAATTGCTATGACCTGGGTTGCTCTCACGGTGCAGCAGCTTTATCTATATTTAACTGCCTGCCATTTGACACTGTCAGCATTCATGCTGTCGATAATTCACAGGCTATGATTGACCAATGCAGGCAACTGGTCTCACAGGCCGGAGCAACTTCTTGTATTAATGTCCTACTGGAAGATATAAACCAGCTGGACATCCACAATGCCTCTGTAGTCATACTAAACCTGACACTGCAATTCCTGCCACTTAAACAGCGACAGGCATTGCTGAAAAAAATTATCACAGGGATGAATACCGGAGGCGCGTGCATACTCACAGAGAAAATAACGTTCAATAACAGCTCCACCGAACAACTCTTCCAGGAATTACATACTACTTTTAAAGCTGCTAACCAATACAGTCAACTTGAAATCAGCCAGAAAAGAAAAGCCATAGAGAATGTTTTAATTCGCGAGTCTCTGCAGGATCACCAGCAAAGATTAAATGATGTCGGATTCAGCAATGTCACTGTCTGGTTCCAGTGCCTCAATTTTGTATCTTTAATTGCTATCAAATAATTTAACTGATGAACCTTGAACACTACTCGCATCTGTTCGAGATAAACGAGTTATCTGATGATTCAAACTGGAAGTCCTTACTGGAACAGAAATTAAACGGCATTTTCCTCAAACCTACACATGGACACTTCCCCAAATGGCAGTCCGCTGTCGATCAGTTATCGTTGGCAAGCAGCGCTCATTACAAATTTGACACACCTGTAATAGAGATTGGCACTTCCAGCGATATTACAAAAAAACAAAACGAAATAATTCTTGAATCCCTGAACGCTCTGCATCCCTGGCGCAAAGGACCTTTTAACTTTTTTGGCAATTTTATAGATACCGAATGGCGCTGTGACAAAAAATGGCAACGCATACAAAGTTACCTGTCACCACTCAAAAACAAAACGATTCTGGATGTCGGCTGCGGAAATGGTTATTACATGTTGCGCATGCTGGGTGAGGGAGCAAAACATGTTATTGGCGTCGATCCAACACTGGTATTTTTAGCGCAATATTATGCGCTTGTACAATGTCTAAATCACAATATTAACGCTCATTTACTGCCTATCGCATTTGAAGAATTGCCAGCACAAATAAATCAGTTCGATTATGTTTTTTCCATGGGCGTTTTATATCATCGCCGCAATCCGCTTGAACACCTAAAGCGTTTATATCAACACACTGTCAGCGGCGGAACCATATTGATTGAAACATTGATTTTGAATACGGAGCAAAACACTCAACTGATTCCCCAGGATCGATATGCCGGAATGCGCAATGTCTGGAGTGTCCCAAGTCCCGCCATGGTGCAATCCTGGCTACATGAAAGCGGCTACGACAACGTTCAACTGCATAACATACAAACTACACACGTTGATGAGCAGCGTTCAACAGAATGGATGCAGAATTATTCTCTGATTAATTTTCTGGACCCTGAAGATCACAGTAAAACAATTGAAGGTTACCCTGCACCTACACGTGCAATTTTTTCTGCACGTCGACCATAAAGGCTTTTACAGGATTATCAATGCACTATAACTGTGCATTGATATATTGCGCGCCATTAATTGGTGCTACACACATTATTCAATGGCATACTGCACTCTTCTAGCGCGTAAAACTAAGGAGATAAAAACAATGAAGCTAGTCACCGCTATCATTAAGCCATTCAAATTAGATGATGTACGTGAAGCCCTGACGGAGCAGGGTATTCGAGGCCTGACCGTGACAGAAGTCAAAGGGTTTGGACGCCAAAAAGGACATACTGAACTCTACCGTGGAGCAGAGTACGTCATTGATTTTTTACCCAAGTTAAAAATCGAGATCGCTGTTCCTACTGAACAGGTTAACGACGTCATTGAAGTCATTACCCGTACCGCCAACACCGGAAAAATTGGCGATGGCAAAATCTTCATCACCAGTTTAGAACAAGCCATTCGTATTAGAACCGGAGAAACCGGCCAGGATGCACTCTAGGGAGAGGAGGTATGAACAATAAAAATATTTTACTTTGCATACTACTGTTACTGCCTGCACTAGCAAGTGCAGAAGATCTGAATGGGGCTGATACCTCATGGATATTAACATCGACAGCGCTGGTGCTGTTCATGACTATTCCGGGACTTTCGTTATTTTACGCCGGACTGGTACGCAGCAAAAACGTCCTGTCCGTCTTGATGCAATGTTTTGCTATCACCTGTGTTGCTTCTATTATTTGGCTGGTATTTGGTTACAGCATGAGTTTCACGGCACACGGTTCACTTAATCAGTGGATCGGCGGATTCAATAATCTGTTCTTATCTGAAGTCTCCCGTGACAGCATGGTTGGCAGCATTCCTGAATCTGTATTTGTCATGTTTCAAATGACTTTCGCTATCATCACACCGGCACTGGTTATTGGTGGATTTGCAGAAAGAATGAAATTCTCGGCCATGCTTTGGTTTACTGTATTCTGGATGATCATAGTCTACTTCCCGGTTTGTCACTGGGTATGGGGCGGCGGCTGGCTCAGTGATAAAGGTGCTCTGGATTTCGCAGGCGGATTAGTCGTTCACATCACTGCCGGAATTGGCGCGTTGGTAGCGGCCATAGTGCTAGGTAAACGCAATGGATTTCCAACCACACCTTTACCGCCACATAACATGACCATGACCGTGACCGGCGCAGGCATGCTATGGGTTGGCTGGTTTGGCTTCAACGGCGGTAGCGCACTGGCGGCCAATGGCGACGCAGGCATGGCGATTCTCGTAACACATATCAGCGCAGCAGTAGCGTCCCTCACCTGGATGTTCATAGAATGGATCAAGTATGGCAAACCCAGTGTTCTGGGTATTGTGACAGGTATGGTTGCCGGACTTGGCAGTATCACTCCCGCATCAGGATATGTTGGTCCGATGGGCGCTATCGTGATCGGCCTGACTGCCGGAATTGTGTGTTTTGCTGCCACAAACTTCATGAAGCGCACACTCCATATCGATGATTCACTTGACGTATTTCCTGTTCACGGTGTCGGCGGAATTATCGGAACATTACTGGCAGGTATTTTTATCGCTTCACAATTTGGCGGTATTGGTCTGGCAGATGGCGTCAGCATGAGTGATCAGCTGGGTATACAGTTAACCGCTGTAGCTGCGGTAATTGTATGGACAGCAATAGCAAGTTTCATTGTTCTAAAAGTGACCGATCTGATCTGCGGATTACGTGTCACCGATGAACATGAGCGCAATGGTCTCGACATCACTCAGCACGAAGAAAAAGGTTACAATCTTTAAATCTTTACAAATCGTCTAAAAAGGCGGCTTTATAGCCGCCTTTTTTTCCACCCGGATGCTAGATCACTCTATAATTAGCGCGTGGACAATACTAATAACAAACATAATTCCCTCATTCGAATACCCGCTAGCGAACATCTCATCGATGAAAGCAAGATATGCAGCCAGGCTAGTCATGTCGTCAAAACCTTATTGGAAGCAGGTTATGAGGCCTATCTGGTCGGTGGCTGTGTCAGAGATTTAGTGCTGGGCATAGAACCCAAAGACTTTGATATTGCAACCAATGCACACCCCGAACAGATATGTGAGCATTTTGATAATAGTCGCTTAATTGGCCGGCGCTTTCGCATAGTACACGTATACTTCCATCGCAATAATATAGAAGTTTCTACATTTCGCGCACAGGCAAGTCAGTCAAAAAATCAATCGTCTAATGCCGGCGCTAACGGAAGAATTCTTCGAGACAATACCTTTGGCACTATCGAAGAAGATGCTATACGGCGCGACTTCACAATTAATGCGCTCTACTACGATACTGAAAACTCTGAAGTACTTGATTTCTGTCACGGTTACGAGGATTTAAAAGCACGCAAAATTTGCATGATTGGCGATCCCAGCACACGTTACCGTGAAGATCCGGTACGCATGTTAAGAGCACTTCGCTTTCGTGCAAAACTGGATTTAACTATAGATGATGACACCCAGAAACCCATTAAATCAATGGGGCACCTGCTTTCAGAAATTCCTTCTGCACGCTTATTTGATGAAGTGATCAAGCTTTTTCATAGTGGCTACGCCATGCGCTGCTTTCAGGCACTGGATGACTTTAATTTATTACAAGTGCTGTTTCCAATCACACAGGAAGCTTTAAATCATGACGAATCATTTAGCCTGCTCATCCATAACGCATTAGAAAATACCGATGCGCGTATAAGAAGCAGCAAATCTGTTAACCCTGCATTTATATTTGCAATATTACTGTGGCGCCCATATCTGCAATTGCTCGAACAAAGCAATCAGCAAGGCATACCTTACTCAGAAGGCGCATGGTCATCAGGCAGAAGAACTGTACTGGATCAGTCAACTATCACCTCGATTCCGAAACGATTCTCGGTGACCATCTGCGAGATATGGAAGTTACAGAATCGCTTTCAAAACAAACGGGGTCGCAAGGCATTGAATCTGATGCTGCATCCCCGTTTTAGAGCAGCATATGATTTCATGTGTCTGCGTGCGCGTAGTGGAGAACTGGACGAAGAAGATTGCGTCTGGTGGACACGGATACAGACTTTATCCGAGCAGGAACAACGCAAAATGGTCAATCAGAACAGCAACAAAAAGCACCAACGAAAAAACAAGCAATAACATTATGAGAAACCAGTTTATTACTGATGCTTATATTGGTATAGGTAGCAATTTGCAAAACCCATTCCTGCAAGTCACCAGTGCTATCGAACAACTTGATTTAATTACCGATTCAGACCTGATTTCACATTCCAGCCTGTACTTAAGTCGACCAATGGGGCCGCCTGACCAGCCACCTTATGTCAATGCAGTGGCCTGGCTAACCACCCGGCTCACTGCACATTCCCTATTGCTCAAATTACAGTCAATTGAAAATGAACACGGCAGAATTCGCAAAGGTGAGCACTGGGGGCCAAGAACCCTGGACCTTGATATTCTCGTATATGGAAATTATATGATTAAAAATCAGGCACTTACAGTACCACACCCTGGAATAAAGTATCGTGAATTTGTTCTCTACCCATTGCACGAAGTGAATAAAAACCTCATGATTCCAAGTCTAGGAGCTATACATCGTATACAGCCACGATGCTATGCAAACGGACTCACCAGACTATCAATATAAGATGCACACTCCGCTACCAGATTACATTGTTATTGAAGGCCCTATTGGCGTTGGAAAATCCAGCCTTGCGCGCCGCTTGGCTAATGACTTTGATTCCGAACTAGTCCTGGAAGAAGTAGATGAAAATCCATTCCTGGAACAGTTTTATCAGCGTCCCCGTGAAGCAGCATTATCCACACAGCTGTTTTTCTTAATGCACCGAACCCGTCAAATTCAGCAGTTGCGCCAGGGGAGTATTTTTTCGCAATCCAAGATTGCTGATTACCTTATAGAAAAAGATCAGCTGTTTGCACAAGTAACATTAACGCCAACAGAATATGATCTATACCTACAGGTCTATGAGCATATGATTGTAGATGCACCCAGGCCTGATTTGGTAGTGTACCTGCAGGCACCTGTGCCAATATTAATAGAACGCATTAGAAAGCGTGGTCGCTCTTTTGAACGCTTCATTGAATCCAATTATCTGGAACAACTCAATGAAGCCTACGCTGATTTCTTTTATCACTACAACGACACACCTTTGTTAATTGTCAATGCCAGTGATATCGACTTTATAAACAATGAGCGCGACTATGAACAATTAAAAGCACAGATTGTTAATACCAGAAGTGGTCGTCATTACTTCAACCCTCTTTCATTTGTAAGCTAGCCTGTCATGAGTGCACAGAATCCTATTGGCGTCACCATAAAGCAACTGCAAAAAATGCGTGATGACAATGAAAAAATTGCTTGTCTCACTGCGTATGATGCAGCATTCTCAAAACTACTGGATGAAGCAGGAATGGATATCATACTGGTGGGTGACTCCCTCGGCATGGTTGTACAGGGAAACCCCTCAACTGTCTCTGTCACCATGGAAGACATGATTTATCACACTGAATGCGTTGCCAATTCAGTCAGTCATTCTCTGGTAATTTCTGACATGCCTTTCATGAGTTATAGCAATATTGATAGCGCACTCTATAACGCAACTCGCCTGATGCAGGAAGGCGGTGCACAAATGGTAAAACTTGAAGCCACTCAACGACAAACTGAAATCGTCGGAGAACTCAGTGCCTGTGGCATTCCTGTATGCGCTCATCTCGGACTACGTCCTCAATATATTCACAAACTAGGCGGCTATCTTGCACAAGGCACAGACACAGATTCGGCAAACGAATTGTTAACTACAAGCACAGCATTGGAAGCAGCAGGTGCTGACATACTATTAGTCGAATGCATTCCAGCAAAACTGGCGGCGGAAATTACGAAAACAGTCAGCATCCCGGTGATAGGCATTGGCGCTGGTAAAGACTGCAATGGGCAGATTCTGGTATTGCAGGATATTCTTGGCATTACGCCTGGCAAGACACCACCGTTTGCAAAAAATTATATGCAGGCCTGCAGCATTCAGAATGCAGTTGCCAACTACATCAAAGAAGTCAAGGCCGGCGATTTTCCTGCCTAGCACTTTCAACGCATTCCTATCATGAAGGTTTATTCAGAATCCAGCCTAATACGTGGGCATATCAACCGCTGGAAAAGCAGAAACGAAAAAGTTGTTTTGGTCCCAACCATGGGCCACTTGCACAAAGGCCATGTATCACTAATTGAATTAGCCAAATCGCTGGGACAGCGTGTAGTGGTTTCTATTTTTGTGAATCCACTACAGTTTAACAATGAAAGTGATTTTTCCCGCTACCCACGCACGCTGACGTCTGATATTGAGCAATTGCTCGCATTGGATGTAGATGCTGTCTTTACCCCAAGCACTGAATCGCTTTACCCTCACGGCATTCAGTCAGCACCGAGAATTTATATCCCTGAGTTAAGCAATGAGTTTGACGGTCACTATCGACCAGGACATTTTGAAGGTGTATGCACCATCGTTTGCAAGCTATTTAATATACTGACACCAGATACCGCTGTATTTGGAAACAAGGATTATCAACAATTACTAATTATCCGCCGCATGGTTGATGAACTTAATTTTAATATCGATATTGTGGCTGGCAACACTGTACGAGAACATGACGGGCTTGCAATGAGCTCTCGAAATACTCACCTGACACCAGACCAGCGAGCATCTGCCAAACATTTATTTGCCAGTCTGGAACACGTAAAGACCCACTTCACACCTGAAGAAGTCTCATCACTAGAGGCATCTGCGCGATTGAATCTGGAAGCAGCAGGCATGGTCATTGAGTACTTCAGTATTCGGGATGCAGCAAACCTGCAGCCGGTCAATAATAACACTATTGAAATTGTGGTTTTAGTGGCCGCCTGGCTGGGAGAGACCCGCCTGATAGACAACATACTTTTCCCCATGCCTTAATTGTGTATACTTATGGGCATACGAATTCATTAACCAAATCTCAGGAGAATAAATATGGCATGGTTTGTAGTTGGTTGTATTGTACTCGCGTTTGTAATCAATATTGCATCGCAGTTGAACCTATTCTCACATCTTAAGAACGGCACTATTTACCGATAGTTCGGGCGCATTTCACAAAAAAAGCGGGCTTTATAGCCCGCTTTTTTTGTGTTCAGATTTTATCCTGAAATAGTCAGCCATTAATCAATGTACCCTGATATGATGTTCATTGTTTAATACTCCTCACCCTTAATCTGATAAACGGCGTAAAACAACTAAAACATAGTGCTCAATTGTTTTTAATTCCTAGTATTATCCGCAGATGATAGCCCCGCATTGGAAAAAACTCATTAATCACGCATCTCTCATGCGCGATGTAGAAATGCGCCAGCTGTTTGATGAAGATCCGAATCGATTCAAAAAATTCTCAATTCAGTCAAATCCAATTCTTGTTGATTTCTCGAAAAACAGAGTTATAGAACAAACCCTGACTCTATTATTCAATCTTGCTGAAGCAGCAGAAGTAGAGAAATGGCGTGATAAAATGTTCGCGGGCGAAATCGTTAATGTCACCGAGCAACGTTCAGCACTGCATACAGCACTGCGCAGCCCTGTAGAGACTCATGTCAGTAAAGAAGTGAATACTGAATTGGCTAGAATGGAGCGCTTGTGCAATAAGCTTCATCATGGCCAATGGCTAAGTTACAAAGACACACCCATAAAAGATGTTGTCGTCATCGGCATTGGTGGTTCTTATCTGGGACCTAAACTTGCCTGCGAAGCGCTCACACATTTCACCCAAAAAGAAATAAAAGTTCATTTCGTTGCCAATGTTGATGCTCATTTACTGGAAGAAGTACTAAAAGAAATAGCTCCCGAAGACACACTATTTGTTGTTATCTCCAAAAGTTTTTCAACCCAGGAAACCACTGTCAACGCAAATACGGCAGCAGCATGGTTAAGAGAAAAAAGCGGCATTCGAAGATCGGTACGCAAGCAATTTGTTGCCATTACTTCAAATGCGGAAGCCGCCAAATCCTTTGGCATAGACTCCGACCATATCCTGAATATGTGGGACTGGGTTGGCGGGCGTTATTCTCTCTGGAGCACTGTCGGCTTTCCACTAGCATTACAGATAGGCATGCAAAATTTTCGCAGTCTGCTAACTGGCGCATATGCCATGGACAAGCATTTTCAAACAGCACCTTTAGAACAAAACTTACCTGTGATTATGGGCCTGCTCGGCATCTGGTACATAAATTTTCTGGGTATGCCACATCATGCTGTATTACCTTATGACCATCGCTTACGCAGCTTACCCGGTTATTTGCAACAGCTTGACATGGAGAGTAATGGAAAATGTGTAACACGTGATGGCAAGCGAGCTAATTACAGCACCGGCCCGATTATATTCGGAGAGGCGGGCACAAACGGACAACACGCTTTTCATCAGTTACTGCATCAGGGCACACCCACAGTACCCTGTGATTTCATAGGATTTTCCAAAGCTGAACATACTCACCGCAATCACCACGAAATATTACTTGCCAATATGCTTGCACAATCGCAAGCGATGATGATGGGACGTTCAAGAAAAGAAACCATTGAATTACTAGCCAGCCAGAACATTACCGGAAACATGGTCAAGGATCTGTCTCCACACATGACTTTCCCAGGAAATCGTCCCAGCAACACAATTATGTGTGAGTCCCTGACGCCAACAACACTGGGTGCATTACTCTCTCTTTATGAACATAAAGTGTTTGTCCAGGGCATAATCTGGAACATCAATTCATTTGATCAGATGGGCGTGGAGTTAGGCAAAACCCTGACCAACAAAATCCTTCCTGTACTTCAAAGCAACAAAGAGTTAACTAGCGGCGACTGTTCCACCAAAGCATTAATTGATTACATCCGCAAAACCAGTTAAGCCGTCAAGCCATGCCCACGAAGCCATTTGCGCCTGCCGCCAGAGAAAATCGCGACGCGATCCTCAGCGTACTTCGACAAGAATTCAAACATACCAATAGCGTTCTTGAGATTGGCAGTGGAACTGGCCAGCATGCAGTATATTTTTCGCAGCAGTTACCGCACCTGACATGGCAATCGAGCGACAAACGCGAGATGCTTGCGGGCATCAATCTATGGATTAAAGAAGCCAGACTGAAAAATGCACTTGAGGCGATAGAACTGGATGTTAATGCACACTGGCCGCAGCAGAGTTATCAGGGCGCATTCGCTGCCAATATTGCCCATATAATGCATTTAAAAGAAATAGAAGCATTATTTTCAGGACTGGATCACGTCCTTACGGACAAGGCTGTCTTCTGTTTATATGGCCCTTTCAATATAAATGGGAATTATACGAGCGAAAGTAATCGCCGTTTTGATTTATGGATAAAAGAGAGAGATCCAGACGCCTGTATTAGAGACAGGAACGATCTTGACCAGATTGCAGCTAATAATAATTTCCAGCCTTCCACACTATGGGAGATGCCTTCCAACAATAAAATTCTTTGCTGGCAGAAACAAGGTTCCTGATTCGCTATTTTTTACTCCAACCTGTCGCAGACTGAACATAATTACCTGCCTCGGTTTTTTCTATCGCTTTCTTACCTGCCAGCAATTCAATAGTCTCAATACTGGTGCCATTTTTTGCTGCAATCGCCTCATATTGTGCTTTACGTTTTGCATTAACGTCTGCAACGAGCGCACGCACTTCAGCAGTTGCTCCAGAGTTCACTACGCCCAGATAACCATTTAACTGTTCTCCAACCAAGCCTTCACTTTTGACCTGTTGCAGATCTGCAGCAAAAACGCAGGCCGCATTTAACGCTATTAGACTGATAAAAAAAAGTTTTAAAATCTTATTCATCACTGTTTTAGATTCCGGTTAGAACAGACCACTATCCTCGGATAATACATTATCCAGCTCTTTATCTACTTTTATACGTACTTCATGATCAATTTTAATGTTCATATTAATTGTAATTGGCTCATCAGGCGCTTCAACTTTTACAGTTGGGTTACACGCTGTCAGCATGGAACCACCCATAAGTAATGCAAACACAAAAATTCTATTCATTTCATTATACCGAGAATATATAAGTAGTGGACCCGGTCATTATCAACAAAGTTCCCGCCATCATTTTGGCCTGGAAAGTATTTGCCTGGTAACATCCTGGTCAATGCGTCCTAGCAATCTAGCACTCTCCAGAAATTTCCACAAATTTAACTCAATATTAAAGTTCAGGTTGACCTGCTTATTCAGCTCCGCACTGGGACTGCGGCCATGCAGTTTAGTCGCCAACGTCAACCGGCCTCCTTCAATCAAATCCACTTGCGCAGACATTTCGTTATATCGAAAATCTTTTAGCAAGTCTCCTACTAACTGCAAATTCTGGTTTCCAGCTAACATCTCTCCAATTCTGGCATATTTAATATAACCACCAGCCTCATCTGCTTGCACCGATCCTTCATCAACCAGCAACACGCCATCTACCAGCTTCATTGGCAGCTTACCGTTAATGATACCGCTAGCTTTAAGGTCCTGTGTTTGATTCAAGGCAATTAATTTCTCCAATGACAGAGAAGTCATAAGTATAGTAAACATATTTTCATGCTGATTAAGATCTATCTCTATCTTTTCTGAATAAATACTGCCATCCAAAACACCTGCAGAGAGCTCACTCAAATGAATTAATGGTTTTTCCTGCTTTCCATACTCCACTCGCTCAAGACGCATCGAAACATTTTCAACCGGTACGCCTATATTGAATTCATCAACCTTAAGATTCGCTGCCTGTTTTAATGACCAACCGTCTTTACCCACAAACTCAAGCGCCGCATTTAAACCGGAAAATTGATTTTGCGCATAATCTCCCATTATCTGCTCTGCCAATAGCTTCACTGTAATTTCAGACTCGGAATGATCTGTATTCCAGACAGCATCGACATTGACACCGAGATTGCCACCCGTTAGCTGTAACGGAAAACCGGATTCGGAAATCTGATTACTTACAATTTCATTATCCAACAGTGCGATTGTATCCGCATTGACAGTGCCCCGACCTGTTGCTGTCAATATATTATGGCTTGCATAAAAATTTACTTTGTTTTTTTGCTGACCCAGCCCTACGCCACCGTCCACAGTGAATTGATTATTCTTTAAATTAGCTCCCGCATTAAATTCATACGCCTTGACAGGAATCCCTCGTTCGACCAGTAGAATATTATTCACATCAACGTGAGCAACCGCATGCTGACTGACAGAAGAATAATCAATAGCATCAATTTGCATCTGAATAGGCGATAAACTGACTTCTATACCAGCGTCAGCATTCGTCAGTCGATTCAACACCAGATCAAAGCGCACATCGTCAACATTGATCTGATTATTGAGATAGCGATAATCAAATTGACTGTTATTCAGCAATTCAAGACGCACAGTTTTAGCCACATATCCTTCATACTCACCGTGTAGCGCATTGACCACAGAGCCTTTATCCAGCTGTATATTTGCCTGCTCCTCATCTGCACTTAACTTACCCTCGGCATTCGTCAGCAAGCGTGAAGTTTTCACCGGTGAAATTACATCTAATGCTTCAACATCTAATTTATAATCCGCCTCTAACTGCCAATCTTGAGAAATACCATTAGCACTAATATCTGTCATGACACCGCTAACTTCCAGGCCAGCAGACCGGGATCGTATATTAAAAGAAGCATTCCCTTTGGCATCTACAAACAATATCTCTTTCAATGATAATTTTGCCGCCAACTGATCACCAGGATTCACTTCAAAGACAAACTCATTCCCTATATTGTCAAAATACTCATTCAACCAATCCGGTGTTTCAAAGAACGTCATAACAGCTCTTTGCGGATCTTTAAACAGGCAATTTATATTTTCCAGTCTTTCCGCACGACAACTTGCGCTCACATCAATTTGTGCTTGCTTTACACCAAGACTTTTTGAGGAAACATTCAATGTGCTATCAATACTCAGATCAGCAGCAAAAGACTGCATAATATCCTGCACCGGACGCGTAAGATCCAGTTCGAACCTGCCTTTTATGTGACTGTCATCATCATTCACATACTCATCAACTCCAAACACCTTTATAAACTGATTAATCGCTTGAAAACTCAAATCACCTTCAAGGTCTACATCAAGCCAATCATCAGTCACCTGATAATTACCACTTAAGTCTATTGCCACTTTGTCATCTTCATGACGGAATGCGTTAACTGTGAAATTCGAATCATCTGCAAACACATCTACAACCAGATTAAATTTATTCCCGCTACTAACCTCACCTTTCAGAGTTACTGATTGCGCATAGGACAATCCGCCTTCAAAACGCACCAGTTCCTCACCATTTACACGGTATGTAATGCCCATGTCTTCAATGCTCAAGCCAAATACAGGTAATAAATTAACAATCTCACTTACACCTTGCCCAGTTGCATCAGATGCAGCAGCACCCAGGTTCTCTATGTCGATATCAACATAACGCGACGATACGGCAGACACTTCAGCATTGAATGTATCAATATCAACCACAAGATCACGTATTTCGATTTTTGTACGCAAAGCACCATCGACTTGCTGCATTGCCAGCATGGGAATTACAATTTTATTGATGTCGAACTGGCTAACTTCGAAACGACTCACCTCAAACCCGTAATATCTGGCGACTTCAGGCGACACACGTTGAATCAGCGGCACACGAAATACAAACAGGCATACAAAAACAACCAATACTGACAATACGAAAATTATTTTCTTCATATCCTGCTTATCGCCCGTGTTGTTCCAGTGCCCATTGCACATGCTCTCGAACCAGTTCTGTGCAATTGTCCTGTCGACTCAGTAAAGCCTCTACCACTTCAGGAGTACCTGTTGCATTCCCCAATGCAACGGCAAGATTTCTCAACCACTGCTGATACCCTATTCTACGGATTGCAGAACCTTCAGTGAAATATAAAAAATCCTGTTCGCTCCACAAAAACAATTCCACCAGACTGCTTGCATCGAGTTTATGCCGACTGGCAAAGTCTGCCAGGGGAGATTTTTTTGAAAATTTATTCCATGGACATACCAGCTGGCAGTCATCACAACCATAAATACGGTTACCCATGGGTTTCCTGTATTCAACCGGAATTGACGTTTTATGCTCTATGGTTAGATAAGAAATACATTTACGTGCATCTAATGTATATGGCGCAACAATTGCCTGGGTTGGGCAAATTTCTATACATGCCTGACATGTACCGCAGTGACTCGTTGACGGCTGATCAATCGGCAGCGGCAGGTTAGTAAACAGCTCGCCCAGAAAAAACCACGAACCAGCATCCTCGGATAATAAATTTGTATGTTTTCCAATCCAGCCCAAACCGGCTTTATGTGCAAGTGCTTTTTCCATCACAGGGGCACTATCGACGAATGCCCGATAGCCAAATGGCCCCACCTGCTGCTCTATATGGTTTGCCAGTTTTTGCAGACGATTCCTCATGACTTTATGATAATCACGCCCTAGTGCGTAACGCGAAATATACGCCAGAGATGCATCATCAAGCACACTCAATGGTTCCTGCGCATCGGGTGGCAGATAATTCATCCTGACCGAAATAATACGCACGGTACCCGGCAGCAATTCATCCGGTCTTGAACGCTTGGTGCCATGCTTATGCATGTAATGCATTTCACCCTGCATCCCCGATTGCAACCAGTTCAGCAAATATGCCTCATGTTCAGCAAGATTCGTATCGCTAATTCCAATATGATCAAAGCCAAGCCCATGCGCCCACGCACGGATATTATCCAATAGGCTTTGCATACTCTGCTCAGTAACGATAGGCTTTTCCACAATATATTAAATTGTTAAATCACACATGAATTTACTTAATAACGGCAAACAATACCCGGTTTTTACTCGACAACAGATACAGAATCTTGAGTCTAGCGCAATCCAGCAGCATGGGTTTAAAAGCTATGATCTCATGCAACGTGCCGGGAAAGCCGCATTTATGTTCATTCGGGAACATTACCCGGATGCCAAAAGAGTACTGGTGATTACCGGCGGAGGTAATAATGCCGGAGATGGGTACATTTTGGCGAGACTACTGCACACTGCAGACACCGAATGCTACACCATGCCCGTAGTTCCCATCACCAGATTAAGAGGTGATGCCATGCGCGCGCAAAATGACTATGCCATACATGACGGCAGAGACATTGATTTCACTGAAGATTTACCTGAATGCGATCTGATTGTTGATGCCATTTTTGGTATTGGCCTGACACGCCCTGTAGAAAATGAATTTGCAGATATCATCAATGCTATTAATCACACACCGGTACCGGTGCTGTCTCTGGATATTCCCTCAGGGCTCAGCGCCGAAACTGGCAACCCCATGGGACCGACTGTTTATGCAAACAGTACACTTACCTTTATTGGTTTAAAAAGTGGATTAATCACTGGTGAGTCGCGAAACTATACTGGCAAAGTCGGTGTTGACTCACTGGATCTTCCCGATTCAGTGATCGAAAATGCAGAGAAACTAGGCATGTCTTTGAGCGAAACCATGCCGGCACGATTGTTATCTGCACGCAGTCAAAGCGGCTATAAAAACCTGTATGGTCACGTACTGGTAGTCGGTGGAAATATTGGTTATCCCAATGCTGCACGTCTCGCAGGTGAAGCTGCTGCACGCACAGGTACCGGTTTGGTCAGTGTTGCTTGCCACCCGAATAATGTCGCCGCCATTGCTTCAGGCTGCGGCTCGCTTATGGTGAAAGGTATTCGTGAATCACGCGATCTTGGCGAGCTCATAAAAAAAGCGGATGTGATTTTAATTGGGCCGGGTCTCGGTCAAGACAAGTGGGCACAAAAAATATTTGCACGTGTGATTGAAACCAGCAAACCGCTAATTGTCGATGCGGATGCCTTACGCTTGCTGGGTAACAATCCAGGTCATTGTGATCACTGGATATTGACTCCACACCCAGGAGAAGCCGCTCAATTACTGGCTTGCAACACCGAAGAGATTCAGCTTAATCGAACTTCCTCGGCACTCGCCATTCAGGAACAGTATTCCGGAGTCACAGTACTCAAAGGTTCAGGCACACTAACCTGTCATGACCAGCAAATTAATTTTTGCACAAGTGGTAATGTCAGTCTGGCTACAGGTGGCAGTGGTGATGTATTAGCCGGCATAATTGCCAGTCTCGCCGGCCAGGGGTTATCTATAAGTGATGCCGCCAATTGTGGTGTCATGCTGCATGGACTTGCAGCAGAACTAATATCCAAATATGGCACAAGAGGAGTACTAGCCCAGGATCTGTTCCCGGCTATCTATAAACTGGTTAATCAATGAAAAATCTGATTCGCTCCGCTGACGAAATGGAAGCGACCGGCGCCGCGCTGGTAAATGATTTACATGCGCCGGCCGTAATTTACCTGCATGGTGATCTCGGTGCCGGTAAAACGACACTGGTGAGAGGTGCTTTACGCGGCTTGGGTTATCAGGGCCTGGTCAAGAGCCCCACATTTACTCTGGTCGAAACCTACTCTTTTAGCAAACTTGAAGTTTATCACTTTGATTTATATAGGATTTCTGACCCGGAAGAACTGGACTACATTGGCATACGGGAATTCTGCAGTGGTTCAAACATCTGCTTTATCGAGTGGCCAAATCTTGGCAAACCGCTCGTTCCCAGGGCCACAATGGAGATTTACATCGAATATGTGCCTGAAGGCAGGCAGATCAGCATCACAAAACATACACCTTAACCCCTCTCTACTTGACCCAAATTATAGATTTTCATTTAATAATTGCCCGTAGGTCATTATTTTTGTTACAGTTAACAAAAAACGACAAAGGTCACTGGGAGATCTGCTGGGTGTCGCATCCAAAGTCATCACATACTCGTCACGTCATTCAGACAATCATTGTGCTGGTCGTAATGATTGGCGTTATACCTGCCAGCGTATTTGCTGATACATTTAAGGTAGAAAATATTCGCGTGGCCAAAAATGATCAGGTCACTCGTGTTGTATTCGATACGAGTGCCATACCGTCATATAAAATATTCACCTTAAATAATCCTCGTCGTGTCGTGATTGATCTGTCAAATGCCAGGCTATCGACCAAAGTAGATCAGTCGGTCTTTAAAGCATCATTTGTTGAAAAACTGCGTTTTGCCAACCGACCCAGTAATAAACTTAGAATCGTACTAGACCTTAACGAACAAATCGTACCCAAAAGTTTTGTCCTCGCACCCAATGAAAATTCACATCATCGACTGGTGATTGACTTAAAGAACTCTCGGACAGCAAATACCCAGATAGCCAAAAAGCAGCCTTCAAAACCAAAAGCAACAAGCAAGTCTGAATCCGCTCCCAAACAGGCCGCAAAGTCTGTTAAAAGACCTGTAGCTAAAGTTGCCAGCACTCAGCCAAAGCAAGACATAATTGCTAAAGTGACGGCACCCAAGGTTGCTCAACCAGCGAAAGCCAAACCAGCACAACAGACCAATACCACACCAAAAAGAACACAGCGTGGAACCCTTGTGATTGCAGTCGATCCTGGTCATGGCGGCAAAGACCCTGGCGCGACTGGCTTTGCGGGTACACGTGAAAAAGACGTAGTCTTACAAATCTCCCAGAGACTGGTACGCCTGATCAATGCTGAAAAAGGCATGCGTGCCGTAATGACTCGTGACTCAGACAAGTTCTTAACTTTACGAGGGCGCATCAAAAAAGCACGTGACATGAAAGCAGATATCTTTATATCTATCCATGCTGATGCTGTTGATGACCGACGTGTACGAGGCTCCTCGGTCTATGTGCTTTCCAAAAATGGTGCAAGCAGCGAGGCTGCAAGATTCCTTGCACAGAGTCAAAATGAATCCGATGTGATAGGCGGAGTAAAGCTTGAAGGCAAAGGTAAAGACGTACAAAAAGTTCTTGTCGATCTTTCTCAGGCAGCAACAATTGACGCCAGCATGAAGTTAGCAAATTCAGTAAAAAAAGAACTAAGCAGATTGGGAAAGACGCGAAAAAATGTAGAGCATGCCGGTTTCGCTGTTTTGAAGTCGCCTGATATCCCATCTATTCTTGTAGAAACTGCATTTATTTCCAATGCAGCAGAAGAGAAAAAATTACGTTCGGCAACGCATCAGCAAAAACTCGCAAGCTCGGTATTCAGTGGCCTGAAGCTTTACCTGAAGCATTACGCACCAAAAGATGCAGTGCTTGCCAATAATATCAAAACTGATAAACACACCATTCAGCGTGGTGAAACATTATCTGAAATAGCTATTCAATATAGTGTAAGCGTTGACGCAATTCGCAAAACAAATGCTCTGGATACAGACAGAATTCGCGTTGGCCAGAAATTGATTATCCCTGAAGTTTAATCTTCCCTATACTGCTTCCTGAATAGTTTCAGGAAAACAGTTTTCGTTCCCATAATACTGTCATAACCTTTTCGAAAGCCAGCTGCGCATTCCCGAGAATCTTTTCACCGATTGATTTTGGCGCAGTGTGTTTCACTTCATACACATCCGCTGATTCACTTTTACGTAACAGATAATCATCGCTGGTAATCAACTCGTCAACCAGCTTCAGTTCCAATGCCCGCTTGCCTAACCAATGCTCTCCGGTCGCTATTTCCTGTATATTAATTTGCTCACGATTTTGCGCTACAAACTCTTTAAACAGTGCGTGAGTTTCTTCCATTTGCTGTGCAAACCTTTCACGATCCTCATCAGTATTCTTGCCAAACATAGTCAAAGTGCGTTTTAGGTCGCCCGCTTTTACCTGTTCATAATCAATTCCATGCTTATCAAGCAGCCGGTTAAAATTTGGTAACTGCGCAATCACGCCTATGGAACCTATAATTGAAAAAGGCGCCGCCACAATTCGATCAGCGACACATGCCATCATGTAACCCCCGCTGGCAGCAACCTTATCAACGGCCACTGTTAGTGGAATATTTCTCTGTTTGATGCGTTCCAATTGTGATGAGGCAAATCCATGTTCATGTACCATGCCGCCGGCATTCTCCAGACACACAACCACCTCATCCTGTGGAGTTGCAACCGCCAATAACGCTGTTATTTCCTTACGCAGATGCTTAACCGCGCTGGCTTTTATATTGCCGACAAAGTTCAGCACGAATACTCGCTGACGTTTATCATTTGCTTTGCTTTTTTTATTTTGTTTTTTGTTTTGCTTAAGCAGTTCTTTTGCCTGCTTCTTTGAAAGCATAGATTTTTGCATCAAGAGTTTCAGCTTATCGAACTTCTCATTCAGATTATTAATTTCAATCTGATCCTGATCATGAGGCTTATGCGTCAATGATACAAACAGCGATAGCAGCAGCCATATAAAAATCAGAATGGTGGCTGCCTTTGCCAGAAACAAACCGTAATCAGAAATAAATTCCATCATTTATTATTCTCTTGTTAAAAATTATTTATTTATCAAAAGAAAACTCAACATACCATTGCGACCGCGAATTCGAGTTTTCCATATCCATGTACATATTAGCGAGCCTCATTCGCCCGGCATCATTTAACACATCCCCAGTCAGCAGACTTTTAAAGTCATTGCCGCCTAACAACTGATGACTGATTGTCATATAAAAACTGTGTATGTACTCATGCGCTATCAGGTCCTGTAACAGATCCGGACCCGCGACCAAGTATACAGACCGGTAGCCTTTCTCCTTCAGGAATTCGATCAAGCATTTCACATCTACATGCTGCTGCTCGCCCATCTGGTTTATTTGATGCCCAGCTGACAACCACTGCTGTCTGTTTTCCTGAGCTGCCTTACCACCGGTTGCGATATGTACTTTTTGCCCTGAGTTATCCAGTGATGAATGCCACGGAAAATCCAGACTCCCGCTAATGATGACCACATCAGGATTTTTCCCCAATCCCTGCTGTTGACGCCAGTCATGCATGTAGCGGGTATCTTCTGATTCAGGAAGCTGCAGAACATTTCCCAGGCGCCCTGCTTTCAGTGCGCGCATGTATCCGCCGTGAGTGATAATACAATCGGCACGTGCGTACAGCTCAAGAAAGAGCATAAAATCCTCATCCGACTTTAGCTGGCTCGGCAGCTGATAATTCTGATCACCTTCATCACGCAATGCAATGCGACCATCCAGACTGGTTAAAAAATTAGCATAGATATACGGCTGGGTACTATTTGTCAGAATATTTCCCTCAGCAGGCATTTCCTGTCTGAGATACAATCCTTTCAAGGGTACAGATTCACCGCTTCCTGGATATAAGCGAATAACATTTTTATTCATCGGGTATACAATACATCTCTATTAAATGGCACTTCCAACTATTCAATCCGCAATTCCCAAAAGACGCTATCAGTTTGGCGAATTCACAATAACGTTACTGCACGATATCACTAGCAGCGATTCTGTTTCATATCTGTTCATTGTCGCGGTATTACGTGAAGGCGCATCAAAACCAGAAGTATACATCACGTGCGAAGCGACTACTTCAAATGAAGAAAACACTTACCGTATTCGTGTCTTATCAGAACAGGATGAATACATTATCAGTGAAGACAGACAATGGCGTCATGAACAGGCATTTTGTGATTTCGCATTAAAAGGTATTCAGCAAATGTTTGAACTGACTGATGAATCCCCGATACTGATAAGTTAAAACCATAAGTTGATTATGCATAGAACGATTAAAAAACTGCCCGACAATCTAATCAACCAAATCGCGGCTGGCGAAGTCATCGAGAGGCCCGCCTCGGTGATCAAAGAGTTAATCGAAAACAGCATTGATGCCACAGCCAGCAGTATCAGCATTGATATTGAAAAAGGTGGCATACAGCGCATTCTGATACGCGATAATGGCACCGGTATCGAAAAAGACCAGTTAGCCACCGCGCTGACGCGACACGCCACATCAAAGATACAAAATATGGATGACCTGCAAAACATTCATAGCCTCGGTTTTCGTGGAGAAGCGCTGCCAAGTATTGCATCTGTGGCCAGATTGTCCATCACCACCAGTGTCGAGCAATCCAATCAGGGATGGGTGCTGCATTATGAAGGCGGTCATTCAGATGCTGAACCCAAACCAGCTGCCCACAGCAAGGGAACAAGTGTTGAGATAAACGATATTTTCTACAACACTCCCGCACGCAGAAAGTTCTTACGTACCGAAAAAACAGAATATACGCATTGCGAACTCGTCGTTAGAAGACTGGCGTTATCCAATTTCCACATTTCGATGACATTGCGTCACAATCAAAAAACCATTTACTCATTACCCGCAGCACAAAACATTGAAGACAAGGTAAGTCGTCTTGAAAAACTAGTAGGCAAAGCATTCATAGAGCATGCTATTTACGTTGAACGCTCCATAGACAACATGAAACTGTATGGCTGGATTGCAGCACCGACCTTCTCAAGAGGACAGGCAGATCTACAATATCAATACGTCAATGACAGGCATATACGCGATAAAACAATCAGCCATGCAATAAAACTGGCTTATCAAGATGTGCTATATCATGGCCGCCATCCCGCATATGTATTATTTCTGGAAGTAGAACCAAACAGTGTGGATGTAAATGCACACCCTGCAAAACATGAAGTGCGCTTTCATGACACACGCTCCATTCATAATTTCGTACGCCAAACTGTCAAACAGGCTGTCAGTGAAATTCGTCCATCTTCTATTGATAGCAGAGACTTGAACAAGTTATCCAATAGCACTGCTCCTGATACGTTAACTGTTCAATCGTATATCCCCACCACCTCGAACTCTCCCGGGGCACATCGTCAATTCGAAGCGCTATATTCTTCAGCCGTTGCTGAGCCGCAAATTAATTATGATTCCACTTTAGACGCGCAAGCAAACACCCAGGCAGAACAGAATGATATTCCCCTGCTTGGCTACGCTGTTGCTCAATTACACGGAATCTACATACTTGCTCAAAACAGCAATGGCCTAGTATTGGTCGATATGCATGCAGCTCACGAACGCGTTGTTTATGAACAATTGAAAAACTCTCAGCAAAACAATAATCCGGCTCGCCAGCAACTACTCGTCCCGCTGAACATAGTGGTGTCAGAAGCTGAAGCCAGCCTGGTTGACGCGCAACATGAATTATTTGATTCCTTCGGATTTGATATAAACCGTCTTGGCGACACGTCAATAGTTGTTCGCACAATCCCCAATATTTTATCAACAGCAGATATTCCACAGCTAATACGTGACGTAATCGCAGATGTTGAAAGCAATGCCACCAGCACACGCGTTGAAGAACTGGCCAATGAGATGCTATCAAGCTTCGCCTGTCACGGATCAATTCGTGCAAATCGCAGTATGACAATTCATGAAATGAATGCGTTACTCAGAGCCATGGAAGACACTGAACGCAGCAACCAGTGCAATCACGGACGCCCTACCTGGATTCAATTAAGCATTTCAGATCTGGATAAATTATTTTTACGCGGCCGCTAAAGTTGTGAGCACCAAAATGAAGCCACCCGTTATCTTCTTAATGGGTCCTACTGCCAGCGGCAAAACAGATTTGGCCATATCACTGGTTGAAAACTCAGCCTGTGAAATTATCAGTGTGGATTCCGCCATGATTTATCGTGGCATGGATATTGGCACAGCCAAACCATCAGACGAGGAACTGCAGATTGCACCTCATCATTTAATCAATATCAGAAACCCGGATGAAAGCTATTCAGTCGCCGAATTTTGCCAGGACGCCAATGCGCTCATTGATGATATTCATGACCGCAACAGGATACCTTTACTGGTCGGCGGTACGATTATGTATTTTCGCGCATTACAGTTTGGCCTGTCTGTACTGCCCACTGCCGATGATCAGTTAAGAGCGCAAATGAATGCGCTTGGCGAACAGCAAGGCTGGCACGTTTTACACCAGAAGCTGGCACAGGTTGATCCGGAATCTGCTGCAAAAATCCATCAAAATGATGCACAAAGAATACAGCGTGCTTTAGAGGTCTTCGAATTAACCGGCGTCAAGCTATCGTCATACCACGCCACAAAGGACGCTGTCCGATCTGATATCTCATTTATCAGTACAGGACTATTTCCACAGGACCGCGCCCTGCTGCATAAAAATATCGCGAGTCGATTTGATACAATGCTGCAAAATGGGGTGGTAGAAGAGTTAACTGAATTACGCAAGCAATGGCGGCTTTCAGCACAGATGCCGGCAATGCGCTGTATTGGCTACAGACAGATTTGGAGTTTCCTTGAAAACGAAATCACCCTGGAGCAAATGTGTGATCAGGCGGTTGCCGCCACTCGTCAACTCGCCAAGCGCCAATTAACCTGGTTGAGACATTATCCCGAAACAACGCTGATAGACCCTTATACAGCCAGTTCAAACGATGTAGTCAGGCAAATAATTTACCAATTACAATGAACTAACTGCTAAACTAATCACGTGAATACAGTTTTTAGCAGTGCTCAAGCACGACTTTATTAATAAAAAGAATAACTAAGGTTAGGAGCAAACACCATGTCAAAAGGGCAAACATTACAAGAACCCTTCCTAAATGCGCTACGAAAAGAAAAAGTAGCAGTCTCCATTTATCTGGTAAATGGCATAAAACTGCAAGGACAGATCGACTCATTTGATCAATTTGTTATCGTGTTAAAAAATACAGTGAATCAAATGGTGTATAAACATGCCATCTCAACTATTGTTCCGGCAAAATCGGTGAAAATTCCTTTTGGTGACGAAGCAGAATAAAACATCCCAAATGTGGTGGAGAATATCGCTGCATGTTTGAACGTCCCAAATCTGGTGAGCGTGCGTTACTAATCCATCCTGAATTTGGCAAGTCACCGGATCCCTCAGATACTGAAGAGTTTCGCCTGCTAGCCCATTCGGCTGGTGCGCAGGAAATCGAGGTTATTACCTATTCTCGCCCCAAGCCCGAATCACGTTTTCTGATTGGGCACGGGAAAGTCGATGAACTCGTCGCCCTGGTAGAATCTGAAAAAATCGAACTTCTGTTATTTAACTACGAGTTGTCTCCCAGTCAGGAACGAAATATTGAGAAAGCCTGTAAATGCCGAGTGCTTGATCGTACCGGCCTGATTCTGGATATCTTCGCTCAGCGCGCTCGCTCCTATGAAGGCAAACTGCAGGTTGAACTCGCACAGCTTAAATTTATATCAACAAGACTCGTACGCGGATGGACTCACCTGGAAAGACAAAAAGGTGGAATAGGTCTAAGAGGCCCGGGTGAAACCCAGCTGGAAACTGACAGACGCTTACTTGCACAGCGCGTAAAACATTTAGAAAAACGCTTACAGAAAGTACGTAAACAACGAGAACAGGGACGCCAGGCACGCAAGAAGAACGCTGTCCCTACGGTGGCCCTGGTTGGGTATACCAATGCCGGCAAATCAACGCTGTTTAACAGGGTCACTTCTGCAAATGTCTATCAGGCAGACCAGCTATTCGCAACACTAGATCCTACGTTGCGCAAGCTCGAATTAAGTAAAACACAGCATGTGGTACTTGCAGACACGGTAGGCTTTATTCAAAACCTGCCACATGATCTGGTCGATGCTTTTCATGCAACCCTGCAAGAAACCTGTGAAGCAGATTTATTATTACATGTAGTAGATGCAAGCAATGAGTTGCGTAATGATCATATTGAGCAGGTCAATCAGGTGCTAAAACACATCGGCGCCGATGAATGCCCTCAGTTACTGGTGTTTAATAAAATTGACCGGACACAACAGATTCCTCACGTCGATATTGGAGAAAACAAACAAATCCACCGGATTTGGGTATCCGCATTAAAAAACCAGGGTATGAATTTACTGGATTCGGCGTTATTGCAGTTCTTCGAGAGCAAACACACTGATGTCATTTTGCATTTACCATTAGATAAGACAGAATTACGCACACTACTCTATAATCATAAAGCTGTGATCAATGAAACCTTTATTCCTGAAGGGATTTGGGAAATTGAAGCATCTTTAAGCAATTCGCTGAAAGATCGCTTTAAACCTTATCTGTATAAGCCAGAGAACAAAGAATCATCGCAACATAAGGCTGATTTTTTGGCTCAGAGTGAATAGAATACAGCACTTAACCTATTAATTTTTTCATATCGGAGAACTCCATGCCTTGGAACAGCCCAGGTAATAAAAACGATGACCCCTGGAATCGCAATTCTAATAATCAAGGCCCACCTGATTTAGATGAGATTTTTCAAAACCTCAGCCGCAAGTTCGGTGGTATTTTTGGAGGCAAAGGCGGCGGCTCAGGCAAAATTCCATCAGGCGGCAGCACTGCAGGTGTCGGATTATTTGCACTAATCGTGGCTGCCATCATATGGGCAGGCACAGGCATTTACACCATCACTGACGGTGAAACAGGTGTGATTCTGCAATTTGGCAAATACAAAGAACTCACCAATCCTGGCCTGCACTGGCACATGCCTTACCCTATCGAGGAAGTGCGCGTGGTAGACATGCAACAGATACGTAGTTCTCGACACCAGACTACCATGTTGACTAAAGATGAAAATATCGTTGAGATTATTCTTGCCGCCCAGTTCAGAATAAAAGATGCACCCAACTATTTGTTTAACCTCCGTTTCCCGGAAGTCACCGTCAAGCAGGCAATGGAAAGCGCCATTCGTGAAGTAGTTGGAAAAAGCACAGTAGACTTTGTTCTGTACGAAGGATTAGAGATAATTTCATCAAACACCAAAGTACTCATGCAGGAGATACTGGATCGCTACGAAGCAGGAATTGAAGTCACCACTCTCAACCTGGAAAAAACACAACCACCTGCACAGGTACAGAACGCGTTTGATGATGTCATCAAGTCTCGCGAGGATCTTGAAAGATATATAGAGGAAGCTGAAGCTTACGCCAACACAATCGTACCGCAGTCACGCGGTGAGGCAGCGCGCATTACAGAAGAAGCCACCGCCTATAAAGAAGCCATTGTCTCTAAAGCAGAAGGTGAAGCCGAACGATTTGAAGCTTTACTTACCGAGTACAGAAAGGCACCAGATATCACTCGCGAACGCCTGTATCTGGAAGCAACCCAGTCAGTCTATTCAAATACGACAAAAATCATGGTTGATGTAGAAGGTGGTAATAATTTGATGTACCTGCCACTGGATCAACTGATGCAAAATAACCGCGCACCTTCAGGTTCCGTCAACTTCGGTAATCCAAACCCTTCTGGCAACACCGTGGACACTAACCCAAGACGCACAGTACGCGGCAGAGAGGTAAGATAAATGATTTCTAAAGCATTAATAACACTAAGCATATTGGCAGTTGTAGTCTTTGGCTTATGCACATACACAATTGATGAAACCCAGCGCGCCATTCTCTTTAAGTTTGGTGAAATCAAAAAAGCGGACATCAAACCGGGACTCCACTGGAAAATACCCGTTGTCAACAATGTCAAAATGTTTGATTCGCGCATTTTAACACTTGATGTACAACCTGATTTATTCCCCACAAACGAGAAAAAATATGTCTATGTAGACTACTTCGTTAAGTGGCGTATAGACAATGTGCGGGATTACTTTGTTGCCACCGGCGGAATAGAAGAACGAGCAAATAGTCGTTTAAGTCAGATTACCAAAGATGAATTACGTGACGAGTTTGCCCAGCGGACTATCAAAGAATCAGTATCTGGAGAACGTGCAGACATCATGAATGCGCTAGTCATCAAAGCAAACGATGCTACTAAAGGCCTGGGCATTGAGATTGTTGATCTTCGCATCAGCCGCATTGATTACACAGATGACATCAGTGATTCTGTCTATCAACGTATGAGTGCAGGCCGAGACAGAGTCGCCAAGGACTTCAGAGCGCGCGGCCAGGAATCCGCTGAAAAGATTCGTGCTGCTGCAGACCGCGAGCGACAAATCACATTGGCAAATGCCTACAAGACATCAGAGCAACTTCGTGGTGAAGGTGATGCAACAGCAGCAGATATCTATGCGAGAGCATATGGCAAAGACCAGGAATTCTATACTCTTACCAAGAGTCTGACCGCGTACAAGCAGACGTTTAGTAACAAGAGCGACATACTCGTCTTAGAGCCGGATTCTCAATTTTTCCGCTACTTTAATCAATCCAAGCCCAATTAGTATTTCCCAAATACCCACATGGCTACTGATTTGCTAGCCGCCTGTGCACTGGTGCTGGTACTGGAAGGAATTATCCCCTTTGCCAGTCCACGCACAGTGCGCAAGATTTGGGAAAATATTGCTACCATGCCAGATCGCACATTGCGTATATTTGGATTGGTGAGCATGCTGGCAGGCGTGGTACTCTTAACCCTTATTCGTCAAAGTTAATACTATTAAATTTTCATGTCTTCACGCACTCGTTGGTTATTACCCGCAGGGATCGAAGAAGTGCTGCCAGAAAATGCAGCTATTCTTGAGTCATACCGAAGAAAATCTCTCGATCTGTTCGCTTCCTGGGGCTATCAGTTAGTCATACCGCCTTTCATTGAATTTCTGGATTCACTGCTGGTCGGAGAGTGCGAAGACTTGAATTTACAAACATTCAAACTGACCGACCAGCTTTCTGGTCGCACCATGGGTGTTCGCGCAGACATGACTCCTCAGGTCGCGCGTATAGATGCCCATATGCTGAAGTCAGAAGTCCCAAGCAGACTATGCTATTGCGGCACGGTATTACGTACCCGCCCGGAAACAGCGGGTGGCACGCGAAGTCCACTACAGATTGGCGCAGAACTGTATGGCCACGCAGGCATTGCAAGTGACGTGGAGATTGTCTCTTTAATGACAACCACACTACATGCCAGTGGAATAAACCAGATTCTGCTCGATATAGGCCACACAGGTATATTCGAAGCGCTCGTTAAATCTGCCAATTTAAACCAGCAAGTTGAAGCCGATCTATTCTCAATGCTGCAACGCAAATCCACGCCGGATATTAAAACCCTGCTTGAATCCGTTGATTGCTCTGGCGAATTCAAGTCAGCCATCCTCAGCCTGGTTAATCTGCATGGATCTTCCAGCATACTGGAGCAGGCGCGCGAGCAACTTAAAATAGGTGGCAAAGACTTATTACAGTGCCTTGATTACATCGAAAATCTTAGCAACACTCTTATCCCATATCTGAGCAATACCAAGATTCATTATGATCTTGCAGAGTCACGAGGCTATCATTATCAACAGGGTATAGTTTTCACGGCATTCTGCGCTAATAGCGGAGATGAACTGGCGCGCGGTGGTCGTTATGACAATATAGGAGAAACGTTTGGGCGTGCCAGACCCGCAACCGGATTTAGTGCCGATTTAAGACGTTTAATCACAGCATCCAGCCACCAGACAACAAAAGATACCAGTGCAATTTATGCACCGAATGTAAATGATGCCAGCCTGGTAGCGGTAGTCGCCGAGTTACGAAAACAAGGTGAAGTAGTCATTGGAGGTTTAAGCGACAATCCTAACGAAGCTACGCTGGCCGGTTGCAGACGTGCCTTGCAAAACGACAATAACAAATGGGTGATCAAGGATATCTAAAATGAATAAGAATGTAGTTGTTTTAGGAACTCAATGGGGAGATGAGGGAAAAGGCAAAATTGTAGACATGCTTACGGCGCAAGCCGATGCCGTGGTGCGCTTCCAGGGTGGGCATAATGCTGGCCACACTATCGTTGTTGGCGAAGAAACAACAGTATTGCATTTAATACCGTCAGGCATTCTCCGTGACAATGTTGAATGCTATATCGGCAATGGTGTTGTCCTTTCACCAGAAGCGTTATTCGAAGAACTGGGAATGCTGGATCAGCGTGGCGTTGAGGCTCGCTCAAGATTATTTCTCTCCGATGGTTGCCCATTAATACTTCCGTATCACATTCTGCTAGATCAGGCTCGCGAAAAAGCCCGTGGCAAATCCGCTATCGGTACGACAGGTCGCGGTATTGGACCCGCCTATGAAGATAAAATTGCGCGCAGAGGATTACGTGTCGGCGATTTCATGAATATGGATAACACCCTGTCCAAACTGGAAGGCATTCTTGATTACCATAACTTTGTGCTGAAAAACTATTACAAGCATGATACCTGCGATATCAAGAAACTCTCAGATCAACTTCATGCATGGTCAGAACAAATCACACCAATGATCAGCGACGTCAGTGCGCGCTTGAATATTCTGCAAAAACAAAACAAAAAAATCCTGTTTGAAGGCGCACAGGGAACACTACTGGACATAGATCATGGCACCTACCCTTACGTGACATCCTCAAACACTACTGCTGGCGGTGTTTGTTCTGGCAGTGGTGTAGCACCCGCTTCCATAGATTATGTCCTTGGTATTGTAAAAGCCTATACCACACGTGTAGGTGGCGGACCTTTCCCAACAGAATTATTCGATGCTGTCGGTGAAGAGCTGGGCACACGTGGACATGAATTTGGTGCCACCACCGGCAGACAACGCCGTTGTGGATGGCTTGATGCGATTGCACTTAAACGCGCCATGTATATAAACGGCGTTACCGGCATCTGTTTCACCAAGCTGGACGTGCTAGATACTCTGGACGAGCTGCGTATATGTGTTTCTTACCAGTCAAAAGGAGAAACAGTAGAATCGCTACCACTGAATGCTGAGAATATAGAAAACTGCACACCCAATTACATCACCATGCCTGGCTGGAAAAGCTCAACTGTAGGTGCAACAGAGTTTGACCAGTTACCGGAAAATGCAAAGAACTACATCAAAAAAGTAGAAGAACTACTGGATACGCCTATTGATATTATTTCTACCGGTCCAGAACGCAGTGAAAATATTATCCGGTTAAATATTTTTTAATCGTAACCGGGTAATTGACAGCGCATAAGCAGTAAAGGACTTTTGTCATTCAGAAACTCATGACCGCTGACATCAATTTCTTTACACTCCGCAAAACCATGGCGCTGGTAAAATCGAATCGCACCCGTGTTATTTGCAAAAACAAAAACTTCTAGCTCTGGATATTTATAATAACTGGCCTGTTGCTTGACCTTCTGCAGCAAGTCCCTGCCAATCCCGTTTCCGCGGTATTCAGCATCAATACAGATAGCATCCAGGTGCCAGCTATCCGCTATAGTATTCTCGGCAAAGTATTTAACATACTGAAATTGCCTCTCCGAGTAATGTTGCTTGATCTGCTCACTTAACATAAGCCCACTAGACGGAAAGCTCAAAGCCATTCCAACCACATTGCCCTCGAATTGTACGACGATACTATTGGCATAAGAATAATGTACTTCTCGCGCCAATAACTCACTCACCATTTCCTCTGCATTCTTTCCATGGTTATCTTTTTGATTAAACAAATAATCGGCAGCCCCCTTGGAAGACTCGTTTATTAGCCGTGCCAGAACATGGCAATCCGATAATTGACCATCACGTATCGAAAACTCTGTCACGCCTGCGCTATCCTCATCAAATATATACGCCCATATTAACAACATCCTTTATACTGCTCTACAACCACCCACAAGAGTTGGCCATGCCAGAAGGATATACAAATAACGAGACTTTAAAGCTGCTAATTATCGCTGTAGTGTATCTGACACTCTACACTCTTGAACATTACGCGCCCTATTTTAAAAAGAGACGACAACACCTGTCGCACTCACTGCGCAATTTAGTATTTGCCAGCATTAATGCCCTGATTTCCACGCTGTTCTTTGTTGTTGTTATTAAGCATGTATGTGACTGGACATGGGAAAATCAGATTGGCGTACTCAACCAGATTAATCTTTCCGCCCCCTATTCGCTCTTGTTGGCAATTGTGCTCATCGATTTATGGCAGTACATATGGCACCGGCTCAATCATCAAATTGATTTTCTGTGGAAGTTTCATCAGGTTCATCATGCAGACAAAGACATGGACACAAGTACCGGACTTCGCTTTCACCCAATAGAAATTATTTATTCCAACTTTATACGCATCAGTATTATTCCTCTGCTCGGCCTGCAGCTGGATCATCTACTTGCCTACGAGGTTTTACTGCTGCCTATCATTCTGTTTCATCACAGCAATATCAAGTTAAGCGAAAGTGCTGACAAAATATTACGCGTAATAACAGTGACACCTCATATGCATAGATTGCATCACTCTGACATTTCGCACGAAACTGATTCTAATTATTCGAGTGTGTTTTCTGTGTGGGACAGGCTTTTCAGGTCTTACACGATGCGCCCCATTGAACAGGCATTCAATCTTGGCTTAGGCGGCAGATTCACTGAAAAACAATGGAACCGCCTGTATGGAATGCTGACCCTTCCTTTTACTACAAAAAGAAATTGACAGATTATTTCAGTGTTTGCTGTAAGTCTGGAATAATTGCTCAAACTCTTCCGGCGAGACTTTAAGTTCTTGCGTTTCAAGCCCAGGATGTCTACGGTCCGGATTAACGCGGCGTTCTCGCAACACGACTTCTCCACCGTCAGCTTTCATGGGAAAGCGCACATGCTTGGCATTAGCACGCCGACTAGCATTATTTCTTATCTTGAATTCTGCTTTTATTTTCATAAACTACTGACGCTTCGTTGTTCATAGCCTCAATAGTACTCAGCAAATCCTTCCTGAATGTGATTCTGTTAACGAAATCAGAAGCAGGCACTCTTTTGTTCAGCATTTATACAAACATAATCACATTTAAACGCTCCGTCCACGCCATTATTAACCATATGTAATAAATGGTAATTTACAGGGACTGTCAGATTTTATGTATAGCGTTAATAGTTGAAAGTACGCGACAGCAGAAAATTGTTAACATGCAGAAGCAAATTACTGGTTCACTATTACATCAAATGCAGTCAAATCCGATTAAGCTGAATTAACGACAGTACACCTGTCATCTCTATTACTGACATTGACAAAATGTTGAAAAAAATTATCACCCTCACACTATTCACCTTTATTGCCAGTGCCACAGGGTCAGATCAAAATAGCGGGCTGTTTACCGTTCAGGTAGCTGCATACAAGCATCTCCCGAAAGACTTCGTTGAGTCTGTAGAAAGATATGGCACTGTAAATGTTTCAGAGAATGGACAGGTAACTCGCGTCAGTGTTGGTCAGTTTGACAACAAACTGAGTGCAGAAGAATTATTAACGCAACTCAGGCAAGCAGGCTATACGGATGCATTCATTAGCCACAGAAGACCCATCACGAGTGACAATCAGCATCAAAGAGACCCGAGCGGAGCAATGGCAAAATTTCGCAAATTGCCAGATACAGACAAAGATAGAGCTGTATTCATTGATGGCAAACTGCATTTAAAAGATGGCAAGCAATTTATACTCGTCCCCTAGCGACATACTCAAGAATATTTCGAGAAAATATCCTGCTTGCATACTGATTTCAATTTAGTTATACGTTTATTCACTCAAAACCGGTAGTATTGCTGAATGATCAGGAAACATTCATTCACAATACCCACCTCAAATGCCCAAGTCCAAAAAAACTAAAAAATCTCAAGACCCACACGCTGATCGAGAAGCAAAAAAATATGCTCACCCGATTGCCAGCCGTGAATTCATACTCGAGCTCATCGATAAAAACGAAGGCCCGGCCACCTTTACCCAACTAAAGAAATCGCTCGGCCTGACGAGTGAACGCGATCTCGAATCACTGGAACGACGGCTTCGCGCGATGCAGCGAGACGGTCAACTGGTTCGTAACCGACAAGGCTCTTACCTTCCTGTAGGGCGCGCTGATCTTGTACGGGGACGCATTATTGGTCATCCCGATGGCTTTGGATTTTTAAAGCCGGATGAGCATAGCAAGTCCGATATATTTCTATCACCCAGAGAAATGCGTGCCGCATTACATGGTGATCGCGCTGTCGTACAGATTACTCACACAAAAAGAGACGGTCGCCAGGAAGGTCATTTAGTAGAAGTCCTTGAACGTGCTAATGAGCAAATTGTCGGTCGCTATCGCGAAGAACAGGGCATCGGGTTTGTTATACCCGACAATAAACGTCTACATCAGGATATTTTCATTGCACCTGACAACAAGAATGGCGCTATTCACGGACAGATTGTTATCGCGAAAATCATTGAGCAACCAACCAAAAGAAAACAACCTATTGGCGAAATATTCGAGGTGCTAGGCGAGCATATGGCACCAGGTATGGAAATAGATATTGCTATTCGCGTGCATGCACTTCCCAACATTTTCTCCAAAGAAGTGATCGATGAAGCAGATTCTTTTTCCGAACAGTCAATCATTGACGAGTTACCTAAAAGAAAAGACCTTCGCACAATTCCTTTTGTTACCATTGATGGTGAAGATGCAAAAGATTTTGACGATGCTGTTTACTGCGAAAAGCGTGATGGCGGCTGGAAGTTATATGTCGCTATTGCTGATGTTTCTTTTTATGTGCAACCAGGTTGCGAATTAGATAAAGAAGCTCAATGGCGTGGAACATCTGTGTATTTTCCCGGGCAGGTGATTCCTATGCTGCCAGAAAACCTGTCTAATGGATTATGCTCGATTAACCCGCAAATTCCTCGCCTTACTCTGGTGTGCGAAATGAATATCTCTTCAGATGGCGACATGCAGAGTTACAAATTCTACAAAGCCGTTATCGAATCGCATGCACGCCTGACATACACACAGGTGGCAGATGCTGTCGTAGAGAAGAAAGTTAAAGCCCGCAAAATTATTGGCGATACATGTCCACACCTTGATGAGCTATATCGACTATTCCTGACAATGGCCAGATATAGAGAACAGCGTGGCGCAATTGACTTTCATTCCACAGAAACAAAAATCGAATTTGGCCCGGACAAAAAAATTGTCCGTATTTATCCTTACGAAAGAAACGATGCACACCGTATTATTGAAGAATGCATGATTGCAGCCAATGTGGCTGCTGCCAAATATCTGACTAAACATAAAATCCCGGGTCTGTATCGTATTCACGAAGGTCCTACCGAAACCAAATTAAAAGAACTGCGCCAACTTCTAAAAACTTTGGGACTGAATTTGCCTGGCGGTGACAAACCGGAACCAAAACATTACGCAAATCTGATTGATCAAGTGAACCAGCGTGAAGAAGACAGGTGGATTGAAACCATGCTACTACGTTCGCTGTCACAGGCTGTATATAGCCCTGATAACGCAGGACATTTTGGTTTGGCGCATCCATATTATGCACATTTCACTTCACCAATTCGCCGTTACCCTGATTTAATCGTGCATCGCGCCATTAGTCACCTGGCAGACAAAAAGAAAGTCAACACCTTCATGTACAGTCATAATGACCTGGTATTGCAAGGCGAACACTGTTCGATGGCTGAACGCAGAGCCGATGATGCAACACGCGATGCTGAAGCCACATTGAAGTGTGAATTCATGCAAGACAAAGTAGGCGGAATATTTACTGGCGCTATTACGGGTGTAACCTCCTTTGGATTGTTTGTTGAATTAATAGATGTTTACGTAGAAGGATTAGTACATATCAGCACGCTCTCGGATGACTACTATCAATACGATCCCACCAGGATGACACTGGAGGGTGAACTTACACATAATGTGTATCGACTGGGAGATACGGTCGAAATTGTCGTTACCCGCGTGGATATTGATGAACGTAAAATTGATTTTGTACTAGAACAGAACAGGAATCCTAACAAGCGCAAGCGCCCTAAAAAATCCAAGCGTAAAAAATAATAGCGCAAGTTATCTGCATAATGAGCAAAAAAGAAATTCTTCCGGGAATACACACGGTTAGTTCGCTATTACGCTGGCAGCCTCACCGCGCACAATCAATCTGGCTGGAACAAAATAAAAATAACGCTCGTATTGAACAACTGGTTGGACACGCCCAAAAACTTGGAATATCCGTGCAGCAAGTGCAACGGGCAAAGCTCGACCAGCTGTGCGAAGGGACGCAACATCAAGGCATTGCTGCCAGCTGTTCACCCACTCCAATGGTCGATGAGCAGGAACTAGTTGACCAGATTGCCAGCGCTTCGACTGCGCCACTTATTTTAATTTTGGATGAAGTCAGTGATCCGCATAATTTTGGTGCCTGTTTAAGAACTGCCGATGCCGCAGGTGTTGATGCTGTCGTTGTCCCACAGCGGAACTCAGCGCCACTGTCGCCTACCGTTCACAAAATAGCTTCAGGCGCCACTTTACGACTTAAAATCACTAAAACCACTAATTTAGCAAGGTTTATTGACGCGATAAAAAAATCAGGCGTATGGGTCTATGGTGCTGCTGGCGAGGCGACAAACTCGATCTACCAATCCAACCTTAGTCAGGCGACAGCCATCGTCATGGGCGCTGAAGGCCAGGGGTTAAGGCGTCTCACCCAGGAACGCTGCGATCAACTGTATTCACTACCCATGCTGGGCGGCGTAGAAAGCCTGAATGTCTCGGTTGCCACCGGCATTTTTCTCTATGAAGCTGTACGTCAACGCAGCAATTGAATGTTCCCACGCACTCACGTACACTTCGCATCTTTATTTTTCAGCTACCTTTCCTCACCGTCCATGTCCACGGGAGGACACTGACCTTAAGGAGCCACAATGAGACATTACGAAATAGTATTTCTGGTCCATCCAGACCAGAGCGACCAGGTATCCGCCATGGTCGATCGCTACAAAACCATGATTGAAAATGGTGATGGCAAAGTTCATCGTCTGGAAGACTGGGGGCGCAGAATCCTTGCCTACCCAATCAATAAAATTCTTAAAGCCCATTACGTACTTATGAATATTGAGACCAGTCAAGAGGTTCTTGACGAGCTGGTCAGTGCGTTCCGCTTTAACGATGCAGTACTTCGCCATATGGTATTAAGCTGTAAAGCTGCCGTCACAGAACCTTCCCCTATGATGAAGTCGCTTGAAAAAGAGCGTGAGCGTGACACTCGTGAAACACGGCCACCTCGAACAGAAGAAAAACCTGCTGCCGAATCAAGCGAGCCAGCCACTGAAAAGCCTGCACCTACACCATCAGAAGAAGCTGCTGTTGAAGCAGCTGAAGAGGAATAAGTTATGTCTAAATATTTCCGCAGAAGAAGATATTGCCGCTTTACTGAAGAAGGCATCAAGCAAATCGATTATAAAGATATCGATCTGCTTAAAGATTTTGTCACCGAAACCGGCAAAATCGTTCCAAGTAGAATCACTGGCACTAAAGCACGCTATCAACGCCAGTTAACGACTGCAATCAAGCGCGCTCGTTACCTCGCTTTACTGCCTTACAGCGACGCACACTAAGAATTCGGCGCCCAAAACCCAGGTTTAGCGGCGCCGAAATCTCAGCTCAAACAACCTTGGGTTGTTCGCCATGATGAAGAACTTTGCCAGCTTTACGCTTTCGGGAAAGTTTCCCGCATTCACTGTCGTATTTGGTTTCCTGCTTTTCGCGCTAATCTTTCCATTAAGCGCCATCATTAGTGGCGCAGGCATTGTATTAATCACCTTGCATGCTGGCCCTAAAAACAGCATTTCAATCATTCTTGCCTGTATTATCGCACTGGCGCTTGTTAGTAGCGTTTTTATTGGTCATGCACCCCTCGGAGCAGCAACAGCCGCAGCCCAGTTAGTGCCCAGCTTTATTCTTGCTGTTATTTTTTACTCGACACGCTCTTTACCATTATCTCTACAGGCAGCCGCACTGCTTGGCGCACTTGCATTCGTCATCGTAAGCGCACTATTTCCTGGAAGCGAACAGTTTTGGCAGAAATCACTAAGTACCATTTTAGTCCCGGTGCTCGAGACAGGTGGGTATAATGCCGAACAAAGCGCTTTGCTAATTAACCAGACAGCCAAGTTCATGACAGGCTTGCTAATTGCTTCAATTGTGCTGGTACACAGCAGTATTTTGCTGTTTGGCTATAAACTAAAATGTATTGTTGATGACAGCCCGCAGTTTGAAAGTGATTTCAAGCAGATGCGCCTTGGGAAAGTACTGGCTATATTGACAGTTTCAGTAGGCATATGGGCAGTTTTAGCACAATCCTCCTATGCTGCACAGCTTTGTGGAATACTGTCTATCCTGTTCTTTTTACAGGGAATGGCAGTTATCCATACCACTACTGGTACCATGACAAAAGGCAGACTATGGTTAATAATCGCCTATATATTGGTGATCTTTGTTCCGCAGGCGATTCTCGTCATTATACTGCTGGGCATATCCGAAACATTTTTCAAAATACGCGAACGCGTTAAGTAATTTTATAAACATATCGATATCTGAAGGAAAAGCAATGGAAGTTATTTTATTATCAAAAGTAGAAAATCTGGGCGCTCTTGGCGACAAAGTTAACGTACGTTCCGGTTTTGCCCGTAATTACCTCATCCCGCAAGGCAAAGCCAAATTTGCTACACCTGCCAATATTGCTGAATTCGAAGCGCGCAGAGCTGAGCTTGAAGCAGAAGCGGCAGCCACACTTGCTGCTGCCGAAGAACGCAAAGCCAAATTGGACGGTGCAGTTATTACAATAGCCGCGAAAGAGGCAAGCGACGGAAAATTATTTGGCTCAGTCAATAACATTGAAGTTCTTGCAGCATTGAATGCCCAGGGCCACGAAGTAGAAAAACGCGAAATTCGCATGCCAGATGGCGCTTTTCATAACATTGGTGAATACCAGATAGAATTGCACTTACACTCAGATGTCGATGCAACAGTAACGATTAAAATCATCGCGGAAGACTAGCCACAAAAGTCCAGACAACTCGTATGGCAGACACAATTTCCAGCGCCGATTACTCTGCACCCAATGCAGAATCATTACGCACGCCTCCTTACTCGCTTGAAGCAGAACAAGCGGTACTAGGAGGCTTAATGCTTGAGAACGGCACCTGGGACCAGATTGCCGACACAATCAACGAGAAAGACTTTCACCTTTTTGACCATCGCATTATTTTTCGCGCGATTGCCGATCTTGCCTATAACAACCAGCCATTTGATGTTGTCACTTTAGCGGACAAAATCAAACATTCCGAAGATGCTTCTGGCGTAAACAGCCAGAATATCACGGCTTACATGGCAACACTTGCCAAAGAAACACCCACTGCGGCAAACATCTCTGCCTACGCAGGGATTGTTCGGGAAAAATCCATCCTGCGCCAGCTAGCCACGACTGGCACCAATATCGCGGGCACAGCCTATCAACCGCAAGGCATGAATAGTCGCGAACTTCTGGATATTGCTGAAAAGAAGATTTTTGAAATTGGAGATCACGGCACAAAAGGTATTGGTGGTTTCAAAGGCATGAAAGAATTGCTTAAAACCACCGTAGAACGCATCGATGAATTATTTGAGCGTGGCGAAACAATTACCGGTATTGCAACCGGGTTTGACCAGTTTGACGAAAATACTTCGGGTCTGCAAAAAGGCGATCTGGTGATTGTTGCTGGCAGACCTTCTATGGGAAAAACCAGCCTGGCCATGAATATGGCTGAATATGCCGTAATACAAAAGCAGGAGACCGTGGCCATCTTTAGCATGGAGATGCCTAGCCACCAGTTAACGATGCGCATGCTCTCTTCCATAGGGCGCATTAATCAGCAGAATATCCGAACAGGAAAATTAACAGATGAAGATTGGCCCAGACTCACCAGTGCAGTGTCAATGTTATCTGAGTCAAAGTTATTTATTGACGATAGTGCTGCATTGAGTCCAACTGAGATTCGCGCTCGAGCACGTCGCTTAAAACGCGAACACGGATTATCTTTAATCGTCATCGATTATCTGCAATTAATGCAAGTCACAGATAGTGGCGAAAATCGCACCAATGATGTTTCTGAAATTTCACGCTCATTAAAGGCACTGGCAAAAGAATTGGAAGTACCAGTGATCGCCTTGTCACAGCTCAATCGTAGTCTTGAGCAGAGAACTGACAAACGACCTGTCATGTCAGATCTGCGCGAATCAGGCGCTATTGAACAGGATGCAGATCTAATTGTGTTTATCTATCGCGATGAAGTCTATAACGAAGATTCTCCTGACAAAGGCACTGCCGAGATCATTGTCGCCAAACAGCGTAATGGCCCAATTTTTAAAACCCGACTGACATTCCTCGGTCAGTACACACGTTTCGAAAACTTTATCCCAGAGATGTACAGTAACGAGAAGTATTCATGAGACGTTCGGCATACGCCTTAATAAGACTGGAACATCTCGAACACAACCTGAACATCCTAAGAACATTTGCTTCCAGCTCGAAAATCATCTCTGTAGTAAAAGCAGATGCTTATGGTCATGGTCTGGCACAAGCAGCGCAGGCACTTACAAAGAGCGACGCTTTTGCCGTATCGTGTGCGCGAGAAGCCGTCGAGTTGCGTGCCGCAAGAATACTGCACCCTATTATCTGCTTACAGGGCTTTTTGAATGAAGCGGAATTAAAAATGATTATTGATTCCAATGTGCAAGCCGTCATTCACAATAATCACCAGATTAAACTGCTTCAGAATTACGTGCATAATCAATCAATTCAGGTGTGGCTGAAGATCGATACCGGCATGGGAAGACTTGGCTTCAGACCAGAAGATACACGTTATGCTTACCAGCAACTTAAGCAAATAAAATCAATCTCAAAAATTCGCTTAATGACACATTTTGCAAATGCTGACCTGCTGGATAACGATTTCACACAACAGCAGTTAAAGTCTTTTGATAACACCACAAGAAATTTTCCCGACTGTGAAAGAAGTGCTGCCAATTCGGCTGCCACACTCGCCTATTCAAATTCACTTTATGAGTGGGTACGGTCAGGTTTAGCCCTTTACGGCGTCTCGCCCTTTCATGCAGAAAAAACTCAACCAGACACAAGTGAACTTAAGCCCGTTATGTCCCTGCGTGCACCTTTAATTTCCACCAAACTGTGCAAACAGGGTGATAAAATCGGTTATGGCAGCAGTTACACATGCCCACGTGAAATGCGTGTAGGCGTTGTTGCTATAGGCTATGCTGATGGCTACCCAAGGACAATAACCAAACCAGTTAATGTTAGTCTGAATGGGAATCTTGCTCCGGTCATTGGGCGCGTATCAATGGATATGATTACGATCGACCTTAGTCACATCGATGCCAACCTGGGTGATGATGTAGAACTCTGGGGAGATGATATTCCCGTCACCGAGATAGCCTGTGCAGCCAACACCATCAGCTATGAATTACTGTGTGGTGTATCAGGCCGAATTCATCGCCAGTATGAGTAAATTTTCAGGCCATCAGCCTTAAATCAGAATAGCGACCCAAACACCCTCACGCCTGGTGAATAGCGCTCTCTTTTTTAACTGTTCGCACACATGTAAAAGCGATTACTGTGAAACAGCTCAAGCTAACAGTAAGGAATTTTAATCTCAGCTGTGGGATAGTATGTTCACACCAACACTTACCCTACCGAACATCGTGAGTATAATTAATAGCGGACAATCAGACCTGGAACGCCGCGAAGATAGCGAACGCAGAAACCCTACCTTTACAGGATTTTTTTTAGGATGTGTGAAGTGTCAGCGCAGAGAACAGCGCAGATCTGACTGCTATACTCACTACCATACAGACTGGTATGACACCAAGTTGATTATTACCGCACTGGCAATACTATTGCTATCTGTCGCAGATGCCGCAATGACAATGACATTATTAAACAATGGTGCAGTCGAAGTAAATCCGTTTATGAATTACCTGCTAAGCCATAGCATCCATGCATTTGTTTATACCAAACTTGCGTTAACCTCAACATGCATACTGGTTCTCGTTGCCCATTACCATACAAAGCTGTTCAACAAATTCAGAGTTGATATTTTATTAACATTTGCCTTGATAATTTATTCTGCTCTCGTGCTATACGAGATATTCCTGTATTTCTGGTATTAATATGTTTTCATTAATGCAGCAGCATAGGATCTTCTTCTCTTAGCCTGATTAACTGTCGCTGCCATAGCGTTATGTTCCCAGGATTAGAGCCACGTGAAATGGCATCCAGCCATTTATCGTGACACAGCATCAATAATTCAAGCCCTTCATCAGTAAAGTCAGACATCTTTAATTCGAAGTCCAACCAGTTTCTTTCATTGGTTTTATCTTCACGAACCAGGCCTGTTTCTTTAAAAAAGTGTAACAAAGGCTTATATCGATTTGAAAACTCCTCTGCAGCTTTTTTCTTGACATTTTCTTCAGAGCTTTCATCTACGTACCACTTACATGCATCTATGACCATATCTTTCATATTGCCTTCCCCCATTCAGTTTTTCTTCCTTGGTAGTACATACAATATTTATTACATAAATATGTTAGCGCTAAGTGTAACTCCTGAAATGAGTACCAGGTCAAGAAATATCACCCTGTACATCTGAAAAACACGGCCTTTTATCATCAGCCAAATAAATAACGCTTTATTAATATTTCGGTAACAATCCTGACGAATAATCCATCTGATTTAAACTATTATCAATATACTCATGCATACAAACAATATCGCCAGCAGAGGAATTTGCACATTATGTCCAAAGTGCAACATGAATACTCGCCCACACTATTTACACAATCAGCTCATTATCTCATTTTGCGAATGCCAGAATATGGGAGGGCTGCACATAGGCTTCTGCAAGGAACCATTCTGGAAATTATATGCTGCCATGAGCAAACATGAATTTCTTGAATTTGCGCAGAGCGCACAAGCTTACGTCGAAGTCATGAAAGAAACGCATATGTACTCGGAATCTGCGTAAACAGCATTCGCTTTTTACGCCATTTAATCTTTCCATCACTTCAGTATTTCTCGCATATCCAGTGCATTGATCAATCAAGATCAATGCAAATTCACAGGATTCTGCTCGACGAGCATATTTTATCGCCCTGCCAATAACTTCTAGTCATTCACACATAACCACTGATAGGGAGAAAAGTACCAATTGTCGGCCTCTCTGGTTTTCACACACTGAAATTACCAAGAATGCGTCACACAATTGAATTAACTGTGCATCTGTTATTAATTCCAAAATTATTCCGGTGCATAGACAAATAAAAAGTTTTCTCGCGGTAACAGCGTAAAACCATGAGGGGTTAAAAAATGTTGCATGCAATTCGAGTTTCAATATTATCGTTAGTGACTCTAGCGTCATTATATGCCTGCGGAGGACAATCATCCGGAGGTAGCACTGGTGGTTCTGCTGCGAACATAACCCCTACCGTTACTTCAAGTAACCCTAATGTAATAAGTGGTGCAAACTTTTATCGTGAAACTGCCCTTGGTTGCGTTGGCTGCCATGGCGCTGATGGCAGCGGTGGAACAGCACCACAACCAATCAATGTTGCTGCACCCGACCCATTTGGCTGTGCTTCATGTACAGATGTCGCATCTCTGGCATCAGTAATCGCCAGTACAATGCCTCAGGGTAATGTTGGTGCCTGCCCAGACTTGTCTGCTGGATCGTGTGCCTACGATATTGCAGAATACATGATGGAGCAATGGATTATCCCGAATACACCCGCTGCACCAACACCCGGAATCAGTGTTACCGCATCAGCCAATCCAACAACAGATGAGTCTGGTGCCACTACTACAATCATGCTGCGACTAGATTCTGAACCAGCATTTGATGTCACAATCAATGTAGTCAGCAGCAATACAAACGAAGGCACAGTCAGTCTTCCCTCACTAACCTTCACAAGTGCAGACTGGAATATCAATAAATCGATTATTGTTACCGGTGTGGATGACGGGAATGTCGATGGTAATGTTACTTATTCAATTATGATGGGCCCTGCTGTCAGCGCTGACCCGGATTATTCAAACCGAAGTATTGCTGACGTAACTGTGACTAACAATGACAATGATGTTGCTGCCGTTGCAGGCATTACAGTGACACCTATTAATGGTTTAATTACAGATGAAGGCGGACTCACCGCTACATTCCAGGTTTCACTGGACTCTATGCCAACGGATGATGTCACTATTGGTCTTGAAAGCTCAAACACCAATGAGGGCACTGTTGCTCCAGCCTCGCTGACCTTTACCAGCCTGAATTATAATATCCCTCAGACTGTGACCATTACCGGCGTGGATGATGTCAACCTGGACGGCGCTGTAAACTACATGATTACTACCAATCCTGCAGTCAGCGCTGATCCTGAATATAATCTGCGCGACGCATCCGATGTTTCCGTAGTAAACAATGACAATGAAATACCTCCACCTGCTGGAATTACCGTAGCACCTGTCAATGGTTTAATCACCACAGAAGCAGGTGCGTCAGCTACTTTCACCGTGGTCTTGCAATCAATGCCCAGCGCAGATGTCACTGTTCCACTTTCAAGCAGCAATACTGCTGAAGGAACTGTCGCACCAGCATTATTAACATTTACCACGGCTAACTGGAACATTCAGCAAACAGTCACCGTTACAGGACAAGATGATGCGCTCGATGATAACGATGTTCAATACACTATCGTTACCGGTGACCCGTCAAGCCTGGACGCAGGCTATGATGCATTAACGGCAAATGATGTTGCAGACGTCACTGTAACCAATACAGATGATGATCTAAGTCAGCTGGAAATTGGTCAGCAGCTTTACCGTCAGGTATTCAACATGAATGATGGCACTGTCACTGAGAGTTGTGAAACATGCCATGGCTCCGCCGGTCTTGGTAACGACGCAGGTCAGGCAGTATTTGGCGACTTGCTCACAAGCACACCTATTGCCCCCGGAAGCTGCGGCGCAAGATGTGATAGCCAGACAGCATTCAGGGATTACACACTAACCAACATGCCTGTTTCAACACTCAGCAGCGGCTTCACGGCACTAATAGGTATTGGTTCTGGTGAAGATCCAGCAGTAGTATGTGACCAGACATGTGCAGATGCTATTGCTGCCTATGTATTCAACAACTTTAGCACTGTGCCCTAAACGTTAGGCAACCAACAGAAGACCAAAAAAGCCTGCTGTTATCAGCGGGCTTTTTTATTAGGTACGTCTGCCACGCAATTTATTCAATTATCTGAACCATCCTGTTCAGGACTAATTCGACGCCATCGATTCACTGGCTGTTAATACAAAGTTATTGCAGCAAAGATTGCATATGGACAACATCATATAAATTTCAGCGATGCAGCTTAACCTGGCCAGTTATACTTTCTCACATGCTCCATCAGCATCTTCAGAGCAGGTGATGAGTTTTTCTGCTCAACAAAGGCAAACTCCACATTACGTTTCAGGCAAGGGTCTACAATCTCCCTGTAATCAAGCTCCGGACTCAAAAGTGAATACTTCGGGATTGTACTGACACCCACCCCATCTCTAACCAGACTCTGGATCCAGTCTTCACGCTGGCTGCTGAATACAACATTCAAGTCCAGCCCCTGTTCTTTGAAATAATCCATAAACTCATCACGGAACTCACAATATAACCGTTCCACATAGTGATGTTCCGAAATTACATGCAAAGGCACTGCATCCAGTTGTGATAATTCGTGGCCGCGAGGAAATGCGACCACCATAGGCTCTTCAAACAGGTGCATATACTCAACATCATTATTTACGGTGTTATGTCGCGCGCAAAAAACACCATCGACGGCTCCTGATAGAAGTAACTCAGGAATACCAGACAAAGTGACATCATGCAGTACCAATGAAATCATAGGATGCTGCACCTGAAAAGCATCCAGCATACCCGCAAGAATGCGTGGCCCTATCGTGCACATGATGCCTATATTAAGCTCAGCTATTTCACCAGCGTTGACAGCTTTTGCCGTCACCTGAACTAGGTGTCTGGTGCGATCAATCTGCTCGAAATGATGGCGCAACGATTTGCCCAGATCAGTCAGCTCGGTAAATTTCCCGTCTCGACGAATCAGCTCGCCGCCAAGTTCATCTTCCATTCTCTTAATTGCCTGCGTGAGCGCAGGTTGAGTAACATGGCATTGTTCTGCGGCACGCGTAAAATTTAATGTGTTTGCAAGCGCCAAAAAGTACCGTATTTGATTAAAATCCATTTATTGTTTAATTTACCATGCATACTCATCTATAAGATCGCGTATTATATCACTGAAATCTTCCTTCTCTATTCAACGATAACCAATAACTATGGCTTTCACTCAAATAGTTATTGGGAAATGTAACCCTGCCCTGCTAAATTTTAATCCACTATTTTATTCACGCACTTTGACACCAAAGGAAAATATTATGAGGATTTCACTATCATTTCTGCTACTGATTTTTAGTCTTAATGTCGTTGCAGATGACTCGGCATTTGCTACAACATACGATGAACTGGTCGATGATCAGGGCAATATTTCATTACCCAAGGATTTTCGTACCAAGTGGGTATTCCTCGGTGCCTGGTCCGTCGCCAATAAAAAGGTGGAAGATAACAAGGAATCTGCCAAACCTGGCGCAGAGGCATTGCATAATGTTTATACACAACCCGGTGTTGTAGAGTATTACCGCGAGCATGGAAAATTTCCTGATGGCGCGGTCCTGATGAAAGAATTATTCAAAGGCGAAACTGCTGAAATGACGACCGGTACTGTCAGTCGAGGCAGCGAAGTACAAGGCTGGTTCATTATGATTAAAGATACAAAAGGGCGCTTTACTTCCAACCCACTCTGGGGAGATGGATGGGGCTGGGCTCTTTTCAATTCAGATCAACCGAATAAAACGGTAACGAAAAGCTACAAAGCTGAATGCACCGCATGTCACATTCCCGCTAAAAATGATGACTGGGTGTACCTAAGCGGCTACCCACTCCTTAACACCGGCAATTAACAACTCTACACAAACAATGACACGTATCTCAACCTGAGGCAGATACGTGTCATTCATTAAAATATCACGGCCAATGTAAACCCATATACAAGCATCCACTTCATTTCATTTGGAACAATGGGCCGAACCGGATATTGTGACGTTATGCCATTGATGTAGGAGTTTAATTCGAGGAATTTCTACCTAAGATATTTTTCTTCTGCTGTATCCAATCAGACCAACAAGACCTGCACCAAACAGCCAGACTGCCCCCGGTAATGGTACCGGTGTTCCGTAAAACCTCACTTCAGATAATCCTGTGCGACCCCCGAAACTCTCGCTACCATCTAGATTTGCAAATCGTACAAAACGCCCCTGTACATTAGTACTGGAAAAATCATTGAAGTCTCCGCCCAACTCATCTGGGATATCAGATTCCATTTTCTGATTAAAACGATAATTTTCTCCGAAATACCTCAAACTGCCTGTTGCCTCATCAATCAGTAATGTAGCTAGCACCATCGAACTAGAAAAGTCGGCATTTAACGCGTTTGTCCCCACATTTGAGACAAGCAGATCAATAGATGAAGCACCAAAATCATTGTTACCAAAGCTATCGTTAAAATTCCATATCTGAATAAAATCTATATTGAACACATCACCCAGATCAAAAGTAATTCCTGCAGTCGAAGTTGTAGTATTCCAGTTATTCCCATTTGGCTGACCTGTATTAACAATGAGTTTTGAAGTAATAACATCCACCCCAACACCAGTATTATTAACCAGATTATCCTCATCCCGCGCATTCGTTTCGGGTGAGCTGGATCCGACCACATTGAGATCCCCTGTACCAACAGCAATCAACTCAGCATGCACGAGTGAAATCAACCCAAAAAACATTAAGACTGAAATTGAAAATTGTGAAAATGTTATGCTCATTGTCATTTTTCTCATAAAAATTCGCCAGTTATTGTTTAATCACGAAAATTATACAACAAATCATGTATAACCATAGATATAATCATATCAGGCAAAAAAAATTACCGAGCGACATATATTGGCCAACAATATATATTTACTTCACCAGTTATACATATATCAGCGACGTCTTATATCTTTTCCAAGCATGCTCACACAAAATGCAGCATTTCCATATTGGATTAGCTTGACTTTCAAATCCTTGTCTCGCCCGTGAGTTTGAATTAAGGGCTGCTTATCCTCTTTTTCTTTCTTAATACTCTTTATATTTTTATTTGTACTTCAGGCTCCCGTCGATACAACTTCCCAGGTGCCATCAGCTTGCATACAGGCAGTCCCGTACGCAGATTCTGTTTTCCCACCTATCGTTACATTTTGCTGATACTCTCGGCAGTATCGACCAGAAGTACTGGTGCCATCTCGCACTACTGTCACTGACCCTGATGCACCTGCTTCATTCCAGACGATAGTCTCACCAACTTTCATATTGGTCGCTTTTACTTGCGCTGCTTCATGTTCACGTTGTTGCTGCTCATTGAGATTATCCAGAATCTTTAAAGTAATGGCAGTAAATGCAAGCCACGCATGTGCATCGTCATCATTATAGTAATGCCCATATCCACGATACGGATGACCGTATGATCTAACGACGGTGACATTACGATGGTGTCTGACATGCCGGTAATTTTCCCGTCGTTCAGGTCCATGGTGTATTACCCGCCCACGATTGTGTGATGCATGACGTTCATTTTCATGCTTTGGCGCTGCATTACCGGTTGAAGATACCATTAAACCCAAAAGTATTATCAAGGCTGTGGCAACTATGCCGACAATGCTCTGTATTTTAGTATTCTCAATATTCATTTCTAATTTTCCTAAATGGGGTTCCTGTAAACCACAGGAACCCCGGTTTGCTTATTTAAACTCAATTTCAGTAAACTAAACCTGGCTCACCTGCATCCAGGTTATTTTCCCTTTTTATGATGAGATTTTCGCTCTGCCATTTTTTCAAATTTAGCAAGCTGATCAGCAGTTAGTACTCCACTTAACTGATTAAGCGTGTCAGTGCGTTGTGTTTCATGATAAATTTTCATGTTTGCACGTTTCGCCTGCATGATCTCCCGAAACCGGGTTTCCTGCTCAGTTGTAAGTTCAAGTTTTTCAGCCACACGATCGACGCGGTCGCCTTTTCCACCTGAAGGACATGCCGATGCATTAGTCGCACCAACACCCAGAATTGCAGCTAAAAATAAGCCTGGAATTAATCGGTTCATATTATTCTCCTGTCTATGTTTCGTTAAAGTGACTACAGTATTACTTTGAAACAAGGAGAGGATGAGGAAGGAAAGTGGAGAAATTATGGAGCTTGCAGTATCTGTCTTACTCTATTTTATATCCAACTCCGTAAATAGAATGAATAAGATCATCGGTGCCTGGTACCAGCGAAAGTTTTTTACGCAAATTTTTTACATGACTATCAATAGTACGATCGCTAACGATACGGTTGTCTGCATAACTAATACCCATCAAACTGTCTCTGGAATATACCCGCCCAGGTTTAGACATCAACGCCTGTAACATCCGAAATTCAACAGGTGTAAGCTCAATACGCTGACCAGTAACTTCACACTGATATCGATCCAGGTGCAGTGTGATATTCTGGTATGTTAATTCATTCTCGGCTTCTTCTCTCGGCAGTTGTTGCACTCTTCTGAGGATGGTACGTATTCGCGCAACCACTTCACGCGGACTAAAAGGTTTACAGATATAGTCATCTGCCCCCAACTCAAGCCCAACAAGCCGATCTATTTCATCTACTTTGGCAGTCAGCATAATAATAGGTACATCTGAGCTTTGTCTAACTTCCTTGCAAATAGTCAAACCATCCTTTCCAGGCAGCATGAGATCTAAAATCACAATGCTGGGATTATGGTTAATTATAATCTCAACAGCTTGTGAGCCTTCATTCAATACGGTGACCTGATAATTCTCTCGCTGTATGTACTCGACTAACAATTGTGCAATCTTGGGCTCGTCTTCTACAATGATTACGCTCGTAATACTCATGAACTCGCCTCCCTGGCTACCGGAAACTGAATACGGATACACAAACCGCCCATTTCTGAGGGCAAAGCTGTAATTTCTCCACCATGTGCTTTAACATATTCTTGCTAATTGATAACCCAAGGCCGGCACCACCTGTTTTCCTGCTCCTCGATGATTCCAGTCGAAACAGAGGGTCAAAAAGATACTCACAATCGGTTTCACTGACACCTGGAGGTGTATCATTTATCTCTATCGTTACCCTCCCTGATGATTGAGATAATTTTACCTCTATTCTTCCTGGCACAACTGTATAGGCCAATGAATTTTCAAACAGATTTTTAAACAACTGATCAACCCGATTCACATCCGCGTTAATCCATACGGCACTGCCATCAGAAACAAGCTCAATCTCATGTTTCGATACACGCTTACGATATTCATTAACCACTGACTTCAGACCGTCATGAAGATTAAAGGATGAAAATTCATATCTTAGCCCACCAATATCTGACAAAGATAAATCGTACAAGTCATCAATCAGATATTTCAGTCGTTTCACTTCCTGATCCAGCGAATTTAACTGCTCACTGTTGAATTCACGCAATCCATCTCTCAGCGCTTCAATTTCTCCATTCAGCACTGTCAGCGGTGTACGCAGTTCATGAGAAATTTCAGCCAGCCATCGACGGCGAGATGACTGACTTTCCTCCAGTTTCAACGCCAGATGATCAAGATTGTCCATTAACTCGCCAAGTTCATCCTTGCGTTTTTCATTCAACCGAACCGTATAGTTGCCACTGGATAATTTTTCTACATTACTAACCATTCTAAGAATTGGCGCAAGTAATCCTCTTGCTAATAATGTTGATACGATAGCCGCCAGGATCAGACAAACTATGCCAATAATCCAGCTGGTATTTAATTGCTGTTTTGAAAATGCAGTTTCAAGCGGCGTATTTATTAAACGACGCGGCTCACTTCTCAGCTCTCCAACCACAGTTCCATCAGCAATAATGGGAACACGTATTTGCTCATCATCGTAGCGATTAAATTCAGCACCCACAATTTTATTATTATCATTATCAAATAATGCCGTTGGTGGACCAAATCTCCTACCATGCTTCGGTGGACCGGGCGGCAGATCAGAATTCAGTCTTTTACGATTATCTCTATGAGAACGTCTAAGTGATTGACGAACCAGTAATTCAAAATCCTGTTGTGTTAGTGAGCCCCAGTTTTCATTTTCTGACAAGTAAACTTCAGCAAGATCATCCCGGATTATCTCCAGCCGTGTTTGCTCAAGTGCATTCATGTAGTCGAGGAACCCTTTTTCAAAGCTCCATCGTGCCAGTGCTAATGTTGCGATAAGCACTAGCAATGTCAGCCCTAAAAAAGAGAATATAAGTTTTTGAGAGATAGTTAACTTCATATGTTGCAATATAGTTCTTTTTATTCAACCAAGTCACTCAACCATGCCTTAATGCTGAATATTCCACTCATTTCTCCACATTATCTGCACATTTAGATATTAATTTAATTAATACCCATAAAGGTTTTAGCACATGCACGCACCGAACCTCCATGTGTATATTATTGTATCTCCGATAACGAGCACACCTCACTCTCAATGCGCTAAATCACCCTTTCAATCAACTACATACAAACGCGCAAAATTTATTCATCCCACCAATAATAGAATTTGCAGGCATTCAATCAATGGAAACAATTACTAAATTCACCTGAATTTAGATTTAGTACTGACTCATGATTACACGATAGACTTAACTAGCTCACTCAGAATCAATCTGGCTTGTATAGCGTTACGCAGCATTATGGACAAGGACTGTTATCGCAATAGGCTAGCTTAGAAAGCGCCCTAATAAATACTTACGCGATATGGTATCCACAGGACAATATAGAATCGTCCCGGTTATCCATTACGTGCCACCTATAATCACGGCAATTTACCATGAACCAAAATCCGGAATTTAAAGTAATACTAAATGTACAAAATTCAATACTGCCGTCACATTAGTTTACTTTTGGGTTCTTAAATTATCTTTTCAGATATAGTACTCTCTAACAGTTCACAAACGATTATAAATTTTACAAGATGCAAACTGCTCCAATTCCACACAATGAAACAATACGTCTGGATGCAGTCCACCGCTTGCAAGTTCTTGATACCAGTTCGGAAGAACAATACGACCGTATCACCCGAATTGCTCATCATTTATTTGACGTTCCATCCGCATTTATCACTCTAGTTGACAGTAACCGTGTCTGGTTCAAATCAGTGTATGGTTGCGAATTACGCGAGGAGCCACGCGATGTTTCATTCTGTGGTCATACTATAAATAACATGGTCACCGAGAACTTTTCTTCACGCATATTCGAAGTGCAGAATGCAAAGCAGGATGATCGATTTTATGACAACTCATTTATTATTGAGAAATGCAATGCAAGGTACTACATGGGATTTGTGCTTCAGTCAAAGGACAAATGCAATATTGGAACTTTATGCATAACCGACACACGCCCACGTATATTTTCTGAAGATCAGAAAAAACTATTTTCTGATCTTGGGTTCATGGCAGAACAAGAACTTAACACTCATCGAGTTGCTTCAGACGAACATGCCAATAAGCTACAAAATTTATCGAATACTTTAGGAACTGTACAAAAACTATTTAATGATTCACTAAAAAAACACGACACCAACTATAAAGAATGGTGTGTACTAAATGCTATTATGCAATCAGAAGCGCCTACTCCACGCCATATCAGTCAAATGCTATGCATAACACCTCCTTTGATTTCCCGAAAACTGGAGGCACTTGAAATCAAGCGATTAATAGAACGATGCTATCCCAAAGATGGAGATAGACGATTTGTACAGCTTACCTGCAGCAACAAAGGTAAAATATTGTGGAAGAAAGGACTACAAGAAGCTAATCGTCTGGGCGAAGTTCATTTAAAAAATATAATTTGCTAGTAGCAATTTATATAATATTCTATTATCACTATTCCCAAAGCTTGCCGAAAAGTTGAGACAGACTCATTTACCTATAGTTGATCGCGAACTTACTGCAACGATCTATTCAGACAAACCCTCACTGGCACGCAATATAAAGACAATGTCTAGCCATCAACACATGTAATTAATCATGTACAATAGAGCAATTATTAAGCATATTGTTTTATCATTACAAAGAAAGCTGGCTAGTTGGTTTTATTTGAATAAGCACTGAAAATGACGAGAGAAGTTTCATTAGTTTTAGGTAGTGGCGCAGCAAAGGGGTTGGCGCATATTGGCGTAATACGCTGCCTGGAAGAACACGACTATAAAATCAAGTACATTGCCGGCTCATCAATGGGCGCATTAATTGGTGGAATTTATGCCGCAGGAAACCTGGATATCTATACTAAATGGGTACGTGAGTTAAAACGAAACGATGTGATACGTTTACTGGATCTTTCATTTAGCAAAAAATCTATCTTCAAGGGCGACAGAATTATCGAAGTCCTTAAGGACATGATCGGGGATCATGACATTGAAAATCTTCCGATCGGATTTACAGCTGTAGCGACAGACCTTACCGATCAAAAAGAAATATGGTTTACCAGAGGGTCTTTATTCAAAGCCATTCGCGCTTCTATCGCTATGCCCATGCTGTTTTCCCCTGTTGTCATTTCCGGCAAAACAATCGTCGATGGCGGAATAATCAACCCGCTTCCTATCGCACCCACACTGAATAACAGCACCGAATTGACTATTGCAGTCTCTCTAAACGGCGCTCCAGAAAAGTACACCCAACCCAATAAAACAGAGCTGGAAGACAACACTGAAAGTGATAACACAAGCAGCTACCGACTTGCTATTGATAAATTCATCAATAATTTGTTACCCAAAAACATTCATAGCAGCGACGAAGAACTGAATGCCTTTAATGTAGTGTCCCAGTCAATAGATATTTTACAGACATCCGTCACACGCTTTAAATTAGCAGCCTATCACCCGGATATAGTGATTGAAGTGCCAAGAAATATTTGCAGCAAACTTGAGTTTGACCGCGCAGAGGAGCTAATCAACTTTGGCTATAACCGGGCGACTGAAAAACTAAAATCACTCGATTCGTTATCATAGAATCTGCTTGAATATTAAAAGGCGGCTCGCATATAAGCAGCCTTGAATGACCGTTTCCCAGCAATATTAGTATTTTATATTTCCAGAGAGCAATTTAAGCTTATATTTTTCTAACTTTACAGATATTATTTTTTTTCACTACGAAGTCTTTCTCTGTATTTACCTCTGGCATATTTCTGCAGATCTTCTATCTTGTCTGTCTCATCCACTATCTCTCGCCCCAGCATTGTCTCAATTGCATCTTCCAGAGTAACCAGCCCTGATGTTTGCCCATACTCATCCTCAACTAAAAACATATGTTCACGCTTTTTAATAAACATATCTAAAAGCTGTTGCACTGGAAGATTCTCAGAAACCCGTGTAATGGGCTTAACTAAAGATTCCAATTTCAAATCCGACTTTCCATCCCGTTCTTCAAAAAGCAGATCCCGATTTATCACCAGGCCGATCACATTATCCGGAGTATCAATATAAACAGGTATACGTGTGAATTGTTTTGTTTCATTAAATGATAATGCCTTACCAACTGTTGTATTAGCATCCAGACAGTGCATCACTGTACGAGGAGTAAGTATTTCCTCTGTTTTAATTTCGCGCAGCTTAAGGACATTGGTTAAATACTCATTCTCCTGGCTGATCAATGACCCCATCTGATAGCCTAATGAAGCTAAGGCAATAATTTCATCACGTGATGCTTCCTGTATTTCATTGTCCCTAAATGGCTTAGTGATGATTTCTGAAACCAGTATCAGGGGATATACTAATTTAATCAGCCAATAGATAATATTTGCAGATGGAATAGCAAGTTGACGCCAGTAGGTTGCGCCAATGGTTTTCGGTATAATTTCAGAGAAATAAAGTATTACCAGCGTTAAAATCACAGCTATTGCTGTTTCCCAATGCGCACCAAATACACTGGCAGCTTGCGCACCTACACCAGCCGCTCCCATTGTGTGCGCAAACGTATTGAGAATTAATATACTGGCAATAGACTGATCAAGTCTATCCTTGACACGATATAGCACTTCTCCTCTTTTGGGATATTTTGTCGTGATGCTTTCAACATAACTGGGCGTTATTGATAACAAAACAGCCTCCAATACAGAACACATAAAAGATATTCCTATGGCAACTGCGAGATATATTAAAAGTAAACTCATAACAATAAGTAACGCCTTCTCCCAATAAGGTCTAACGAATAAAATGGGCAAACATTGAGTTTATAGTTTGACATAATTTGAATTGTCAGTCTTGTTATTGACTGAAAACACACATATTTATTCGCTTTAATTTACAATCACCCTTAAAGTATTGAATATAGAGACCGTCATCATACATACGACAAAAATTTAACAATCCAACAATGAAAAGTTTGACCGCCTCACGCCTGACAATCCATGGAACATAATATATCACTCATTACTACCCTTGCTGCAGGCTTGGGGCTGGGACTGCTACTTGGGCTGTTTGCATTTCGACTTAAGCTTCCGCCATTAGTGGGATATCTGGTCGCCGGAATCATCATCGGCCCTCACACGCCGGGTTACGTTGCAGACGCTGAAATAGCTGCTCAACTGTCTGAAATTGGCGTTATGTTATTAATGTTTGGCGTGGGCCTGCACTTTTCATTAAAGGACCTCCTGGCAGTTCGTCGTATTGCACTACCCGGCGCGATTGTACAGATGCTGGTCGCAACACTTCTAGGCATGATGCTTACCCAACTTTGGGGGTGGAGTATAGGTAGCGGACTCATATTCGGCTTAACACTCTCGGTAGCAAGCACAGTTGTACTACTCAAAGCGCTTGAAGCACGAGGAGCATTAAGCTCACTGAACGGAAACATTGCTGTGGGCTGGCTAGTGGTAGAAGACCTGGCCATGGTCTTCATACTGGTGCTGATTCCCCCTGTGGCAGACTGGTTAAGTGGAAATGTCCCAGCGGCATCTAACATTCAATTATGGCAATCACTTGGGTTAACTCTACTGGGAGTGACTGCATTTATCGTCTTTATGTTAATTGTGGGCCGTCGTGCATTACCCTGGCTGTTATGGCAAGTTGCTCGCAGTGGATCAAGAGAATTGTTCACGCTATGCGTGATCGCCGCCGCAATTGGTATTGCATTTGCCTCATCAAAGTTATTTGGCGTTTCATTTGCTTTAGGTGCATTTTTTGCCGGCATGGTAATGCGTGAATCGGAATACAGTCATCGCGCTGCCGAGGAATCTTTGCCTTTGCGGGATGCGTTTTCCGTGCTGTTTTTTGTATCTGTTGGAATGCTGTTTGACCCACTGATTTTGCTTGAAAAACCAGTACAGGTACTTGGTGTAATTCTTATTATAGTTATTGGAAAGTCAATTGCCGCAGCATTGCTACTACTTTTATTCAAGTATCCCTTGAGTACCGCACTTACTGTTTCAGCCAGTTTGGCTCAAATCGGTGAGTTTTCATTTATACTGGTTGGATTAAGTGTTTCATTAGGCTTAATCCCTGTTGAAGGACAAAGTCTTGTATTGGCTGGCGCACTGATATCAATCGCACTCAATCCTTTATTATTTTCCTTAATTGATCCATTGCATAATTGGGTCATATCAAAATCCGCCCTGGCGCGAAGACTGGAAAGCAGAATAGATCCACTTTCCTCTCTGCCCATGTCAACCGAAGAGCAATACTTAAAAGGACAGGTTGTATTAGTCGGGTTTGGAAGTATAGGCAGCAGAATTGCTACAGCAATGCAAACCAGCAAGGTACCATTTGTTGTTGCTGAACAGAACCGAGAGCTAGTCGAGGAATTACGCGAACAGGGAATCGCGGCTGTCTCAGGAGATGCAACGGAGCCCGAAACGTTAGTACAGGCACATATTGCCAATGCCGGCGCATTAATTATTGCTATACCTGATGCTATAAGTGCTCCACAAATTGTAAAAACAGCTCGATTATTAAATGGGAAGCTGGAAATTATGATTCGCAGTACTCACCAGGAAGAAGCCGAGTGGCTAAGCAATGAAAATCTGGGAAAGATTTTCTACGACAAAGAAGAACTGGCAAAAGGCATGATTCAGCATATCTTAAACCGTTACGGTAAAACATAAATTTCCAGGATACTTGCGATGTACAAAATACACATTGTGCAGGAAACAGATATAATCAAGAAATTAGCCATACACTAACGGTTTATTACCACTCCAGATTCAGAGCTGATAGTTATCCAGAAATTTGTGTCAATGTATGAAAACCTAAATCAAACACCACTAACACTTCATCAGTTCAGATGGAGGTTAACCAAGCATTTCTTTACTGTCATATTGATTTTTATATTTTCTATGGCTTTGGGAATTTTCGGCTATATGATACTAGAAGACATGACATGGCAACGCGCATTTCTCAATTCTGCAATGTTACTGAGTGGACTTGGTTTAGCAGAAGTTCCTGAATCTCCACATACGCAGATATTCGCAAGCGTATTTGCAATATATTCCTCATTCGTCTTTCTGGTCATTGCAGGATTACTTGCAGCCCCCTTGCTGCATAGGTTATTACATAGATTTCACTGGAAAAAAGACAACTCCGGATAGTCGATTCATTGACACCTGATATTTACTGCCAATCCTGCGAACACTCTGTATAGAATCAGAGGCAATATAACCTCACTGACGACTACCGTCGTTCCATTGCCTGCAGCAGTCTGGCTATTTGGCTCTGCTTTAGTCGGCTTCGGCGTGCTGTCTCGATACAGACGCTAACCTGTTTGTGTCTCACACAACAGAATGATCAACCCGTGTAATGACGGCCATCGGCTTTTAAGTTGTGGAACATCCTCTTTTGCATCATAGGCAGGACCCTCTCACTCAACTTTCGTGGGATATACAGACTTGCACATCCATCTTCTCGAATGAACTTTGGTCACCAATGAAGCTACCAATTACAGGCATGGTTTGATGAATGTGGCGAGCTACAGCGACCGGGATAAGATTGTAGTCACCGACGCTGCGGTTTGTCGGATCGAAAGAAATCCAGCCTGCTCCGGGCACAAAGACCTCCGCCCAGGCATGGGTTGATCCTGAACTGGTGTTGCCGAGCAAGTCCTGATTGGGGTCATACAGGTACCCTGACACAATACGCGCACCGAAACCAAGACTGCGAACCGCATCGACAAACAGCACCGCGTAGTCGCGACATGATCCACACTTGCGTGTAAGAGTTTGTACAGGTGACTGCGCATCGTCTTCCTCACGCACTTCATAAGTCACCAGCGCGGCGACACCAGCACAGATATCCTTGAGCAGAGTGAGTGTATCGGTGGGGTTTGCAACTACGAAGTCTTCTGCCCACTTACGTAATTGTCCTGTGGAATCCAGGTAACTCTGAAGACGAAGCGCACCGAGGTCGTCCATGTCATCCTGAGTTAAAAGAAACGGATAGTTTGCAGCTGAAGCCGCTATATCAAACACGGGCCATTGATGAGTATCGAGCGTAAGTTCCGCAGTACTATCTATAACAAGGGTATCAGATGCTTCTCGAAAGATGGCAGTTGCTACAGCATTCCCGGCTACATCCAGTGCCCATGTCACAATCGCAGCAGGTGTGAACTTCAACTCATGTGAGAGGAGACAGAGACTACGACTCTCACGTGGACGCAGCATCAATCTATGCGGCCCAAAGTCAAGCGGTGTTCTATATTGGTATGTTGTCTGGTGATGTATCCTAAGCTTTATCAATAATCAGTCTCCATGCACCACTCTACCACTGATTTGTTTGACGCTCCATTGCTGAAAAAAGCAAAAGATAGACGCAATCAACTTGGCGTCTGTAATAACCATTAGTAAACACAAGAGGCAAACTCTCGATAATTCTATTTATAATGTCTATTATCGGCCCAGTAGCGGTTATTTAGCTTCCTGACATCATCTCTTTTGATTCAAAGAGAATCTGTAATCCATTATTATACTAGCTTAATCTTCCGGTATTAAATCTTTACAGGGGTGCTTAACAGCATAAGAATAAATAATAGGGAAAAATTCTGAAATTTTTGAATGACCAATAGCAGTTGGCAGCGGCAATGTCATAGGATACTGAAATGTTGCTACAGTCCAGGTTTGATTTGGCCAATAATACCAATCATTATTTTGAAATAAATCAGGGAATTGATTTACCAAATATTCAGTTTTAGGATAATGATTATAGTTGCGGCAGTAATCTTTTATATATTCTTCAACAATTATCGCTTGTTCTACAGATGTAGCGTCTTTAATGTAAAGCCTTCCAACTGCAAATAGAAGCAGAGTGATAATGCCAAGCCAAATAACCATCTTCATAGGATGTTAATGTTTAACTTCCGCATGCGGCCAATAACAGTTATTCAATGAAAGTTAGTTCTATTCCAGTTCTATTTTTCCATCTATCTCGGTCTCTAATTCAATCCCACCGATTTTCAATATAACTTTAGCATCAAGTTTTTCATTACCTTTGAGCTTGCCTGACTCAATGGCGCCAAGAACCGTATGTTCTATTTCGCGCTGCGAAGTGACACCGACTTTCTTCAGGAATTTACGAAGTGACATATTGAAAGTATCTTCATTCATTTTCTTTCTCCTATCCACATAGATCGCGTTAAAGTGTATTATATTACCAGCACGCAAGATATAAGAATTTGAAACGCTGGCAGAGAGTTTTGTAATATGTGTTGCATCTACTGGTTAAACTAACATATAAAACATCCATTCAATAGATGTCTGCATTCGGCGCAAAAGCGGATATAGATGTAATACTACGTAAGCGGCGATAGGTAAAGTATTCACAAAGCGAGCCCATTTTTGCAAACTCCCTACTTAATAATCTCGTATCGCAATCGAAGCGAATTATCATGTAGGTTAGCAAACTCTAAAAGTTTCAGCTGGGGAATATCGATTGTATTTCCAAACATAGGCGTACCTTCACCAAATGCTATTGGTTGCAGGTCAATGACAATGTGATCCAGAAGCCCCTCATTTATAAAAGCGTGTGCGACAGCGCGGCCACCACCTATAATCGCCTCTTCAACACCAGCCTCCTCCAGAATATTTAAAGCCTCTTTGGGAGATTTCGCTTGTTGCCATCCTGTATCGGACAAATCAAGGTCTTTAGTAGAGAGTACAATTTTGTATTCAGGATGAAGTGCTGCTCCCATTTCGGGGTTATTCACCTGCTCAAAAGAGCTTCGTCCCGCAATCACGTTACCGGCGTCATTTACATGTGAACACCAATCTTCCCATGCACCTTCAGGAAACATTGGAATACCTTTCTTGTCAGCAATCATCCCATCGATTGAAACGGATAAAAAAAGTGTAGCTTTCATTTTCTTCTCCAAAAAAATAGAACTATTACAACCTTGAATCTAGAAATTATCTTTTCATTAACATTTTTAACGACTTATTAAAAAGCGGCATAGCGACATAAGAAACGACAGGCACAATAATCGCGAGCGAAATCACCGTCACGAAAAAGTGGTTATCTGTCAGGTTGTGAATTATCCATGGCGGAATGTAATAAACCAATGGTAATAATGATACGAAAGTGAAGGCAGCCTTTATATGCGGGTTATTTGGCAATGCTTGTTTATTTGATCTCATTGTATTTTTACCCCCCATGAACAACAATCAACTGCACATCTTCATTTGCTTTAAACGTTAACGAGCTACCACGAATCAAATCACCATCTTGTATTTGCTGATTATTTGCAATTCCTTTTCCACGGGTGATGTATGCTAGAAATGCACCATCTACCTCTACCTTTTGACCGTTACCAAGCAATCCAACATCAATTTTTGTTTTTGATGCGAAATCACTGTCACTGTTGTTTTTGCCACCATAGATACGAGTAAGCTCTCCAGTTTCCGGCTTGTAAACTTTATACCCAGCAGGCTGACCGGCAACCTCAGGCAACACCCACAGTTGTATCAATCGATTCCAGTTATCGTCAGGGTTAATTTCATTATGAGAGAAGCCTTCTCCACCAGCACGTTGAACCTGTACTTCATTACGTGACAAATCTTTCCCATGCTCCAAAGAACCCTCATGCTTGATATTCCCGTGGACCATTAACGAAATAACATCTATCTCATGATGACTGTGCATACGCGTTTCACCGTGCGGCATAAAGCGAGCGTCGGCGAGGTATACAAAGTTTTCCAGACCTGGCCAGCTGCCGTCATCGTTTCCCTGCGGGCCAAAAATTTCCGGACCCTTTACTAGACGGTGCTCTTTTAATCCTGCGAACCCGCCTTCATTTAAAGTATCTCTTTTTAAAATCTCCATAACATTCTCCCAATATCTGGTTTTAGGCGACCTGTTCCGTTACTGAATTAGAGGTTTCAATTAAACTATTCACAGCGATGAGTAGCTGCCTGTCAATTTCAGCATTAGTGATTCGACCCTGCTCGATATCAAAATTGTCGTAGAAACTGGGTACCGCAAGACTGGCTTTTACCACACCGTCAAAGTGCGGAGCTGATGCCGTAGCAGATGTCAAAACATTGGAGCCACCCCCGGGGCCTGGTGAAGTAGCAAGTAGCACCATAGGCTTGTTTTGAAATACTTTCGGGTTTATGCGTGATGCCCAGTCAAAGATGTTTTTATACGCCACGGCATATGAACCATTGTGTTCAGCAAAAGAGATAATCACGGCATCACTGTTACCAATCTTATATAGAAACTCCTTTGCCAATTCTGGCTGACCGAGTTGCTCCTCTCTGTCTTCACTGAATAAGGGCAACTCATAATCATTGAGGTCAAGTATCTCGGTTTTTACATCTTCATCCTGTTTGGCAAACTGGCTGGCAGCGTATTTGACCAGATGGTTATTGATAGACTTTGTGCTACTAGTTGCAGCGAACGCGAGTATGTTCATGTTCTTGTCTCCAGTTACTTGGCTTGTTTCAATCAGTAAGTCTGATTAATGCCGGTTAAGTTGATAACATGAAAATATTATAAATTGTTCACAGATAACGATAAATATGGTAAATAGAAAGACATTATTTCCATTTAACTCATAATAGAGTGAAATATGAGCCGAAAAGTCGTTAAAACTGACGTATTAGAGGGTATGGCTGTATTTGTTGGGGTAGTTAATGCCGGCTCGTTTACTGCGGCGGCACATGCTTTGGGGCACTCCACTTCCTATGTGAGTAAAGAGATCACTCGACTCGAAAAACGTCTTGGTAGCCGTTTACTTAATCGCACGACACGCACTATCAGCCTTACCGATACTGGCCGCGCTTTTTACGAACGCGCCAGTCAGATAGTAAATGACGCTGAAAACGCAGAGCGTTCAATTAACCAATTGCAAGAAAAGCCAAATGGCTTACTGCGAATTAATGCACCAGGAAGTTTCGGCACCAATTACTTGCTCGATGTCTTGCCACAATTTATGCACCGTTATCCTGAAGTGAAACTGGAAGTGGAGTTTAATGACCGGCTTATTGATGTGGTGGCAGAAGGCTATGATGTGGTTATACGTGTCGGTGATATCAAAGATAGCAATCTGGTGGCACGTAAATTCACATCGTCCAGGGGTGTGGTCGTAGCATCACCTGATTATCTAAAACGTAAGGGTTACCCAAAACACGCTGAAGATTTAGTGCAGCACGATTGTATTGCCTATTCTTTATTGCCAACGCCGACACAATGGAGTTTTCACAAAGACGGCGTACGGACCAATGTTACGGTCGATCCTCGCGCAATGTGTAATAGCTCGATCATTGAAGTAGCAATGGTAGTTAACGGCATTGGTATCACTCGCTTACCGCTCTTCACCTGTGAGAAGGAAGTGGCGAATGGCGACCTGAAAATCATATTAGACGATTACGATCAAATAAATCATGATGTGTATGCAGTGTATCCACATCGGGAATACCTCACCGCGAAAGTACGCGCCTTTGTGGATTTTCTAGTTGATGCGTTCGCTTGATGTTTATGTAGCAGATTGGGCCAGATTAATCTTGATAATTAAATATACTAAAGGATTGAGCTGTTTCGATGAGACGAATATCTGCTTTCGGCTCAATAGCGGTCATTTGTTAGATTTCCATATTCCTAAATTGAGCAGTTTCAGTATCAGTCTGAATACAAGCCCTAAGGTACAGCCGTATAAAGTTGTCATCAGTCCTGCTGATCTCCGAGGGACATTTAGTGATACTGATTCAGAAATCGCATAGCCAAATGATTGGTCATTTAATATGAGAAGACCTACTCCCAACATGCTTGCCACGATGCCAATAATAATTGTTTTAATGCTGAATACTTTTGAGCCAACAGCAAATACAAAAAAGAAAAATATTACGAAGCCAAAACTAACACTGTTCATTGCAATTGTCTCTTATCGGCGCAAAAGCCGTCATTTAAATAGAAAATCTTTTTGCAAGCATAATATATAAACGGTCAATCAACATGACCATCCCAGCTCCTACAGTAATTAGTGCTTGTGGCATACCCCAAGCAAGAGAAAGGTCGAGATACTCTGCAAGCTCTAAATAGCATGGTACTGTTATCACAACTACTATAAACCCGAGAACTATCCTATTTGCAATTGTTGGCTTATTCATCTTTTGTCAGCATTCGGCGCAAATAGCGACATTAACGAAAGTTTATTGACTAAGCGGTGTTTCATCTTTACTAATTTTATTTCCGCGTGAATCTCTGTAATTTATTTTTCCAGGCCATTGATTTTGAATTTCATAAAGTAAATTATTTTTCACCTCTTTCCAGCTCGTATTTTTTCCCATCTCATAAGTGGAAATTCCTATTCCTCGACCAGGTATCATATTAGCGTAGTTATTATGCGGCCATCTCTGCTCAACAATACTAATAACGAAACCTGATTCATGGCAAATACTGAGATATAGTGATCTAACCGATCCTGGCCTGTTTTCACTTGAATTCTTAAACTCAAGATTATTATTTAAAGCAAAGTTTGAAAACAATTCTATAAGCACGGGCCACTCTTCATATGGAATGTCAACATCAACACCTACTTTAGGTGAGATGCTGGTTCCGCCCTCCCTAAGTGGATTATGACAAGATCGATCTGCAGTAATAGATGGAAATGCATATATAGCGACACAAATGATCAGAGCAAATAATGGTATTAAATAAGTTAAAAAGCGTTTGCCTTGATTATTAAGTAATTTACTGTAAAAAGATAAAGTTAACCAAAAAAATAATCCTCCAGTTGCTCCTAAAATGCCGTAAACAACTGTTGATTTAAAGTATTCAATCCAGCCCAGTGCTGTAGGTATGCCATTTACAATCGTCTGTGTTTCACCTATCCAAGAATTGAAGTTTTCACCAGGGCTATATGGCCACATGAAAAGTGCCATAGGTATCCAACCAATCACGAATCCAAATGACATCGAGATAATCCAATTGAGTTGGGATTTTCTTTTAATAGCCAAGTAACAAGGAAGGCCAAGCAGAATCGAGTGACCCAGAGCTACAATAAATGCAGCGGAGAATAATTTGAAATTTGCACTTAGAGCACTAAAAATCAATGCTGGTACAAGCGCGGAAAAGACCAATGCCGAAGCAGTTTGCATTATTTTATGAATCATTAACTAGATTCAATAACATGGTCGGCTTTCGGCGCAATAGCGGTCATTAACGTGCAGCATCATTGAGTGATTTGTTATGTGATGTTCTATTTGTTGTCATAATAAATGTGACTTCAGTCTGAACTAGAAGATTTCAAGAAATAATTTAGTGAACGAAAGCTAACAAAAAAGAATAAGAATAAAATTATCCAATATGAGACTGGGTTGCTCTCTATGTTTACATATCCGTAACCGGGCCCAGTAATTTCGCCGCTTAATAAGCATTTTATTGCGTACATACAAGCCAAAATGAATATTATTAAGTGCATTACCCTTAGTACTTTTCTTTCGGTTTCTTTATTCATAAAAACACATAACAGTTACTGAACGGGCCCGCTCGGTCCGTATATCATTATTAGAAACGACTGCTGTAGTTACACAAGTTATTGATTACTTTAACAGTTAAAGATTAGGTGTGAAACATAGAATTGAGCAAATGCGGACTCTGTTATCACAAATAGTCGAATGACTCCTAAGGGTTGCGTTTTCAACCGATCAATGCAACACATTGATTAAATCGTTCTGCGGGTGTTTC
>CAXBLY010000004.1:0-225224 GCA_963976865.1 uncultured Gammaproteobacteria bacterium | reverse complement strand
GAAACACCCGCAGAACGATTTAATCAATGTGTTGCATTGATCGGTTGAAAACGCAGTCGAAAGCAGACACTCAGAACGATTCTAGATTAGTATATTTGAGGATGCTAATATTGTATAGTGATTAATGACCGCTTTCGACCCTTAGCAGACATTATTAGAATCACCAAATCAGTGTCCGTACTTGTTTATTCCAATATTTCATTCATTTACTCTAACTGTTAAAGTTATCAATAACTTGTGAAACTACATCAGTAGTTTCTAATAATGATATACGGACCGAGCGGTCCGCTTAGTAACTGTTATGAGTACTTATGGAAGAGTTCCTGATTGGTTCCTTTAAAAATGCTTGGCCATACTATCTGCTAGCGTTTACGGTGGCCGAATTACTTCTTTTCTTAAAGGAAAGGAAGGGGCTAGTTACAGAGATTATTGTGGCCTCTGTTATCTGTATTGCGCTGACCGTTCTGGGGCAATATCAAAGCCACAGTTCTTGGGCGGCTGAAAATCGACCAGTATTGCTCGCCTTGGTTAATTTTCTGAGCATACTTATGCCATTAATTGTCTTTGTAGCTGCAAACCAATTTTTGGTAAAAATTCAGCACGCTGTTCAGAAACATACCACGCTTTTAGTTGTGGCGTTAGCAACGATGTTTGTTTGGCCTTTATGGGCTTTGTATGTTACGTGCGCAAGTGGGTTAGACTGTTTATGAAAAGTACTCATAACAAGGCGCCCAAGCGGACGGGTGAACCCGCCGCTTGGCTTGGTCGTTGAATGACCGTTTTTGAGCCGAAAGAAGACATATATGAATTCTGAGCTTATAAGCAGCTCAATTAAAGTTGTTAATCAGCATTTACTTTTAATTATTGTCGCTGGTGTATGCAGTACTATAATTGTTGGAGAAAACTGGGCGACGTTCTCACTAATTGCTTTTGTATTGGGGTTCATATTAGAAATATTTCTGTGTGGAAGAATAATTGAAACTATTTTAAAGAGTGAAAATAGAGAAAGCATAAAAGATATATTGAGAAAGAATGGATTCAATTATATTACTGTACTCATTGTTCTAGCTATACCAGTCTTAATAGTACGCATGATCTCACAAGCTTACATTGGAGGATACACAAGTTACTTTATCGTGGAATTAATGAAAATGGCTGTTGCGGTTGTGACGATTTACACAGTACCGATAGTTTTCCTAAAAAGAACTAACTTGCTTTCAATCCCCACTGGCGTTGCCTACTTATTGTCTCATTTGCAAATAAGCAGAGTGTTAATTTTATTTGTAATAGCTGCTTTTCTCCTTGGATCAATTCGCATCCTAATAGTTATGAATCTTGAGATAAGTATTTCTATACCAATTATCCTATTGATAGGAATTGGAGTTACTTATCTTTTGTATATTGTTTTTGCAGGTGCAGCTCATATACTAACTAACAATGACTAGATTACAGCGAATGACCGCTTTTGCGCCGAAAAGAGACATTTAGATAATGACACTAAAGAAAATTCTAATAATAAATACTGTGCTTGTCGTCTTTGCCTGTTTAGCACATATTCCAACCGCGATAATGTCTATAACAAAAGTATCAGGATTCGAGTCGTTAGACCCTGTACTGATTTCCTCACTCGCAATCATAGATATTATTCTACTATCAACTTGTGTTATAGGATTTATATACGAATCTAAACGGCTTAAAGTAATATCTTTTCATGCAATAGCAATTTCATTGTTGGCCATTTGGATATTGTCAATGGTTCTTAAAATTGCTGTGTTTGGAATTCCTGAGGAAGGTAATTATTCATTTAGCTTTGGTTTAACTACTGCGCTTTGTGTTTACTCAGTATATTTACTCAGAAGGATTTATGTTGAATACAATAGCGGAAATATAAGAAAATATCACTGGTATGTTGCAGGCCTTGTTGGACTTGCTGAAGTAGCTATGTTTGTCAGAGTTTTTCGACACATGTTTAGCTGAGATAAAAATGACCGCTATTGAGCCGAAAGAAGACAATTGAAATTATAATATGAAGACATTAGATGATATCTATAGATGCGTAAGTTGCAATCACATTGCTGCCAGAGGAAATTTATACTGTAGAGATTGTGGAGTTAAATTCAGCGAAGAAGATATATTCCATATGCAAAAAAATATTCATTCTGTCGTAGGTGCATTTCCGTGGAATACTCGAGATCGATATCGTTGCATCCATTGTGATGCTCATATAGCAATAATTGATAAGTACTGTCGTAGTTGTGGTGATGAAATATGTAAAAAAGAAAAGCAAATTATGAAGCTCAATATAAAAGAATTAGCACAACAAAATACAATGCCGCTTTTATGGTTAGCAATATTCGTAATATTTGTAATTGTATTTTCAATTGCAGTTGTGAGTTAGTCATACTTTTCAGATAAAAGAAAATGTAAATTGATAAGCTGTATTCAGGGAAATCAAAGTGCTTGAGATTATAAAGAAAACACTTCTAGGAGCTATAGGTTTTGTAATCGAGTATAAATTCAACTTTATAAGAATCTTGATTCTGCCTTGTATTTTACTGTCTTTGTTTCAGTTGATTGTGGCTGAAGGAATAAATATTTGGATCTTTATATTTTTTACAGTATTTGAATGGGTTGTTTACATACAAGTTGCGATTTCAACTCATAGGCTTATTCTGCTAGGTCCCAGCTCCGTCAGCACGTGGGGCTTTTATGTACCAGGTTTTCGAGAGTTACATTTTTTTGGTGCAGCCTTCGTTCTTGGCTTACTGTTGCTACCTTTTGATATTCTTTCTCAGGCAATATATAGCTCTCAAACTCCTCTTGGTGGCTGGGTAATTCCATATTTACTATCATCTTACTTTTGGGGGCGATTTGCTCTGGTATTTCCATCGATAGCAACTGATAACGAGCTGTCTTTTCAAGAATCTTGGAATATTACAAGAAATTATCAAGTGTTAATGATTGCCGTTGTCGGCATTTATCCGTTACTTGTTGAATTACCTTCATTGCTAATCAGCACACTTCCTTATACAGAGGTTATCTCAACAGTTATTTCGCTAGTAAGCTTTATTTTTGTGGTTTCAGCACTATCAGTTGCTTTTTTAGTGATTAATAAACATAGATATTGAGGATAAGACAAATGACCGCTTTTGCGCCGTAAAGAGACTAAATGATTTGAAAATAATTCTACTCTTGATTTTAATAACCTTGAGTCCTGCTTGTTCTGTAGGCAATTATTACGTTTTCAGTGATACAGATATACACGCTAGTCATACAAAATTATATGAACATGACGGGCTTCAGATTACGTTATTCCATTTTGATGGAAAATCATCTGCTATTCTTTTATCGAGTAAAACCGATAAAGAGATTTCGATTGAATCGGTATCTGTCTCTATTGTTTCCCTTGGTGAAGAATTGAAATATTCGTATAAGAATAATATCCAAAGACAGCTCCAACTAAAGAGCGAAGAGCCAGAAATGATTTCATTTGGATACACTGCTGAACCTTATTTGAGCCCAGTGACTGAGAAAGTTATTTTCTACGGCACAAGCAATGGAAAAGATATTAATATTTCAAAAAAATATACCTTAGTTACAAAGTCTTATGGATGGTTTGATGCATTGCAAGGGATATAATCAATAATTCTAAATAGCTAGAAAATGATATGTGCTAATGACCGCTATTGCGCCGGTAAGCGACATGCAATGAACATTACAATTACACAAGGTTTAGGCATTCTTTTATTAGTATCTGGTGTAATCCTTATAGCTAGCTTTAGTCAATTTGGATTCTCAATATTGATTACAGGATTAGTCTTTGTGGTGCTGGGTATATATTTGGTGAGAGAATTAATCAATAAAAAAGCAAGCGATGACAGTCGTTTTACGCCTGGGAATTCTAATGATGATGACTGAACATCGAATGATTGCTATTGCGCCGAAAGCTGCCGTTCTTTAAATTTATTTCGGTGCTAACAAGGTTGGTCTTATCTTGTTATGAATATTAGCCATTGATAATGTGATTTACATGTTGTTTGTATATAGCAGTTAAAGAATGCAGGTAAACATTTAAATAGCAAATCGGGGTGCCTATCAATATTGAAGGTCTACCTGAAGTGAGTTGTTCGATAGAGCTCTAGCCAAGCAGTTTTTTAATCACCTCTTTATAGATTTCTTTAAGTTGATTGAGTTCTTCGACATTTGTATGTTCATCAATTTGGTGAATGGTAGCGTTAATGACGCCCAGTTCGACAACTTCAGCGCCGGTAGGCGCAATAAAGCGACCATCTGATGTCCCGCCTGCAGTAGAGAGTTCTGTGTCTCGACCTGTAATGGATTTAATCGAATGCCGGCATGCATCAACCAGTTTTCCTTCAGCGGTTAAAAAAGGGTTGCCTGATAGCCGCCAGGTGAGCTCGTGATTAATGTTTTTGCTTTGAATTAGTTGCTCAATTCGCTGTTTAATTTCATCTGCTGTAATTTCAGTTGAGAAGCGCAAGTTAAACCAGGCTTCGGCTGTTCCTGGAATGACATTATCTGCTCCTGTTCCAGCTTGCACGTTTGAGATTTGAAACGTGGTGGCAGGAAAGTGATCATTACCCTGGTCCCACTCAATTGCTGCCAGTTCAGATAAAAGATTGGCAAGTCTATGAATTGGGTTGTCTGCTAAATGTGGATAGGCAACGTGACCTTGCTTTCCGTTGACCTTAAGATGTGCGCCTAGTGATCCACGTCTGCCATTTTTAATTACATCGCCCACGGCATTAGTGCTGGAAGGTTCCCCCACTAAGCAGTAATCAATGTTTACATGATTATTCTGTAAGTGCTCGACGACTTTGACAGTGCCATTAACAGCGGGACCTTCTTCATCGCTGGTTAATAGAAACCCTATCGAACCTTTATGGTCAGGGTTTTCTTCAATAAATTCTTCGACGGCTATCACCATTGCCGCGATACCTGTTTTCATATCGGCAGAACCGCGGCCATGCAGCTGACCGTTGTCAACTGTGGCGTCAAAGGGAGGGTGCGTCCATTTGTTTTCTGGTCCTGTAGGCACAACATCGGTGTGGCCAGCAAAGACAAACAAAGGGCTTTCACTACCTTTGCGTATCCATGCATTAGATACATCTTCAAAAGGCAGAAGTTCGGTGGTAAATCCACTGCCTGCTAATCTTTTTGCAAGCAAATCCAGGCAACCTTCATCATTAGGTGTGACTGAAGGTTTTTGTATCAGTTGTTGGCTAAGCTCTAGGGTTTTGCTCACTGAGTTTATATGGGTTGATTAAAACGTTTGTTTGAAATTGTCTTCGGAGAATCCGACAATTACATTATTGCTGTATTCAATGACGGGGCGCTTAATTAATGTTGGCTGCTCTGTCATAAGTTTAATTGCGTTTGTTTTGTTGATACTGTTTTTTTCGTCGTCAGATAGTTTTCGCCAGGTAGTGCCACGGCGATTGAGTAATAATTCCCAGTCAACTTTGCTTGACCACTGTTTAACTTTCGTCTGGGTTAAGCCATCTTTGCGAAAGTCATGAAACTGGTAATCGATATTATTTTTCGTTAACCAGTGACATGCTTTCTTGACAGTATCGCAATTTTTAATACCGTAGACTGTAATCATGGATGTTAGTCGATGCTGCGCAGTAATTCGTTTATGCCAACTTTGCTGCGAGTTTTTTCGTCTACCTGCTTAACTATGACAACGCAGTACAGGCTGTATTTACCATCTTTGGAAGGTAAGTTTCCAGATACAACTACTGAGCCAGCTGGAATGCGCCCATAAGTCACTTCACCTGTTTCGCGATTATATATCTTTGTGCTCTTGCCAATGTAAACGCCCATAGAAATTACAGCGCCTTTTTCAACAATCACACCTTCAACAACTTCTGAGCGTGCACCTATGAAACAGTTGTCTTCGATAATGGTAGGTGCTGCCTGCAAGGGTTCCAGTACACCACCAATGCCAACGCCTCCTGAAAGATGAACGTTCTTGCCAATCTGGGCGCATGAGCCAACAGTTACCCAGGTGTCTACCATAGTGCCTGAATCAACATAGGCGCCTATGTTGACAAAGCTTGGCATTAATACAGTATTGGGAGCGATATATGAGCCGCGTCTTGCCATTGCATTAGGTACAATGCGTACACCCATTTTTTCAAATTCCTGGGCTGACTGGTTGGCAAATTTAGGCGGGACTTTATCGTAATACTGAGTCGCACCACCAGGCATTACGCTGTTATCTTCAATACGAAAAGATAATAGCACCGCTTTTTTGAGCCACTCGTTAATTACCCATTCACCGTTCACTTTTTCAGCCACGCGTGCCTTGCCTGAATCCAGCTGGCCGATCGCGTCAATCACAGCGACTTTGACTTCATTGCTGACGTTGCTGGGTGAAATGTTTGCGCGGTCTTCGAATGCGCCTTCGATAATATCTTGAATATTGCTCATTTGGATTTTCCTTAACGTATGCTTTTTATATAAGTGGTAATTCTTTGTGCAGCGGTTTTACACTCTTCGGGAGTGGCAACTAATGCAATTCTGACTCGATTGGCGCCTGGATTATGATTGTTCACTGAACGCGCAAGATATTTGCCGGGCAGCACCGTGACATTTTGCTGGGAGTATAACCCAAGCGCAAATTGTTCATCATCTATCGGGGTGGGTAGCCATAAATAAAACCCGGCATCAGGCTGCTCGATAGGGATTTCTTTGGAGATTTCTTCAATGGCAAAGTTAAAGCTCTGCTGGTAGCGGGCACGATTGGCCTGTACATGAGATTCGTCGCTCCAGGCTGCTGTGCTTGCCATCTGTGTGGAAATGGGCATGGCGCAACCGTGATAAGTCCTGTATTTGAGGAATTGAGCAATAATCGTGGCATCACCGGCCACAAAGCCTGAACGTAATCCCGGAGAGTTACTGCGTTTGGATAAACTATAAAACGCTAAACAACGCTGATATGTATCGTCGCCATTGGCCACAGAGGCCTGCAATAAACCTTGGGGAGGTTTGCTTTCATCGGTATAGATTTCTGAATAACATTCATCTGATGCAATCATAAAATCATATTGATGGGCGAGTTTAATCAGCTTTTGCATCGTCGCCAGCGGGATAATGTCACCGGTTGGATTGGATGGCGTGCAAATATAAACCAGTTGTGTTTGTTGCCAGGTTTGTTCGCTGACCTGGTCAATTCCGGGGACCTCGTCATTAATAACAGTGAAATCGATATACACGGGGTCTGCACCAGCAAGATACGCAGCGCCTTCATATATCTGGTAGAAGGGATTCGGTAAAAGTACTTTAGCTTTGCTGTTACGGTCTATTACCGTTTGAGCAATTGCGAACAATGCTTCACGTGTCCCATTCACAGGCAGGATATGTTGCTCAGGGTCGATTGAATCTTCAGGTAATGAAAACCGATTTATCAACCAGTCTGAAATAGCAGTACGCAGGGATAACTCGCCTTTGGTTTTTGGGTAATTAGCCAGATACTCGAGATTATCCGCCATGGCTTGTTTGATGAAGCCAGGTGTTGGGCTTTTGGGTTCGCCAATGGATAAATTAATATTACTCAGTTGCTGATTCTGGGTACCACTTGAAAACAGTTCGCGTAATTTTTCAAACGGATACGGCTGTAATTTACTTAGATTAGAGTCCATGAGGTGTAAAAATAGTTAAATGCTGATGCTGGTCGGTGCGTCTTCGATCGTGTCACTGATTTTTTCTGTCACTAAAGCTACAAGCCTTTCCTGCTCGTTTTTATCCAGTATCTTTTTATCATCCTTATTTGTTATGTAGAAAATGTCATGCACTTTTTCACCAAGTGTGCTGACACGTGCGCTAATGACATTGATTTCAAGCATAGCAAATGCTTCTGCAATACTGGCGAGTAATCCGGGATGATCGGTTGCATGAATATGCAGGCTCGTATGATCCAGTCGTTCAGTATTTTCGATGACAATTTTTGGTGGCATCTGAAAGTGTCGCAAGCGACTTGAAACAAACTGGGTATTAGAGCTGTCTGACATCTCAGGTTGCAGTAAAGACCTGATGATATCTTTTTTGATTCTGTTTAACTGATTCTTGTCGGTAATCGGGTTTTCATTGTAATCGACTACAGTGAATGTGTTGAAGGTTTGACCATTTTTCGAGGTGATGATACGAGCATCCAGAACGCTCAGGCCAGACCTGTACAGGCTGCTTGTGATGTTGGCAAATAAATTGTCTCGGTCGGGTGTATAGATGAATATTTCAGTGGAACCCCTGCGCACTAATTGACGTATATGCACCTGAGTACTGGTATCTTCCTTGGCGCATAAGGCAATATCAGTGTGCCACGCAATTTCGTCATCTGTATGACGAAGAAAGTAGTCTTCGTTAAGCTGTATCCAGAAATTTTCACAGTTTTGTTCGCTGTGACCTTTTTGTTCCAGCTGGTTGAGTGCAGATTGCTTGATGTCATGAATAATTTCTTCACTGCCTCTGGGCAAGTCGGCACGCAGCTGAAATGAAGTAAACTTATACAGGTCTGAGAGCAGGGTAGAGCGCCAGCTATTCCATAAAGCCGGATTAGTGCCTTTAATGTCTGCAATAGTCAGTAAGTATAAATAATCAAGCCGGTTAGCATTCGATACCTTGTCAGCAAACTCCTGAACCACAGTGGGGTCGCTCAAGTCTTTATGTTGCGCTGTTACAGACATGACCAGATGATTCTCGACTAGCCAGCTTACCAGTGATGCATCATATTTACTCAGGCCATGGGCAAGACAGAAGTCGATAGCATCCTGCGAGCCTTCACTGGAATGATCGCCATCACGACCTTTGCCGATGTCATGGAATAGCGCGGCTAAATATAGGATTTCAAGTTTGGGCAGTTTATGGAAGATGGCGCTAATGTCATCTTCCGTACGTTTCATATCTCCGAGTCGGGTTGCTTCCTTTAGCACCGTGAGAATATGGTGATCTACCGTATATACGTGGTACAGGTCGTACTGCATTCGGCCAACTATTCTTGCAAACGCGGGCCAGTAAGCGGCAAGTACGCCCAAGCGATGCATGCGTTCAAACTCTCGTGCAATATGGTTTGGTTGACGAAGTATGTCGATGAACAGTTTCTTGTGCTGTTCATTGCTGCGGAAATTGTCATCTATTAAATGCAGGTTTTTACGTATCGCTCGAATCGTGCTGCTGCTAACCTTGTCAATATGTTTGTGTGATTGCAAAGCCAGGAATAATTCCAGAAATGCGCTGGGATGTGTCTGGAAAACGGTTTCATTTTTGGCATGCAAAATATTGTTAATAGATACGAAATGACGGCCAATTTTTTTCTTCTTTTTCCAGGATCGGCCAGGAAGACAGGTTTCTTCAAAATGCTCCTGCAATAATTCAATTAATTTATAGCATTCACTGATATGCCGGTAGTAGTTCTGCATATACATTTCTACTGCCAGATTAGAGTTTGAATCGCTGTGGCCTGCTGCACGTGCAAGTTCGACCTGATAGTCAAACAATAACCGCTCTTCCTTTCGGCGCGTTATCAGGAACAGGGAAAAACGCATCTTCCACAGAAATTCTTGCGCGAATTTTAGAGAGTTGTATTCTTCTTCCAGCAAAAAACCTTTCGCGACCAGCTCATGCAGTGCGCGGTTACCAAAATGACGCTTGGTGATCCAGTCGATAAACTGAATATCACGCATGCCCCCGGGTCCTTCTTTTATATTGGGTTCTAGTTGGTATAGTGTGTCGCCATATTTCTTATGGCGTTCCTGCATTTCTTCTTTTTTTGCGAGATAGAATTTTTTGCTGTTCCAGATTTTATTGCTGGCAGTCGCTTTTTTTAGTTCTTTAAATAACGTGATGTTCCCGCATAGTGCTCTTGCTTCGATGATGCTGCTGATTACAGTTATGTCTTTTTTGGCTTCTGTGACAGTTTCTTTTACAGTGCGCACTGAGTGTCCGACGTCCAGTCCACTATCCCAGAGAAAAGTTAAAAACGACGAGAGCTTTTCCTTGTCTTGATCATTAAACTCTTTATCCAGCAATATCATTAAGTCGATATCTGAATGCAAGTGCAATTCAGCACGACCATAACCGCCGACGGCCAGCAGAGTGGCATTTGTTTTGTGAAGGTCATGTGTGTACCAGGCATGCCATAAAAGATAATCTATAGTGATGGCATAGCCGATAATCACTTCTGGAATGGCGGTACCTTCATTGAAAGCGTCGATAACTGCTTCCTGAATGGTTTGTACAAACGCTCGGTGTTTTTTTGGCGATGCTTTAAAGCCTGTCCATTGATCCTCATCGGTAGGCCACCAGTCATGTCTAGAGATAAATGCTGGTGGTGGGGTTAGATTCGGCATTTAAGACCAGGACTCTTCTGGCCGACGTGTTAAAACTTCAAATCCATCATCAGTAACCAGAATAGTATGTTCCCATTGTGCTGACAGGCTGTGATCTTTGGTCACCACTGTCCATTGATCAGGCAGCAGGCGAACATGGCGTTTGCCTGCGTTAACCATAGGCTCGATAGTGAAAGTCATGCCGGCGACGAGTTTGTCGCCACTATTGGGGCTGCCGTAATGCAGGACTTGTGGATCTTCATGAAAATTCTTGCCTATGCCGTGGCCACAGTATTCCCTTACGATAGAGCAGTTATTTTTTTCGACAAAGGATTGTATGGCATGACCAATGTCACCAAGCGTGATACCGGGTTTTACTTTCCTGATGCCAATGCACATTGCCTCATATGTCAGGTTTACCAGTCGCTGGGCTTTCACTGTTGGCTTGCCAACGTAGAACATTTTACTGGTGTCACCATGAAATTCATCCTTAATCACAGTGATATCGATATTGACAGTATCACCGTCCTTGAGAACCCGCTCCCCTGGAATGCCATGACAGACCTGATGGTTAATAGATGTACACACCGACCGGGGAAATCCTTTGTAATTGAGGGGGGCTGGAATGGCTTTTTGAGTATTTACGATAAAATCGTGGCAAATATCATTTAGCGCCTGCGTAGTGACGCCGGGTTTGACATGCTCGCCAATCATTTGCAGTACTTCAGACGCCAATTGACCGGCGATACGCATTTTTTCTATTTCATCTGGTGTTTTTATGTGGATAGACATATTTGTAGGTGTAGGCAAAGTCCTTTTTATTTGATTCTAAATTGTTGATTCCAGCAGATTATGGTATAAAGCGCGCGCGATAAGCGCAAATCTTAAATCTACACGCATGCTCGACACATACAGTGGGGTGCCAATTGATCGGAGAAATCCTCAAATTGGTTACTGGATGGGGGCTGCGGACGTTTAAAACCCTTACTAAGGAGTAAACATATCATGACTGACGTCACTATGCGCCAGATGTTAGAAGCTGGCGTGCATTTCGGGCATCAAACCCGTTACTGGAATCCCAAAATGGCCCCCTATATTTTCGGGGAGCGTAACAAGATTCATATTATTAACCTGGAAAAATCGCTACCTATGTTCAGCGATGCCCTGAATTATCTGGGAAAAATGGCTGCAAATGGCGGAAAAGTGCTTTTTGTCGGCACTAAACGCTCTGCGCGCGACGTAATTAAAACGGAAGCTGAGCGTTGTGGCATGCCTTATGTCAATCACCGTTGGCTAGGTGGCATGTTGACTAATTTTCATACAGTCAAGCAGTCGATCAAGCGTCTTAAAGACCAGGAAGAGATCCTGGAAGGCAATGGCTCTGAGCGTTTAGGTAAGAAAGAATTACTGACGATACGCCGTGACGTTGAAAAGCTGCATCGTAGTCTGGGCGGTATCAAGAACATGAGTGTCCTGCCGGATGTGATATTTGTTATCGATGTTGGTTATGAAGAGATAGCCATTAAAGAAGCAATTAAACTTGGAATTCCCGTCGTGGCTGTTGTGGATACTAACAACCGTCTTGATGGTGTGGATTATATTATTCCTGGGAATGATGACGCAATTCGAGCCATTCAGTTATACGCATCTATTGCTGCAGACGCGATTATGCAGGCCAAAGCAAGTAGCCAGGTTCTGACTGGTGATGAAGATGAGTTTGTCGAGGTAGACGAGACAAAAGCTGACGCTGCTCCCAAACCCAAGAAAGTTGCCAAAAAGAAAACAGCTGTAAAGAAAAAAGCAGCCGTAGCTGAGGCGAAAGCAGAAGAAGCACCACCAGAAGCAACCGATACTGCTGAATAACAGTTACATTTTTAAATATTTAGAAGGTTTTTATATGCAAATTACAGCTTCAATGGTTAAGGAACTGCGTGAGCGTACTGGCGCAGGCATGATGGAATGCAAAAAAGCATTAGGGGAAAGCGCAGGTGATATGGATGCTGCGATTGAATTAATGCGTAAATCGGGCGCGGCTAAGGCAGATAAAAAAGCCTCACGTGTTGCTGCTGAGGGAACAGTGGTAATCTCTCTTAGCGATGATGCGAAGAGTGGTGTCATATTAGAAGTCAACTGTGAAACAGATTTTGTTGGGAAAGATGACAATTTCCTAAACTTCAGTAATGAAGTTGCTTCTGTCGCACTCGCGCAAAAGCTGGATGATGTTGATACATTAATGAATGCGACACTGGCAAACGGTGAAACTGTAGAATCAACACGTCTCGCTTTGGTAAGTAAAATTGGTGAGAACATTCAAGTGCGTCGTTTTACCAGAGTCTCTTCAGATAAAGGCACGCTGGGTAAATACATGCATGGCAGTCGTATCGGTGTCATGGTTGAGATGGAAAATGGTAGCGATGATTTAAGTAAAGACATCGCTATGCATATCGCTGCAAGCAAACCCGCTTGTATCGATGAAGACGGCGTATCTTCTGAAGTGTTACAGAAAGAAAAAGAGATTTTTATGGCCAAAGCTGAAAGTAGCGGCAAGCCAGCAGAAATAATAGAAAAAATGGTTGCCGGCCAAATCAAGAAGTTTCTGGGCGAAATTACTTTGCTGGGTCAGCCATTCGTTAAAGATCCGGATAAGTCAGTGGCTAAGTTGCTGAAAGAAAACTCAGCCAGCGTCATCTCATTTCACCGTTATGAAGTAGGCGAGGGAATTGAGAAGAAATCGGAAAACTTCGCAGAAGAAGTCATGGCTCAAATTAACAACGGCTAAGTTTAGTATTACAAAAACGGGGGCATGGCCCCCGTTTTTGTACCTGCATATCTATTTTTATAATTGGTGATTAGTTAATGTCAGAAAAGCCCAAGTACAAGCGTATATTACTTAAGCTAAGTGGTGAGGCTCTGATGGGCCAGTTTGATTACGGCATTGATCCAAAGGTAATCACACGCGTTGCAAAAGAGATTATTGAGTTGACACGCCTGGATGTTCAGGTAGCTGTAGTCATTGGCGGTGGAAATATTTTCAGGGGTGCTGGATTGGCGCAAGGTGGTATGGATCGTGTAGCAGGCGACCACATGGGAATGCTGGCTACAGTAATTAACTGTCTAGCGTTACAGGATGCCATTGAGCGAGAAGGAAAGTACTGCCGTGTCATGTCGGCGCTTAAAATTAATCAGGTATGTGAGGACTATATCCGTCGACGCGCAATAAGGCATTTAGAGAAAGGCCGTATTGTAGTTTTCGCTGCGGGTACTGGAAATCCATATTTCACAACTGATTCGGCCGCCAGTCTAAGAGCGACAGAAATAAATGCAGATTTAATGCTGAAAGCAACGAAAGTCGATGGTGTCTATGACTCGGATCCAGCAGTTAATTCCAATGCAAAGCTGTATAAAAAGTTAACCTACGATCAGGTGTTGGGTGATAAGCTTAATGTTATGGATGCTACTGCCATTGTTATGTGCAGGGATAATAAAATTCCGCTAAGAGTATTTAATATGTTTAACCAGGGCGACCTAAAACGTATCGCGTTAGGCGAAGATGTTGGTACGTCTGTAGTGAGTGAGTAAGCATGATAGAAGATATTAAGAAAGATGCCGACACCCGAATGGGTAAAAGTATTGAATCATTAAAAAATGAATTGACTAAAATCAGAACAGGACGGGCAAATGTCAGTCTGTTGGATCACGTGATGGTAGATTACTACGGCTCTGAAGTGCCTATTGCACAAGCCGCGACAGTGTCAGTAGAAGACGCCCGTACACTGGCAGTATCCCCATGGGAAAAGTCGTTGGTACCAGTTATTGAGAAAGCGATTATGAGTTCGGATATGGGATTAAATCCAGTCACATCAGGCGACATTATTCGAGTACCTTTACCAGCCTTGACAGAGGAGCGACGAAAAGATTTTGTTAAGCTTGTTCGACAAGAGGCAGAGCAGGGTAAAGTGGCTGTCAGAAATATTCGTCGGGATGCCAACGCAGATCTGAAAGAACTGGTCAAGGAAAAAGAGATTTCAGAAGACGATGAACGGGGTGCACTAGAAGTAGTGCAGAAGTTGACGGATAAACATATTCAGGAAATCGACGACATCCTTGCTGCAAAAGAAAAAGAATTAATGGAAATTTAATTCGCACTTAAGTCGCCTTTAGTTCACCAGCAGTGCGACAACCAGAATCATGTCGAAAAATCCATCTATTCCTCATCATGTCGCTATCGTAATGGATGGCAATGGTCGCTGGGCTAACAAACGCTTTTTACCCAGGGTAGCCGGACATAAAGAAGGTGTTAAGGCTGTTCGCAGCACGATAGAAGCGAGCGCAAAAGCTGGCGTTAAAATACTCACCTTATTTGCCTTTAGTAGCGAGAACTGGAATAGACCTAAAACAGAAGTTGTATCATTAATGGATTTATTTGTTACATCTCTTGAAAAGGAAGTAGACAAATTAAATAAAAATGGTGTGCAGCTTAGGTTTATAGGGGACCGCACGCGATTTCATCAGAAGCTACAAGATAGAATTGAAGAGTCAGAACAAGTCACGGAAAATAACGACAAGTTTTTATTAAATATTGCTGCAAATTATGGTGGCCGCTGGGATATTGTTCAGGCTTGCAAAAAAGTCTGTCAAAAAATACAAGACCAGCAATTGACGCTCGAAGATATAGGCGAAAATGAATTTGCAAAATACCTGTCTACAGGTTCATTGCCGGATCCGGATTTATTCATTCGTACAGCAGGTGAGCAGAGAATCAGTAACTTCCTGATCTGGCAAATGGCCTATACAGAATTTTATTACACAGATGTTTTCTGGCCAGAATTCAACGAACAACAGCTGCACCTGGCTTTAGAGCAGTTCAGTCAACGCAAAAGAAAGTTCGGTCTTACTCAGGAACAAGTGGAAACAAATCCAAATGCTTAAGCAAAGAGTAATCACTGCAGTCATCCTGGCGCCAATTGTCGTGTTGTCAATATTGTTTATGCCATACGACTGGTTTGCAGGGTTTTTAGCGGTCATCGCGCTTGCAGGCGCCTGGGAGTGGGCTACCATGGTGGCAAACACACTTTTGCAGAAAATTGTTTATGTAATTATTTGCTTGGGATTAATGGCAGGTTGCTGGTTTATGCTGGATGACAGCCATATTTATCTGGTGATGTTGGCCGGCAGTGTTTATTGGGTGTTTATCTTGCTGCTGCTGTCATTTTACCAGTCTTCCTGGTTAGGGAATTATCTGTTAGCAGGGTTTCTGCATTACAGTGGATATTTTGTTATAGCTTCTGGCTGGCTGGCAATGACCGCGTTACATCAGCAAAAACCGGGATTGTTGCTGTTTTTATTTGTGCTTGTCTGGGTTGCTGATATTGCCGCCTATTTTACAGGAAAGAAATTTGGTCGTAATAAACTTGCGGAACAATTGAGTCCAGGTAAAACACGTGAAGGTGTGCTGGGTGCCATGGCCGGTACTTTTGTACTTTCGCTTCTTGGGGTCTGGATGTGGCAAGAACAATTGGCATGGGGTGCAGCTATCTACTTTGTGATTCTGTGTGTGCTTAGCGCATTGATTTCCGTTGTAGGAGATTTATTTGAAAGCCTGTTAAAACGCAACGCGGGTAAGAAAGACAGCGGCTTTCTGGTGCCGGGCCATGGTGGGGTATTAGACAGGATTGACAGTCTTTTGGCTGCATCACCCGGTTTTATGCTGGGCATGTACTGGATGGTTTAAACAATGCGAATAAATAGTCAATCCAAAGGTATTGCAATACTGGGGTCTACTGGCAGTGTAGGAAAAAGCACGCTGGATGTGATTGAGAGAAACCCGGAAATGTTTCATGTGGTTGCACTTGGGGCGAGGCGATCTGTTGATGAAATTATTGAACAGTCAAAGAAATTCTCACCTGATTATGTGGTGTTAACTGACGAAGATGCCGCAAATGAATTCAGGCAGAAATCTTCTCAGTTAAAATCGGTACCTGAACTGATTGTCGGTAGTGAGGGTTTAATTGCCATCGCCTCTTTGCCCGAGGTGGATTGTGTGATGGCGGCGATTGTTGGTGCGGCGGGTTTATTGTCGACACTGGCTGCAGCGAAAGCGGGTAAAACACTATTGCTGGCAAATAAAGAAGCGCTGGTAATGTCTGGGGAATTATTAATCGCAACCGCAGAGCAGAATCACGCGACATTGCTACCTATTGATAGTGAGCATAATGCGGTTTTTCAGTGCCTGCAAAACCTTGCTAATACGCAGGTTAAAGCAGGTGCCAGCCGGGTAACTTTAACAGCATCTGGTGGCCCTTTTTTATATACTGCTTTATCTGAGTTAACACAAATGACACCAGAACAGGCATGCGCCCATCCAAAATGGGAAATGGGGCGGAAAATTTCGGTTGACTCTGCCACCATGATGAACAAAGGACTGGAAGTCATTGAAGCATGTTTACTATTTTCTCTGGATATATCTATGGTTAATGTGGTGATTCATCCGCAGTCAATTGTTCATGCTATGGTGACTTACAGGGATGGTTCTATGATCGCCCATATGGGTTTTCCGGATATGCGAGTGCCGATCGCCCATGCCATGGCCTGGCCGGTGCGTATTGATTCCGGTGTGAAGGGGCTGGATATGACGCAACATAGTGGTTTAGAGTTTTTTGAACCTGACTTGCAGCGTTTTCCCTGTTTGAAATTAGCTGTGGAAGTGCAAAGAACGGGAGGTGCTTGTCCTGCAGTCATGAATGCTGCCAACGAAGAAGCTGTACAGTCTTTTCTGGATGGGAAAATTAAATTTCCAGAAATATATAATGTTGTCGCCAGTGTTGTTGAAAAAGTGGAACCAGTTGCCGCGGAAAGCGTCGAAGCTATATTGCATATAGATCAATGCGCACGTCAAACAGCAACTCAAAAAATTCAAGAGCTAACCAGTTAACTCCGAATATATGAATAATATTATCATCAGTGTTGTGTCTTTTATTGTTGCTGTCAGCGTAATTGTGACAGTGCACGAATTTGGTCATTTTATAGTTGCACGCCTACTGGGTGTAAAGGTACTGCGTTTTTCTGTTGGCTTTGGCCGTTCATTACTTCGATATGTTTCTCCAAAAAGTGGCGTGGAATACGTGCTTGCCTCAATCCCGCTGGGCGGCTATGTGAAAATGCTGGATGAGCGAGAGGGTAACGTTGAACCTCATGAGCAGGAATTCGCATTTAATCGACAACCAGTCGGTTCGCGATTCGCAATCGCTGCTGCGGGTCCGCTATTTAACTTCATCTTTGCTGTGTTTGCCTATGCCTGTATGTATGTCGTCGGCGTGCAGGGAATTGTTCCTGAAATTGGAAAAGTAGAGAAAGAAAGTCTTGCCTATCAAGCGGGATTAAATGCGGGAGACGTATTAGTACAGATTAATGAGCAACCAGTTTATACGTGGGAAGAAGCCAGTATTGAGTTGATTAATGAGGGGCTGAAAACAGGAATTGTCAAAGTTCGTAAAAAAGACCAGCAGCAAGACGTCTCTGAAGTCGCACTCGATCTTTCAAATACCAAAGCGCTATTAGATGAAGGTAGTCCTCTGGAGAAGATAGGGGTTGAGCCCTGGCGTCTGAAGCTGGATGCCAAATTGGGAAAATTCACCCCTGGTAGCGCAGCCAAGCAACAGGGGCTTAAAGAAGGTGATGCAATACTAACAGCTAACGGTGAGGTTGTGCTGGATTGGGCGCAATGGGTGAAAATTGTGCAAGATAATCCCTCGAGACCGATTGCGCTACAGGTGTTAAGAAATTCCGAGCAGTTAAGTATTAGTCTTACCCCCTCATCTGAAGTTGTAGATGGCCGGAATATAGGCAGAATAGGCGCGTACCCATGGATAAATGAAAGTGAACGTGAAAAGCGTCAAATCACTATACGGGAAGGGGTGTTTGACTCAATAGCTAAGGGAGCAATAAAAACGCTTGATATGAGTGTTCTGACAGTTAAACTGCTGGGCAAGCTCATAACCGGCCAGGCTTCAGTAAAGAATATCAGTGGGCCAATATCAATTGCAGAATATGCTGGTATTTCGGCTCAGTTGGGTTTGGCAACCTTTCTCAGTACTTTAGCCATCATAAGCATCAGTATTGGTATACTTAATCTTATGCCAGTACCGATTTTAGATGGCGGTCATTTGTTGTACTGCGTGATCGAGATGGTTAAGGGAAGTCCTGTGTCTGAATCGACACAGCTAATAGGACAAAAAATAGGAATTTTCATGTTGGCAGGGCTGATGTCGTTGGCGTTTTACAACGATTTCCAACGTGTATTTAGCTAATTAAACTGAATGGTAAACGTGAGAGTAAAAACAAGAATAATAAATACATTTATCCTGTTACTTGTATTGCTGTGTTTGAATGCAGTTAATGCTGAACCTTTTAAGATTCGAGACATTGTTATTGAGGGGTTGGAAAGGATAGAGCCTGGTACTGTCTTTACATATATCCCTGTAAAAGTGGGAGATGTATTCACTGATTCGGATTCTGCAGAAGTGATACGTGAACTTTATAAGACAGAGTTATTCAGTGATGTTGTGCTGCGGCTGGAAGATTCAGTCCTTATCGTTGTAATAAAAGAACGCCCGGGAATAGCCTCGTTAGATATTATTGGAAATAAAGATATTCCAGATGAGCAGTTAATAGAAAGTTTGACAGATATCGGGATCGCACCCGGTCGGGTGTTGAATCGCTCAGTGCTCGATCGTTTGGAAAATGAATTGCTGCAACAGTATTTTGCGCGTGGCAAATATAACGTGCAGATTAAAACGATAACAACAGAGCTGGCCCGGAATAGAGTCGATGTAAAAATACAGATCGCTGAAGGCAAGGCTGCAAAGATTAAAGATGTCAATATTGTTGGTAACACTATTTATAAAGATAAAAAGCTGAAGAAAAAATTTGAGTCCGGGAATAAACCGTTTTGGAAAATCTGGGCGGATAATGACAAGTATTCAAAGCAGCGATTATCTGCGGACCTTGAAAAACTACGCTCCCAATACCTCAATACTGGCTATTTGAATTTTTCAGTAGATTCAACCCAGGTGGCTATTACCCCTGATAAAAAAGATATATTCATTACTATCAATGTGGATGAAGGTGATCAGTACACGCTTGCAGACGTCAAGCTAGCAGGTACTTTTGAAGTGCCTGAGCAGGAACTTAGGGATTTGATCACCGCTGAAGTGGGAGAGATATTTTCCCGCAGTCACGTAGTCGCGTCATCGGAGCGTATTTCGAACCGTCTCGGTGCCGACGGTTATGCTTTTGCGAGAGTTAATCCCATTCCCGAAGTCGATGAAGAAACCAAATCAGTGAATCTGACGTTTTTCATAGATCAAGGGAAAAGAGTCTATGTTCGAAGAGTGAATGTGTTTGGAAATCAGTATAGCCGGGACGAAGTCTATCGTCGTGAGTTAAGGCAAATGGAAGGTGGCTGGTATTCGCAAGCAGGTATAGAAGCGTCGCGGAGTAGAATTCAACGTTTAGCATTTGTGGAAAATGTTGAAATTGATACAGTGCAAATACCTGGAGAAGATGATTTTGTGGATATTAATATCAATTTAACTGAGCGATTAGCCGGAAGCTTCTCAATTGGGGCAGGACTATCTGATAGTCAGGGAGCTGTTATCACAACTAGTGTTAGCCAGGATAACTTTCTCGGTACGGGTAAACAGGTAGCTTTTAGAATAAATACCAGTCGAGTGAATACTGTTTATGATTTTTCATATAGTGATCCATATCATACAATTGATGGTGTAAGCAGGGGATTCGGTTTTAGCTACATTTCTACTGATGCTGGACGAGCTGATATTTCAGATTTTGATTCCGATCAATTTAGTCTGCGTGCCAATTATGGAATACCGCTAACAGAAGTGGATAGAGTCAGCGTGGTTGGAGATCTCAGAACAACCCAGATCAACACCAGTACAAGCTCTTCTGATGAGGTGAATAATTTTTTGAATGATAATGGTAATGATTTTCTTAATTTTAATCTAACTGGAATTTATTCCCACGATTCTCGAAACCGAAGAACATTTGGAACTAAAGGTCTCTTCCACAGGACAAGATTTGAGTTTTCGGTTCCTTCCAGTGACCTTGAATACTATAAGGCCAGTCACGAAATTATATGGCTTATACCGCTGAATGACACCTTTACTTTTTCAACCCGATCGGAAATAGGATACGGAGACAGCTTTGGAAGTACAACGGACTTGCCGTTTTTTGAGAAATTCAGGGCGGGTGGAACTGGTTCAGTGCGAGGCTTCAGGGATAATACTTTAGGTCCACAGGATTCCCAAGATGATGCATTTGGTGGTAACTTTCTAACAACTGCGAGTGTGGAACTTTATTTTCCGATTCCGGCGTTAGCGGAAGCATCAAGGTTCAGGCTGGGTATATTTGCCGATGTGGGAAATGTGTTTGCGGAATTTGATGATTTTGAAACCAGTGAACTGCGCGGGAGTGCTGGGCTGGGAATAAACTTAATAACAGGCCTTGGTGGTATAACATTGAGTTTTGCTAGTCCGTTTAACGATGATGAAAATGATGAGACTCAGCCATTTCAGTTTGAATTGGGCACAAGTTTTTAACTCAGGAGAAGTAAATTGAATATACAACGAATTACTGTCATTTTGCTGCTGTTCATGGGATTTGCATCAGCCGCTTATGCCGAATCTAAAATAGGCTATGTTAATTTTGGTAAGCTGATGGAAAAGTCACAACAGGGTCAGGCTGTTCGTAAAGCGCTGGAAAGTGAGTTTTCCAGCAGAGACAGGCAGCTGGGAGCATCACGAGATGCTATTCTTAAGCTGGAAGAGAAGCTTAAGAATGATGGAAGTATTATGAGTGAAGCTAATCGCATAGAGCTTGAGAGAGATATTTTAAGTAAGAAGCGTGACCATAACCGCATGAGAGATGAATACAGGGAAGATATTAATATTCGTCGAAATGAAGAAATCAGTGCATTGCAGAAAAAAGTCTATGAAGTGATTAAAAAATTCTCTGAACAAAAAAATTATGATTTAGTGTTAACCCAGGCAGTGCTATACGCCAGCCCTCGAGTTGATATCACTGACCAGATTCTGCAACAACTCAATTCCGGTCAGTAGTTACACCTGACAACTTGAACAATAATATGACTTATAGTGTTCGTGAGTTGGCCCGCGAAATAGGCGTTGATGTTCTTGGAGATGGTGATGCTGTTGTAACCCATGTGGCAGATTTGGATGAATCGCGCCAAGGGAGTCTTTCATTTGCTGTTTCTGGTCAATATAAAAATAAACTTAAACAATCAAAAGCAACTGCGGTCATAGTGCCAGAAGCACTGGTCGAACACTGTAGTGCTACAGCGCTTGTATCAGATAATCCTTATCTCACGTTTGCACGTGCAGCAAAGCTGCTGCATCCGGAAGATGAGTTGATCGCAGGTGTCCACCCTTCAGCAGTTATTCATGAAGACTGTGAGATTGCTGACAATGTGTATATTGGGCCTAATGTGGTTATTACTGCTAAATGTACAATTGGAAGTGACTGTTATATAGGTCCAGGAACGATAATTACTGCCCCATCATTTATTGGTGCGTCTTCGCGATTAATTGCACGTGTATGTATTGTGGGTCCTGCCATTTTAGGTGAGCGAGTTATCATTCATCCTGGTGCTGTGATCGCCAGCGATGGTTTTGGTCTGGCAAATAATCATGGTGTCTGGGAAAAAATTCCTCAACTTGGTCGAGTTGTTTTGGGTGATGATGTAGAGATAGGCGCAAATACCACCATTGATAGAGGCGCGCTAAAAGATACGATTATCGAGCAGGGTGCCAAGCTAGACAATCAAATACAAATTGCACATAACGTTATTATTGGTGCCCATACTGCAATTGCGGGCTGTACTGGAATTGCAGGAAGTACAGTTATTGGAAAACATTGTGCGATTGGCGCTGCAGCAGGCATTCAGGGGCATATTCAGATTGCTGATGGCGTGCAGGTATCAGGGATGACCGCTATTCGCAAATCGATTACTAAACCAGGTTTGTATTCGTCAGGCACAACTGCTCAGGATAATAACAGCTGGTTGCGAAATGCAGCGAGATTTAAAGATCTTGATACGTTGTTTAAGCGAGTCAATGATATAATCAAGAAGTTAGATAGAATTGATAAAGGGAAATAATATGGATGCCGTTATGTCCGTTGCAGAAATTATGAAGTATCTTCCCCATCGATACCCTTTTTTGTTGCTGGATCGAGTTATTGAATGCAAACACGGTGATTCAATTGCAGCAATTAAAAATGTCACGATTAATGAAGCTTTTTTCCAGGGACACTTCCCAAACACACCGGTATTCCCCGGAGTATTGATTCTTGAAGCATTAGCCCAGGTGTCTGGTGTACTGGTTCTGAGTGATCCAAAGTTAAAGCCGGAAAACGAGAGTTTATTTTTATTTGTGGGAATAGATAATGCTCGCTTCAAGCGCCCGGTTGTTCCGGGAGATCAATTGCGACTAGAATCGCGTTTAACCAGAATGAAAAGAAACTATGGTGTGTTTGAAACCAATGCATATGTGGACGGTGAATTGGCTGCCAGTGCGGAACTAAAGTGTATGTTTAAAGACTTATAAGTATGGGAAATACCGATACATTGCTTCACGCCAGTAAACCTGTTGTTCATCCAACTGCGGTGATAGATGAAAGTGCGTATATAGCTGAGAATGTCAGCATTGGACCATACAGCATTATCGGTGCAGAAGTAGAGATAGGTGCAAATACATGTATCGGGCCACATGTAGTAATTCAGGGCCCAACAAAGATAGGTGAAGGCAATCAGATATTTCAATTCTCTTCTTTGGGCGAAATTCCTCAGGATAAAAAATTTGCTGGCGAAGAAAGCAAGCTGATTATCGGCAACAATAATACAATTCGAGAATTCTGTACGATAAACAGAGGCACCAGTGCGAATCAAGGTGCGACAATCATTGGAAATGATAACTGGATTATGGCGTATGTGCATATCGCGCATGACTGTGTCATCGGTGATAACACAATTTTTTCTAATGGAGCATCGCTTGCCGGACATGTAAGAGTAGATGATTGTGCTGTATTAGGTGGCTTTACACTGGTACATCAGTTTTGCCATATCGGCGCACATGCATTTTGTGGCATGGGATCTGCACTAAATAAGGATCTTCCTCCTTATACGATGGCTTCAGGAAATCTGGCTAAAGCTTTTGGGCTTAATAAAGAAGGCTTGCGTCGTCGAGAATTTAGTGAGGATGTCATTCAGGCGCTTCATCAGGTATACAAAGCGTTGATTGTTTCCAGGAATTCCCGTGCAGAGCAATTTGAAAAAATTAAAGATATTGCCGAACAATATAGTGAAGTGCGTGAGTTTGCAGACTTTGTAGAAAACAGTAAGCGAGGAACTGTTCGTTAGCTTTTTCTGGCAAGTGTAATTGCGCGCTGTGCAAGTTCAGTGGAATTGATTCCTGAACTTAATTTATTATGAAGTTCTTCCCGGTTTTTAGTCACCTTCTCGTCTCTCTGCCTGTCATTGATCAGTTCCAGCAGTGAATTGAACAGCGATTCAGCACTTGCATTATCCTGGATTAATTCTGTATAGGCGCGTCTGTTTAAAATAATATTGGCAAGACAAATGTGTTCTACATTAACCATGTGGCCAAATAATTTATATGTGACTGGCGATATTTTGTATATCACTACCATCGCCCTGGCCATTAATGCGGCTTGTAAGGTTGCTGTGCCAGAAGCGATGGCTAACACCTGACAGCGCTGAATTGACCCATAAAAATCGCCTTTCTGATAGCTGATTGGCAAATTGTATTTATTATATTGTTTTAGAGTGTTTATATTCGTGCCAGGTGCGACGGGCAATATAAATTTAATTTCAGGTTTTATTTTCTGTAGTCGTTGAGCTGCCTCGATCATGATTGGGAGTAGCTTGCTAATTTCATTTTTGCGACTGCCTGGAAGCAGTCCGATAGTAGTGACCTGCTTAGTAGTGCTCTGTTCAGTGCGGTATATGGCGTCAATATCATTCAATAGAGGGTGTCGTACAAGGCATACCGGTACATTTGCTTGTTTGTAGAAGTCCAGCTCGAATGGGAATAACACTGCCATTAAATCAACGCACTTCTTGATTTTCTTCACTCTGCCTGTGCGCCACGCCCATACCTGAGGACTGACATAAAACATTACTTTTACACCAAGGCTTTTTGCGTAGGCAGCCAGCTTTAAGTTAAATTCCGGGTAATCAATTAAGATCAGTAAATCCGGTTTGATCGCATTTATATGCTTCTTAAGTGCGGACAATATTCTGCGCAATCTGGGATAGTGTTTTAAAACTTCTGCGATACCAACTACAGATGTCTCACTGACATCGAACAATGTTTGCACTCCAGCCTCTCGCATTGTTTGTCCGCCAATGCCAGACAAACTTATTTGTTTATCGTGATTGTATAATGCGCTTGCTAATTTGCCGCCAAGTAAATCACCTGACACTTCGCCAGCGACAATAACAATTTTCATTAGTTGTTTCTGTTATCCATTATGCTGTTTGATAACGCCGATAATTCTATCAATCTGCTCTGATGACAGTTCTGGATACATAGGCAGTGAAAGACAATTGGCGGATACTTTTTCGGTAACAGGGAGTGATACAGGTGGTTTGTTATTTGTAAAAGCAGTTTGTTGATGCAGGCCCTTGGGGTAATAAATTGCTGATGCAATGTTTTGTTCGCTGAGTGCGGAATGTATTTTGTCTCTGTTTGAATCCTGAATTGTGTATTGGTGATAGACATGAACACTGTCTGACGATTCGTTTGGAGTGGTTATGCCTAAATCTGTGAGTGCGTGTGTATATCTCGACGCATTTGCATGTCGTTGCTGATTATATTGATCGATACGTTTTAGCTTAATGCGTAATATAGCGGCCTGCATTTCATCCAGGCGACTGTTGTAACCTACAATTGTATGTTCGTATCTTACAGGGCTTCCGTGATTGCGTAATAATTTCAGCGTTTCCGCGAGTCTGTCGTCAGCAGTGCTAATCATTCCTCCATCGCCATAGCAGCCGAGGTTTTTGCTTGGAAAAAAGCTAAAACAGCTAACATCACCTAATGTCCCTGTTTTGTTTCCTTTATAGCTGGCGCCAAATGATTGGGCACAGTCTTCTACTAAAAATATATCTTTGCCTTTAATAATCGACTTGATTTCGTCGATATCAGCAGTCAAGCCAAATAAATGCACTGCAATGATCGCACGAGTATTTTCGCTGATAGCGTTTTTGATACAGACAGGGTCAATGTTTAACGTGACAGGGTCAATGTCAGCAAATACGGGTGTTGCCCCTACATAACAAATTGCTTCAGCAGTTGCGGCAAATGTAAATGAAGGACAAATAACTTCGTCGCCGGGCCCAATGCCTAATGCGCGCAATGCCAGGTGCAGGGCATCGGTGCCTGATGAGCAGCTAATAGAATGCTTGATTCCCAGATAATCAGACACTTCATCTTCCAGGGCATGAACATTTGGGCCCATAATGAATGCCGTATTTTCCAGAGTTTCATTTAAAGCATTCTGGATTTCAGTTTTAATTGATTGATATTGCAGACTCAAATCAACCATTGGGATCGGTGTTGAATTCATATTAATTACTTGGTGTTATGAAGTTGAATTGTCTTGGCGATTTGATTGGCGGTGCGTAACGCACGCAAGCCATCAATGCCAGAGACAAGGGGTTTAGTATTATTCTGAATACAGTCCAAAAAGTGGGTGATCTCGGTTAACAAAGCATCGGATTTATCAAATTTAAAGCTTTGTGCGCTAATTTCGTTATTTTCTCGCGTGTACATTTTTAACTCGTGAATTCCAAGGTCCGCAGAGAAGTATGCATTCCCCTGAAAAAGGCGAAGTTTGCGTTCACTTTTGTTGCTGACTCGACTTGCAGTGACATTGGCAACACAGTTATTGACGAAAGTAATGCGTGCGTTAGCGATGTCTATGTCATCGGAAAGTACGCTCATTCCTGATGCCTGAATAGATTCAATATCAGATTTAACAATACTTAGAATAATATCGATATCATGTATCATCAAATCAAGAACAACATTTACGTCAGTGCCGCGTTCTTTGAATGGAGACAGGCGCTGGGATTCTATGAATCTGGGTTGCCGCATATGTTCATCCATCGCGAGTACAGTAGGATTGAAGCGCTCAATATGGCCAATTTGCAGGATACAGTGGTTGTCTTCAGCAATCTTAATAAGCTCTTCTGCCTGTTGTGAGGTCGAAGTCATGGGCTTTTCGAGTAGCACATGTTTACCCTGTGACAAGAACTGTTTGGCTATTTCATAATGCGAGGGTGTGGATGTAACAATGCTGACGGCATCAATATCCGCAATTAATGTATGAAAATCGTCACTTACTTTAGCATCCGGATATAAATTAGTCATCTCATCCAGAGTGGCAGAATCCTTGTCTATCAGGCCTGCCAGGTGACAATTCTCTAGAGCAGCATACTTTTGAGCATGAAATTTACCCAGATAGCCTGCGCCAATTACCGCTATATTCACAATTCCCATTCAACTAAAATTCTGTATTATAAAAACCTCGCAGTATACGTCCTCCAGCTCAAATATGGGCATCATCGAGCAAAAAAGACACTTGATTAAAAAGCATTCTAATGTGATCAAATTCGCCGATATACAGGTTGATATCAATTCCTGTGTTGGCATTGATGAAGTGGGACGCGGGCCACTTGCAGGCCCAGTGGTGGCGGCTGCAGTGGTGCTTGGGGATGCTCACGAATGGATGGGACTTAAAGATTCGAAAATGTTAACGCCCAAACAACGGGATATATGCGCGACTGACATCAAGAAAAACGCATTGGCCTGGGCGATTGGTCGTTGTGAGCCTGAAGAAATCGATCAATACAATATATTTAATGCAAGTCTGCTGGCAATGAAGCGAGCGTTTGAAGGAATATCACTAGTGCCTGAGTTGGTGCTGGTAGATGGGAAATATGGTCCCGAATTGTCGGTGCAATCATATGCGATTATCAAAGGTGATCAGCATGTACCCGTTATCAGTGCTGCTTCAATACTGGCTAAAGTATCCCGGGATTTAGAAATGTGTGAGCTGGATGAGTCATATCCGCAATATGGCTTTGCCCGGCATAAAGGCTATCCAACTACATTCCATATTGATGCGCTCAGGCAGTATGGTCCATGCAGACACCATCGTCGAAGCTTTAAACCGGTTGCCAGCGTACTGAAATGAATCCGCAATTCGTCCATTTGCGTTTGCATAGTGAGTTCTCCATTGTGGATGGGCTGGTGCGCATCCCTGCCTTAATGCGCAAGGTGTCTGAGCTGGAAATGCCTGCCGTCGCATTAACCGATTTCTCAAATCTGTTTGCCCTGGTGAAATTTTATCGGGCAGCAATTTCTCACGGTGTGAAACCTATAATTGGTGCAGATGTATTAATTTCAGATCCGGACTTAAAAGAGCGATATCGTATTGGCTTACTGTGTATGAATAACACAGGTTATCGCAATTTAACTGAGCTACTAACACGTGCCTATCTGGAAGGACAACATGGTGGGCAACCGACTATCGATAGAAACTGGATTGATGAGTTTAATCAGGGTCTGATTGTATTGTCAGGTGGACGTGATGGTGATCTGGGTAAATTGATTCTAAAGCAAGATACTGCACGTATTGATAAGTGTGTTGAGCAGTGGAAGCAGAAATTTTCAGACCGTTTTTATATAGAGCTGCAAAGAACAGGGCGAGAAGGTGAAGATGTTTATAATGAACGTGCCCTGGAGATTGCGCAGAAAAGTCATCTGCCCGTAGTTGCAACTAACGATGTAAGATTTTTAACGTCAGATGAATATGAAGCACATGAGGTACGGGTGTGTATTAATCAGGGCCGCGTGTTGTCAGATCCCCGTCGAGCAAGGACTTACAGTGAACAACAGTATCTGCGTCCGGTAGAGGAAATGGTAACTTTATACGAAGACGTTCCCTCCGCTATTTCAAATACAATAGAAATCGCCAAGCGCTGTAATGTGCGACTGGAATTTGGTAAAAATGTTTTGCCTGAATTCCCTACAGGTGAACTTACTACTGATGAATTTCTGCGTGAACAATCCAGACTCGGATTGCAGAATCGACTGGAAAGAATTAAATCGTCACGTGAAACGGTTGACCTGGAAGCTTACGAGCAACGTTTGCAGGTAGAGCTTGATGTTATAGAGCGCATGGGCTACCCGGGCTATTTCCTTATTGTGTCTGACTTCACTAAATGGGCGCGTGAAAATGGTGTGCCGGTGGGCCCAGGTCGTGGTTCCGGTGCGGGTTCTCTGGTGGCTTATGTGTTAGGCATCACAGATATTGATCCGCTTGAGTACGACCTGTTGTTTGAACGTTTCCTGAATCCAGAGCGGGTATCAATGCCTGACTTTGATATCGACTTCTGTATGGCTGGTCGCGATCGTGTGATTGATTACGTCGCTACACGTTACGGCCGGGAAAAAGTCAGCCAGATTATTACCTATGGCACCATGGCGGCAAAAGCGGTGGTGCGTGATGTGGGGCGTGTGTTGGGTCATCCGTATGGCTTTGTTGATCGAATCGCTAAAATGGTGCCTTTTGAAGTCGGTATGACTTTAAAAAAAGCACTGGAGCGTGAGAAAGACTTCAAGCAAATGGTGGATGAGGAAGAAGAAGTACGCACACTGATTGATATGGCGTTACAGCTTGAAGGCCTGGCTCGTAATGCGGGCAAGCATGCGGGTGGAGTGGTAATTGCGCCTTCGAAATTGACTGATTTTACGCCTCTTTACTGTGAGGCGGGCGGCGCCAATGTTGTTACTCAGCTAGATAAAGATGATGTAGAAGCAATCGGTCTGGTTAAATTTGACTTCCTTGGTCTGCGAACACTGACCATTATCGACCGAACACTGGATAAGGTGAATGCGCGATTAGCTAAAGAAAATAAACCTCCAGTAGATATAAACGCTTTACCGTTAGACGATGAAGCTACTTATACTTTGTTGCAAAACCAGCAAACCACTGCCGTTTTTCAACTGGAATCTGACGGATTAAAAGATATTTTGGGCCGTTTAAAGCCTGATAAGTTTGATGATATTGTCGCGCTGGTTGCCCTGTACCGGCCAGGTCCTTTGCAGTCAGGTATGGTGGATGATTTTATTGACCGTAAACACGGTGCGTTAGTTGAGTATCCTCACCCGGATCTTGAAGCGATACTTAACGAAACTTATGGAGTCATTTTGTATCAGGAGCAGGTGATGCAGATTGCCCAGGTGCTGGCAGGTTACTCACTGGGTGGTGCTGACCTGTTGCGTCGTGCCATGGGTAAAAAGAAAGCGGAAGAGATGGCAAAACAGCGTGCCATCTTTGTTAAGGGAGCTACTGAAAGAAATGTAGAAGATAGCAATGCAAACTACATTTTTGACCTTATGGAAAAGTTTGCGGGTTATGGGTTTAATAAATCACATTCTGTGGCATACGCCATGCTTTCGTATCAAACTGCCTGGCTTAAAGCACATTATCCTGCTGAATTTATGGCGTCAGTATTGTCGGCTGATATGGATAACACCGATAAAGTAGTTCATTTGCGAGAAGAGTGTAAAACCATGGGACTGGAAGTTCTCCCTCCATGTGCTAATGCTTCCCATTATGGGTTCACAGTCACAAAGGATCAGAAAATTGTTTATGGTTTAGGTGCGATCAAGGGTGTTGGTGAAGCCGCCATTGAATCGCTGGTGCAGGAACGTGAGAAGCATGGAGTATATAAATCACTTAATGATTTTTGCATGCGTCTGGAAACACAAAAATTTAATCGTCGCAGCATGGAAGCCATGATTCGTTCCGGTGGACTGGATTCCTGTGGTCATACGCGTGCGACATTAATGCATCATCTGCCTCGAGCGATGCAGACTGCAGAACAACATCATCGTAACGATGACATTGGTCAGAATGATATGTTCGGCGGGGGACAGGTTGTCGCGCGTGAAGGAGTGATTGAAGAAAAACCGGAATGGGATGAGGATTTCTTGCTTGCTGCTGAACGTGAAACGCTGGGGCTGTATTTTTCAGGTCACCCAGTCGACCAGTATCGTGACGAGCTTGCGAGCCTGGTTGGTAAGACGCTAAAAGAACGCTTGGCGCAACCAATTGCTCCGGTCGATACCAGTTATAGAAACAAAGACGCCAACACGATTAAAGTGGGTGGGTTATTAATGGATTTGCGCCTTCGTAATAGTCCATCAGGACGAATTGCATTTTTAACCCTGGATGATAATACTGCCCGCATGCATGTGGCGGTATTTGCAGATGCCTATAGTCAATTTAAACATCATATCGTGAAAGATCAAATATTGATCGTTGATGGCGTGATCAGTATTGATGACTATAATGGTAAGCCCCGGGTTCGCGCCAAAGAAATTACACGTCTGGATGATGCGCGAATTGATTATGGCAAAGGCATCGTGATTAGCATCAGTGCAGAAGGAAAAAAGGGCTCATTGATCGCTGATCTTGAAGCCACCCTAAAGCCTTATCGTGGAGGCAACTGTAAAGTACTGATTCAATATCAAACAGCACAGGGTGAGGCTAAATTTCAGCTTGGCGAACAATGGAACGCGGTTCCTGAGCGTGATCTGCTACGCAGACTTTCGAGCCTGGATGGCGTGATAAGCGCAAGAGTGGTTTATTAAGTATGCCTTATTTGCTGGTTTTCTTGACACTTTTCTGCAAACGTCGCTGAGTCCGACTATAATGCGAAAAATTTAATGAATATAAACACCTATGGTTTCTGATTATCTGGATTTTGAACAACCAATTGCTGAGTTAGAAGCAAAAATCAACGAGCTCCGTCGAGTTGAGTCAGACAATGAAATGCAGCTCGGAGATGAAATTGCCAAGCTGGAAGCAAAAAGTCGTGCGTTGACTGAATCAATTTTTAAAGACTTGTCTGCCTGGCAGGTTGCCCAGATTGCACGTCACCCTCGTCGTCCCTATACCCTGGATTACGTGGAAAAACTATTTACAGATTTTGAGGAATTGCATGGTGATCGTGCCTATTCTGATGATGCCGCCATTGTCTGCGGCATTGCAAAATTTGAAGGCCGTTCGATCGCAGTCATAGGGCATCAAAAAGGTAGAAGTACCAAAGAAAATCTTGAAAGAAATTTTGGCATGCCAAGACCGGAAGGCTATCGTAAAGCGTTACGTATTATGGAAATGGCAGAAAAGTTTCAGATGCCAATCGTGACGTTCATCGATACGCCCGGTGCCTATCCAGGGGTAGGCGCTGAAGAGCGTGGTCAGGCACAGGCGATTGCCCGTAATCTTTATCGAATGGCGGAATTAAAGACGCCGATAGTCTGTAACGTTATTGGCGAAGGTGGTTCGGGAGGCGCACTGGCGATTGGTGTTGGTGATCATTTATCAATGCTGAGTTACAGCACTTATTCGGTTATCTCACCCGAAGGCTGTGCATCAATACTGTGGAAAAATGCAGATAAGGCAGAAGATGCCGCAGAGACACTGGGGATTACTTCTGGTCGACTGCTAGAGCTGAATTTGGTTGATGAAATCATTAAGGAACCCACGAGTGGCGCACATAGAGATTTAGAGACAACTTGTGAAAATATGAGAGCTTCACTGAGTGAAAACCTGGCTCGTTTAACGAAAATTAACACCCACGATCTAATAGAAGCCAGATTTGAGCGACTCACGTCATACGGCGTCTTTAAAGACTAGCTCTACTGACAGTGTATGTCTGTCATTGTAAGTAAGCTGCAGGAATGTCTTTCACACATTGATGTAAATCAACAGATCAGTATTGCTTATAGTGGAGGTATAGATTCCACAGTACTTTTACAGGCCGCGAGTATTGTCTGCCAGCAGAGTGGTCATTCGTTAAAAGCAATACATATCGATCACCAGATTCATGCTGATTCCCAACAATGGGCACAATTCTGTATTGATCAATGCAGAAAACTTGATATTCATATTGACACTATTCGCGTAGATATTCAGCAGTATGGCCAGTACGGTCTGGAAGGCGCGGCACGCGAAGCGCGTTATCAGGCATTTGAAAAAACACTGAGTGCAGAAGATGTATTGCTCACCGCGCATCATGCAGACGATCAAATTGAAACTGTTCTGCTACAGCTTTTTCGTGGAGCAGGTATTAAAGGCTTGGCAGGCTGTGCAAAGAGCAGAATGGTAGGCAGTGCATTACTTGTGCGACCGCTGATAGAAATTTCACGTCAGGAAATAGAACACTATGCCAGGCAAAATCAGCTGCACTGGTGTGATGATCCTTCAAATACTTCATTAAGTCACGACAGAAATTATTTGCGTCATGAAATAATGCCATTGTTGCACGCAAGGTGGCAGGGTTTGCGAGAGACAATCGGGCGTAGCAGCCAGTGGCAAAGCGAATCTTCAGATATGCTGGATTGCCTGGCCAGGCTTGATGCAGCCAAAGCCGTTGATGAAAACAACGGCTTGAGCATTGAAGAACTGACAACATTAGATAATATGCGCATGAAAAATGTGCTGCGCTGGTGGATCAGAAAGTCGCAATGTGTCGTGCCCAGCGCCAATGTGCTGGACAGGGTTATTAAAGATGCTGTGCTTAGCCGAAGTGATTGCGAAGCGAGTATTCGCTGGCAGGATCATGAAATCAGGAAATATCGTGGGCAGCTTTATCTAAAGAAAGTGAATATGGCGCACGATGCAACATTAAGCTACGAGTGGGATTTAAAACATACGCTTACAATTCCTTCGCTTGATTTAACATTAACACGTGAGCAGTTAGAACAATTTGGCGTGAATTTGAGCAATATAGAGCAGCTGACAGTAAGGTTTCGTCGTGGTGGTGAAGTCATGCGGCCCCGCGGACGAGGGTGTGAAAAAAAATTGAAAACGCTATTTCAGGAGCAGGGCGTTAAACCATGGGTGCGGGACAGAATACCCTTACTGTTTCATAAACAATTGCTGATTTTTGTCTGGGGATACTGGATTGGAGAAGGATATTGATTGAGGCTAACCTCAGGCTTTGGTACTCTAATCTCCCATCTTGCATATCGGAATTTAACTGATGACACGGTACATCTTTATCACAGGCGGGGTGGTCTCTTCATTGGGTAAGGGCATCGCCAGCGCCTCGCTAGGCGCAATACTGGAAGCGCGCGGCCTGACAGTCACGATGATTAAACTGGATCCTTATATCAACGTGGATCCCGGCACAATGAGTCCATTTCAGCACGGTGAAGTGTATGTCACTGAAGATGGTGCAGAAACAGATCTGGATTTAGGCCATTACGAGCGCTTCGTGCGATTCAGATCAACGCGCAGTAACAATTTTACGACTGGTCAGATTTATGAAAGTGTGATTCGTAAAGAACGGCGCGGTGACTACTTGGGTGGAACAGTTCAGGTAATTCCTCACATTACAGATGAAATCAAAGCCTCAGTGAAAAAAGGCTCGGAAGGGGCGGATGTTGCATTAGTTGAGATTGGCGGTACGGTCGGTGACATTGAGTCGTTACCATTTATGGAAGCCATTCGCCAAATAGGCGTAGAGCTTGGCAGAAGTAATGTCATCTATATGCACTTGACGCTAGTGCCATACATCAAAGCGTCGGGCGAGCTGAAAACCAAGCCAACGCAGCACTCGGTAAAAGAACTGCGGTCAATCGGTATTCAACCGGATATTTTGCTATGCAGAGGCGAAAGACCGGTGCCGGACACTGAACGTAAAAAGATTGCCTTATTCACTAATGTCGATGAAAAAGCCGTGATTTCATCGGTTGATGTGACGAGTATTTACAAAATTCCATTGTGGCTACATTCTCAGGGTCTGGATGATATTGTCCTGGAAAAATTCGAATTAGACCTGCCTCCTGCTGATTTGTCCGACTGGAAAGATGTAGTTCACGCGATTGAATTCCCTGAGGTTGAAGTAAATGTCTACATGGTCGGCAAGTATGTTGAGTTGACCGAATCCTATAAATCGCTCAATGAAGCACTGATTCACGCAGGTGCGCAAACGCGTACACAGGTTAATATCAAATACTTTGACTCCGAGAGAATCGAGGTCAATGGTGTGGATATGCTAAAAGATGCTGACGCTATACTGGTTCCGGGAGGTTTTGGTCAGCGCGGCATTGAAGGGAAGATCATGGCGTCGCAGTATGCGCGTGAAAATGGAATTCCCTACCTTGGGATCTGCCTTGGAATGCAAGTGGCAGTAATTGATTTTGCACGTAATGTGGCAGGCCTGACGCAGGCACACAGTACCGAATTCTTTGAAGATACGCCGAACCCGGTAATAGCATTAATCACTGAATGGCAACAGCGCGATGGCAGCGTAGAAGAGCGCACTGTCAATTCTGATCTGGGCGGTACAATGCGCCTAGGTGCACAGCAATGCCGACTGACAGAAGACTCTCTGGTGCGCAATATGTATGGCGAAGATGTAATTCTCGAAAGACATCGTCATCGTTATGAATTTAATAATACATTTATGGCAAGTTTAAGTAATGCAGGGTTGCAAATTACCGGCAAATCTATTGATGACAAGCTGGTAGAAGTGATTGAGATTGCAAATCACCCATGGTTTATTGGTTGCCAGTTTCATCCGGAGTTCACCTCAACCCCCAGAGACGGCCACCCGCTATTTACCGGATTTGTACACGCCGCCAGGAAGGGGCGAGCGCTGAAAAAAGGCTCTGGTGCTGCGGTCAATTCAACCCCAGAAGACAGTTCAATCTCTGAGCCAGTATGAAAATATGCGGATTTGAAGCGGGGTTAGAACACCCGCTGTTTCTTATGGCGGGTCCATGCGTGGTCGAAAGTCTGGATCTGGCGCAAGAGACTGCAGGGCGTCTCAAGGAAATTGCTGAAAAAAATAATGTGCCTTTTATATACAAATCTTCATTTGATAAGGCCAATCGCACATCAAAATCCAGCTTCAGAGGTCTTGGAATTGACCAGGGCCTGAAGATTTTACAGGCCGTGAAGCAGGAATTTGGTGTACCTGTAGTGACCGATGTGCATGAAGACAGTCCCTTGGAAGAGGTGGCAGAGGTGGCGGATGTGCTTCAAACGCCAGCTTTTCTTTGCAGACAAACCAACTATATTCAACGAGTTGCGTCAGTTGGCCGGCCTGTGAACATTAAAAAAGGTCAATTTTTATCGCCATGGGATATGAAGCATGTGGTTGAAAAAGCCCGCGCGGCAGGAAATGACCAGATCATGGTCTGTGAACGTGGTGTATCCTTCGGTTACGGGAATCTGGTCTCAGATATGCGATCACTGGCGATCATGCGCGAAACAGGATGTCCAGTAGTTTTTGATGCGACACATTCGGTACAATTACCCGGCGGAGAGGGAAGCCGATCAGGAGGACAACGAGAATTTGTTCCTGTGCTGGCACGTGCTGCTGTGAGTGTAGGTATTGCCGGCTTATTTGTAGAAACCCACCCCGACCCAGAAAATGCCAAGAGTGACGGCCCCAACTCTTTGCCTCTAAAACTAGTGCCTGAGCTTTTATCTACTCTTTGTGAGTTGGATAAAGTCGTTAAATCATCAGCGCTTTTAGAGACTGCATTCTTATAGTAATTAATAGGAATTTATAACGGGCCTAACAAGGATCGAGAAAACCATGTCTGAAATAGAGAATATTAAAGCGAGAGAGATTATCGACTCGCGTGGAAACCCAACCGTAGAAGCGGATGTGACTTTAAAGTCTGGAGCATTCGGTAGAGCAGCAGTGCCTTCTGGTGCATCCACCGGTGCACTGGAAGCGCTTGAAATGCGCGATGATGACAAGAAGCGCTACCTTGGCAAAGGTGTTAAGAAAGCTGTTGAAAATGTGAACACGCAAATTAAAACCAGCCTGGTGGGGGTTGATTCTCTCGATCAGTCCAATGTTGATCAAATCATGCTTGACCTGGATGGGACGCATAACAAGGCTAAACTTGGCGCCAATTCAATTTTAGCGGTTTCACTGGCCGTTGCTAAAGCCAGCGCTGCAGAAAAGCATTTACCGCTCTATCGATACCTGAATACTGATGCCAGCATGGTGTTACCCGTGCCGATGATGAATATTATTAACGGTGGCGCACATGCACATAAAGGTGCAGACATACAGGAATTTATGGTTGTTCCTCATGGCGTTGCCTCGTTTAGTGAAGCAGTACAATGCGGCTGTGAAATTTTTCACTCGTTAAAATCAATATTAAAAAGCAAAGGCCTTAATACCGCAGTAGGCGATGAAGGTGGTTTTGCCCCTTCATTAGAAGCCAATGAGCAGGCCATTGAAATTATTATACAGGCGATTGAATCGGCCGGTTATAAGCCAGATGAGCAAGTAAGTATCGGTCTGGACTGCGCCAGTTCTGAATTCTATAAAGATGGTAAATATCATCTGGAGTCAGAAGGTAAAGTATATTCAAGTGAAGAATTTGTGGGCTTCCTGACGGGACTGGTCGATAAATACCCTATCATTACAATCGAAGACGGCCTGGCAGAAGATGACTGGGAGGGCTGGTCTACATTAACGGCAGCACTCGGAAAGAAAATACAGCTAGTAGGTGATGACTTGTTTGTAACCAATACCGAAATATTTGCAAAAGGTATTGATATGGGTGTGGCCAACTCTATTTTAATTAAGCTGAATCAGATCGGTTCACTGACTGAAACAATGGCAGCGATCAAAATGGCGCATGATGCCAATTACACGGCAGTGATTTCACATCGATCAGGTGAAACTGAAGATGTGACTATTGCGGACCTTGCTGTTGCCACGGGCGCAGGACAAATCAAGACAGGTTCACTATCACGTTCTGACCGGGTGGCAAAATACAATCAGTTGCTACGTATCGAAGAGGAATTAGGCGCTAAAGCGGTCTACCCAGGTAAAAAAGTATTTCATCAATAGTCTTTTGATAAACATTAGAGTGTATTAAATTAACTCAATGAAGCTGTTTATTCTATTTTTGGTAGCTGTATTTGTTATTCTGCAATATCAGTTGTGGATAGATAAAGACGGTGTACGAAAACTGGTACATTTAAGTGATCGTATACAGAATCAAACAGTAAAGAATCAACAGCTTTACGAGAGAAATGAAGTGCTCGCTGCCGAAGTCGAAGATCTTAAATCCGGATTTGATGCTATTGAAGAACGTGCGCGTATGGAATTAGGGATGATTAGAGAAGGTGAAACATTCTTTCAGGTAATCGAAAAAGATGGTTCCAAAAATAACAAATGAACACACTGCCCAAATGCTGGGTTATCATCCCTGCCGCCGGTATCGGTGAAAGAGTCGGTTCGACTACACCCAAGCAATATCTGCAACTAGCCGGTAAAACACTTCTAGAGCACGCAATTAATCCTTTTATTGGTAATAACCGCATAGCCGGCATTACCGTTGCACTTCACTCTCAGGACAGGCATTTTGCAACACTGAAGATGGGCAACACTGTGCGTGATAAAATACATTCCGTCATCGGAGGCGATACGCGTGCTCAGTCAGTGTTAAATGCACTCGAAAGTCTGGACGAGCTGTTAGCTGAAGATGACTTTGTATTGGTCCACGATGCTGCACGGCCATGTTTAACCAGTGATGATCTGGATCGATTGATAGATGTGTGTTTGCAGCATGAAGTTGGTGGGATTGTAGGGTCGCGCGTTAGCGATACCATTAAAAGCGTCGAACGCAATAATATCGTGAACACACTGGATCGGGAAAATATCTGGCGGGCATATACACCACAAATGTTTAAGTATGGATTATTGCATAATGCAATAAGACAAGCGTTTAAAGACAATGTTGGTATTACTGATGAAGCGAGTGCGTTGGAATATATGGGTTATAAACCATGTATCGTTGAGGGTGACGCGCGAAATATTAAAGTGACAACTAAAGAAGATATTTATTTAGCTGAAGTATTTTTACAGAATATAATAAACAAATGAGAATTGGTCAGGGGTTTGATGCACATCGTTTCACGCAGGGCAGTGAAATAATACTGGGGGGTGTCACTATACCGCACGAATTTGCAATTCAGGCACACTCAGATGGAGATGTACTGCTGCATGCGATTTGTGACGCGTTGTTGGGGGCAGCCGGGCTGGGCGATATTGGTAAACATTATTCTGATCAGGATAGTAAACATGAAAATAGAAACTCACGTGAGTTTGTTGTCGATATTGCAAATAAAATACAGGCACAACAATTATCGGTGGCAAATGTCGACGCTACTGTCATTCTGCAATCTCCAAAAATAGCCTCTTATATCGACAAGATGCGCCAAAACATCGCAGATGACCTGAAGTTGAATGCGGATGCTGTGAATATAAAAGCAACGACGACTGAGCGAATGGGCTTTGTTGGTCGTGAAGAAGGGATCGCAGCCATGGCTGTTGTTCTTTTGCAATAGCGAGCTGGTATTACATTGCCGATTGAAAATTATTTTTCTTCTGCGGGAGAACTGGCTCAAAAAATTAAAGGCTTCAAACATCGTCCTCAGCAAGTCACGATGGCGAGTGCAGTGCATCAGGCTATTCAGGATTCAAGCACTCTCGTGGTTGAAGCTGGCACGGGTGTGGGCAAAACCTTTGCGTATCTGATTCCTGCCATGCTGTCAGGCAAGAAGGTGGTAGTGTCGACAGGGACGCGGCACCTGCAAGACCAGCTTTTTTATACAGATTTGCCATTGTTGCAGCATGCTGCATCTCTCTCGGTTGATGCCTCGATTCTAAAAGGCCGTTCCAATTATCTTTGTAAATATCGGTTTGAACGATTTGAATATGATCTGGGCGATTACCCGAGGCTGGGCAGTGCATATCGGGAAGTGAAGGACTGGTCGGTAGTCACGAAAACAGGTGACGTTGCAGAAGTGAATGAGTTGTCCGAGCAATCTGAAATCTGGCCGCATGTTACTTCGACGCGTGATAACTGTTTAGGTGCTGAGTGTCCGGATTATAATAAGTGCTATGTGTTAAAAGCACGCAAGCGAGCGCAGGAATCTGATCTAGTGGTGATAAACCATCATTTATTGTGTGCAGATCTGGTGCTAAAGGGAGAAGGTTTTGGCGAGTTGTTACCCAGTGCTGATGTTTTTGTGCTGGACGAAGCACATCAGTTGACTGAAGTGCTGCCAAATTTCTTTGGTAGCAGCCTTGGCAGTCGGCAACTACAGGACCTGGTTGCCGATATCAGTAAGGAGTGTTCTAAATTAACCAGTAATATTACTTCAATCAGTAAAAGTTACTACGCTGTACTGGATGTGGTAGAGAAATTTTACAGCAGTGTCGCCCATAGAATGAAAGAACAACGAGAACTATGGCGAGATGTTGTGCGTGATAAAAATGTTCAAAGTGCATATGAAAAACTAGTATCCACATTACTGGTGCTTGAAGATAAGCTGGCTGCAATTGGCGGTGAATCGCCGGGTCTGGCTCAGTCATATAAGCGAACCAGTGAGATTAATGGATTGCTGGATGATTTTACACGTGTTGATAGCAAGTTTGTTCAGTGGATAGAATTGGGCCGTAGAAGTTTCCGTCTTGGCAGTGTTCCTCTTAATGTTGCAATTCCCTATCAGAAAGCAATTCAGGAATATAAATGTGCCTGGATTTATACTTCTGCAACGCTTACAGCGAAGCAGAGTTTTAGTCATTTTACTGAGCAATTGGGCCTGCAGGAATCAGAATGCGTCATGTGTGATAGCCCGTATGATTATGCGGGTCAGTCACGTTTGTATTTGCCTTCAATAAAAATTCAACCAAATGAGCAGGGTTATACCGAAGAAGTTGTAAAAAAATCACTGCCACTTTTGAAGGCGAGCAGAGGAAATGCATTCATGCTGTTTACCAGTCATAAAGCTTTAAATCATGCGGCTGATTTATTGAAAAATAGTGCATTTAATATATTGGTCCAGGGCGCTGCAGCTAAACGTGAATTGTTAAAGCAGTTTCAGGAAACAGCTAACTGCGTATTACTCGGTACGCAAAGCTTCTGGGAAGGTGTAGATGTCAAAGGTCAGGGTCTGCGTCTGGTCATTATTGACAAACTTCCATTTGTTTCTCCCGCCGATCCACTGGTTCGTGCGCGTTCAAAAGCGCTGGAAGAGGCAGGTGAGAACCCATTTATGGTCTACCAGATACCGCAGGCAATATTAAATCTGAAACAGGGTGTGGGGCGTTTAATACGTGGTGAGCAGGACTGTGGTGTGGTTGTGTTAATGGATCCCAGGTTAAAATCTAAAGCCTACGGTAAATCATTTTTAAAAAGTTTGCCTCCCATGACAATTAGTGAAGATGAAATGCAAATCAAACAGTTTTTAGACATTATTCATGACAGTGAAACTTCTGGGTATTGAGACAGCAACTGAAGCCTGTTCAGCGGCTGTACTTGTTGGTGATCAGGTGGTGGAGCGTTTTGAGGTCTCGCCACGAAGACATAATGAACTCATTCTTCCCATGTGTGAGGCAGTATTGGCGGATGCGGGCATTTCCTTAAAACAACTGGATGGAATTGCATTTGGCTGTGGACCCGGTGCGTTTACAGGGATTCGTATTGCAGCGAGCATTACTCAGGGAATTGCACTAGCACATGACTTGCCAGTGGCAAGTGTTTCTACTCTGGCTAATTTGGCTTTTCAGGCTGACGTTAATACTGGTGAATTGATTCTGCCCGCGATTGATGCGCGAATGGATGAAATTTATTGGGGGCTTTATAAGAAAGTTAACGATAACGTAGAACTTGTTGGCGAAGAGAAAGTGCAGTCACCGCACGAAATATCTGTTACTGAAAAAATTTCATATGGATTGGGGACAGGCTGGGGAGCTTATCAGGAAATTCTCCTGCAAGGAATAAACAGTGATGCGAAAAATATTTTGGGAGATGCCTTGCCACATGCGAGTGTCACTGTGAAGCTGGCAAAGCAGAAATACCTTAATGAGCAAATGGTAGATAGCCTGCATGCGTTACCAGTGTACTTGCGAAATCAGGTAGTGCACCAGAAAAAATGAATATACCACGATTTCATCTGGCGTTTCCTGTCACTAATCTAGCAGTAATACGTGAGTTTTATTGTTCGGTATTAAGGTGTGATGTTGGCAGGGAAAGCGAACGCTGGATAGATTTCAATTTTTTTGGACACCAGCTCACAGCGCACCTGGATGGAACCGATGTCTATCAGCCGGGTCGAAATCAGGTAGACAATAAGCCGGTACCAGCAAGGCACTTTGGTGTGATTCTGGACTGGAACGATTGGGATGAGCTATGTGAACACGTGAAATCCTACGATATTAAATTTTACATCGAACCGTATACCAGGTTTGCTGGAGAGACAGGCGAACAGAGAACTTTTTTTATTCAGGACCCAAGTCAAAACTATTTGGAGTTTAAATGTTTTCGAGATAAGTCCTATATATTTAGAGCTAAGTGATTATGAGAAAATTAATACTACTGTGTTTATTGCTGAGTGCGTCAGTGAATGCCCAGCCACCATTGATAGTGGAAGCAAAAGCCACACTTAAAACGAATCAGTTATTTGATATCGCAGTGACAATACGTCATCCGGATTCGGGATGGGAGCATTATGCAAATGAATGGATTGTGGAAAGTGTAGACGGGAAAGAAATTGCCAGGCGAACTTTATCTCATCCTCATGTGAACGAGCAGCCTTTTACTCGATATGTCAGAGACGTAGTGATCCCTGCTGATGTTAAGAAGGTGACAATAAGAGCAAAATGCAATTCGGGAGATGAATCACCCGCATATGTCCTTATTGATAGAGGAGTAAAGCAGCAAGATTCATAGTGCCCCTGCTGCTTGTCACTCTTGGTTTTTAGTGGTGGCGTTTTTTGTTTTTCACCAAAAACACATTCTTTTGAAGCTCGTTCCCTACATTGGTATTACGGCGTATCACTTTAGCTAATGTTGTTTTGTTGATCTTCTTTAGCTCTTTGCCCCAAAAATTATTTTCATACCAGAATCGATCACCATCTCTAAGGCGCTCGAATTGGTCTTTGAGGATAGTGAAGAAAACCTCTCCTACCAGCGCATCACCGACATGATCTTCTGCCAGTCCACCTACCCATAGGTCCACGTGATTGACATTGCCATTATAGGCACTGTCTAGTTTTGCCTGTACTTCAGGATCAGATGAGATGTCAGCAAATGATTCGGCTGGTGTTAATCCAAGTGATTTTCGTGTCTCGTTATAGCTGAGTAAGCCGTGATCACGACCTCTTTGTATATTTAATGATGCCAGATCAAAGCCGCCACTGCCGGGTTGCCCAAACAGGAAGTTGCGTACATCGTCTACAATAAAAATATCCAGATTCTGACATGCCTGGGAAGCAAGACCGCGAAGAATAGGCCCAATGTTGCCTTCATCAGTCAATAAGTGAGGGGCAAAAAATGCGTCTCTTAATGATAGATGTCCGTGGCGAGTCTCTTTGCCTTTTTTATTCAGGCGTAAAATGTTGGGAGATAACAGACTGTGTCCCAATCGATACGCTGCTGTGGAAAACTCATTTGAAACACGCGCATCTACATTCGGGTTATAACCTCTGTATTTTGACAATGCTTTTTTCCCAAGCAGGACAGGAAGAAATTCCTTGTATGTGATTACCTGCATTTCAGCGGCCACGATTCTACGGGCGCGAAGGTAAATTTCTTCGCCGGAAAGTTTACGGTTTTTTTGCTTGATTTCTCGAGCTAGGCGATTGTGCTCTCGAACAAATAAAGTATGCATGGTAGTTAAGCCGATCTGTTCATTTGCACGAACATCGCCAGCAAGGAATAACTTGTCACTGTTACCACCCGCATTACTTAGTCCGGCAGTATTATACGGGAGTAAGCCTTTACTGCTGGTTTTGAGTTTCCCTGAACCGTCCATTCGGCGTAATTCATGGGCGCGCTCTTCATCAGATCCGTAGACATTGGAAGCGTCAATCCAGCCGGTTATTTCATTTATTTGCTGGCGAGGTGTGCTGCCATGCTCATAAATAGAGCGGTTGAAATTCAACGCTACCGAACCTGTGCCTGTCGGGTCGAAATGTGGGTCGCCATTGGGGATGTGAATGGGTTCCAGCTCTTCTGGCTGAACACCATCGGTAATATCAAGGTCATGATCCAGAAACTGACCCCATTGCCACAGGAAATCACTCGCCAGTTTTTTTGTCAATACAGATGAAGTTTGTGGCATTACCGTATTGCTGATTGTGCGCGGGTTAGGTCTGTCTGTACCTGCCATCGCGCTGGCGCCATCACTGTAACCCTGGTCGGTAATACGTATTAGTTGTGTATCAGCAGCATTCATATGCTCATCGTCCAGGTTGTTCTGGCTGCCATCTATGGTTCTGTAGAAAATTCTTTTTTTGCCTTTGTAATATTTATTGTGGTTTCTTTCAATTCTTCGAACTGGTGAAGAATTGGGGTTCAGCATGGTGTTGTCTGCCTCGTCTAGCAGTTTATTTGATACAGATTTGTCTGTAGCGGTAGCGGAAGTTGCAAAAATGCACAGCGGAATGCATAAGGCCGTGAAGGTCTTTAATTTTAAATTCATAGAAACTCTCTGATACTAAGTAGTTGATAATTATTATTATTTTATGGTTGTGCTGAACTGATTGTTGATCATTGAAGGAAGTAAAAGTGTGATGAACATCTCAATTAGATTTTTGTTGCAAAAAATTACACCAGGTAAAGCAGGTAAAAAGGTTATGGCTGTAGTAAAAATAACCTGACCGCTAATGAAATAAATATTGAGCCTATCAATAGCCGAAAAAACTGGTGAGTAATGAGACCGGTGGGAGCACGTTTGTATAATTTTCCTGCGAATAGTCCGATACTTCCAAAGATAATGATAACCAGTGAGGTGAATAAAACACCATAAAACAGCATTTCAAGCCCAATATTAATAGAACCGATAGAGACAAATTGAGGTATGAATGCCAGAAAAAACAAAGCTACCTTGGGATTAAGAACGTTCATTAGAAATCCGCGTATGAAAAACGAAATACCCTTCTTGCATGAGTCAAACTGGAGGTCGTCGTGTGAATCAGCGTTGGTAAAGACCTGAAAAGCCAGATACAAAAGATAGCAAACACCCAGATACTTCAGGATGGAAAATGCAGTTACCGAATTCTGAAAGACAGTGGATATGCCTAAAGCTGCCGCCGCCGTGTGAATCAGATTTCCGCTAGCCAGACCGAGTGCGGTGAATATACCGGCTTTTGGACCATGCCTGACTGACTGAGTAATTAAAAATACTATATCCGGGCCTGGTGCAATGATGAGAAGACATGAAGTAATAATAAAGTAAGTTAATTCAGGTTGGCTAAACATTTGATCTGATCAGATTGATTCAACATAGAAATAAGTTTTATCTATCTCTAAAATAGACAGAAGTAAATAATTGATTGACACTATAATGTTATAATTATCTTAACCTTTGTGGGTTGGGAGAATTGTGATGAGTGATAGTCAAATGTATGCCGCCCTGGTGATCGCCATTGTTATTGTAGCCTTGGCGATAGGAATTATGGCTTAACTGTTTTAATTTAGAGCCTGGGTAAGCTGGCTTGTCAGTATTCGTTTAAGAAACGAAGACGCAGATGGCGGCTTATAGATTTTCCATCTTGGCTTTCTGCAGGTGCAACTCAGCTAATATATGCTCCTGTTCATTTATTCTGTCTTGCTCTTTTTTTACCACGGCTTCAGGTGCCTTGTCTCTGAAGTTCGGGTTATCCAGTTTGGAGCGGGTTTTTTCAATATTTGTTTCGAGTTTGGCAATATCTTTAGTCAGGCGTTGTAGTTCTTCTTCCTTATTGATCAGGCCGGCCAAAGGTATCAACACTTTCATTTCACCCACTAGCGCTAATGCGGCATCTGGCGTTTCTTCATCAGTTAACACTGTGATGCTTTCAAGTTTTGCAAGTTTGTCTAATGCATCACGATGAGTTTCAATTCTTTCTAAATCACTCGCGGAGCATTGCTGTAACAACGCTGGTACGGCTTTGCCAGGCGGGATATTCATTTCTGAGCGAATTTTTCGAACGCCGACAATAAATTCTTTCAGCCAGTCTATTTCCTGTGTGCTTGCTACATCTACCAGATCATTGTTGCTTCTTGGGTAGGGCTGCAACATGATCGTTGGAGCGGTAATGCCTAATTTTGGTGAAATAGATTGCCATATTTCTTCTGTGATGAAAGGAATGATTGGATGCAATAACCTTAATAGATTTTCCAGTACTTCCAGCAACACGTGACGTGTTTGCATTTTTGCTTCTTCATCATCAGAGAACATGACAGGCTTGATTAGCTCTAAATACCAGTCACAAAATTCATCCCATGTGAATTCGTATAATGCTTTTGCCGCAAGATCAAAGCGGTAATTTTGTATATCGCGATGGACTAAATCCGTCAGTTCCTGCAGGCGGCTCAGAATCCATTTGTCTGTTGGTGGTAATGATGCAAAATTAATCTGGGCAGAAATCTGCTGATCTTCGCAGTTCATTAATACAAAGCGGGAAGCATTCCATAACTTGTTACAGAAATTGCGATAACCTTCAATACGGTTTAGGTCAAATTTAATGTCACGGCCAGTTGAGGCCAGTGCCGCAAAAGTGAAACGCAGTGCATCGGTACCAAATGCCGGGATACCATCCGGGTATTGCTTGCGGGTCGATGCTTCAATTTTTGCTGCCATTTTTGGCTGCATAAGTCCTTTAGTGCGTTTATCAATAAGTGCATCTAAAGTAATGCCGTCAATTAAGTCGATCGGATCTAGTACATTGCCTTTGGATTTTGACATTTTCTGTCCGTCAGAATCACGTACCAGGCCATGAATGTAGATATCCCTGAAAGGAATGTCATCCATAAACTTCATGCCCATCATGATCATGCGTGCGACCCAGAAGAAAATAATATCAAAGCCGGTGACAAGTACCGAAGTGGGATAAAATTCTTTTAGTTCTGGTGTTTTTTCTGGCCAGCCTAAGGTCGAGAATGGCCACAGTGCTGATGAAAACCATGTATCGAGCACGTCTTCATCCTGTGTTAATGAAATGCTTTCGTCTAAATTGTTTTTGCTGCGCGCTTCTTTTTCATCGCGGCCTACATAGACATTTCCCTTGTCATCGTACCAGGCAGGGATGCGATGTCCCCACCATAGCTGACGGCTGATACACCAGTCCTGAATGTTGCGCATCCACTCGAAGTAAGTGTTATTCCAGTTTTCCGGTATGAAGCGAATGGTGCCGTCTTCAACAGCTTTAATCGCTGGTTCGGCCAGCGGTTCGATTTTGACATACCACTGATCTGTCAGGAATGGCTCGACAACGGTACCGGAACGATCACCTCGTGGCACCATCAGTTTGTGGTCGACTATTTTCTCCAGTAAATCCAGTTCGCCAAGGTCGTTTATGATTTTTTTGCGTGCTTCGTAGCGATCCATGTTTTGGAATTCAGCAGGCGCATTTTCATTGATCTTTGCATCTATTGTGAAAATATTCAGCGTGGGGAGATTGTGACGCAGGCCAACTTCATAATCATTGAAATCATGGGCAGGTGTAATTTTCACGCAGCCAGATCCGAATTCCGGATCGACGTAGTCATCAGCAATAATAGGAATGTCTCTATTGCATAAAGGCAGACGAATGGATTTGCCGACTAAGTGTCTGTAACGTTCATCCTCTGGGTGCACAGCGACTGCGCTGTCACCAAGCATCGTTTCAGGTCGTGTTGTTGCCACCACCAGGTGTCCGCTGCCATCTGTGAGAGGATAACGCATATGCCAAAGGTGGCCATTTTCTTCTTCAGAAATGACTTCCAGATCAGATACTGCCGTATGTAATACAGGATCCCAATTGACTAAACGTTTGCCTCTGTAGATTAATCCCTCATCATGCAGGCGAACAAATACTTCTCGCACAGCTTTAGACAGGCCTTCGTCCATGGTGAATCTTTCCCGTGACCAGTCAACGGATGAGCCTAGTCGCTCCAGTTGTTGCGAAATAGTGTTGCCTGACTGCTGTTTCCATTCCCAGACTTTATCCAGAAAAGCGTCACGGCCTAATTCTGTGCGGGATGTGCCCGCCGCGTTAAGCTGACGTTCAACTACCATTTGAGTTGCTATGCCTGCATGGTCAGTTCCAGGTTGCCATAAAGTATTATCTCCGCACATGCGGTGATAGCGCGTCATGCTATCCATTACTGTATTGTTGAAAGCGTGCCCCATATGCAAAGTACCAGTCACATTGGGGGGTGGAATCATAATGCAAAATGGCTGGGTGCCTGATTCGCCAGGCTGGAAATATCCTTGAGATTTCCATTCCTGATACCAGTGCTTTTCAATATCGTGAGGCTGGTAGACTTTTTCCACGGTGGATAGGTTTCCTGAAGATAGTTGTTATTGTTGTATGAAAACTGGAGCTGCTATTCTATTTGTAAACGGGCGTGCTCACCATTGTTTGTTGTTTCAATAGTATAAAAAAGTGTGTGAATAACACTTAGCTGACCTGGTGATGGGTAGGAGTTTCCCCTTTTTCTTTATACAGGCGGAAACGCTCGCGAGCATTTTGTTTCATGGTGGTATTTGAACCCACGACTTCAATAACGCGCTCAAACTGACTGTAAAAGTCTGGGATGTTCGGTGACAGGTTAACCAGTAATTCTCGCTGAGTGGGCAGTTCCATGTGATTCAAGGTTACTGCGCATAGCTCATTTTCCGAACAGGTTTGCTGGTGAGGAATAAAGCTGCGATCACGGAATACCCAGAGGAGCTCATCCATTTGCATGGTCACGCGCTCGTCAGGTGTGTGAATATGAACGTGCATGCCCAGAGTGTAGGCTTTCTCAACCAGTCTGCAGGTATACCGCAGCCAGGCATCAGCCGCGGTATCGTCTACTATATAAAAATCAATTTGTGGCACGTTAAGCAGTTCGTGCACGTCGCATCAGATATTCAGTAAGCAATGGCATTGGTCGGCCTGTCGCACCTTTATTTTTTCCCTGATTCCAGGCAGTACCGGCGATGTCCAGATGAGCCCATTTGTATTCTTTGGTAAAACGGGCAAGAAAACATGCAGCAGTAATGGTGCCAGCCCAGCGTCCGCCAATGTTGGCAATATCTGCAAAGTTGCTATCAAGTAATGGCTGGTATTCTTCCCATATGGGTAATCGCCATGCGCGATCGCCGGTGGACTGGCCAGCAGCCAGTAACTCATCACTTAGTTTGTCCGAGTTGCTCATGAGTCCGCTTGCTTCATGGCCAAGGGCAACAATACACGCGCCTGTTAAAGTAGCCATATCTATGACGACATCAGGATTATAGCGTTTAGCGTAGGTGAGCGCGTCACACAATACCAGACGTCCTTCAGCGTCTGTATTCAAAACCTCGATAGTCTGACCAGACATGGAAGTGACAACGTCCCCAGGTTTTGTTGCTTTGCCACCAGGCATATTCTCTGCAGCAGCAACCAGTCCGACAACATTTAGAGGTAACTGCATATCGCAGATAGCCTGCATTGTGCCAAGCACAGTTGCTGCACCGCACATATCGAACTTCATTTCATCCATGCCTGCACCAGGTTTAAGTGAAATGCCTCCGGTATCAAATGTGATTCCTTTCCCGACAAGTACGACGGGTTTGCTATTACGCGCGGCACCTTTATATTGCAGTGAAATCAGTTTGGCAGGTTCTACGCTGCCAGCAGAAACTGACAATAAAGAACCCATTCCAAGTTTCTTCATTTCGCGCTCATCAAGGATTGTCAGAGAAAGTTTTCCTTTACCTTTTTTGATGTTTTGCGCGGTTTTTGCAAGATAGCTTGGGGTGCATATGTTGGCAGGTAAATTTCCCAGTTCTTTAGTCAGTTGCATGCCGTCTGCAATGGCTTTACCTTGAACGATGCCTTGTTTAATCTGTTTTAACTGTGATGCCAGATTGCAAACAAATTTAATTCTCTTTAATTTGCTGGGTACTTTCTTTTTAGAAAGGGTGTGGTCGTACTTGTAATAAATATCTTCTGCCAGCTGAATATGCATGCGAGTGAGCGATTGGATGTTGTGATTTTTTATCTCTAGCATGGTGAGTGTGCTTATAGCGTCAGGTGAACCTGTGCTCTTCAACGCAGATATGCAGGATTCGAGGATCTTTCTGTACTTGATAATGTCCAACTCACTTGATTTACCGCCGCCAACTAACAATATCCGCTTTAAATTCGAGTTTTTAGGTGTGTGTAGAAGTAGAGTTTCACCAAGATTTCCGCTCATATCACCACTTTTTGTTGCAGTGGATATAATTCCACCATAGAGCTGATCTAACTGTTGTGCTTCATCGCTTAAACGTTTGCCTGCAAATACTGCCACAATCGCACATGCGCTTTTCTCGCTAGTAATTGCACTACGTTTTACGAGATACTCCATTTTACTTCTCCTGAAAATTTTGGGGGGTAGTGAATTCTACATGGATCAAAAAAATTGAATCAACTTTTTCATGCGTAGTACTGAATACTATTAAATTATGCGAATAATTTCACGATACATCGCTCGCGATATTGTAACGGCAATTGCATCAGTCGCTCTGATTTTGTTGTTAATAATTCTGGGGAAACTGTTTATTCAGTTGCTGGGCGACGTGCTGGACGGAGATCTGAGTGCCAATATGCTTGGTACAGTGCTGATACTGGGTGTAATCAGATATCTGGTGATTTTGCTGCCGTTTTCCCTGTTTATTGGCATTATCCTGGTATTGAGCCGTATGCATAAAGACAGTGAGGTCAATGTGGCAATGGCAAGTGGAGCCAGTAGCTGGGATTTTATTCGGGCAGTTATGCCAATAGGAATTCCGGTACTGGTAATTTTGTATCTGCTGGTTGCATATGTTTCACCCTGGGCGCATCGATTAGCTGAAGTAATCGAGAGTGTTACTGAGCAAAGTATGGTGCTTGGTCAACTGTCACCGGGAAAGTTTTTCGAGCTCGAAAGTACCGGTTGGGTAGTGTACGCAGAATCTGAAGATGCTCAAAATGGTACGTTGACCAATGTTTTTTTGCAGAGAAGAGAAGGCAGCAAATTGATTGTAGAAGTTGCGGAACGTGCGCGTATGCAAAAAGACGAAAATTCAGTTCAGGTATTTGTCTTGTTTGACGGTAAAACAATAGAGGGTATTCCCGGACAGGCAAATTACTCAATATCTACCTATCAGGAACATCGTGTTTACCCGCCGCGAACTGACTTTTCTCGTGAAGCTGGAAAAGCCAAGTATCAAAATATAATGTCGTTGTTTGGTCAGCAGGATTCAAGCTATGTGGCAGAAATTTTCCAGCGTGGTTCGATTATTTTTTCTACCCTGGTGCTGATGTTGCTGGCGATTCCTCTAAGTAAAGTCGCGCCCAATTCAGGTCGATTCTCGCGTTTGGCGGTTGCTGTGTTGATTTACGTCCTGTACCTGAATCTGGTGATAGTGACATGTAGCTGGATCAAACGGGGTGAGAGTTATGGGATTATTTCATTGGTAAGTATTCATTTGATTGTCGTCATGGCAACCTATATTGCTTATCAAAAATCTTTAATGTCGCGTTTGAAACGAGTCGTTACCAGTGGCTGATCTATGAAAATACTGGATATTTATCTTGCCCGCTCTGTGTTGACAGGTGTCATTGTTGCGTTATTAATAATTTGCGCGATTGACTGGCTGGGTGATTTATTTTACCAGGTGGGAAGAATGAACGACGGAGATAAATTTTCTGACGTGTTAGTGCTCACGTTGCTGGATATTCCTCATAAGTTATTTGAGTTCCTGCCCAGCAGTATGCTGATAGGCACATTATTTAGTCTTGGCCAGTTTGCGGCGAGTTCAGAACTGGTTGCTGTAGGTGCGGGTGGCTATAGTCGACTTAGAGTTGGTGTAATATCGTGTATTGCCGGTCTGCTAATCACCATTGTATTAAGTGTTGTAGTAGAGGCATATGTTCCTGTCAGCGATAAAATTTCTCTGGCCATGCAGCAGAATGAGCGGGAAGATATTTTGCTCACATCGGATGAAAGTTACTGGGTACGTGATCAGAATCGGTTTATCAGGATCGGGCGTGCAGTTTCTCAGGACTTATTGAATGAGTTGGCCATTTACAGTTTTAACCAAAGTGGTGAAATAGAATCAATAAGTGAGGCAGAATCTGCTGTTCGCAAACAAGGTGTATGGCAGTTAAATAATTATCGCAGCTCCCGTTTTGAAGGTAATAAAGTCATTGCAGAAATGCTGGAATTCCAGCCGGTACCCAAGCTGTTTTTAAGCAGTTTTTTGCAGTCAGTCACTTCGGATCCTTTCAAAATGTCTATGCAGCGATTGTCTGAATATATCTTCTACCTGGAAGATAACCATCTGGACGCGCGCGAATACAGGGTGGCCCTGTTCAAAAGGATGGCGGTGCCATTTGTTGGCTTGGCTATGCTGTTGCTGGCGTTGCCGCTGGTGTTCAGGCCGCGTCAGCTTGGAGGTGCAGGGCAGCGCTTGATGATTGGAATTGTAATCGCTTTACTGGCGCATCTTATTGTTGAGGTGATCGCAAATGGTGCAATTGTATATCAGCTTTCACCTGTATTAGTTGCATTCTTGCCAGTAGTGATAATTTTAGCATGTTCAATGGTTGCATTTAAATTTACTCGCTAACCATTTTTAGTCGTGTTTTGGAAATAATATCGTTCCATGCAAGCCGGTCTTTGTTGGTATAACTCCATAAAAAGCCTGCGCCCAGAGTTACCCAGCATAGTAGTGAGCCAATGTAACGTAAAAAAGCATGCTTCCAGGTGAGTCGGGTGCCTGTATCTGTTACTACTTTTATCTTCCATGTTTTGGATCCTAACGTTTGTCCGCCATGTGTCCAGCACCAGCCAAAGAATAAAAATGCAACCAGATGTATATAGAGTATGTATAGCGGATAGTATGGATGATTCATGGTGATTTCGAGTGGAACTGCAACAGGTAATGATGCAAAAAATAACAATGCAATGAGTAAAATTGAATCGTAAAACATAATTGCAATTCTTCGCAGCAATCTTACGGGTTGGTTGGAATTATTGTCTTTCATTTTAGATGAGATGATTACAGTTAACGTTTGTTTATCCTGCTTTGTGTGGGTGTACTGGTCCAAAAGTAAACAAAAGATGAAAATTGTTTGAAAAGCATTTACACTATACAACAGGTTTACCAATTAAAAGTGTATATGATTCATTGCATCGTTTTTAATTTTGTTAAAACAAGCCAAATATTTTATTTATTTTCCTTATCCGTAATATCGAGCGACCGCTCTTCAGTATCCATTTATTCGAATAATTATCATGGCAGCTAATGCAGCAAGTAAATTAATGGATAGAGACAGCGATATTGTCGAGATGTTTTTGGATAATATCTGGATGGAATATGGTCTCAGTGAGAATACACTGAGTGCATATAGAAACGATCTGTTTAATTTGCTGCGCTGGTTGTCCGGTCTCCAGCTGTCGATATCTGATGTCAAACATGAGCATTTGCTGGATTACCTGGCTTACCGGGTCACGCAGGGAATGCAGCCCAGATCAGGTGCGCGCCTGCTTTCAAGCATACGTCGTTTTTATCGTTATCAGTTAAGACAGGGCAATGTTGCCGCTGATCCGACTGAAAAAATAGAATTTCCCAAATTAGGTCGATATTTGCCTGAGGTGCTTAGCGAAGACGATGTTGAAATGTTGCTGGCTGCGCCCGATATTACAAAGCCACAAGGGATTCGTGATCGGACAATGCTGGAAGTGCTGTATGCCTGTGGCTTACGTGTTTCTGAATTGATTAACCTGCAGCTTCATCAAGTTAATATGCGAACTGGCGTATTAAGGGTCATTGGCAAAGGGAATAAAGAACGTTTAGTGCCTTTTGGCGAACAGGCAGGAGACTGGCTGGGAAATTATTTTGCTAATGCCAGGCCATGTTTGTTAAAAGAATGCCATGACTGTAGCGTTTTATTTATTTCTAATCGTGGTTTGGGAATGACGCGACAGGCCTTCTGGCATGTAATTAAAAGACATGCTCGCGTTGTTGGTATCGAGAAACACCTGAGTCCTCATACGCTTAGACATGCTTTTGCGACACATTTGTTAAATCACGGCGCAGATTTGAGAGTAGTGCAAATGTTGCTGGGACACAGTGATTTGTCAACAACGCAGGTCTATACGCATATCGCTCAGGCACGATTACAGGAGTTACATCGGGAACATCACCCTCGCGGTTAATATTTGGGATAACTTTGAGGTTTTCCCGGTCTAATGATCTAATCAATTAAATTCACTTATAATTCACAAGGAAGCATCATGTTCAGATGGTTGTCCGTATTATTAATATTGGCTGTTATTTCTTTTTCTACGCAAGCTGATACTGAAAAAAACATCGAAGCGATCAAAGCAAAGCTGGTCGAATCATTCCCTGCTCATATTCCGGATAGCGTGTCTAAATCGCCTGTAGAAGGACTGTACGAGGCGGTTTATGGCACGCAGGTTATCTATGTCACTGATGACGCGAGATACGTCATTCAGGGTGTCGTGATGGATCTGGATGATGACAAACGTGATATTACTGAAGTGGCCTCAAGCCGTGCCCGTAAAAAATTTATGACTCAGGTTAATGAACAGGAGTCAATTGCATTTGGTGCCGAGAATCCCAGACACGCTATTACAGTGTTTACAGATATTGATTGTGGTTATTGCAGGAAATTACACAATGAGATGGATCAGTATGCCAGCTATGGCATCAAGATTAATTATCTGCTTTTCCCGCGTAATGGAATCACCTCACCCAGCTACTCCAAAGCTGTATCTGTATGGTGTAGCAAGGATCGTGAAGAGGCGTTAACCAGAGCCAAAAATGGCGAAGAGTTGCGCGCAGAGAATTGTGAGAACCCTGTTGCAAACCATTTTGAGCTGGGCCGGAAAATTGGAGTAACAGGAACGCCAGCAATTTTAACTGCAGATGGAGAATTGATGCCGGGCTATTTGCCGGCGAAACAGTTAGCTCAGCGTCTGGATGATCTTGCCAAGAAGTAAGTAATATTAATCGGTTGATGTGCCACTGATTGGCACATCAACAAGTAGTGCAATTTTAGTAAATACAACTGAGCACCGTATCGGTAGTGACGGATACATTGGTTGCACTGCGTCAGCATATCGCTTTAGTTGAGTAGTAAATTTCTTTGCTTCTTCCTGTGCTTGCACTTCTGAAATATCGGCCTGGGTTTTGTAGTCTATAATCCAGATGCTATCTTCGCGTACGATCATCTGGTCAATAATGCTGATTTGCTGTGTGCTGGTAGTGCTTGCCACGGCGAGTTCGTGATAAATTTTCTGGTTATCTGCTTGTCTGAATATCTCGGCAAGAGAAATGCTGTTTAAGCAATTTAGTGCCTCATTCTTGAGAGGTGTAAGTTCATCAGGGGTGATATTTGTATTCGCTTCTAAATTCACTCTATTCAATAACGCCTGATCATTAATGCCAGGTGATTGTGTTAAAACTTCCAGCAGCTTGTGAATAAGTGTTCCTTCCAGTGCTTCATTGCCTGCTTGCTCCGGTGTAACAGAATTTGTCGTTGATTCCGTGATCGGTGAAAATAGATCTGTGTAGTCATTGGATATTTCGATTGAGACAGGAGCATGTGACTCACAGGCATCCAGTTCAGGTTTGGTGTGATGCTCGTAAAACCATGCTTCAGTGCTTTCCTCATCGATGTCTAAGGCTGTTCTGCATTGAGCATGCCAACCTTCCTGCGAACTTCGTTGTGCATTTACACCGGTCATAATGAGAATCTGTTTTGCACGTGTTAATGCTACGTATAGCAAATTTAGACTTTCGTTGCTGGATTGATTAATTTCCTCCTTAAGCTGTAGAGCAGTATGGCTCATTATGCTTTTTTTACAGCCGAGCATAAAAATATTCGGTGTTTCTGAAGTCGCAGGCCAGTGAGTGATAGTATTGAACTGCTCAGGAGGTTCAGTGCTTGGTCCGCTATCGGCGATAAATACGATGGGTGCTTCCAGGCCTTTGGAGCCATGCACTGTCATGATTTCTACAGCATTGGTATTTGTGTTGTCGCTGATAAATAGCGCTTCAGGATTGGTTTCTTTTAATTTTCGTAAAAATCGGGCGATGCTTGAGTATCGACCACTTTCTATTTCCAGACTTTGCTGTAAAAACTGATTGAGTCGACCACAAACGTGCTGAGATTCTGCATTGCTAATCGCCGCGCGATAGCGATCAAGTATATTCCAGCTTGAGAATATATAATTTAGCAAGTCATGGACTGGTATGCGGTCTGCAATTTGTTTCCACTCGTAGAGAGCAGTATTAACGCTATGTAAAGGATGGGTAGATCCCGATTCAGCTGTAAGCATATCCAATTTCTGTTTCCATGTGTCAGCATGAATTTTTTGAATTTCAATGAGGAGCTGTTCATCAATATTGAAAACAGGGCTGGATAACAGGTGCGTGAAAGCCAGGTCGTCATACGGGTCAATCAGCGTCGTTAGCAACGCAAGCATATCTTTTATTTCCAGATAGTCTAGCAGGCGAGTTGCATCGTTTGCATGGATAGGTATTGATGCACTCACCAGGCCGGCTTTAAGTTCGTCCAGATGGGAGCGTGTGCGCGTTAATATCAAAATATCATTAAACACAGCAGGGCGTATTTGTTTGCCATCATAAATTGGCGTGTCGCTGTTGATGAGTCGAGTGATTTCTTTCGCAATCAGTACGCCTTCACGATAATGGGCTGTTACTTCACTGTTTTCACGAGGAGTGAGTAGAGGCTGGCGGAATTCATGCTGATCCTGTTTGTCTTCGATTTCAATCAATGGGTGAATTTTTACAAAGCCCCAGCGATTTTGATGCTGGCATGTGTGGGCCTGAAAAGCGCAGAAGTGTTCAGACAAAGATGGGTGTGAAAATAACTGATTAACAAAATTTATGATTGCTGGTGATGAGCGCCAGGAATGATCATTGCTTAATTGTTTGCTTTTTAATTGCTGTTGTGACCACTCTGAGGCTAATGTTTGAATCTCTGGGTTGGCGCCACGGAAACGATAGATAGACTGTTTTATATCACCCACTAAAAACAGACTGCTGGTTTGCGTCTGATGTTGATCATGTGAAGATTCTATTAATGGCTTTAGTAACTGCCACTGGATTGGGTTGGTATCCTGAAATTCATCGACCAGGAAATGACAGATTCGCTGGCCTAATTTATATTGCACCCATAATGCGTGATCTTCCTGCTGAAGTAAGCGATAGGTTTCCCACTCCAGATCATTAAAATCAATCACACCATGCTCAAATTTTACGTGCTGATATTGCTGCAACAGTTCTCTGCCCGCATAAAACCAGGCGTGATTTGCATTTAAATAATGTGTGTGAATGCGGCTGGCAAGAATATTTAATGTCTTCTCGCAAAACGTGTGATGAGCCTGAATGAGAAACTCAGACTGCTGTTGACTGATTAATTTATGCCAGGCTTTACTGATGGTGAGTTTGCGAGGTTTGTTTTCCCTGGTCAGGAATGTAGCCTGCATGACTGATAGACAGGCATCTGTATCATGATTCCGAGAAGATAATAGTGGTTCAATATTGTCTGCCCAGTTCTGATAAGTCTTAGCCGGACTCAGGCGCAGTATTTGACAATACTCTTTTAGTGACTGTAAAAAATCTTTATCCTCAAGCCAGGTTTGATAGTCGTCTTCCTGTACATTGCCTGTTTTTTTGATCAGCACATCATGAGCAAAAGTGACAGTGTCTTTAGCCTGTTTAGTATATGCGCGCCACTCGCTGCGAGCATTTAAGAAACCTAGTAGTGCTGTTTTAGTGCCATTAAGGCCAAAGCAGAAATCAAACAAGGTATGCATCGACTTGCGCAGTGCTGCCTTGCCTGGCTGTTCGCTAGCTGATAACAATCGTTGCCACGCCTGATTGGCATAGACATGGGAGTGTTCTGTTAACTCAAAAGTCGTGGGCAGTTCACTTTCCAGGGGAAACGCGCGAATGATTTCTTCGCAAAATGCATGAAACGTACTAATACGTATGGCTTGATCTGAAAAGAGAAGTTTTTCATATAAGCCTCTGGCTCTCTCCAGGGTGGCACTGTCAGAAATTTCACTGATAGCGGATAACTCAGCGCCTAGCTCGGACTCGCTCATCACTGACCATGCTTCGAGTTTCTCGAATAATCGAGAACGCATTTCAGCAGCACTTTTGCGTGTAAATGTAATAGCCAGTATCTGCTGTGGCTCAGCGCCTGCCAGCAACAATCGACAGATTCGAGTGATTAGTAACCACGTCTTGCCTGAACCAGCTGATGCAAACACATTGGCGTTGTTCCTGGGATGGGTGGAACTATCTAGGTTAGTCATGATTTGATAAGAAATTTTTGCTGCAAGCCGGTTTCATATAGAATGCGTTCTCTTCAAGCACTATTGCTTTAACGAATATTTCCTTTTGATTTTAATTTATGTCTAAACAGTATGATGCCGCCGCTATTGAAGTATTGAGCGGCCTGGACCCTGTGCGAAAACGCCCGGGAATGTATACCGATACTGCCCGTCCAAACCACTTAGCACAAGAAATTATAGATAATAGTGTGGATGAGGCCATTGCCGGTTATGCCACAAGTATAGAAGTCAGTCTATTTAAGGATGGTTCTCTGGAGGTTATTGATAACGGTCGTGGTATGCCGGTGGATAAACACCCGGAATTAAAAAAACCAGGGGTGGAGGTCATTATGACTACTTTGCATGCTGGTGGTAAATTCTCCAACAAGAATTATCAGTTCTCCGGAGGCCTCCATGGTGTAGGGATTTCGGTCGTTAATGCCCTGTCTGAGCGTGTTGAAGTGACTGTCCGAAGAGATGGCAAGGAATATAACATGTCATTTGCCAATGGTGATAAGGCTTCACCACTCAAGCAGATTGGCACAGTTGCCAAGCGAACGACAGGTACCACTATCCGCTTTTGGCCGGATAAAAAATATTTTGATAGCGTTAATTACTCAGTTCCTAAACTAGTTCACCTGCTTCGTGCAAAAGCAGTACTTTGCCCTGGTTTGCACATTCGATTTAAAGATATTGCCAAAAACGAAGAAACCGAATGGTTTTATGAAGATGGCATAAGCGATTACTTGCTGTCTGAACTGGAGGGGATGACACTGCTTCCGTTGAAGCCCGTATATGGAAACTTCTCATCAGACAATGAAGCCGCAGAATGGGCGCTGACATGGGTGGAGGAAGGTAGTGAGTGGATCGCAGAAAGCTATGTCAATTTAATCCCTACAGTACAGGGCGGCACCCATGTTAATGGTTTGCGTACCGGCCTGACGGATGCGTTAAGAGAATTTTGTGATACACGCAAACTGACACCACGTGGTGTTAAAATCGCGCCGGATGATGTTTGGCAACAGCTTGCTTATGTGCTTTCAGTTAAAATGCAGGATCCACAATTTGCAGGCCAAACAAAAGAACGACTTGGTTCGCGTGAAAGTGCAGCCTTCGTATCAGGCGTGGTTAAAGACGCTGTTGGTATGTGGTTGCATCAGAATGTTGAAACCGGCGAAGCACTGGCGCAGTTAATTATTCGCAATGCAGAAAAGAGGCTGCGCGCTATTAAAAAAGTAGTGCGCAAAAGAGTCACCGCGGGTCCAGCATTGCCGGGTAAGCTGGCAGATTGTGCGTCACAGGACGTTACGCGAACAGAACTGTTTTTGGTTGAAGGTGATTCTGCGGGAGGTTCGGCAAAGCAAGCGCGAGACAGAGAGTTTCAGGCTATTATGCCACTGCGTGGAAAGATTCTAAATAGTTGGGAAGTTGCTTCAGATCAGGTGCTGGCATCGCAGGAAGTACACGATATTGCAATTGCGATGGGTGTTGATCCGGGTGATTCAGACCTTAGCAAGTTACGTTATGGAAAAATATGTGTACTGGCTGATGCGGACTCGGATGGTTTGCATATAGCAACACTGTTATGTGCACTGTTTCTACGCCATTTTCCTGCTTTAATTGATGCTGGTCATGTTTATATTGCGATGCCGCCATTGTTCAGGATTGATGTGGGGAAAGAAGTATTTTATGCGTTGGATGATGCAGAGAGACAGGGTATTGAAGATAGAATCTCGGCTGAAAAGAAAAAAGGCAAAGTCAATGTCACCCGGTTTAAGGGTTTGGGAGAAATGAATCCCAGTCAGCTGCGGGAATCCACGATTTCTCCAGATAGTCGCCGCCTGGTGCAGTTAACGATAGAGTCTGGAGATGATACCTATAAAATCATGGATATGCTGTTAGGTAAAAAGAACATTCAGGGGCGAAAAGCCTGGCTGGAAAAGAAAGGCAACCTGGCTGAAATATAACATTTTGAAATCTTGGATTAACAATGAGTGATAATTTTGAATTTGATTATGGTGACGTAGAACGCGTCGCTCTGCATGCATTCTCGGAGAAAGCCTATCTCGATTATTCGATGTATGTCATTCTTGATCGTGCACTTCCGCAAATTGGTGATGGTTTAAAGCCAGTGCAGCGCAGAATTGTGTACGCTATGTCAGAATTGGGATTGTCAGCTACATCAAAGCCTAAAAAATCAGCGCGTACAGTGGGTGATGTGATAGGTAAATTCCATCCTCATGGTGATTCGGCATGCTATGAAGCCATGGTGCTTATGGCGCAGCCATTTTCTTATCGTTATCCATTGGTGCAAGGTCAGGGAAACTGGGGTTCAACCGACGATCCAAAATCTTTTGCAGCGATGAGATACACCGAATCCCGATTGACACCTTACGCAAAATCACTGCTTCAGGAATTGGGTCAGGGAACAGTTGACTGGACAGCGAATTTTGATGGTACGTTACAGGAGCCAGTTGTTTTGCCTGCACGCCTGCCAAATATTTTGCTCAATGGCGGGATGGGAATTGCAGTGGGCATGTCGACAGATATACCTCCTCATAATATTCGGGAAGTCGTATCTGCCTGCATTCGTTTACTGGACGACCCTAAAGCTACCATCAGCGATCTGTGTGAGCATATCCATGGGCCGGATTATCCCACTGAGGCGGAAATAATTTCTAACCCGGATGAAATTAAGAACATTTATGAAACGGGTAATGGCCAGGTCCGTATGCGTGCAGTGTATGAGCAGGAAACTGATGGAATAATCATAAATGCGTTGCCGTACCAGGTATCTGGTGCACGTGTTCTAGAGCAGATTGCCCAGCAAATGAATGCTAAAAAACTGCCTATGGTCGAAGACTTGCGAGACGAGTCTGATCATGAAAATCCTGTGAGGTTGGTGATTGTGCCAAGAAGCAATCGCGTTGACGTGGAAACACTGATGCTGCATTTGTTTGCAACGACAGACCTGGAGCGTACCTACCGGGTAAACATGAATGTCATTGGTATCAACGGACGTCCGCAAGTAAAAGATTTGCGTTCTCTTTTACAGGAATGGCTGGAATTCAGAACTCATACAGTCACGCGACGATTGCAGTGGCGCTTGGATCGTGTCAATGAACGACTGCATATTCTGGAAGGATTGCTGATAGCGTATCTCAATATTGATGAGATTATTGCAATTATACGTGAGGAAGATGAGCCCAAGGCAGTAATGATGAAACGCTTTAAGCTCAGTGATATTCAGACTGAAGCTATTCTTGAAATCAAACTAAGACGTCTGGCGAAACTTGAAGAAATCAAAATCAAGGCGGAATCAAAAGAACTGACTAAAGAAAAAGAGACCCTGGAGAAAACTCTGGGTTCAAAAGCACGTCTTAAAAAACTTATTCGCAGTGAATTACTGGAAGATGCGGAAACTTATGGTGATGAAAGACGGTCTGCTATTGTCAGTCGAGCCACAGCCCAGCAGTTAGATGAAACGCAGTTAATGCCTGCGGAGTTGACGACAGTAATATTGTCGCAACGTGGCTGGGTGCGAGCAGCAAAAGGCCATGAAGTTGATCCTGTGGAGATGAATTATAAGACGGGAGATCAGTATCAATCGCATGCCATGGGGAAGAGTAATCAGATGGCAGTATTCCTGGATTCTCAGGGTAAGGCTTATACACTGCCAGCGCATAGTTTGCCTTCAGCGCGCGGGCAAGGTGAATCGTTGGCGGCCAGATTTAATCCTGCAGATGGCGCGAGTTTTGCTGGTGTCATGCTTGGTGATCCGAATAATTTATACTTTCTTGCAACTGACTTTGGTTATGGGTTTGTGTGTAAGCTGGAAAATCTGTATTCACGCAATAAGTCCGGTAAGCGAATCTTGAATGTGCCAGTTGGAGCAAAAGTATTACCACCTGTGCTGGTGCGTTCCCACGAAGATGACTGGATTGTTGCTGTCGGCTCTGAAGGATATATGCTGGTCACAGAACTCGCAGAATTTCCATTAATGTCTAAAGGCAAGGGCATTAAATTCATTAATATACCTGCCGCTAAACTGAAAGCTGGCGAAGAGAGAGTTGCTCATGTATGTCTTGTTCAGGATGGAGAAGCGCTGACTCTATATTGCGGCAAGAAACATAAAGTAATGAAGGGAGGCGAGGTCGATGAGTATGCTGGTGAACGTGGCAGACGTGGACTCAAGCTGCCCAGAGGCTATCGTGCTGTTGATCGTTTGCTAGTTGATTATTCCTCAGAGTGATTTGATGAACTATTCAGGGTTGATTTGTCATAAATTAGCACTATCTTTAATGCCTAGCAGCATTGTAATTTTAATTGTCCATTGAATAAGAGGTAATCATGCTTTCACGTATAGGGTTATTTTTAGCGGCAAATTTTGGTGTATTAGCCGTGCTGAGTGTTTCGTCACGAGTGCTTGGTATTGATGCATGGTTAGCCGAGCAGGGGATGGCAGGGCAGATTAACGGTCTATTGATTATGGCGCTGGTCATGGGATTTGGTGGATCGTTTGTTTCACTGGCTATTTCCAAATGGATGGCAAAAAAAAGTATGGGTGTGCAGGTGATAGAGTCGCCGCAAAATGACAGTGAGCGCTGGCTGGTAGAAACTGTTCGCCGACAAGCAGAACAGGCGGGAATTGGAATGCCTGAAGTCGGCGTGTTTCAGTCTCCTCAACCCAATGCGTTTGCTACAGGAATGAATAAGAACGACGCTTTGGTTGCTGTAAGCACAGGCTTGCTTCAATCAATGTCTTCCAATGAAGTGGAAGCTGTTCTGGGACATGAGGTCAGTCACGTGGCTAATGGGGACATGGTGACGATGGGGTTACTGCAGGGTGTGTTGAATACTTTTGTGATTTTGTTTTCGCGTATTATTGGCATGCTGATTGATCGTGCAGTGTTTAAGATTGAACGCGGGATAGGCCCCGGCTACTGGATTGGAAGTATTGTCGCTGAAGTGGTGTTAGGTATCCTTGCTGCAATCATTGCCAAGTGGTTTTCACGACGACGCGAATTTCGTGCAGACACGGGCGGAGCAGAACTCGCTGGCAAGCAAAATATGATCGCAGCATTACGCAGATTGCAATCTGTGCATGAACCGGAAAATTTACCGGGAGAATTGGCTGCATTTGGAATATCAGGTGGGATTAAAGGCGGGCTGCAGAAGTTGCTTATGTCGCATCCACCACTGGAGAAACGTATTAATGCACTGGAAAATAGTTAGTGCTTATGCTGCGCTAGAGAAGTCGTAGCCTAAATTCTCATTCGGTTCACGGAAAAAGTCGCCGCTGACAAAATCAATACTGATTGACCAGATTTGGGATAAAGATTCTGCGGATTCAACAAAAGGAGCGATTGTCATGGTGTTTTTTTGCTTCGCTTGTTCGCAGATGTGCTTAATATCCTCAATGCGTTCCTTGTCGCCATTCTTGAGACTGGCCATTAGCTGGAAGCTTAATTTTAGATAACTGGCAGGAATCATTGATAGAATTTTTTCTGGTTCCTGACTGATACCAAATGCATCAATAGCAATCTGACATCCAAGTTTCTGTAACTGGGCTGCAAATTCGCGCGCATCTTTTAAGTGACTGACAATACTTTCTTCGCGCAGGTCAAATACGAGTCTGAATGGATCAACATTATTGCTTTTACATTCTTTTTCAAGCCAGGGTGCGAATTGCTGGTCATTCAAAGCACCAGTTGTTAATTTTATAAAAAACTGGGAATCCGGGCTTTTATCCGTATGCTCTGCAAGTTTTTTCAGTGCGGTGGTTACGACCCAGCGATCAAGCATGGCTGATACACCAGAGCGTTCTATACTTGGCAGTAATTCGGCTACTGATATTTTTGCACCTTCTTTACTGACTAGTTGTGTATAGACCTGGTAACGGTCCTCTGTTTTTCCTGTGATGCTGACAACTGGCTGGTATAACAGAAGTAATCTGCTTTCACGTATGGCATCCTGTAGCTCCTGGGTCCATTTTTGATCTAGCAAAGTCCCGGTGAGGCTACGTGATTCTTTAGCGAAGAGATAAAGCTCGTGTATTTCATTCTCCCAGGCGTAGTCGCAAGCTGATTTAGCTGCAGATAAAGCATCTGCGACTTTCTTAAGACTTGTATCTAATGCTGTAGCGCCTATGTAAAGTTCTGGAGAGATCTTTTGGCTATTGATTGTGACTGGATTGTCGTCAATTGCATCTCTAAGACGTGCACCTAATTCTACCAGTTTGTCTTCATCATTTTCTAAAGTCAGTATGCCAAATGACTCGTCATTAATTTTTCCGAGTGCTTCCTCGTTAGTACATACAGTTTTAAGTGCTTCCGCCACGTGTGAGCCGAGCTTGTCTATAGCGCTGATGCCAAATTGATCTTTAATCGTATCAATATTGGCAATGTCTATCTGAATATATGTTGATGTAACGTTTCCAGTCTGCGCAGAATCAATGGCCTCCTGAATTTTGTCTGTCAGAGACTTTCTGTGGAAGAAGCCAGTTTCATGATCGCGCTCGCTGACATAGCTGAGTTGCTCCTGGAGTTCTTTTGATTCGCTAGTCTGCATGTGTAATACAAACTGTACACAGGTTTCGCCTTCTACTAATACAGGATTGTATTCAATATCTGTAAGCAAGTACTCATCACCTGACTTGAAATTCAGACTGGCAGATCCGCATGTGCGGTTTTTGCTGACATCTTTTAGAATCGACTTTAACGATGATTGATCTTCAGGTGATACCAGTTCAAGAATCGAGAGTATGCTGGCATCTTCAGTGCCATCAATATCAAATAATTCCAGATACGATGCATTGGCATATGTGTGTAATCCTTCATGTATGTAGCAGATTGCATCGCGAGAAGTATTAAGTATTTTATTGTAGCGCTGATCCAGGTCCTTGTAGTTATCTGCCTGTATTTTCAGATCCTGGATATAAAATTCAGTTTGAGCGAGACGTGAGGTTGCCAGTTTTAGCTGTTCCTGATCATCGTAGGGCAACACAATATGGGCTCCAGCAGAGAACAGTTGCGCCTGCTGGCTGGAGCTGTCTTCACAAAGAGCTACAATTGGTGTTTCGTGTGTATCAGTCATGAAAGAAGCACGTGCTTCTTGAATGCTTAATTCGTCAATATTATTGGTTTGAATAATGATGTGAGGACTTACTTCCAGATTCTTAACTTCTTCAAACTGCTCTTTTGAGGAAACAATTGTTTCGCGCACCGCAAACCCGGATGACTTGATTGTTCTCACAATGTTGTCAGCGTTGTTTGCATCTTGGTCAATCACCAATATTTTTAAAATTTGCTCCATGTACCTAAAGCCTGATTCCTTTCAGTAAACTTATTGTTTTTCTTTGCCGAATATTTTTATTACTTCTATATGTGAGAAACAACTCGTTTTTTCCAGTGTTCTCCCCAGCATAACAGTGCGCTGACTGCTTGTGCCTTTGATATTAATTTCACGTGAGTCCAGACTTGAATTTGAAGGCAGTAGCAGGCTATAGCTTTTACTGTTTTCGAAAATTCTTTTGAGTAATAGCCCGTGGTACTCCAGATGAGTATTGTTCTTGTTGTATGCAGTTATGCATGCGCATTCTGCACCAAAAAGCTCCACGCCCACTTTGTGTTCCTTGTTGGGTAGTCCCTGCATCCATCTAATAATACCTACGCGCCACTGTAAAGTTTCACAGCCTTCGTTTTCGTCGCGTATAGCAATTATTTCGCCAACGCGAGTAGTGCAAATGCCATCGGCTTTGTAATGCAGGCAAAACCCACCTGCGTTAAAATTTTCTACCTGCCACTTGTCCAGTGAAGCGATTATCCCTGAGAATTTTTTTTCATCTTGCTGATTGATGTTTTCATCTTTTTTCAGGCTGGACTGAACAGCAAATGGATTCCATACATCGCTCAATGTTTCATTGGCCGAAGACTGGCTTAAGGTTTTGGGGGATCTGGCATTGATGGATTCTTCGATTGGCAATAAAGAAAGGCTATTAACCACAAAAGAGCTCTGTTCTGCCTGATTGGTGATGTCTTCTGATTTTGGACTCATTGTTTCTACGATCCGAGACAGTCCAATGATTGCACGTACAACCTGGTCACTTTTGATTCTCTTTTTGTGGCGCTGGCTTGGATTGCCAATCATTGTAATCAGGCGGCCGGCTAATTCAGGGTCCAGTTCTTCATTTGACTGCAAGTAATATGAAGTGCTTTGTGTAAATTTTCTGGTTGATTCCGCAAGTTTGCTGACTAATGCTGCATAACCGATAAAGCGATTCTCGGTAGAAATGGGCATTTCTCTGGGTATGTAATATGTTGGATGTTTGCCAGTAGCGAGATTGGCGATATAGATATATTCACAGGACAAGGCGTCGGCATTGGGTGTGATATCAATTAGCTCATGATGCATTTCAAGGAACTTGTTTACTTTGCTGGCTTCACCCTGGCGTAACTGGTTAAATGAAATTAAAGTGAGTGCGCAAAGATGTTTGAATATATTGATAATAGTTGTTTTTTCTTTTGTTCCTTCCTTGCTAATTAAAGCGGTATGCAACCCGTAGTGTTCTGCAACTCTGTAAAGCTGACATATATCGTGCCATAGGCTGTTAGGAATTTCCTGATACATTAACAAGCATGCAACATACTGTTGTTGAAGATGAGAGATGGCCTTGTATATGCAATAAAGCAACTTCTTCTGTTCCAGTTTTGCATCGCCCTGGACAACTTCAGAGATAATAATTTTGAAGGCAATTCCGAGTTCGGCATTCATGTTTTGTTGCAGGTGGAATATCTCTGTGGCACTTGGTGACAATGGAAATGTCTGACAGGCTAAATATCTACGGTGATGATCAAGGAATGTTTTTGATAGCGGTTGCAGCAGTTCTATTGAAGCAAATCTTTGTTTGACAGGGTAAGACTGACGATTGCTTGCGGCGATTAACTGGTATGTTTGTTTGCTGGCAGAATCAAGATTAATCATTGGTAATGCTTTGATCCATTTCTTGATCTGGCGCGGGGTAAATGCAATATCCGGCTGTGCCAATGGATCCTGTGTCGGCATATAGATTTGCATGTCCAATAACATCGAAATAGTTCCCTGCAGATTTAAAGTATCAACTTTAGATTCTAAAACTTGTACTAATAAAAAGCGGCCAACTAATCGCCTACTTGTCGGCAGTAGCAGCCCGTCTATCATAATTGATGCTATTTAGTGTAATTGTTATCCAATTTGAAGATTGTGATTGCCTTATCAACTGGGAAATTCAAATAAATCGACCAACAACTAATGGGTTATGGATTTCAGTAGGATTTGCTATTTTGCCCTGCAATTTCCTGGGCAAGTTTTGGCACCAAATACCCCGGCAGACTATTTTTCATTTCCTGAATAAGCAGTTCAGCATAATCATCTGAAACCTTGAAGTGATGGGTTCCTTTTGCAGGGTCTAGCTTGTGCAGGTAATAGGGGAGTATCCCTGCTGCAAATAATTTATGGGATAAATCAATTAGTACCTGTGCGTTATCATTTACTTTTTTCAGCAGTACAGACTGGTTGAGTGTCAATGTATTGGTTTGTTTGATTTTTTGCACTGCATCACAGAAATGCTGGCTGATTTCATCCGGGTGATTGATGTGAAATACGCAAACCGTGTTGAGAGCGCATTGTTTAAGTGTTGAGACGAGACTGTCTGTAATACGCTCTGGAAATATTGAGGGATATTTTGTGTGTAAACGAATAGTTTTGATGTGAGGGATTTCCTCAATTGCTTTAAACAGTTTGTCGAGAGTTTCATCTTCCAGGCTAAGCGGGTCGCCACCACTGAGAATTATTTCGTTTATTGATTCGTCTTTTTGGCAAAATTCGAGTGCTTCTCTGAAGTGATGGGTATTAGGACTGGATTGCGGATAAGGGAAATCTTTTCTAAAACAATAACGGCAATGTATCGGACAAGTGTTATTGGTAATCAGTAATACACGATGCCTGTATTTTTTGATAACTCCAGGCTGCATGGTCGCTGAAATATCACCGACCGGGTCGTGAGTGTAGCCAGCGGGATCAATAAGTTCATTGGGGCTGGGTAAATATTGCCTCAATACTGGCCCATCCAGCGGATGGTTGCTGAGCAATTGGCGGGATACCTGAACAGGAAAAAGTGAATTGATTTTGTTCAGTGTATCTGTAGTCATTGAATTACTAGAGAAATCTCTCGATATTTCTTTAACGCCTACGTAAGAGTCCGCGAATAATTTTTTCCAATGTAGGGGATGTTTTGCTGATTGCTTGCACGGTATCATGTTGCCTCTTCAAAATTATCTAAATTACCTTTATGGCAAATTACAGTACTAACGAATTCAAGTCAGGTCTTAAAATCATGCTCGATGGAGATCCGCATACTATCGTCGAGAATGAATTTGTTAAACCCGGGAAAGGGCAAGCCTTTAGTCGCGTTAAGATTCGTAATCTTAAAACAGGTCGAGTAGTGGATCGCACCTTTAAGTCCGGAGATAGTGTAGAAGGCGCTGATGTAATGGATGTTGATATGCAATATCTATATACAGATGGGGAGCAATGGCATTTTATGGATCAAAATACATTTGAGCAGCATGCAGCAGACGAAAATGCTGTAGGAGAATCTGCTAAGTGGCTGAAAGATCAGGATATATGTCTGGTAACCCTGTACAACGGTGCACCGCTATCAGTAAGTGCCCCCAATTTTGTGGAATTAAAAATCACCCAGTCTGATCCAGGAGTAAAAGGAGATACGGCTCAAGGTGCAACAAAACCTGCCACGCTCGAAACCGGGGCAACGGTTAAAGTGCCGCTCTTTGTTGAAGAAGGTGAAGTGATTAAAATTGACACACGTACAGGTGAATACGTGTCTCGTGTAAAAGATAGTTAAAAGACGGTTTCGTGTAAAAATGTCTGATTGGCGCCCGACAGCCAGTTTGCATAACCTGGTGCATCGTGCCCAGCTGCTTGATTTAACACGTGAGTTCTTTTCCCGGCGTCATGTACTGGAAGTAGAAACACCTCTGGCATGCGTATCTACCGTCACTGACCCAAACATAGAGTCTTTAAGTTTGACTGCGGGCGATACTGCGCAACGATATTTGCAAACCTCTCCTGAATATTCCATGAAGAGGCTACTTGCGTTTGGTGCGCCCGATATTTTTCAGATATGCAAATCATTTCGCGTAGGTGAACAGGGAGCTGTGCATAATCCGGAATTTACCATGGTCGAATGGTACCGGCGAGGTTATTGTCTGAAGCAGATGATGCAAGAGACTGTCGACCTTATTACTACCCTTTTGGGGAAAAGTGATGAAATAATCAATACTGAATATATCAGTTACCATGACTTAACCGACAAAGCCTTAGGCACATCACTGAATTTACTACCAGAAAGCGAAATTAAAAAATTAGCAGCAGAGAATGGTCTGGTAATGCGCAGCGATATCTCAGTGCAGCAGTGTGTCGATTTTTTGTTTTCGCATAAAGTTGAATCTGCCATGTGTGAGCAATCAGTGACGGTGGTTTTTCACTACCCAGCATCTCAAGCTGCACTGTCCAAATTAAATGACGATGACAATTCTGTCTCAGAAAGATTTGAAGTATTTTATAAAGGATTGGAACTGGCCAATGGCTATGTGGAATTACTGGACTCTGAACAGCAGTTAGATCGTTTTGTTAATGATCAGAAAATTAGAAAACAGCGTGGGCTTGTAAACGTCGATGTGGATCAGCGTTTAATTGATGCACAACGGCATGGTCTTCCTGAGTGTGCGGGAGTGGCCGTAGGTTTTGATCGTGTGATGATGTTGGCGCTCGGTGCCTCCACAATTTCCGAAGTCATTAGCTTCGATTGGGATCACGCCTGATTTTAGTTGTTTCGTACAGCAATCGCTTCTCCCATTTTGACGGCTTGGTCGATATGAAGATGTTGTAATGCCTGTGCATAATTTTTCGAAAACATCATCACGACAGTGGAACCCATATTAAAAGTGCCTATCTGTTCTCCCTTGTCCAGATTAATGGATCGATCTGTATAATCGTAATGTACGACTGTATTTAGGTGCGGCGGTGTCACTAAACCTTCCCAGCTCATCTCTATTGCAGCCACGTTGACTGCGCCGACCATCGTGAGTGCCATGTAGCCACCATCAATTTTGAAAATAGAGGCAACTCTTTCATTACGCGCATATAATTTGTCAATTGCCTTGGGTGCGTAAGGCGCGACACTAAATAACCTGCCTGGAACGTATATCATTTCCAGGAGTTGTCCTGCATGAGCTGAATGTACGCGATGGTAATCACGAGGCGATAAGTAAATAGTATAAAAGCTGCCGCCAGTAAATTTATCCAGATATGTGCAGTTTGGTGTTAGAAACTCATTAAGTGTGAATGTTTTGTTTTTAGCTTGTAACAGCGTGTGCTGGTCGATATTGCCAAACATACTGATCTTGCCATCACACGGAGATACGATGGAGTCAGGCTTATGATCGATGGGGCGTGTCTCTGGTTTTAGTTCGCGCGTAAAAAATTCGTTAAACGTTTTGTAACGGGAAACATCTTCAGTTACTGCATCTTTCATATCGACTTTGAAAGCGCTAATGAAGAGTTTTATCAACCTCTCGGTGAAAGGTAATTCCAGGCGCGTCAGCCAAAAAGTTGTGCGTGATAGTAAGTGGTGTGGGAAGCAGTGAAAAATTAAGCCTTTTAATTTTTCCCAGCGAGTAGCAAGAGCAGGTTCCATTAGCGAGTATAAAATTTACGAATTGTTAAAAAGTCCTGAGCGATATCCTCAGCATTATGTGGTGTACTAAAAAGTGCGCTGATGCCAGTGTCGGGCGCAATCAGATAAATTGAGCTACTGTGATCAACCTGATATTCTGATGATCCCTGTCTGGGTAATTGCTTCACTGCAATTATGCCCATATTTTTAAGGAATGGTGCAAGCTGGTCTGCGTCGGCAGTCACCCCTAGCGCATATTCGCTGAACGAGCTGGTATAGGATTTTAGTTTGGCGAGATTATCCCGCTCAGGGTCTACCGAAACGAAAATAATTTTTATCTCGTCTTCAATATTGTGTGTGGACTTCAATTGATTCACAGTGGCGCTTAAAGTACTCAGAGTGATCGGGCATACATCCGGACAATGGGTGAATCCAAAAAACCAGAATGTCCATGCGCCTTTGATGCTGTTCGGCGTGAACGTGTTGTTGTGCTGATCAACCAGAGTAAAGTCAGCGATTGCTTTTTGCTGGTCATACAAATAAGTCGCCTGTTTAAGTTGTGTTGTGATGTCGCCTGACGCAAATTTTTTACCTGAAACATAAATTCCCACGCTGACAGGGATGGTAATCGCCAGGATAATTAAGATTGCTTTGTTCATCGCGTTCATGGTTAATGTCTTTGTAAAGCTATAATTTCTTGATCTGAGTTATCAAAATTAAATTTGACCAAACAATGGATATGCAAAATTCAATCGCACTGGAATGCAAGTGTGTAACAGATGCAGTGCATGAGATTGCACATCTTCTACAAAAGCACCCGCTGAATTATGGCCACGGGATACAAACCTCGGTAGATGAGGCCGCGTATCTTGTCAGTTTTGTTGTGGGATTGCCACCCGATTTTGGTGAAGAGTCGGCAGCTAAATTACTTGATCATGCACATGTGGATCGACTGCAGGAAATTGTGCATAAGCGCATATTCTCTAGAATTCCGCTAGCTTACCTGCTTGGAGAAACCCTGCTGTCCGGAATGAAATTTTTTGTCGATGAGAACGTGCTGATTCCGCGCTCGCCGATTGCAGAAATGATAGAAAACCGGTTTTTCCCATGGTTGACTGAAAAACAGCCAGTACGCAGGATTCTGGACTTGTGCACAGGTAGTGGCTGTCTTGGGATACTGGCGGCTCTGGAATTTGGTCATTCTCAGGTGGATGTGAGTGATATTGACTCAAAAGCATTGAAAGTGGCTAACAGGAATATTATCTTTCACGGCCTGCAATCGCGCATAAATGTAGTACTTTCAGATGTCTACGAGCAACTTCCCGGCCATCAATATGATATTATCATTGCTAATCCGCCGTATGTTCCTGTGTCAGAGCAGATAGATCTACCTAGTGAATTCTCCCATGAGCCAGCGCATGCCTTATTTGCCGGTGAGGACGGACTCGATATCGCCAAACGAATTATCTGTGGTGCGTGTCAGTTTCTCGAACCCAGGGGTATTTTAGTGCTGGAAGTAGGCCAGTCTGCGCAAGCACTGCAAGCACATTTCCCGCAAATCGATTTTATGTGGCATGAGCTGGAATATGGTGGTGAAGGAATATGTGTGCTTGCTGGTGAGGAATGTAAGAAAATTGTTGAAACTAATGCTGTTGAGTAAGTTAAATGTCCGGTAATACTTTTGGAACGATATTTTGTGTAACTACATTTGGTGAAAGCCATGGGCCTGCAATAGGTGCCATCGTGGATGGCTGTCCGCCTGGTATTCCCCTGACAGAAGAACACATACAGCCTGATCTGGATCGTCGCAAACCTGGTCAATCTAAATTTACTACACAGCGCCGCGAGTCAGATCGTGTTGAAATTTTATCGGGTGTATTTGAAGGTGTAACTACAGGCACACCAATTGGATTAATGATTCGTAACGAAGATCAACGATCCAAAGATTATTCCAATATTGCACAAAGTTTTAGACCAGGTCATGCAGATTACACGTATTTTAAAAAATACGGCATTCGGGACTATCGTGGCGGCGGCAGGTCATCAGCTAGAGAGACAGCGATGCGTGTTGCGGCAGGTGCAATAGCGAAACAGTTTTTATTGCGCGACTTCAACACCGAGATTCATGCAGGTGTCACCCAGATAGGGGATATTCGAGTGCAAAACATGAACTGGGGTGAGGTTGAGACTAATCCATTCTTCTTCGGTGATCAGGCGCAAGTACCCAAACTGGAAGCACTGCTAGACCAGTTGCGACGTGATGGCGATTCAATCGGTGCACGTTTAATGGTGCAGGCCAGTGGAGTGCCGGTTGGCTGGGGAGAACCTGTATTTGATCGTCTGGATGCTGATATTGCTAAAGCAATGATGTGCATCAACGCAGTCAAAGCGGTTGAGATTGGCTCTGGTTTTGATTGTGTGACGCAACGAGGCAGCGAGCATCGCGATAATATTCAGCCGGATGGTTTTCTGTCGAACAATTCTGGTGGAGTGCTCGGCGGGATTAGTTCGGGGCAGGATGTAATTGCATCAATTGCGCTAAAGCCAACATCAAGTATTCGTGTACCAGGTGAATCTGTTAATGAGCAGGGCAAGAGCACAGAAGTGGTCACTAACGGACGTCATGACCCCTGTGTGGGAATACGCGCAGTACCCATAGCCGAGGCAATGATGGCCTTGGTGCTGGCGGATCATGCGCTGCGACATCGCGGCCAAAATGCCAAAGTCAGAACTGACTTTCCAGATATCCCGGCATCTAAGTAAAATATAACTAACTACAGGACAGATCGGGTTTTAATAATCCGATGAGTATTAATTCAATTAACAAAACCAAATAAACAATAACATTCATGACTGCATTATCTTTATACGACAAACTCTGGAATTCTCATATCGTGCATACGCAGGATGATGGCACTAGTCTGATCTATATCGATAGACATCTTGTGCATGAGGTGACTTCACCACAAGCGTTTGAGAGTTTGCGTCTGGCGGGCAGAGTGCCCTGGCGGAAAGCATCAATCCTTGCGGTACCAGATCATAATGTGCCGACCACAGACCGGGATAAGGAAATTACAGATCCTGTATCACGTAAACAATTGCAGGCACTGGATGAGAACTGTGTTTTTTTTAAATTACAAAAGTTCGATATGAATGATCCTCGTCAAGGCATAGTGCATGTCATTGGCCCTGAGCAGGGTGCCAGCTTGCCAGGCATGACGATTGTTTGCGGTGATTCACACACGTCTACACATGGTGCCCTGGCTGCGCTGGCATTTGGAATTGGCACTTCTGAAGTGGAGCATGTATTGGCGACACAGTGTTTACTTCTTCGGAAAACCAGGTCGATGCGTGTAAATATCAGTGGCGCATTACCTAAAGGTGTTTACTCAAAGGATATTGTGCTCGCGTTAATAGCAAAAATTGGTACGGCAGGTGGAAACGGTCACACCATAGAGTTTTGTGGTGAAGCGATTGAAAACCTGTCCATAGAAGCACGTATGACGATTTGTAATATGTCGATTGAAGCCGGTGCGAGAGCGGGTGTGATTGGTGTCGACGATAAAACAATTGAATACATTGCCGGGCGGCCGTTTGCACCCAAAGAGGCGATGTGGGATGCCGCAGTGAAATCCTGGCGTCAATTAGTGTCAGATGAAGGCGCAATTTTTGATAGCACCGTCAATCTGGATGCAAGTCAGCTAAGCCCTCAAGTGAGTTGGGGGACGTCACCAGAAATGGTTGTGCCTGTAGATGGCGTAGTGCCAGATCCTGCTCTGGAATCTGATGCAACCAAAGCAGAAGGGATGAGAAATGCGCTGGCTTATATGGGGTTAACACCAGGACAGGCAATTAATAAAATAGATGTTGATAAGGTTTTCATTGGTTCATGTACCAATTCCAGAATTGAAGATCTACGCGAAGCAGCACAGGTTGTTCAGGGTAAGACACTTGCGAGCAATATCAGGCTGGCCATGATCGTTCCTGGTTCAGGTCTGGTTAAACGCCAGGCCGAGCAGGAAGGACTGGATCAAATTTTCAAGGCAGCAGGGTTTGAGTGGCGAGAACCTGGCTGTTCAATGTGTCTGGGTATGAATGCTGATCAGCTTGAATCAGGTGAGCGATGTGCTTCAACGTCTAATAGAAATTTTGAAGGTCGGCAGGGACAGGGTGGTCGTACACATCTGGTTAGCCCTGCGATGGCCGCCGCTGCAGGGATTGCGGGTCACTTTGACGATGTGCGCAAGTATTTTTAACTAAAGAGTTTAACTATGGAAGCATTTACTAATCTGACATCAAATTTATTGCCACTCGATCGGCCTAATGTCGATACCGATGCGATTATTCCCAAGCAATATCTGAAGTCCGTAAAAAAGAGTGGCTTTGGGGTAAATCTGTTTGATGACTGGCGTTACCTTGATCCCGGTGTGCCTGACCAGGACAATAGTCGGCGCCGTGTTGATACGACATTTATTCTAAATAACCCACAATACAAAAATGCAAAAATATTGCTGGCACGGGATAATTACGGATGTGGTTCCTCGCGCGAGCATGCCGTGTGGGCAATGCTGGACTATGGCTTTCGTGCGGTCATATCAACCAGTTTTGCAGACATATTTTTCAGTAACTGCTTTAAAAATGGATTGCTACCCATTGTGCTGGAAAAAAATGTCGTCGATAAGCTGTTTGAAGCGAGCTTGAGTAATCCGGAATATTCCATATCAGTAGATTTGGAAAAACAGCAGGTTGTTGCCGAGAACATTGGTAGCAGTCATTTTGAGATTGAAGAATTTTCCAAACACTGCATGCTAAATGGTCTGGACGAGATCGGCATTACACTCCAGTACAAAGACAAAATCCATGCTTACGAAAATAAATTAAAGAAGACTTCACCGTGGTTATTTACACATGACTAATTCGCATATACCTAAAATACTAGTATTGCCTGGCGATGGTATCGGGCCGGAAATTGTTAATGAAGCAGTTAGAGTGCTTGAATGCCTGCGTGAAAATGGCTTGTCTGTAGAGGTTGAGCATGGCCTTATTGGTGGAGCGGCATATGATAAAACCCATTCACCATTCCCCGCTGACACGATCGCAAAAGCAGATAACTGTGATGCAATTCTGCTGGGTGCTGTGGGTGGTCCTCAATACGATCAGGTGGAAAGACATTTGCGTCCTGAGCAGGGGTTGCTGGATATTCGTGCGCATTTGAATTTATTTGCTAATTTACGACCTGCACTACTGTACGCAGAGCTTGCATCTGCTTCCTCGCTTAAGCCGGAACTTGTGGCTGACCTGGATTTATTAATTGTAAGAGAGCTTACTGGCGGTATCTATTTCGGCCAGCCGCGTGCACAAGAAGTGAAGAACAATGTGCGACGTGCATACAACACGATGGTGTATGACGAAGTTGAAATTAATCGTATTGCACATGTCGCCTTTCTCGCTGCGCAAAAACGTGACAAGCGTTTATGCTCTGTTGATAAAGCGAATGTGCTGGAAGTGTCACTGCTATGGCGTGAAGTAATGGAGGAAGTGCATCAGCAATATCCGGATGTTGAGCTTAGTCATATGTATGTTGATAATGCAGCGATGCAGTTAGTGCGAGCGCCTAAACAGTTTGATGTCATGGTCACATCTAACCTGTTCGGCGATATTCTGTCAGATGCTGCAGCCATGCTGACTGGATCTATCGGTATGCTGCCTTCTGCATCATTAAATCAGGATAATAAAGGGATGTATGAACCTATTCATGGGTCCGCGCCAGATATAGCAGGTAAAGGGATTGCTAATCCACTAGCAACGATTCTATCTCTGGCCATGTTGTTGCGTTATTCGCTAAATCAGGAACAGGCTGCGAAAAATATTGAGCAGGCCGTCATTGTTACATTGCAACAAGGTGTTCGCACACAGGATATTGCTATTTCAGGCAGTCAGGCAGTATCTACCAGCGACATGGGTGACGCGGTGCTGGCGAATCTGCAAAAAATTTGTATCTGAACAAAATTAAAGTTTAAGGAAGCGTAATGGTGAAAAAATATGATGTTGCTGTTGTTGGTGCAACAGGTGCTGTGGGAGAAGTGATGTTGTCAATTCTTGCCCAGCGTAACTTTCCTGTTGGCAATATTTATGCGCTAGCCAGTGAACGTTCTGCAGGTAAGCCAGTTCCTTTTGGTGACCGATGTCTGGAAGTGCAGAATCTGGCTACCTTTGATTTTTCACAGGTTCAGATTGGATTGTTTTCACCCGGTGCATCTGTGTCAGATGTTTATGCGCCAATAGCTGCAGAAAAAGGTTGTGTTGTGATCGATAACACTTCCAGATTCAGGTATGAAGATGATATCCCGCTGGTTGTCCCGGAGGTCAATTCTCACGCAATAGCGGAGTATAAAAATAGAGGAATTATTGCGAATCCAAACTGCTCGACCATACAAATGCTGGTGGCGCTAAAACCCATTCACGATGCAGTTGGAATCGAAAGAATTAACGTGGCCACATACCAGGCAGTATCAGGAACTGGCAAAGAAGCGATTGATGAATTAAATGCTCAAACCCAGGCAATTTTGGCGGGCGAGCCGTTGAATTGTCACGTTTATCCGAAACAAATTGCATTTAACGCACTGCCACATATAGATATATTCCAGGATAACGGATACACCAAGGAAGAAATGAAAATGGTATGGGAAACGCACAAGATAATGGGTGACAACAGCATCCGTGTGAATCCTACCGCTGTCAGAATTCCTGTGAAATTTGGCCACTCGGAAGCTATTCATCTGGAGCTTAAACAGCCATTGTCGGCAGCCCGGGCTAAAGAGCTTTTAAATAAGGCGCCAGGTGTCGTTGTGATGGATGAGCGACAGGACGGCGGTTATCCAACAGCTGCTACCGATGCCGATGGAACTGATCCAGTCTTTGTTGGCCGCATAAGAGAGGATATTTCACATCCAAGAGGTCTCAATATGTGGGTAGTAAGTGACAATGTGCGCAAAGGAGCTGCCTTAAATAGTGTCCAGATCGCAGAATTTTTGATCGAAAATCATATATAATTTATATTGGTGTCGTGAGTTACTCATTTAACTTAGAGTAGAATCTTTATATAACTTGATAATTGACTAGTGAATATACAAAAAGCAATCATGGGGGATACAAGAATGCATAAGAAGATAGTGGCACTTACTTTATTAGCCACTCTGCTTGCTGGAAGCCCCGGGCTCATTTTCGCATTTGGATTAGGTGAAATTGAAATAAACTCTGCACTAAATCAGCCGATGAATGCGGACATAGACCTAGTTGGTTTTAATGCTGCAACGATTGATGAAGTAAAAGTAGAGCTCGCTAGCCAACAGATGTTTGAAAGAGTAGGTGTGCCACGACCTTACATTCTTACTCGATTAAAATTCACACCAATGATATCCAATGGCAAACCAGTGATTAGAGTCACTTCAACAGATGCCATCCGTGAGCCGTTTCTTACCTTTTTGATAGATGTGCGCTGGGCAAAGGGGAAGTTACTGAGAGAGTACACAGTATTACTTGATCCACCAGTATTTGGTGAGAAAGCTAAAGCAACTATTCAGGCGCCAAAAGTAGCGACACAACCCGTTCCGGCAGCACCGGTTGCAAAAAAGCCAGTCACACCATCGCGGTCAGTGGCTGAGACACCTGCACCAAGTGTTCCCAAACCGAGTGTCCGACCTAATCAGGCAGCTGTACCAAGTACAGCATCCAAACCGGTGCCTCTAAAAAAAACGGACTCCAGACCGGTTAGACGCGGTGATACTCTCTGGAGTATTGCAGAACCCTATGCGCGTGACAGTGGTGTAAGTGTTAATCAGATGATGTTGGCTATTCAGGAAGCCAACCCCCAAAGTTTCGCTAAAAACAATATTAATAATCTTAAGTCAGGCATTGTCCTGCGAATTCCTGCAGAGGAGGCGCCAAAATATTCTGCACGTGAAGCGCTTGCAGAAGTGCAGCGTCAGTGGCAGGTATGGAAGCAGGGAACACAGACTGATTCCGGTGCCGCAGTGAATGTTGATGCCGGTGATGTGGTTGACGGTGAAGTGATGGCAACCCCGGAGCCTGGCCAGGAGCAACCCAAAAGCACTGATTCGAGCTTATCAATATTAGGTGATGGTGATGTCGCAGGCGGAAAAGCGGGTGATGATGCGAATGCAACTCTGACAGAGTTACGTAACCAAGTCAGTTTGCTTAAAGAAAACGCAGCGTCAAAAGGGCAGGAAAATACGGAACTTAAAGGTCGCATAGAATCACTCGAATCTATGATTAAAAAGCAGGAAAATATTATTAGCCTGCAGAATGAGCAGTTGGCGCAGTTGCAAAATACTCTGGCAACTGAGGGCCCAGAAGAAGCATCTGAGCTGGCAGTCACAACAGAAGATGCAGTGGATACAACGACTGAGGCGGCACTTGCATCAGAAGAGCAGCAAGCTGCAGAAACCGGGTCCAGTACTGGAGAAGGAATTAAACCAGCTACAGTTGAACCACTGCCAGATTTCTCAGAGCCCATACCGGAAGAATTTTTGGCAGCAGAAACTGATCAACCAGAAAGTTTGGTTGCAGAAGCAGAAGTTGCACCAGAAGCTGTGGCAGAAGTGGCTCCTGTTGAAACTGTCTCAGAAGTTTCATTCTTCGATAACATTAAAACTGCTCTACAGGATCAGGGGAAGACTCTACTCTATGCGGGTGGTGCTCTGATCGTATTACTGCTGGGTTGGCTTGGTCTGAAACGACGTAATGCAAATGATAATGAAAGCAGTCTTGAAGCCAATGGTTTGCCGGCATTTGAGGATGAACCTTCAGTTGATGAAATGCTTGATGAAACTGTTATCGCTACTCCCGATAACGTAGATGACGCCCTGGAGGATCTTGAACCTGTCGACGAGGAAAACAAGCCAGAGGAAAATGTATTTGCTGATGAAGATTCTTCTTCTGACAGCGACGATGTTCTGGCTGAAGCAGACGTATATATTTCTTACGGACTATATCAGCAGGCAGAAGAGCTACTAAAGGACGGTCTTGCGAAAGAGCCTGAAAATGTCAAATACCAGGTTAAGCTGGCAGAAATTTATTATGCGGACAAAAAGTCTGATGAGTTTGTACAACACGTAGAAACGATGGAATCAGGCATGAATAAGCAGTCGCCTGAATGGGCGAAGATTGCCTCGATGGGAGCAGCATTAATGCCTGCTCATGCGTTGTTTGCAGATGCAGGTGAGTCTTCTTCATCTGCTGTTGTCTCGAATGAACAAGCAGTCACTGAAGATGATTCCGGAACTGATGACATTAGTGATTTCAGTATTCCAGTCGAAGACATAGAAGATTTCGACAGTGATGATCTTGACGATAACTCGCTTGATTTTACTTTTGGAGATGATGGTGAGTTGAGTGATGGGGAATCTGAAACATCTGAAGATTCATCAGATGACAAGACAGAAACATTTGCCGCAGAACTGGATGACGACATGCTGGAAGAGTCTTCCACAGCCATTCTTGAAGCAGGTCTGGATTTTGAATCTGATGCAAGCACAGAAGATGATTCAAATGATGATGAAACGCTCGCATTTGACAGAGACGAAGCAAATTCTGCAAATGAGTCAAGTGATTCAAATGATGTGTTTCTGGATTTTGATGGGGATGAACTGGAAAGTGATTTGAATGCTGCAGTAAGTCATGACGGTGAGACTGAAATGCTGGATCACTCTCTACTGACAGGTTCAGATGCGAATCTGGATCTGGATGATGCCATTAACCTGGATGAAGACCTGAACGCGGATTCGACCAGTGCAGACAATAAAGTGGATAATGATCTTGATGACTTGCTCGATGATAATTCCGAGACGGCCATGTTTGATATGAGCAGCCTTGAAGAACATCAGGATGCGAGTGATGAAGATGGTGTAGAGCGTACTGATGAAGATACAGTAAGTCTGGAGCAGGTGCAGGAGAATCTCACTGCAGAACTTGAAACACTAAGTTTTGATGCAGATGATATTGATCCTGAGAGCATGGAAGAAGATTCATTGCCCACATTGCAGACCTCTGAACTGGGTAAGCCTGATCTGGATATCGATGATATGAATGAGGATTTAACTGCTAGTGAAACCGGTACGTTTGAGCGAGACATGCTTGCTGAAGACGTGACTGAGCAGTTTGATGTCGGCAATATTGATTCAACAATGACAGATCTTGGCGAATTTGGAGACGACTATGAGTTAGACAACCCGTCTGTAATAGAGGAGGTTGGAACCAAGCTGGATTTAGCCAAAGCTTTCGTAGACATGGGTGATGAAGATGCTGCAAAAGAAACACTCACTGAAGTCATGGAACAGGGTGACTCGGTCCAGATACAACAAGCAAAGGACTTGCTCGATAAGTTAAATTAAGTGTAAGTTCTGGTAACAAGTTATTTGAGAAAGCCCCAGTGTGTACACTGGGGCTTTCTTGGTTTTAGCAATAAAAAAAATATGAAATTTGCAGGAATTGTTGAATACGATGGCAGTGATTTTTGTGGGTGGCAAAGACAGTCGCATGCGCCATCAGTACAGGCAGCTGTTGAAAAAGCTATCAGTCAGGTTGCCAATCATGAAACGGGTATTGCGTGTGCAGGGAGAACAGATACAGGTGTGCATGCACTGGGGCAGGTGATACATTTTGAGACGAATGCACAGCGTGAGTTGCGCTCCTGGCTGTTAGGAGTAAATTCTAATCTGCCGCGCAGTGTCGTATTGAGGTCAATAAAGCCAGTGCCGGAAGACTTCCATGCACGTTTTTCTGCGCTCTCACGTTCATATCGTTATATTATATCTAACGAAAATGTGCGCCCGGCATTACTGGCCAACAGGGCAGCATGGGAGTATTCACCGCTTGATGTGGGGCTTATGCAGGCAGGAGCAAAATTTCTTGTCGGGGAGCACGATTTCACCAGTTTTCGCGCGCTGGCATGCCAGGCTAAAAGTCCAGTACGGAAAATTTCACGGTTAAACGTACAAAGAGAAGGCAAGCTGGTGATTATAGATGTTACTGCTAATGCTTTTTTACATCATATGGTTCGTAATCTGGCTGGTGTGCTTATGAGTATCGGTAAGAAAGAATATTCTCCAGAGTGGGCTCAGCAAGTCCTGATAAATAGAGATCGTTCATGTGCCGGGGTCACTGCACAGGCACAGGGGTTGTATTTTGTATCTGTACAATATGATCCAAAGTATCAATTGTGAGATAACATCAGTAGCATTTACTCAGGAATAATTAATCAGTCATGGCGCGTACGCGGATTAAATTTTGTGGTATCACTCGACAGGAGGATCTCCAGATTGCAGCAGATCTTGGCGTTGATGCGATTGGCCTGGTGTTTTGTCCTGTCAGCCCGCGAGCTGTCAATGCACAGCAGGCAAGGTCGTTAATTGATCAATGTGGACCATTTATCACAAGCGTAGGGTTATTCATGAATCAAGATGCAGGTACAATCAGCTCATTAATAGAGAAGATTCCTGTTGATATGCTGCAATTTCATGGGGACGAGTCCGAACAGTTCTGTGCTTCTTTCGGGCTTCCTTACTTGAAAAGTATTGCGATGGGAGGAATCGGACAATCGGTGCCAGAATCGGATTATCCATCAGCGTCAGCACTATTGCTGGACAGCAACGAATCGGGTCAGCCAGGAGGCTCTGGCAAGCAATTTAACTGGGCCAATATACCCGCTCTGGAAAAACCAATAATATTGGCGGGTGGACTGGATGCAAACAATGTCAGTGACGCAATAAAGCAGGTACGGCCTTATGCGGTTGATGTCAGTAGCGGTATAGAGTCTGCCAAAGGAATAAAAGATATTGCCAAAATGAAAAATTTTGTAAGAGCTGTGCGAGATGCAGATGAGTGCTAACGTAAAAGAAAATATTATGAATACAACGACAATGCCTGATAAAAACGGACACTTCGGTATTTATGGTGGTCGTTTCGTGGCGGAAACTTTAATGACTCCACTGCAGGAGCTGGAGTCTGCCTATGAAGAAGCTAAAAAGGATCCGGCATTTCAACAGGAATTTGATGATGACCTGGCTCATTATGTGGGTCGTCCAAGCCCGCTCTATTTCGCCCAGAGGTTAACAAGGGTATGGGGAGGCGCGCAGGTTTATCTGAAGCGTGAAGATCTTAATCATACTGGCGCGCACAAGATTAACAATACAATTGGCCAGGCCCTGCTGGCTAAACGAATGGGCAAGACGCGCATTATTGCTGAAACCGGTGCGGGTCAGCATGGCGTGGCGAGTGCCACAATTGCTGCCCGTCTGGGGTTGGAGTGTGTAGTGTACATGGGTGCAGATGACATACAGCGTCAAGCGCCTAATGTGTACCGTATGCGTTTACTTGGTGCCAGGGTTGTTCCTGTGACATCAGGTTCCCGTACACTTAAAGATGCTCTAAATGAAGCGCTGCGGGACTGGGTGACAAATGTTGATAACACTTTTTATATTATTGGTACCGTTGCGGGGCCTCATCCATATCCGCTACTGGTAAGAGATTTTCAGACAGTCATCGGGCGGGAAGCTCGTGAGCAGAGTCTTAATCAAACAGGCAAGTTGCCAGATGCATTAGTTGCATGTGTAGGTGGTGGTTCAAATGCAATTGGCTTGTTTCATCCTTTTTTGCCAGATGCCGAAGTAAAAAAATATGGTGTCGAGGCCGCCGGTGATGGCATTCAAACAGGGCGTCATTCGGCACCACTGAGTGCCGGGAGTCCGGGTGTATTACATGGTAATCGTACCTATCTGATGGAAGATGCTGATGGTCAGATCATAGAGACCCATTCTATTTCGGCGGGTCTGGATTATCCGGGTGTCGGGCCTGAGCATTCCTGGTTGAAAGATGAAGGCAGTGTTGAATATGTTGCGGTGACAGATGATGAAGCACTGGCAGCATTCCATCAATTAACACGCGTGGAAGGCATTATCCCTGCACTGGAAAGTAGTCATGCAGTGGCTTATGCACAAATCCTTGCCAAGACAATGAGTAAAGAGCAATCCATTATTGTTAATCTGTCCGGTCGTGGTGACAAGGATATCAATACGGTTGCCCGAATTGAGGGAATAGAACTGTGAGTCGTTTACAAGCGTGCTTTGAGCTGCTGGCCCAAAACAATAAGAAGGCGCTGATTAGCTATGTCACAGCAGGTGATCCACATCCAGGGAATACGCTGGAAATAATGCATGCATTAACGGATGCAGGTACCGACATAATAGAACTGGGTATTCCATTTTCTGACCCGATGGCAGATGGCCCAGTGATACAATTAGCGTGTGAGCGAGCGCTTAAACATAAAACTTCTCTTAGAGACATCATAGAAATTGTCAGGCAGTTTCGTGAAGTCAATACAACTACACCTGTCGTGTTGATGGGTTATCAAAATCCTGTCGAAATTTTTGGTGTGGAAAAATTTGCTGAAACGGTCGCCGGACTGGTGGATGGTTTGATCACAGTGGACTTGCCACCCGAGGAAAGTGAGCAGATTGCATCTGTCTACAAGCAGCATGATATCGATACGATTTACCTGCTAGCGCCAACAACGAGTGATCATCGGGTACAGATGATAACCAGTCTGGCTTCAGGTTTTCTGTATTACGTCTCGTTTAAAGGTATTACTGGCGCCAGTCAAATTGATGTCAATGCAGTCAGAACCAAGGTTGAGAAGATTAGAAAACATACAGCCCTGCCTATTGCCGTCGGATTTGGTATCAAGGATGCAAATACTGCAAATCTCGTAGCAGGCTGCTCTGATGCGGTGGTTGTGGGTAGTGCGATTGTTTCCCTTATTGCTGAAAATGGGCAGGATTTGCCGCTGGCACTGGATAAGGTGAAATCTTTGTTGCGTGACATCAGGGATGCGTTGGATAATAGCGACTCAATTCAGGATATAGCCTGAATAAATTCGGCGATACGCTATTCTTAAGATAAAAATTTTCTTTGTAAAAATAACAAAATAACATGAGCTGGTTAGAGAAACTAATGCCCTTGCAGATTCGTACTGATAGTACGACTAAGCGAAAAGTGCCTGAAGGATTATGGGATAAATGCCCGAATTGCAGCGCGGTGTTATATGGTGCTGAGCTTGAGCGTAATCTGCAGGTATGCCCCAAGTGCGATCATCATTTGCGAATTAGTGCACGCAGTCGAATTAAATACTTCCTTGACGAAGGTGAACAGGTAGAGATTGGAGATGAATTAGAACCAAAAGATTTTTTGAGATTCAAGGACTCTAAAAAATACAAGGATCGCCTTTATGCTGCCACCAAGAGCACGGGAGAGAAAGATGCACTCATCGTCTCTCATGGAAAGTTAAAAGGCATGCCAGTGGTTGTGGCCGCTTTTGAATTTGGTTTTATGGGAGGTTCAATGGGTTCAGTAGTTGGTGAACGCTTTTTAATGGGAGTCAAAAAGAGTATTGCCGAAAGCATTCCCTTTATATGTTTTTCTACCAGTGGTGGTGCACGCATGCAGGAAGCATTAATGTCATTAATGCAGATGGCTAAAACAAGTGCGGCGTTAACGCGTCTGTCCGAGCAGCGTCTTCCCTATATTTCTGTTTTGACCGATCCCACCATGGGAGGAGTTTCTGCGAGTTTTGCAATGCTGGGTGATGTACATATTGCAGAACCTAATGCGTTGATTGGATTTGCTGGTCCTCGCGTCATTCAGCAAACCGTACGTGAAACCTTGCCAGAGGGATTTCAGCGAAGTGAATTTCTATTGGAGCATGGAGCAATAGATATGATTGTCGAAAGAAAAGAGTTGCGTGATCGTATCTATAATTTGCTACACATATTAACAGATCGTGTTGTGTAAGTAGTTGCTGTAATAGTAACAACATGGCGAATTTCGTTTCTGCACCTGGTTAATGTGATGAAGTACAACACTTTAGATGACTGGCTGGCATGGCAGACGACGTTGCATGCGCGTGAAATAGAGCTTGGTCTGGACAGAATTGAAACTGTCGCTGGAAATTTAAATCTTCTGAATTGTCCTTTCCCGGTCATCACTGTCGCTGGTACAAATGGCAAAGGTTCAACCGTGGCAATGTTGAGTGCCATTTTGCATCATGCAGGTTATAAGGTGGGCACATATACCTCGCCTCACATAGTTAACTATAATGAACGAATCAGAATTGGTTTGCGCTGTGTGCAGGATGAGATGCTATGCCAGTCATTTGAAAAAATTAATTCTGCTCGAAACAACGTTAGTTTGAGTTTCTTTGAGTTTGCTACGCTAACCGCGCTCGATATATTTCATGAAAATAAAGTTGATGTAGCGGTGCTGGAGGTCGGTCTGGGTGGTCGATTGGACGCTACGAATATCATCGATAATGATCTGGCTTTCGTAACAAGCATAGGTCTTGATCATACTGAATGGCTGGGCGATAACCGGGAATCAATAGGTTATGAAAAGTCAGGAATTTTTCGCGCCAATACACCCGCCATTTGTGGCGACATTGACGCGCCAAAATCCATTGCTGAAACGGCTGATAAACTGAATGCGAACTTATTTCAGTTAAATACTGACTTTCATTACAAGGTGGCTAAAACATCATGGTCTTTTATTACCAAAGACTATGAATTGCATGGATTGCCATTGCCTAATCTTTCGGGAGCTGTGCAGATTCGTAATGCTGCGAGTGTTGTGATGGGCCTGCACTGTTTGAGAGAAAAACTGCCAATCAGCACAGAAGCCATAGAAACAGGCCTAAGAGAGGTTACTCTGGAAGGAAGATTCCAGCGCTTTGTTAAAGGCTGTGAAATTATTCTGGATGTTGCCCATAATTTTGATAGCGCAAAAATTCTGGCCGAGAACCTGATGGCTTTGCCAAGGCCCCGCCAAACCATTGCTGTATTTGCGGTGCTGAGTGATAAAGACGTTGATGGTATTGTATCGTTACTGCACTCTCATATAGATGACTGGTATATCTCTCAAGTGAATTCGCCTCGGCGCATGGGGGTAGCTCAAGTGGAACAGTCACTTATGAAACATAGTTCAGAGACAAATGTGAAGATATTCGAGTCTGTTGAGCAGGCGTACTCGCAAGCGCAAATGGATGCGGGCGAAGGTGATCGCATTATCGTCTTTGGCTCGATATTTACCGTTTCTGAAGTGCTTGCGAGTGAATCATAAAAATCATTTCCGGGTGCTGACAGTTTAGCAATACAGACTTCGCATGTGTCACCCGGTTTATGTAGAATGCGTATATGACTTTTACATATCAAACTTACTAAAATAGTGGATTCAACGCTGAAATATAGAATAGTAGGTGCTACCGTGTTGCTGTCACTGGCGGTAATATTTATCCCTATGATTCTCGATGGTTCCGGGCAGGAGTCTGTGACCAAGATCGATATGGAAATGCCACCAGAGCCAACACTGGTCTTTTCAGATGAGCTGGAGAATCAGGTTGAAACACCAGCCCCAGAACACTCATCGACACAGCAAGGTGATGAATCAGGTCACACGGACACGGATCCTGCCAATAATGTGGTGCCAGAACTGGTTGTTAACGAAGAAACAAAGTCTGAGTTACTTGGCTGGGTAGTTCAGGTAGGTGCATTCGGAGATAAACCGAAAGCACTGGCTATGCAGAAGCAGCTTATCGATGCAGGTTTTGATGCGCTGGTAGAAATTGGAACAAATAAAGGCAAAGACTATTTTCGTGTCAAAGTAGGGCCAGTGATTTCGCAGGATGAGGCAACTAAAATCAAAGATAGTCTGCGTAATAAGATGAAAATGGAGTCGGCATTTGTGACGCGACATCCGCGGACTGCTGGATAGTAAACATTATAAGTACACATGGCCGATATTACCTGGATAGATATAATTATTATTGTTGTTTTTTTGATATCGACAACAATCGCACTGTTAAGAGGCTTTGTACGCGAAGCAGTTTCAATAGTTACCTGGGTAGCCGCGATCTGGCTGGCATTGAGTCAGTCAGAGCAGGTTTCGTTCCTGTTGCCCGAGGCAATTGATAGCGCAAGTTTCTCGTTTGGAGAAAATGAATATGGAAGTAATATTCGGGTGGGTATTGCCTTCGTGTTGATTATGATTGGTGTCCTGGTATTTGGTGCATTAATTAATTTTGTATTAAGTCAGGTGATGAAAGCTCAGATACTCAAAGGAGTAGACCGTATGTTGGGCATGGTGTTCGGTCTGTTGCGCGCTTCGGTTATCACTACAATTCTGATAATGACAGCGTCAGCCTTTACGGCGCTGCCGCAATCGCCTACATGGCAGTCATCACGTTTGATTAAACCGTTTGAACAGGCAGCTGTGTGGGTGGTCGCACAATTACCCGAAAGATATGCGCAGCAGTTTAGGCTGCCTGCTAAAGTTAAAGTGCCAAACGCTGATATTCAGCTTTAGAGAGCTATTATGTGTGGAATTATAGGTATTGTTGGTAGTCCGGAACTTAATCAGGAGTTATATGACGGATTAACCGTGCTGCAGCATCGTGGTCAGGATGCGGCTGGGATTGCCACTTCTGAAGGTAGCCGGGTATTTCAGCGTAAGGGGAATGGACTGGTACGAGACGTTTTCCAGGACCGTCATATGCAGCAAATGAAGGGCACTATGGGAATAGCGCATGTAAGATATCCCACCGCTGGAAGCTCTTCTTCGGCAGAAGCACAGCCGTTTTACGTAAATTCTCCTTATGGCTTAACCCTGGGTCACAATGGTAATTTGACCAATGCCGAAATGCTTAAACAGGAGTTGTATGTTGATGATCGTCGACATATCAATACAAATTCAGATTCGGAAATATTATTGAATGTGCTGGCCCATGAGCTACTTCATTCGGGCCAGAGAAAATTATCACCAAGAACTATTTTTGATGCCGTGCGTGGTGTTCATCGACGTTGTGAAGGTGCATACGCAGTTGTATCAATGATCTGCGGAATGGGAATACTGGCATTTCGTGATCCACATGGTATTCGTCCACTTGTTTACGGAGTGAAAGAAACCAGTAAAGGCATGCAATATATGGTGGCCTCTGAAAGTGTTGCACTGGATGTCCTGGGGTATGAACTGGTTCGTGATGTTAAGCCAGGTGAAGCGATACTTATTGATGAACATGGCCAGTTTCATTCTCAAGTCTGTATGGAAGAAGATGTGCATGCGCCATGTATTTTTGAATATGTATATTTTGCAAGGCCCGACTCCATTATAGAAAATGTATATGTACAAAAGGCACGTATGCGTATGGGGCAGCGCCTGGCACAAAAAATTCTCAAGGTATGGCCGGAACAGGATATAGATGTAGTTATTCCTATTCCGGATACAAGCCGAACAGCCGCAATGGAAATGGCGCATATACTTGGATGTAAATACAGGGAAGGGTTTATTAAAAATCGCTATATAGGCAGAACTTTTATTATGCCGGGACAAACTCAGCGCAAGAAATCAGTGCGTCAGAAGTTGAACCCCATTAACCTTGAATATAAAAACAAAAATGTTTTGCTGGTAGATGATTCTATAGTGCGTGGAACAACATCAAAAGAAATTGTTCAAATGGCTAGAGAGGCGGGCGCGAAAAATGTCTATTTTGCCTCAGCTTCTCCACCCGTTCGCTACCAGAATGTTTATGGAATCGATATGCCCGCTGCAACCGAATTGATTGCTCATGGAAAAAATGTAGATGAAATCTGTAATGAAATAGGTGCAGACAGACTGTTCTATCAGGATATAGAAGATCTGATCTGGTCGGTGCGTAAAGGAAATAAAAAACTAAAACAATTTGAGACGTCAGTATTTACGGGAAAATATATTACAGGTATCGGCGAGGAATACCTTCGCTCATTAGAGGTTGTACGCAGTGAGGCGAGCAAAGCCAGGCAGGAAGAAGAAAAAGAGCAGGATCTCACTAATGTAGATATGATCAGTAATTTATAAGTCGAGCAGTATTTTGTCTCAATTGTCTGAGAGCATTGAAAAGGTTTCCCTTCAGGTAACAAAAGAATTTTCTGATAAAATTACCAGTCCATGGATACTGGTGGATTCAACTTCGCAATCCATGTTTGTAATAGATGGACAATCTCTGCTTCACAAATACCCAGTGTCCACGTCCAGGTATGGGATGGGTTGCAAGCAAGACAGTTTCCAAACACCTGTCGGTGCTCATAAGATCGCAAAAAAAATTGGGTCCGAAGGAAAGATAGATGAAATATTTACTGGTCGTGTTGCTACAGGGCAGTGTGCCAGTATTGTCAGCGAGAAAAAGTCTTCGGGTCTGGATTTGATCTTGACGCGTATACTTTGGCTACAAGGGCTGGAAGCAAATATAAATTGCGGTGAAGGTGTGGATTCTTTTGAGCGCTACATCTATATACATGGCACTCATGAAGAAGGGTTGCTAGGCGTTCCTGCATCGCATGGGTGTGTGCGCATGGCGAATGCTGACGTTGTTGAATTATTTGATAGTGTCGATGAGAATACTTTTGTATATATTTACTAATTAAATTCCATGTCGCGATATCCTTGTTAGCTTCTCTGTTTTCAATGTGTTTTGATTCTGGCTAACAAGACACTCGTAAATTAGGGTTCTCTGCAAATCCATTTTTGAGCGACATGTTAATGAGTGGTTTCTGATCGATAAGCAACTTGCTGGAAATAGCAGGCTATTGATGTTGATTTGTTGGTGTCCACTGAGTGGGATGGACTCCAGAGGACGATAAGTGATAACTTTATATTCGCCAGATACATGCGTTCTATTGTATTCTCACGCCTTTCGTTTAATTAGTTAAAAGTAATCTTATGGATGCACAACAACTTGAACAGGCACGTACTCAAGTGCTGAAAATTTTTAACGCTGGAGTATCACGCGTCAAGGGCAACAATGCGGTTATTGATTATTTGAATAATAATCCACTGTCTGGTGACTATTATCTGATTGCGGTTGGAAAAGCTGCCTCGTCAATGTCGCTTGGTGCACTGTCTGTGCTGAAAGATCAGATAAGTTCTGGTTTGGTGATCACAAAGCATGATCATACTGAAGACCTGTTGCGTACTTATAAAAACATCACGGCAATTGAGTCTGACCACCCGGTACCGGGCCAGTCAAGTCTGGCAGCTGGAAAAGCGTTGGTGGATTTTGTTCAGAATGCGCCACAGGATGCAAAATTTCTAGTTCTGTTTTCTGGTGGTGCCTCAAGTCTGATGGAAGTACTGGCAGATGGAATGTCATTGGAGAAATTGGCGCAACTTAATAAAGTGCTGCTGTCTATTGGTTATGACATTACACAAATGAATCAGGTAAGAAGAGCAATCTCTCATATTAAAGGCGGCAGACTGGCAAACTTTATTAATGGCCGCGAGACACTTGCATTACTGATTTCTGATGTGCCGGGTGATGATCCGGCAGTGATTGGTTCTGGGCCATTAACGCCAGTACAGGAGGATATTAACCAGATTGATCTGCCTGACTCGATTACTTCTATTCTTGATGGCATTACATTTACACCCGCGCCCAAGCCTGAATTATTCTCCAGTATTACGACACATGTGATTGCGACATTAGATGATGCAAAAATCGCTGCTGGGAAATTTGCTCAATCACTCGGCTACAATGTCACAGTATATGAAGAATTTATGCAGGGTGATGCCGAACAAAAAGCGGTGGATATTTGCAAGGCGCTGAAATCTGCCGATTCGGGAATTCATATCTGGGGTGGTGAAACATCATTAATCCTGCCATCAAGCCCTGGTCGAGGTGGACGTAATCAACACCTGGCAGCGGTGGCTGCAAGAGAACTTGCCGGTGTCAATGATATTGTATTTTTAGCGGCAGGAACCGATGGAACAGACGGGCCTACACCCGATGCAGGTGGCCTGGTCGATGGCCAGACTGTATCGCGTGGTAAAAGTCACAATCTGGATATTAGCGAATATCTTGAGGCTGCTGATGTTGGTAACTATCTTGTCAAAACCGGTGATTTGGTCACGACTGGCCCAACTGGGACTAACGTGATGGATCTAATCATTGCGTTAAAGAAGTAGATTTTTTCAATAATGTTTTTTTCTCGGGTCAAAAGCGCGTTGCTGGAGAATGATCCGCTTGCAAAAATCAGTCTGGTTGATCAGCTCTATGCTGACCTGATCTCATCACATGTAGATATGTCGACACATGAAAATATCGATGTGATAGAAATTCCCGGACGTCCTTCTTATCCCGAGTTAGTGCATCCTGCAAAAGTTGCACGACGTAAATTAAGCACAGAACAAGGTCGCGTTGCATTGGTGCATGCGATTTGTCATATCGAGTTTAATGCAATTAATCTAGCGCTTGATGCGGTATACCGTTTTCAGGATATGCCGCGCGACTACTATATAGACTGGATGAAAGTTGCTGCCGAAGAATCAAAGCACTTTTTGTTACTGCATGCTCGCTTGGCACAACTAGGCTCGCACTACGGCGAGCATCTTGCGCATAATGGTTTGTGGGAGATGGCGATAAAAACACAGCATAGTATTGTAGAACGCATGGCGCTTGTGCCCAGAGTTCTTGAAGCAAGGGGGCTGGATGTCACACCTGGCATGATTGACCGGCTCACCACTGTGGGTGATGTTGAAACTGTCAATATCCTGAAGATTATTTTGCATGATGAGATTGGTCATGTCGAAACTGGTACAAAATGGTTCCGGTATGCATGTGAGCAGGAAAACATTGATTCCGAAGCTACATTTATTTCATTGTTGGCGGAATATGGTGTCACTACAGGTAACGGTCCTATGCACATAGATGCAAGGCAGCAGGCAGGTTTTAGTCAGACTGAATTAAATGCATTGTCCTGATGCTTAAATAGAAGAAAAGCTTTCCAGATTTATGCCATTCGTGGTTACGGATATCACGCTGCCATGTGTGTACCAGTCTCCAAGTACTGCGCGTGTATAAATTTCCCCGTTTGACTTAAATTCATGTTTACAAGGCCTGTGCGTGTGGCCATGTATCAGTATTTGTGTGTTGTTTCTGTGCATGGCTGCTTCAACAGCCGATTGATTTACATCCATAATGTCAGCATGTTTTTCGGCAGTTGCCTGCGTTGAAGTATCTCTTAATCGCTGTGCAAGTGATTGGCGAGTGGAGATCGGCAAATGTAAAACTATCCACTGTAACCATTTATTGTGTGCTTTTTTCCTGAAGCGCTGGTATGCGATGTCGTCAGTGCAAAGTGTGTCTCCGTGCATCAGTAAAATATTCTGGCCGTGAATGTTAACGACATGTTCTTCTGTTAGCAGCGTGATACCAGTTCGCCTGGCAAATTCACTGGCGATTAAAAAATCTCTATTGCCATGAAGGAAATAAACAGGCGTATTTGATGAACTGACTTTTTTTAACGAATCAAATGTTGACTGATATTCTGAGTGTGGCGCATCGTCGCCAATCCAGTACTCAAACAGATCACCGAGGATATAAAGCGCATCGGCATTGATTGCGCGCTTCAACAGGAACTGGTTGAAGAGGTCGACGACAGCCGGCCTCTTCACATCTAGGTGAATGTCTGAGACGAATAAAGTCTCAGACATTATTACTGCTCGAGCAGAATGGCTTTCTGAATGATAACCGGCTCAAGCGGAACGTCTTGATGGCCACCATGGTTACCTGTAGCTACTTCTTCAATGGTTAATACTGTGTCTAAACCTTCAGTCACCTGACCAAATACTGCATAACCCCAGCCTTGAGGTGACTCGCTGGAGAAGTCCAGAAAAGAATTGTCAGCCACATTAATAAAAAACTGTGAACTGGCAGAATGTGGGGCAGATGTACGTGCCATGGCAATACTGCCTTTAACATTTTTAAGGCCGTTATTGGCTTCGTTTTGGATTGTAGCGTTGGTAGGTTTTTGCTTCATGTCAGTGTCAAACCCGCCACCCTGAATCATAAATGAGGGAATGACGCGATGAAAAATTGTGCCGTCATAATGGCCGGATTTCACATACGCTAGAAAGTTTTCTACGGTCTTGGGAGCTTTCTCGGCATTTAGTTCTATAACAATATTGCCTTTGCTGGTTTCTAGTTGAACTTTGGGGTTTGTATCACTCATGGCTGTGTTTCCTAATATGGCTAGTAACAAGCACGTTAAAATACTAAATATATATGTAGCTTTCATTTGGTGCCCATTTGATGGTTGAATTGAGCTGTGTATCTTAAATGAATACTGCCTGCCAGGAAAAGGCATTTGACTATTCGGTAAACTATCCCGGAATTGGTTGACGATTGCGGTCGATTACGCGTATCCTTCCGCGCACTCGACTATTCTGGATAAATGGTTGATTACAAGTCAGATCGGGGCATAGCGCAGCCTGGTAGCGCATCTGCTTTGGGAGCAGAGGGTCGGGGGTTCAAATCCCTCTGCCCCGACCAGCACTTACACCATAGTTTCACAATTTTCGCAGCTTAAAATAGGCATTCCAAGTTGACTTGTATGTCATTATGTCTACCATGTGGTTGCGATAAGAAATAACGGCACGCGAAAAATTCTGCGCCTGTAGCTCAACTGGATAGAGCATCGCCCTTCTAAGGCGGGGGTTGCAGGTTCGACTCCTGCCGGGCGCGCCATATTTAGCGTGTATTGCACTTGCAAAAAGTGTATCTGGATAGGCGGATTTAAATTACCGATGCCAGATTAAGTTTAACCAGGTTGTTATGGTGAGCGTAGCTCAGTTGGTAGAGCCCTGGATTGTGATTCCAGTCGTCGTGGGTTCGAGTCCCATCGTTCACCCCACCTTGCCTGTTTTAAACCTGTTACTAATTCTCTCAACTTTTCCGGGTTTTGTTCATTCGCTAGCCAAAATGGCGGTTTCTTCCTGAATTTTTATTTTTTAACTTAAGTTAGACCATCATGAGCCGATATGCGATATGTAATTACTATCTATTCGGTATGCTCAAATGAGTGAAATAAAACAAGAAATTATTAATAAATTAAAAGAATGCAAAGAACTGCCGTCTCCTCCAGGTGTCGCAGCCCAGATTATTGAATTGAGCCAGAATGTTGGAAGCGATATAGATACTCTGGCGGATGTAGTTAGCATGGATCCGGTGTTATCAGCAAAAATTATTCGCATGGCCAATTCATCTTTATATATGCGTGCAATTGAGACGGATAGTGTGCAGCAGGCAGTATCTATGTTTGGCTGGACAGGAACACTGAATATTGCGTTGAGTTTTTCGTTAGTCGGCGGGGCAAAAGAAACAGATTCTGCTGGACTGGATTATGACCTGTTCTGGAGGCGTTCACTCGCGACGGCAGTCGCATGCCGGAAGCTGGGTGAAGTAACAAAATACCATGCGAAAGAAGAATTATTTCTTCCGGGTATGCTGCAAGATCTGGGTATGCTGGCTATTGATAAAGCCATTCCTTCTGTTTACAGAGGTATTGATGAAAGGCAGCAGGATCATCGATATTTGAATGCCCTTGAGATGAGCCAACTGGAAACCAATCATGCAGTGATTGGAGAATGGTTGCTACGTTCATGGCGAATACCAGATAAAATCACCCAGATAGTCAGGCTAAGCCACTCGGAAAATGAGGCGGCGGATGTGCAGCTGGATCCAAAGCTTATTCAGTGTATAAGATTTTCCGGGCCAATTGCAGATTGTATCTATTGTGATGAAGAGTATAAGAATTATATGGAGGTTGCCGAGATGACAGAGCAGCAGTTTGGTCTGGATATTACTGACTTCCTCTCGCTAATTGGCAAATTAACTGAGGAATATCAGGAAATGGCAGCATTATTTGATATTGATGTGGGTGATGCCACGGTGCTGCAGGCTAATGCGGATAATGCCAAGCAGATACTCCTGAAAAGTATGGGTGTGGTGTAATTCGCGTATAATTATTGTCAGTTAGGGTTCGATCATGGCATCTTATTTTGGTATTTATTGAACAACTAAGAGTTAATTCAGTCGCGATAATAAGTCTAATCGTGGCCCTGTCTGGTTTGGGTTATAACACCTGGCGAAACGAATCCACTGAGTCGAATAAGAATATTCGTGAAGCTGGTTTCTTCATGATGCAGGAGCTGACCGAATTGCAAGAAGTCGTTTTATATGCACGATTTGAAAACGATGATGAAAGAGGCAATATCAAATCCGGCTGGTCACATGTACTTGCAGTGAAAGATATTAGTTATGCAATGCCGGAGCCTGTTCAACAAGACGCGATTGCTTTATCAATAGTCTGGCAGCAGCATGCTCAAGGTATTGTGTCCAATCAGGACGAAAGCTATCGGCAAATTGACAAAGCCATTGACCAGATCAAAAAACAAATAGTGACTGCAATCAATGAGCTGGAATGAGTGTATCCATGAGTAAGCTACGGCAAATATTTCTTGTCATCTATCTGTCAATGCAGGTGTTCGCGATCAGTGCGCAGGAACTGCCGCCATTTTGCACGAAAGACTGTGTAGTTGATTATGGAGAGGTATTGGGCGAAACCGAATCCGGCGTCAAGGCATTCTCGAACTGTAACAATTCATGTGTAAATCCTACGCCATATTTTATCGATCAAATATTTACTGGGATTAAATGGCAGTGTGTCGAATATGCCCGTCGCTGGTTGCTGTTAAATAAAGGTGTTGTTTATGGTGATGTGGATGTGGCTGCAGATATCTGGCGACTGGAGTATGTTACTAACCCGGGCACAAAATCTAACACACCCTTTTTGAGTATCCTGAATGGTAGTTCGCAGCATGGTCTGCAAAGGGGAGATCTACTGATTTATTCGCGTGCTTTTTATGACACAGGTCATGTGGCTGTTGTGCTTAAAGTCGATGAACAAAAGCAGCGTCTGTATTTGGGTGAACAGAATTATGATAATGGACTGTGGCAACAAGGTTATGCGCGTGACATACCATATGTTAAGCACGAAGATGGAGTCTGGGTGCTGGACCCTTTCCTGATCGGCTGGAAACGGGTGGCGAATTAGTGAGATGGTTTGCGAAAATGCAACCATGCCCAGGCAATTAATATCAGCAGGATCCATGCTGCGCTGAGTTCGCCAATAAACCGGTCATAACTGCTGGCGAAAATTCCGCACTCTGCAGAGTTGTTTCTGTCAGTGAAATCTTTAAACAGTTTGATATGTGTGACCCAGCCGGCATGTATGCCTATGCACCATAAAATATTGTTAGTTCGCATTCGGACTAACGATAAGAAAAGTCCAGCCATAAACAGTGCTACCCAGGCATCCAAAAAAGTATAAAAGTTTTTGAAGTTAGCAAATGCAGAGGACAGCAGAGTGAATCCACTGTACCAGTGGATCGTCTGGTTTGAATCAAATTCGGGCACCTGCAGAAAATGCACACTGCTATAAAGTATGCTGACAATAAGAATAGCCCAGAAGGAATTAAAGGCAGCGCTAAATTGAGATTGTAATAGCCCGCGGAATAAAGTTTCTTCGATAACACCAATCAGCCATGCGGAAATAATTGCGCCTAAGACAACTGTGGCTGATTCAAATAAATTCTGTGGGGGCTGTTCCCATAGTCTGAATCCGCAAGAGATGAAGAAAACAGAGATCGGTAGCAACATTGCAATACCCAGCAGCCATGAGCGAATTGCGATAGAGGAAGAGTGCGCTTTTTTAAAGCCTAACGAGGCGAAGCTGTCAATTTTCAGTAATCGACATGTAGGGTAAAATAATAAAACAGCCAGAATTAATATTGTTCGCGAGACGATACGTTCAAAGTCTGCGCCGCTGATAATGTAAACTGGATAGGCGAGTAAACAGCCAATTACGCAAATTGCGCAAAAATAGACAACAATGATGCTGGCTCGGAACATAGAGATTGTGTGCTGTTTTGTCTACAATTATAGCTCTTTTATAACCATGGTTACTGTTTGGTCACAGTTTCATTTGCATGTCTTATATTTCTAGTGGGATAGCAACTAACTATCTCGCGTATTTCAAGTTATACTACCACGCTGTGTCAGTTGATGATTATGCGAGAGTGGCGGAATTGGTAGACGCGCTGGATTTAGGTTCCAGTGGGGCAACCCGTGAGAGTTCGAGTCTCTCCTTTCGCACCATTATCAAAAATCTAGTCAAAAATGCTTAAACCAAGGCAAATTCCATTCATACACACTTCTTTGAGGGTCAGTGATTAATGCAAGTATCGGTTGAAGAGACAAGCGAGCTCGGAAGAAAAATTACCATTACCATTCCAACTGATAAAGTTGAGAAAGAAGTCAACCAGCGTCTGAATAGTCTTAAGGGCCGAGTGAAAATAGATGGTTTTCGGCCAGGCAAGGTTCCAATGAATGTCGTACGCCAACGATACGGCACACAGGTCAATCAGGAAGTGATGGCAGATGAAATGCAGGCGAGCTATCGCGATGCCGTTCTACAGGAGAAGTTGCGTCCTGCAACCGCTCCGAATATTGAACCCCAAAATGTTGAAAAGGGTCAGGACCTGACTTTTATTGCAACATTTGATGTCTATCCGGAATTTACATTATGTGATTTTAGCAAGCTGGAAGTAGCCGTTCCTGTCGCGGATGTAGAGGATAAAGACGTTGAGCAAACTCTGGAACGCATGCGTAAGCAGCGAATGGAGTGGAGTGAAGTTGAAGGTGCATGTAAAAATGAACAGCGCATTACATTAGATTTTGTCGGGAAGTTAGATGGAGTCGAGTTTGAAGGTGGTAAAGCTGAAGATTTTCCACTGGTATTGGGTGATGGCGGTATGATAGCCGGATTTGAAGATAATCTGCTGGGATTAAAAGCTGGCGAAAACAAAAATTTTGCCGTTACATTTCCTGAAGACTACGGAAATAGTGAGCTGGCAGGAAAAGAAGCAACATTTGATGTTGTCATTAAAAAAGTGGAAGAGGGTGCGCTGCCAGAAGTAAATGATGAATTTATTAGTGCATTTGGCGTGGATGGAACGGTAGATGCGTTAAAGGCAGAAATCAGGAAGTCGCTGGAAGGCGAGTTGCAACAGCAACTGAAGGTTAAATCTAAAGAAGCGGTGATGCAGGCACTGGTAGACAATAATGAATTGACATTACCAGAGGCCATGGTGAAGCAGGAAGTAGCTGCCTTGCGGAAACAGGCGCTGGAGAATTTCAAAATGGAAACAGACTCTGAACTGCCGGATAGTCTGTTTGAAGTCGAAGCCGCACGTCGAGTCAAACTGGGTCTGATTATCGGGGAAATTGTCAGTGCGCAAGCCCTGCAGGTAGATCAGCAGTTGGTCAATCAGCGTATAGAACAGCTAGCTAGTCAGTATGCAGACAGGGATCAGGTTATACAGTATTACAGTACAAATAATCAGGCGCGAGCAAGCGTTGAGTCATTAGTGATGGAAGATCAGGTCGTGGACTGGATTTTGAGTCAAGTCATTAAGAAGGAAAACAAAGAGTCATTTGACAATATTGTGAAACAACGCCAATAAAACAATAAGGTGAATAGTGCTATGAACAATGGAAACTCTCAGGAGCCAATGATGAATCTGGTTCCTATGGTAGTAGAGCAAACTGCGCGTGGAGAGCGTGCTTACGATATTTATTCTCGTCTACTGAAAGAACGCGTCATTTTTATTGTTGGGCCAATTGAAGATCATATGGCTAACTTGATTGTTGCACAGATTCTGTTCCTGGAGTCTGAAAATCCCGATAAAGATATTTCCATATATATCAATTCACCTGGCGGCTCAGTGACAGCAGGCATGGCAATATATGACACCATGCAATTTACAAAACCCGATGTCAGCACCCTGTGTATCGGGCAGGCGGCCAGTATGGGGGCGGTATTGCTCAGCGGTGGTACGGAAGGTAAGCGATTTGCGTTACCTCATTCCAGGGTGATGATTCACCAGCCACTAGGTGGTTTCCAGGGTCAGGCATCCGATTTTGATATTCATGCGAAAGAAATCCTGAAAATACGTGAACAGTTAAATCGTGTGTTATCCAAGCACACTGGCCAGACAATGGAGACAATCAGTAAGGATACGGAGCGAGATAACTTCATGGATAGCGAAGAAGCACGTGAATATGGGCTAATTGATAAGGTTTTGACAACCCGAGGCGCTGAGTAGCATTGAGTCTCATTTAAAATGGTGATATAAAGCACTGATATTAAACGATATAATTTTTCGAAGTGCATATGCCGATGTAAAGTACCATTCTGGGAATAGATTCGCTTTTTCCCATCGGCAATTCATCATAAAATAGCAACGATTAATACAACCCGTAGAACAGACAGGATTTCAATATGAGCGGCGATGATTCGAAGAAAGAAACCGATAACGGAAAACTACTTTATTGTTCGTTCTGCGGTAAAAGTCAGCATGAAGTAAGGAAGCTGATAGCGGGACCGTCAGTTTTCATATGTGATGAATGTGTTGAACTTTGTAATGACATTATTCGTGAAGAAATGCAGGAGCAATCGCCTGCAAGCGGGAACAAGCTTCCCAAGCCAAAAGAAATTAATGCCATTCTGGACGAGTATGTCATCGGCCAGGTCAATGCAAAAAAAGTGTTGTCAGTGGCAGTATACAATCACTACAAGCGTCTTGAGGCTAGTAGCGCGTCCAAGGACGGCGTGGAACTGGCAAAAAGCAATATTCTGCTAGTTGGGCCAACCGGATCTGGTAAAACACTGTTAGCTGAAACACTCGCACGCCTTCTCAACGTTCCCTTTACAATCGCGGATGCAACCACATTAACTGAAGCCGGTTATGTTGGTGAAGACGTTGAAAATATTATTCAAAAACTGTTGCAGAAGTGTGACTACGATGTAGAAAAAGCACAAACCGGCATTGTTTATATTGATGAGATCGACAAGATTTCACGTAAATCTGACAATCCTTCCATTACTCGTGATGTTTCAGGTGAAGGGGTACAGCAGGCATTGCTTAAGCTGATTGAAGGGACTGTTGCATCAGTGCCTCCACAGGGTGGGCGTAAACATCCTCAGCAAGAATTTTTACAGGTAGATACAAGTAATATCCTGTTCGTTTGTGGAGGTGCATTTGCAGGACTGGATAAAGTGATTCTTGATCGTACAGAGAAAACCGGCATTGGTTTCTCTGCAGAAGTACGCGCCACCAATGAAGATACATCGGTAGGTGAAATCCTGCATGGTGTTGAACCGGAAGATCTTGTTCGTTACGGGCTGATACCTGAATTTGTAGGTCGTCTACCTGTTGTGGCAACACTTGAAGAATTGGATGCGGATGCATTGGTTCGTATTCTTACTGAACCTAAAAACGCATTAACAAAACAGTATACTAGATTGTTTGAGATGGAAGATGCGGAAATCGAGTTTAGGCCAAATGCTTTAACCGCGGTCGCCAAGAAAGCCATGGAGCGTAAAACAGGCGCACGTGGTTTACGTACCATACTGGAAAATGTGCTTTTAGACACAATGTACGATTTACCTTCAATAGAAGGCGTGACTAAAGTCGTTGTTGACGAGGCCGTCATCAAAGGTGATGCCAAACCCTATCTCATTTACGAGAGTACAGACTACGAAAAAGCAGCTGCCGAGGAATAAAAACTCTTCCTTGTACGAGTCCTGTCCACATACACACTTGATATTTGTGTGGAGTGTCCATATATAGTGGATACTAGTTCGTATTTAACTTTTATTCTTTAGACTCAAAGGAGTCTCTATGGCTGACCAGCAAGAAAATAACCCTATCGACCTTACGGACGTTTCAAACGTTCCTGTGCTGCCATTGCGCGATGTTGTCGTGTACCCAAATATGGTAATCCCATTATTTGTTGGCAGGGATAAATCCATCCAGGCGCTGGATGCTGCGATGGCAAATAACAAGCAAATCCTGTTAGTGGCTCAGAAAAGCGCTGAGCTCGATGAGCCGTCGTTTGATGATTTCCACACGATTGGAACGTTGTCATCTATTTTGCAGCTCCTAAAGCTTCCGGATGGCACAATTAAAGTGCTGGTGGAAGGTGCCGAGCGTGCAAAAGTCATTCGGTTTGCTGAAGAGTCAGAATATTTTACAGCCGAGATAGCTGTTCTGGATAACGAAGAGCCAGAAGATGAGAAAAAGCTGGAAGTGCTTTCCCGTTCCATTGTTAGTTTATTTGAGCAGTATGTAAAACTTAATAAAAAAGTACCGCCTGAAGTGTTAACTTCACTGGCAGGCATAGATGATCCCAGTCGATTATCAGATACCATTGCTGCACACATGTCCTTAAAGCTGGAAGAAAAGCAGCACGTGCTGGAAATTGTTTCAACCTATGAGCGTCTTGAGCACCTGATGAATCTGATTGAAGGTGAACTGGATGTTCTGCAAATTGAAAAGCGAATACGTGGCCGTGTTAAACAGCAGATGGAAAAAAGCCAGCGCGAGTATTATCTGAATGAGCAGATGAAAGCGATTCAGAAAGAATTGGGTGAAATGGAAGATGCACCGAATGAAGTCGAAGAGCTTGCGCAAAAAATTGAAGATGCTGGTATGCCAGAAGAGGCGAAAGAGAAGGCCAGTTCCGAATTGAATAAATTAAAGATGATGTCACCTATGTCTGCGGAAGCGACCGTAGTGAGGAATTATCTTGACTGGATGGTAAGCACGCCCTGGAAGAAGAAAAGCAAGATTAATCGTAATCTTTCCAATGCTGAAAATATTCTAGAGCAAGACCACTATGGGTTGGAGAAAGTAAAAGAACGCATTCTCGAATACCTGGCTGTACAGCAGCGCGTGAAAAAACTTAAAGGCCCAATTTTATGTCTGGTAGGACCTCCAGGCGTGGGTAAAACATCACTTGGTAAATCAATAGCACGTGCGACTGGAAGAAAGTACACGCGAATGTCATTGGGTGGTGTACGTGATGAGGCAGAAATCCGGGGCCATCGTCGTACCTATATAGGTTCCTTGCCTGGCAAGATTATCCAGAATCTCTCGAAGATTGGTGTCAGAAATCCAATGTTTTTGTTAGACGAGATTGACAAAATGGCAGCAGACTTTCGTGGTGATCCCTCATCAGCGATGCTGGAAGTACTGGATCCGGAGCAAAACAATACGTTTAGCGATCACTATCTGGAAGTTGATTTTGATCTTTCTGATGTCATGTTTGTTGCTACATCAAACAGCATGAATATTCCGGGGCCATTACTGGATCGTATGGAAGTGATACGTATTCCAGGTTACACGGAAGATGAAAAATTAAATATTGCCATGCGTTACCTGTTGCCAAAGCAAATTAAAAATAATGGTTTAAAAGAACGCGAGATAGAAATTACTAAAGAATCCGTTCAGGATATTATTCGCTATTACACACGTGAAGCAGGTGTGCGTAGTCTGGAAAGAGAAATTTCCAAGATTTGCCGTAAAGTCGTGAAATCCATTGTTCTCGGTGATGGAGACCAAAAAACCGTCATCACTCCTGAGAATATTGACCACTATCTGGGTGTGCGTAAATTCCGATACGGTCTGGCAGACGAAAAAGATCAGATCGGTCAGGTGACAGGTCTGGCGTGGACAGAAGTCGGCGGTGAACTGTTAAGTATCGAGGCAGAGATTGTGCTTGGTAAAGGTAAAATGATGGCGCCAACAGGAAATCTTGAAGACGTGATGAAAGAGTCTATCCAGGTGGCACAAACAGTTGTTCGAAGTCGTGCCATCAAGCTCGGTGTGAGTCCGGAATTTTACGATAAAGTGGATATTCATATTCACGTGCCAGAAGGTGCAGTTAAGAAAGATGGACCAAGTGCAGGCGTCGGGATGACAACTGCGCTAGTATCTTCACTTACTGATATCCCTGTGCGAGCAGACGTTGCCATGACGGGTGAAATCACATTGCGTGGTGAAGTGTTACCAATTGGCGGTCTGAAAGAGAAATTGCTGGCAGCCCATCGTGGCGGAATAAAAATTGTCGTCATTCCAAAAGAAAATGAAAAAGATCTTGTCGAAATACCGGATAATATTAAGGCTCAGCTGGACATTAGGCCGGTGCGCTGGATTGATGAAGTTCTCGAAATAGCATTAACTGAAATGCCTACACCATTGGAAGGTGGTGAGAATTTGAGCGAGTTGAAAAAGAAAATACTTGCCATTGGAAATAAGAAAGAGGAAGTGAGGCATCACTAGTCATTTATTGACAGTGTGAATCCGTAGCTGGTATAACTTCGTTTCGCATTAAAGATTCGTTATGTATGCATTTTAATTTATGAGCGCATACATTCTTTTACATTTACGACATGCTTTCTAGTAACATCAATCATTAAAGTATCGATATATCTTTGTGCTAATCAATACCGTACTAGACTTCTATAATAATCAATTCAGGGGTACATTATTCAATGAATAAAACCGAGTTAACTGAAGCGGTGGCAACTGCCGCTGATCTTTCAAAGGCATCAGCAGGTAGAACAGTCGATGCAGTCATAGAAGCAATTACCGGCGCTCTAAAGAGTGGTGACCAGGTAGCAATTGCTGGGTTTGGAACATTTCTGGTTCGTGAGCGTGGCGCACGAACAGGTAGAAACCCTAGGACAGGCGAGCCTATGGAAATAAAAGCATCCAAGGTACCTGCTTTTAAAGCTGGCAAAGCATTGAAGGATGCCGTAAACTAGCGCGCCTTTTGCATGGGTGCTTAGCTCAGCTGGTAGAGCATCGCCCTTACAAGGCGAGGGTCGGGGGTTCGATCCCCTCAGCACCCACCAATAGCAAAATTAGCCAAACATGGAGTGGTAGTTCAGCTGGTTAGAATATCGGCCTGTCACGCCGGGGGTCGCGGGTTCGAATCCCGTCCACTCCGCCATCATTTGTACAAATAGGGGAAGATTTCATCTTCCCCTATCTTGTATAATGCCTCTCAGTTGCCATATTAAATCTAATTGAGTTAATCCTATGTTGATGCAAATTCGTGAGCGAGCGAGCGGAATATTCGCTTACATCATTGTCATTTTAATTGCTATTCCATTCGCATTCTGGGGTATCCAGGAATATTTCGGTGGGCCGGCAGACCAAAAAGTCGCAGAAGTGAATGGCGAAGAAATAGTCAAACGTGTGTTTGATGCGCAGGTTCAAGATCAACGACGTTATCTGAAATCAGTCCTCGGCAGTTCATTCGACTCACTCTACAGTGATGAAAGTAAATTAAAGCAAAGTGTATTAGATGCGTTAATACAAAATACTCTGCTGAACGATGAAACGGAAAGTGCTGGTTATCGAATCAGTGACAGAAAACTCACTGAACGCATCCAGACGGTGCCACAATTTCAGACCGCAGGGCGGTTTGATTCTTCCAGGTATGAGCAGTTGCTGGCTGCACAGAGAAGAAGCCCGGTTGAGTTTGAAAACCAGTTGCGACAGGAAGAGAGCATAAACCAGTATCAGGGGAGTGCTGTTTACTCAAGTTTTCTGCCAGTTAAAGACAAGCAAAAATATGCAGCGCTAAAGCAGCAAAAGCGGGATTTTGATTATTTCCTGATGGCGGCCGACGTCAACTCGGTCGACGTGACTGATGATGAAATCAATGAATACTATCAGGCGAATAAGCAATCGTTCAAAACGCTACAACGCGTAAAGCTGGAATATCTGGAAGTGAAACAGACAGATATAGGCGCGTCGCTTACATTTTCTGATGATGAAATCCAGTCTTCGTATGATGACGATCCTAGCCGTTATCAAACGCCTGAGCTAAGGAAGGCTAGTCATATTCTATTGAAATTGTCAGATGACGCTTCCGAAGAACAGGTTGCATCTGCATTAAGCAAGCTTCAGGCCGCGGCAGATCGAATCAAAAATGGTGAGGAGTTTGCTGCGCTGGCAGAAGAATTATCTGATGATTCATTTTCGGCGAAGAAAGGCGGCAGTCTTGGATTTATAACACGTACTGATATTGATAACCCTGTTTTTGTGCAGAAGTTATTTTCCATGAAAAAAGGCGAAATGAGTGCGCCAGTTAGAACGAGTTTAGGTGTTCAGCTAATCAAGCTTGATGACATTACACCGACCAAAACCAAACCATTTGAGCAAGTGCGTACACAAATTGAAAATGAATTGCGTGCTGAAGCATCCGACAAAAAATACAGGGAGCTGTCAGAAAAACTATCAAATCTAAGTTATGTGAATGAAGATAACCTTGAGATTGCGGCTGATGAACTTGATCTGAAAGTGCAGACTTCTGACTGGATAACCGGTGTTGAGCCGGAAGGTATCGCGTCATACCAGAGTGTAGTGAATGCTGCGTTCTCTGATGAAGTCTTAAATAAAGGTATAAATAGTGAGTTGATCGAAGTTGCGGATGGCCGTTCTGTTGTAGTCAGAGTGCTTGAGCATGAACCTTCAGTGATACAGGCACTAGAGGATGTCGCAGATCAGATTGAATCAACAGTCAGGGTTATTAAAGCGCGTGACCAGCTTGTGGCTCAGGGCGCTAATGCTATAGAGGTGTTAAACAACGATGCATCAGAAATAGAAGATATAGCGAAGCAATTGAATGTGTCACTTGAATCGGCCGGTGCGTTATTGCGTGATGATGAATCCGTCCCGAATGAAATTGTTGATCATGTGTTTTCTTTACCGTCTGCAGACAGTTATCCGTTTTTTGATGGTGCCTTACTGGATGATGGCCAGTTTGCCGTGATTCGACTGAATAATGTTGTTACGGTAGCCGAGTCTGAAGCCAAGGTAGAAACAGCAGAGTGGATTTCGGTACAGGGTGAGTATGGCCGCAGGGAAATGCAGGCGATGTTGAAGGCATTACGCGAAACAGGGGATGTGACTGTTTTTCCTGAAAACATATAGGCATTAATAAACAATGAAGCTGCATTGGCAAATACTTATTGCACTGGCCTTTGCAGTTGTTTTTGGTTCTTTTGTCTCTTCACTCGAGACGCTAACTGGTTTTGATTTTATTCCAGTGCTCAACTTCTTTGGCGCATTATTTCTTAATGCGCTGAAAATGATTATTGTTCCACTAATTGTATCTTCCATCATTGTTGGTATTGCGAGTATCGAACAGGGCAGTTCGTTTGCACGCATGGGAAGTAAAACACTTCTTTACTATGTCGCGACCAGCACTATTGCTATTACCATTGGGTTAGTGATGGTGATGGTATTCCAGCCAGGGCTCATTGGTGATGTGCCTGCAAAAGAAGTGCTGGGTTTGCACGCTGATACAGCTGAGGTCACAGAGAAAGTGGGTAGCGCCAGCACTGGTGATATCGCCGGGATTTTCCTGCGCATGATTCCGCCGAATATTATTCACGCTGCTGCCCAGGGACAAATGCTGGGACTGATTTTCTTCAGTTTGTTGTTTGGATATTTTATTGCTCAGGGTAAAAGCGAGCACAAGCTTACAATGCAAAACTTCTTTGAAGGTATGTTTGAAGTCATGATGAAAATAACAGACCTGATAATGCGTTTTGCGCCTATCGGTGTGTTTGCGCTCGTCGCTAAAATTGTCGCGACTTCCGGGATAGATGTGTTTGTGCCACTGGCAAAATTTTTCTTTGTTGTGTTGGCAGCACTTGCCATGCATATGTTTGTAGTGATGCCGCTTTTATTAAAAATGATCGCGCGTGTTCGTCCGGTAAAGCATTTCCAGGCAATGTTTCCGGCGCTATTAACTGCATTTTCAACCAGTTCATCATCTGCAACACTGCCGGTGACCTTGGATTGTGTTCAGGATCGTGCAGGAGTCTCAAATAAAACATCCAGCTTTGTTTTGCCTCTAGGCGCAACTATCAATATGGATGGCACGGCATTATATGAATGTGTTGCGGCACTGTTTATTGCGCAAGCCTACGGATTGGAACTTGGATTTGTTCAGCAGTTTACTGTAGTAATACTAGCGCTGATGACATCTATTGGTGTGGCAGGCATCCCCGCAGCAAGTCTGGTCGCCATCACGATTATCTTGTCTGCAATGGGTCTTCCGCTGGAAGGAATAGGTCTGATACTGGCTGTAGATAGAGTGCTTGATATGTGTCGCACCGCAGTGAATGTATTTAGTGACTCATGCGGTGCGGTAATAATTGCCCGTTCTGAAGGTGAGCAAACTAATCTCGTATAAGATTATTAATAACCAGTCATTCCAACGATATTAAAGCCTGCATCCACGTAAGTGATTTCGCCGGTTATTCCGCTTGCCAGATCAGAGCATAGAAAAGCCGCGACATTTCCAACTTCCTCAATAGATACATTTTTACGCAACGGCGCATTTTGCTCTACATGGTCGAGCATCTTGCGGAAGTCACCTATACCTGCAGCCGCCAAGGTTCTGATGGGGCCGGCAGAAATGCAGTTTACTCGAATGTTGTCAGGCCCTAGTGCATATGCCATATAGCGGGTATTGGCTTCCAGGCTGGCTTTGGCAAGGCCCATCACATTGTAGTTAGGCATTGCCTTGATCGCTCCCAGGTAAGTTAGCGAGATAATCGCGCTGGGGTGTCCACTCATCATCGGGCGCGCAGCCTTGGCCAGTGCGGTCAGGCTGTAGCTGCTTATATCGTGGGCAAGTTTAGAGCCATCTCGAGTTGTATTTTCGACAAAATCACCTTCCAGCTCTTCTTTTGGAGCAAATGCGACGGAATGCACGAGAATGTCAAATTCTGACCAATGGGTTCCCAACTGCTTAAACAGGTCTGTGATGTTCTCATCTGTTGCGACATCACAGGGAAGTACAATATCACTTCCACATTCTTTGGCTAATTTTTCGACACGTGATTGCAAACGATCATTCTGGTAGGTGAATGCCAGTTCGGCGCCCTGTTCGTGCATTGCTTTTGCCACACCCCAGGCGATTGACCGATTACTTGCCACTCCAATAATTAATGCTTTTTTGTTTTCCAGAAAACCCATGGTTTCTCCTATAAAAGTAGTTCGCCTGATAACGCGCTAATCGCTATACTGGAGCGATTGAACCCATAATTATACATTGTCCGATAAGTTGATGGCAGGTAGACATTCTTTAAAATATTCCTTGCTCATAACCATGATGGTCTTGTTCCTGTGTGGCTGTGAAAATGGACAATGGAATAACCCATATCGCGATATTGATCGGAATAAGGATATTATTTATACATCCTTCAAAGAGCGTCCCAAAGAGCTGGATCCGGTTAAATCGTATAATGCTGCCGAATATGATTTTATAGCCCAGATTTATGAGCCACCGCTGCAATATCATTTTCTGAAAAGACCGTATCAGTTGATACCTTTAGCAGCATCAAAAATGCCTGTCCGGACTTTCTTTGATGAACACGATAATCCGCTTGCCGAAGACGTGGATCCATCGCTGGTCGCCTATACAATTTACAATATTGAGATTCAGCAGGGAATAAAATACCAGCCTCATCCTGCATTTGCTAAAGATCAACAGGGAGCATATTACTATCATTCATTAAACGAAGATGATCTGGAAGAAGTGAATATATTGGCTGACTTTCAACATCAGTCTTCCAGAGAGTTAACTGCGCAAGACTATGTTTATCAGATTAAAAGGCTGGCACATCCCAATCTGCATTCTCCGCTAGCAGGATTACTGGGGAATTACATTGTAGGGTTTGCTGACTACCGGGAAAAAATTCTGGCACATCTTGATGAGAGAAATAGTTGGCTCGATTTGCGTACTCTTCATATGCAGGGTGTTGAAGTTTTAGATTCGCACCACTTTAGTATTAAAGTTAAAGGTGTGTACCCGCAATTTATTTACTGGCTAAACATGCCATTTTTCGCGCCGATTCCCTGGGAAGCAGATAAATTCTATTCGCAGGCGGGCATGAAAGAACGCAACATTTCATTTGACTGGTATCCTGTGGGCACTGGTCCTTATATGCTGACAGAAAATAATCCAAATTTGAGAATGGTATTAGAGCGTAATCCCAATTTTCATGGAGAAAGATACCCCGCTGAAGGTGAGCCAGAAGATTACCAGTCTGGACTGCTTGATGATGCGGGTAAAGAGATGCCTTTTGTTGATCGCATCGTGTTTAGCCTGGAAAAAGAAAGTATTCCTTACTGGAATAAATTCCTGCAGGGGTATTACGATACCTCAGGAATTTCTTCAGACAGTTTCGATCAGTCTGTCGAACTCAATTCACAAGGTGAATTCGGTTTGACTGATGAAATGAAGAAAAGAGACATTGATCTGGCATCGGCGGTGGCAACGAGTCTTTATTACCTGGGATTCAATATGGGCGACCCGGTGATCGGTGGCGATTCTGAGCGCGCAAAATTGCTAAGACGCGCAATATCAATTGCCGTGGATTACGATGAATTTATTTCCATCTTTCAAAATGGTCGGGGTGTTCCTGCGCAAGGACCCATACCTCCGGGCATTTTTGGTAATGAAACTGGTGAACCCGGCATTAATAATTATGTATACGACTGGAAAAATGGCCAGCCAATACGTAAAAGTATCGATGAAGCAAAAAAGTTAATGAAACAGGCGCGATATCAAAATGGAGTTGATCAGGAAACTGGCAAGCCGCTGGTGCTTTATTTTGATACGGTAAGTCGAGGTGCTGATACTAAAGCGTTACTTAACTGGATGGTAAAGCAGTTTGCTAAAATTGATATTCAGCTGGTGATTCGAGGATCTGATGGAAATCGTTTCTTTGACAAGCTGGATAAAGGGACATTCCAGATTTATCAACTAGGCTGGAATGCAGATTACCCCGACCCTGAAAACTTCTTCTTCCTGCTTTATGGGCCAAATTCCATCGCATTATCGGGCGGACAAAATTATAGCAATTATCAAAATGCAGAGTTTGATCGACTGTTTGATGTAATGAAAAATATGGAGAATAGTCCAGAGCGGTTAGAGTTAATACGCCAGATGAATGAAATTGTGCGTGCAGATGCGCCATGGATTTTCGCATTTAATCCCAAGTCATATTCTCTCTATCATGCCTGGTATAAAAACGTTAAACCCAATCTGATGGCGAATAACACAATGAAGTATAAGCGGGTTAACCCGGAATTGCGTGAGCAGTCACGCGAAAAATGGAATCAGCCAGTTTTGTGGCCAATCTATTTATTGTTCGTGATATTAGTGTTGACAGTTATTCCTGCAGTACATGGTTTTTATCAGCGAGAAAGAGCGAAAGGCATATGATTGCTTATATTATTCGACGTGTACTTTACGCATTTCCATTGTTGCTGGGGATTAATCTGATCACATTTGTATTGTTCTTTGTGGTCAATTCGCCAGATGATATGGCAAAAAATCAGCTTGGACAAAAACATACCACGCCTCAACAAATTGAAGACTGGAAACGTGAACGTGGATACAACCTGCCTCTGATTTACAATGATGCAAATAGTGGTAGCGCTAAATTCACAGAAACTATTTTCTACCAGAAATCCATAAAGCTGTTTGTATTTGACTTTGGTAGCTCTGATAGCGGTCGTGATATTGGTTATGATATTAGCAAGCGCATGTGGCCAAGCTTAACGATTGCAGTTCCTCACTTGCTTCTTGGCCTGTTGGTGACAATCACGTTTGCTTTGCTGATTGCTTTTTTTCGCGCCACGTATATTGATTACTGGGCAGTCATTATCTGTGTGGCATTAATGTCTATCTCCACTTTATTCTATATTATTGGTGGGCAGTTTGTTATCGGGAAATTACTCAAGGTAGTACCGATTTCCGGCTATGATACTGGGCTGGATTCATTAAAGTTTCTGATACTGCCGGTGATTATCGGCGTTATCGGTGGCATTGGGTCAGGTACGCGCTGGTATCGAACTATATTTCTGGAAGAAATAGGTAAAGATTACGTGCGTACTGCACGATCAAAAGGAATTTCCGAGCAATTGGTTTTGTTTAGACACGTGTTGCGTAATGCGCTAATTCCTATTCTGACCGGAGTTGTAGTTGTGCTGCCGTTGCTGTTTATGGGTAGCCTGTTAACTGAAAACTTTTTTGGCATTCCGGGTCTGGGTAGTTATACCATTGATGCTATTAATCGTCAGGACTTTGCGATTGTGAGGTCAATGGTTTATCTCGGTTCGGTCCTCTATATTATAGGACTGATTCTGACTGATATTTCTTACACTCTGGTGGATCCCAGAATTCGCTTAAGCTGATTATTCAAACACAATGCCATTCCAGCCAACATTATTAATCACAGACGCGCTTTTCTTTGCGTTAACCGCAGTAATTGTGATTTTTGTCCTGATCGCTAGAAAAAGAAAGCATTTGCGTCGACCATGGGAGAAAGTTTTCAAGCGAACGACAGGTGCCGTGTCCTTGGTTGTTCTGATTTGTTATTACTCGATTGCGTTACTCGACTCCATGCACTTCAGACCAAAACTGGGGAATGCGATTGAATCTGAATATCAGTACTCCAATGAAATACTCAGTGTTTTGGATGTTTTGATGACGCCCATGCGTACTCAGGTTGAAAAAACATTTTCTGCGCCACTTGCAACGCAGTTATTTTCCAGGGAGATGGTGCAACAGGAAGATGGATCCATGCAGCAAATATATCCTCGCCTGAAATACGGAGGCGCACATCTTGAAGAGCATGTCTCACACAAATGGAATGACATTCTGCAAATCAGTATAAGAGCAGTTTTCTTTGCATTACTCTGCTGGACTTTTTTCTGGTTATTAATACTTTGGCGAAGCTCAAAATCCCGACAAGTCAGTTTTTCAGTCGCTTTAATGCGGTTTTTAAAAGGTGAGTCAAATTATCCTCTGCGTGCTATTGCGATCGTGACCGGGATTGTCACGATAGTAATATTTTTATCAATGTTTATAGGTTCTAAATATCATTTATTTGGTACTGATAAAGTGGGGCAGGATGTTTTCTATCAAGCGATTAAAAGTATACGCACCGGTATATTGATTGGTGCGCTGACAACACTTGTCATGTTACCGGTGGCTGTCACTCTGGGTGCGATGGCAGGCTTTTTTAGAGGTTGGGTAGATGATGTTATTCAGTATATTTACACAACACTCAACTCGATACCGCATGTATTGTTAATTGCAGCTTCAGTGCTATTGCTGCAGGTATACATAAGCAATAATGCAGAAGGGTTTGATAGTTTAACTGAGCGCGCTGATTTGCGTTTATTGTTTTTGTGCGTGATTCTGGGGATAACAAGCTGGACCGGATTATGTCGACTACTGCGTGCGGAAACATTCAAGTTGCGCGAGATGGAATACATTCAGGCTGCCAGTGCGTTTGGCGTCACCAAAGCTAATATTCTTGCCAGGCACATCATGCCCAATTTTATGCATATCGTGCTGATTACAGTAGTACTTGATTTTAGTGGATTAGTGCTGGCTGAAGCTGTGCTTTCATATATTAATATTGGTGTTGATCCCGCGACCAATAGCTGGGGGAATATGATTAATCAGGCGCGTTTGGAAATGGCGCGTGATCCGGCGGTATGGTGGTCATTGACCGCCGCATTTATTTTTATGTTCACACTCGTATTGTTTGCCAATTTATTTGCAGATGTAGTTAGAGATGCTTTGGATCCACGAATTTCAGGGTCGGAATAAAATTATGTCGCTTTTAAAAGTTAATAATCTGTGTACTGATATAAAGTTATCGGATCAAACAATACACGCAGTAAAAGATATTTCGTTCGAGGTGAATAGTGGTGAAACATTTGCACTGGTTGGCGAGTCCGGTTCTGGCAAATCAATTACTGCGCTGTCAATGGCAAGGTTACTTCCCGATGCGGCAAAAATTACTCAAGGTGAAATTTTATTGCATGGCGAAAACCTGCTTGATTACACTGAACGTGAAATGCGTGCTGTGCGTGGCAGTAAAATTTCCATGATTTTTCAGGAGCCAATGACATCGCTTAATCCTGTGATCAGGATTGAAGACCAGATTATTGAATGCATGATTCATCACGAGAAGATCTCAAAAACTGTAGCACGTGCGCGTTGTCTGGATCTTTTGAATGCTGTTGGCCTGCCAAATGCGCGACGTAATATGAGCGAGTACCCTCATCAATTATCTGGTGGCATGCGACAACGCATCATGATTGCTATTGCACTGGCAGCTAATCCTGATGTGCTAATAGCCGATGAACCAACAACTGCTCTGGATGTAACTATTCAGGCACAGGTGCTGGAACTGTTGAAGAAGCTGCAAAATGAGTTAAAGATGGGGCTGATATTTATTACTCATGATCTTGGTGTTGTGCAACAGATTGCTGACCGTGTTGCAGTGATGCGTTATGGAGAGATAGTTGAAGCGGCATCCAGCGAAGCATTTTTTTCGGCACCCAAGCATCTTTATAGCCAGCAACTGCTAAATGCTGTGCCAAGCATTCACAAGCGAGGCATGCGTCTTTCTGTTGGTGGCGAAAAAAGTGTCGACAGTATGAAAGCCTTGCACGAAGTGAATGAGCATCATCATCCTGTGTTGGATGTTAGTCGTTTGAAAGTACATTTCCCAATCCGTAAGGGTATTTTTAAAAGAACGGTGGGTCACGTGAAAGCCGTTAATGATGTCTCGTTACAGTTGTATCCAGGCAAAACACTGGCACTGGTGGGGGAGTCCGGCTGTGGCAAAACCACAGTGGGGAAAAGTATAGTCAGGTTGCTTGATGTCACTGGTGGTGATGTTATGTTCCAGGGACAAAATTTAATAAAGCTGTACGGTGAAGCACTTCGTGCTCGCAGGAGTGAATTACAAATCGTATTCCAGGATCCTTATTCTTCATTAAATCCTCGCATGCTGGTTGGAGATATTATCGAAGAGGGTATGGTCTCGCTAGGAATAGAAAAAAATGCAGGTCAGCGGCGCTTAACAGTGGCGAGGTTATTGAAGCAGGTAGATTTGCCTGAAGATGCAGGCAACCGATATCCGCATGAATTTTCTGGTGGCCAACGTCAGCGGATTTGCATAGCGCGTGCATTAGCTGTTAAACCCCAGGTGATTATCTGTGATGAGCCAACGAGTGCTCTGGATGTTTCCGTGCAGGCTCAGGTATTGAATCTGTTAAAGGATCTGCAGGCAGAGCTAGACATGAGTTATTTGTTTATTACTCATGACATGTCTGTGGTGAGCTATCTGGCGGATGACGTTGCTGTGATGCACCAGGGGGTCATTGTCGAGAAGGGTAGTGCGCTGGATGTTCTGCAAAACCCTCAGCATGACTACACTAAAAAACTACTGTCTGCTGTTCCTGATCTGCATCTTAATTAAACTGCTTATTCTGTAAAGAACTCAAGTTTAATATTTGCAACTTCAATAATGTCGTTGTCTTCCAGCTGTGTTGCTTTGTCTTTAAGTGGCTCGCCATTTAACAGTGTTGGCTGTCCTTCCTGCCCCTGTACATGGATAAGAAAGTAACCTCTGGCACGTTTAGTTACCCCGGCTACAGCAACCTTGGGTGAGCCAAATGTAGTCAGTGACTTTTTCAGATCTAGCACTAAACCCGCATTCTTGCCATTGAGGACCTGTAGCTTACCAAGACGATCTGGTTCATCAGAAGATGCAGCCATACTGGCTGCTGGCTTGGACTCTGATTCTGATGGTTTCGGGACAGGTTGTGTGACAGCTTTTTCATCTGTAGCTGGTTTTTCAGTGTCTACCTCGGTTTCATCGCGTGTATCAATAATCGGTGCAGGATGATTCGATACAGAACTGCTTGGTCGCGGTTCAATGACAGTGTTTTCTTTTTTGAGAAACTCTTCTACAGAGTCTGCTGTGCCAGGAGTAAGCACAATGGTCTTCTCGAGCACGTCACTCTCATCATCTGTTGCCTGCTGAGGTTCATTGCCTACATATCGAATGCGGTAATTGCCCACATCGATCAGGTCACCATCTTCCAGTGCATGCTTCTTTACCAAACGTGCATTGACGTAGGTGCCATTGGTACTGTTTAAATCTTCCAGAAAAGAACTGTCTAACACAGTAATAATCTGGGTGTGATAGCTGCTTATCGCTAAGTTATTGATACATATATCATTATCGGGTTTGCGTCCTATTGTCATTTTTTCCTTGGAAATAGGAAATTCTCCGACCAGCTTATCTTCGAGTGTAACTACTAAATGTGACATGACCATTTACTGTCCAAATATCTTTTTTAAATTAGTATTCCAACGTTTTTTCTCAGGAAATGCTTTTGTTGGCTGCGCTAATAATACTGAAATATTATCCCGCCCACCTTTAACGTTCGCACATTCCACAAGATTTTCAGCTATTTTGTCGAGATTATCACGGAACTCACTCACTATATTAGAAATTTCTTGATCATCTACCATATCTGTCAGACCGTCGGAACAGAGTAAATAGATATCACCGGGGATTACTATGTCTTCACGGATGTCGACGGCCGTGGTTGGCTGGATCCCGAGGGCCCGTGTGACCAGATTTCGGTTTAGAGAGGCATCAGCTTCCTCCTGGGTATAATAACCCCGGTCGACTAATTCCTGTAAAAAAGTGTGATCTACCGTGACTTGCTCTAATTTTGAGCTGCGATAGCGGTACATTCGGGAATCGCCCACGTGGGCAATGGTCACCTGATTATTATAAAGCACGGCCAGTACCAGGGTCGTTCCCATGCCGCGACATTCAGGATCATCCAGTCCTTTTTGATAAATTTTCTCATTGGCGCGAATAATCGCTTCGCGCACCGCAAGACTCTCATTGGAATAACCTGTCTGCGGATCTAGCTCACCTGGGGTTAATTTGGGTATCCGTTCTCCCAGCTCTGATAAAACGGTTGAAATGGCAAGCTCGCTGGCGACCTCTCCACTTTTATAGCCGCCCATACCATCGGCTAGCGCTACCAGTCCAATATCAAGGTTCTCGCCCAGAAAATCTTCATTATGAGAGCGAACTTTCCCTGTATCTGTACGCCCGGCAACTGATAAAATACCTTTTAAATTCATTTAGTTATAAGTATTTTTTAAATTGTAAATTGAATTATGTGCAAGCGCGTAGTTGTTGTGAAAATTCCTGAGCACTCGAAAACCTCTGTGAGGGATCCTTGGCTAGTGCTATTTCTACCACATTTACGAGGTTATTAGGTAAATTCGGTCTGATTTCCAGAATATTTTGATGGGGTTCATTCACAATTGTCTGCATCAGCTTAGCCATTGAACTTCCCGAGAATGGGGGAACGCCTGTGAGTAGTCTATACAAGGTTGCACCTAGTGAAAATATATCGGAGCGGGCATCCAGTTCCAAACTGCCCAGCTGTTCAGGTGACATATAAAATGGTGTGCCCAGAAATGAACCTGCCAGCGTCTGGGTGGAGTTTGCAATATGGGCAATTCCAAAATCGCCCAGCTTCGCTAATGAGGCTTTGTGGTCGTACAGAATATTTGCAGGTTTTACGTCTCGATGAATTATTCCATTACTGTGGGCGTAGTGCAGCGCATCTGCGCACTGCGCTATGAGTTCTATTATAAGCGCCTGAGGTAATAACGCTTTTGGCTGGCTGTAATCCTGTAATGATTTGCCACGAACGTATTCCATGGCGATATAGGCAACGTTATTCGCATGTCCGGAATCGATAACCGAGATAATGTTCTTGTGCTGAAGAGACGCGGCAGTCTCTGCTTCGCGCATGAAACGTGCAAGCAATTCTGTTTCTAAAGCATTTTTTTCGTCGTAGTTTATTTCAAGGATTTTAAGAGCGATGGCCTGTTTGTCATTATCATGATCTTTGGCGAGAAAAATTGTGCTGCCTGTGCCTTTCCCTATATTTCGTACTATTTCGTAGCGTGCATTAAATAACGAGCTGGTCTCATCAATTGTTTTATTAATAGCCGTTTTTTTCTTTTCTACGACTTCTATGTTTTTATTTTTGCCGTCAATATTGGACTGAAGATTAGTGATATGGACGTATACAATATTCGCTTTATCTGTTTGTTTGATAATCTCATAGTCCTGAGCGAGATTTTTCAACAGAGTGATCAGCTTTTCAGAATTTTTACATTGCTTGAATAGTGCAAAAGCAGCATCGAGTTTCCCCTGACCCTGAAAATTAAGTGCCAGGCGAATGTTTTTGTAATCCAGATCATCCTGCTCGTTTTTTGGCGTCTCATAATGAATGCCGAAATGTGAGGATGTATAAAACAGTACTGCAGTAAGAATAGCAGCAACGACTAGAAAAGAAGTCTGTAAGTCGCTTCCCAGATGATTGTATTTTGCCAATAAGCCAATCATGACAACGGCAGTGCCAAGGAAAGCGTACAATAAAGTACGTGATTTTTGCGGGGTTATCGTCATAGACTCTGAAAAGACTTCATCTAAATTCAATTATTTACGTATCTTAGCAATAGAATGCACACAGAGCGTCATTGTAGCCAACTAAATGCTCTCAACAGGCGATGAAATACATGTATTTTCAGTGTCTTTCGCAGATTTGTGATGCGCCACACAATTTCAGTTGAGTGATGATTTGCGTAGAATAGCCACAGAAAATCTTATTATTTATGTAATCGAGGTTAAATTATCCAGTGTTCGATCTAACAGGCATAAGGGCTTGGTATCAGACTGATGCAGGCAAATTGGTATCTGGTGCCATAGAGCAACATGTGTGGAGGATCACTGCGTGTATCTTTGGATATAGTGCAATTCAGGTGGGCGATACATTTACTAACCGGCAATTACTGAAAAACTGCACGATATCTGAACATGTGAGCATTGATCGTTCTCAGTCAGCTGACATTATCAGCAGTCCTGCCGCGCTACCTATTTGCAGTGACAGCACAGATCTGTTTGTACTGCCGCATACACTTGATTTTACTGAAAAGCCCCATGAGATATTAAGAGAAGTAGAGCGTTGCCTTGTGCCTGAAGGTTATATGATTATTATTGGTTTTAATCCGTATTCTTTCTATGGGCTGTGGCGCCTGTTTCTTTCGCGCAAAAAAATAGCACCCTGGGACGCCAAATTTTATAGTATACATCGCCTTAGAGACTGGTCTTCTCTGTTGGGCTTTCAGGAAGTCGAACTGCATTATGTTGCACATTTGCCACCGTTTAAGCGTATTCAGCGATGGAAAAACATGCAGTCTCTTGGACGATTTTTACAAAGCCAATTAACCAATATCGGAGGCGTTTATATTTTTGTTGCGCGCAAACGTGTAGCAAGATTGACGCCACTAAAACAGGTGTGGCCAACAACAGCCAATCAGATACTCACAGGTAAAATGCCAAAACCAACAGTAGGAATGAAGGAAGATGTCGAATCACGTTGAAATTTTTACTGATGGTGCCTGTCGTGGAAACCCTGGTCCAGGTGGATGGGGTGCACTGCTTCGATTTAATGATTCCGAAAAGATGCTTAAAGGTGCAGTTAGCGAGACTACAAATAACCGAATGGAACTGCAGGCAGCAATTTCTGCACTGGAAAGTCTGTCGAGGCCTTGCAAAATTCACTTAACGACCGATTCTCGTTATGTCATGGATGGCATCCAGCAATGGCTCCCAAACTGGAAAAAACGCGGCTGGAAAACAGCAAACAAGAAGCCGGTAAAAAACGAGGATCTGTGGCGTAGGCTGGATGAGCTGGCCAGTGCGCATGACATTGATTGGCATTGGGTGAAAGGGCATAGTGGACATAGAGAAAATGACATTGTTGATCAGCTCGCTAATGATGCGATAGATGAAATGAACTCCTGAAATTCGAGACATAGAAGCGTAAAAATATGAGACAAATTGTACTGGACACGGAAACAACCGGCTTGGAGACATCAGAGGGGCACCGCATTATTGAGATAGGTGCAATCGAAATAATCAATCGCCAAGTTACTGATCGTTTCTATCATCAGTATTTAAACCCTGAACGTGATATTGATGCGGGTGCAGAAGAGGTGCATGGCATTAGTCTCGAATCGTTGCAGGATAAACCAAAGTTTCATGATGTATGCGAAGAGTTTCTGGAATTTATTCGTGATGGTGAGTTGATTATTCATAATGCTGCGTTTGACGTTGGATTTTTGAACCATGAGCTGCACTGTATTAAACACCAGCTGAAAGATATTCATGAAATATGTAAAGTCACGGACACATTAAAAGAAGCACGCATAATGCATCCAGGCCAGCGAAACAGCCTGGATGCATTATGCAAGCGCTATGAAATAGATAACTCGCACCGTGAGCTTCATGGTGCATTGCTGGATGCACAAATCCTGGCAGATGTTTACCTGGCTATGACTGGCGGGCAGGTGTCTTTAAGTCTGGCGGCAACTACTGAAGCGCAGAAAAAAAATAAAAAATCACACAAGCAGGCAATGAAGGTACATGATCTGAATGTGATTAGTGCCACTCAGGAAGAAATCGCAAAGCATGAAAAAATGTTGCAACACATCGCGCAGAACAATGACAAGAACACAACTGTTTGGGAGTCAATGCTAGCGTCTGAGGAAAACTAGTCGCCGTGTTTTAGTATCCGTGATTTTTGTCTGTCCCAATCCCGGTCTTTTTCTGAATTACGCTTGTCATGTTGCTGTTTGCCTTTAGCTATACCAACTTCAACTTTTGCTCGTCCTCTTTTCCAGTAAAGTTTCACCGGAACGGCTGTATATCCCTTACGTTCGACAGCGCCTATCAATCTGTTTATTTCAGTTCTGTGCATCAGTAATTTGCGTGATCTCACAGGATCGGGCTTGATGTGAGTTGAAGCGGTCGGCAGAGGGGAGATATGTGCACCGTATAACCATGCTTCTCCAGCTTTTAAAATAATATAGCTTTCTTTTACCTGGATACTTTTTGCACGCAGACTTTTCACTTCCCATCCTTCCAAAACAATGCCCGCTTCATATGTGTCTTCAATGAAGTAGTCATGTCGCGCCTTTTTATTCAGCGCAATCGTATTGTCATGGGTTGAAGGTTTTTTCTTGCTCATAGGTGCATTATAAACAGCTGTCAGTTAATACGCTTAATTTTGTCAGTTTACTTGAGACTGAATGCAAAATTGATCAGAATGCGGAGTCTAACAACAAAATACGTAAGCATGCCGACTAAAAATACGTCCATACATGGAGAGTGGTCCTCACGACTGGCGTTTATTCTGGCGGCAGCGGGTTCAGCAGTAGGCCTGGGTAATATCTGGAAGTTCCCTTATATGGCTGGTGAAAACGGCGGTGGTGCATTTGTACTCGTCTATCTGATATGTATTGTTCTGTTTGGTTTACCAATAATGATGGCGGAAGTCATGCTGGGCAGGCGTGGCAGACAAAGCCCAATCAATACAATGAAAACGCTGGTGCAGCAGGAAAATGCGCATAAAGCCTGGGGCTTATTGGGTTGGAGCGGTGTAATCGCGGGGGTATTAATACTTTCCTACTATAGCGTGATTGCCGGGTGGTCTCTCTTTTATGTGCTTGAAAGTGTAACGGGTACCCTTCAGGGAATTGATGAAACACAAGCGGGCGAAATATTTTCATCGCTGATTGCCAGTCCATTGACATTGATCTTCTGGCACACCTTGTTTATGGCGATGACCATGTTTATCGTCTCAAGAGGGGTCAGTAACGGATTAGAGGCTGCAGTAAAGTATCTCATGCCCGCCCTTGCTGTATTGATTCTGGTATTAATCGGTTACTCGATTTTACAAGGTCATTTTATGCTGGGTGTGGAATTTATGTTTACACCAGACTTTTCAAAAATTAACCAGGAAGTTTTACTGGATGCAATGGGACAGGCTTTCTTCTCCTTGAGCCTGGGCATGGGCGCGATTATGATTTACGGATCTTATCTTTCCCAGAAAGCTTCTATTACAAGAACCAGTTTTGCAGTGGCGCTGATGGATACTTCAGTCGCTATATTGGCGGGGTTAGCAATATTTCCGATTGTCTTCGCGTATCAGCTCGAACCTGCGCAAGGCCCAGGGTTAATCTTTAATACGTTACCATTAGCATTTGGCCAGATGTCTGGTGGAGTAATATTTGGCTCATTGTTTTTTGTATTACTTGTATTTGCTGCCTGGACATCATCAATTTCACTGATTGAGCCTGCGGTCGCCTGGCTGGTAGAAAGGCGAGGTTTTACTCGTGTTAAAGCAAGCATGCTTTGCGGTGGTATCACCTGGCTGGTCGGTTTGGGAACAGTGTTTTCATTTAATATATGGAAAACATATACCGTGTTCGGTAAAACAGTGTTTGATGTACTGGATTTTTTAACTTCAAATATTATGTTGCCGCTGGGTGGTTTATTAATTGCTGTATTTGTTGGGTGGAGTATGAGAGAGAGCTCGGTTAGAGACGAAATTGCTATGTTCAGCGATTGGCTATTTCAGGTATGGAGATTCCTGATTCGTTTTGTTACACCGGTAGGGGTAATGCTAATATTTCTAAATGTAATAGGAATTATTTAAAAAGGATATTTTGAAGTTGTGTCAAATGTAAGTCGAAATGCATTAGTGCCATATTCGGCCGCGCAGATGTATGCGTTGGTCAATGATATTGAAAGTTACCCTGAATTTGTTCCATGGTGCTCTAAAAGCACTTCGAAAGAAATCTCGACTATCGAAAAAGAGGCAACTTTATATTTCTCCCGCGGGGCAATAAAAACTTCATTTACAACAAGAAACACACTGTTTACTGATTCGCGAATAGAACTCGGCCTGATTGACGGTCCATTCAGTCAGTTGCAAGGTGTCTGGCAGTTTACGGATATTGATGAACATGGTTCACGTGTTCAGTTAGATCTGGATTTCGAGTTATCAAGCCGCATGCTGAAAATTGCTCTGGAGACATTCTTTAGTCAGATCTGTGATCGATTGGTTACATCATTCGTACAGCGTGCCAGCGATGTGTACAAGTAAGCTGTGGTATATTTAGTTTCTCTTTTCGTCATTCCCGCGCATGATTCCCTCCAGTGATAAGTTATAGTTTATGCAAGTAGAAGTAACTTACATTACGCCGCACATGCAATTCGTCAGGAAAGTAGAAGTGCCTATGCGTGCAACCGTTCATGACGCCATCAAAAAATCAGGTCTGCTGGATCAACACACAGACATTTTATTAAATAAAAATAAAGTGGGTATATTCGGCGAGATAGTTTCTCTGGATACGGTTGTAAACGATAATGACAGAGTCGAAGTTTATCGCGCCTTGAAAATGGATCCCATGGATGCGCGTAGATTACGCGCTGAGATATAAGTGTTGCGATATTTATATATCATTATGATTTTTTCAGTTTGTTGCTTTTATCGTTTCTAAGAGATCTTATGCCCGAAGGGCTTTGCAGGAATGCTGTATTTATTTTGGTTGATGCTTAAGGTGGTTGGATTCTCGTCTATACATAGATAACTGGATAGTGAGTTAATTCCAAATCATGCATTGATTTATTTTCTCAAAGTATAATTGTTAATTCCGGTTGATGTGTAAATCAAGTGTAAAGACATGAAATAAAAGTGGTAATACAATTTTGACACTAATAATCTTTACAAGTATATTTGTCTCGCCTCTGTACACTCCTCGTACAACCAATTGTCAAACTTACACAATGAGGCTGTGATACTTACTCGGTAACAAGTATCATAATCAGGAATTCATTCATAAGTATTCAAGAAGAAAAAGAAAACTCCATGAAAAAATCTGTCTCGCTCTACCTGTTTATCTGCTTAATAATTTGCATAGTGACTTCCATTGTCAATGCTGATGAAACATTGCTGAGTAATGGAGATAAAATTAGTGGCATAGTCATAAAAATCGAAAAAAATATTCTAGTTATAAATTCTCCAATTGTGGGAAAGTTGGAAATTCCCATGAGTAATGTCGTTTCGTTTAGCACTCAGCATGCAGTTAGTGTGGTATTCAAAAATAATGACCAGCTTACAGGATTGGTAAGTATGAATGCTGATGGTTTGCTGGAGATAAATTCGAGCAATCTTGGCAGGATTACCAATATAGCAACCTCAGAGATTTTATCTGTGCATCAGGCAGGTGCTAAAGGTAATACAACGACATCTAGTCCTGCAGTTAATATTTCTCAGGCTAAAACTATTATTGATGATGCAAAAAGTATTGATACTGATGAAGTGTTATTGAAAAGCGGGGACCGTCTGTTAGGTGAGGAAAAAATATAAATCATGACACTCTTACTATATCCACTGAATTTGCAGATGACATTTCCATTGATCGGGAGCGAGTTGAATCTTTCAGAACGAAAGAGCCAGTGACAGTTATTTTTGATGATGATGAATATATAACAGGAAAAATATCACGTTCTGATAACAATCAGCTGCAAGTAGATTCTCAACGCGCAGGTGAAAGCGAGGAATTTGAACTTGCAGAGGTGAGAGAGGTGGTGCGAGGTGATCCAGTTGATGCTGTACGTGAAGAACAAAAAGTAAAGCTTAGTGGTGACTTTGATATTGGGTTGAGTACTAGCAGTGGCAATAGTAATGATGATAGTTATATTGGTGCTGCAGAACTACGCGCACGCTCTCCGTTAAACCGCTATATGATTCGAGTAGAACGAGCATTTGAAAAATCAGATGGCGACAAAACCAAGGATGAGACATTTGGATCGCTTCAGTATGATCATTTTTTATCAGAAAAGTGGTATCTGTTTAACTCCGCCTCTTTTCAGGAAGATGAAATAGAGCTGTTAAATCTGCGTACCGCACTGTCAGCTGGCATTGGTCACCAATTTTTCGAACGTGATGATCTAATGCTATCCGCAGAACTCGGGCCAAGTTATGTGAATGAAGATTTTGATGATGAAGCTGATAATGATTATCTTGCCGCAAGGTGGGCTGTTAACTACGAGCATGATGTCTTCGATTGGGTGAGCATATTTCATCATCAGGAAGGTCTGTTTGGCTTGGAAACTTCTGATGATCTGGTGATACGTACGCGCAATGGTATGAAGTTTCCGCTAGGTAATGGTTTTAATGCGAAAGCACAGGCTAATCTTGATTGGGACAAATCACCTGCGGAAGGTGCTGCCAGTACGGATAAAGAATATATCTTTACGCTGGGTTATGACTTCTAGGTTATGAGTTTAAAGCAACTTGGCTCTATGCATAGTGCGTGATGGAAGTGAATAGAGGTCGCCACATTTTTTAGGTGTTAAGAGAGAGTGTCGATGTGTGCATCACTTCTCGCGATTGAAACAATTGTATGTGTCAGAGCTATTTTGCCAGTTTCTGGTTTCCAGTCTTGATAATAGAAGTTATTTGATTAACTTTGCATGGAGCTTGTTTTTAATTATTTTTGCGTTGTAGGCCATCCAGTAACTACAACTAACAGCACATATGCATGAATAAAAATAGAATTCGCCGTTTATGAAGTATACAGTTGCTAAGGCCGATATAAGGCCTAATGATTGTAGTAAGGTTTTTGTTCGCATGTTTTTCCCTCGCAATTCAAGATCATATGCTTGTATACAATCTGTTATTGGCAGTGCTTGGGAAAAAATTAATGTTAAATTGTGTGTGTGGTCACAGATTTGTTAATTCCAGAAGATCAGACATCAGAACAATGGTCATTGTCACCAATTGCGAGGTCGACCTGTATCCAGATGCAGGAAGCCACTTCTGGAGTAGTAACCAACACCGCCGGCTTGTAAAGAGATAGCGACATCGCGAAGTTTCTTTAGCTCTATGTCTGGAAGGCGAACATCGATCGCTTTTCCCTGCATATGTAAACTGCGCTTGGCAACGCCTGATGTGCTATTTCTTAAGGCTTCGTTAGTTTTTGCTGAGCGATAACCTGAAATGATTTCGAATGCCGAGTTCGATTGGGTTAGTGAATGCAGTGTGTGCAACATCTCGATAATGTTGTGATCTATCTGTGCTATTTCTTGAGTTCGGTGATCTCGCAAGATGTAATTGATCTTGGCAAGTGCGGGCAAATTCAGTTGGTTATCTTTCCAATAGCAGCATTGTAGGGTTTCATGTGTATGCAGATTTAAAAAGGATAATGTTTTTTCTTCCGGGACGATTGGCTTGGCTAACCCCAGCGTCGGGAGGGATGCCGCTAGTGCTGATGCGGAAGCATTTTTAAGAAATTTGCGACGATTGTGATTGGTAGAAGTTTTCTCCCCGTACTGCTGAGCCAAAATTTACCCCTGTATTAATGCGAATTGTCATTCTAATTGTTCGTATTATACAAGCTTGCCAGGACTTGGGTATCCTGATTATAGATATCCGGTCTGAAATTAACGATTCCTTGTTCATCTGCCCATGCTGTCATATAAGTGAGGTGGATCGGGACAGCCTCTTTGAGCGGTAGCGTTTTTGACCGGGTTTGCTTTGAGAGATCAAGTAAATCATATTTGGACCAGCCCAGCTCATTGGATACCAGTGTTTCCGCCAGGCCAAATGGGTCTTCAAGACGTATGCAGCCATGACTAAATGCACGTTGTGGCAAGGCAAACAGGCGTCGTGATGGTGTGTCATGTAAATATACGCTATGGGGATTAGGGAAAATAAATTTAATATTGCCGAGTGAATTTCTGGCTCCAGGCTCCTGGCGCACCCTGAAGTTTGAATTCGCCTGATTAATATTAAACCAGTCAATAGAGTCCGGGTTGATTATGCGTGCCTGATTGCTATCAGTGCTCAGTAATTTCATATTATTTTTGGCGAGATAGTCTGGATCTCTCTGCAGGGCGGGAACGATTTCATTATGTGTGATCGATTTTGGAACATTCCAGTACGGACTTAAAACGATTTTGGTTAACCGGGATGAGATGACTGGCGTTTTGTGTTTTTTCTTTCCGACCACGACATTGGACTGATATGTGACCTGTTGATTGTCATAGAGATATAATTTGTAAGCGGGTATGTTTACTAACAGGTGTCGGCCTGTAGAGATATCGGGCAGTGCCTTGGCGCGGGCCAGATTGAGTTCAAGTTGTTGTATGCGTTTCCAGACAGGGACGTTTAATGCGCGTGTTGTTTGTCTGCCAAGCACACCATCAGCGTCTAATCCGTGGCGCAACTGAAATTTGATGATTGCCAGTGTTAGAGATTCGTCTAATAACTCGCTGCTTAAGTCGTTATCCTGATAGTCGCCAAATGCATATAACAATTTTCTTAGTTTAGGGATTTCACTGGAGTAATCGCCCAGTTGATATGACTTTTTGGATAACTTTAATGGCGAATGCTGGTGATCAATCTGTGCTTCTATTTGTCTGTAATGCGCTAATGCCTTGACAAGACTTTTATAGTGATTGTTGTTGGGCTGTAAGCTATTAATAGTAGAGTGAATGTCATTGTTGTTTGCTGCGTCATTCAGAGTGGCTAACAATGGGCCGTCTTCGTGTAAAGAGGATTGTGTGTCTGCTAATTTCCCCAGGCTAATGTGGCTGGCAAGTTTCACATAAGCATGTGAAAAGACGATATCAGATTTGCTTAACAAAACAGGGTCTATATAACTTGCTTCCAGAAAATCCTGAAGCAGCCCGGCGTCGTAATCAGAAGCATCTAAACCAAAGTTTTCTGCTTGTTGTATCAGGGTAACAAGCTGCCGGGCATTGTCGTTAAGCTGTTCCCCGTCACTCCAGATCAATTTGTAATTTCTCAGTTGATAAAGATTTGTTAGTGGTTGCTTTAATGGCAAGGATGAAGTTTTTAGTGCATTGATTAGATTGATTTCTGTGGCATGTGGAATGGTTCCCGACCCCATTAGTGTGAAATGTATGCCAGCGTGTACAGCGTTACTGAAAGCCAGGCAAATTGCCAGCAGGATAAAATTAAAGCCTGCATTGTGGTGAAATTCTCTGTGCGAGCTATGCTTTACTGCCGGGTTTGCCAAGTGTAGTTCCTTCGTCGAAGCTTGTTATGGTTTTTAATGACAGCAATTTTAAGCCGGCAATAAAATTGCTTCTTTGTCGGAATTCTCATTCGAATGTTAAAAAATGTCACACATGCAAAATTTTAATGACGAGCTGGTAACAAATTGGAACGGGTGGTGAGATTCTTGATTAAATTTCCAAATGAATCACGGTTTTAGAAACTGTTTTATGTTTAGGATAATGGGAGCAGCAGATGATAATACGCCCGCCAATAATTTGTGCAGGCGTAGAAAGATATGTGTGAATTAATATTAAGGGGAAAGTTAATTTTCTCCGGTTTGCTCTGTTGGCTGGATATTACTTTTTTCGATATTGATGACCTTGCCGCCTTCAAACATCACTGCCACATGGCGCTGTTCAGTGTCACCATAATCGGGTATCAAGTGGTATACATAATCCCATCGATCCGGATGAAATGAATCATTGATCAGTGGGGTACCCATCAAAAATCTCACTTGCTCTTTGTTCATGCCAATCTGTAACTGTTCAACTTTTTCCGGCTCTACGGCATTACCTTGTTGAACATCAATTTTGTGTACGGTAAAAAGACGTCCGCTGCATCCTGTTAGGGCGAGTAAAAATAATAGGGTGGTGATTTTGAATAATGCTTTGGTCATTAGTTTGTTATTTTGTTGGGATTAATGTTTCTAGGTGTATGGTAGTTACTGAATGCCGACTTCCAGCATCTCCTGAGCATGCAGGAAGGTATTCTCGGTTAAAGTAACGCCACCAATCATGCGTGCAATTTCTTCAATTCTATCGGCTTGGCTTAAGTATTCAATGGCTGATACGGTGTCGCTGTGTTCGGATTGTTTGTTAACCCGGTAATGGTGATGAGCATTGGCAGCTACTTGTGCCAGATGGGTGATACACATCACCTGCTTTTGTTCGCCAATAGTGCGTAGCTCTCTGCCTACCACTTCTGCGATCGCGCCGCCCACGCCTGAGTCCACTTCATCAAATATCAGTACCGGCACATCCATTTTATCTACAGCAATCATTTGAATGGCAAGACTGATTCTGGATAACTCGCCACCAGACGCGACTTGTGAAAGTGGCAGCATTTTTTGTCCTGGATTGGTTTGTACATTGAAGACGATTGAGTCAAAACCATAGCTCGCTGGTGTTGCTGTGTCGTCGTAATTAACGGCAATCTCGACTCGCGCTTTTTCCATGCCAAGTTTTGCCAGCGCCTTGGTGATATTAGTACTGAGTTTCTTTGAGACGGATGTTCTTTTGTTGCTGACTTTCTTGGCAAGCCCTCTGTACTCACTTTCTGTTTTTTCGAGTCTGGCCTTGAGTGCATCGACATTGCATTCCGGCTGCGTAAGTGCCTCAAGTTCTTTACTGATCTTCTCGTGTAGTGCGATTAGTTCATCTGGTGTGACTTTATGCTTGCGAGAGATCTGGTCAATGCTGGCGAGTCGTTCTTCGGTCTGGAATAATTCTTCGGGATCAATCTCAATGTTTTCAGCATAATCACGCAGATCATCCGCGCATTCGCTAATTGCTGTGAAAGCTTCTTCGAGAGATTGATTGGCAGGTTCCAGACGTTGATCATTTTTAAGTAACGCGCTTACTTGAGTGCAAATCTGACTAAGCGTGGTGTAGACATCCGAGCCGTCATCATTTTTTAATTGATGACTAGCTTGTAACGTCGATTTTTTAAGTTCTTCGGCGTTGGCCAGACGTTTATGTTTGTCCTCTAAGGTGCTGATTTCACCTGCTTCTAATCCGAGTTGATCCAGTTCTTCTGCCTGATAACGAAGTAATTCAACTGTCGCCTGAATATCACTGGAGTTTTTGCTGATTTGATCAAACTGTTTTTTCTGTTCTCGCCAGTCGGCACATAGTCTGTCAAGCGCCACCAGGTTTTCTTTATGGCTGGCAAACTGGTCGATTAATTCGCGCTGCGTTGCTACGTTCATCAGCGATTGATGAGCATGCTGGCCGTAAATATTAATAATGCATTCGCCTAACTCTTTCAGTGTTTTTAGTGGCACTGGAACGCCGTTAATATAAGCTTTCGATTTTCCATCTTTACGAACAACGCGACGCAGGATGCATTCAGAGTCAAATTCAAAGTCATTATTTTTTAGCCAGCGAGAGCTATTTGATTTGGATACTATTTCGACAACAAGAATTATTTCAGCGGCTTCTTTGCCTGCTCGAATTAAATTGTTATCTGCGCGGTCACCCAGCACCAGGCCAATGGCATCAATGATAATGGATTTGCCAGCACCGGTTTCGCCAGTAAGCGCACTCATGCCATTAAAGAAATCCAGTTCCAGTTTCTCGATAATGGCAAAGTTCTGAATATGTAATGACTTCAACATAACGCTAGGGCTGTTGGCTCCAGTTTAATTTTTGACGTAGCACTTTGAAGAATGAATAACTGTTGGGTTGTATTAGAGTCAGTGGCTTGGGTGATCGTTCGATAATAATACGGTCACCGGGAATGACTTCTGTTTCCATTTGTCCATCGATTGATGCAATCCCGTTGAGTTGATTGTGTACTGAATACACTATTTCTATGCGACTATTTTCATCAACGGCAATGGGACGATTACTTAATGTGTGCGGACAGATTGGGACGATTAAAGTAGTTGCAACACTGGGATGGACAATAGGCCCTCCGCCGGATAAAGCATAAGCGGTGGAACCGGTGGGTGTTGCTACTATAAGGCCGTCAGCTCTGACAGTATTTAGATATTCATCATCGATGCGCGTTTCCAGTTCGATCATGCGGACTACGTATCTTGCATGGACAACAACATCATTTATCGCCAGGCAGTCGGCTAACTGTTCTTCGCCACGCATGTGTCTGGCAGTCATCACGGTGCGTGCTTCCTGCTGAAACTCACCATTCAGGATCTGCTCTAAATCCTGGTGCATGTTTTCCGGCAATATATTGGTAAGAAATCCAAGTCTGCCACGGTTAATCCCTATGATAGGAATGTCATGCTCAACCATGGATTGTGCAGAAGAGAGCAGAGTGCCATCGCCCCCGACAACAATCGCCAAATCGATGTTTTTATGCATCTCCTTGATGTCAACGCAACTAACGCCAGTGCTTTCCAGGCATATTTTAGCGTCTTTATCGGCACAGATTTTTATCTCATTGGCCTGTAAAAAATCATACAGGCTGCGTACTGTTTCAAAAACCAGCTTGTCATTGTATTTGGCAATAATACCAATAGAATTGAATTTGTTAGTCACAGGTTAAATAGCATTCAAGTTTGTATGGGAATTGTCATAAATAAACATGCAGCTTACCGTTAAACCGGTATGAGTCCAATTTTGCCTTGGAAATTTAGGATGGTGTATATTGGCACTCAGGAGTTTTGAGTGCCAGGCTCCAGATCCGGGTGTTCCTGGCGCGATAATAATGCAGAAACTATATTTGGTCGATTAAATGGATAACCAGCTCGATGCGCGCACACAACAGCTATTTCGTGCGCTTGTACAGAATTACATAAACGACGGTCAGCCAGTAGGCTCACGCACCCTCGCGCGCGTGTCTGATCTGGACGTAAGCCCGGCTACCGTGCGTAATATTATGTCTGATCTGGAAGTGCTCGGTTATTTGCATTCACCACATACTTCAGCCGGGCGAGTGCCTACCGCCCAGGGGTATCGTCTGTTTGTTGATACTTTAATTGAAGTAAAACCGCTGAATTCCTCAATAGTCACCGGGTTAAAAACACGTCTTAGAAGTACCAGTGTTGATCAGAAAAGCGCTGTAGAAACGGCTTCCAGTTTGCTTTCATCCCTGACTCACATGGCCGGCGTGGTGACAATGCCTCAATACAATAAAGCCGCATTCAGACAGATAGAGTTCTTAAGCCTCTCTGATCGGCGCATTTTGGCGATTTTAGTGGTAGATCAAAAAGATGTTCATAACCGTATAATTCATCTGGACAAGGATTATTCTCCCAATGAGCTCCGCGAAGCGGCCAATTACCTGAATGATATTCTGGCGGGGCGAAGTTTACAGGAAGTCCGCAAAATTCTGCTTAACGAACTGGACTCGGTGCGACAGGATATGGATGACCTGATGCGTACCGCCATCACGCTGGGCGGTAAAATATTCAGTCAAGAGGAAGAGTCTGCTTCAGCTAAAAACTATATTGTTGATGGCCAGACAAATCTGATGGAATTTGAAGAACTGTCAAATGTCAGTAAATTACGCAACCTATTTGATGCATTTAATCAGAAAAAGGAAATTCTGCATTTACTGGATCGATGTATTTGCGCGCAAGGCGTACAAATATTTATCGGTAGCGAATCTGGGTATGACGTTTTCGATGATTGTAGCGTAGTATCCGCGCCTTACACTATTAATGAGGATGTTAAAGGTGTGCTGGCGGTCGTCGGGCCAAAACGAATGGCTTATGATCGAGTGATCCCAATTGTTGATGTGACCGCAAAATTGCTGAGCGAAGCCTTGAACTCGGAATAAGTTGTCCCCATTTATTCATCCATCATACTAGTATTTAATTTTTTTCGTGTAGGAGTACGGAATGCCAGAACATTCAGAATCACAGCATGAGTCACAGTCAGATCAAGAAGATATTGATGCTGCCATGGACGAAGCAGCACAGAAAGAGGCGACTGAGCAAGAACCAGAAGAAGTGGATTTAGGCGAGGCGCTCGCACAAGCCCAGCAAAAAGCTGAAGATAACTGGCAGCTCTATATGCGCTCCCAGGCTGAAATGGAAAATATTAAGCGACGAGCTGAAAAGAATGTTGAGAATGCACACAAATTTGGTCTGGAAAAGTTTGGCATGGAATTGCTCGCAGTTAAGGACAGTCTTGAACTTGGCTTGAGTGTCGAAGATGCAGACGCGGCAAAATTAAAGGAAGGCACGGAGTTGACACTAAAGATGCTGACCCAGGCGCTGGAAAAATTCAGCATTATGGAAGTGAATCCTGTTGGTGAAGCATTTGACCCTAACCTGCATCAGGCAATGAGTATGCAGGAATCGGCAGAACATAAACCGAATACAGTAATAGCCGTTATGCAGAAGGGCTATTTATTAAATGATCGTTTGTTGCGCCCGGCAATGGTGATGGTGTCAAAGGCACCAGCCTAATGGGGAAATTACTGATATTTATCGATTTTATTGGTAATCAGCCAAAAAAAAACAAATTAAATCCTTGAAATTAGTAAGCTTGACCTCATATATGAGTGCATAGATTAACAACTTGAATATATTTATCTTTTTGGAGTAGCAGATATGGGAAAAATTATTGGAATTGACCTGGGGACAACAAATTCATGTGTAGCTGTGATGGATGGTGGTGTTGCCAAAGTGATTGAAAACTCTGAGGGTGATCGTACTACACCTTCAATTATTGCATTTAGCGAAGAAGACGAAGTATTAGTAGGGCAGTCTGCTAAGCGTCAAGCGGTAACAAACCCTGAAAACACATTCTTTGCTGTCAAGCGTTTGATTGGACGCCGCTTTGAAGAAGAAGCTGTGCAAAAAGATATTAAACTGGTCCCTTATAAAATAATCAAGGCGGACAATGGTGATGCATGGCTGGAGTCTCATGGTAAGAAAATGGCTCCACCTGAAATTTCTGCGCGAGTTCTCATGAAAATGAAGAAAACAGCAGAAGAATATCTGGGTGAAGAAATTAGTGAAGCAGTCATCACGGTACCGGCCTATTTTAATGATTCACAACGTCAGGCAACTAAAGACGCAGGTAAAATTGCTGGCCTGGATGTAAAACGGATTATCAACGAGCCAACTGCGGCTGCACTTGCCTATGGCATGGACAAAAAACGTGGTGACCGCAAGATTGTTGTATACGATCTTGGTGGTGGTACTTTTGACGTGTCTGTTATTGAAATTGCAGAGATTGATGGTGAGCACCAGTTTGAAGTGTTATCAACTAATGGTGATACCTTCCTGGGTGGTGAAGATTTCGATATGCGTCTAATTGATTACCTTGCTGATGAATTCAAGAAAGAACAGGGTTTTGATTTGCATAATGACCCGATGGCATTACAGCGTCTTAAGGAAGCAGCTGAAAAAGCCAAGATTGAGCTTTCATCTTCACAGCAAACAGAGATTAATCTTCCTTATATCACTGCGGATCAAAATGGACCTAAGCACCTCAATATTAAGGTGTCGCGCGCCAAACTTGAGTCACTGGTTGGAGATTTAATCGAACGCACTATCGCTCCATGCAAACTGGCGTTAAAAGACGCTGGTCTAAGCGCGTCGGACATTGACGATATCATTTTAGTCGGCGGTCAAATCCGCATGCCTAAGGTACAGGAAGCAGTGAAGGACTTCTTTGGTCAAGAGCCACGCAAGGATGTGAATCCTGATGAAGCAGTGGCTATGGGCGCTGCAATTCAGGCCGGTGTGCTGGGTGGGGACGTTAAAGACGTATTGTTACTTGATGTTACTCCTCTGTCGCTGGGTATTGAAACCATGGGCGGCGTGATGACTAAGCTGATCGAGAAAAACACTACCATTCCAACCACAGCCTCGCAGGTATTTTCAACTGCTGAAGATAATCAGACGGCAGTCACCGTTCATGTGCTTCAGGGTGAGCGTGAGCAGGCAGCGGGTAATAAATCACTAGGCCGGTTTGACTTGAGTGATATTCCTCCTGCACAACGTGGTGTTCCACAGATTGAAGTGAGCTTTGATATTGACGCTAACGGCATTCTGAATGTTTCAGCAAAAGATAAGGCGACCAATAAAGAGCAATCCATTGTGATTAAAGCTTCTAGTGGTCTGTCGGACGAAGAAGTGAATAAGATGGTTCAGGATGCTGAAGCACATGCAGAAGAAGATCGTAAGTTCCAGGAACTTGTGACGGCGCGTAATACAGCTGACGGCATGATTCACGCGACTGAGAAAACACTGGCAGAGATGGGCGATAAAGTGGACGCAGATGAAAAGTCTCGTATCGAGTCAGCCATCGCTGAATTGCGTGAAGTACTGGATAAAGATGATAAAGGCGTAATCGAGTCCAAGACACAGGCGTTAACTGAAGTATCGCAAAAGCTGGCTGAACAGATGTATGCAGATGCAAGTGCTGCAGGCGCAGAAGGTGAGTCAGCAACCGATGCTGATAAGCCAAGTGGCGACGACGTAGTTGATGCTGAGTTTGAGGAAGTTAAAGAAAATAAATCTTAGTCAGTATCTATAAGCTTTATCACTAGTCCAAAGGAACAGGCTTCGTAATATTAACGCGGAGCCTGACTTTGGACTTTACTTTATGTGGAAACAAATAAATTTAGTGTAGTTGCAAATGGCCAAAAGGGATTATTACGAAGTACTGGGAGTGTCGCGTGACAGCAGCGATGCGGAATTTAAAAAAGCGTATCGGCGATTGGCGATGAAGTACCATCCTGATAGAAATGAAAATAATGCTGAAGCTGAAGTTAAATTCAAGGAAGCGAAAGAAGCCTACAATGTCCTTACAGATGCTCGCAAACGTCAGATTTATGACCAGTACGGACACGCCGGATTAGAACAGCAGGGAGGATTTTCCTCTCATGGTGCTGCCGATTTTGGAGATGTCTTCGGTGACATTTTTGGCGATATATTTGGCGGCGGAGGTCGCGCAGGTCAAAATCGCGCATATCGTGGTGCAGACCTGCAATACAATTTAGAGCTTGGCCTCGAAGAAGCGGTATTTGGTACTGAAGCTAAAATTGATATCTCATCCAGGCAAACATGTGAAACCTGTTCTGGTAGCGGTGCGGAGCCAGGGACATCCTTGGAAAACTGCGAAACATGTGGTGGAGTCGGTCAGGTAAGAATGCAACAGGGTTTTTTTTCTATCCAGCAGGCCTGTCCAAAGTGCCGTGGCAGAGGAAAAATGATTACCCATCCATGTGGTGATTGCCGTGGTGCCGGAACGGTAGACAAGCCCAGAACATTATCTGTAAAAGTTCCTGGTGGCATCGATACGGGTGATAGAATTCGTTTGGCTAATGAGGGTGAGGCAGGAGAAAATGGTGGGCCTGCAGGCGACCTGTATGTACAGGTGAGTGTCAGGCAGCATCCTATTTTTGAACGTGACGGAGAGCACCTGCATTGTGAAATCCCAATAGGATTTGTTACTGCTGCGCTGGGCGGAGAAGTTGAAATACCTACACTGGATGGAAGAATAAATTTAAAAATCCCGCCGGAAACGCAAACAGGTAAACAGTTTCGTTTAAAAGGCAAGGGAGTCAAGCCAGTCAGGGGCGGTGCACAGGGTGATCTGTTTGTGCATGTGCTGACGGAAACACCTGTCAATTTGACCAAGCAGCAAAAAGAATTGCTGCAAGAGCTGGATACTTCATTGAATAGTGGTGGTAAAAAACATAGTCCTAAATCGCAGGGCTGGGTGGATGGTGTAAAAAGTTTTTTTGATGATCTTAAATTCTGGTCAGATTAATTTGAAATTATGACAACGACAATCGCAGTCAATGGTGCAAGTGGACGTATGGGGCGGGCGCTGGTTCAGGCCTGCGTGGAAAGCCAGGGTGCACGTCTGGTTGCAGCACTGGTTCGTTCGGGTTCTGAATTTGAGGGTCTGGATGCAGGCACAGTGTCAGGAATTGCACCGGCTGATGTTTCCATCATCAGTGATCGAAGTAAGTTACCTGATAACCTGAATGTGTGGATTGATTTTACACTGCCTGAGGGGCTGATGAATTCACTGGATTATTGCGTGGTTAATTCAATTCCGATGGTTATTGGGACGACAGGATTAAGCGAACAACAGAAACAGGCTATCACAACAGCAGGAAATACTATTCCTGTGGTATTTGCACCGAATATGAGCGTTGGTGTTAATTTGTGTCTGAGCATTCTTCAAACAGCCGCGAAAACACTGGGTGAAGAATACGATATTGAAATTGTTGAAGCGCACCACAAGAATAAAGTCGATGCGCCTTCTGGTACCGCATTGCGTATGGGAGAAGTGATTGCTGACGCCATCGGTGTCGATCTGGAAGAGAAAGCAGAATATACCCGTCACGGGAATATCGGTGCGCGCAAGCCGGGAACAATAGGATTTCAGACAATTCGTGCGGGCGACATTGTTGGAGAACATACAGTAACCTTTGCTGGCATAGGAGAACGCGTAGAAATCACTCATCGTGCAAGCAGTCGGTTAACATTTGCGCGAGGTGCTGTGCGGGCGGCTATCTGGTTGCAAGGTCAGTCAGCTGGCGTTTATGATATGCAGGATGTGCTCGGTTTATCTTGATTTATTTCAATTCTAGCCCTACCGACATTAAGCTAGTTGCAGTACAATCAAAGTCCGAGGTCACGGCCTCAAGCCAAAACACAAATTTCTTAACGGGACATCTTTGATGTCCCGTTTTTTACATGCACGTTCAGGAGGAAGCGTTGAGTACACCGGCCTATTTAGTACTTGAAGACGGAACTATCTTCCAGGGTATTTCAATTGGTGCTGACGGTACCACTGTAGGCGAAGTGGTATTTAATACTTCAATGACAGGTTACCAGGAAATTCTCACAGACCCTTCTTATTGCAAACAGATTGTCACGTTGACGTATCCACATATTGGTAATGTAGGTGCCAATCAGGAAGACTGGGAGTCGAAACAAATATATTCCTCCGGTTTGGTTATTCGTGATTTACCAGTCACAACCTCAAACTGGCGCAGTGAACAATCCCTGCAGGATTATCTGGTCTGTCACAATATTATTGCTATTGCAAACATTGATACCCGCAGTCTAACGCGTCGTCTTAGAGAACAGGGTGCTCTAAACGGGGTGATAGCAACCGGCGATGTCAATATCGATGAGCTGCTCAAGCAGGCGCAATCATTTGCCGGATTAAAAGGGATGGATCTGGCTAAAGAAGTCACTACAGAGAAAGCCTATTCCTGGCGAGAAGGTATCTGGTCACTTAAAGAGGGTTATGCGGCAGGCGGCGAAGGTAAATATAAAGTTGTGGCACTTGATTACGGGGTGAAACACAATATTTTAAGAATACTGACAGATCTGGGTTGTGACGTTGAAGTGCTACCTGCGCAAACGACATATGAAGAGCTGTCAGCGTTAAACCCTGATGGTGTTTTTCTTTCCAATGGGCCGGGTGATCCTGAACCTTGTGACTATGCAATCAAAATGATTCAACAGGTTATTAAAGCCGGCATTCCAAGTTTTGGTATCTGTTTAGGTCATCAGTTATTTGGTCTGGCATGCGGCGCAAGCACTGTGAAAATGAAGTTCGGACATCATGGCGCTAATCATCCGGTAAAAGATCTGCACACAGGTAAAGTGATGATCAGTAGCCAGAATCATGGCTTTGCAGTGGATGAAGGTTCACTGCCCGATACACTAATCCCGACGCATCGCTCATTATTTGATGGCAGTCTTCAGGGAGTACGCCACCGTGATGCGCCTGCGTACAGTTTTCAGGGTCATCCGGAAGCCAGTCCAGGCCCGCATGATGTACGCGAATTATTCCAACCATTTATAGACGCGATGCGCTCAAGACGCGAAGCATAAAAGTTATGGCAAAACGAACAGATATAAAATCGATTCTGCTGATTGGCGCAGGACCAATCATTATTGGTCAGGCATGCGAGTTTGACTACTCGGGTGTGCAGGCATGTAAAGCCCTGCGTGAAGAAGGTTATAAAGTTATCTTGGTGAATTCTAATCCCGCCACAATCATGACGGACCCAGACACGGCTGATGTGATTTACATTGAGCCAATCACCTGGCAAACCGTGGCAAAAATTATCGAAAAAGAAAAACCCGATGCCTTGCTTCCTACGATGGGTGGGCAAACTGCATTAAATTGTGCTCTGGATCTAGATCGTGAAGGTGTGCTGAAAAAATTCAATGTAGAGATGATAGGTGCGTCTAAAGATGCAATCGATATGGCTGAAGATCGCCAGAAATTTAAAGTGGCTATGGACGAAATTGGTCTGGAGTCAGCCAAGTCGGCAGTGGCACATAGTCTTGAAGAAGCCCTGCAAATTCAGCCTGAAGTAGGTTTCCCTACTATTATTCGTCCTTCATTCACCCTCGGCGGCAGTGGGGGTGGTATTGCCTACAACATGGAAGAATTCAAAAGCATCGTTGCGCGCGGTCTGGATCTTTCGCCTACCACTGAAGTGCTGCTGGAAGAGTCTTTGCTTGGCTGGAAAGAATACGAAATGGAAGTGGTGCGTGATCATGCGGATAACTGCATTATCATTTGCGCGATAGAAAACTTCGATCCGATGGGTGTGCATACAGGTGACTCGATTACTGTCGCGCCCGCGCAAACATTAACGGATAAAGAATATCAGATCATGCGTAATGCATCGTTAGCTGTGCTGCGCAAAATTGGTGTCGATACCGGTGGTTCTAACGTTCAGTTTTCTGTGAATCCCAAGAATGGGCGCTTGATTGTTATAGAAATGAATCCGCGTGTTTCACGCTCATCTGCACTGGCGTCAAAAGCAACTGGTTTTCCTATTGCCAAAGTGGCGGCAAAACTTGCGGTGGGTTATACACTGGATGAACTGGCTAACGAAATTACGGGTGGTGCAACGCCGGCTTCATTTGAGCCAACAATAGACTATGTAGTCACAAAAATCCCACGCTTTGCGTTTGAGAAATTTCCTCAGGCCCCCGCCATACTTGGTACGCAAATGAAATCTGTTGGAGAGGTAATGGCAATAGGTCGTACCTTCCAGGAATCATTCCAAAAAGCTTTACGTGGTTTGGAAACGGGAATGGATGGCCTCAACCCTGTCGTCGACAAAACCACTCTGGACTGGGAGCATGATCTGGATGAACGCATTCTGGAAACAGGACCTAGTCGCGTATGGTTTATTGCAGATGCTATGCGTCACGGATATAGCCTTGAAAAACTGTATGAGATGACAGCAGTTGATCCGTGGTTCCTGGCGCAAATGAAACAGTTGATTGACTGGGAGCAGCATATTCAGTCCAAAAAACTGGACCAGATATCATCCTCTGAGCTCTTCGAAATCAAGCAGAAGGGTTTTTCAGATCGACGCATCGCACAGTTAATTGAAGGTGAGACAGAAGCCAGTGTGCGTGAGTACCGCTGGAAGCATTCTATTCGACCTGTATATAAACGTGTTGATACCTGTGCGGCAGAGTTTGCAACAGGTACGGCTTATATGTATTCCACTTATGAGATTGAGTGTGAAGCACAAATAACTGACAAGAAAAAAATTATGGTGTTGGGCGGCGGCCCTAATCGAATTGGTCAGGGTATTGAATTCGATTACTGTTGTGTGCACGCAGCATTGGCAATGCGTGAAGATGGTTATGAAACCATTATGGTTAATTGCAATCCTGAAACAGTGTCTACTGACTACGATACATCGGATAGATTGTACTTTGACCCTCTGACACTGGAAGATGTGCTGGAGATTTGCGAAATAGAAAAACCAGTTGGAGTGATTGTTCAGTTTGGTGGGCAGACGCCACTGAAGCTTGCAAATGACCTTGAAGCTGCTGGTGTGCCTATTATTGGTACTAGCCCGGATTCTATTGATCTTGCAGAAGATCGCGAACGCTTTCAGGAATTAGTGACGAAACTCGAATTATTACAGCCGCCAAATGCAACAGCACGAAGTGCAGAAGAAGCTGTGCCTCTAGCGAATGAGATCGGTTATCCACTAGTGGTAAGACCATCGTATGTATTGGGTGGACGTGCAATGGAAATTGTACATAACGATGACGATTTAATGCACTACATGACCACCGCTGTGTCAGTTTCCAATGATTCGCCAGTGTTGCTTGATCGCTTTTTATCAGATGCCATAGAAATTGATGTTGATGCAATCTGTGATGGTAAAGATGTTTTTGTTGCCGGGGTGATGGAGCATATTGAGCAGGCAGGTATTCATTCGGGTGATTCGGCATGTTCGTTACCGCCGCATACTCTTTCAAAAGAATTGCAGGTTACACTTAAAGAAATTACAGCCAAGCTGGCGTTCGGCCTTAATGTGGTCGGTTTGATGAATATACAATTCGCGGTTAAAGGCCAGGATATTTATTTGCTGGAGGTGAATCCGCGTGCTTCACGTACCGTGCCTTTTGTGTCTAAGTCTATCGGTTTGCCGTTAGCAAAAATTGCGGCGCGTTGCATGGCGGGTATGTCATTGGCAGAACAGAAGATTACCACTGAAGTTGTTCCCGAACATTATTCTGTAAAAGAAGCAGTGTTCCCGTTCATGAAATTTGTTGGTGTTGATCCTATTCTTGGCCCCGAAATGAAATCGACCGGGGAAGTAATGGGAGTGGGTAAAACATTTGGTGAAGCATTTGCAAAGTCACAGCTTGCCGCCGGGGTGAACTTGCCATTAAGCGGGAAAGTGTTTGTTAGTGTAAGGGATGTTGATAAAGAACAAACTGCCAAAGTAGCTAAAGAACTGATCAAGCTCGGATTTGAGATTGTTGCCACGGATGGTACCGCTAACTTTTTTGAATCCAAAAATATATCTTGCCAACATGTGAACAAGGTAAGACAAGGTCGGCCACATATTGTAGATATGATAATTGATCATAAAATTGATTTGATCATCAATACCACTGAAGGCAAGCAGGCTATTTCGGATTCCTACACGATTAGACGTAGAGCGCTGCAGATGAAAGTTTGTTATACCACTACGATTACTGGTGCGTGGGCTTTGATTGAAGCGATAAAGCAGGGCCCTTCAAGTAATGTTTATCCTTTGCAGGATTTGCATGCGCAGTTATCAAGTTAAAGATCCGGATAAAAACTGATATGAATAAAGTACCTATCACAGCACGTGGTGCACAAAAGTTACGTGATGAATTAAAGCGGCTTAAATCTGTTGACCGGCCTCGTGTGATTGAAGCCATTGCAACGGCACGTGAGCATGGGGATCTGAAAGAAAACGCTGAGTATCATGCTGCACGCGAACAGCAAAGCTTCATTGAAGGGCGTATTCAGCACATTGATGGAATCATTTCTAATGCAGAAATAATTGATGTAACCAAACTGGATACTGGTGGACGTATTGTGTTTGGTGCCACTGTCCGTCTGGCAGAGGAAGAAACCGGTGATGAAGTGACTTACCAGATTGTTGGTGAAGATGAAGCCGATATTAAGCAGATGCTGATTTCAGTGACATCGCCAATTGCACGTGCACTGATTGGTAAAAGCGTTGGTGACGTCGCAACAGTCATCGCACCTGGCGGTGAAAAAGAATACGAGATACTGGATGTTCAGTATATCTAGTCACAATCGCTAGCTGTATAGACTAGTGGCACGCAGTAAAAGCAGCTCCCGCTGGATTAGTCGACAAAGTAAAGATCAGTATGTCGCTAAAGCAAAAGCAGAAGGTTATCGCTCGCGCGCAGTCTATAAACTGCAGGAAATTGATACCAAGTACCATATTTTTCGTCCCAACCAGTTTATAGTCGATCTCGGTGCGGCACCCGGCGCATGGTGTCAGTATGTCGTAAGAAATGTGACGGGAACATCGGGGAAAGTCATTGGACTCGATATATTGCCAATGGATCCGGTCGAAGGAGTCTGTGTTATACAAGGTGACTTCACTGAAGACGAAACGCTGGATCAATTAGTCGCTTCGCTCAATAATCACCCTGTAGACCTTGTATTATCAGACATTGCCCCCAATATATCAGGTAACAAGGCCGTCGATCAGCCTAAATCAATGTATTTGGCCGAACTCGCGCTAGACTTTGCCAGACAACACCTTACAAAAGGCGGTGTTTTTGCCGTCAAACTGTTTCAAGGTGAAGGATATGCACAGTTTATCCAGGAATTACGGTCCAGTTTTGTACGTGTAGCGACGTTTAAGCCGCAGGCATCCAGAAAAGAAAGTCGAGAGATGTACGCAGTCGCCCGGGATTTTAAGGTATAGTAAGATCAGTATCACAAGGAAGCAGTGTGCTCATTGAGGTGTTTTAAATGAATGATATGGTGAAGAATCTAATTTTATGGGCAGTCATAGTCGTCGTGCTTATGTCTGTCTTTAATAATTTCACGAAAACGACTAAGCAGCCTGCTCAACTGTCGTACTCACAATTCGTTGAAGATGTTCGCTCTGGTCAAATCAGGGAAGTGACGATTGAAGCGGATAATCGAACTATTCAGGGATATAGAACATCCGGCGAGAAATTCACGGCATATAACCCTAACGATAACAAACTGGTTGACGAGTTATTGCAGCACAATGTCGTCATTCAAACCAACCCTGGGCAGTCCCGTTCAATATTAGTTGATATCTTTATCAGCTGGTTCCCAATGCTATTGTTAATTGGTGTGTGGATTTTCTTAATGCGTCAGATGCAGGGCGGCGGCGGTTCTCGCGGCGCGATGTCTTTCGGAAAGAGCAAAGCACGCCTGATGGGTGAAGATCAGATTAAAGTAACTTTTGCTGATGTAGCCGGCGTTGAAGAAGCGAAAGAAGAAGTATCTGAGCTGGTAGAATTCCTGCGTGATCCAAGCAAATTCCAAAAACTGGGTGGAAAAATTCCACGTGGTGTTTTAATGGTTGGCTCTCCCGGAACAGGTAAAACATTATTGGCCAAGGCCATTGCCGGTGAGGCAAAAGTGCCATTCTTTACAATTTCAGGTTCTGATTTTGTGGAAATGTTTGTCGGCGTGGGTGCCTCACGTGTACGTGATATGTTTGCCCAGGCGAAAAAACATGCGCCTTGCATTATCTTTATTGATGAAATCGATGCTGTTGGTCGACATCGTGGAGCAGGACTGGGTGGCGGTCATGATGAGCGCGAACAGACACTGAATCAGCTTCTCGTTGAAATGGATGGTTTCGAAGGAAGTGAAGGCGTCATTGTTATTGCAGCGACAAACCGTCCTGATGTGCTGGACCCTGCGTTATTAAGGCCTGGTCGTTTTGATCGCCAGGTGACGGTGCCATTGCCTGATTTGAGAGGGCGGGAGCAAATTCTGAAAGTACACATGCGCAAAGTGCCACTAGGCAAGGATGTACGTGCGGATTTAATTGCACGCGGTACACCAGGATTCTCTGGCGCAGATTTGGCGAACCTTGTTAACGAGGCGGCATTATTTGCAGCACGGTCAAATAAACGCAGCGTTGAGATGAATGAATTTGAACGCGCCAAAGATAAAATCATTATGGGCGCTGAGCGTAAGTCCATGGTGATGAGCGAAGACGAAAAGAAACTCACTGCTTATCACGAAGCAGGGCATGCCATTGTTGGTCGTCTGATGCCGGAACATGATCCAGTCTATAAAGTGACGATTATCCCGCGCGGTCGTGCATTAGGTGTCACCATGTTTTTGCCTGAAGAAGATCGATACAGTCACAGTAAACAACGTCTGGAATGCCAGATTTCCACCTTGTTTGGCGGTCGCCTGGCAGAAGAAATCATCTTTGGCCCTGACGCTGTAACGACAGGTGCCTCTAATGACATAGAGCGTGCCACGGATATTGCTCGTGGTATGGTTACAAAATGGGGACTATCAGAAAAAATGGGTCCGCTTGCTTACAGCGAAGAAGAAGGTGAAGTATTTCTGGGGCACTCGGTTGCACAGCGTAAAACAGTGTCTGATGAAACCGCGCATACGATTGATGGTGAAGTAAGGAAAATCATCGACTTTAACTATGAGAGGGCTAAAACGATCCTCATAGATAACCTGGACAAGCTCCATGTCATGGCAAAAGCGCTGATTAAATACGAAACAATCGATTCAGATCAGATTGATGACATCATGGATGGTAAAACGCCCAGAGCACCAAAAGACTGGGAAGACGATGAGCCTGACCAGGGTGGGAATGCAGCACCAGCAGGCGTAGATGAGCCGGGCCCGATTGGAGGGCCAGCCAGTCTGCACTAAGGCAAGTATTTAGCTAGCAAAAACAAACGGCTCGCAAATTAAAGCGGGCCGTTTTTATTTGTGCTGACTGGATCACTGACGAGCTGTGTAGAAAACAGTACGTTAGCTGGGTAAAGTTAAGCAATTATTCACATAAGCTGGAATCAGGCATGAAAAGAAAATTTTTTGGCACAGATGGAATTCGTGGTCGGGTAGGTGATGGCGTTATGACACCTGAGTTCGTGTTAAAGCTGGGCTGGGCAGCAGGCAAAGTATTATGTGATAAAGGTAACAACCTGATTCTTATAGGGAAAGATACGCGCATTTCTGGTTACATGCTTGAGTCAGTCCTCGAAGCGGGTTTATCCGCAGCCGGGGTGAATAGTCGTCTGCTTGGCCCTATGCCGACACCTGCAATTGCCTATCTGACGAGAACGCTGAGGGCTTCAGCAGGAATAGTCATTAGTGCTTCACATAATCCTTTCTATGATAATGGAGTGAAGTTCTTTTCTTCTGAAGGTACAAAGCTGCCGGATGATGTCGAACAGCGTATTGAAGAGGAAATGGAAAAGCCGCTAACAACTGTCAGCTCGGACCTGTTAGGCAAGGTAGAACGTATTCGCGATGCATCTGGTCGGTACATTGAATTCTGTAAAAGTACGATCAATACGAAAGTACGATTAAACGGGCTTAAGCTGGTTGTGGACTGTGCCCATGGCGCTACTTATCACGTCGCACCTAACGTATTTCGTGAGCTGGGGGCTGAAGTTGTCACCATTGGCGTTGAGCCTAACGGCTTGAATATCAATCATAGGTGTGGTGCCACAGATCCCAAGCAATTGCGAATGGCCGTAATTGAGCATCATGCTGACCTGGGGATTGCGATTGATGGTGACGGTGACCGTCTTATCATGGTCGATGAAAATGGCGAAGTAGTGGACGGTGATGAACTGCTGTATGTCATTGGTGCAGCAAGGAAACGCAAAAATGACATGAGGGGCGGAGTGGTCGGCACCCTGATGTCTAATCTGGGCCTGGAGCATGCGCTAAAACGCCAGAACATTGAATTTATGCGTGCGGCTGTCGGTGATAGATACGTTCTCGAAATGCTTCAGCAGCAGGCGTGGGAGCTGGGTGGCGAGTCTTCAGGACATATTATTTGCCTGAACAGAACGTCAACAGGTGATGCTATTGTGGCGGCTTTACAAGTTCTGGAGGTCCTGGTTGATGAAGGGATTAACTTGCGCGAAGCGAAGCATGGTATGAGCAAATATCCGCAAACACTTGTGAATGTGCCAATCAAGCAGAAAATTGATATTTCCAGATCCAAGAATATTCAGGATGCGGTCAGTGATGCTGAATCACAATTGGCAGATTCTGGTAGAGTGCTGTTAAGGCCCTCGGGAACTGAGCCATTAATACGTGTCATGGTCGAGGGGGCGGATGCACCACAAGTACGTATGCTGGCAGAGCAGATAGCTTCTGCAGTTTCACAGGAGTGTGTAGCCTAAAAATATCTGGGTGAATAAACGGCCTGATGTGCTGATCCCTGATTGAATTTCTGATGAGCGCTAGGTAAGCTTGCGCGCTCCAAACTATCTGGTTGAATATATTTATGCGTCGATCCATCGTAGCGGCAAACTGGAAGCTCAATGGCAATCTTGAAATGGCTAAATCACTAGTCACGACAATCAATGCGCATAGTAATGGCCTGGAGGGCGTGGATGCGGTTATTTGTCCACCATTCCCCTATTTAAGCTACGTAGAAAGCCTGATCTCGGCGAGCAATGTGTATCTTGGAGCGCAATCGGTTGCAGCGCATCAAACGGGAGCCTACACGGGTGAAGTCGCCGCTGAAATGGTGGCTGAAGTGGGCTGTCGATACGCCATTGTCGGTCACTCTGAAAGACGCGAGTATTATGGTGAAACTGATGCTATTGTAGCGGCCAAGTTTTTGCGTATACAGGCAGCGGGACTTGTTCCCATTCTATGTGTTGGCGAAAGTTTAGAGCAGCGTGAACAGGGTATTATGCAAGACACTATTGTGAAGCAGGTGAAAGCAGTAGTAGCAGAGGCAGGAATAGCCAGCATACAAAACGCCGTTTTGGCCTATGAGCCAATATGGGCGATTGGAACAGGCAAAACCGCTTCGCCTGAGCAGGCTCAGGAAGTGCATGCCATCATCAGATCAGAAATTGCTAAACAGTCTGCAGAAATTGCGGAAGGTGTGAGAATTCTCTATGGCGGTAGCGTGAAGGCAAATAATGCGGCTGAGCTTTTTTCGCAGCCAGATATTGATGGAGGCCTTATCGGTGGTGCCTCTTTGGATGCAGAACAATTCAATGCAATTGTTACTGCGGGTTCTTCTAAATAGATTTATTACAAATACGGTAGTTACGAATGTTATATAGTATTTTGGTTTCAGTAGATGTACTTATTGCCGCAGGATTAATTGGCCTGGTGTTATTGCAAAGAGGCGCAGGTGCGGCAGCTGGTGCAGCGTTTGGCGGCGGCGGCGGTGGCGGCGCATCTGGTTCAGTGTTTGGTGCGAAGGGTTCTTCCTCATTCATGACGCGTGCAACTGCTATTCTGGCAGCAGCTTTCTTTATTAACAGTATAGTGCTGGCATATCTGGCGAGTAATCGTGATGTAGCTGAGAGCGTGATGCAGTCTGTAACACAGGAACAGCAAATGGATATACCGGAGACACCTTCTGATATGCCAAATGTGATTAATCTGCCTGAAGGCGCGTCGGCAGAAGAAATGCTGGACATTGTTAAAGACGAGATGCAAAAGAAATCACAGCAGGCCTCTGATGTACCCGAAGTTGCGAATGATGCGGTAGATGAAACTATCGATAAAGCAGGGCAGGCAATGCCCTCTGATATACCTCAGTAATATAACAGCGTTGCCTTCAGCAACCTGAATACACACAACATAGCCGATGTGGTGGAATTGGTAGACACGCAGTCTTGAGGGGGCTGTGGCGAAAGCTGTGCCGGTTCGACTCCGGCCATCGGCACCACACACCAGTGTGGGCACTGGTTACGTTAGCTGAGTTCAGCTATGCCAATATCTGTAAGATCATGCGGCGGATATTCAATTATCTGTGCTGCGGAAATGACACATACCACTTTCTTCATAAATCAGATTAACTTCTGCTGATAACTTACTGCAATGAAGTGTCGATAAATAACCCTATAAAATTCAAAGGATTAATCACAAAATCTTCATGGAATATTCATAGAATTCTATGCAGGAAAGTGTAATATTCAGGGTAGATAGATTTTTGACGATATGATCAACCAAAGAAGGTATGGGGCTATGAAAAAAATAATAAAATTAGCACTAGTAGCAACAGCATTTGCACTATCCACGAATGCATCAGCTGTTATGCTCAGTTTCGACTGTATAACAAACAATAGCATGGCTAATTGCGCGAGTGGTGAAGCTCAGGCTTCTCTGGAAGTGACTGACGCGATGAATGATCAAGTGTTATTCAAGTTTACAAATACAGGGCCGAACGCAAGTTTCATTTCAGATATTTATTTTGATAATGACGCTGGCACGGGTGTTGGAACAACATTGCTCAGTATTGCCAGTCTGCAGAATTCAGCGGGTGTGCTTTTTGATTTTCCAATTAATGGTAACGGTGATTTGCCAGGTGGCAACACGGTAGACTTTAATACCACCGGCTCTGGCGACTCTGCCTTAGAGGCTCAGAATGAGCCAGGTGCTGCAAATGGAATTAATAACAATGGTGAAATGCTGGGGATATTATTTAACCTGCAAATGGGTAAGGACTTCTCAGACGTTGTCAGCGAGCTGGCTAGTGGTGCCTTGAGAGTAGGTATTCATATCCAGGGCTTTTCTCCAGATGGCAGTGAGTCATTTGTAAATACACCTGTACCGCTTCCTGCTGCGGTATGGATGCTAGGTGCCGGTTTAATTGGTTTTGTTGGCTTCAGTCGAAGAAGACAGTCCATGTAGACAGGTTTAAAACTGATTAATAAAAAGGCTGCTTATTGCAGCCTTTTTTATGGGCTTCTACAAAATATGGTGAGTGTAGAAATCCAGTCAAAGCAAAAACTCCCATAAAATCTATGGTTTGTGTATAAATTATCCAATTTGGGCTTATTTATCCTCCTATTCAAATCATCGATTTGTGTTCCCTTCTGCGGGAGCTTAATATCTGTATGCGATTCATCGGGGTGCACGATCGCGGCATAATCGATAACTATAAAAACTATTACAGATATGCTTCAGAATTACGTTCCAATCCTAATCTTTCTGGCAATTGCTTTAGTGATAGGCACTGTGCCAATACTTGCAGGTATGCTGCTGAGTAAGCGCGTGCCAGAATCTGCAAAAGATTCACCCTATGAATGTGGGTTTGAAGCTTTTGAAGACTCGCGCAGCCGGTTCGACGTCCGTTATTATCTGGTTGCAATCTTATTTATAATATTTGATCTGGAGATCGCTTTTTTATTTCCGTGGGCTGTCGCATTGCGTGATATTGGCATTCCTGGATTACTGGCAATGGCGTTTTTTCTGGCGATTCTCATTATCGGTTTCATTTATGAATGGAAAAAAGGTGCGCTAAATTGGGACTAATATGTACATGCCTGGAGTTATATGGATACTGAGCAAATAATGCAGCAGGGGTTTGCCGTAGGGAAGCTCGATGACCTGGTCAACTGGGCTCGTACCGGCTCATTATGGCCAATGACATTCGGACTTGCGTGTTGTGCTGTTGAAATGATGCAGGCAGGTGCGTCACGTTATGATCTCGATCGATTTGGTGTGGTGTTTAGGCCCAGCCCGAGACAGTCAGATGTTATGATTGTTGCAGGTACGCTAGTAAATAAAATGGCGCCCGCATTGCGCAAAGTATATGACCAGATGCCTGAACCAAAGTGGGTGATTTCTATGGGGTCATGTGCGAATGGTGGTGGCTACTACCATTACTCGTATTCTGTAGTGCGTGGCTGCGATCGTATTGTACCTGTTGATATTTATGTGCCTGGTTGCCCGCCTACCGCTGAAGCATTGATGTATGGAGTATTGCAATTGCAAAACAAAATACGTCGAGGCAATTCTATTACGCGCTAATAAATTAATACTTCAATGAGTCAGACAGACATTTTTGAATCGTCCCTGCGCGAACTTGCAAATAAGGAAAAGTGCCAGCTTGAGTTGGATCGTAATGAATTTACCTTAACTGTGAAAACAGTTCAGGCAATATCAGTATTTCTGCAGTTGCGTGATAAAGCAGAGTTTCAGTTTGACCAGTTAATGGATGTGGCAGGAATTGATTATCTGGAATATGGCAAAACTGAATGGAAAACCAAGCAGGCCACAGGTTCGGGTTTTAGTCGCGGTGTATCTAAAAATACATTTGGACGATTTACATTTGATAATAATCCGATCGATCATGATATGCAGACGTCGCGTTTTGCAGTGGTGTATCACCTGCAGTCAATTGTCAATAATCACCGTCTGCGAGTAAAAATTTTTTGCGATGATAATGAAATGCCTATGGTCAATTCCGTCTGTTCGATCTGGAACTGTGCTAACTGGTATGAACGCGAAGCATTCGATTTGTTTGGCATCGTGTTTGACGGTCATCCTGATATGCGCAGGCTGTTAACTGACTATGGTTTTGTTGGACATCCGTTGCGAAAAGATTTTCCTCTGGTGGGTCATGTGGAAGTGCGATACGACCCATCGAAACAAAGAGTCATTTACGAACCGGTTTCTATTGAACCACGCGTCCTGGTACCTAAAGTTATCCGTGAAGACAGTCGCCATTCAGGCAGCATCAAACCTGAAGCGGAAGAATCCTGATTATGGCTGAGATACGTAACTACACCATGAACTTTGGTCCGCAACACCCTGCTGCGCATGGTGTACTGCGTCTTATTCTGGAGCTGGACGGAGAAGTCATCGAGCGCGCGGATCCTCATGTGGGATTATTGCATCGTGGAACAGAAAAGCTGGCTGAAAGTAAACCATACAATCAGAGTATTGGTTATATGGACAGGCTCGATTATGTGTCCATGATGTGCAACGAACATGGTTATGTTTTGGCAATCGAAAAACTGCTTGGTATAGAAGCACCTGAACGTGCGCAATACATCCGTGTCATGTTTGATGAAATCACCAGAATCCTGAATCACTTGTTGTGGCTGGGTGCTCACGCACTTGATGTGGGAGCAATGTCTATGTTCCTGTATGCATTTAGAGAGCGCGAAGATTTGATGGACTGTTATGAGGCAGTGTCTGGTGCGCGCATGCATGCAACTTATTATCGTCCTGGTGGCGTGTATCGGGATTTACCAGACACAATGCCGCAGTATGCAAGTTCTAAATGGCGTGACGATAAAGAAGTGAAAAAGCTTAATGAAGAAAGATCAGGCTCGCTGCTTGATTTTATTGATTCATTTACAGAACGTTTTCCTTCATGTGTTGATGAGTACGAAACACTGTTAACTGACAATCGAATCTGGAAGCAGCGTACTGTGAACATAGGTGTTGTGTCACCTGAGAGAGCAGTGCAACTCGGGTTTACAGGGCCAATGTTGAGAGGTTCGGGAGTAGAGTGGGATTTGCGGCGTAAGCAGCCATATGAAGTTTATGACAGGATGAATTTTTTTGTGCCTGTCGGGGTGAATGGTGATTGCTATGATCGCTATCTGGTACGTATTGAAGAAATGCGTCAGTCCAATGAAATAATAAAACAGTGTTCACAGTGGTTAAAGAATAATAAAGGCCCTGTGATGCTGGATGATCATAAAGTTACTCCGCCACCACGCGCTGACATGAAAGATGATATGGAAGCATTGATTCACCACTTTAAATTATTTACGGAAGGATATTGTCTGCCCAAAGGCGAAGTGTATACGGCCATCGAACATCCGAAAGGTGAATTTGGTGTTTATCTGGTATCGGATGGTGCGAATAAACCTTATCGACTGAAAATCAGAGCGCCAGGATTTGCTCATCTTTCAGCGTTAGATGAAATGGTTAGAGGTCATATGATTGCTGATGTGGTTGCTGTGATAGGTACTCAGGATATAGTGTTTGGAGAGATAGACAGATAACACTATGGAAAAAATAATACAAAAAGATTTGTCCGCAGAAGTACAGCAGAAAGTGGCTGACTGGTTAACGCGTTTTCCAGATAATCAAAAGCAGTCTGCGGTGCTGGGTGGCCTGCATGCCATACAGCATGAGTACGGTTACCTGCCAGTTGTCCAGATGGACGCGCTGGCAGATAGATTAGAGATGCCAGCAATCGCTGTCTACGAGGTTGCGTCTTTTTATTCGATGTTTGAAACAGAGCCAGTCGGTAAACACACGATTGCAGTGTGTACTAACTTATCCTGTATGTTACGCGGCGGTGAAGAAATGCTTAATTATCTGGAAAACAGGCTGAATATAAAATGCGGGCAAAGTACTTCTGATGGAAAGTATTATTTAAAGAAAGAAGAAGAATGTCTGGCAGGCTGTTGTGGTGCACCCATGATGCAGGTTAATCATGTCTACTATGAAAATTTAACAGAAGCCAGGGTTGACGAAATTCTGGATGAACTGGATTAAATGATGGACGACGTCGTATATCAAACCCGAAATTTATCCAGTCCCTGGTCGCTTGAAACTTATAAACAGGTAGGTGGCTACAAAGCACTGGAAAAAATACTGAATGAAAAAATTTCGCCAGAAGATGTTGTTGAGCTGGTGAAAGCTTCCGGATTGCGAGGGCGTGGAGGAGCAGGATTCCCTACAGGACTGAAGTGGAGTTTTATGCCAAAAAATACCGGCAAAGCAACTTATCTGGTGTGCAATTCTGATGAATCTGAGCCGGGCACATGTAAAGACCGCGACATTCTACGCTTCAATCCGCATTCACTGGTGGAAGGTATGATCATCGCCGGTTATGCCATAGGTGCAACGGCAGGCTACAACTATATGCGTGGCGAGTTTATGGATGAGCCGTATAAACGTTTCAAGCAGGCACTCACCGAAGCCTATGAACAGGGGTATATTGGAAAAAATATACTCGGTTCCGGGTTTGATTATGAGCTACATGATGTTCTGGGTGCGGGTGCGTATATTTGTGGTGAAGAGACTGCTTTGCTGGAGTCGCTGGAAGGTAAAAAAGGGCTGCCCAGATTTAAGCCGCCATTTCCGGCAGCGTTTGGCTTATATGGTTGCCCTACAACAATTAATAACACAGAGAGCCTGGCGTCAGTGCCTTCGATTATAAATAACGGCTCTGAATGGTTTGCAGAACTGGGGATTCCCAATAATGGTGGCGTGAAATGCTTTTCTGTTTCCGGTCATGTATCAAATCCGGGTAATTTTGAAATTCCACTGGGAACACCTTTTAGCGAACTGTTAAACATGGCTGGCGGAGTCTGGCAGGGTAGAAAACTAAAAGCCGTTATACCCGGGGGATCTTCTGTCCCTGTTGTCCCCGGAGATGTCATGATGAAGACAAATATGGATTATGACTCTATCGGTGAGGTGGGTTCTTTTCTTGGATCAGGTGCTGTCGTTGTCATGGATGAGACAACCGATATGGTGCAGGTGTTGCGTCGTATCTCGCGTTTCTATTTTTCTGAATCGTGTGGTCAGTGTACCCCGTGCAGGGAAGGAACAGGCTGGCTTTATAGAATGCTGACAAGAATCGTTAACGGTGAAGGCAGGTTGTCAGATATTGATACGCTTGATGATGTAGCAGGCAAGATCAAGGGCAGAACTATTTGTGCTCTGGGAGATGCGGCAGCAATGCCAGTACAAAGTTTTATTCAGCATTATCGCGAAGAGTTTGTGCATTATGTTAAGCATGGCTGCAGTATGGTCACTAAACAGGAAGATGCGGCATAACGCTTATGACTGAAAAGAGCCAACAGGATTTAGTTACCATCACAATAGATGGCGTGGAAGTGCAGGCCCAACGCAACGCCATGTTAATAGAGGTGGCAGATCAGGCAGGTGCCAGCATTCCCAGATTCTGTTATCACAAACATTTATCTGTGGCAGCCAACTGTCGCATGTGTATGGTCGAAGTTGAAAAAGCACCGAAACCCCTGCCAGCCTGTGCAACACCGGTCAGCGATGGAATGAAAGTATTTACGCGTTCCAAATTAGCGCTGGATGCGCAAAAAGGAACTATGGAGTTTCTGTTGATCAATCATCCTCTGGACTGCCCGGTGTGTGATCAGGGTGGTGAGTGTGAGTTGCAAGATGTAGCGATGGGTTATGGTGGAGATGTCAGTCGCTACAATGAAAGAAAGCGTGTCGTACGCGACAAGAACATTGGGCCGCTTGTTTCAACGGACATGACTCGCTGTATTCACTGCACGCGCTGTATCAGGTTCGGGAATGAAATTGCAGGTATAAGCGAACTTGGTGCTACTGGTCGTGGTGAGTTTATGGAGATCGGTACCTATGTAGAAAAGTCACTGTCTTCTGAACTCTCAGGTAATGTGATAGATCTTTGTCCGGTGGGTGCATTAAATGCAAAACCCTCACGCATGAAGGCACGCGCATGGGAAATGATCGAGCAGAGCAACATTAGTGTACATGATTCGTTTGGGTCTAACCTGATGATGCATACACTGCGCAACGAAGTGATTCGTGTGGTTCCACAAGAGAATTCTGACGTAAATGAAACCTGGATTTCTGATCGTGATCGCTTTAGTTATGAAGCCATGTATAGCGATAACCGACTTTCTCATGTGATGCGAAAGAATGAAGGCGAATGGGAAGAGTCGAACTGGTCTGATGCACTGAAATCAGTGGCGGAGACGTTAAAGCGATATGATTCAGAAGATGTTGGAATTCTGGTGAGTCCAAATCTCAGTAATGAAGAAATATTCCTGACGCAAAAAATTGCGCGCGCGATGGGTGTTAAAAATATAGATCACCGGGTTAATCAAATTGACTTTGAGCAACAGCATGCGGATCCGGCATTTCCCTGGCTAGGGCAAAATATAACGGATATAGAAAATCAGGATGTAATTTTACTTGTCGGTTCAGACCTGCGCAGTGAACAGCCCATGCTCACACATAAAATTCGTAAAGCCAGTGTGCGCGGTGCAAAGGTATTTGTGATTAATCCGCACAGTTGTGAATTCCATATGCATTTATCTGCTCATGTGATTGTGAAACCCCAACACTGGCTAGCGGATCTGGTTGGATTGCTGGCAGCGCTGGATAATAGCTCTGAACATAATGGCCCTGAAGCACTAAAATCTTTGCTTAGCAGTTGCAGAATTGATGAAGACATGGCCGCTATCGCCAAGGCGCTACTGGAACATGAAAATACCTGTGTGTTGATTGGTAATTTAATGCAACACCATTATGAATATTCAAGTTTAAGAGCCATTTCGTACTGGATCTCGCAGTTATCAGATTCAACATTTGGTTATATATCGACAGCATCAAACAGTGCTGGCGCGTCATTGCTGGGTGCATTGCCGCATAGAACAGTGATGGCCAATTCGATAGACGAACCGGGTATGAATTATCTGCAAATGACCCGGTCGCCTCGAAAGGTTTATTTGTTATTTGGTCTGGAGCCGGAATGGGACTGCACTCTGCCTGCAGATACATTGGATGCGCTTAACCAGGCTGAAGCAGTCATTGCGCTGAACTCCTTCACTACCGAAGCAATGATGGAATATTGTGACTGGATGCTACCAGTCAAATGTTATGCAGAAGCGGAAGGCACCAAGATCAATATGGAAGGCAGATGGCAGGCTTACTCCAGAGTGGTAGAAGCAAGTGCCGACGTAAAAGATGGCTGGAAAATATTACGCATGCTAGGTGAAGAGCTGGCGCTTGATGGGTTTGAATACATCAGTATCGAAGATGTGCGGCAGGAAATTTCACAACAGATAAGTGACTCTTTTGAATTCAGTAACGAGCTTGCTTCTCTACCGAACATAACGCTTGAAAGCTGGGATCCGGATGTTGTGTTTAGCACAGGTGCAACACCAATTTATTCGATCGATGCAATTGTCAGAAATGCTGCTTCATTAAAACAGGCACAGAATCTCGATGAAGCGGTGATGATGGTTAACGCTGCTGATGTTGAAAAATTTGGTTTGATTGAAGGAAAGTGGGCGAAAGTCACACAGGGAGAGAACAGTAGTATTCTCAAGTGCGTTGTGAATGATGAAGTTCTGCCTGGCACTGTGCATATTCCAAGAGGGCTTGCTAGAAGTGAGAAGCTGGGAAGTGTGTATGCAGCCGTAGAACTTAAGAACCTGTCGGTGGCATAACGATGATGGAACACTGGTACGCTATCCCGGAACTGTATCGAGATTTGTTTATCACCTCTGTGCTGGTGGTTAACTTTCTCCTGGTGTTGATGGGAGCAGTTGCCTATGTAACTTTTGCCGAACGAAAAATTATTGGTTATATACAGGTACGGATCGGACCTAATCGTGTAGGGCCCAGAGGCTGGCTGCAACCGATTGCCGATGCGCTAAAGCTGCTGACCAAGGAGATGATTCTTCCTAGTAAATCCAGTCATTTTTTATTTCGTGTCGCACCTGTATTGTCGATTGTTCCTGCACTCGGTGCCTGGGCTGTCATTCCTTTCACTGAAGGTGTGCAATTTTCAGATATAAATGCCGGACTGCTGTATGTCCTTGCACTGACATCTATGGGTGTCTATGGAGTGATTGTTGCTGGCTGGGCCTCTAATTCAAAGTATGCGCTATTGGGCGCATTACGTTCCGCAGCACAAATAGTTTCTTATGAAATTGCTATGGGGTTCGCGCTGGTCGGTGTGTTGATGGCGAGCGGTAGTTTGAATTTGACAGATATAGTTAATGAGCAAAGTGGTGGAATTACACACTGGTACTGGTTGCCATTATTGCCCCTGTTTTTAGTGTATTTGATCTCAGGTGTTGCTGAAACTAACCGTGCGCCATTTGATGTTGCAGAAGGTGAATCAGAAATTGTCGCCGGGTTCCACGTGGAATATTCAGGAATGGGCTTTGCGGTATTCTTTCTCGCAGAGTATGCCAATATCATTCTAATTTCAGCGTTAACCGCCCTGCTTTTCATGGGTGGGTGGTTAAGTCCTTTTGAAGGGTATGCGTCACTGCTTTCTATTCCCTACGTTGGTATCCATCTGTTTGAATTCTTTTCCTTGATGTTAAAGATTCCGTTTGTGGATGTATTGCTTGGTGCCGGACCGCACTGGTTTCTTATAAAGACATCATTTTTTATCTTCTGTTTCTTATGGTTTCGCGCCACATTCCCGCGTTATCGTTATGACCAGATTATGCGTCTGGGTTGGAAAGTGCTGATCCCTGTGACATTAGTCTGGATTTTTGTTGAAGGTGTCGCGATTGCTTATGGAGTAGGGCCATGGTTCGATTAATGACATGTAAGCAATTACGTATTGCCAGGAAGGTGTATTGATGATGCATTTTCTTAAAAGTTTTTCGTTATGGGAACTGTTAAAGGGGCTCTCTTTAACTGGCAAAAAGCTGGGTGCAAAGAAAATAACAATTCAGTATCCTGAAGAAAAAACACCACAGTCTCCGCGTTTCCGTGGTCTTCATGCTTTGAGGCGTTATCCGAGCGGTGAAGAACGATGTATCGGTTGCAAGCTATGTGAAGCAGTATGTCCTGCGCTGGCGATTACTATCGATACAGATGAACGTGACGATGGAACAAGAAGAACAACACGCTACGATATTGATTTATTCAAATGTATTTACTGTGGATTTTGTGAAGAAGCCTGTCCGGTTGATGCAATCGTGGAAACAAGAAACTTTGAGTACCACTTTGAGAACAGGGGCGAGCAAATTATGCGTAAGCAGGATTTGCTGGCTATTGGAGATCAATACGAAGAACAGATTGCACAGGATCGCGAGACAGATGCAATGTATCGATAAAATATCTGCTTAATTAATATGTCATTACAACTAATCATATTTTACTTTTTTGCAACCATTATGGTGGCCGCTGCATTGCGTATGATTACTGCAAAAAACCCGGTGTTTTCAATACTGAGTCTAGTGCTGGTGTTTTTTACTTCATCAGCAATATGGCTGTTGCTTGAGGCTGAGTTTCTCGCCATTGTACTGGTACTGGTCTATGTCGGAGCGGTAATGGTGTTGTTTTTATTTGTAGTGATGATGCTGAATATCAATACAGATCAGATACGAGAAGGCTTCGTAAAATTTATGCCGGTGGCAATTGTTGTTTCCCTGATAATGATTGCTGAACTGGTACTTGTGGTTATCTCTAAAGAATTCAAGGTTGAACGTGAGTCACACTTTGTATCTGAGCTTGGGAATACGCATGAACTGGGCAAAATACTCTATACCGATTATTTATTAGCATTTGAAACCGCGGCAGTGATTTTATTGGTAGCCATTATTGCAGCAATCGTTTTGACATTACGCCATCGCATTCACACGCATAGCCAGAATCCTGCTGACCAAATCAAGGTAAAAGCAAAAGATCGTGTACGAATTGTGTCTTTGCCTAGCGAAAACAAGAAAAACTTTAAGTGATATAGAGATGATTACAATCACACATTTTTTAGTGCTCGGAGCGATTTTGTTTTCATTAGCTGTCGCAGGCATATTCATGAACCGCAAAAATTTAATTGTATTGTTAATGTCAATAGAATTGATGTTGCTGGCAGTGAATATGAATTTCGTTGCGTTCTCCTATTACCTGGATGATCTGGCTGGGCAGGTGTTTGTATTCTTTATACTGACAGTAGCCGCAGCAGAAGCTGCGATTGGCCTGGCGATACTTGTTGTGGTCTTTCGTAATCGTGGAACTATTAATGTTCAGGACCTTGATGAGATGAAAGGTTAACCGATGTCCATTCTTCAATTATCTTTAATTACTGTTATTGCACCTTTACTAGGTTCGGTGGTGGTTGGCTTGTTTGGTAAATGGTTGGCCAGGTCGCATGCGCATATCATTACAATTGGTGGTGTAACGATCTCACTAGTGTCATCGGGGCTTATTTTTTACCAGTTGCTACAGACTGAATTTGCTCCGCAAAACTTTTCTGTTTACGAGTGGGCAGAAATAGGTGGCTTTTCCCTGGGGATTGGTTTTTTAATTGATTCGTTAACTGCAATCATGATGATTGTGGTGACTTCCGTATCACTCATGGTGCATATATATACAATCGGTTATATGCATGAAGACCCAGGCTATAAACGTTTCTTCAGCTATATCTCCCTGTTTACGTTTTCCATGTTGATGCTGGTGATGTCAAATAACTTCTTACAGTTATTTTTTGGCTGGGAAGCCGTTGGACTGGTGTCATATTTACTGATTGGTTTTTGGTATACCAGGCCTTCTGCTGTTTTGGCGAACATCAAGGCCTTTCTGGTAAATAGGGTAGGTGATTTTGGATTCCTGCTAGGAATAGCAGCGATTGCGGCTACAACTAACAGTCTGGATTATGCGCAGGTTTTCTCTGTCGCGCCTAATTTGACAGAATCGACTCTGAAAGTAACAGATTCGCTTGAAGTGCCGCTGATTACATTTATTTGTATCGCCTTATTTGTCGGTGCAATGGGCAAATCAGCGCAAGTACCGCTGCATGTATGGTTGCCGGATTCAATGGAAGGACCAACGCCCATTTCTGCATTGATACACGCAGCAACCATGGTGACGGCAGGCATATTTATGGTGGCACGTATGTCTCCATTATTTGAATTAAGCGAGACTGCCTTGCTGTTTATTATGTTTGTTGGAGCGATCACTGCTTTTTTCATGGGACTGGTCGCCATGGTGCAGGACGATATAAAAAAAGTGGTCGCCTATTCCACCCTGTCCCAGCTGGGTTACATGACTGTGGCATTAGGTGTGTCGGCATACTCGTTGGCTATTTTTCATCTTTATACGCATGCCTTTTTCAAGGCGCTGTTATTTTTAGCTGCCGGCTCAGTCATTATTGCCATGCATCATGAACAGGATATACGAAAGATGGGTGGCTTATGGAAACGCATGCCAGTCACCTATGTGACTTCTTTAATTGGTACTCTGGCACTGATTGGGTTTCCTGCTTTTTCCGGGTTCTTCTCCAAGGAATCTATTGTTGAAGCTGTACATTTGTCTGAATTGCCAGGTGCGAATTACGTGTACTGGATGGTGCTATCTGGTGTGTTTGTCACCGCATTTTATTCGCTGAGATTATTTCTTCTGGTGTTCCATGGAAAGCCGCGCATGGACGAGGAGACATATTCCCATGTTCATGAAACGCCAAAAGTAGTGACAGTGCCGTTAATTTTATTGGCTATTTGTAGTGTATTTGCAGGATACGCGATAGAGCCAATGGTTTATGGTGATTTCTTTGCAGCTTCTATTCACGTTAGTGAGCAACACGGCGTTATGGAAAAAATGGCGAGCCATTTTCATGGTGCCTTGGCAATGGTGACACACGGCTTTATGACAACTGCATTTTTACTGTTGCTGGCTGGCGTGGCACTAGCCTGGTTATGTTATTCGCTGGCTCCAGGCATTCCAAAATTAGTTGCGCCGGTTTTTGCCCTTCCCAATTATATTCTCACCAGAAAATACGGTTTCGACTGGTTGTATATCAAGGGCTTTGCCCGGCTGGGAGTGGGAATCGGTAAGGCAGCATCCGCACTTGGGGATCGTATTCTGATTGATGGCCTAATGGTCAACGGGACGGCAAATCTGGTCAGGGGAGTGTCCTCACAGTTGCGTAAATTCCAGAGTGGCTATTTGTATCAATATGCCTTTGCCATGATTATCGGCTTGCTTGGGCTGTTAACCTTTTTTTATTTTCAGATTTAAATACATATGGATATACCTATTCTCAGTTTGTTGATCTGGATGCCTGTATTTGCGGCTATCCTGATTATGCTGATGGGCAGGGAGATCGGCGAGGGAATGAAATGGTTTGCCTTGCTAGTGTCAATAGTGGAAATGATACTTGCGATATTACTGATTTCAAGATCTCACATCACGGCACAAATGCAGTTTGTTGAGAAACATCGCTGGATTGAATCGTTTGATATCTATTATGCATTAGGTGTCGATGCAATTTCGATCACACTTATTGTACTGACAGTATTTATGACGTTGGTTGTCGTCATTGCGAGCTGGACAAATATAAAACATCAGATCCATCACTACCTCGCAGCATTCCTGTTGCTCGAAGGTTTAATGGTCGGTGTGTTCTGTGCTTTGGATGCAATGCTGTTTTATGTGTTCTTTGAAGCCATGCTTATTCCAATGTTTCTTATTATTGGAATATGGGGTGGACCGAGACGCGTATATGCAACCGTCAAGTTTTTCCTGTATACATTTTTAGGATCGGTGTTCATGTTAATTGCATTGCTTTTTTTGTATGCAAAAACAGGCACATTTGAGATTGCGCAGTTATCGACTGCGGTTATTCCTCTGAATGTTCAAATACCAATATTTTTAGCATTTCTAATCGCATTTGCAGTAAAGGTGCCTATGTGGCCAGTACATACCTGGTTGCCTGATGCGCATGTTGAAGCGCCTACGGGCGGTTCGGTAATTCTTGCAGCTATTATGCTGAAAATTGGTGGCTATGGTTTTTTACGTTTCAACCTGCCAATAACACCCGATGCAAGTCGTGAACTTGACTGGCTGTTAATTACAATATCGTTAATTGCTATTGTATATATCGGGTTTGTTGCTCTCGCGCAAAAAGACATGAAAAAGCTTATTGCCTATTCCTCGATAGCTCACATGGGTTTTGTCACGCTGGGTTTTTTCGTCATATACCAAATTAGTGCCGACAATACTGATTTTCAAATGCTGGCATTACAGGGCGGTATGATACAAATGATCTCGCATGGATTTATTTCAGGTGCGTTATTTTTATGTGTAGGTGTTTTATATGATCGTATGCATTCACGAAACATAGAAGATTATCAGGGCGTAGTTAATAGCATGCCGGTATTTGCAGCGTTGATGGTGTTATTTGCGATGGCAAATTCTGGTCTGCCGGGCACTTCTGGTTTTGTTGGAGAATTCATGGTCATCGTTGCCAGCTTTGATGCAAGTTTATGGTATGCCGCACTGGCTGCTATCACCTTGATTGTCGGTGCAGCTTATTCTTTGTGGCTGGTGAAACGAGTAATTTTTGGTGAAGTGTTAAATGATTCTGTTGCTGCTTTGAGTGACGTTACAACTAGAGAATTTTTAATCTTATTAACATTGGCGCTGATGGTGATTGCATTAGGTGTCTGGCCTGCACCTCTGGTGGAATATCTGCAACCCTCACTGGTAAGAGTGCTTGATCTGGCATTGGTAACAAAGGTTTTATGATATGCAGATAGACCCCGTGATTATTGAATACATTAGCGCAGTGCCGGAAATTGTCTTGTTGCTGGGCGCATGTATCGTGTTGTTGGCTGGTGCATTTATGCCTTTAAAGAGTCACTGGACATTTGTACTAACGCAAGCAGTTCTGTGGGCGACCCTTTATTTATGTGCGCGCCCATTTACAGGACAGGCTATAGAGCTGTTTAATGGATTTTACATAGATGATGATTTGTCTGTACTGGCAAAGTCATCTATGTGTGTATTCATGATAGTTGTAATGCTGTATTCAAGAGGATTTATAAACAGACATGACTACCCGCGAGGAGAATATTACGCATTAGCCTTGTTCTCATTGCTTGGGATGATGCTGATAAGTTCGGCAAATCATTTGCTAATGGTATATTTGGGGCTGGAGTTACTCTCGTTATCAATGTATGCCCTGGTAGCAATGAATAGAGATAATTCCGTCAGTTCGGAAGCAGCGATTAAGTATTTTGTACTGGGTGCAATCGCATCGGGTTTCCTGCTCTATGGAATTTCATTGCTCTACGGATTGACGGGGACCCTGTACTTGTCAGATCTCAGCGTGGAAAACGAAATGGGTATCGGTATTATCACAGCAGTGATTTTTATAGTGATCGGTTTGGCATTTAAGCTTGGTGCAGTTCCTTTTCATATGTGGTTACCCGATGTGTACCAGGGTGCACCGTTACCAGTCACGCTATTAATTGCCAGCGTTCCCAAAATTGCCGGTCTGCTGTTGGCATTGAGGCTGCTGATGGATGGGTTGCAGTACATGCATGAATACTGGCAGCAATCACTGATAGTGCTTGCTTTATTGTCATTAACAGCTGGCAATATAATTGCCATTTCTCAAAGCAATCTAAGGCGAATGTTGGGTTACTCAACAATCGGTCATGTTGGCTACATTCTACTGGGGTTATTGATAGGAGATAGTACCGGCTACTCTGCTGCGTTGTTTTACACGCTGACTTACGCATTAATGAGCTCGGCAGTGTTTGGTATTTTGTTATGTGCAGAAAGAATGAATCACAGATTAGAAAACCTGGATGATTTGAAAGGTTTGTCAAAACCATATCCCTGGTTAGCATTTTTAATGCTGCTGTTAATGTTCTCTATGGCAGGTATCCCAATGACAGTTGGTTTTTATGCCAAATTAAATGTGCTTCAGGCATTAGTTGCTAACGGGGGGATAGGTTTGGCTATTGTTGCCGTGATAGCTTCCGTTATTGGTGCTTTCTATTATCTTCGTGTGATCAAGCTTATGTATTTTGAGGAAGGCGAAGTTATTCAAAGAGAAGTAATGCCAACTGGACATATATCTGTGCTCAGCATTCATACTTTATTGGTTGTAGGGTTATTTCTATTCCCACAGATGTTAATTGAACTGTGCAGACAAGCGATAGGCTGATCAGAAAACACTCGCTTTCAACGTCCTTGAAATATAACGATTAGCTGCGTACACTCCCTCGCTCAGACTGACTCGGGGTAAGTTCTAATACTTGTTTCGATGCCTATCATATTGATGCGGGGTGGAGCAGTCTGGCAGCTCGTCGGGCTCATAACCCGAAGGTCGCAGGTTCAAATCCTGCCCCCGCTACCACTATATCCTCAAATATAATACTCAGCTCATAAATCCGGTGAGCGTAGCATTCAGTGTCAGATGGTGTTGATACACTTTGTTATGATCGTCGTCTTAGTGGCCTTGGAAATTTCAATATAAAGCCTTAAGTCATATTTTTTGGCCGGTTTGTGGTTGATTACTCAGCGTTGAACTACGATTTAAGTTCTAATGCTGGCTTGTGTAATTAGAATGCTGTTATACGCTTCAATATGTCTCCCTTGGTAAAAAAATCTGTTTTCATTACTAGCAAATACTTGGGATTGTTTGCGATCTCACGTTGGCTATTGCGCAACAAGGTGAGAGTGCTTTGCTACCACGCATTTACCACGATAGACGAGCATTTGAATGTGCCTGGGCTTTTTATCGAGCCTGAAGTCTTTGCTCATAGAATGAATTATTTGAAACGTAAAGGTTATCAGGTGATTGGCCTGGATGAGGCTTATCAAAATGTAAGTAAAGGTATTAAAGCTAATAATCGTGTTGTGATAACGATTGATGATGGCTTCGTTAGTGTATTGAAAAAAGCGGCGCCCATTCTTAAGCAACATGAGTTTCCTTCAACTTTATATTTAACTTCTTATTTTTTCGATAGAGATTGTCCTGTATTTACGTTGGCAGTGGGCTACATGTTTTGGAAAACGGAAGTTCCTCGTGCAGATTTTTCTCAGTTGGGGATACCTGCATTGAGTGAACATAAAGATTGCGCTTTAAATCCTGAAAATAAAAATAAGATCGCGATTGCAGTTAAAGAATTTGGGCAGCCATTAAAGGGCAATGAGAAGAGAGTCGAACTGCTTGAAAAGTTGGGTGAGCTATTGCAGGTGGATTACCAGCAGCTAAATAAAGACAGGCTCTTTAATATTGTTAATAAACAAGAGTTGGCTGAATTTAAACAATTTGGCATTGATATTCAATTACATACTCATCGGCATACGTTTCCTGTCGATCATGAAATTGCGAAAAAAGAGATACGCGATAATAAAGAGGTGATTAATCCACTTCTGGATAAGCCGATGACACACTTTTGCTACCCAAGTGGCGTGTGGTCTGAGCGGCATTGGGATGCCTTGTCTGAAGAAGAGGTGCTGACGGCAACCACATGCCAAATTGGCTTGGTCGATGAAAAAACCCCGTTATTTGCCTGGCCAAGGATTCTGGACAGCTCGCGCGTATCACAGATTGAGTTTGAGGCAGAGGTGTCAGGGTTCAACGAAATACTCAGAATGATCAGATCCTAACGCTATCGCCTGATTTAAATGGTGAGATAGGCGTAATTGTGGTTGCCGAATCATGCGGCGTAAAATATAATCCAGCGGTTGGTAGTTGTTGTGGTGAACATAGGAAGTTAGTTAGAGGCCCCGTTTGGGGCTTTTTTGTTGGCCAAACGAAAATTCTGTGATTTTTATAGGGGCACGGACGTGAAGCTAGACTCGGATGGACTTGAGGCCTTATTTGAGCCAATTGTACAAGGATTGGGCTTTGATCTCTGGGGTGTTCAGTTGAGAAGCTCTGAAAACCATGCGCTAGTGAAAATATTTATTGACCATAAGGATGGCATTAGCGTCGATAATTGCTCAGAGGTGAGTCACCAGGTCAGCGGAATACTGGATGTAGAAGACCCTATCAGTGTTGCGTATACATTAGAAGTGTCATCACCGGGGCTGGATCGTCCGTTGATGAAGCGTGAACATTTCGAAAAGTATTTAGGGGAAGAGATTAAAGTGAGACTGGGCTGGGCAGTTCAGGAAAGAAGAAATTTTTTAGGTCAATTGACTAAAATAGATGAAGAAAACATTACTATGACGGTTGATGGAGATTTGGTTGAGTTTCCTTTTAACGCGGTGAAAAGAGCAAATTTAATTTATAGCGATTTAAAATAAGGCATTTTAGGAACGCACGGTTTATGAATAAAGAGATTTTAATGGTTGCGGACACTGTCTCAAATGAGAAAGGTGTTGAAAAAGATATCATTTTTCAGGCGATAGAAGCTGCACTGGCAACAGCAACACGAAAGCGCTACACCAAGGACATTGAAGTTCGTGTTGGTATCGATCGTGAGTCTGGTGATTACGATACATACAGGCGCTGGCTGGTCATGGATGACGAAGACCCTGAATTCGAATCTCCCGATAAGCAGATTCTTTATAGCTATGCGATACAAAACCACCCCGATATTCAGGTGGGTGAATACGTGGAAGAAAGTATCGAGTCTGTGGCTTTTGGTCGTATTGCTGCGCATACCGCGAAACAGGTGATTGTGCAGAAGGTGCGTGAGGCAGAGCGGGCACAAATTGTAGATGCATATTCTGACCGCATTGGTGAGCTGGTGATGGGCGTTGTCAAACGCTCTGAACATAGCGGGGTGTATATCGATTTGGGAGGAAACGCCGAAGGTTTTATTCCCAGGGAAGACCTGATACCACGTGAATCTATCCGTCCCGGTGACCGTATTCGAGCTTACCTGAAAGATGTACGTTCTGAAGTACGTGGGCCACAATTGTTTCTTACTCGAACCGCACCAGAGTTTTTAATTGAATTATTCAAGCTTGAAGTCCCGGAAGTTGGCCAAAACGTCATTGATGTTCTGGGTGCGGCGCGTGACCCGGGTTTGAGAGCAAAAATCGCCGTACGTTCACTTGATCCAAGACTTGATCCGGTAGGTGCCTGCGTAGGTATGCGTGGCTCACGAGTTCAATCAGTATCCAATGAGCTGGCAGGCGAGCGAATTGATATTATTTTGTGGGATGAGAATCCTGCGCAATTTGTGATTAACGCAATGTCCCCTGCGGTGACGCTTTCAATTGTCGTTGATGAAGAATCCAACAGTATGGATATCGCCGTAGAAGAAGAAAAATTATCACAGGCGATTGGCCGGGGTGGTCAGAATGTGAAGCTCGCCAGCGAACTGACTGGCTGGGAACTGAATGTAATGACCGAGGGCCAGGCTGAAGAGAAGAACGAAGGTGAAATGAAAGTTCTTCAACAATTGTTCATGGATCAATTGGATGTCGATGAAGAAGTGGCCGCAATTTTGGTCCAGGAAGGATTTTCGACAGTCGATGAAATTGCTTACGTTCCACCTAAAGAACTGCTGGAAGTAGAAGAGTTTGACGAGCAAATGGTCGAAGAGTTAAGAGGTCGTGCACGAGACGCATTATTAACTCTGGCTATTTCTGGTGGAGGAGAAGATAGTGCCGAGCCAGCCGAAGATCTGCTGGGCATGCAAAGCATGACGCGGGATCTGGCTTTTGAGCTGGCTGCCAAAGGTATAATCACAATGGAAGATCTGGCTGAACAAGCGGTTGATGATATTGCTGATATAGAAGGATTAACCGAAGAAAAAGCAGGCGAACTGATAATGGAAGCACGTGCACCATGGTTTGCAGCGGAAGAAACAAAATAAAATAGAGGGCGCATGGCACAAGTCACTGTACAACAATTAGCAGAAGTCGTAGGGACTCCAGTTGATAAATTACTGGAGCAACTAAAGGATGCTGGACTCAGTTTTTCTGCGCCTGATCAGGAAATCTCAGACAGTGAAAAGTTGCAGCTGCTGGAACATTTACGCCAAAGCAAAGGCGCGAAGCTAGGCGGTTCTGCTGAAGAAGGTAAAAAAATTACTCTAAGGCGTAAGAGTACATCACAACTAAAAGTCAGTGGTGGACAAGGGCGCGCAGCAAATACAAAAACCGTCAATGTTGAAGTGCGCAGAAAGAAAACTTACGTTAAGCGCAGCGAGCTCATTGAAGAGCAGGAGCAAAAGCGCAAAGAAGAGGAAGAGATCGAGCAGCAAAGACTGGCTGCTGAGAAAAAAGAGCAGGATCTGAAAGACGCAGAGGCGGCACGAATTGCCGAAGAAGAACGTAAAGCCCAGGAAGAAGTACTGGCTAAAGAAGCAGAAGAGCAGCGTATTGCCGCAGAAGCTGCAGCGGCAGCTCAGGAAAAACAGGCTGCAACCACTGCTGCCGTCCCGGCTGCTCCTAAAGAGGCCCCGGCAAAAGACAAGAAGTCAGGTCGCAAGAAAGGAAAAGATGAAGATCACGGAAAGCGTAAGGAACTGCATGTTGCCAGTGATAAGCGAGGCCGTCGCAAACCAAAAGCGAGATCACGTACACAGCGAGTAGAAGCATCAGGTAAGCATGGGTTCGAACGCCCGGTTGCTCCAGTGGTAAGAGAAGTATTAATTCCTGAAAGTATCTCAGTGTCAGACCTTGCGCAAAAAATGGCAATTAAAGCTGCGGAAGTCATAAAGGTCATGATGAATATGGGGGCAATGGCCACTATTAATCAGGTGATTGATCAGGACACAGCAATTCTGGTTGTGGAAGAGCTCGGCCATACCGCCAAGGCCTTTGAAGAAAATGATATTGAGTCTAAAGTAGTTAAACATGTTTACGACTCCGAAGCCTCTGTTCCTCGCCCTCCTGTTGTCACAGTCATGGGTCATGTTGATCACGGTAAAACGTCATTGCTGGATTATATTCGTCATTCACGCGTAGCAGCCGGAGAAGCGGGCGGAATTACTCAGCACATCGGTGCCTATCATGTAGAAACACCAAATGGTGTCATTACCTTCCTGGATACGCCCGGACACGCGGCATTTACAGCGATGCGTGCCAGAGGAGCCCAGGCAACTGATATTGTCATTCTGGTTGTATCTGCAGATGATGGTGTGATGCCACAAACTGCTGAAGCAGTAAAACACTCAAAAGCCGCCGGTGTTCCAATCGTGGTTGCGGTGAATAAAATTGATAAAGAAGATGCTGACCCGGATCGTGTGCGCACAGATTTGTCAGGGCTGGAAGTTATCCCTGAAGAGTGGGGTGGAGACGTGCAGTTTATTAATGTCTCTGCAAAGACCGGCCAGGGAATAGATGATCTGCTAAATGCGTTGAGCCTGCAGGCTGAAGTAATGGAATTAGTGGGTGTGCCTGATGGTCCTGCGACCGGCATTGTCATTGAATCCACGCTGGATAAAGGGCGCGGCCCGGTGAGTACTATACTGGTACAGGAAGGCAAGTTGTCTCGAGGAGATATTTTATTGTGTGGTGAGGAATATGGACGTGTTCGTGCAATGTTTGATGAACAGGGCAAGCCGGTTGAGTCTGCTGGTCCCTCGCTGCCAGTTGTAGTGCTGGGTTTGTCAGGAACAGTGAATGCGGGTGAAGAAGCAATTGTTGTTGAAAATGATCGTAAAGCGCGTGAAGTTGCTGAAGTGCGTAAAGGCAAGACACGAGAGTCAAAACTTGCGGCACAACAATCAGCAAAACTTGAAAATATCTTTAATCAAATGCAGGACGGTGAAATTGCAGCAGTCAATATTCTGGTTAAAGCGGATGTACAGGGTAGTGCAGAAGCCTTGCGTGATTCATTGGAAGGCCTTTCTACCGACGAGGTAAAAGTGACTATTGTCAGTGCCGGTGTAGGAGGGATTACTGAGTCAGATATCAATCTTGCAGCTGCATCCAGCGCAATCGTGATTGGTTTTAATGTTCGAGCAGATGCGAGTGCCCGTAGAGCTATCGATGAAAATGGCGTCGATTTGCGTTACTACAGCATTATTTATGAAGCAATAGATGACGTTAAGAGTGCAATGAGCGGCCTGCTATCTCCTGAGTTGCGGGAAGAAATTGTGGGTATTGCAGAAGTTAAAGACGTCTTTAAGTCGTCAGTGCTAGGTGCGGTAGCTGGCTGTCAGGTTGTTGATGGTGTTGTCAAGAAAGGTAATCCGATTCGTGTGTTGCGAGATAATGTCGTTATATATGAAGGCGAGCTGGAGTCTTTGCGTCGCCATAAAGATGATGTGTCCGAAGTACGTGCTGGAACGGAATGTGGAATTGCAGTGAAGAACTACAACGATGTTAAGCCGGGCGATAATATTGAAGTCTACGAGCGAACTGAAGTTGCTCGAACGATTGCCTAAGTATGCCTAAGGATTTTCCTCGTGCATTACGCGTCGCTGAACAAATTAGAAGAGAGCTTGCTGTTCTGATCAGAGACTCAGTTAACGACCCGAGAGTTAAGGATCTTTCAATTTCAGAAGTCGTGGTAACGAAAGACCTTTCTGCTGCAAAAATATATTTCTCTCCTTACACGCAAAATAAGGATGTTGAAGAATTACAGGCTGGCCTGAATAGTTGCTCTGCATATCTGCGTAAAGAGCTGGGGAGAATAATGCGTTTGCGAATTGTCCCCACATTATCATTTCATTACGATGACACACTGGAACGATCAGCACGATTGAACGAAATTCTGGCAAAGGAAAAGCAGGATTAAGTTCAAATTCGCGTAATCAGTGCGCCTGATCTTTTTGATTTACCGTCCGCATCACCTTAACTTTTTAATTTCCCGTCTTGGCCAAGAAAAATAAATTTAGTCGCGATATTCACGGATTGCTCGTTCTTGATAAATCTCTCGGGCTTAGTTCTAACCATGCACTACAGCAGGTGAAGCGCCTGTTTAATGCAAAAAAAGTGGGACATACCGGCACGCTGGATCCACTGGCAACAGGTGCGTTAGTCCTGTGCTTTGGACGAGCAACCAAACTCGCAGATCACGTAATGGGTGCCAGGAAAGCTTACTACACAGTAGCAAAACTGGGCGAACAGACAGACACAGGGGATAAAGAAGGGCAGGTAATTGCAACGGCGGATGTGAAACAGCAGCATCTAGATGCCATTGCCGAGACAGCCAGTACATTTGTGGGTGTTATTGATCAGATACCACCGATGTACTCGGCAATTAAAAAAGACGGTGTGCCAATGTACAAGCTGGCAAGAGAAGGGAAGCAAATAGAGCGTCCTTCGCGTCAGGTACAGATTGATTCTATTGTGATTGATCATATTCAGGATAATAAAGTTGGTATGACGGTACATTGCTCGAAAGGCACTTATATTCGTACGCTGGTTGAAGATATAGGCGCAAAACTTGGGTGTCTGGCGCATGTGGATGAATTACGTCGTTTATCTGTCGGTGAATTTGGGCATACCTATGACATGTATACCTATGAGCAATTAGAACAGATAAGTTGTGATGGAGCCGTGGCACTGGAAAAAACAATGCTGGCGCCGGAAGTCGCTTTTTATGAATACCCAAGGCTCGAGATGAAGAATGGACTGCTATTGTCACTGGAACAGGGCAGGAAAATCAGATTTCCAGCAGATATAAATAGCAAATATATCCGTATTTATGATACCAATCGGGTTTTTCGAGGCTTGGGAGAGCAGAATGATGATGGATTTGTCCATTTTAGTAAGTTTTATATGTCATAAGGCAATTAAGGTATTGTGCCTTTGCGGACACATGGTAGAATCGCGCTCTCTTAGGAATACCATCCAGTAATCAATACTAGAAAAGTTTATAAAAATGGCACTAACAGCGGAAGATAAATCGGGCATCGTCAAGCAGTATCAACAGTCAGCAAATGACACAGGTTCACCTGAAGTTCAGGTGGCATTACTATCTGCTCGTATAAAGTACCTTAGTGATCATTTTTCAAGCCACAAGCATGACCATCATTCCAGACACGGCTTATTGAAGCTGGTCAATCAAAGACGCAAGTTGCTCGATTACATTAAACGTAAGGATCAGCAACGCTACCAGCAGCTGATTTCATCATTAGGCCTGCGCCGATAATATCAACTATGGCTCAGCAAACACTGCGTAGCCATGCCTTTTATATAGGAAAATCTTTGATTAGCACTGTGCCGGCAGCATGGTGGCGTATTCTTATATACAAAATTTAACGTTCAATTTATACAGGAAATCTTGAGTGAAAAGCATAAAGAAATCATTCCAATTCGGGGCACATGAAGTCACTATTGAGACTAGCGAAATAGCTCGTCAGGCAGACGGTGCTGTTTTAGTTAATATGGGCGATACCTCAGTTCTGGTCACAGCAGTTGGTGTAAGAGAAGCAAGAGAAGGGCAGGATTTCTTTCCACTCACAGTTAACTATCAAGAAAAAACCTATGCAGCAGGTAAAATTCCTGGTGGCTTTTTCAAGCGCGAAGGCCGTCCTTCCGAAAAAGAGACATTAACCTGTCGTCTCATTGATCGACCGATTCGCCCTTTATTCCCGAAAGGGTTTAAAAACGAAGTACAGGTGATCGCCACCGTCGTATCGATGAATACTGATGTTGATTCGGATATTCCTGCATTAATTGGTACATCTGCAGCTTTAGCGATATCTGGCATTCCTTTTGATGGTCCTATCGGTGCTGCCAAGGTAGGTTATATTGATGGCGAGTATGTTTTAAATCCAACCTTTAGTCAGTTGGAAGAGTCTGATCTTGAGTTAGTCGTTGCAGGGACAGATAGCGCTGTGCTCATGGTTGAGTCAGAAGCCAACATACTCTCGGAAGATGTGATGCTGGGTGCGGTTATGTATGGCCATCGTGAGATGCAGGTGGTGATCAATGCAATTAAAGAACTTGCCAGTGAAGTAGGTAAGCCACGTTGGGAATGGACAGCCAAGGAAGAAGATAAACCGCTGGCAGATAAAGTGGCTGCAGCATTTGAACAGCCGCTAAGTGAAGCTTATAAGATTTCAGAGAAGCTCTCTCGTCAACAGGCTGTCGGTGAATTGAGAGCGAAAGCGGTTGAAGAGATAAGCTCAGAGGACGGCCCTAGTGCCACAGATGTAAGTGCTGAGTTTGGCAAATTGGAAAAGCGCATTGTGCGCGGAAAAATTATTGCGGGTGAGCCACGTATCGATGGACGAGATACAAAAACGGTGCGCCCGATATATGTGCGTACCCGTGTGCTGCCTCGCACTCATGGGTCAGCACTGTTTACACGGGGTGAAACACAAGCGTTAGTCGTTACTACGCTTGGGACCGGCCGTGATGCGCAGATTATCGATGCAATTGAAGGTTCATTTAAAGATACCTTTATGCTGCATTACAACTTCCCTCCATATTCAGTAGGTGAAGCAGGCAGAACTGGCTCTCCTGGTCGAAGAGAAATTGGTCATGGGAAGCTGGCCAAACGTGGTGTTCAGGCTATTATGCCAACACAGGAAGAGTTCCCTTATGTGATTCGTGTGGTGTCAGAAATTACTGAATCCAATGGTTCCAGCTCGATGGCATCAGTCTGTGGTACCAGTTTATCTTTACTTGATGCAGGTGTGCCAATTAAAGCACCGGTAGCCGGTATCGCAATGGGCCTTATTAAAGAAGGTGATGATTACGCAGTATTGACGGATATCCTGGGAGATGAAGATCATCTTGGGGACATGGACTTCAAAGTAGCGGGTACCCGAGATGGTATTACAGCACTTCAGATGGACATTAAAATCCAGGGTATTACAGAAGAAATCATGAAGGTTGCTCTTGCTCAGGCGCAGGATGGACGTATTCATATTCTTTCTAAGATGGCTGATGTGATTGAAAATCCTGCTGAAATGTCTGAGTTTGCTCCGCGCTTACTGGCAATGAAAGTGCATCCGGACAAGATTCGCGATGTTATTGGTAAAGGTGGTGCAGTTATCCGTGCAATCACTGAAGAAACAGGTGCTTCTGTTGACATCGATGATGAAGGCAATATCAAAATTGCATCCGTGGATCGTGCTGCCGGCGAAGAAGCCAGAAAACGTATTGAACTGATTACTGCGGATGTTGAAGTCGGGGCTACTTATGAAGGTAAAGTGGCGAAAATTATGGACTTCGGTGCATTTGTAACCATCCTTCCGGGTCGTGATGGATTGGTCCATATTTCCCAAATATCCAGCGAGCGCGTTGAAAATGTCTCTGATGAGTTGACTGAAGGTGATATGGTCACCGTCAAAGTGCTGGAAGTGGATAAGCAGAATCGAATTCGTTTAAGTATGAAGGCTGTCGAAGAATAAAATAAATACATGGCTGGCAAAGACGACCCCACCCACTGGAAAGACAAACTTACGCCAGAGCAATTTGCCATATGTTGGCAAAAAGGCACTGAGCCTCCATTTTCAGGTCGATTGCTAGACGAAAAAAGCGCCGGCACCTTTATCTGTACTTGCTGTGAAAGCAGATTATTCTCATCCGAGACTAAATTTGACTCTGGATCAGGCTGGCCCAGCTTCTGGAAACCGGTGTCAGATCAGGCAATTCGCTACATCACGGATAACTCACACGGTATGACGCGAGTTGAAGTGTGTTGCAATCAATGCGGTTCACATCTTGGTCATGTATTTGAGGATGGCCCCGAGCCAACCGGGAAACGTTACTGCATAAACTCGCTATCTTTGGACTTCATTTCTGAATGCGAGTAAATGTTTAACAAATTGCTTATAAATTAGTAGCTCAGGATCGGTTATTCAGAGTGGTTTTACTAAGTTTGGGTGCTATAATCTTGGCATTCTAGCTACAGTTTTGGTAGTTTTCGCTGTCAAAGAAGTTTGATAATCAATAATAATAAGGTCTATATAAATAGATTAGGTTTTCATTAAGTAACTCGGAGGTACCGATGAAGAAATTATTAATCAATGTACGCTATTTTTTAGCCCCGTTGCTAATACTGGCGTCGATGTTTGGAGTTTTGGCCGGCGGTCCATGGGTATGGACAGGTGTGGCCCTGTTAGGAGTAGGGATCATCATTGATACCCTGACGAAAGCGCAGACACCGGGAGCGGGGTTTGACGAAGACGGAGAGCTGTACGGGATACCGGCATTACACAATGGCGTGATGTACGGAATGCTGGGAGTGTTCATCTGTTTACAGATCGTGTTGGCCTGGCGCATATTCCAGTACATGACCGGAGTGCCGATTGCGGAGTCCACACTGTTAGGAATGACGATACAGGACGGGATCACCGGATCGCAGCTGATAGGCGCGACGATCTCCACCGGGATATTTGCGGGTATCGGGATTATCTACGGACATGAGCTGGCGCATACCAAAGGGTTCAGCTTTGTGATTGCGCGCTGGATGATGGCCTTGTCAGGCAAGGCGCATTTCTGTTATGCGCATGTATACAACCATCACCTGGAGCTTGGTCATGTGGATGATCCGGCAACAGCGCCACGCGGCAGAAGTCTGTACAAGCACTATCCGTTATCCGGCATAGGGCAGAGCAAGTTTTTGTTTGTGATGGAGAAGCAGCGTCTGGAGAGACTGGGCGTGCCATTTTTATCATGGCAGAACCGCTGGATTCGAGGCTACTTCATGGCATTGCCAACCATATTTTTATTCTGGTTTGTAGGCGGCTGGGTTGGCATGGGCTGTTTGGCGATCGTGTGGTTAATCTCTAACTTTGAGCTAGAGGCGTTGAACTACCTTGAGCACTACGGTTTAATTCGCGAGAAAGGACAGCCGATTGACTACCGTCATAGCTGGGATAACAGCACGGCATTCACGAGCTGGTTTTTCATCGAGATTGGGCGTCAGGGGGATCACCATGATCGCGGCGAGACACACTTCTGGGAGTTGGATGAAGTGGGGTCGCCGAACTGCGGACGCGGGTACTTCACGCTGTTTGCATTGGCATTGTTACCGCCGGTGTGGCATAAGTACATGAATGAGCAGATGAACAAGTGGGATGAGGAGATGGCATCTGAGGGTGAGCGCAAGGTCGCTGCCAAGATTAATCAGGTCGCTGGCTACGCTTAATCTGTTAAATTAAAATAGGGTCTTGCCTTGTTATAAGGTAAGACCCTGCTAAACAGAAAATATTCATATAAATCAGTGGTAAAATTGAGGAGTAAATAAAATGAGTGACGCTAGCTTATACGTGCGCCTGGGTGGTGCAGAAGGTATCGCAGCAGTGGTAGAAGATATTTGGAAAAACCATACTTCTAACCCTAAAATTAAACAGCGATATGCACAGAGTGATCCAGAGAATGTTAAACGATTAGTGCGCGAATTCTTCGGCGCCGGTATTGGCGGACCTGAGACATACACCGGTCAGGATATGCTAACAGCACACACTGGTATGAATATTAGTGATGAAGAGTTTGTTGCAGTTTGTGATGATGTACTGGCTGCATTGGACAAGAATAATGTTGGTGCAAAAGAAAGAGATGAAGTCTTGTGTATTTTGTATTCAATGAAAAATGAAATCGTTGGTGTATAACTAAACTGACTAAAACACGCTAGGAGTCGAAATTATGAAAGTAACTTGGGATGAAAGTACCTGTATTCACGCTGGTAAATGTGTTGAAGGTTCACCAAATGTATTTAAAATTGTTGATGGCGCGTTCGTCATTGATGAGTCTGGTGCTCCAGAAGAAGAAATCCGTGCAACTGTTGCACAATGCCCATCAGGTGCACTTAAGGTAGAAGATTAACCAATAAAATTAACTAAGAAAGCTAATCATTAGTCTCACAAAAAAACCAACGTTTCATCGAAGGATGATTAACAGATGGGATTATTGAATTAGGGGGAAGAATATGATCGGAGATAAATTAGGAACTAAAATGATTCTGCGCGGGCATCCATCATGCCCTGACACAGGTAAGTGTTTGCAGACTGCCGCAGAAAAGGGAGTAGACATTGATACTGAGGTCATTACAGATATTGATGCTAGCGATTTTCGTGCTGTCTCCCCTTATGGCATAGGTCCTGTATTGCAGGATATTGACTTTATTGTGTACGGTACTGTGGCTGTCATGTCTTATCTTGATGATAAAGGGTTTGGCCCTTCGCTTGTTCCCCGAAATGGAGTGAGCCGGGCGATCATGTATCAGTGGGCAATCATTGCAACAGAAAGCGTTGCTCCTAACCTCGGCGATTCAATTAACAAAGATGCCTTGGCACCCTTGTTTGACGGGCTGGAGAAGCAGGTAATTAATCCGCCAAGAAAAGGTGATTTCATCTGCGGTGACTTCTCTCTTGCGGATATTCACTGGTCGTCTTGCTGTAACCTGATTGAAATTGGTGGTGCTGGTGACCTGATTAGCTCTCGACCTGGTGTTGCCAAATGGTACGATAAGGTTAAATCGCACCCAAGTACGAGTAAGGAAAAGATCATTCCTTTTACAGTGTTGCCTTCTGCAACTGATATTGCTTCAGGAACACTAAATGGGATATCAATCAACTCATAAATACTGACCTTAATGAAAAAGCGCGTAGATTATAGTCTGCGTGCTTTTTTACGTTTGTAGTATTACCCGAAGCGTATAAAATCATGTTTGGATTATTTGGAAATAAAAAACAGGACCACACTGCCACTGTCAATAATGGTGAAGCAACCATCACAGTGAAAGCTGGTGAAAATTTACTAAAGGCTGCACTGGAAGCAGGGCTGGCATGGCCGCATGACTGTCGTGTAGGAAGTTGTGGGACCTGTCAATGTGTCATCAAAAAAGGAAAAATTAAGGCATTAACTGATTTTTCATACGTACTGGATGGCGAGCAATTAAAGGCAGGTACAGTCCTGGCATGCCAGTCTGTCCTAAAGTCTGACATAGATGTAGAGGTTGAAATGGGTGACGCTCCTGCAACCGAGCTACTTCATCTGGAAGGCAAAATTTCCCAGTTGAATCAATTGACTCACGATATTGTAGAGCTGGTCGTAAAGTGTGATAGCGATTTCAATCGCGAAATGATGTCCGGGCAATATGCTGAGATTTCTGTAAAAGATATCGAAACACCTAGGTCGTACTCATTTGCCAAAGCACCCAGAAATGAGAATGATCGTGAATTTAGTTTCTATATTCGTAAAGTACCCGGTGGTGAATTCACTGAATGGTTATTTGCAGAAGACAGAGTAGGGACGGCAGTGAGTCTTAGTGCACCATACGGGCACTTCTACCATCGCCCGGCAAGTACTCAAATGGTCTGTATGGCGGGTGGTAGTGGTATGAGTGCTATTAAAGCCATACTGGAAGAATGTGTACTAGAGCAGGTGGAGCGTAACTGTATATTCCTGTTTGGTGCGCAAACCGAACAAGACCTTTACTGTGACGAAGACATGCAGCGTATCAAGCAGCAGTGGCATAAAGACTATAAATTTGAATACGTTACAGTCTTGTCTGCAGACAAAGAAGATTCATCATGGACAGGACCTACTGGCTTTGTCACTGACTACTTCAAAGAAACTTATATAGATACATCAGCCCTAGACTTAAAAGATGCGCAGGGCTATCTGTGTGGGCCTCCACCGATGATTGATGCAGCAATTGAGCTGTTAAAGTCTGGAGGAATTGATGAAGAGAGTATATATTACGATAAATTCTTAGACGCCAGCTCGATCCCCGGTGGACGATAAGTCTCTGGTTCGATGCTAAATAATTTAGGAGAATAATATTATGACAATGAAAGCATTAGGAATTATGGCACTATTTACCATTGCGATGATTTCAATTTTTAATTTTATCGGTTTCCAAAATCACCATGATGAACTGCTCTGGGCAATAGGTGGTGCGCTGTTTCTGGTAGTCACCCTGATTGGCAACGTGTGGCTGTTTATCGGCATTGCACAAGAAGAGCCATGGGCATGGTTTAAAGACTCTGATAGCGAATAAAGCTAAACACTCAGGTTAACAAAAAAGCCGGCTACTACGCCGGCTTTTTTGTTTTAGTGTTTTAGTGGAATGGTTTTTAAGGTAGGAATTCTGGATGGCTGCCAGTGGCTGATGGCCCAATCCCATAGTGCCCACACGGGTTTCCACTGAAAATGATTCGGTGGCTCCTGTCCCAGATCTGTTAATGCGTTTAATAGCATTGTACGTGCATGCTGCTTTTTTAACGCTGGTGCCTGGGTTTGCTTGCTTAATTTGTCTCCATTCTCGTAAGTAATCACTGGCGTGTGTAAAAACGCCGGGTATCTGTTTTTGACAAGTTTACTCAAGTGTATTTGCCTTGGCGTGATGGCTAATAAATCAGCGCCCCTGACGACCTCTGTGTACTGCTCGAACAGGTCATCAATGCTGGCAGCTAATATGTAACTGGGTAAATTATCAGCGCGGTAAATAACATAGTCGCCACTCTGCTGCGCTAGATTACACTGCTGTTCGCCAAAATTATTATCCATATACCTGATACAAGTGTTATCTGTCCGCACTCTGAGAGTGGTGCCATGTTGGTAAACAAGATTTTTTTGTGCGCAGATACCTGGATAGATGAGTCCCATTTCTCCATGTTCTGAAATGTCGCTTAAGTCCTTGCGGCTGCAGCGACAGGCATATGCATGGTGATGGTAAAGTAATTGTAGAGCAATATGTTTGTGCAAATTTGACTGCTTGCTTTGGTAGATGGGTTTTCTGTCCCAGACAAAACCATAATCTTTCAGTGTCTGCAGGATCAATTGAACCGCACCTTTCATTTCTCGCTCAGGATCAATATCTTCTATACGTATAAACCATTGTCCATTATGGCTGCGTGCCTGCAGGTAGCTGGCGACGGCGGTAACTAGTGATCCGTAATGAAGAGGCCCTGTGGGTGATGGGGCAAAGCGCCCGCGATAACGGGCGTATTGTGCAATTCTGTGGCGAATAAAGACCTGGCTTATGAGTAAATTTGTTTTTCTTTAATTTCTTGTAATGTTTTGCAATCGATACACTGGGTAGCCGTGGGTCTTGCTTCAAGACGTCGAATGCCAATTTCTATTCCACACGACTCACAATAACCATAATCACCTGTGTCCAGCGTTACAAGAGATTCATCAATCTTCTTGATTAACTTGCGTTCCCGATCTCGAGTTCGTAACTCCAGGCTGAATTCTTCTTCCTGTGTGGCGCGATCAGCCGGGTCAGCATAGTTGGCAGCGTCAGACTTCATGTGATCTACGGTGCGGTCAACTTCCTGCATTAGCTGTTTTTTCCATTCAATCAGAATATGTCTGAAATGGACGATTTGGTCATCGCTCATATACAACTCGCCATTGCTGGGCTTGTAAGGGTCAATGCCTTCAACCGGCAAGGTCATTCCCACAATAGGCTCTTCTGGAATCAGACGAGACTTTGGCTTGGGTGCTGGATTTTTGGTGGCGACAGGTTTGGCAGTTTTTTTCTTGGGCGCGACAACCTTCTTTTTAGCAGGTGCTTTCTTCTTGGGTGCAGCTGCTTTCTTTTTAGCAGGAGCCGCCTTTTTGGCAGGCGCTGCTTTTTTCTTTACAGCCGCTTTCTTCTTGGTTGCTGCAACCTTCTTTTTAGCAGGTGCTTTCTTCTTTGGCGCAGCTGTTTTCTTTTTCGCTGAAGCCGCTTTTTTGGCGGGAGCTGCTTTTTTCTTCGATACCGCTTTTTTAACTGCCATGTTGTTAGCCCTAATAAAAGAAGCCCGCTTTATTATCAGAATAAATACGTCGTTGCAAGAAATTAGTTAATTTTGATCTTTGTTGGATGTTGAAGATTTATCGATTATATTTTTAGAACCTGTTGATTCTACACGACTTATGACTTCTCCAGAAGCGAGATGGGTTGTTAATTGATCACCTTTTTTGACTTGAGAATAGTGACTGACAACGTCCGATGACTGATTGTTTTTTGTGGTGATGGAATAGCCACGTTGCAAGGTGTTTAGTGGACTCACAGCATTCATGGTCGTGGCACATAACTGGAGTTTGTGGTTCAACTGGTTAAGCTGGTGATGGATTGCTTCACGTAAACGGGACTGGAGTGTGCTGGCTAAGGTTTGTTGGCTGGTTAACAGCTTTTGTGGGGACTGATTATGCAGACGATGATATAAATTCTGTAACCTATGCTGGCTATCTTTGGCGTAAACCAGTGTGCTGCGCTGTAAGCGGTCTGCCAGCCTCTGTAGTGACAGCTGCTGAATAGTAATGATAGTGGATGGATGGGTGCGCTGTAATCGTCGAGAGAGCCAGTCGATGCTTTGTGAGTAGGTATTGATTAGCTCGATAGACAGTTTTCTCAAGGTCTGTTGAGTGTTGGCTAGCATGGTTTGCAGTACTTCAGTGTCAGGGCAGGTTAATTCGGCTGCCGCAGAAGGCGTCGGTGCGCGTAAGTCGGCAACAAAATCTGCGATCGTATAATCAATTTCATGACCAATGCCCGAAACGACAGGAATGCTGGAATCTGCAATCGCTCTGGCGAGTGATTCATCATTAAATGACCACAAATCTTCTATTGATCCTCCGCCTCTGATTAATACAATCACATCAGCTTTTGCGTGAATATTAGCCGCATGTATTGCGCTGCATATTGCTGCGGCTGCCTGATCACCCTGCACAGGTACAGAATAAATCGTTTTTTTACAGTGCGGATAACGGCGTTGCGCTATTTTCAGATAATCTTTTACAGCAGCACCGGTAGGTGAAGTAATAATGGCAATTTCTGAAGGGAAAGGCGGGATTTCTTTTTTCGCTGCTTCATCAAATAAGCCTTCCTGGAATAGTTTATTTTTTAAGGCCTCAAATTGTCTCTGCAAGGCGCCAAAGCCTGCCTCTTCCATGCCATCTACAATGAGCTGCAGATCACCCCTGGCTTCATACACGCTGGCTTTAGCACGAATAATGACTTGCAGGCCATTGGTGATCTCAAAAGGCACACGCGAATTACTGTTTCGAAACATAACGCAGCGTAACTGAGCGTTTTTATCTTTAATTGAGAAATACAGATGGCCAGAGGCCGGACGGGCTAAATTCGAGATTTCGCCTTCGACCCACAATAAAGCAAAATTTGCTGCAATCGCGTGTTTTATTTGCTGGTTTATCTCGGAAACTGAAAAAATTTCACGAGTATCTGTCATATTGGTTGCCATTTGTTCATCTGTGGAGGTGTTATATATTACTTGCTAGCAGTTTACCCTGTTGAGGTCAGTCTCTATAATTGGCCGCCATCTCGAACACCGGACATCGAAATGCGCATAATTCAGGAAGCACTTACATTTGACGACGTACTACTTGTACCAGCACATTCTTGTGTGCTTCCACGCGATGTAGATCTTAGCACTCAACTGACTCGTGAGATTCGTTTAAATATCCCTTTATTGTCTGCGGCCATGGATACGGTCACAGATGGTCGTTTAGCCATCGCCATGGCGCAAGAGGGCGGCATGGGAATTATCCATAAAAATATGTCTGCCGAAATGCAGGCCAATGAAGTGACCCGCGTTAAAAAATATGAGAGTGGTGTGATTAAGGACCCAATCACCGTGGGACCTGGTGTCAGTATTTCAGAAGTACTGGAAATCACGCGAGCAAATAATATATCGGGTGTGCCTGTGGTTGATAAAGAGCAACTGCTGGGGATTGTTACCAGTCGTGACCTTCGATTTGAAACTCATCTTGATGCGCCTGTGTCCACCATCATGACGCCTAAAGAAAGACTCGTGACAGTTGAAGAAGGTGCCAGCCTGGATAAGGTACAGAGCCTGCTTCACAAGCATCGTATTGAAAAAGTTCTGGTTGTAAATAAAGACTTTCAGCTGCGAGGAATGATCACCGTCAAGGACATTCAAAAATCTTCAGAACATCCAAATGCGTGTAAAAACGAGCAAGGCCAACTCAGGGCCGGTGCGGCGGTCGGTGTGGGTAATGGTACTGATGAAAGAGTGGATGCGTTAATACAGGCAAAAGTAGACGTGATTGTGGTTGATACCGCGCATGGCCATTCTCAGGCTGTTTTGGACACAGTCAAACGTGTTAAGGCTAAATACCCGGAGGTCCAGGTGATTGGAGGAAATATTGCAACGGCAAGTGCAGCACTTGCATTAATAGAAAGTGGTGCAGATGCTTTAAAAGTCGGTATCGGTCCTGGCTCAATTTGTACGACCAGAATTGTTGCGGGTGTCGGTGTTCCACAGATAAGTGCGATTGATAATGTAGTAAGCGTTGCCAGCAAGAAAAATATTCCTGTTATTGCTGATGGTGGAATACGTTATTCAGGAGATATTGCCAAGGCTATCGCCGCAGGTGCAAATGCAATTATGGTGGGCAGCCTGTTTGCAGGGACCAAAGAATCTCCGGGCGATGTAGAACTGTATCAAGGGCGTTCTTATAAAACCTATCGTGGTATGGGGTCTATCGGTGCTATGCAGCAAGGTTCAAGTGATCGTTATTTTCAGGAGGGTGTGGCGGAAAAAGACAAACTGGTGCCTGAGGGTATAGAAGGGCGGGTACCCTATAAAGGGTCAATCACATCGATTTTGCAGCAACTTCTTGGAGGTGTGCGCTCAAGTATGGGCTACGTGGGCTGTAATAATATTGATGAAATGCATGCTAAAACAGAATTTGTGAAAATCTCTTCGGCAGGCATGCGCGAGAGTCATGTGCACGACGTTGCCATTACCAAGGAAGCGCCGAACTATCACGTAGACTAAAAGTAAAAAGGGGTCAGAGCCCTTTTTAGAAGTTATTATAGAAACCAATAGGGCTTTGACCCCTTTTGCAACTGCACTGCTTAAATGAAATCATCAAATCATGCGGACATACATTCGCAACGCATTCTTATTCTCGATTACGGTTCTCAATACACGCAGTTAATTGCACGACGCGTGCGGGAAATTGGTGTCTATTGTGAAATCTTCTCCTGGGATACACCTGAAGCTGAAAAGTTTGCTGCAACAGCACAGGGAATAATTTTGTCAGGAGGGCCTGAATCTACCACGCTGGAAGATACGCCCTATGTGCCGGACTATGTATTGGCTGCGAACGTTCCCGTATTAGGTATTTGCTATGGCATGCAGGCGCTCGCCAAAAAACTGGGTGGCACCGTCAGTGAGTCTTCGCAGCGCGAGTTTGGATTTGCCCAGGTAGTAATTAAACAGGCAGGAATACTGTTCTCAAATCTCTGTGATGGCGAAAACAAAAACAATGAACAATTGCTGGATGTCTGGATGTCTCACGGTGACAAGGTAACAGCACTGCCAGAAGGGTTTGTGACCCTGGCGAGCACTGACAATGCAGAATATGCGGCCATTGCCAACGAGGATAAAAATATTTATGGGTTACAATTTCACCCCGAGGTAACGCACACTAAAAGTGGCGAGCAAATACTCCGTTCATTTTTGAAAAATATCTGTCAGTGTGATGCAAGCTGGACAGCCGACAATATTGTTGAAGATATAATACTAAGAGTTAAAGAACAGATTGGTGTCGAGCATGTGATTCTGGGTTTGTCCGGAGGGGTAGACTCATCTGTTGTGGCTGCATTGCTGCATCAGGCGATAGGTAAACAGCTCACCTGTATATTCGTTGATAACGGGCTGCTGCGTTTACATGAAGGCGATCAAGTGATGGATACTTTTGCTGAACACATGGGAGTCAAAGTTATTCGTGTGAATGCTGAAGATCGTTTTCTTTCTGCTTTAAGCGGTATTGATGATCCAGAGCTGAAAAGGAAAAAAATTGGCAATCTGTTTATCGAAATTTTTGAAGAAGAAGCACGTAAAATAAAAGATGCGCGCTGGCTGGCGCAAGGAACAATTTATCCGGATGTGATTGAGTCAGCTGCTGCTGCAACAGGTAAGGCGCATCTGATTAAGTCGCATCACAATGTTGGTGGGTTACCTGAAGAGATGGAACTGTCTCTTGTTGAACCTTTGCGTGAATTGTTCAAGGATGAAGTTCGGCGTCTCGGTGATGAACTTGGTTTGCCATACAATATGATACATCGTCATCCGTTTCCCGGTCCTGGTCTGGGTGTACGAATTCTCGGTGAAGTTAAAAAAGAGTATGCAGATATACTACGTCGTGCCGACCACATATTTATACAGGAACTTCGCAACCATGATCTGTATGACCAGGTCTCACAAGCTTTTACTGTTTTCCTGCCGGTTAAATCGGTTGGCGTCATGGGTGACGGTAGAAAATATCAATATGTCGTAGCCTTGCGTGCAGTAGAGACAATTGACTTCATGACAGCACGTTGGGCGCATCTGCCTTATGAGTTTCTTGATCTTGTGTCTCGAAGAATCATTAATGAAATAGACGGTATATCAAGAGTTGCCTATGACATTTCAGGCAAACCTCCAGCGACAATTGAATGGGAGTAGAGGAAGTTTTTAGTGATGAGTTCTGGATGCGTCAGGCACTGGATGCAGCAATCGTCGCTGAAAAAAACAACGAAGTGCCAGTAGGCGCAATTCTTGTCAAAAATAACCAGTTGCTTTCAACGGGTAATAACTCACCTATCAGCTTGAATGACCCAAGCGCTCATGCTGAAGTCCTGGCGATTCGAAATGCGGCATTAAAGATGGATAATTACCGTCTGCCAGGCACAACATTATATGTGACGCTTGAACCCTGCATGATGTGTGCAGGTACTATGCTGCATGCGCGCATAGAACGATTAGTGTTTGGCGCCTATGATGAAAAAACAGGTGTCGCCGGAAGTTGCTTTGACTGGATAAATAATGAAAAGCAGTTACATAAAATTAAAGTACAGGGCGGTGTGTTAGAAAAAGAATGCAGGGAGTTGTTGCAGAATTTCTTCAGGCAAAGAAGAATGAGTACTAACAAGTAAGCTACATCACTTTTGGCATGATGCGTGTAATAGTATCCTGTAAGCCCCGGTTCTCATTGTACTTCCAGACCAGTAAGTCGTAGTAGTTACGAATATTCCTGACATACAGTACTGGTTCGTGTCCCCTGGCATAGCCAAATTTGGTTTTTTTGTACCATTCTTTTTGTGTCAGCAATGGTAGCGATTCACGCACATCAGACCATCGGTCCGGGTTGCCACCTCGTGTTTGAGTTAATACTCGCGCATCTTCCAGGTGCCCGAAGCCTACATTGTAGGCAGCCAGTGCCATCCATGTTCGATCGGGTTCGGCAATTCGCTCAGGTATTTTCTTTTTAAGTTTTATCAGGTACGAGGCACCACCTTTGGTACTGTTAACCGGGTCTGACCTGTTTTCTATGCCCAGTTGGCGTGCGGTTCTTTTTGTTAACATCATCAGGCCGCGCACCCCGGTAGGTGATACTGCCTTTGGATTCCATAATGATTCCTGATAGCTCACTGCAGCCAGAAATCTCCAGTCAATATCCTGCTCATCGGCGACTTGTTTGAAAATAGGTATCAGATCCTCTAAACGAGAGTTAATATGTTTTCTAAAGGTATGCGCACCCGCGTAGTTGAGTCCTGGAATATGGCTATAGTGTTTTTCGTGCAGGCGTTTGATGAAACCATTTTCCTTTGACTGCGCCAAAAATTCATTAGCGGCTAACTGTATGGAGTTATCCCGCGACTTTGGAAACACCCAGGCAAGCGATTGTTTCTGGCTGATTTTGAAACCTTTTCGCAGTTTCGGGTGAAATCTTCTGTTGAATTCATAGTCATTGGAGTCGCTGATAGCATACTCAAATTCACCATCTTCGACTTTTTGCAGCAAGGTACTAATGTCAATTTTGTCGTGAGACTGCCAGGTCAGGAAATCGTATTCCTTGTGCAGATGGTTAATCTGTTCTTCATGGCTGCTACCACTGATGACATGAACAGTAACGCCTTTCAGGTCTTCAATAGAGCGTGGCTTTTTATTGCCGGCCTTGTAAACAACCAGCTGAGTAATTTCCTGATAACTATCAGAGAAGTTAACGTATTTTTTTCGAGACTCAGTCACTGTGATGCCGGCGGCAGCCACGTTGGCGGATTGTCTGCTGATGGAGGGTAAAATACTTGAAAATTCATCACTGACTATCACATTTGGGTACACGCCCAGGTAACGTGCAAACGCGGTAGCTAATTCATATTCAAAGCCAGTCGGGCCTTCGGCACCAATGTAATAAGTCGTAGGTGTATTGCGAGTGATAATGCTGATTTCACCGCTGCGTTTAATTCTCTCGAGATCGGTTGTATGTAATTCTTCACTTTCCTGCTGCAATATGATGCCAAGACCCCAAACGAGGAGGCCAAGTACAAAAACATTTTGGTATGCGCGTGGAAACATATATTTCTATAGGGTAACGAATTTCCCGATTGATGGTATAAAAATCTCTCCAAGTTGTTGTGAGATAGCCTGCAATGCTGGGCGCAATGGTATGTATTTACTCGATTTTGTCAGTAATTGTGAACTGTATACTCACATTAGCTCGTTTTGTGAGCAGTTTGATTTCCGCGTCGAATCGATAACTTAACGAACAAAATATAAGTAAATGCCTGTTTCCGCTGCTTATATTAAGATTTCTTTAGTTAATTATAGATTCAGATTGCAAGCTGTTGTTTTTCTATGTTATTTCCTTTGAGTGGATTAATGCCGTCAATTCCACAGACTTTCTTAAGCTCAGTATTTGTGCAATAGCGCCAATATTATGTCAAATATATCAATCAATTATCTTTAAATGCTAGCCTGAAATTAATTATTGACTAGTATTATCAATTGTTAGAATCTAACTATATAAACTACGCAGTTACAAAAAGTTAGACAAAACATCCTCTGAAGGTCTATTATTAGATTTAAAACAGTCACTTAACTTACTAATCTATAATGAGTTGCAAGACAAGGATGAGAAAAGGCTTTAAATTCAACAGTATAGTTAATGTGATTTGTTAACTCGAAAGATTGATATTTCCCTAACCCATATAAAAATCATATGAGTACGCCAACAAGAATAATAAGCGAGCAGACAAAACGATTGATACAGGGCAGGGCAACAATCGAAGTGCCAGTTAAGTCCTCCAGTGAAAGTGTGACTCCACTGGTTCAGGCGAACTATGAGCTTGGTGACCTGTTGGTAAGTTATCTGGAGCAGCTTGGGGTTGAATATGTTTTTGGTGTGCCAGGTGGGCCAATCGAGCCCCTGTACAATGCACTGGCGCGCAGCGAACGTCGAGGTGGACCTCGAGCTGTAATTGCCCGGCATGAAACGGGTGCGGCCTTTATGGCTGATGGTTACGCACGAAACAGTGGGAAGCTGGGCGTGTGTTGCGGCACAGTGGGTCCTGGTACAACAAATCTGATCACTGGCGTTGCTTCAGCGCATGATAATCATACTTCACTGCTGGTGATTACCGCGCAAACTTCATTGGCAAACTTTGGTAAAGGTGCAACTCAGGAATCTGCCGACACGGGAATAAATACGGTTGCCATGTTTTCGCATTGCACTCATTACAGCAGCCTGATTTCACATGTCGATCAATTTGAACAAAAGCTGGTTTCCGCCGTCACTGCGGCAACAAAAGCACCAAATGGACCTGCGCATCTAAGTGTGCCTCTGGATGTCATGCGTTCGCCTTCCGGAGTTACAGCCCCCAGTTATGATTTACGTAAATTGATTTGGCAATCTGAACTTGTTGATAACGAGAGTATTTCAATACTCGTGAAGAAGCTTGTATCTAGCAAGAAGACCGTGTTTTTAATAGGCGAAGGGGCAGCCGCTGCCATAGATAATATTCTTACCATCGCATTAATGCTGGATGTGTCTATTGTGACAACACCCCATGGTAAAGGCCTGATCAGCCCCTACCACCCCCAGTTTTGCGGAGTGATCGGTTTTTGTGGTCACAAAAGCGCAATGAACTTAATCAACAGTGATGAGGTGGATTTAATAGTTGCCATTGGTACTTCCCTGCAGGAAACGGCGACAAATGCGTGGACAGTGGTCCAGTCTATTGGTGAGCGAATGATTCATGTCGATGATACAGAAGAGAATCTAATGCGTTCTCCACTTGCTCAGTTGCATGTGCAGGGAAATATAAATAAGACGTTTATTCAGGTGCTTGAGAAATTGCGTGTTGGTTCAGCTCTGACAGCTGCAAATGCGTCGGCGAGTCAACATACCATCGATTTTTCTAAACTCGTCAATATTGCAAATGCTCCCCGTTTATTGCTGGAGCAGGAAGAGATTGAGAAAACGCGCAGCAATGCAACGCCAATTAAGCCACAGAGGCTAATGAATTTATTGCCTAAACTATTTCCTGCCGGAACACGTTATCTATGCGATTCAGGTAATAGCATGGCCTGGTCAATTCACTATCTGCATCCACATGATCGACGCGTAGGAAACCGCAGAGATACATTTGAAATAGATTCGCTGAATCAATCTACTCGTCGTTCAGGTAGAAGAGAAACCTCGGGCGGGATTTTCTGGACATGTCTGGAGTTTGGTTCCATGGGGTGGGCAATTGGCTCTTCCATAGGTACTGCTCTTGCCTGCCCCAATTCGCCGACAGTGTGCATTACGGGTGATGGCTCCATGCTGATGAGTGGGGGTGATGTCACGGTTGCACTACAGGAAAAGCTGAATATTGTTTTTATTATTCTTAATGATTCCGAATATGGCATGGTCAAGCATGGACAGCGCCTGGGATCAGGGGAATCGATCGGCTTCACTTTACCCAATGTGGATTTTGTAAAATGGGGTCAGAGTATGGGTATTTCCGGGTATTCGATACATTCTCCTGAAGATCTTGAGAAATTAGATATTGCCAGAATACTCAGTGAGACAGGGCCAAAAATATTTGATGTTTACGTGGATCCTGAAGAAGTTCCTCCTATCAAAAACAGGCTCCAAGCTCTGGGCACTGTTGATTAATTCCGATTTTCCACCATTTAGCCTGACTCGCGGTACCAAACCGCCGACGCATTTTACCTGATGTTGTTTCCAGTTCTTTACACTTGTATTGAGGTGCAGGTGTGGATAAATAACTAATAATTAGCAAGTTTTTAGATATGTAAGTTATGCAAGACGACAATGATAAAGCTGAAGTAATACATACCAAAATTTGGCAAGAAAAAGCAAGTGCCGATAATCCATTTGTGGCGGATAAATGCTTTTGCTCTGGTTACGACGTTTATGGCGAATTACTGAACAAAGCGTCATGGTTTGAGTACATCTGGTTATTGTTTAAGTTAGAGAAGCCTCAAAAATGGCAAGTGAAGCTTTTTGAAAAAATAGCTATCGCGATAGCTAATCCTGGAATTCGAGACTATAGCGTAAGGGCCGCAATGAATGCAGGAGTCGGTGGTTCAACATCTGCATCTACGTTAATGGCAGCGTTAGCAGTTGGCGCGGGCCAATTATGTGGGGCTCGAGATGTATATTCAGCGGTTTTGAATTGGGAAGAATGTAAATATGACCTAACTAAGTGGTGTACTGCAATTGGCAATCTAAAGAATAAAGAAGTGGATGGTTGGCCAGAAAAAGAACATCCGTCAGGGTTTGATCCTAACAGCTCGATTTGCGCGAAACCAGTAATACAAACACTGGATCTCTGTGCAAGTATCGATGGAGCTGATAGTGCTAAATGGCTCTACATGAACAGAGGAAAATTAGAAGAAACGGCTGGCATGCCGATAGCAATGACAGCAGTTATCGGCGCAGTATTTTATGATTTGCAATTCAATGCAGATCAAAGCGAGATGGTTTGTTTGATATTGCGATTACCAGGAACTGCTGCTCACGCGTTAGAGCAAAAAGAACTTGGCTGGAAGAAGTATCCTTTTTACTTGGACAAATACGTCATTAAATAACTTTATGAATACGTCAGTAGAAATAGTGAAGAAACTGTTGGAAGCAGAAATGAAATGGGAGTCTTCGATAGGAGGCACTACTCCTGGTCAAGGTGCTATGTTTCGTGGTCATGACATGTTTGAAAAATTCAATCATTGGAACTGGCTAAAGATGTTTTATTTCTCTTCGACAGGTAAAGAATTAAGCATTAATTCAGAGCGTTTTTTCAATGGCATATATTGCATGTGTTTTAGCTATCCAGATCCACGAATTTGGAATAATGGTGTGGCCGCATTGGCGGCTACGGCAAGAAGTACTGCGCAATTAGCAGTTTGTTCTGCTAGTGCTGTATCCGAGGCATCATTTTATGGGGGTCCACCAGTGATGAAGTCTCTGGATTTTCTGCTAAAAGCAAAGGCGCTTGCTGACTCAGGCAAGAGTCTGGATGAAATAGTAAAAAATGAGAAAAGTAAAAACGAGTTTATCTACGGGTACGGTCGTCCTGTTGTGTCTAGAGATGAGCGTGTTAAGCCAGCAATGGCTCTGCTAAAAGAACTCGATTTGTTTGATCGACCTTATGTCCAGTTCGCTTTAGAGATTGAGACTCAACTTAAAAAGAAAAATAAAGATATTGGGTTAAACATTGGCGGTGTGTTTGCAGCATTTTGTGCTGACGAAGGTATGTCTGCCAATGAAGTATATTACATGATGGTTGTATGTTTTTCTGTAGGGATGATTGCTTGTTATATTGATTCGCTTGAGAAAGAGGAAGGTCTTTTTTTTCCTTCACAATGTAGCTCTATTAAATATACAGGTACTGAGACTAGACACTGGTAATTGAGAATAATACTCATGAGGTTATATCAAATGGAATTTATAGCGTTATTTAAGAAATATGGATATTTAGCAAAGTATTTTGATTTCAGGAAAAATTCGTGTTTATTCTCTATATTCTTCTTGATTATTTCCTGCTCTGGTGTGGTATTTGCGGATGATCATGAAGAAGCTGAAGCGCTAGCTGAGTTATATGGAGATGAAGAAATGATAAGCTTAGCAATCGGCATGGAACAGCCCATTTCTAAGGCGCCAGCAGTTGCGACTGTAATTACTGCTAAACAGATTCGTGAGATGGGTGCGAGCGATCTGGATGAGATTTTGGAAACAGTTCCGGGGCTCCATGTATCACGAAGAGAGAGAAGCGGCTCTCCACTTTATATCTTTCGCGGAATTTATTCTGGTACAAATCCTCAGGTTCTTGTCCTGGTGAATAGTATTCCGATAACTGACGCATTTCTTGGCGATAGAAACCAGATTTGGGGTGGGATGCCCGTAGAATCAATATCAAGAGTTGAAATTATTCGTGGACCTGGCTCAGCAATCTATGGCGCTGATGCCTTTGCTGGAGTAATTAATGTGGTTACAAAAACAGCCAGCGAAATTGATGGAACAGAAGTTGGTGTGCGCTACGGGACATTTAATACAAAAGAAGGATGGTTGCTTCATGGAGGAACATATGGAGGTATTGATTTTGCGTTCATGGCAGAAGTAAAGAGTACAGACGGGCATTCAGAAAGAATAGATTCTGACTTCCAATCATTTTCTGATGGTCTGACAGGTTCATCAGCATCTTTAGCGCCAGGCGCTACAAATAATAATCGTGATAATCTTGATCTTAGACTGGATGCGCAAAAAGACTACTGGACATTACGCGCGGCTATGCAGCAAAGAGATAATTATGAGCCTGGTATAGGTACAGCGGGTGCACTTGATGATAACGTTGAATATGAATCCACTCGATGGAGTGCAGACCTTACCTTTGATGATGAGAGTTTTACTGATGATTGGGGAGTTCAGGCTCAACTTAGTTATTTTAGTTCTTCGTATGAAATTGACGAAGATCAATTAGTTTTTCCACCCAATGCATTTCTCTTGTTGCCACCACCTAATGCTCCTCTTGGCCCATTTCCAGATGGTGTAATTGGTAATCCTGAATACTGGGTCGAGACTTGGAGATACAGCTTGACTGGGCTAAATACCAGTTTTGATGATCACTTGATCCGCATAGGTGTTGGATACACGGATCAGGAATTTACAAGAGTAAGGGAAGAACAAAATTTTTCGCCATTAGCTCCTCCTGGAACGCTCGTTGATGTGACGGATACAGCATTTGTGTATTTGCCTGAGAGGCATAGAGATAACAAGTATGGATTTATTCAAGATGTCTGGAGTTTCGCAAACGATTGGGAATTGACAGCGGGTATTCGTTACGATGATTACAATGACTTTGGAGATACCTGGAATCCGAGGGCGGCATTAGTCTGGTCAGCTCGACATGATACTACTCTGAAGCTTTTATATGGTCAGGCCTTCAGAGCACCTTCATTTGCCGAGTTTAGAAACCAAAATAATCCTGTTGCATTAGGTAATAATGAGTTAGACCCCGAGGAAATTGAAACCGTAGAATTCGCATTGGATCATAGGCCTAATGAAGATCTAAGATTCGGAGCAAATGTATTTTATTATGAATGGTCTGACATTATTCTTTTTGTTGCTGACTCAACCGGAGCCTCAACTGCCCAGAATACAGGGGAACAAACTGGGTATGGGGTTGAACTAGAGATGGAGTGGGAACCAAGCAATAATTTTTCTCTGATTGCAAATTATGCATTTCAAAACTCGGAAGATGAAGAAACTGGTGATGATTCGGGTAATGCACCGCATCATCAGATTTACGCTAGAGCAAACTGGGAATTTCTTCCTGAATGGGAACTTACACCTTCGATTAACTATGTGATTGACCGCGATCGTGGTCCTGGTGATTCTCGTGAAAAATTAGATGATTATATGGTTGTTGATTTAAATTTGCGTACCAAAGTGATAGACGACAAGTGGGAGTTAGCTATCGGAGTGAGAAATTTATTTAACTCATCACCAGAAGAGCCAACAGATGCAAGTCTAAATATAGCAAATGATTTGCCACTAGAGCGGAGAAGTATATTCGCAGAGATTAGATTGAATCTGCAGTGAATATAGTTTCACGGTTGGGTGGAATAGATAATGATTAGTAGTTTTAAAATGGTAGCCATCAACGCTATGGCAGCACTTGTTATTTGTACACTTATACCTTTAAGTGTTAGTGCTGATCCAAAAGTGGGTGTAATTATTCCTGAATTGCGAGCACCATTTAATATTATATTTGAAAAAATTGGAGACGGCGTGGATGAGCGACTGAGAAAGCGGGCGCCTAAACTGAGATTGGAAAAAAACTATGATTCTGGAGAAGTTGCCCGCTGGATAAAAAAAGAAAAAATTAATGCGATCGTGAGTCTGGGTAATCTGGGACAGGAAGCTGTTTTGCAAATTCCTGAAAATATTCCAGTTGTGTTAGGTGCGTTATCATCATCGCCAGCGCCACCCAATAAATATCCAGGGATCGCCTTGACGCCTAATCCGAGGACATTATTTGATTTGTTGAAACGCCTGGATAACCGGAGCAATAAAATTATCGTTGTATATAACCCTGATAATAATCAGTGGTTAGTTGATTTAGCGAAGCAACAAGCAGTAGACAGTGGTATTCAGTTATATGCATATCAAGCGGCAAATATTAAGCAGTCAGCTATTCTTTTCAGTGAAATTTTTGATGGCGCTTCATTGGAAAATACCGCCATCTGGTTGTTGCCTGATAGGAAGGTAGTGGATTCGAAAGTGGTGATGCCATTTATTTTAGAAAAGGCTTGGCAAAAGAAAGTTATCGTTTTTTCGAGCGCGATTAGTCATGTCAAGAAGGGTGTACTGTTTTCTTTGTACCCTAATAATGAATCCCATGGAAAAGAGTTGACGGAATTAATATTAAGTGAGGTTACAGGATTTTCATCAGCTGGTAATAAGCTGTTTCCAACGATGGGGTTGCAAAATGCAATCAATTCCCGAACCGCTGAACATTTAGGATTGACAATTTCAAGGTCTGAAATAAAAGAATTTGATGTTGTATTTCCATTGTCCAATTGAGTACTGAAATGAATTTGTTAACTAACTTAAAGAATATAATAACTCCAGCTGATTTTCGTCGGCAATTGGTAGTTGTGCTTATTGGTGGCGTTATTTCAACAGCAGTAATTTCTACGTTTTTCATTTCTGAATTTACATCCAGCGCAGTGAGTAAAAATCTGCTCGAGGAAGGAAAAAAAATAACGGAGACATTTGCATCCCAAAGTATTTTAGGCTTGCTGGTAAGCAATGTTGAAAATGTTGAAGATTCGGTTCAGGCAATTCTCAAATTTCCTAATATTGAAGGAGTAGGTGTTTATCATCTTGATAAAACACCTTTAGTTGAAAAAGGTGAAAATACTTTAGCAACTGATCAATCCATGTGGCGTGAAGAGGTAGGGCTGGTGAAGGAAACCACTGATGCCTGGTATTTCATGGCTCCGGTTTTTTATGTGCAGGAGGCTAGTGAGGATATATTTCACGAGGAAGAGGAACCTGAGTTATTAGGGTATGTCAGGGTAGTTCAAAGCAAGGCAGGACTTGCTTTGTTAATCAGTAAAATTCGCAAAGTAAATATCTTTGTCTCACTTGCTTTGGCAGCAGCTTTGATGCTGGTGTTGTTGATGTTAACGCAACGTGTCACAAAGCCATTGCAGGAGTTAAGGCGTTTGATGCGCCGTGCGCAAGGTGGCGAGACGGATGTTCGCGCTGAGCTCTCAGGGCCTCGGGATATTCGGGAAATGGAAGCTGCATTTAACACCATGATTGAATCTTTGCAGGATCGTGAAATACAGCTGGAAAAAGCACGTGATGAAGCAATTCAGTCGGCACGTGTCAAAGGTGATTTTGCCGCCAATGTCAGCCATGAGTTACGTACGCCTCTTAACGGAATACTGGGCATGCTTGAATTACTGTCTGGCATGGGGCTCACAAGTAAACAGAGAGAATATGTCAATATTGCTCGTAATTCCAGCGACGCACTGCTCGCATTGATAGACGATATTCTTGATTTTTCAAGGATTGAATCCGGCAAGCTGGCAGTTGATTCAAAAGAGTTTAATTTGCGAGAACTGCTTGATGATGTGGTCAGCATTATGGCTTCGCAGGCGCAAAGTAAAAACCTGGATCTTGCTCATCTGATTTGCACCAATGTGCCAGTTTCCATCATGGGTGATGCGCGTAGAATTCGCCAGCTTTTACTGAATTTATGTGGCAATGCCATTAAATTTACCAGTACAGGCGAAATAGGTATTTATGTAGGTTTGCTGGAATCAAGCGGCAGTGATATTCGCATGCGATTTGAAGTCAAAGATACTGGTATCGGTATCCCGGACCATGCAAAAGAAAAAATCTTTGAAGCATTTTCTCAGGCAGATGGCTCCACTACCAGAAAATTTGGTGGCACGGGTCTGGGGCTAACTATTTGTAAGCAATTGGTTGCTGTGCTGGGCGGTGAACTGGGTGTTGAAAGCAATCCGGGTAAAGGCAGTAACTTCTGGTTTGAGCTGCCGATGAAATTGTCCAATACCAATTGTTCGGTAACGCTAAAAGATCATGGGTCAATGGATCTGCGAGTCCTTATAGTTGATGACAGCGAGATGGTTCAGTTTAGTATTCAGCAAACAGCTGAGAAATGGGGTGCATACACTGAATGCGCCGATAGCAGTGACTCGGCACTATTAAAATTACGTCATGCAGCACGAATCAATAAACCCTTTGATGTAGCACTCATCGATGAGCTCATGCCAGGCTGTAATGGTATTGAACTGATGCGCTCTATCAGCCAGAACCCTGAATTAAACTCTATCAAAATGTTGTTGATGACAAATCAGACGCATGCAGAATCTTTCCTTGAGCGATTTACCGAGATTGATGGCTTTGTGCAAAAACCGGTTTTGCAGTCATCACTGTATGATTCTATCTCGACATCAATGAAAGGTAGTGTTCAGCTTGTTAATCCAATTTTTGTTGAGAATGCTGAAAACAGTGAAATACTGATCAATGCTAATGTACTGGTAGCTGAAGACAACACGGCTAACCAGCAAGTCGCGATTGGTATGCTTGAACGACTGGGTTGCTCGGTGATTGTGGCAGGTAATGGAATTGAAGCAATCAACAGACTGGAGAGAAACAGGTTTGATGTGATTTTCATGGATTGCAATATGCCTGAGATGGATGGTTACGAGGCAACTCGCAAGATTCGTGCTGCTGAAGGCGTGGGCGCTGGTATTCCTATTATTGCCATGACAGCGAATGTTCAGGAAGGCGACCGTCAAAAGTGTTTGCAGGCGGGTATGGATGATTACCTGTCGAAGCCTTTAAAGTTAGACAGGATCCGCGCAAAACTTGAAAAGTGGGCACCCGAAACACGCCTGCGTGAAGGTGAGCAAACCGTCGATGGTATACCGGTTGCTGAGGCGCAAGCTCCTCAATATAACGCCGGACCAATTGATGAAGAACGAATAGAGGAATTAAGGGAGAGTGTGGCGACTGCATTTGATCAAATGGTGGAAGCCTATGTTGAAGACCTGCCGGGTCTTGCAACCTCATTAGAAGAAGCGGTTAACACAAAAGATGCGCCTCAAGTACAACATTATGCGCATAGTATTAAAGGCAGCAGTAAAAATTTTGGTGCAGTCGAACTGGCTGATGTTGCCAAAGAAATTGAAGACATGGGCAGGAATGACCAACTTCAGGACGCGCATACACATTTAATTGCGCTGTTTGAAGAGGTGGATCGGGTTATCGAATATCTGAATAAATTAATCAGACCGGAACAATCACAAGCTATTTTTGCAGGTGAAGTCAGATCCAGTGAACAGATAGATCGAATCCTGATTGCAGACGATGATCGCAGTATGCGTCTGGCACTGATGAATGTACTGGATTCAGACGGGTACAATTTGCACGAAGTGGAAAATGGTCAGGAAGCTTTGGAGTACTGTAACAAGAACATGCCTGATCTGGTTTTGCTTGATGCCATGATGCCGAAGATGGATGGTTTTAACGCATGCGAAAAAATTCGTATGCTGGAAAATGGCAGCCATATTCCTATTTTGATTGTGACAGCACTCGATGATGAAGAATCCGTTGAACGAGCCTTCAAAGCCGGTGCCACAGACTATCTTCCAAAACCAGTTCACTTTGCGGTATTGCGACAGCGTATATCTCGCCTGTTACATGCTGCTAGTGTCGAGCGTCATGTACGCCAGCTTGCGTATACAGATCCGCTCACAGGATTACCCAATCGTACAACACTGGCAACGCACTTGAACGAGTTGCTTGCAAAAGCACGTGTAAGTGGTGACATGATTGCCATGCTGTTCCTGGATCTGGACCGGTTTAAACTGGTGAATGATACTCTGGGACATAGCGTGGGTGACTTGCTATTAAAAGCGGTGTCAGACCGCTTGCAAAGATGTGTGCGTGGCGGAGATATGGTTGCCCGCCTGGGCGGGGATGAGTTCACCGTTATTATTGACCGTGCAAAGTCCCGTGATGGAGTGGCGAGAATTGCCGAGACAATCTGTGAAAGTATCGAACAGCCATTTTCTTTCGCAGGGCAGGAAATCTTCGTGTCTACCAGTATCGGAATCTCTTTGTACCCTCTCGATGGTGATGATATCGGTGACTTAATGAAGCATGCAGATACCGCTATGTTCCGTGCCAAGGAAGTAGGACGAAGTTACTTCTTTTATGAGAGCGATATGGAAGCCGCGGTGACGCGCAAAATGGAAATTGAGGCCGATTTGCGTCGCTCTGTCAGTCGTGACCAGATTGATGTCTACTTTCAGCCAAAAGCAGATTTGAAGACCAATAAAATTGTTGGTATGGAAGCGCTGGTACGCTGGAATCATCCGAGTAAAGGTATTATCTGTCCACAGGAATTTATTCCTCTTGCGGAAGAGACAGGCATTATTAATGAGATTGGTTTATGGGTGATGATAGGTGCTTGTCTGCAGGTCAAGGACTGGATTGATCAGGGTTATGGTCCATATTCAATTGCCGTCAACCTGTCAGGCATTCAGCTTGAAAATGGAGAAATTATTAATCAGGTGAAACAGGTGCTGGAAGAAACCCGGATTGATCCTGCATTACTTGAACTCGAAATAACTGAGAGCACTATCATGCATCATCCTGAGAGAGTCATAGAAGTGTTGCATAAGCTCAAAGAAATGGGTGTTAAATTGGCAGTGGATGATTTTGGTACAGGTTACTCGTCGCTGAATTACCTGAAACGTTTCCCGATAGATCTTTTGAAAATAGACGCAGCTTTTGTACGAGATGTGGAAACCGATGCTGATGATCGTGCGATTGTTCAAAGTATTATTGCGCTGGCCAAGAGTATGCGGCTGCAAGTTGTTGCAGAGGGTGTGGAAACCCGCCAGCAGCAGGAATTTCTAAAGGCGTTAGACTGCGATTATATCCAGGGTTATTATATTGGCCGTCCGGTATGTGCCCGGGAATTTGAACAACACGTGCTCAAAAAAGACAAACAGGAAAATACCATTGTAAGAGATCTTTCAGATTACCGCAGTAATTAAGATGTCAGCAATATCATTTAAAATCAATTATATATAGTCAACATCTATAAAACTTATCTATACGGTATTGTCGAAAGTTTATTAGATTCCAGCAAGATAGCGGTTGTTTATTAGTCGCACTTTAGAACGATTGTAGTAAGTCTTGAAATTGAAAAAAATATTGGAATTCCACAGTCCGTTGGTGTAGTTTACACATATTACGAGTAGCTAGTCGTAAAAAGGGTGGAGGAGCGATCCCTCAAAAGCTGACACATTTAAAATAATAACAGTGTTAAAAAAGCTATCAACAAGTAGGTCAAAGTAATACGGTATTAACGATAGAATAGAATTTGTGTCCGCAAATATGTGTACATATGCTTCTATTGCTGGGTTATTATTAGTTGTGTTGGCCATATACAATCATTAATTAATAGATTAAGAGTCGTTATAAAATTAATATGGAAACATTTCCTAGTTTACTGCAACAGCACGCAACGCAAAGTGGTAACCGTACCGCGCTAAGAATGAAACGGCATGGTATATGGAGATCATATACGTGGAGTGAGGTTGCAGACGAAGTTCAAAAATTGGCATGCGGATTTGCAGCGACAGGTCTGAAGCCGGGCGATAAGGTTGCGATTATCGGTAACAATGTTCCGCCTCTATTCTTTTCAATAATGGCCGCTCAGAGTCTGGGTGCGATTCCAGTCCCGATGCATGCGGACTCAACCACCTCTGAATTGAAAATACTACTGGAGAACTGTGAAGCGCGTTTTGCAGTATTGCAGGATCAGCAACAGGTTGATGCAATTTATGAAGTGATCAAGGAACTCCCAATGTTAACCGAAGTAATTTACTTCGATGAGCGTGGCATGCGGGAATATGATCATACCCATCTGAAAAGCTACATTGAGTTCGAAAAGCTAGGAGAACAGTTTGCAAAAGAACATCCTTCTTTTATCAATGAGGTCAGCACAAAAGTAAAGCCAGAGACAGAAGCGTTTATCGTTTATACAGCAGGGACGTCCGGGGTTTGTCGTGGTGCAGTGTTAACCCATTCTAATTTCTTGACAATCGGTCAGGCATTCGTTGATCAGGAAGGGATTAGCGAAAATGAAGAAGTTTATGCGTATTTGCCTTTGTCTTATGCAAGTACATTATTCTTTGTTTATGCACTTTGGATGATTAAGGGCTACACCATTAATTGTCCGGAAAGTAATGAAACAATTCTTACAGATATGCGTGAAGTCGGGCCAACCATGCTTTATGGGCCTCCGCATTTCTACAAGACGATATATTCACAGATTCAGTCAAGAACTGAAAATACCAAATCACCCTTATTGCATAAACACATGTCGAAACTGGTGACACAAGGACGGACATGGCTGGGAGATAAACTGGTATTCAATCAGATTAAAGATTTGTACGGTCTTAGCAAAATCAAGCATGCCTACGTTGGTGGTGATGTTTTGAGTGAAGGCGTATTCAAATTCTATCTGGCACTGGGCGTTAACCTGAGGGCAACCTACGGGACTGCAGAAAGTGCAGGATGCATCAGTGTGCAGGATGCTCAGGATGTAAGTTCAGATCATGCTGAAACCATGGTGGGTGCACCATTGCCAGGTGTGGAAGTGAAAGTGGATAATCGGGAGATCTGCTTTAAAGGCAGTAACGCTTTTAAAGGCTACTACCGTGATGAAGCGCAAAACAATGCAATCATTAGTGCGGATGGCTGGATAAAGACGGGCGATATCGGTGAAATGGTTGGTAATCACATTCACGTCATAGAACGTTCAGACGGTGTGGGCAAGTTCAGCACAGGTGCTGACTTCCTACCTAAACAGATTGAAAGTGCATTCAAGGCATCGCCCTACATACAGGATGTGGTAGTAGTGGGTGAGCAAAAAGAGTATATGGTTGCACTGATCGTGATTAATGCTGAAACTGTGGGTGCTTGGGCTGAGAGACAGCAAATGCAATTCACAGGTTTGCGTGATCTTGCCAGTAAAGACAAAGTCACTGAGTTGATCTCTGAAAAAGTTCGCGAAGTAAACTCAAACATGGACCATGTGGGCGGCACCAATTGCCCGAAAATAAAGCGACATACTATTCTGCATAGGGAACTCAATGCAAGTATAGGAGAAATGACACGGTCCCGTAAAATCCGGCGCGATATAATTGCAAATAATTATAAGGCATTGATCGATGCGTTATATTCTGGCGTAGACAAATATGAGGTCACTGATTCCAAAGGTGAACTCGTCGCGCAGCTTAGACTACAAACAGCGTAATTAAACAAATACGATGAATACTAGTACAGACTCTAAAAATCCTACTCTCATTCTAGAAAATATCACCCTTGCATTTAAGGGAGTTAAGGCAATAACTGATATCAGCTTTAAAGTATATGAAGGTGAGATATGCGCAGTGATCGGCCCTAACGGAGCCGGAAAAAGTTCCATGCTCAACGTCATTAATGGCGTTTATATTCCGCAGGAAGGTTCAATCACTTTTGATGGCAAACAGTTCTCAAAAATGAAGCCGGGTACAGCCGCGAGTATGGGCATAGGTAGAACATTCCAGAATATTGCACTTTTTGCCGGTATGTCGACCATGGATAATATAATGACTGGCAGAAACAGCTTTCATAAAGCGACATTCTGGGAAACAGCATTAAATACAGGTCGTGCAAGACGTGAAGAATTAGAGAGCCGAAAAGAAGTTGAAAAAATCATAGAATTTTTAGGTCTGCAGTCGATTCGTAAAACACCTGTTTCTTCATTGCCTTACGGACTCCAAAAAAGGGTAGAGCTTGGACGTGCGTTAGCGGCGCAGCCAAAAATGCTGCTGCTCGATGAGCCAATGGCAGGTATGACCATGGAAGAAAAGCTCGACATGTCCTGTTTCATACAAGAGGTCAATAGAAACCTGGGAACAACTGTTGTGTTGATTGAGCATGACATGGGAGTCGTCATGGATGTTTCTGATCATGTCGTGGTAATGGACTACGGCAAGAAAATAGGAGACGGAACACCAGAAGAAGTAATGAATAATCAAGATGTAATTGACGCCTATCTTGGTGTTAGCCATTAAAACCTGGCCAAAGGAATAGAGGAAAATAAGATATGTGGGAATGGTTGCCGTTTTTTCTTGAGGTATTAGTCGGAGGCTTATTATCCGGGGTAATGTACTCGTTGGTAGCAATCGGTTTTGTACTTATTTATAAGTCCTCCGGTGTGTTCAACTTTGCACAAGGCACAATGCTGCTGCTGGCAGCACTGACGTTTGTCAGTATGACGGAACGGCAGGTGAATTTCTGGGTGGCCTTTTCCATCACACTGGTGCTAATGGTTGTATTGGGAATTATTGTTGAAAGAACAGTCATGCGGCCGCTTGCGAACCAGTCGCTGTTATCCCTGTTTATGGCAACAGTAGGTTTGAATTACTTCCTGGAAGGACTTGCACAAGGCGTATGGGATTCTGCCGTACACGGGGTGGATCTGGGTATATCAAATGACCCGATTTTCTTGATAGAAGTCTTTCCAGCACTTGGATTGGACATCATCATTAGCCAGTTTGATATCGCTGCTGCTGTCATCGCAGGATCGATGATTCTGGGGTTGACGTTATTTTTCCAGTACACACGAACAGGATTGTCACTTCGTGCAGTATCCGATGATCACATGGCTGCAATGGCGGTAGGTATTCCACTTAATCGTATCTGGGCAATTGTCTGGGCGGTAACGGGTGTTATTTGTTTGATCGCAGGTTTGTTGTGGGGTGATCGTGTTAGTGTATCGTTTACACTCACCGCAGCAGTACTCAAAGGATTACCTGTCATTCTGATTGGTGGATTGACATCAATACCTGGAGCTATTGTAGGTGGCCTGATTATCGGGGCAAGCGAGAAGCTGGGTGAGATTTATCTGGCTGATATATTTGGCGGACAGGGAATTGAACACTGGTGGGCTTACACCACTGCACTAATATTTTTAATGATTAGACCCACCGGAATTTTCGGTGAGAAAGAAATTGAGAGAGTTTAAGCATGTATTATCGTGAAGCAGGGAGATTAGTTAAGAGTTTTGCGGATGACCGCCGCATGCTTCCACTCAAGGAAGATCGCATTTTAACGACATTATTTGTCGTTGGTGTGATGTATATATTAGTGACCTGGCTGGCAAGTGACTATTATCTCAGTGCGATCTTTATTCCAATGATGGTGTTAGGTGTTGCTACACTGGGATTAAATATTGCTACCGGCTACACCGGACAGCTGTCACTGGGAACCGCAGGTTTTATGAGTTTTGGTGCATTTGCTGCATTCAATCTGATCCTGCGTATAGACTGGATGTACATTCCGCTCGCGTTTTTCCTGGCGGGAATTATTGCTGGTCTGGTCGGTATTGTATTTGGATTGCCTGCACTCAGAATTAAAGGTTTCTACCTGATTGTATCAACACTGGCAGCCCAGTTTTTCTCGGAATGGGTATTTAATGCATATCCGTGGTTTCTGAATTACACCACATCAGGTGTCGTAAACTTACCTCCATTTCATTACAAAGTATTTCCTTTTCAGGAGCTAACACCACTTAATGATGCGTTCTGGCATTCATCAAAAGGTCGTTATTTAATTACTCTGACAGTAACCATAGCCTTAATACTCGCGTGTAAGAACATGGTGCGTAGTTCTACCGGTAGAAACTGGATGGCAGTACGTGACATGGATATTGCCGCGAATGTAATTGGTATCTCCGTTGCCAAAACAAAGCTAATGGCATTCTTTGTGAGTACATTCTATTGTGGTGTTGCCGGCGCGATGTATTCATATTGCTACATCGGTAACCTTGATTTCATGATCTTTAACCTGAGACGATCATTCCTGGTTATGTTTATGGTGATTGTAGGTGGGCTAGGCTCAATTCTCGGTTCGTTCCTGGGTGCAATATTTGTATATGGGTGGCCAATTCTGGTGACTCGCCTGGGTGATGCTATCTTCGGTGGCGGTACACTTGATACTGCATTCGTAGAAAACAATTCAAAGATCGTGGTAGGAACAATTATTATTGTTCTGTTAATTAAAGAGCCAGGTGGGTTTGCAGCATTATGGAACACATCCAAGCAAAAACTCAGAGCGTGGCCATTCTCAAAATAAAAAAATTATAAATTCCCGAACAAAGTAGTTGGGAAACACAAAAAGTACCCTAAAGGAGTAGTAAAAATATGAAGACGAGAGTAATGATACTGGCAAGCGCATTGTTGGCGATGGTCGGCATGAGCAGTGTAGTCAGTGCAGAAGAGACAATGTATGTACCGATCCCAAGTTATCGAGTGGGCCCGTATGCAGCGGGTGGCACAGGATATTTTGGCGGTATTCTGGATTATTACAATTTATTAAACTCACGCGGTGGATTAAATGGCGTCAAGCTTATCTGGTCTGAGTGTGAGACTGAGTATTCAGTCGAGCGTGGCGTAGAGTGCTACAAGCGATTGAAAGATCGTGAAGGTGGCGCTGTATTCTTTGATCCACTCTCAGTCGGTATCTCAACCGCATTGATTGAAACCGGTCGTGCCGACAAGATGCCAATCATCGCAGTGAACCATGGTAAGACTGCAGGTCAGCGTGGTGACATTTTCCCATACTACTTCATGCCTGGTATTAACACGTATGATGAGCACTCAATCATGGTGCACTACATCGGTGGCCTGGAAGGCGGCATGGGTAATCTGAAGGGCAAGAAGATTGCGATGTTGTTCCACGGATCTCCATATGGTCGTGAAGCGATTGAGTTCATGGACAGCATGTGTGAGAAGCACGGATGTTCGCATGAAGCGATTGAAGTGCCACACCCAGGTAACGAGCAGCAGTCACAGTGGTTGAAGATTCGTAAATCAAAGCCTGACTACGTATTACTACGTGGCTGGGGTGTGATGAATCCAGTGGCCATGCAGACTGCCAAGCGTATGGGTTACCCGGTAAGCCGACTAATCGGAAACATCTGGTCCAACTCGGATGAAGACGTAATTCCAGCAGGTAGTGCAGCAGATGGCTACCAGGCGATTACCACTCACCCAGCGGGCACAGACTTCAAAGTGGTGCAGGACATCATTTCTGATGTATATGGTTCTGGTAAAGGCGACCTTCAGGATAAGTCACGTTTAGGTTCTGTATATTGGAACTTAGGCGTACTTGCAGGGGTTGTTCACACTGAAGCACTAAGAATTGCTCAGGAGCGATTTGGTAACCGTGCGTTAACCAGCTCAGAAGCACGTTGGGGCTTTGAGAACTTACAACTCACAGCAGCACGTATCGAAGAGTTAGGCGCAACGGGCCTAGTGCCAGAGTTAAACCTGAACTGCATGGACCATGTCGGTGGACACTTGGCTAAGTTCCAGCAATGGGATGCGAGTGCACGTCAGTGGAACATTGTGTCAGACTGGATTGAAGGTGACGTACCATTGTCACAGGCGATCATTGACGCAGGTGCAGAGAAGTACGCAGCAGACAACGGCATCAAGAGACGCCCTTGTGATGCTAACAACAACGATGATGACTTCGACCTTTAAAATCGGAATCTAGTCGTAAGAGTATATTTCCCTACCGGGTCTATAAATAGCCCGGTAGGTTAATTGAAGACATAAATAAGGCGAAACAATGAGTACTGAAACACCCATATTATCGATTAAAAATATTGAAGTTCTATATTCGCGAGTGATCTCGGCGTTACATGGTGTATCAATTGAAGTACAGAAAGGTGACATTGTTTCACTACTAGGCGCTAATGGCTCAGGCAAGACTACGACCTGTAAAGCAGTTTCAAGACTCCTTGAAGCAGAGCGCGGAGAAGTAAGTAAAGGTTCTATTGAATATAACGGCGTTGATATTAGCACAATGTCACCTTATGACATGGTGAAGGCCGGGGTTGTGCAAGTACTGGAAGGCAGACATATATTTGGTCACCTAACAGTAGAAGAAAATTTATTGACTGGATCATTTATCAGAAATGCAGATAGTGCTTCTGTTAAACAGGATCTGGAATATGTCTACGATCGATTCAAGCGTATCCGGGACCGTAGAAAGAATTTAGGTGGCTTATGTTCAGGTGGTGAGCAACAAATGGTTGCTATGGGGCGGGCAATGATGGCTAAACCAAACCTGATTCTGCTTGATGAACCCTCTATGGGACTAGCTCCACAATTAATTGAAGAAATCTTCGAGATTGTAAAAACGCTTAATGAACAAGATGGCGTCAGCTTTTTAGTCTCTGAACAAAACGCTAATATCGCACTTAAATATGCCAAGATTGGCTATATCATTGAAAACGGCCGCGTAGTGTTAAAAGGAACTGCAAAAGAACTTTCAGAATCAGACAGTGTGAAGGAAATGTATATGGGTGGCAGTGCTGAAGACGTGAGTTTCGATAATGTTAAGTACTATCATCGAAGAAGACCTTGCATGGTTTAGCATGCATATAACTTGCTGAATGATATCTGTGTAAATATGATTCAGTGGTGAATTGAAATTAGTAGTTTTCTTTTTGATATATCGCCAAATAAAATTTCTCGATCACTGCGTATAAACCTCCTGCTATCAAGCCGTATGCGTGTGCATATGAAGATGTCTTTAGGTCCGACATCAACACAGAGCTAACAAGCTCTCCCTCTAGTGTCTGTAGTGCCACATACGTAAATAGTGCAATGAATAACAACGCTGATACGCCGGCATTTTCCTTGAATGTTTTAATTGACGCATAAGCGTACATGCCGGTTAATACGCCCGAGAACCCCACATACCATTCAAGCTGATTGCTAAACAGGATTAAGCAGGTGCTAATGACTACTATTGTAATTAGTAACACAAGGATCCAGTTAGTGGCTTGTTTTGTATGATGGAAAATCCCACTGAGTAGTAGCAGTCCGACCACATTGCTTATGCAATGTATCCACGAATAATGAATAAAATGACCAGTGAAGAAGCGCCAGTACTGGCCCTGTTTGAAAGAATCAATATGCAGATACATTAACTCTCGGGCTGGCTGTGGCAATAGCATCATTGATAAGCATATTATTGCCAGTAAAAGTAGCGGTTTATGATTAATGTTAGTCATGATGATCGTTTATTGTATTGAATAAGCGAGGTATTTAGCGCATTTAAACTGATTTCATTAATGCAGCTGATCTCTTGTTTTCTACCTTTTGTCTTCATTACGTTATATTTTCTGCCAAATATTAGATGCTCATCACATTGTCGGACTGGGTGTAAATACTAAGCACAGTCACTAATCGTCATCTAAGGATCCTGCCAATTATGTGCATCGCTCGTGCTTCACTTTTCACACTGACTTTTCTATTTTCTCAAATACTTTTTGCTGATCAACAACGAGAATTCCAGGTCGATATTCAGGGTTTGAACTATAAGGCTGTTGTGACTGAAAACACGCATCTTGCATCAAAAGTAAATGGTGTGGCTGAAGATATGCTAGGTGAGCATTATATTGGAGTGCTGGAGGGCGAAGAAGGTAGTTGGGTGAGAGTTTCCTTTCTGGATGGTTACTGGCAAGGCGTTGTGTCTGTTCATAATGCCATGCACATCATTCAGCATGCCGGCTCTGACATGCCAGCGGGCGCTGCAGCCGCAACAGGATCTATTATGGACTCAATGCCTGTTACTGAAGTCGATGGTCTACAGGGCACCTGCGGGCGTGGTGATGGCACAGATACAATGCTAGATCATGTGGCGCAATTGGCTGCTACTAAAAGTTCTGCTGATGCGGGATCTGCGCCGACACCATTGTCAGCGACATTTGCTGAATTTTGCAGCCAGGAAGTGAATGGTATCTGTGTTATCGCTGAGGTTGAAATAGCATTTGATCAGGCGTTTCAATCTGTATTTGGTCTACAGGCAACAGCCCAGGCCATGTCGATACTGAATATTGTTGATGGACATTACATCAATGATCTGAAAATTTCGATTGATGCCATTACTGTAGAAATGCTGTCAAATGATTTATTCAACACCAGTATCGTCGCAAGTCCGGTATTGAATGCCGGTGTATTGCTTGATGATATTGAAGCCAAGAAAAACAACGCCCAAATTCCATTTATTACCAATAATAGTGCACTAACGCATGTCGTCACTGGACGTGACTTCGAGGGGGGTACATTAGGTGTCGCGTATCTGGGTAGTGTTTGCCAGGCAAATGGTTTTAGTACAGGTACATCAAGTATATTTTTTGATAATCCCGCCAATCCTGCAACTTACAATATACCAGTAACTGCTGTGGTGGTAGCGCATGAACTTGCTCATAATTTGGGTTCTGATCACGACGGTCCCGGAGCAAACGTTTTATGTCCGGCTTCGGCATTCATAATGTCACCAAGTATCGGTCCAGGCTCTGACTTGACGATGTTTTCACAATGCAGTGCTGATGATATTGAAACAACACTTTCAAATCTTGTCGCCCCTGAGTTGTGCATGGATTTTCCAACAGATGTATCAATCAGTGAAAATCCAGGAAATAGCGGAGTGTTAAATGCCAATCTGGAGTTTACGTCGGCATACACTGCGACAATACAGAATGGCTACAAGGCCGTGGACAGAGTAACGCTAAATGGAACCATAAATGCAACTCAGGGTATATTGATTGCTGTCACAGCGAATGGAGTTAACTGCGCTATTGATGGTGGTGGAGGTGCTTACACATGTGCGGTAGATAATCCGCCAACATCATTTCAGGTATTGGCAAGTGTAAGAGTAAATGCAAATACAGAAAATATAAATTTATCCCAGAATATAAGCGAAGACACTGCCGACATTCAGGAGGTGAAAACATCCAATAATGTGCTTGAAAGCACATGTGATATAGAAAATAACAATTTCACGTGTAGCGAATCTGAAGCACCTGTAACTCCTGATACAAATACAAATGGCAATAATAATATCGCTGAGGAAGAAGGAGGTGGTGGTAGCCATGGGTTAATATTTATGCTGACGATGTTAGGCTTATATATTCATGTCAGGAAAACAGGTTTTAAGACAAATGGCTGTTAAGCTGGTTTGTATATGGCTAGTCTGCTTGGCGACATTGGCTTATGCCTGTGATAAAGATATAAAACAACGATTGTTGAAAATGCAACAACAATGGACTTTGCAAAACACCTCCAGTTATAGTTATGAGATTAAAAAGCAGTGCTTTTGCTCTCCTGACTACACAAAAGAGATGTTGGTGCACGTGGTTGATAATGTAGTAACCGAAGCCCATTATCTGGATAATTCACGCAAGGTGCCTGATGAGGTCGAAGACAATCTGCTAACCATTACAGAGTGGTTCGATGAAATATCGGCTGCTATTGATAATGAATCAGGATCAGTTACCGTCACTTATGACCATGAGTCTGGATATCCGGTAAACATTAGTATAGACAGGCACACGCAACGTTCAGATGACGAATTCAATGTTGTCATCTCTAATGTAATTAAACAATAAACCTGAATTTCACGAACAACCAATATTCTGATACTGTTGGTTGAATATTAGTGATGAGGGTTGTTGAATTATGGCTGTTTGTCATTGTTTTCCTTTCAGGGTCTTTTTAGTAATCGCGCTTTCAATCTTGGCATGGCCATGTTTTTCAGCGTTTTACCAGGCAGATACAATGGCCGGGTATTGTCGCGAGTATGTGAAATTTATAGAGCTTGAGAATTCTGTCAGTCAACTGGAGGCGGGAATATGCTCGGGTTATGTTGCATCAGGAATAGAACTTATGGATCTGTCAGGGCAGTTGTGTGATAGGGAAAAGTTAAACCTTGATGATGTCGCAAGGCAGTATGTCACATACGTGGATAATAATGATGATGCCAAAAAGCATACAGCAACCTATGTGTTAGTAGAATTGCTGCAGGAAAAATATGCTTGCGAACAACAATGATGTATTAAACAGTTTTAACAGGCTTAAGCCAGTTCACGAGTAAAGGGATAATCGTGAAGGTAGCAAACAGGGAAACGATCATTGCTATACTGGTAAACAATCCAAAGTAGATAGAAGGCTTAAAGCTTGAAGTAACCAGAATGATAAAACCCAGTGTTACCGTAATGGATGTGTAGTACAACGCCTTGCCTACCGTCATCTGTACGGTACTTATGGCCTGCTGATAGTCTGATCCCTGGCTGATTTCCTTTTTGAAACGGTGTATGTAGTGAATAGCGTAATCAACACCAATACCTATGGTGATGGCGGCAATAGTGATTGTCATGATATCTAGTGGTATACCCAGTAAACCCATAGCACCCAGTATAAAGAAAGCAGTAAATATATTAGGCAGTGTTCCAATGAGAGCTAAAGTGGCGCTTCTGAATAAAATAAGCAGCATAATTAGAATGCATATAAATACAGTGCCAAGAGTCAATATCTGTGACTGGTATAAACTCTGTAGTACGTTATTGTATAGCACGCTAATTCCGCTTAAACGAATGCTTTCTCCGTTGGAAATTAAATTCTCGTTTATGTCTGCTTCGATTTTCTTTAATAAATCGTTCCGTATAAGTGTGTGATCAGAATCTTTGATTCTGGCAACCAGTCTTGCCTGGTTTCCCTCTGTTGAGATGTAAGGGTTTATGAGCACATCTTTAATATTTTCGGGAACCTTCTTGTGGATTAATGCCAAATGAAAATCTTCAAGTTCTTCTCCTTTGGCCAGTTGGCGAAATACTTTTTCAGTGCTGGATATCGATAGTACTTTTCCAACTTGATCCAGACTTTCCAGGTAGTCATGTACTGCACTTACTTTGCTGATGCCGCGGCGGTTATACCAGTAACTTTGTTGTGTGAAGCTTTCTTCTACTTCATCCAGATAATCTGAAAATTCATCGTCTTCTTCAAATGTGTCACTGCCATCATTAACTGCTTCCGGTGCTTCCAGTAATAATTCCAGTGGAACAGTGCCGCCTAGCTCCTGATCGATGAATATCAGACCCTGATATAAATCAGTATCCGATTTGAAATAATCTATAAATCTGTTTTCAACAGTAATTTGAGTTATGCCATAAATGCTAATGGCTGATATCAGGATAATAGAGGATGCCATTACGGGTCTGCTTTGCCTGATGGTATTTAATATGTCATTTAGCAGGCTGGAAGAATTTCCATTTTGACTGGTATTCACTTTGGGGTTGAAGAGGTGAATTAATATTGGTAACACAGTGAATGTAAGCAAAAATGCACATATCAGACCCATCACCATAATCAGACCGAAGAATATTACTGGTTGTATATCGCTGACAATTAATGAAATGAATGCAATAGCTGAAGTAGCAACCATATAAATACAAGGCGTGGCAATTTGTCTGACTGCGTTGCTCAGGTTGTTGTCCCGGTCATTTGGGTTTTTTTCTGATACTTCCTGATAACGTATGATCACATGAATTGATAATGTGATCGAAAATATTATTAATAGCGCGACGAAATTTGAAGAAATAATTGTCAGTTGTAAACCAAATAAACCGATCAAGCCGGAAACCAAAATGACATTTAAGAATGCACACACTAAAGATAATAGCACCCAGGATACTCTCCTGAAAAACAGGAATAATACAAGCACCATGATGGCAATCATGCTGATGCCAAATATGCGAATATCGCTATTAATAAAGGTTTTAATATCGTTGGCAATCAGCGGTGCGCCCGCCAGGTAGAACTTGCCCCGGTTATTATGATTGCTTAAGGTTGATCTAATGTCTTCTAGTGCATTTTTATAGCGTTCATTAATAATGGCTCTTTGCACCGGTATTTGTGCATTAATATGATCTAGTTGCTTCGTTAACTCCGGATCTGCCGGTTGAGACGATTCATCCAGTCTGTCCAGTAAAATGTATTTTTTCTGGATGAGCGATACCAGCTCCTGGTTTTTTTGTATATCAACTTTGATTGCTGTTGACCTGGCATCAAGGCTGACGAGATTTGAAGAATAAATTGGGCTGGTAGCAAATTCTTTTTTGGCGCTAGAGAGATCAACATTTGGATTGGTTAAATTCTGGAATGTGCTCACACCATCTTCGCCCTGGTTACGTGGCTGCTGTAGCAATGGTACGTTGGTAATACTGTTCACAGCTGCAATGCCTGGAGCGGTCTTTAGTTTTTCTGTTAACTGCTGAATAAAGTCGATCGTTTCCTGCTGATATAAATCCGTGTTTGGCTGAAAGCCAACAATAATGTATTCATCAGAGCCATATTCTCTGTGTACTTCACGATAAAATTCCAGATCCGGATCACTGTCCAGCAATAACGAGTCTGGTGATGCATCAATGTTAATGTACTGAATATTGACAGATAACCCTGCGACCACAGCCAGAATAAAGACTAGGGTGATAATTGGTTTTTTTAATAGGGCCTTGATTAACATGTGTGATATGCCTGAGAAGTTAACTGGAAGTGTGAATCACAATTGTGCGATTGTACCGATATAATGAGATTGCATCTATTTAAACAGTGGTCTAGCCAGACTGGTTCATCTTTTCCTGACGTTGCAGCCAGACATCCAGTCCCTGAGCATTGAGAGTTATGTCAGTGTTGAGAAGGTTACGGATTAACCCTTCGTCTTGTGTGCAACCCAGTTTGTGTAATTCATTTAGAGTATGCGTGAACAGTTTTTCTGTCAGTGCCTCAACACGCCGGGTTTGTGTTTTGACTGATAAGGCAATGTCGGTATAACTGATCAGGTCCTTGCTGAGTTTGTCTGCAAAGCGTTGTACATCTTCGATCATGCCAAAATGCGTGAGATACATGCGTTGCGGATTTTTTTCTAACAAACGCTTTATGGATTTCTGCCAGGCATCAGGTTCGAACTGAACAGGCGTTGTGGTTGGCATTAAATAACGTCCGGACTCGATGATGATTTCAGGGTAAGACAAACCGAATGTATCGCCTGTGAACCAGCCGTGACTGAGTTCATCGTACAGGCAGAAATGATGGCGCGCATGGCCAGGCGTATCTGCGACAATCAGTGGTCGGCCGTTTAAATTGATGCGCGTGTCATCGTTTGCCGCAATAATCCGATTTTCATCAACAGGGATGATTTCTCCATATAAGGAATCGTAAAGTTTATCGCCGTAGACCTGGCGTACGCTATCTATAAGGCGTTGCGGGTCTGCCATATGTCGCGCACCTTTGGGGTGTACTACCAGTTTTGCATTTGGGAACTTCTGCATCAGCACGCCGGCACCGCCAGCGTGATCCAGATGAATATGAGTCGGTATGACATATTCGACGTCTGTGACGTCAAGATCGCAGCTTTGTAATGCAGACAGTAATCGCGGTACCGTCAGGCTGGTACCACAATCAATAAAAGCGGCTTTTCCCTGATGAATAACCAGATAGCTACATGCAAGACGTGGACGTATATAGTCGACATCAATACAGTGAATGTCGAATGCCAGTGACTCAGCGTAGTTACTCACAGTACGTAGCTAATCAAGTGTCTGCTGGCTATACGAGTTTGCCGGGCGATAAAACAATGCCATCTTCATCGGCGTAGGCAAACTGACCAGGAATAAAATCGACGTCAGCGAAGTGGACCGGAATATCAATTTCACCTTCACCTTTTTTTACACTCTTCAACGGCATGGTACCCATTGCTTTAACTCCGAGGTCAATTGTGGCAATCACCCCTGAGTCACGAATGCAGCCATAGACAATAATTCCGCTCCAGCCATTATCAGCGCCCATTTGCGCGAGGATATCTCCGACCATTGCGCAGCGAGTGGAACCTCCGCCATCTACGACTAGTACGCGGCCATTTCCGTCCTGTTCCAGCTGTTTTCTTACCAGGGAATTATCTTCAAAGCATTTCACCGTCGAGATTTCACCGCTGAACGAAATATTTTTCCCATAATCCTGAAACAGAGGTTGCGCGATTGATAAAGAATCCGAGTGATCATCACATAAATCTGCTGTCTTAAACATGTTCTGTAAGCCTTTGTAATTTAGGTAATTTTTGAGTTATCAAGGAATGCCGAAGAGGCTAATTCTGCTGATAATGAATACGCTGGGTGTGCGAATGATAGGGGCGCAATAGCAAGCAGGCAAGTGGCATATTATAAATCCAGGAATATGGGTTAGATATCACAAGACTCATCTAAAAGTATTTGCTAATATACGGGACCTTTTTTTTGGCATCCTCCGGGACGAGGGTGCTGTTTGGGCGAATGCACTGATTATTATAATGTCCTTGCAAGAGACATACATATTCAATTTTTAGTGCTACAGCTCACAGGAACATATGAAAAATTTCAAAACTTTTGGAGAGTGTGATCATGTCAAATTATCAAAGTGCTATTGAAGCGGTTAGAGCAATTAAAGAAAAAGCAGGTAGCTCCTGGGATGCTATTAACCCTGAATCAGTGGCCCGTATGCGAGCGCAGAATCGATTCAAAACAGGATTGGATGTTGCTCAATATACCGCAGATATTATGCGCAGAGATATGGAAGCTTATGACGCTGACAGCTCTAAGTACACACAATCATTAGGTTGCTGGCATGGTTTCATTGGTCAACAGAAAATGATTTCTATCAAGAAACATTTTAATGGAAATACGGACCGTCGTTACTTATACCTTTCAGGATGGATGGTGGCAGCACTTCGTAGTGAGTTTGGCCCGCTGCCTGATCAGTCCATGCATGAAAAAACTTCAGTACCTGCTTTGATCGAAGAACTTTATACGTTTTTACGTCAAGCTGATGCGCGTGAATTAGGTGGGCTTTTCCGCCAGTTAGATGCGGCATCAAGCGATAAGGAAAAAGCGGCTATCCAGGATCAAATAGATAATCACGTGACTCATGTTGTGCCTATCATTGCTGACATTGATGCCGGATTTGGTAATGAAGAAGCGACTTACCTGCTGGCTAAGAAAATGATCGAAGCGGGTGCCTGTGCACTTCAAATCGAAAACCAGGTTGCCGATGAGAAGCAATGTGGCCATCAGGACGGAAAAGTAACCGTTCCTCATGATGATTTTCACGCTAAAATTCGTGCATGCCGTTATGCCTTCCTTGAGCTAGGTATTGATAACGGTATTATCGTTGCACGAACCGACTCTGAAGGTGCTGGCCTGACTAAAGAAATCGCAGTGGTCAATGAGCCGGGCGATCAAGGTGATATCTATAATTCCTTCCTTGATGTTGAAGAAGTTAATGTGACTGATATGGCTGAAGGCGATGTATGTATTAATCGTGGCGGCAAGCTGCTTCGTCCTAAGCGTTTACCATCAGGCTTATATGAATTTCGTAAAGGTACGGGTCCAGAGCGTTGTGTATTTGACTGTATTGAAGCCATTAAAGCGGGTGCTGACTTACTTTGGATTGAAACAGCAACACCAAACGTGACAGACATCGCCGCAATGATGAATGAAGTGCGTAAAGAAATACCGAATGCCAAGCTTGTTTATAACAACAGCCCATCATTCAACTGGACATTAAACTTCCGTCAACAGGTTTATGACGCAATGGTAGCTGAAGGCAAAGATGTATCCAGCTATGATCGTGCTGAATTGATGAATGTTAAATATGATGATACTGAATTGGCTGCACTTGCAGATGATAAAATCCGCAGCTTCCAGGCAGATTCATCTCGTGATGCAGGTATCTTCCATCACTTAATCACGCTTCCGACTTACCATACAGCTGCGTTATCCACTGATAATCTTGCGAAAGAATACTTTGGTGACCAGGCTATGCTGGGTTATGTTGAAGGTGTTCAGCGTAAAGAAATCCGTCAAGGTATTGCCTGTGTTAAACACCAGAACATGTCAGGTTCTGACATGGGTGATGACCACAAAGAATACTTTGCAGGTGAAAAAGCGCTTAAAGCAGCCGGTGAGAAAAATACATCTAACCAGTTCTAATATTTTTCAATAATCTTTTTTCAAAAGCAAAAGCCGTTTGATTTAATCAAACGGCTTTTTTATTGCTTATAAATATTTGCTTGTGAACTTCAATCTCTGACTTGCACGGTAAACTATTCTTGGCTGGTATACGTACTCGTGAAGATTCCTGCCGAAGAAGAACTGTACTGAAATTACGTATTCACTTTAATGCCTTTAGGCATATTTGTGCATGTCATATGCTTTGGAGTGTTGCTCATGTCCTGTGCGGAAATCAGCTAGCAATCGCATTTTCGTATACAATCCTAGTACAGCATTAGCAATGTTTAACATTGCTAATAATATGGTTATTTCACATGGACATGACATGAGCATAGAGACGTTTGAGCATATAAAATTACCTCAACAGGGCGAAAAAATCACCATCCGCTCTGATGGTTCTCTTCAGGTTCCTGATAATCCAATTATTCCTTATATTGAAGGCGATGGTATTGGTGTGGATGTCACACCAGCCATGCACCGGGTTGTAGATCACGCGGTAAAGTCAGCCTATCAGGGCAAGTGCTCAATCTCATGGATGGAAATATATGCAGGAGAAAAAGCCAATAAGCTGTATGGAGACGATATCTGGCTGCCAGATGAAACTCTGCAGGCAATGCAGGATTATGTAGTCTCTATAAAAGGCCCACTGGCGACACCTGTTGGTGAAGGAATGCGTTCGTTAAATGTCGCAATTCGTCAGCAAATGGATTTGTATGCCTGTGTGAGGCCAATTCGCTATTTCCCTGGCACGCCCACCCCGATGAAAGACTCCGAGACCACGGATATGGTGATATTTCGTGAAAATACTGAAGACATTTACGCAGGCATTGAATGGCCAGCCAAGTCTGAAGAAGTGCAAAAAGTGATCAATTTTCTTATTAATGAAATGAATGTTGATCAAATACGCTTTCCGGAGTCGTCAGGTATCGGCATTAAACCCGTGTCACAACAGGGATCGGAACGGTTAATTCGCAAAGCAATACAGTTTGCAATCGATAATGATAGAAACTCAGTGACGCTGGTCCACAAAGGCAATATTATGAAGTTTACAGAAGGTGCCTTTCTTAACTGGGGATATGATCTTGCGCAGAATGAGTTTGGAGCAACGCTAATTGACGGCGGCCCCTGGTGTGAATTAATAAACCCCAAAACCCAGCGGAAAATTATCATAAAAGATGTTATTGCAGATAACTTTCTGCAACAAATACTATTGAAGCCTGAAATTTACGACGTTATTGCCACCTTAAATCTGAATGGTGACTATATTTCAGATGCGTTGGCTGCACAGGTAGGGGGCATAGGTATTGCGCCCGGTGCAAATATTGCGGATTCCGTAGCTGTGTTTGAAGCAACTCATGGCACCGCGCCTAAATATGCCGGTAAAAATCGCGTTAATCCCGGCTCGATTATTCTGTCAGCAGAAATGATGCTGCGCTATATGGGTTGGGAGAAAGCCGCAGATCTTATTCTGAAAGGTGTTGGTGGAGCAATTGCTGCAAAAACGGTAACCTATGATCTGGCGCGAGCACGGGCCGGAATGTCGACGAAAATAACTGCAGCACCCTCTAATGTAAAAGATATTGAGCAAAAACTGGAAGAGCTAATGCCCGGGGCCACCCTGGTGACCACGATGGGATTTAGTGAAGCCATTATTTCAAATATGAAGTAAATCTTGTGGTCATCACGAGTTCAACTAACTAAATTTATAATGCATATAGCGTTACTAGAAGACGATAAAGATCAATCTGAATTAATGCAGGCAACTTTAGAGGATGCAGGACATAAGTGTGTCGTCTTCAGTTCCGGTAAGGATATGACAATGGCGTTAGTTCGGGAAAGTTATGACCTGCTGATTCTCGACTGGCTTGTACCAGATATGAATGGTCTGGAAGTGCTTAAGTGGGTAAGAGAGTCTATGGACTGGAGAATTCCTGTGCTTTTTATTACTCAAAAAGACGAGGAAGAAGACGTCGTGCAAGCACTGCAAGGCGGGGCTGATGACTACATGTCCAAGCCGGTTAAACGCGCAGAAATGCTGGCACGAATCGAATCGATCAGTCGACGTTCACAACCAGTCAATCTCGATGATGATGAACTGGAATTTGCACCTTATATATTGCAACGTAGTTCAAAGACAGTCATGCTAAATGGTGAAAATATTGAAATTACGCGTAAAGAATATGAGTTAACACTGTTCTTGTTTAGAAATGCGGGACGAGTATTGTCCAGAGGCTACATACTGGAAACTGTTTGGGGGAGAAGCGCAGACGTGAACACACGCACCGTGGATACTCATATCAGTCGATTACGCCGCAAGCTGAACATTGGCGCGGAAAACGGGTGGAAGTTGACATCTATATATCAACACGGATACCGCCTTGAAAAAAGCGAATTACCAACTTAATGCGCTAGCCTATTCATAATAGATGTTAACAATGTATTTCATGGCTATGAGGGAACTAACGTGAAAGAAGTAAAACCGTTAGACAAAGACAAGTTCGAGCGGATACGCGAAATATATGTTGAGTCGTTCCCGGAAAAAATTCAAGAGTTAAGGCAATGCTGGGCAGAGTTAAATGCTACTGATAGCTATCATGCATCACTTGCTAAATTAAGAATAGAAGTGCACAACATTGCGGGTTCCAGTGGATCACATGAGTTTAATGATCTTCACGCCTTGGCTAAACAGGTTGAGAGTAACATCGTTAAAGTGCTGGATGAGAAGTCATCCTGGAACAATGAGAAAAAGGAAATTGGCAATCTGGTTCAGCAGTTGGTCGATAAGCTGGAGACAGAGATGCTAAATTATAACTTCAGTGAAGATGACGAAGATAATATCCCGCGGCTGGATGCGCTGCAGTTGTCTCATCGGGAGTTAGTCATTTTTATAATAAGCCATCGTTCTGTTGAGCTATCATTATTGTCTAATCTGCTCGAATCTCGCGGCTTTACGGTGATTGCCTTCAATACTATAGATCGTGCGCAGGCAATGTCTCAAACTGTCGCGCCTTCGATTGTGGTGCTGGATTTGGGTGATGCAAACCAGATCAAGCTGAATAAGGATACCAAGGAAACATTTCAGTCAATTGATAATCAGCCTCCTGCATTTGTAGTCATTTCGCGTAGAGATGATGTAGATACACGAAAGATGGCTGCAAAATTCGAGGCGGAAGCATTTTTTGCTACTCCAATTAATGCCCATAACTTCAGCTCGACACTGGATGTAGTTCTGGAGTCTCGAGGGAGTAATGCATGTCGAGTGTTGTTAATAGATAAGCAGCGACAACGTATTTCATCGATTGAAAAAGCATTGTTGCGTGAAAATATTAAATGCCGAATGATTGGCGCGATTGATAATATTGTTGATGAGCTTGTAAATTTCAAGCCAGATTTAATTTTAATTGCCTACGATAATGATGATACTTCCTGGAAAGATGCTACACGCATTATTCGACTGCATGAATCCCATTTTAATATGCCTATCATTTTTTTGCTTGATGATGATTCCAAACAGGCAAAATTAGATGCACTACGTGCTGGTGCAGATGACTGTATCAGCAGGCATGAGTTAACGGATGAACAATTTCAAATACTGAAACAGAGAATACTCAGATTTAGACGCGCGAATCACCTGATCATTATGGACTCATTAACAGGTGCATTAAACAGGGATGCATTCCTGGAACGTGCCAATGAAGAAATCAGTTTGGCCATACGCAGAAGTGAAAGTATTTGTCTGGCAATGATCGATGTGGATCACTTTAAGCAAATCAACGATGAAAATGGTCATGTTGTTGGTGATTACGTGCTGCGACATATCTCCGATTATCTGAATAACCGATTGCGCCGATCTGATGTTGTGGGAAGATATGCAGGAGATGAATTTTTAGTGTTATTACCGGATACGGACCTGGATAGCGCTTATTTGGTGTTGGATATGATTAGAAAAAATCTGGTGGCGCATAATATAAAAGTGAACAATGCAGATGTGCGTGTATCAATTAGCCTCGGATTAATTGCCGCACGCCCAACTGAGCCGCTGGATATAGAAACACTGATTGTAGATGCTGATAAAAAATTGTACGAAGCAAAAGTAGCTGGTAGAAATATGCTGGTGGCAGGTATTGCTTAACATCAAGTGATACACTAACAGGAAAGATAATAGTTAAATATGGCAAGCGAAGAAATATTCAAAGTGATATTCCATAATCAAGGTAAAGTATATGAAGTCTTTGCCAGAGAGGTGTATCAATCTGATATGTACGGATTTGTTACAATAGAACAGATTACCTTTAGTGATCGTGATTCTGTGGTGGTTGATCCTGGTGAAGAAAAGCTTAAAGCTGAATTCGATTCAGTGAAAAGATGCTATATTCCAATGCATTCAATTATAAGAATTGATGAAGTGGAAAAGCAGGGAGTATCTAAAATCTCAGATATTGATTCAAAGGTGATGCAGTTTCCGGGTACTATATACACATCAGGAAATGATGCAGACAAAGTTTAAAAAGTAAAATCCAATTCGGAGAGATGCCAGAGTGGCTTAATGGGCTCGCTTGGAAAGCGTGTGTACTTTAATCGGTACCGAGGGTTCGAATCCCTCTCTCTCCGCCACCGAGTCTGTCTCTGTCTAGAGACGCCGTAAATACTTGAAAAATAGCCTATTTCTGCAGGGTTTGCGCAGTTCGAATCCATGTAAGCACACCGGGATTTAAGCATTCAGAGCAAAATCAGTGAAAAGTCTCCTTTCGCAATAATCCGGTTCCCTTTGTTGTTAACTATTAAATCAATTAACAGTCTGAAAACGTATACTTACTTCTATGATTTTAATGTTTGCTTCAATCCGTTGAGGTGGCAACCTATAGCGGACATTCAAGTTTTTATATTGGATGTGATTATATTTTTAGTTATTGACTTAAAGAGGTCAAAGTAACTGTGTATACTTTGATAGAACAACGAAAATTATCCGTATATATTCTATTTTAGTCTTGCTAGAAAAATGAATACATCAGGTCAAATATTTCTCGTAATTTTCAGTGCAATGACATTAAGTGCAGTCTATTTGCTATCTCTCGGGATATTTAGACTAGTTACTACTAGGGGTGCAAGATTTATTGAACAAGGCAGGAAGTCATCCATTTATGAAAAAGTCCAGCTCTCAATAATTCAAGCATTCAAAAAAAATACAAGATTGCGAAAGTTTCTTTCTGCTCGATTAACTACTGCACGGTTCAGTGGATTACCACTCACATTAATGGTGTTAGCTGCATGCTATATTTTTGCTCTCGCTACTGAGTTCTTAATAGAATTATTGCAAGCTGACAAACTTGCAATGGTTGATCAAGCAATAAATAGCATTCTGGAACCTACTAGAGGATGGCCACTCATAAGTATTTTTGCTTGGATCACGGTGTTCGGCAATACTCAAACAATTATAGCGGTATGTGTTGTAGTTAGTGCACTTCTAAGAGTGTTTAATAAGGCTTCCTATATTTTTCCACTTTGGATTACGATCATCGGCTCTATAATAACTACCTGGGCGGGAAAATATGTAATTGGAAGAGCAAGACCTGAACCCATTGATGGGTTCTTATCATTATCGCCATCTTTTCCAAGTGGTCACGCAACAGTTGCGACTGCTGTATATGGGTTTCTTGCATACGTTATAGTAAGAGATATTAAGAAACTACGAGTGCGCTTTGAAGTTGTATTTTGGACTGCGGTCATTGTGGGACTAATTGGTTTTAGCCGAATATATTTACGTTTTCACTACACATCAGATGTTGTGACAGGGTGCCTTGTGGGAAGTTTCTGGCTTCTCGTCGGATTTATAATTGTTGAATATAATAATATGAAGATTAGTGAAGGTAGCATAAGCGAATGACTGCTATTGGCCGAAAGAAGACACCTATAAATGTCTAAATAGCTATATAATCGTACAGGCTTTATTTTTTTATTATCAATTAAAATTAATTTTTCATATTTAATCTATGCGTAATATCGTTTATAGAATACGAATCTATCATGCCGCGCTAGCTATGATTTCCATATTGGCATACATCACTGGTGAAGTAGGAATAATCCATAACTACGTGGGCTATGGTGTCTCATTAGTAGTCATATTTCGGTTATTATGGGTATTAAGCGGACATAGGCAACTTGGATTAATGCGTTTCTATCCTGATTTTGAAGGGTTGAAATTGACAAATATATTTACTCATCCTTCTATTAGTCGAACATTATTACTCGGAATTGCCATTTCCATAATACTTGCCACTGTTACTGGCATACTAATGGATCAAGGTGAATCCTTAAGCTTAAGCTCTGTATCAATTATTGATAATGTATATGCTAATGGTGATGATCATGACAATGACAATGAGATACTAGAGAAGATACATGAATTATTTGCCAACTTGATGCTTATCTTTGTGGTTGGACATATAGGATATTTAATAATATTTAAATTCCCATTGGCAAAATTCATGTTGTTTATGCCATGGACCAAATTTCGCAATTAAAATAACTTAATAATACTTTGGTTCGTTAGCAGTTTGAATGACACGATTTGCCGATAAGCGACATCATTCCTGTTTTCATTAAATCATTTAAAATTGATCTATGTTAATTATTTAGATCTACTATATGCAAAAATATCTTCAATTAAATCTATAATAATTTAGCGAGTATAAAAATATGAACAGAATGCAGCTAATGACAGCTCATGTATTACTTGCAGCATTTATACTACCCATTGCTGCAATGTTTGCCATAACTGGCTCATTTTATACTTGGGGGATTAAAGGTAGTTATTCTGAAGATATTCATAAAATTGTGCTTAGCAAGCCATTAAGTGCAGATACTTTGTCTTTAACCCTTTTGGCTGAGTCGAAATTAGAAGACCTTAATATTTCTGCCCCAGAAGGTTCACCAAATCTAAAGAAATCTGGTAGTGACTATTACCTTGAGTGGACAGGCTCTTCAAAAGACTTGATTCTCAAGCCAACAAAAAACGATCTTGTAGCCAAGCTTATTATTAAAAATACGAGCTGGTACAGACATCTGGTTCAACTCCACAAAGCAAAAGGTGGGATTGCTTTTAAAGTTTATGCTGTTGTATTTGCTATCGCATTAGGTTTGTTGCTTTTATCTGGCATCATAATGGCGCTACAAATACCAAAGCTTAAAACTGCTACGTTAGTATCATCCTTAATTGGATTTGTTTCTTTTATAGTTTTCATAATTTATAGCTAATAATCCCAAAGAAATCAAACGTGTATCATCTTAATAATATTTGTTTCAACTGCAAAATAATTTAATCTTTATGATTGCTACTGGCTGAGAGCAGATAGTTTGTAGCAGACTCTTTGGGTAGCAAGTAGTCTTTCTTCTAAGAGCACTTAAATATAAGAAGACTCTTAGAGGATGGTTTTGACTGGTTAGCATGGAGTCAATGCAAACCCCCGGTGCGTTAAAGTGCTAATTTTGCGACATTTATTTGTCAAATGTCTCTGCACAGAATTTGGCAAAATAACTTGCGAAGTTTCAGGAGCTTACAGCACGAAAAGGTACCGGAAGTTCGAATCCCACTTGCTCCGCCACCAAGTCTTGTCTCCGTAGAGAGACTCTTAAATTCGTCCCAAGAGTACCTATTGCTGCGGAGATTTGCGATTCCTTATATGTGAACCGGGACCGAATTTTTCATTTTTTGAGACCTAATAGCCCAAAGTACTCTCTTGGGATAATTCCGGTCCTCCTTAGGGTAGCTTTTGCTTCGATCAAAAATTCTATAACAGGAAAATAAAGCGTGTATCGAAGTTTAGCTTTACTTCTATATTCTCTGGTTGATGAAATGCCTGATTTATATAAATTCATTTCTTAAATAATAATTCTAAGTGCTGTGACTAGGAGGATGTGTAATGATACTGATTGACCTAATGAAATGCTTATAAAGATATTTAATACAGAAAATATTATATCTATAAAGTATACTTTGGTGAAAGTCTAATGCAATTTGTGTCAAGCTAAAAATACAATAAACGACAATGTTTAGTGAAAAAAAATATTATGAAAAGTACAAAAAAGTAAGAAATAAATTCAGAAAGTATAAAGTTGAGTCGTTAACTGAAATGTTGTTGACATATCTTCATAGACCTGAAAAGGATTCAATTGCATATTTAAAAAAACATCCGTGGTTATGCTTGTTGTTGATGAAATGGATTTTAATCGATAACGATAATAGAGGTAATAAGAGAATTATTGATAGTGTTAATGCAGACAAGCTTTTGAATGCTACGTATGACTTGAGCGATAGCATCCGAATGCCAAATGAATATGATCATCACATATTATTTTTTCGCAATATTGCATTTCAACAATTCATATTTCAACACGAATTTTCGGGCGCTCATATAAGTCGCCAATTTTTATTGTTTGCTGATCTACCTGATAATCATTTGATTAAAACTAAATTTTTTCAATTAACCAATCTCACTATAGAAAAATTTCTTTATCTTTCGCTAGTTACGATAACGAAAATTATTAGCGCTAACGAATACTCGATTTCGATCAGTTGGTTTGCATCATTAAAGTCAATATGTTCTGAGGTGGATGTGGAAACATATCTTAATCTCTTGTCAAATGATCTATATGAATTAAAAGATATTATGAAAATTAATGACAATAGTAGAAGACTTTCTAGCGAGTATTATGAACAAAGTCCATTTGTTGAATTCCCATTTTTGAAAATTAATAATAAATATATATGCATAGAGAAATATATATTATATAGATGCATAGAGAACTTTGTTTATGACAAGCTTAGGAAGTGGGACTCACAAAGGTTTATGGATAAATTCGGTAGGGTTTTCGAGAATTATATAAATAGAAATATAGATAATATGGGCTTACCTTATTACACTGAAAATGATTTGCGGACCCTAGTTGGAAATAACCAATCCTCCTTGGTTGATTTTATTATTGTGGATAATGAATCAAATATTTTTGTTGATGCTAAAGCTGTCGAGATGTCTCCAAAGGGGAAAATAACGCATTTATCTGATGTCGTAAGAAATAGCACTAAAACTTCGATAATAAAAGCGATAGAGCAATCGCATGGAATAAATGATTATATAAATACCAATAAAATTAACTATCAGAAACTCAGAAGTCGATCTAATAATTTTCTTCTTGTGATTACATATAAAGAATTATATTTAGGAAACGGAGTTACTTTTCATGAGGCAATAGCAAAAGAGAAAATTAATGAAATATATGAAAAATATCCCAAATCAACGCATATTCCACTTGAAAATATGTATTTTTTAACTGTTGAAGAGTTTGATGTGTTCTCAGAAGCAATTAAATCTAATCAAATAGGTTTGGTTGAAGGTCTCGAAAAGGCGAAATTAGCAGATAGTGATGCATCATCCAGAAAATTTGATTTCCATCTGCATTTGAATACTTTTTTATCTAAATCAGAGACTCCAAGCTATCTAAAAAATAGGCTAGCCCAAGTATTTGCAAGCATAATCAGTGATATTTAACTTGATTAGGTATTCTCTGGCAAATTTAATTGTCAGCCCTTCAAATAAATTTTCTGGCGTTACTGAAAATTCATTCATAAAAATTTAGTGTGAAGATAAAAAGCTAGTCATAATTAGTTATTGCATAGTTTCTGCGAATATATTCATGAATGAAAAAAATGAAATTGCCATAACATGGGAAAGCACAAAACTATATCTATTAGCAAATATTCAAGTTAAATTTATCTGCTATCTTGTTTGTCCCAGTTGAGCTGAATTGTTGTGCGTAGTTTTTGAAGATTCATTTCTGGATGAGTCGATCCCGAAAGAATTGCTTTTAAACTCTTCGGTGGAAGATAAGAAAGTCGTAGCGTACGTCTTATGTAACTCCCATTTAAGTTTTCTTTTTCTTCTATCTCTCGCAGCGATGTAATTGAGCCATTCATTAATCCTTCATTCCATTCCAGGGCTTTGATGACAGCTTTATTCAAGGCTGATGCAGAAATACTATTGTTTATTGGATTGCTGTGATTTTTAAGCACTAAAGTTTGCCCATTGCTATTCAGTTGCCAGTAAATCGGTTCTCGGAAGTTGTATTCATCGTGTCGGATTGGATCCAAACCAAATTGTTCGGCTAATTTCACAGGATGTAGATTAAGTGAGAGTGAGCGTTTCTCAATTGTGGCACTTTGAATACATCGTATAAGCTGAGTTTTATCCGCATTTTCAGCTGATTGAGTAAATAGAATTTTAACTTGCGTGGTGATGGATTTTATTAAGGCAAGATTGGGGTTATCGTATCCAATGATCTGAAGTAGTGTTTGAGTGTCATTCACTAGTTTGTTTAATGTCGTTAATA
>CAXBLY010000003.1:0-232018 GCA_963976865.1 uncultured Gammaproteobacteria bacterium | reverse complement strand
AATTGCTGATCTGCCATTTTACACAACGTCATTCCCGTGAAAACGGGAATCCAGCCGAATCTAATACTTCAACCCTCTGTGATTTCAGACTCAATAACGAACCAGCACTTTATAACCAAGTGTAACGCGCTTTTCCGCGGGCACTTTTACCAGCCATTGGGCTGTATATGCATTCACTTTTTCGTGTTCAAGATTACTTTCAATCATTTTCCAGTCACCAGGAACAGGTTCCTGCACTTTCACCAGAACATCTTCTTCTTTCGCATTATGGATTTCGATTTCATAACTTGAGCTGGCGGCATGTTTGTATTTGCCTAACGCTGGCTCCTTACTATACGAGGTTTGTGTTTTTTTAGCAGTGACATCAAAGGCATCACCAAGCTTCAAGCGTATGGTTTCATCTTTAGGTGTGTGGTCTATTCTATCTTCACCAATGAATTGCGAGTTGCCTGATGAATCATTCTTGTAAACTCTGACAATCCCCTTAGGCAAAGCAATGCCTAAATCATTTTTCTTTTCGTTTTCAAATTCAACAAATGCTCCAACTTTCAGCTTGTCGGCGATCACACCGTATTTGTTATAGTAATAATGCTGATTACCCCGAAGTAGAAACTCCTTGTTTACTGGCACCCTGCTGGCCGACAGCAACGCAACCTGTTTAGTCTGATTCTGCAGCACGTCCGTTTTGTGGCCGAGTGTATACAGGTGATATTCGAACAGGCTTTCTTCAGCCATCTCGGCAACACTGTCTACAGCCATAGACTTCATCATTCTTACATCTCTATGCTGTGCAGCATTAGGTTGATGAACCCGATTAACATCACCTGCCACTAACTGCAATTTGGCATTGTTGTAACTGGCACCACTTTGATTATTTAGTGTCACCCATCCGTTCAGGTCCAGGTATTTTTCATCTTTATCCAGCTTTGCCACATAGTCTGCTTTCCAGCTCAAACCACCAGACAAATAACTTAATTCCAGTGTTTGCTGACTGCCCGTATTACTATTGGCAAGAATCGATAAAGTAGGACGATCCCGCAAATTATCCGGCACCTGATCGTAAACAATCCGGCCGGGAACACCTGTCTCTATACGATCACCAATTTTCAGTACCACACCATTATTTGCACTCAATACTGTCGCGAGCAGTTCTTGTTCAGCGCCTGTCGTTGGGTGGGATTTGATAACACGCACTTGCTTACCGACATATTTCTGTAACAGCTGCTGAGGTGTGAGCAGATCGTAATCAAAGTTCTGTTCCAGCAAAGACAGTGAATTTGGGTGAGACAAACTGGTGATAATAGCCGTCTCCGGTCTGATTTTAGCACTGACTTCTCTCACCGCGACTCTGTTCAGGCCTTTATTTAATGTGATAGAACGAACATCTCGAATTAATGCCAGGTCCTGATTATATACTGTCAGCGAAAGTTCCTTCTGGTCTTTCACTGTGGTTTTTATCTCCTGCGCATAAACAGGGGCCAAACTGACAAGCAACAGCGCGAATACAGAAATTTGTGTGAAAAGTGAGTGGCGATTGATCATCAACTGCTGCATTCTCATGCTCCTTCTATAATAATAGGCTTACCAGTAGACCAGTTTATCTAAAAAAGGTTTAGCAGCACGACTAAAATTAATTGTTATGTCAAAACAACAGATTACCCGTTCTAATTCGCTATCGGTAAAGGATTTTCTAAAAAAGTCCGATGAAATTGCGCCGAATACGAAGAATAGCAACACTGGCCGCTTACTCTTTGCGATGGATGCCACAGCAAGCCGGGAGCATGCCTGGGACATGGCCTGCCAGATTCAGGCAGATATGTTCATGAGTACTCAGGAAATAGGTAATCTGGAAATTTCGCTCTGTTATTATCGTGGATACAATGAGTTCAAATCATTCGACTGGAGCAGCAATGCGAAAAAACTGCGTGATCAGATGCTACAGGTCCGGTGCCTGCCAGGCCACACACAAATCAAGCGTACACTTGAGCATGCCATCAACAGTTGTGTTGAGCAAAAGATCAAAGCTGTGGTACTGGTGAGTGACAGCTTTGAGGAATCGATCGATCAAGTAGGCATGGTTGCCGGGAAACTGGGTATGCTGGGTGTTCCGGTATTCGTATTTCATGAAGGCCAGGATCCTGCCGCTAAAAATGCATTTCAGCATATCGCGCAGTTAAGCAATGGCGCTTACTGCTCGTTTGATCACAACAGCGTGGCCCAGTTAAAAGAGTTGTTATGTGCCGTCGCGGCATTTGCCGTGGGTGGATTTGACGCACTGGAAAAACAGTCACAGAAAGGTAGCACGATTGCACATTCAATAATCAAACAGCTACCAAAACGGTAAATTAAAACTCGTCATGGCAAGAATTATTCTCATTATCGCCGCAGTGGTGATAGTGCTATTACTATACCGCTGGATCAAGCATCAGCCTGCCAACAAACGCTGGCAATACCTGATGATTCTTGTCGGCGTGGTGTTACTGGGGCTGGTCGCAACTGGAAAGCTGCCCATACTGTTTGCATTAATTGGCGCCCTGGTTCCTGCCTTGCAACGTATTATCAGTCTGCTTCCCTATTTCCCCATGATAAAAAGAATGGCCAATACTTTTACTGGCAATAAACCAAGCAGCGGTCAAACTTCACAGGTAGATACAGACTACCTGCAAATGGAACTCGACCATGATTCCGGAAAATTGTCTGGTACTGTCAGGTCTGGCTTATTCTCAGGCCGCGTACTGGATGACCTTAGCATGGATGAATTATTACAGTTACGTGAGTACTACACACAGCTTGATGAAGACTCCAGACTATTACTGGAAAATTATCTTGATCGCACACATGGCACCAACTGGCGTGCCGGACAGGACAATGCATCACAGTCAGAAAATAATTCAAACAACTCTTCTGATCTTTCAGAACAGGAAGCCTACGCTATTCTTGGTCTGGAACCCGGCGCTGACAAGAAAACTATTATCACTGCACATAAACGTCTGATACAAAAATTACATCCTGACCGTGGCGGCTCAAGTTATTTGGCCATCAAGATTAATCAGGCCAAAGACCTGCTAATCAATCGCCAACCGGATTAAGTTGATGAACTTAAAATTCTGGCAACGCAAAAAAAAGTCGCGCAAAGGCAGCGTCAATGACCAGTCCGAGTATAAAGTCAAATCCTACTCAAAAGACGGTGGCTATATTCGCTCACCGGTACGCTCTGGAAAAAATCAGAATAGTTCTACCTATGGCGGCATGGGTGAACGCGAACTTCAGTTGCGTCTGGAATTGCTCGTTGATCAGGTGCTATCCACACACAATAGCGTTTTTGAACCTGCACAGACCTTGGTCAGCTCCAGCCTGGCTGACCAGGAACGATTCATAAAATCGGTAGAGGATCTATCCACAACCGATGTCATGCTTGCCTTTAACTTTTGTCACTTTGCGCCACCAGGCCTGAAAGTCATTGATGAAGAAGACTGGGACACCTGGGTGAGTCATCTGCTGGAAATATTCAACAGCCAAGGAATGGATGACTGTATAGAAGCGATGAAACATGTCGATGATTACGTTGACACGATTACCGCAGCACCCACATCGGTCAGCTTTGACCAGATCAGCCGTATTATTGAAAGTATTATTACCGGGTTAAATGGTCGCGCATTGAAACTTGAACAAGGTGATGAATTATTTACCGATACAGAAGTCATTCATCTTCCGGAAAATATCTCGACGTTTAAAAATCGAGAAGACAACTTTGCATTGTATAAAACAATTGCCGTACATCAATGGGCGCAGACCTGGTATGGCACCTGGCGCGTAGACATACAGCAACTTGTCGAAAATTTTAACGACAAACAAAAAGCAATTAATTTATTTCACACACTGGAAACAGTGAGGCTGGATGCAAACATCAAACGCGAGCTTCCCGGCATTGGCCGTGCAATGGAAAAATTCAATTCCTTACTCGCATCAAATGAGCTGCCACCTCCGTGGCAAAGTGCCGTCGACACATTGTCATCCAGAAATACAACTGCTCACGACACAGCACGCATTCTATACGAACTATATGATTCCGATTTCACTCCTGAAAATACTCTTTACCAGGGCGTGTTAAATCCTGAGCTGGCTAAACAGACAATCAATGAACGCATAGAGCAGGATAAAGAAAATTTAAAACTTGCACTGGATGAACTACAAAAAGAGACAAGCAGTAATAATCAGGATCTTCCAGTTGACGACGAACAGGATGGAAACCGTTTTGAACTACGCGAAATTGAAGATGACGAAATGCCCGATGGTTACCGCTTTGAGCTGGAGCTCGATGGTGAAACCATTGAACCTCCGGATAACATTCAGGAGCTGATCGATTCTATCCAGCAGGATTTAGGCAGTATTCCCGAAGATTATTTATCACCCGTGGATGACAACGCCTACCGCAGCGGAGATGGTGAAGAAATACAGGAAGACATCAATATACGCCAGGGTTCCGAAGAAGTTTTTCTCTATGATGAATGGGATCATTCACGACAAAAGTACCGTAAAGAATGGTGCCAGTTACGCGAGATAGAAGTCACAGGCACACCTTCCGACTTCGTCGAAAAGACGCTACACAAACACCGCAAGTTGTTAAAAAATTTACACAACACATTTGAAGCATTGCGCGATGAAGACAGACGAATGCGCAAACAGCCTTATGGTGAGGATATTGATCTGGACGCAGTGGTTGCCTCCTATGCCGACATCATCAATGGCGAAGAAGTCAGCCAGAATCTGTTTATTAAACAGCGTAAAGTCGACAGAAACATCGCTGTGATGTTCATGGTCGACATGAGCGGCTCTACGTCGGGCTGGATAAATGACATGGAGCGCGAATCACTGGTCTTATTGTGCGAATCGCTTGAAGTACTTGGTGACCGTTACGCAATTTACGGATTTTCCGGGTTAACCCATCGCCGCTGTGATTTATACAAAATTAAAGACTTTGATGAAAAATACACAAGCACCGTCAAGAATCGCATCGCAAATATCAAGCCACAGGATTACACCCGCATGGGAGCCGCTATTCGTCACCTGTCAAAACTGCTGTCTCAGGTAGAAGCGAAAACCAAAGTACTAATCACACTGTCTGATGGCCGCCCCGATGACCAGGATGGTTATCGCGGTGCTTACGGAATAGAAGACACAAGGCGAGCATTAATTGAATCCAAATTTCTTGGCATTCACCCATTTTGTATCACGATTGATGACGAGGCGATGGATTATTTGCAGCATATGTATGGACCGGTCAACTTCACTATTGTTGATCAGGTAGACAAACTGCCTTATAAGGTATCTGATATCTATCGACGAATTACAATGTAATTATTACGCACCTCATGGACGAATCTATTCACAAAACGCATAGCCAGCGTGTCGAGGTTGTGCAGACCCCTATCATCCCCACAATAACGCAACTGGCACGTGAAAACCCCGGCACGACTTCACTCGGCCAGGGTGTTGCCTATTATGGGCCACCGCAACAGGCCTATGACGAAATTCGCAGGCATCTGGATTCTCCAAGCTTGAATGCCTATGGCCCGGTAGAAGGCATACCTGAACTAACCCAGGCATTAGCCAGTAAACTTGATGCCAGAAATAACATAAGCATTAATGCACACAATAAAGTGTTTGTGACTGCCGGTTCCAATATGGCGTTTAGCTCGTTAATGCTGGCAATCGCAGACCCGGAAGATGAGATCATTCTGCTCACACCCTATTATTTTAATCATGAAATGGCCATACGCCTGGCCAATGCCAGAGCAGTACTGGTGCCAACACAGGAAAACTACCACCCGGATATTGAACGCATTAAACGTGCGATCACGAGTAAAACTCGCGCAATTGTCACGGTCTCTCCCAATAATCCTACTGGTGCCGTTTACACACGCGAAGAATTAACCAGCATTAATCAGTTATGCGCGGAACGTGGTATTTATCATATTTCAGATGAGGCGTATGAGGATTTTTTACATGATGGTCATCATCATTTTTCCTGTGCATCACTCAACAATGCTGAATCACACACCATCAGCTTATTTTCATTATCCAAAGCGTATGGATTTGCAGGCTGGCGCGTGGGTTATATGGTGATTCCCGCTGCCCTGTTTACTTCATTACGCAAAGTACAAGACACCGTATTAATTTCGCCCACCATTATTTCTCAATATGCTGCACTTGGTGCACATAATGCGCCCTATTCCTATATTGAAAACAATCTAAAAGAAATCAAACAATCCAGAAAAGTATGTTTAGACTCAATCAACAGCACACAACTACTGGCAAGACCTGCCAGCGCCGAAGGTGCCTTTTACCTGTTTATTAAACTGGACACAGATAAAGATGACCTCACGTTAGCAAAACAGCTCATCAAACACTATGGCGTGGCAACCATTCCAGGTAGTGCATTTGAAGCGGCTAATGGCTGTTACTTAAGACTGTCTTATGGTGCACTCACTAGCAGCACCGTAAAAACAGGCATTGAAAAATTAATTCATGGTTTAAATGAAATTTATTAAATTATTATCTAACACTGTCCATTGGACTACGAACAGCATTGCCACCACGATTCAGCACATGCGTATAAATCTGCGTAGTTCGTATATCTTTGTGTCCCATTAAATCCTGAACCGTACGAATATCATACCCATTCTCAATAAGATGAGTTGCAAAAGAATGACGAAAAGTGTGACAACTAACCGGTTTGTTTATACCTGCTTTTCTGACAGCATGTTTTACGGCTTTTTGTATCGTAGATGCACCAATATGATGACGTCTTTCAACACCACTTCTTGGATCAGTAGAACGATTTACGGCCGGAAAAACATACTGCCATCCCCATTCTTTAGGCGCATTTGGGTATTTGCGGGCAAGCGCATGGGGCAAATAAACCTCACCACACCCCACCTCCAGATCTGACAAATGTGTTCTTTTAGCAAAATCCAATTGCAGGCGCAGTTTTCTAATCACAACATCCGGCAGGATAGTGACTCTATCCTTTCCACCTTTCCCATCTCTCACTAAAATCACCTTACGCTCAAACTCTATATCTTTCACTCGTAAACGCAAACACTCCATCAAACGCAAGCCACTGCCATAGAGTAGTTCTACTGCTAATTGATGAAGAATATTCACATGAGATAAAACAAGTTGCACTTCAGGCCTGGATAGTACAACGGGTATTCTGGAGGGCTTCTTGGCACGAACCACATTTTCTAAATAAGGCAGCTCAATTTTCAGCACTTCCTTATACAAATACAAAAGTGCGCTCAATGCAACGTTCTGTGTGGATGGGGCGACATTCTCATTCACAGCCAAATGTGTCAGAAATGCCTCAATATCCTCACTACCCAGCTCTTTAGGGTGCTGTTTTTGATGAAAATAGATGTATCGCTTTATCCACTGAATATAAGCTCGTTCTGTACGAATACTATAGTGGCGTACGCGTATCGATTCTCTAACTTTCTGTAATAATGGCGAGCCTCTATTTGGCTGACTTGTGGATGACATTTAGATCCGTATAATCCCAGTGATGTTCTTAATAATTAACAATTTACAACCACTGGCTGCGGATTATACGTACGATGTACGCATTATAACACGCACGCTGTACGTACAATTATAGTTATATGCAATGAAAGTAATTACTGCTACTAAAATTGAGAGCATGCTTAATAAATGGAGTGCAGGTGAAATTGATGCAAGTCAGATTCATGAATGGGCAGAAAATAGGTACATGACTGACAAGTATGATGCAGAGTCTGATAGAGTAAATGAGGTTCTCGCCAAACTTGATATGCTTAATATGAATCTTGTAACTAAAGAAGATATACCTACTCTACTTGCTGTACTAAAATCAGATGATTATCTTGCAGTTTTAGATGATTACTTTAATAAAGTTGACATCGAAAAAAGAAAAAAAGAATTATGCAATATAGAATTGTATGAAAAATTTTGTGTTTAATAAAATTGCATATAACAAGTCACTCAACCAGGATGCGCGCTACACGCGCACCTGTTAGTTCAACCGTTATGCATCAAGGAGAGTACGGTGCTTAAGTGCGTAATACAGGAAGAACCCACAGGATGCGGAATTGCATCTGTTGCCAACATTCTGGGCAAAACCTATTCGGAAATGAAAGCAACAGCAAATGCTATGGGTATCTATGCTGAAGATAAATCACTTTGGTCTGATACTCAGTTTGTAAGGAAAATGCTATCCCATGCAGGAATCGAGATGTCCACCAATGAAATCCCTTTTGAATCTTGGCGTGCACTACCCGATCTAGCGTTATTATCGATTAAGTTTCATCAAAAAGAAGGTAAGAACTTCTGGCATTGGGTCGTGTTCAAGCGTGTTAATGGCCAGCCCATTGTTCTCGATTCAGCCAGCTATTTGTCATCGAATGTTCGGACAGACTTCAACGAGATGCAGCCCAAGTGGTTTATTAAGTTAAAAAATTCATAACAAGACGCTTCACCTGACCGCTATTCCGCTACGCTCCATAGCGGCAGGTGAGCTTCGGCGTTAGAAGTATATGAAAGTATTCTATATGAATAAAAACCGCGCATTACTAAGATTATTTGCTGTTGGTTGGCTTCCGGCATTCGTAGGAATTGGAGGGATTAGTGCTGGTTATACTTCTACGGTTATATTTGGCTTACTTATTCTTTTACCAGTAATTTACTTCGCTTACGTATTTCTATTTAAGCCATTACTAATAATTAATGGAAACCAGATACATTTATTGACTTTTTTTGGCAATTATAGAGACATTCCAGATTTAAAAGAATTTATCCTTGTTATAAGTCGTGATTTTTTAGCTTTCCGAAAAGTGGGCTTAAATGATGCCATGATTGATAAAAATGCATTTACGAAACATAGCTGGAGTGACTTAGTGGTTTACCTTAAATCATTAGAATTCAAAGGTATTGTTGAATGAATACTTCTAACAAATCATTCAAGTACGCCGCTACGCGGCCGTACGCGCTAAGGTGCGCCGCTTAATTCAACCGTTAGTGGTCTAAAGACATGAAGATATTTCGGAAGTTGCCTCCAAGCTTGTCGGTCCCACTGTTCTACGCGTTCATTACTACTGGAATGCTCTGGAAGTTTCTTTTTGGAACCACCATCGGCGCATTTCTACTAGCTATTGCTGCATATCTTGCAAGCCCCGTGTTTTTTCTTGTTGAGCCTTTTTCGCCCGGAGAATTGCTCAATTGGTTCAGCCATCTGCCGGAAACCTACAAAGTGGCGTCTTTATCTGCAGGTTTGACCGTAGCGGGATTTATGGTCGCGTTTCACACCGCAACTATCAATTGGAAGAATCAACTGAAAGCTGAGTTGAAGTCACAAGCAGCGGGAGAGGTCGAGGAGTTCTTCAGCATTGTGTCGGGGCTGATCTCTGACGCAGCAATCTATGTTGAATCACTTATTGAGGCCATCAACAAGTTACAAAAGGGAGGCGACCCTGATGAAGCCCGTTTTGCCGTTAACTGGGCGATTGACGGCTCCGAGAAATTTATCGGTACTAGAAACCAAATCTCACAAGCTCAGGTGCAAGTTCATCGCCTCAAAGGCCGAAACTATACGATTTTGAGTTCTGGCTGGGGGCTCGCCGCAAACCTTGACCAAGCAATTGAAAGCATGAATGAAATCGGTTCGCGTATGTGGGTTCACGTGCCCAGAGTGGATAAGAATGACCCTGATTACATACAGCATTTTCACAATCTCGTGAATGTTGAAGAGTGTAAGTCCTTCCTGGAGGCGGCAAATCGTTTCACTGGCCCGATGTCAATGCTGGCGGGCAGCATTAAGGGCTACTTACTTTCACCAGTCATGGGCTTTAATTGGCCAATGTTTGCCGGCCTTATCGTGAACCGCAAGGAATTCACTGCGGCCATTAAAACGTTCTACGAGGCGATGAATGACCGCTAACAAATCGCTGCAGGTGACGTTTGACCCGCCACTTACTTTTGCTATCGCAAAATCAGGCGTCGCCTCAAACGCACCCGAGCTCAGGCGTTAAGAGGCCTATGAGCGAAATATTGGCTCTGCATATTGAAGACCTTCGATTGGGTTCGGAGACGACTGATCGAGCGGAAGATCGGCCAGCCTTATAAATCCCTACTTGCGCAGATGGCTATCGTTCTTGCTAAAGTTAATCTTAGTGCGCCAAAGTCAGAGCTCTTTTAAATTTGATGGCCCCGATGCAATTGACATTGATTACGAGGACTACCACTAACTATGAACATGCATAACCCACCTCATCCTGGAGAAATTATTCGGGAACTATGCCTGGAACCTCTGGATTTAAGCGTGACAAATGCTGCTGAGGCATTGGGCGTCAGCCGGAAGACTTTGTCTTCTATCCTGAATGGTCGTTCCGGCATTAGCCCAGAAATGGCATTACGCCTGTCGAAAGCATTCAATACCACTCCTGAAAGCTGGTTAAATCAACAAATTCAGTATGATCTTTGGCATGCCAAGAAAGAAAGCAAGGGCATAAAAGTCAAAAAACTATATGCCGCATAACAATCGCATACGGCCAGACGCATTTTTGCGCTTACAACAAATACGCCGTTAATGTGAGACGTCATGAATTACAGCAGAACAATCAGTAGCCAATATTATTGTCACCCTGGTAAATAATTCTATCCTTTATGTGAAGCTATCAGTAGACCAAATATAAAAAACGCATAATAATGTCGCAGCCAAATTACGCACCATTATTTAATCAAAAGGATTTATGAATGCCTCAATTCGACAATGTCTCTATCGTCAAGGAAGCCAATATTTACTTTGAGGGGCAAGTGACAAGTCGCTCAGTAATTTTTCAGGATGGTACGCGCAAAACACTGGGGATTATGCTGCCGGGTGAATATGAATTCAGCACGGATGAGAAAGAGTTAATGGAAATATCTTCGGGCGAACTGGAAGTACTTTTACCGGGTGCCGAATGGCAGAGTATCAGTAGTGGTGGCAGTTTCGAAGTACCCGCCAACGCTAAATTCCAGTTAAAAGTCACAGTCACTACAGATTACTGCTGCAGTTTTATCAAATAATGGACTGGATCAGCGCACTGCTTATTGCCCTGCTCGCCGCAACACTGCTGGCTTATTTCTACGGTATCTTCCACTATCCTTATGGCGTACTTATTTTACTCGCAATGCTGGTATCCAGAATCCTGTTGCTACAAAATAAAAAACGACGTTAATATAGTAGTCAGTCAGACAAAATAATCGGAGAAAACCATATGGCAGGCGGATGGTCACGCGATGGCGCAGTGCAGGAACAGATTGATGCCAGCATTGAAGATGCAGTCAGCCAGGCACGCAGTCTGTTACCCAAGGGACAGGGACTAAGCCATTGTGAAGAATGCGACTCGGAAATTCCACAGGCTCGCCGCGATGCAGTCGCTGGTGTTCGCTTATGTATAAAGTGTCAGGAGCAGTTCGACAACACTCACAGCACATCTGGCGGGATAAACCGGCGTGGCAGTAAAGACAGCCAGTTAAGATAATTTGTGTTTTGCAGTTAACTGCCAGCCTTGTGCAGTAAGGCTGGTTAATCGTAGTTTGTTCTTGTTTCAAACGCCTGCGACAGTGTATTCAAGTCCAGATATTCAAGCTCACCACCGATAGGCACACCCTGGGCGAGTCTTGTAGTTCTCAAACCATTTTTTTTAACCATTTCAGCAATGACGTGCGCCGTCACCTCGCCTTCCATTGTTGAACTTGTTGCCAGAATAATTTCTTCAAGCTCTCCAGATTGCAGACGCTCTTCCAGCTTATCAAGACCAAGCTGCTCCGGGCCCACGCCATCTAAAGGTGACAACTTACCCATCAGTACAAAATAGATGCCGTTGTAAGTTGTTCCGTTTTCTATTGCCATTAAATCTGTTGGCGTCTCTACAATACACATCTGCGTGGATTTGCGATTAGCACTATTACAGATTACACAGACAGATTCTTCAGTATAATTTCTGCACTGACTGCAATGCTTGATGTTCTCAACTGCTTTACAGATCACCTGCCCCAGCTTTATCGATTTTTCCTGATCTATCTTTAACAGATGTAGCGCCATGCGTTGTGCAGATTTTTGGCCAACACCGGGTAACAGTTTCAGTGAATCGATCAGCTCTGTGAGTAATGGAGAATGTTCTGCCACTCGCGATCCTTTTAAAAAGGAAGCTTCATACCAGGTGGCAACGACATGCCTGAAGTAAGCCCTGCATATTTTTCTTTAGTAGTGGCTTCCAGTTTATGCACTGCATCGTTCATTGCCGCTGCGATAAGGTCTTCCAGCATTTCTTTATCATCACCAATCAGGCTGTCATCAATAACAACACGTTTTACTTCGTGGCTTCCCATCATAGTGATTTTAACCATTCCACCACCTGACTGGCCGTCCACTTCAATAAGTTTGATTTCTTCCTGCGCCTTCTGCATATCTTCCTGCATTTTCTGCGCCTGTTTCATCAAATTACCTAACCCACCTTTCATTGTCCATCCTCTTGTTTCGGTTGTAATGATCCTGGCACTATTTCAGCCTGCATATCTCTTTTTAATGCCTGAACAAATTCATCCTGTTCCAGGCTGGCCTGCGCTACATTCAAACGCTGTTCTTCACGGTCACGCGTGTGCTGAGCGGGGCTATCAATAGTATCCTGTATGACATCAATGCTGACATTAATATTTTCGCCAAACGTTTCTTTCAGCTTCTGCGTTAATTTAGTCACAGTAGCACCCGCCATTAAGCTTTCATGTTCACTGGCCAGCAGTAGTTTCATGTTGTCGTCCTGATAACTTTGCAACGCACAGTGAGTCGCAAGCGCTCTCACCACGCCGGTAAACTGCGCCTTTTCGATAATCTCCAGCCATTCTGACGGCGCTGCAGTTTCTGGTCGCGCGGCCTGATTATCGATTTTATCCGTTACCTGTTCTGTCGCTGTTGCCTCGTTGACCTCCGGGGGCACATAAGCCTGTTGCTGGGCGGGTGCAACATCCTGCACACTAGTCGATACAGGCTCTGATACAGCTTGTCTGTTATCCAAAGCGGCCGCCACCATCGCCGAGGCTTTACCTTTACCGGCCGGTACTGTTGACACTTTTTTAGCATGCGTGGCTTTACTATCGCTCCCCGGCCTGAACATAATCATGCGCAATACCGCCATCTCAAACCCGGCACGGGGAGAATGAGCCAGATATAAATCTTTTCGGCTGTTGAGTACGATCTGGTAAAACAACTGTATATCTTCAGCCGCAATTTTCTCGCTCACCATTTTTATGGTGTCGCCAAATAAAGCGATTTGTTCTTTATAGTCAGGAACCGCCTGCGAGATAGCAGACGCATGAAAAATGACAATCAACTGGTCAAGCAGTTTGCTAAAATCTACATTCAGGGTTGCCAGCTGGTGTATGAGTTCCATGGCTTTGGATGGATCAAACTCACAAATAGCGTTGATCAATGCATTGATGTGCTCACTGGGTACCGTGCCCAGCATCTGGCTGACGGTGTGCTCGGATACTTCTCCACCAGAATAGGCAATGGCCTGATCCAGCAGACTCAGTGCATCACGCATACTGCCATCAGCAGATTCTGCCAACTGTATTAACGCCGGGTGTTCAGATTTTATATTTTCTGAAGCCAGTACTTTTTCCAGCTGGCCGGCAATTTTTTCTGTCGAGATATGGCGCAATGTAAATTGCAGGCAACGAGACAATACCGTCACCGGAAGTTTCTGCGGGTCAGTCGTGGCTAACAGGAATTTTACATGCTCCGGAGGTTCTTCCAGTGTTTTCAATAATGCATTGAAACTGTGGCCGGACAGCATATGCACCTCATCGATGAGGTATATTTTGAAGCGCCCTCTTGTGGGTGCGTACTGGACGTTTTCCAGTAATTCGCGCGTATCTTCAACACGAGTTCTCGAGGCTGCATCCACCTCTATTAAATCAACGAATCTGCCTTCAGTAATGGACTGGCATGTCTCGCACACGCCACATGGTTCTGCAGTAATCCCCTGTTCACAGGTCAGCGCTTTTGCAAGCACTCTCGCCACCGTCGTTTTACCGACCCCGCGAGTGCCGGAAAACAGATAGGCATGATGCAGGCGGTTGCCTTTGAGCGCATTCACCAGTGCCGTGACCACATGTTCCTGGCCGACGATGTCGGCAAACGTCTGCGGACGCCATTTTCGCGCTAGTACTTGATGAGACATTGATTAATTTTTGTTTTGGCGGCAACCTGTGCCAGTAGGAACTCAGCACTCGAATCGACTGTTACCGTTGCTCCCTTCCGGGCCTGGCGGGGTTCACAATTTATCGCTGCAAAGGAACCGACACAGATCACCAATACACTTTACGTCATAATAGCATTTCAGGGCTTAAAAGCCGTGTTTAAACACGTATAAATATCTGCCTGAAGTGTTTATATTTATTAAAGAAAGGGCAACATACGTGGATTAGAAATGAAGTCAAGACTCAAATGAGCTGTCATAATTATTTATATTAATATCAATTAGATATAGGGTTTTATTAAACCATTTTATCACAGTATAATTTAAACCAAATAAAACCATGCCATCCATCACTGCATACTATTTATTCAAATTGACATGATCAATCGACGAGAATTTCTACAACTGATGGCCATTGCCTCGGCAAGCGGACTTTTACCCCGTACCAGTCTGGCCCAAAAACAGGATATCTATGACATTGGAAGCTTTGGGAACACGCGTTTACTGCATTTCACAGACTGTCACGCACAGTTAAACCCTGTCTACTTCCGTGAACCTCACGTCAATATTGGTTTGGCAGATTCCTTTGGCCGCCCTCCACACCTGGTCGGTGAAGCATTACTCAGGCACTTCTCACTGACAGGCAATGCAAGACTTTCACATGCTTACACATACCTGAATTACGAATCATCTGTACAAAAATTCGGCAAGGTCGGTGGCTTTGCCCATTTAGCCAGCCTGGTGAAAAAATTACGCGCAGCCGTTGCAGACAACCAGTCCCTGTTACTGGACGGTGGCGACACGTGGCAAGGTTCTGGCACAGCACTTAAAACCAACGGGATGGATATGGTCGGCGCCTGTAATCTGCTGGGTGTGGATATCATGACAGGACACTGGGAATTCACCTATCAGGATCAGCAGGTATTACAGAACATTGGCGCATTTAATGGCGACTTTATTGCACAAAACATAAACGCTACCGAAGAAGCCCTGTTTGATGGCACTGAAGTTTTTGATGAAGACAGCGGGCATGTCTTTCCGCCTTACACGATAAAGCAGCTTGCCCATAGCCGTATCGCTGTCATCGGCCAGGCATTTCCCTACACCCCGGTCGCCAACCCCAAGCGTTTTATTCCTGACTGGACATTTGGCATAAACGATGGCGAATTACAGACACTCGTAAACAGCATTCGCAATCAACATAAACCAGATGCGGTGGTATTACTGTCACATAACGGTGCCGACGTTGACATCAAAATGGCAGGCGCCTTAACCGGCATTGATGTCATTTTAGGCGGCCATACTCATGACGGCATTCCAGAAGCACTGGAAATCAAAAACGCTGAAGGAATAACACTTGTGACCAATGCCGGGTCTAACGGCAAGTTTTTAGCTGTCATGGATCTGGATATCAGACAGGGCAAAGTGCGTGGCTATGAGTACAAATTACTACCCGTATTCTCCAACCTGATAAGCCCTGATAAAGAAATGCAGGCGTATATCGATAAAGTTCGCGCACCTCATACTGACTGGCTTTCAGAAGAGTTAGGCACCACTGACACAACTTTGTATCGTCGAGGCAACTTCAATGGCACTTTTGATCAGTTAATTTGCGACGCATTGCGCCAGCAGAATGATGCACAGATATCTTTATCTCCGGGTTTCCGTTGGGGCACCACTCTGCCGGAAAACAGTGCCATCACCATGGAACATGTGCTCGATCAGACCTGCATGACGTATCCGGAAACTTATCGCAGAGAAATGACCGGAAAAAGTATCAAACTGATACTGGAAGATGTCTGCGACAATTTATTTAACCCCAACCCTTACTATCAACAGGGCGGTGACATGGTACGTTTAGGTGGAATGGATTACACATGCAAACCAGACGAGACCATCGGCAATCGTATCAGCAACATGACGCTGGACGATGGCACTGCGATCGATGACAACAAACATTATGTCGTCGCTGGCTGGGCAACGGTTAATGACAAGGCTCCGGGCCCACCTGTGTGGGAGCAGGTTGCTGATTATATTAGGGAGCAGGATACTGTAAAAATAGACAAACTGAATTCACCAAAACTGATTGGCGTCAATAACAACCCTGGTATTGGCAACCCTTAAGTTTTATATGGTCTGGAGATTCACCAGCCAGGCAATAACAAATATTTGTGGCACGGTAATTAATGGCAAAAACAGGGCTATTTTCCAGGAGCGTGTAGACTCTTTCAACACCATTACTTCAGTGTAGTCAGTAGATACGCCTGCCATCAAAAAAGCAAAACTGTTTCCTGGCGAATTAGCACGTGTAAGTAAATCTGCGGCAATTGGTGCAGACCCTTCCGAACATACTTCAATAATCGTGGCAGCCACCAGAGTAAACAGCAGACCGACCACTGTTGGACCAAAGTATTGCTGAAATATAGACACATCGACAAAAGCACGAATCAGGCTTGCGAGTAATACACCAAACAGAATCCAGCGCACCACCATGCGTGAATCGAGCACGCCACTTTTAATCATCCCCAGAACTGTGTCACCGTTAAATGTCGCGGCACTAAGTTGAGTTTTAGCTTCAGACCAGAAGTTAAATTCAGAAGGCAGCTCAATTGTATGTGGATTCGCGGGAAGCACACCACGTTTCTGTAACAGATCGAACAGCCAGCCAGAGAATAACGCAATCAACATGGACGCGAATATAAAAAATAATGTCCACTTAAGACCAATCAGCGCAAACAGAATAATTGTCAGCGAAAAAGAATTCCACGGACTTGCAATCAGGAATGCCATCACCTGGCCAACGCTGGCACCACGTTCATATAACTTTGCACCAACCATTAAAATTCCATGACTGCACAGGTCAAGTAGCACTCCACCAATAGTGGCGCGAATGATGCCTCTGAATCCTGTACCTGTGCCTAGCAGTGAAATAACAAATTCACGCGGCACTCTGGACAACAACGCAAGCATAATAATGCCCAGTAGTATGCCCCACCATACAATGTTCAACAGAGAGTATACTGACTCTCCCATGACTGCCAGCCACGGCATACCTTGAACAATTCCGGAGAACTGCCAGTGCAGCACATAAAAAATGACTGAGAAAAACAGGGAACCCCACAGCAGATAATCCACTGAACTCTCAGGTTCGTGGCAGCTTGTTTCCTGCTTGGGGGTATTACAACAGCTCGACATTGGCTTCCGATTTAATGGTATTGGTTGACTGGCGTCCAGTACAAAAACTTAATCATTGCATATATGCTCTCTATACTACAGTGAATAACCCGGTAATTCTCTCAATCACAACACTATATAAAATCATTTAAATGGTTAAAGCATCCACGCAGTCACCTTTAGTGTACTGGTTCAGGCAAGACCTTAGAATCAGTGATAATGCTACATTGACCGCTGCCGCGAAAACCGGCAGGCCCGTCATATGTGTGTATATACTGGATGAAAATAAAAACAACCACTGGCACTTCGGTGCAGCCAGTTTATGGTGGTTACATCACAGCCTCAATCAATTATCCAGTGCGTTAAAAGATTTAGACATTAAATTGATTTTACGTAAAGGCTCAGTCATTGAAGAGCTAAAAAACATCTTCCATGCATCTGGCGCAGATGCTTTATACTTCACCAGACACTACGAACCATATAGTGATGAATTAGAAAACCAGATCACACAGCACTTTTCAGACAAAATAGATGTAAAACGGTTCAAAGGTTATTTGCTGTATGAACCAGAGGAAATTCGCTCAGGCAAGAATGAACCCTATAAAGTTTTCACACCGTTTTATCGAGCTTGCATGAATACTTTCACTCCCGGCTCTCCTCTTCCAGCACCCAAAAAACTCGTTGCATACAGGAAAAAGTTAGCAAGTGACCGCTTAAGCGCATGGAATTTACTCCCCAAAAAGCCTGATTGGGCCAAAGGCTTTAATGATTACTGGACACCCGGAGAAACAGGCGCCCATGAAAACCTGAAGGATTTTATTCAACACACAGGCGGCAAATACTCTGTACTAAGAAACCGGCCAGATGTCGCTGGGACTTCCAGACTTTCTCCACATTTGCATTTTGGGGAAATCAGCCCCAGACAGGTCTGGACAAAAATTAAAAATTCACAAAAGACGCCTGATAACAGCAGTGATGCTTATTTGCGCCAGTTAATCTGGCGAGACTTTGCGTATCACCTATTGGTTCACTGGCCTGACTTTCCAACCAAGCCCTTTAAAAAACAATTCAGCAAGTTCCCGTGGAAAAATGACACCAGTGCATTACGTGCGTGGCAACAGGGTAAAACAGGTTACCCTATTGTCGATGCCGGCATGCGCGAACTATGGAAAACAGGCTGGATGCATAATCGTGTTCGTATGATTGTGGCTTCTTTTTTAATAAAAGATCTTTTAATTCCGTGGCAACGTGGAGAAGAGTGGTTCTGGAATACACTGGTCGATGCAGACCTTGCGAATAATGCCGCAGGATGGCAATGGGTTGCAGGCAGCGGTGCAGATGCATCACCCTACTTCCGCGTGTTTAATCCTGTATTACAGGGGGAAAAATTTGACCCTTCCGGAGATTATGTCCGTGAGTGGGTACCGGAATTAAAGCACATGCCAAAAAAATATATTCACAGCCCATGGCTAGCTCCAAAGGATGTACTAACTGCGGCTAACGTAACATTAGACAAACACTACCCTGCCCCGATTGTAGATCATGGCATGGCAAGGGATCGCGCATTGGCCGCGTACAAGAAAATAAGAAATCGCCAAAAATAACCAGTTATTCTGAAACAGCAAATTTTTCCAGTCTAACCAGCCGCATAAGTTCTTTAAAATTATCAACAACCACATCGGGTCGATGCGGATGAGTAACTGTTCCTGGAAATATTTTATCCAGCCACTCCTGATCCCACCCTGCACCATTATAATATATTCCGGTGACTCCCGCTTCCTTCGCTGCAATAATGTCAGTTGTACTATCTCCAACATACCAGCAGCTCAGGTCTGGCTCTGCACCCAGTTCATCTAATGCCTGAAGAATCTGGTCAGGCGCCGGCTTTCTTTTTTGTACATCATCACCGCACACGATCGTGTGAAAAAAATGTTCCCAGCCAGTTTCGTTAACCACTGATACTTCATGCATCATAAATTCACGATTACGGTTAGTCAGCGCACCCACTTTTAAATTCAGTTCATGTAAATCTTCAAGCATTTTTTCAACGCCTTCTTCAAATGGGCGTACATCTCCATAATAGTTTCGATACGCATTATCAAAGGCTTCGTGTACAAGTTTCTTGGCTTCTTCATCATTGCCAAATAGCACCTGGAAAATATCTGTTCTGGAAACATTACGTGCAGCCTTTAGTTTCGGATGCAGTTGTTTATATTCACGGACATATTTAACCAGCTTGGCATCTTCCAGTGTTTTGCTATCTTCTGTTTTTACCATTCGATCGATCACATTCAGCTCATGTAGTTTAGGCAAAACATCATCAATAGCGTGGTACATCGCATCATGTGTATCAACCAGTGTTGCGTGCCAGTCAAACAACATGATTTTGGGTGCCGCATAAGGCATTTCTACAATACTCATTGTTCACACCATCCTGAAAAAGATTCTCTTTGATAACAAGTTTAATCGACAATTAAATTATCGCGATTAGCACTCATAAATTGTAAAAAACTGTCACTCAATGTATTCATGTGAATTGATTCACTCATCAGTATCAACATTCTAATACAATCACTTTCATTAAAATTTTCCATCTTATAAAAATAATAATGAGCTATTTCCTGATGATTTCCAGACAAGCTCATTACGAGACACTACAATGACCGACGACCCGAATGACACACTCACCACGATTGAGGCGAAAGTACTCTGCCTAAGATATGGCATTAAAAATATCGATGCCAGCAATAGTGTAAAAAAACTGCGAAAATTTCAGGTTAAGGATCACAAGCCAAACAGCAGCAGAACTGATATCGCAAGAGAACTGGGCTTTGATAAAGATACTGTCAGACATTCAGAACGAAGTGCCCTGAAAAAGCTAAACATCACCAAATAGTTATCTACCATACGGCCTTATACTAGTGCAGATTATCCATTTATTCAGATATTTACCTCAATAATTGATGGGAATTAGCTATAGTCACGATTACATTTATCAACCCTGACTATAGCCGCATACTGTAAGTAATCTGCCATGTCTAACCAACGCAAGAACAATGCACAGCTCGCTGTGGTCGGTATTCCCTGGTACTCGGAACGAGCCTGGAAAAAGATGAAAGCACTGGCTGATGATCAGGAGAATTTCCATGCTTCCTACCAGGTGTGGCTTGCACATGCAGACAAAAGTGTTGTTATTTTAACCAACCGTAATAAACCTTTTGAAAGACTGAATATTGACCCGGTCAGTTACTCCTGGTGGTGTGAGAATCAGTCCATCAGACGTGACAAGGAATCACGCAGAAAGTATATTAATTATTTGCTGGAAAACAAAATAAACCCGGCGTAACCTGCTCACGCTGACCTTTCCTGCCTGTATGAGTGATAACCATCACACATAATAATGTCTCGCCCTGCACATTTTTTGATATACAACGGCTTAAAATATTGAGTCATGTGCTAACATTCTGACGTATAATTCAACTTAACTTTTTTCTATTTCCAAAGAATATCCATGACTTATTGTGTCGCAATAAAAGTTAATTCCGGGATTGTATTTTGCTCTGATTCACTCACTAGTGCTGGCGTTGATCACGTAAGCTCCTATAGCAAAATGCACAGCTTTAACGTGCCGGATGATCGCCATATTACAATATTATCGGCAGGCAATCTGGCGACAACGCAAGCTGTTCTGGCACAAGTGGAAGCAGACATAAAGAATGCTGCCAAAGTCAACCTTCATAATGTCACCTCATTGAGAGATGCTGCCGGTTATGTAGGAGAATTGAGTAACAAGGAACAGAAAAAACACAATGATGATGAAGCCAAGTACGAGTCTACTTTTATCATCGGCGGGCAGATTGGCCATAATAGTCCGCACCAGATTTTACTTATCTACCCACAGGGTAATTATATTTCGACTTCACAGGACACACCCTTCCTGCAAATAGGGGAAAGCAAGTATGGAAAACCTATATTAGACAGGGTACTCACACCACAAACCTCCCTGTCCACAGCCACTTCAGCCGCACTCGTTTCCATGGATTCAACCATGAAAAGTAACCTGACTGTTGGACCACCTATTGAAATAAATATTTTTAAAGCTAACTCATTAACAACACCGTTGTATAACAAGTTTGAGCAAGACAGCGAATACCTGCGTAAACTGAAAAACAGCTGGGACCAGGGCATTATGGAGGCATTCAACAAATTACCTCCGATTGAGTGGGCTAACCAGTGGGATCAATCACCTGATGAACAAAATTCAATTTCCTGATTACTTCATCACTTAGCACGAACGGATAGGTATCATTCAGACCCATACTACGATTCAGTTCATTCATTATTACAATCAGGCTTGACCAGTCTGCAACTGATTCATCCAGCGAGTTATCACTTATGTCTTCTATAATATTCTGGCAGCGTGCAGTTTCCAGCGTGTCATGCATATGCAGGTAGTGAGCCCAGCATTCAGCCCAGTCTTCAAGAGGATGTGCCTGAGCATATCGACTGATAAAATCATTTTGCCACTGCTGATATTGTTTATGCGAATAATAATTATCTAATGACTGCTTGTAATCGACACTCTCATCACCAAATAGCATTCTAAATCCATCAAGCAACTGGCTGTTTGCAAGTAAGACGTCAAAATAATAATGACCACTCTCATGTCGCAGGTGACCAAGAGGCGTTCTGTAATTCTCTCCTGTCGTGACTTTGACCTGTTCTCGTGACACATCATCAGCTTCGTCAAGATTAACAGTAATCAGGCCATGATTATGCCCGGTATAAACAAATTCATTTGGAACATCAGGATTTCTTCTTTGATCTTCCAGAAATGCAAATCTCAGTCTGCATTCCTGCTGATTAACCATTGATTCAAGAGGAAGATTCAGAGACAGTAAAGTTCGGATGAGTCTTCTTTTGGCAAGTTCAAGTTTCTTCCAGTATTGAATATTTTCCGGATTATCCAGATTTGGAATCGTCTGATTTAAACGACAGGCCACACACCATTCAGAAGGACTGTCATGTATCACACAAACATTACACACACCGAACTGTTCGTAGTTTTTACATAACTTATACTGTTTCTTGTCACGACTTTGATAAACACCAACTTCGGGTTGAGTTAATGCTCGCATGGTATCTTTTTCAAAATCATACGCCAGTATCGATCCACATGCATAGCACTGGGTATTCTCAAAAAATACTGTTTGCCCGCAAGAGCATGAAAACTTTTTCAATTTGTCTGCCTTAGTTCAAAAACCACTTGGCTTCAATTTTATTATTGATATTCGCCAAATCAATCTGTAGATCATCGACAAATTCATTGAGTCCTGACTCTACTAGGCTGACAGCATTTTGCGACTTGATTTTACGATCAATAACTTCTATCGATTTAGCCAGTTTATTCCCGCTTGGCAATTTAGACAGACATTCTTTAATTTGAGTCAGGCAGTGCATGATTGCTCTTGGAAATTCAATATCCGTTAATAAATAGTTAACCACATCAGACGCTGTGACTTTACTTTGCATATGCTGCCTGTACATCTGATAGGCACTCAATGAAATCAGGATATTCATCCATAATATTGGTTCATACTGAATCACTGCATCGGACTCATCTTTATCTTCTATTAGATGCGGTAACAGATTATTACAGCCCATATCTATTATTCTTGTAGTCATGTCTGCCCGCTCCAGATTTCGTCCAATTCTTATGAAATCGTAGGCTGCATTATTACTCATCGTGCTGGACAACATACCGTTTAGTTGTTGTGATATGGCAATAACTTCCTGTAGAAAGTGATAACGGTTTTTTCTGCTCAGGCCATCAGCAATGCCGCTTCTGGTTAACATGCATAAATTATTAATACTTTCCCAGGCATCGGTGGGCAGTATTTCACGTGTAGTACGGGCATTCTCCCGAAGCATGACTAAAGTAGATATTAACGAGGAATTATTCGTCTCATCAGCTATCAGGTATTTCATGACGCTGCGTTCATCGTAGACTGAATGTCTGTCAGAGTACTCAGATTCGCTACCCAGAATTTCAACCAGTGTCTTCCAGCCTATTCGTGTCCCTGCAGGAAGATCAAATAATAAATTTGAATTGACATTAATTATTCTGGCAATATTTTCTGCGCGTTCCATATAACGCCCAATCCAATATACTCTTTGTGCAACTCTAGATAGCATCAGGCGCGCCTTATTTCACAATCCATGTATCTTTACTCCCGCCACCCTGAGATGAATTTACTACGTAGGAACCTTTATTCATCGCCACTCTTGTCAATCCACCTGCTGTGACATAGCTGTTTTTTCCCTGCAGGACAAAAGGACGTAAATCAATGTGTCTGGGAGAGACACCATCGGGTGTGATCACAGGACAGGTCGACAGTGAAATCAGTGGTTGTGCCATGTAATTTCGTGCATCAGCTTTAATCAGCTTTATGAATTTCTGTTTTTCCTTTTTGCTTGCCTGAGGTCCAATTAACATACCATAGCCACCGGATTCATTGGCAGGCTTTATCACCAGTTCGTCTATGTGATTTATAACATAATCTCTTTGCTGTTTGTCACCACATAAATAGCTGGGCACATTAGGTAATATTGGTTTTTCATTTAAGTAGTATTCAATCATCGCTGGAACGTATGTATAAACAACTTTATCATCAGCGACGCCAGCGCCAGGCGCGTTAGCTAGTGCAACATTACCTTTCTTCCATGCGCGCATCAGACCCGGCACACCAAGCACTGAATCCGGATTAAAGATCTCGGGATCCAGAAACAGGTCATCCACTCTTCGGTAAATAACATCAACTTTTTTGAGTCCAGCGATTGTTTTCATATAGACAAAATCCCGCTCAACGATGAGATCATTCCCTTCGACCAATTCAACACCCATTTGCTGAGCCAGGTACGCATGCTCAAAATAGGCAGAGTTATAAATTCCGGGAGTAAGTATGGCTATTTCAGGAACATCAGAGTCCTGAACTGTTAAAGACGTTAAAGTATCAAACAGATGACTGGTATATGCACGTAATGGCTGCACGCCATAACGATCAAACAACTCAGGAAGCACGCGCTTTGTGACTTTACGATTTTCCAGCATATAGGATACGCCAGACGGCACTCTTAAATTATCTTCAAGGACCAGAAATTTCCCTTTGTGGTCACGAACAAGATCAGTCCCACAGATATGCGCCCACACACCATGCAGTGGTTTGATCCCTTCGCATTCTTTTCGATAATTGACGGAATTTTTGATTAGTTCTTCAGGAAAGATACCATCATGGATGATGCTTTTGTCATTATAAACATCATTAATAAAATGATTTAATGCTGTTAACCGTTGTATTAACCCAGCTTCAACAACTTTCCATTCTTCAGCGGCAATAACGCGCGGAATAATATCCAGTGGCCACTGTCTGTCAATATTGCCGGAATCGCTATATACAGTAAAACTGATACCAAGCGTTTTAATCATTGAATCCGCAATATTAATACGCTCTTTAATATCTTCATCAGTTAATGAACGTAAAAAGCTGACCAACTTACTTGAAGATCGACGAGAATATCCAGGAGAACTAATTATCTCATCATAGCTGTCATTTACAGGATAGTCCTTCCAGTCAATATTCATTTGAACATATCTATATATTGGTTAAACCAACACAGCACCAACCATGTTGAGCATTGTTAAGATAGTCTACTAAATACACTAAATGTCAAGTACATGTTATCCACTTGCCGATTTATAAATAATTTAGCACCATTTCAGGTCATGTTATGAAATGCTATTGTATCGCAAGTGATATTTAGTCGCTAACCAGCTTGCTTGACTCTGCTTATCATGCAAATCAAACACTGGTCGAGGACTTACATAAATACAAAACTGCTACTCTGTATCATGGCTCAGGCAAAAGCTCGTCTAGCGTAATATATAGAACAGTTCTGCGCAGATTCAGTTATTGATTCAAATCTTCCAGTACAGCAATGATCTCTTCAGGTGTTGCCCTGTTCTTGTAGTCTGCATCAAGAAACGCGTATTCGACGACACCATTTCTTCCTATCACATAGGTTACCGCCAGAGGCAGTCGATTCTCATTATCTCCATTATGCTCATTTAATTTAGATGATAAGTCGTAATGGTCAACAACATAATCAGGCACGGTGTATGCCAGCTTATAAAGATCCGCTACTTTATTACCTGTATCACTGAGTAACTGAAACTCAAGCAGATGTCGTTCTTTAGTCGTCAACGTTTTATCAGGCAGTTCTGGTGAAATAGCAATCACCTGTCCACCCGCCTGATGAATTTCTGCCAGTTTGGACTGAATGTGCTGAAGTTGCAGGTTACAGTACGGACACCAGCCACCACGATACCAGACAAGTACCACTGGCCCATTTTCAAGCTGATCATAAAGACTGATATATTTACCCACAGCATTTATCAGATTAAATTCAGGTGCCTGATCACCAACATTAATGGCTTTATCCAGAACCCCTGATTCTCTGACCTCTTCAACACCTTTATTAAAATCTTTCTGTACATCTTCAGGTGCTGTTTCGATATATTCTTTGACAAATCTATCAAGGTCTTCAGACAAACTGCTGTCTGCATAGCCCAGACCAGACATACACAGCATTAGTAATACTGCTATTAATTTGACCATTGATTTTCTACCCATAATTTAAGTAAGTGAATATATGCTGCGCTACTATATGTTCACCTACTTAACGTGGTTTGTCTACAAAGCGTGAATACACAACCGGCAAACATACTTCAACAATGAAGGTTAATAATTACAAATGCGTAAACTGCTTACCGTTTACTGTCGCGCAGACATTCTATTCCAGGCATTCAGCGCCGCAATTTTATAGGCTTCAGCCAACGTTGGATAATTAAACGTTGTTTCTATAAAGTAATCGATTCCCTGTTCCAGGGTAAAGATTGCCTGTCCAATATGAATCAGCTCTGTCGCACCTTCACCGATAATATGTACTCCCAGCAGTTTTCCATCCTCAATTGAAAAAATCATTTTGAGCATGCCATCTGTACGACCACTTATTAAACCTCGGGATGTTTCACCAAATCGCGCCAAACCGATCTCGTAAGCAACACCCTTGGCTTTGACTTCCTGCTCTGTCAATCCAACCATACTCACTTCTGGTACCGAGTAGATACCATAAGGAAAGTTTTTTGGCTTGTTGTCCACCCTGACATTAAACGCATGGCAAGTGGCATGTCTGCCCTGTTCCATTGACGTCGCAGCCAGCGCCGGAAAACCGATGATATCTCCTGCAGCATAAATATTGGGCACATCAGTCTGATAATCACTGTTAACTTTTATTCGGCCACGCTTGTCTGCAACCAGACCTGAATTTTCCAGCTTTAAACTTTCAATTGAACCTGATCGTCCCGATGCAAACAACACAACATCTGTGACAACTGTACGTCCGCTGGCTAGCTTAGTAGTGACTTGCCCTTCATCATCAACTGTCATTTCTTCAACACTGTCGCCCAGGCAAAAGGTAGCACCTGAACTGCGCATCTGATGTTCCAGTTCATCAACAATTTCTTTATCAATAAATTCCAGGAACTTGTCTTTTACATCAATCACTGTAATTTGAGTATCCAGTGCTGCAAATATAGTGGCATATTCAATGCCAATCACGCCTGCGCCAATCACAGCCAGACTTCTTGGAATTTCTTTAATATTTAGAATTTCATCGCTGTCGACAACATTACAGCCATCAAAAGGAATGTGATCTGGCCTGAATGGATGAGTGCCTGTCGCGATGAGTATAAAATCAGCTGAATAGGCCTCAACATTTCCGCAGTTTGTCACCTCAACAGTATGATCATCAATAAACGAAGCGGTTCCCGGAATGACGTTAGCCCCGTTTCGGTAAAACTGGTTCTCCATCACCTGAACTTCGTGCTGGCGTGTCATATCCACGCGCTTAAATAAATCTTCTGCACAAAGATCTTCTTTCAATCGAAATGAATTACCATAGAAAGTGCGTTGCCGGAAACCGCTCAGATATAATGAAGTTTCACGCAGGGTTTTACTTGGAATAGTCCCTGTGTGAACTGAAACACCACCCACTTGCTCAGCACGCTCTATCACTGCCGCTTTTTTACCTAACTTCGCTGCCTGTACAACAGCACGTTTCCCTGCCGGCCCACTACCTATGACAAGCATGTCATAGTGATTTGTTACATCCATATTTCGACGCCTAATAATTTATTGTTGAGCTTCATTGCTATCATTACTGTAATGATTATTGAATTTTTTGTATTAAATAAGTATCGGAAGCATCAATCAATTCTTGAGCCTGCATTATAGCGATATGGTCAGTTTTCATCGATTAAATGAACCACTACTCTAGGATTTTCTGTTTCCAGGGCAATAAAAGTCACCTCAGGTATAAAAGACTATTTATCAACCAGTCCCATGTATCAATAGACTCCAAGTGACTTATATAAACGTATCAGACTTTCTGTCTGCGCGGCTTCTGCCGTAACAAGCTCACTGTCTGCCTGATTAGCCGTACGTTGCGAGTCGAGCACATCAAGGAAAGAAATTTCACCTTCGCCAAACAATTCTGCAGACAATTGCAGTGCCTTATCGGCATTTCTATATGCGTTATATAATGAAACCCGCCTGTTACTGATTTCTGAATAATCATTCATGGCGGTTTCAACTTCCTGAATCGCATTTAAAACTGCTTTTCTGTATGTCTGATAGGCTTGAGCCTCTACCGCTTTAGCAGCGTCAACCCTGCCTTCAATACGACCAAAATCAAGTAATGCAAATGCACCTCCAATGAACACATTCCAGATAGTTGTAGAGTTCAGCGCTGCACTGTCAGTCACGCCATAAAAAGCGCCCAGATTAAAAGCCGGAAAAATTGAAGCCTGCTCAGCCTGTGTTAGTGCAATATTTGACTGTAACTGGGAAAAAGCAGCCCTGATATCCGGGCGAATGAAAAGTACATTGGCAGGACTCAACAAAACCGGTTTAACATCAGCCGCTGGAATATTTTCCTTAGTTAACAATATATTTTCCAGCCTTTCTGGAAGAATTCCGGTAAGGGTTATTAACTGTAATTTTGCGTTGGTCGCCAAACGTCTGAATTCAGGTATTGACGCTTTTGTTGTGTTAACAAGATTTTCTGACCTTTCCACATCCAGTTGAGGGACTTCACCGACTGAAAACTGATTACGGATAAGTTCTAATGTATCCAACTGTATTTTTAGATTCTTTTCCGCAATTGTAATTTGTTGCTGAAACTCACGTACACGGGTGTAGGTTCGGCTCACTTCGCCGATCAACGTCAGCGTTATATCCCTGTAATTATATTCTGCAGCATCTGTTGCATAATTTGATGCATCCACCCGCTGACGGTTTTCGCCAAAAATATCCAACTCAAACGACGCATCAAACCCTGCATCGTAAAAGCTATCAGCATTATTAATACCAGTATCTTCTCGTCCTGTTGACGCAGAAACATCGACCTGAGGGAAAAGGAAAGATCGTTGAGTTCTTTGCAGTCCCCTGGACTCACTTATTCGTGCTTTTGCTATATCGCGATCCGGATTATTGTCCAGAGCAATATTAATCAGCTTATCAAGAACAGGATCATCGAATCTTTTCCACCACGACTGTAATGTACTGACATCTGTTTCTACTACAGCCTGGTTTTCTTTATTTGTGATCCAGTCAACGGGCTGATCGGGCTGTTCAATGTCAGGACTTGTTGCCAGACAACCCTGAAGTAACAACACTAAAGACAACGCATGTACTTTATTCATGAGACACCTTCCGAAGAGGCTTTATCCTCATTACCGGTAAAAAATATCTCAAGCTTTCTGAGCAACACATAAAATATGGGAGTCCATATTAAGCCAAAAATGGTCACGCCTATCATGCCTGAAAAAACGGCTATTCCTATGGCTTGTCTCATTTCTGCTCCTGCACCACTTGCAAAAGCCAACGGCATTACACCCATAATGAAAGCTAGTGAAGTCATTAATATTGGGCGCAGGCGAAGTTTTGAAGCATGTATGGTTGCTTCAATCAGTCCTTTCCCCTGTTTTTCAAGATCATGTGCAAACTCGACAATCAATATTGCATTTTTACTGGCAAGTCCCGCCAGAACAAACAAACTTATTTGAGTGAAAATATTATTGTCTCCACCGCTAATATAAATTCCGATCAGCGAGGACAAAATTGCCATGGGTACAATTAATATGACAGCGACAGGCAGAACCAGACTTTCGTATTGTGCAGCCAACACTAAAAAAACCAGCAGTATGCACAGCGGAAATATATAGACGGCTGTGTTTCCTGCTAACACCTGTTGATAGGTCAACTCTGTCCACTCAAATTCCATCCCAGGTGGAAGTGTTTCTTCCAGGATTTTGGTGATAGCAGCCTTTGCTTCTCCACTGGAATATCCTGCAGCAGCATTGCCACTTAAATCTGCACTACGATAAGCGTTATAACGTACGACAGTGTCTGGACCAAATGTTTCACTGAGTTCAACAACCGAACCCAATGGCACCATATCTCCATCAAAGTTTTTGGTTTTCAGCCTGAGGATATCTTCAGGTGCGTCACGATAGTCTATGTCAGCCTGGGCAATGACCTGATAGGTTCTTCCAAACTGATTGAAATCGTTAATGTATAAAGAACCCAGATAAATCTGCATAGTACTAAACACTTCATCAACAGGTATGCCCAGCTGATAGGCTTTGGTGCGATCAACATCAGCAAATATCTGTGGCACATTGACGTTATAACTGGAGAATACGCCTGTCAGCTGAGGGTCCTGTTGTGCTTTCTCGATCACACTCTGGACCGTCTGATTTAACAACTCATGCCCCTGACCCAGTCTATCTTCTATCTGTAACTTAAACCCACCCGTATTACCTAACCCCCTGACAGGAGGTGCCGGGAAAATTGCTATAAATGCATCATTAATCTGGCTGTATTTCTTTTGCAACTCATCGGCAATTGCAAACCCGTTTAGATGTGGCGCTTTTCTGTTTTCAAACTCATCCAGAGTCACAAATACAATGCCGGCACTGGAAGAATTAATAAATCCGTTAATGGATAAACCCGGGAATGCAACTGCGCCCGTTACTCCTTCCTGCTGAAGTGCCAGTTCTGACATGGCACGAATAACCTCTTCAGTTCTTTCAAGAGTTGCACCTGAAGGTAGTTGCGCAAAACTGATCAGATATTGTTTATCCTGCGCAGGCACAAACCCTGGTGGAATCTGTTTAAACAATACCCCGGTACTCATGGCCAGAATCACAAACACAAGTGACATCACCATTTTTCTGCCCAGGGACCAGCCAACACCACAGGTATAAAAATTCTGTCCGCGCTCAAATGATTTGTTAAACAGTTTAAAAAACCATCCGAACATGGAATCAATCAATCTAGTCAACCAGTCCCTGCTACTATCCCGTGGTTTTAGCAGCAATGCTGACATCGCAGGCGTTAGTGTTAATGAATTAAAGGTGGAGATAATGGTTGCAATCGCAATCGTTAGTGCAAATTGCTGGTAAAACTGCCCTGTCAGTCCACTGATAAATGCTATTGGTACAAACACACCGGCCAATACAAGGGAAGTGGCAATAATTGGCCCTGTCACCTCTTTCATTGCCTGTATCGTGGCATCTCTAGGATTTTTGCCTTCACGTATATTACGTTCTACATTTTCAACCACTACAATTGCGTCATCAACGACAATACCGATGGCCAGAATCAGACCAAATAGAGACAGAACATTAATTGAAAATCCAAACATAAACATAAAAGCAAAGGTACCAATAATAGATACCGGCACCGCAAGTAGAGGTATGATCGAAGCCCGCCACGTCTGTAAAAATATTATGACGACCAACACAACCAGCGCTATCGCCTCCAGTAATGTATGAATAACTGCTTCTATAGAACCACTCACAAATACTGTTGGGTCGTACACAACAGAATAATCAACATCTTCCGGAAAATTCTGCTTTAGCTGCTTCATTGTATTGCGAACATCTCTGGAAATATTCAGAGCATTCGCACCAGGCGCTGCAAAAATAGGAATGGCAACAGCGGGCTTGTTGTTGAGTAATGAACGTAATGCATAAGACTGTGCATCCAGTTCTATTCGGGCAATATCTTTTAGCTGCGTTATCACTCCCTCAGAGTCACGTTTAACAACTATGCGCTCAAACTCTTCAGGACTTTCAAGACGGCCATGCGCACGTATTGGATACTGAAAATGAGATTTATTTGCATACGGAGGGCCGCCTATCTGTCCTGAGGCCACTTGTATATTCTGAGTGCGAATTGCTTCAATGACTTCGCTGGCGGTAAGCTCACGCTCAGCAATCCGTTCCGGGTTTAACCATATACGCATTGCGTAATCACCCGATCCGAATAACCGCACCTGTCCTACGCCAGCCACTCTGGAAAGCTGGTCTTTAACATTTAAATTGGCGTAATTACGCAGGTACAGCATATCGTAACGTTCGTTTGGCGAACGTAAATGCACTACCATTGTTAAGTCTGGAGAACTCTTGACAGTAGTCACACCAAGTTGCCGGGTTATATCAGGCAGCCTTGGCAAGGCTTGCGACACTCTGTTTTCTACCAGTTGCTGTGCAAAATCAGGATCTGTTCCTATTTCAAATGTTACAGTTAAACTTAATGCTCCATCGGTTGTGGCCAGCGAACTCATATACAACATGTTTTCAACACCATTAATCTGCTCTTCAAGTGGTGTTGCTACGGTCTCTGAAATCACTTCCGGATTCGCACCTGGAAACTGGGCACTCACTATCACTGACGGCGGAGACACTTCCGGGTACTCCGCAATTGGCAAGTTGGGTATTGCAATGATTCCTGCGACCAGCACAAGGATAGACAGAACACCCGCAAATATAGGGCGGTCAATAAAACTACCGGATATATTCATAATATAGAACGTTTATGATGATGAAGTTAATTTATCTGTATCGTTGAGATTTGTCTCCAGAGGCGCGTCAACCACTGTTGGTATCACTTCCATTCCAACCCTGATAAACATAATTCCATCGAGTATGACTTTATCTCCCTCTGCCAGACCAGAAATCACTTCCCGTTGTCCACGCATTGTGGCGCCGAGTTTAAGTTCGCGATAACCCACTTTATTGTCCTGGTCTACAATGTAGACAAATCTACGATCCTGGTCTGTCCCAACAGCTTTTTCATCAATAAATATTTTATTTAAAGTATTCGTGCTTCCTATTTCCACATGCGCAAACATACCTGGTAAAAGTACACCGTCTTTATTCTCAAACAAGGCACGTGCTCGAATAGTTCCAGAAGTTGCATCTAAACGATTATCAAACGTATAGATACTTCCTTCATAAATATTTTCATCTTTATTTAATTTAAGCCTGACGGGAATTTTATTCTCAGCAGCTTTATTCCTTGCATTGCTACGAATGTACTGAATATAAAATTGTTCATCCATTTCAAAATCAGCGTAAATGGAACCATCAGAAATAATCGTCGTTAAAATTGGACTATTGGCTCCGTTCTCAACCACGTTGCCCTGAGTGATTTCTATTCTTCCCAGACGTCCGCTAATGGGCGCTTTCACATAGGCTCGATCCAGATTTATTTTTGCTCGTTCCAGTTTCGCTTTTGAAGACAGAATTGATGCTTTGCTCATCGCAACGGCGCTTTTTCTTTCATCGTAAATGCGTTTCGATATCGCATTTGTTTTGATCAGTGTTTGTGCACGCATATATTGCTGAATTGCAAATTCACTATCTGCTTTGGAGGTTTCAAGGTCTGCCCTGGCCTGATTAACCTCGGCTAAATAAGGAGCGGGATCAATAACAAATATCACATCTCCTTCATTTACATTCTGCCCGTCTTCAAAGTTGACTTTAATTATTGTTCCTGACACTTGAGGTCTAAGTTCGACATAATCAACGGCAGCTAACCGTGCTGAAAAGTTTTTCCAGATCTGGGTATCCTGTTTAATCACCACAGACACATTGACAGGCATAGCTTCGGGTTGTTGCTGTTGTTGATCTCCTGACTGTTCAGTGTCACTCGCAGTAATACTACTGACAGAAATCAGGCCGACCAGTAAAAATATCAGGAGAAAACCCCAGGCTAGTTTTGTTTTCAATTTCATTATATTTTCATCCTACTCTGACATGCTTATTTGTTTGTCTGCGTTAGTTGACTGGTCAGTCTAGTCATCATGCAAAATAAAACCGCTAATGCGGCTTATGAAGATCACCCGATGTTTATGCCGTGGCCATATCCACACCTAAAATTTTAAACAGACCATTTTTCAGACTGTCGTTTAACGGCTTTAAATCATTTTGTATCCTGGCCAACATCACCTGGCCAAGCAAATAGGAGTAAACCTCTTGTGCCTTTAAATGGATATCTGTATCTGCATCAATTATCCCATCATCGACCATTTCCCTTAAGGTTTTCTCGTAATACTTTGTTTTATATTTACCAATAGTGTTTTGTATTTTCTCTCTTATTAATTCTTCCTGCCCCGCCATTTCAGAACCTAGCGACGCAAATGGACAACCACACACATGTCCGTATTTTTCGGCTATGTCTTTCTGTCTTACAAGAATGACCTCTACTAATCTGTCAAATCGCTCAAGCGGTGTTCTTGATGCTGAAAAAATATCTTCAAACAAAGGTTTTGACTCAGTGTAGTATTGTTCCAGTGCAGCAACGGCGAGTTCCGCCTTGGAAGGGAAGAAATGATAAAAACTTCCTTTCTTTACATTAGCAGTCTTGCAGATTTCATCGACACTGACGGATCCATAGCTATTTCGCCAGATCAGCTCTATCACGGTGTCTATCAACCTTTCTTTAGTGCCCTTGGAATTTGCCAAAGTGTTCTTCCTGTTTATGGATATAATGATAATAACAAATTTGACTGACCAGTCAACTATTAATTCACAATCATTATTATGAATGGCAGATAAATAGCGCTTAAATCAACTGCATAATTTTATATTTTCTTATAATACAATTAGTTAGCGTCAGAACTAACATTTAACTACGTGGTTTGCATCACAGAACAATAATGTGCACCCATCAGCCCCGGGTGTGTTTCAGTGATTAAAAATCTGGGAGTATTTTGAAGTAACTGGATATGTTGGCTTTTGCTCTCAAAGCATTCATTAAATCGGCTATTGGTAATAAGACCAGAATAACGTTGTATAATGCCGCCAGCGATGTAGACACCATCAAACGAACGAAAGGTTAAGGTTAAATCTGCAGCCACCTGCCCCAGTATTTCAAAGAATACATCCAGACTTTTTGTACAGATGTAATCTTCTGATTTGTTTGCCGCTTCACAGATCTGTTGTGCACTAGCATAGTTTTGTTTAACGCCTTCCACCTCACATAACGATTGGTAAATATTGATAATCCCCGGCCCGGACAAAAGCATTTCATTTGAAATTTGATGATGCTTGTTTCTTAGGATATTGAATATGGCAATCTGTACCTCAGTGACCGGCGAAAAATTCGCATGCCCTCCTTCGGAAACGATGGCAAAAATGGTTTCTTCCCGCTTAATCAAAGAAGCGACACCCAGTCCACTGCCGGCCCCCAGAATCAGGTAGTTGAAATGATCATTTTGATTAACCATTGCCTGGCGTTGAGACAGGGATAAGAATTGTTCCTTTGTGAGTTGCGGGATTGAATACGCAATCGCCTCAAAGTCATTCAAAAATAATATTTTTTTGAGCTTATATCTGGCTTTCAGTTTATTGGCATCCAGTACCCAGTGATTATTGGTGACATTGACGACATCGTTAATCACGGGGCCGGCAATGGCTAAACAGACATGATCAAGGTTGATGATATTACGAGCTTCAAGGTAATCATTTATTGCATCTTCGGGGGTGGGATAGTCCGCACACTGAAGTACCTGTAAATGATCTGGACAAGAATGATTTACGGATAAGGCAAACCTTGCATTTGTAGCACCAATATCTGCTAGCAGAGTAATATTATCGTCCATTTCCTATGTCAACCCGTAACTGGCAGAAGATACGGCCAATATACTCATTTCACATTTTCCCAAATTAACTACTATTACCATCGATTTATATATTATTATTAGCCCGTGTAGCCTGTACGCTTTAGCATAATTATCATAAGTTTTTTAACGACGACCCACCATAGTGCAATCAGGGATGATTAAAACAGGTGATTTTACAAATTTTAGACGAACAGCCTATTCTCTCAGGACTTATATTCTGTAACATCCACCAGGGTGTAACACCAATATATCTGATTTAAGCTTCACCTACATCATGTTAATCCACTGGTAATAAAAATGACCATAAAAAGTTTCAAAGTTGAATTTCAGCCAACTATCCCCGCGAGATTATCTGGCTTAACCGAGCTCGCTAACGACTTGTATTATGGCTGGAACTCACAGGCCAGAAAGTTATTTCACCGTTTGGATAACACGCTTTGGGAAAAATGCAAACATAACCCGAAATTATTTATGCGTCATATCTCCCAGCGAAAACTAGACAGGGCGCTGCATGACGATAATTTTAAAGAAGAATATGCACGTGTTTTGTCGACATACAATGCCTATCGAAACCTTGGAATGCGTTCAGAGTTCAATGGCAGGTTAAATTCTGATAGTGATTTAATTGCATATTTATGTCTGGAGTTTGGATTTCATGAGAGTCTTCCAATCTACTCGGGTGGACTGGGAATTCTGGCTGGTGATTTATGTAAAGCAGCGAGTGATATGGCCATTCCTTTTGTTGCAGTAGGACTGCTTTACAGGCAAGGCTACTTTACACAGGAAGTAGATGGCCAGGGCAACCAGGTCGAACATCACATACCCACTGAGTTTAATAATTTGCCTATCGAACCTTGCCGCAATAACGATGGCCAGGAACTGAGAGTGAATATCGAATTGCCCGACAGTAACATCGTGTTGAAAATATGGCAGGCAACAGCAGGAAACATCAAGTTATATTTACTGGATAGTGATATACCGGAAAACACAGCTAAAAACCGTAAAATTACCTATCAGTTATATGGTGGGGGTAAAGAGATGCGCATACTCCAGGAGATTGTTTTAGGTCTTGGTGGTGTACGTGCACTGCGCGCATTAAATTTACATCCAACAATTTGGCATATTAATGAAGGTCACGCAGCATTCTCAATGCTTGAGCGTTGTCGGGAAAGTGTTAAACAGGGCATAAGTATCAATAGTGCTATTGAACTAAATGCAAGAAATGTTGTTTTTACAACCCACACTCCTGTACCTGCCGGCCATGATATTTTCTCAAAAGACATCATGGAAAAGTTCTTCAGCAAATTCATTCAGGAACTAAATATTGATTTCAATACTTTTATAAATTACGGCAGTCAGGCTGACAGTCATGACTTTAATATGACAACTCTCGCACTTCGGTTTTCCAGATATCACAATGGTGTAAGCAGGATTCACCATAAAATTGCATCAAAAATGGAATCTCATGTCTGGCCACAAATTTCAGATAGTGAGAATCCAATCGGCTATGTCACCAATGGCGCTCATATTTCTACATTTCTGGCAACCGAATGGAAAACATTGTTTGACATGCGTTTTGGCAACTGGCGCAGTCAAATGAATAATGAAAGGTTCTGGAATTGTATTGACGACATCCCATCTCATCGTTTCTGGAGTGTACGAAGAGAACTTAAATCTGCCCTTTTGGTTAACATCTATCAAAGACTGCTTAAGCAATATCGCCGAAACGGTTACAGCCAATCCTCAATTGACCGAATTACCAGACTTGTTCACCCACATGACTCCAATACATTAATTCTCGGATTTGCGCGAAGATTTGCGACGTATAAAAGAGCGCATCTTTTATTTTATGATTTAGAGAGATTTGAAAAATTAGTCAACAATCCGGACAAACCAGTCATTTTAATTTTTGCCGGGAAAGCACATCCGGACGACCAGCCAGGTAAAGAGTTGATTAAACACATCCACGAGCTATCCCAACGCCCGTCTTTACAGGGAAAATTATTATTTATAGAAGGTTATGACGTAAGCCTTGCCAGACGGCTGGTATCCGGCGTGGATATCTGGCTGAATAATCCTGAATACCCACTGGAAGCAAGTGGAACATCAGGAATGAAGGCTGGAATGAATGGCGCTGTCAATCTGAGTATTCTGGATGGCTGGTGGGATGAAGGCTATAACGGCAAAAATGGATGGGGGTTAATGCCACACTCATCCTGGGATGACATTGAGTATCGCAATCACAGAGAGTCATGTGACCTGCATGACATTATCGAGCATGAAGTTTTACCCTTATATTTCAATAAAAACGGTCAAGGGTATTCCGAAGACTGGGTAAATCTGGCAAAAGAATCAATGAAAACCATCATTCCAAACTTTAATTCGGAACGAATGCTGACAGATTATGTGAATAATTTTTATATTCCCGCAATACAAAAATCAACACTTCTAAGTTCTGATGAAAATAACATTACCGATTTAATTAGCTGGAAGGAAAAAATTAAATCCCGTTGGGCTGATGTCAAATTATCACTCAATCTGGAAGGACAGCTTACAGCTAAACAGGGTGAGTTATTTATTTTAGATGTTGATGCACACTTGGGCACACTTACTGATGAAGATGTGATTGTAGAGTGCATTATTAATGAACAAGACAGTCAAGACGTTACCAGTGATTGCCGTATTTTTCAGTTAACCGCCAATGGTGATCAACATGAAGGTCATCAGCGCTATAAACTGGAATGTAATGCCGATATTTCTGGCCAGCAGTACATTAGCTTACGCATTTACCCATATCATAATTTATTGTGCCACAAGTTTGAGATGGGTTATATGACCTGGCTTGAGTCGTAACTGATTACGCGCTTACAGGCTCGCCCTGAACTGATCAGCATCTGCGATGCTTTAGCGATTATCTCATTTGTGAATTGCGCTTCTTCGAGTTGCCACTGCCAATTCCCCTCAACCGTGCCGGGAGTGTTCATGCGATGCCCAGCACCCAGACTTAACAGGTCCTGCATCGGTATAACGGCGAGCCTGGCAACAGAATCAAAGGCCACCTGTATCAGCGCCCAGGGCATTTCCAGACTGGGCTCCCCCAAACATTGACCGACATAGCTTTTAACCTCAGGACTTAGCGTCTGATACCAGTTAACCGTCGTATCATTGTCATGCGTTGCAGTATAGACCACGCTATTCTCAGCATGATTAACAGGCAAATACGGGTTGTCGCTATCACCGCTAAAAGCAAATTGCAAAATCAGCATGCCTGGCATCGAGAACTGGTTACGCAGCGCTGTTACATCAGGTGTAATCGTTCCCAGATCCTCTGCGATTAACGCAAAATCCGGAAAGCTCTCAGTCAGTTTCTTTAGTAACGCCTCTCCTGGCGCGTCTACCCAGCGACCATTAATAGCATTGTCTTCACTGGCAGGAATTTCCCAGTATTGTACTAGCCCTCGAAAATGATCTATTCGAATACCATCATAAAGCATAGACTGGGTTTTCATCCGTTCCACCCACCAGCTAAAATCATCCTGTAATAATTTATCCCACTGGTAATGCGGATTCCCCCAGCGCTGACCATATTCAGAAAAATAATCCGGAGGCACGCCCGCAACAAAGTCGGCCATACCATGTTGATTGATGGCAAAATATTTTCTGTTAGCCCACACTTCGGCACTATCATGTGAGACAAATATTGGCATGTCGCCGATGATGAGGATGCCTTTATTATTCGCGTACGCTTTAAGTTCTAGCCATTGTCTAAAAAACACATACTGCTGGAAATAAATACTTTGAATTTCGTCTTTATTCTTGAATGCATATTCATTTAATGTGTTTTCATCGAAATCACGATAGCCAGCTGGCCAGTCAATCCAGCATCTGTTTTCAAATTTATCGCGCAGCGACATAAATAAGGCATAGTTAACAAGCCAGTAACTGTTTTCTTTTATAAATGCCTGAAATTTATTTTCTTCATCAGTATCTGCAACAGACTTAAAATGTTGATAAGCCTTATGAATACAGTGAATGCGTTGTTGGCATTCCAGACTGCCTTCTGTGGGCATGTCTTCAGATTTCAACCACCCCTGATGATGTAGCCACTGTAAATTTATTAGCTGAGGATTTCCGGCATGCGCCGATAATGATTGATAAGGACATAAATCTGCATGTGTGGGGCCTAATGGAAGTATCTGCCACACACTGAAACCGGCCTGGCTTAACTGATCAACAAATTCAAAAGCATGTTTACTGATATCTCCGTGTGTATTGGTAGCTGGTAAAGATGTTATATGAAGCAATACACCTGCTCGTCTTTGCGACATAAGCGTTGATTGCATCTTTAACTAGTCGCCACTTTTACGCATGGATCCACCCGCAGCTGGATCACCTCGTCCATATGTGAATGACACAGACAGGTATTCAGGCGGTTCAAGCTTCATAAGCTTATAAAGGTTACTTAAATTATGGCGAAACAATTTTTCAAAATCACTGACGGTTTCTGCCGAATTATAATCACCAAACCACCAAAACCAGTCAGAACCTTCACACTGAGCCAACTGTTTAGTCAATCTCTCAGTTTGCTGTTCATCCAGGGTGCCTGAGTTGACGACTCTGTCATATTCAGATTTTGCTTCGCACAACATTTCCCAGCCTCTATTCTTTTCTTCAGAGCCTATCCAGGTAGACAGAGTCCCATAAACCCAACTGCCTGCAACCAGGTCAGGGAGTTGCTGGGCAGGCAAATGACTTTTATCCAGATAAGCAGAGTATGTTGTCAATGCCAATTCATCATGATTCGACAATTGTTCATACAAGGCGTTGAGAAAATGAAACCCATTCTCAGGGTAATACTCCCACGCATTTTCTCCATCCAGAATAATAGACACTATAGAGTTATCACGTTTAGTGTCCTGATTAGAAAACTCCTCAAGCTTGCTCACAAGGTTTGCAACAGCATCATCCGCGTGCCAGGAAGAGTATTCAAACCCTATAAGATCTGACAACTGATCATTTCTAAAAAAACATGTCGTACTTTGCCCGGCAATCTGATTTGGCAAATGCTCATAATAGACGTTGTCAGCATTGATACTTTCAGCTTTGTTAACGCTATTCCAGAAAACACCCGCACCACTCGCATACCATTTAAAATCATATTCCTGTAATAACTGCGTTGACTCGGTGCTAACTGCGCCTTCTGAAGGCCAACAGCCTTTGGGATAAAAACCGAAATGCTGTTTAAATATTTCCAGCCCTTTCTCTATATGCCACCTTGCTCTTTGTTCCCCGCCAGGATAAGCCTCTACATTAGGCATCGGTGCTTCAGGCATCGCCTGTTTCGCACAATTCAAATCAAGTAACAAGGGATTGATTGGATGAGTGTAAGGTGAAACTGACAGCTCTATCTGACCGGATTCAGCGAGGTGCTTATATCTGGGTATCACTGAACTAACCAGCTCTGAAATAACGCCAATTAATAATCTGCGGTCTTCATGGCTAAACGTATGTTCTTTCAATAATAACTTTTTAACCCGCATGTCATTACGGCGCGTGTACTCAGCCAGCCAGTTCAGGTGATACCAGACAAGCAGATCATAGACATATTGATCACTCAGATAGTAAATAATATTAGGGTCTGCATTTAACTTTTCATTTAACTGAATAAGTCGCTCGTAAGCAGGATAGCGATGCACGACTCTCTCTTTATTGATCCGCACACAGGCATTGATTAGCTCTATACGCTGATCAATATCATTCGTTAACGTATCACCCGCCAGCGCAGATAATAAAGGATCTCTTATCGGGTCACCTGATTGCTGAAAATTAATTAGCTGCTTGGCGTAGTCGTCAATCTGTTCTAATAAAATCGGCGTAAAATTCACCACGACATGTGCTTTGGGATGTTCCTCAAGATGCATCGCCATATCTGCATAGTCTTTAATTGTATGCAGGTAAGTCCAGGGAAGCTTATAGGTACCTGATGACAGATCTCTGTAATCAGGTTGATGCATATGCCAGTACAGCACTACATTCAGTTTATTATCGGACATGGTGTATCTCTTGATTGAGCATCTCAGGTGTCACTAATATGCGTTTTTTAGGGCTGATGTGAAATTGATGGCTATCGATATCTTCCTCATAGCCAATTGATGTTCCATCTTTAATTGCACATGATTTATCGATGATGGCGTTCTTTATTCTGCAGTTCTTACCAATGCGTACATTTGGCAAAATAATACTGTTTTCTATCAGGCTGTTTTCCTGCACCCATACATTTGAAAACAGTAATGAACGTCTAATACTGGCACCTGAAATAATACAGCCACCAGACACCATGGAATCAACCGCCGTCCCACGGCAATCATCTTTATCAAAAATAAACTTTGCAGGAGGCAACTGCTCCTGGTAGGACCAGATGGGCCAGCTTTTATCATACAGATTCAGTTCAGGCGTTACTGAGATCAATTCCATATTAGCCTCATAATAAGCGTCTACTGTACCCACATCTCGCCAGTAAACCTGTTTATCCGCATTTTCACTTCTGAAAGAATACGCGTGCACGTTGTAGTTGCTCTTAACTACATGTGGAATTATGTCCTTGCCAAAATCATGGCTTGAATTTTCTTCATCAGCGTCGCGTATAAGCTGTTCCATAAGAAATTTTGTGTTAAAAATATAAATTCCCATGGACGCAAGCGCCATATCATCATTACCTGGAACCGGTGCGGGATTTTCCGGTTTTTCTCTAAATGAAATTATTCTGGCATCAGAATCTATTGCCATTACACCAAATTCGCTTGCCTCTTCGATGGGTACTTCAATACAGCCCACCGTGAGATCAGCCTGATTAGACAGATGATGTGCAAGCATACTTCCATAATCCATTTTATAGATATGATCACCTGCCAGTATAATTATGTAGTCAGGCTCAAATGTACGGATAATATCAAGATTCTGGTAAACCGCATCAGCAGTGCCCTGATACCAGGACGTTTCTATTCTTTGCTGTGCAGGCAGCAATTCGACAAATTCACCAAATTCACCACGAAAAAATGACCAGCCCTTTTGGATATGTCTAATTAACGAATGAGCTTTATATTGGGTGAGTACTGCAATCTGGCGAATGCCGGAATTTACACAGTTAGACAGGGGAAAATCGATGATTCTAAACTTCCCACCAAACGGTACTGCAGGCTTTGCGCGCCATTCTGTCAAATTTTTTAAACGTGACCCTCTTCCACCTGCTAAAATTAACGCCAGAGTGTTTCTAGTAAGTCGGCTGACATAACGCTTAGAATGATCATCTTCCATTTAATCACCTGCTCAATTGAATTAAAACAATGGCATCTAGAACTAAAGTATCGACTATCGCACTGGATGACAAGCTGAAAAGATTAATTAATGGCAAAGAATGTGATCCTTTTGCGGTTCTTGGCCGGCAAGTTAAAGGCACCAAAGACATTATTCGCATTTTTCTACCATTTTGCCAGTCAGTTACGATTGGTATTGATGGTCCTGCCATGTCACGCGTGGCAAATACAGATATATTTGAATACTCAGGTCCTCTGGATGATATTGCCCAGCACTACCAGCTTTGCTGGATTAATGAACAGGGACAAAGTTGTATTGAATATGACCCTTATACTTTCGAACCGCATATTTCCGATTTCGACTTGCAGTTATTCAGCCGCGGCGAACACTGGCATATTTATAGAATTCTAGGGTCGCACAATCAGGTCATTGATGGCATCGAAGGTGTGCGTTTTAGCGTATGGGCACCCAACGCACAGCGAGTCAGTGTAATTTCTGACCATAACCGGTGGGATGGTCGCAGACACCCTATGTGTCAGCTTGGTGGTAGTGGAGTCTGGACCATATTCACACCCGGGATACGCAAAGGTGCTCCATACAAATACGAAATTCTCAGCCGTAATTCCTCCATGCTGCTTGTTAAGGCAGACCCGTACGCACAGGAGTATGAATATCGGCCGAAGACAGCATCTATAGTATCTCATGCAAGTGATTTTGACTGGCAGGATAGCGGCTGGATAAAACAACGCACAGATAGTGATTGGCTACATCAGCCCATGTCTATCTATGAAGTTCACTTAGCCTCATGGCAGCGTGACAGTAATGACGACTTTCTCAATTATCGAGAGTTAGCCCATCGCCTGGTGAATTATGTGAGTGAAATGAACTTTACTCACATAGAACTATTACCTGTTTGCGAACATCCCTTTGATGATTCCTGGGGATATCAGACCTTAGGTTATTTTTCTCCAACATCTCGTTTTGGAAATCCTGATGACTTTCGTTATTTCGTAGATTATTGCCATCGACACAATATCGGCGTCATTCTGGACTGGGTACCAGCACATTTTCCTAAAGACGAACATGGACTCAGACGATTTGATGGAACTGCTCTATATGAACATGAGGACCCGCGCCTGGGTGAACATCCGGACTGGGGAACACTTATCTATAATTATGGGCGCAATGAAGTCAGTAATTTTTTACTTTCAAGCGCAGTGTACTGGCTAGAAGAATTTCATCTGGATGGATTGCGTGTTGATGCAGTCGCTTCATTATTATATCTGGATTACTCACGTAAAGAAGGAGAATGGATACCTAATCAATATGGCGGCAACGAAAATATCGAAGCAATCAGTTTTATACGAAAACTAAATAGCGTCACACATGCCGAGTTTCCCGGCACATTAATTCTGGCTGAAGAATCAACTTCCTGGCCTCAGGTTACCAAGCCCGTTTCAATGGATGGATTGGGCTTTTCCATGAAATGGAACATGGGGTGGATGCATGACACACTGGAATATTTCAGCAAAGAACCCGTACATCGCAAACATCACCATAACGAACTTACATTTGGACTTTTATACGCTTTTAGCGAAAATTTTGTTCTACCATTTTCACATGATGAAGTTGTTCACGGGAAATCATCGCTGGTCAACAAAATGCCCGGAGATGAATGGCAGCAATTTGCAAATTTGCGATTATTATATACATACCTATTCACTTATCCGGGGAAAAAACTCCTTTTCATGGGGTGTGAATTTGGTCAAAGACAGGAATGGAATCACAAACAGAGTCTGGACTGGCATATTCTACAATACCCTCTTCACGCCGGTATCAAGCAGTTAGTGACTGATCTGAATTCAATTTATATTGGCAATGACACACTACATCACTACGACTTTGACAACCAGGGATTCCAGTGGGTTAATTGTGATGACCGTGAACAGTCAGTGCTTTGTTATTTAAGGCGTCACAATGAAAAATTCTTTATTATCGTATTAAACTTCACTCCCGTGGTACGAGAGAATTATAATATTGGAGTGCCAGTAAACGGAGTATACAAAGAGCTGTTTAATTCAGATTCCACTTTTTACAGCGGATCAAATATTGGCAATGGCGACCACATAACTGCTCTACAGAAAGAATCCATGGGATACCCTTATACATTACAGCTTACACTTCCACCTTTGGCAGGCATAATATTAACACTTGAATAATTCCTGGATAACTGGAGTAAAAGTATAAAAACAACATCACCCTATAAAATTCTGTTTGCAAGCAGCGAAATATACCCGCTAATCAAAACGGGCGGTCTCGCTGATGTTGCGCAGAGCCTGCCTAAAGCACTTAAAGAATTAGGGCATGATGTACGCCTGATAATGCCATTTTATAAACAGGTGAAGGATCAACTGCCAGATACACGCTGTGTTACAACATTAAAAATCTCATCCATGAATGTTGAGATACTCGAATCCAGACTGCCAGGCACGACCATTCCATTACTTTTTGTAAACTGTCCTGCTTTATTTGATCGTGAAGGAAATCCGTACACAGATGAGAATGGCATTACCTGGCCCGACAATGCCGAACGGTTTGCACTGTTTTGTCGCGCAATTGTAATGACAGCAGTAGATCAGGTACAGTTAAACTGGAAACCTGATATCTTACACTGTAATGACTGGCATACAGGGCTAGCATGCCCGTTATTAACTTTTGAGGAAGACAGACCAAAAACAGTATTTACAATTCACAACCTTGCCTATCAAGGTCTGTTTTCATATGAAACATTTAAAGACTTACAGTTACCTGATGAATTGTGGTCATACGATCGTGTTGAATACAATGGACAGTTATCATTCATTAAAGCCGGTATTGTATATGCTGATTACGTTAATACAGTCAGCCCAACGTATGCTGAAGAAATCAAAACGGCAGAATATGGCGCTGGACTGGAAGCATTATTGCAATATCATTCATCAAAGTTATCAGGAATCATCAATGGTATAGATTTACAGGAATGGAATCCGGGCACTGACAAAAACATATACAGTAATTACACCATTCAAAACCTGGACAACAAGTCAGCCAATAAAACAAGCTTGCAAAAAGAGCTTGATTTAACCGTAAGCAATAACACGCCGCTATTTACAGTAATTTCACGCATTGCCGAACAAAAAGGCATTGATCTAATCATCAACATACTGCCAGAACTAATAAAACTTAATGTTCAAATAGCAATTCTGGGGTCGGGCGATAACGCTTTAGAAAAATTGTTGTTAACTGCTGCAGCCAGATACAAGCATCAGCTTGCTGTAAAAATTGGCTACGATGAAGTACTTGCACACAAAATAACAGCCGCAGCAGACTTTTTCCTGATGCCCTCACGCTATGAACCATGTGGCCTGAATCAAATGTACAGTCAACAGTATGGAACAATACCTATCGTCCGCAGTACTGGAGGACTGGAAGATACGGTCATCGACAATAATTCGATTACAACAGACAACTGCAACAGTACAGGCCTAAAGTTCACCTCCGAAAGCTCAGCCGAGTTACTCAATACAATTGTACGTGCTATAGACATATATAATGACAAAAGTATTTTCAATATAATCCGAATAAACGCAATGAAGCAGGATTTTTCCTGGACCAACAGTGCAAATCAATATATTGACTTGTACACAACCGCCTGCTCGAAAAGTTAGCTATAACAAACATACGTATTCTGAATTAATGCAACGCATTACAACACAGATTAAATTGAGGTATCGTTAAATACAAAGAAATACACGCTTATCCCCACTCGTACTAAGTAATTGCCAATTGACCAATATGTTATCCTGTGTGACTTAATTAAATAATTCCAGCCAACAATTCATAATTAACAACGATTAATCAAATTTTACCCTACGAGATTATGACATGATTGAATATATAGATATCAATAAAATCACTTCTGAATACCTGCTTCCATGGTCAATAAATATTGCATTTGCCATTATGATACTAATCATTGGAAGAATTATTGCAAAAATAATTATAGCTCTTCTGGGCAAGCTTATGCGACGTGCAAAGATGGAAGATATTCTTATTAATTTTATTCTGTCTATAACAAATGGCTTACTCATGTTATTTATTATTGTTGCTGCCATCGATAGACTCGGAGTAAATACTACGTCATTAGTCGCAATAGTAGGCGCAGCAGGATTAGCAATTGGTTTAGCGTTACAGGGATCGTTACAGAATTTTGCCGCAGGTGTCATGCTAATAATTTTTCATCCATTTAAAAATGGTGATTTTATAGAGGCAGCAGGCACTACTGGCACAGTTGAGAAAATTGCCATTTTCAGCACTATCCTTAAAACACCTGATAACAAGGAAGTGATTGTGCCAAACGGTGATATATACAGCGGAACAATTACAAATTATTCAGCTCGACCTACTCGACGCGTTGATATGGAATTTGGCATTGGCTACGACGATGACATTCAAAAAGCCCGAACAACTATCCAGAGTATTTTAGAGGACGACTCAAGAATACTTAAGGACCCGGCACCACAGATTGTAGTATTTGCACTCGCTGATTCCAGCGTTAATTTAGCCGTGAGACCATGGGTAAACAGTAGTGATTACTGGGCGGTTAAATGCGATATCACCGAAAAAGTGAAAGTGACATTTGATGCAAAAGGAATATCAATTCCTTACCCTCAGCTTGATGTCCATATGAATAAGTTGAGTACATAGCAATACAATAAACAGCACAATTAATTTACGTACAAGTATCTGGAATCTTTATAATTTCCAGATACTTGCAGTTGATATATGCAGTATATAACTGGCAGAAGATTCTTTTATATTGCTTCAGGCTTAATAGCTTCTTTCAATCCACTTTTTATATGCAAATCTCGTTGCGGGAAAGGTATTTCAATATTGTGTTCTTTAAGCGCGGTTTCTATCTCCCAGGTGTAGATTGCTTTCCAGGAACCAGGGGCTGCTCTACCCAACTTCGGATTTAGCCAGACTACAAGTTCAAAATTAAGACTGCTATCTCCAAACCCAACTAACCATACTTGTGTACGCCTGTTAACACCATCGTCATATGAGATATCAACTTTCTTTGATGCCTCAAGTACTACTCGCCTGACGAGTTCCTTATCTGTTCCGTAGGCAACACCAAAAGGAACATGGATCCTGACAATCGGCTCGTTCAACGTATAGTTAGTCACTTTGGCAGTCACCAGTTCAGAATTTGGCACAATGATATCCAGATTATCCAATGTATTAACAATGGTACTTCTGACATTAATATCGCGGACTGTACCTTTTAGACCTGTATCCAGTTCAATAAAATCACCGATTTTGATGTTATGTTCAAAAAGAATGATAATTCCCGACACAAAATTATTTACAATAGACTGTAATCCAAATCCAATGCCTACACTTAACGCACCTGCAACAATTGCAAGATTGGTAAAATTAATACCTATTGATGAAAATGCAATAAAAATACCCAGGACAATCGAAGTGTAAAAAACAACACGACTAAGAGTATAGAAGGCAGGTGGAATTTTTCCTTCTGAGTTTGTATTGTACTTTATAATACTTTTTTGCAGAAATCTTGCTACGTAGAACGTTGCAAATAATATTAATACTGCACGTAAAATATCCCAGGTCGTAACAGGAGCATCACTTAATTCAAATAGCCTTGCATTCAACAGCGCCCATATCTTTCCGCCAGTCTGATCAAACAGATACATTCCTGTTGTTCTTAATTTGAATATCCAGCCCTTGGATTTACCCAAATTTTTCTCTAGCAATGAAGTCAGCTGCTGGAGATTAAATGTCGTTTTCTCGAGCCCAGCTAGCGCCTGAACGGTTTCTTTTATGACAGATATTCTGTCATCAATGAGTTTTCCTGCCTGTTTATTCTCATCTTTTGCAAATCCACTGGAGAGTAGTTCTTCGATAGAGGTTCTTTCATTAGTTGTCTGGGCTACCCAATGCTCAGTTTGCGTCTTTAAATTTTTAAGAAGCTGAATATTATCATCAAGAATTTCAATTGGATCATCTTCAATATCTGAATTATCACGCTGCAGAAGTATCAAAGACTTTATTGATTTTAATATTGAAAGCTTCAACACATAGTCTTGTTTTTCAATTTCAGCAATAATAATACCCTGTTCAAGCAGTTGCTCGGTAAGTCTGGTCAAAAAATCCAGCCCAATTACATTTGCATGAGAATCTCTGGCGAGAATCACCTCATCATTTAGACGTTTAACTTGCCTGTCCAGTTTCTCAGTTTGTTCATCTAGTGCATTTAACTGCTGATCATCAGCAGTTATTCTCACTGACGCATAATCAATTTCTTCTAAAAGCTGTTCAAGCTTTTCCAGCAAAATATCGGATTCTTTTTCGCGCTCAGGAGACTGAATTTTCCATAAGTACCAACTCAGTCTGTTTGCCATAATAGTCAGACCCAGTTTTAGTTTGCGCTCAGAATTATCTTTAATATCGTGATATTCAACAAACGTTTGAATTGCTTTTTGCTCAGCTTTCGCCGCCACGTCCGCTTCATTGCGTTGAACTAAAAGTATTCGATCTCGACTTGCCTTAAGTTCATGATAATTTTCAAACAATGATTGAAACTCACTTACGCTATAAGATAGTTTTTCAACATGAACTATGGAATTATCCGGTTTAGCTGCGCTTGCATGTGCAACTATCTCGTTCAATGTCAAATCAATCTGTTGTACCAGGCTGTATAGCTCTTTCTTTAACTCAGGACGCAACACATCTACGGATTTATTAATAACCGTTTTTAGATTTAAAGCGCGCTGATCCAGATCCTCATTTGATATCTCGATATAGCGCCACCACCCATTCGTCAACGTGAATGGATTTGGGACAATATTAACAGTTTCAGCTTTGTCATTTGCCGGGAATAATAGTGGATTATTTGCCAGCGCGGCATTAAACAATAAAAGCAGTACGACAAATGCAACTCGAATCAAAACCATTTAAGCTTTCTCAATATTATTATTAGTACAATCTCTACAACAAGCATTACACCCAGGGCATAAAAATATCCGTAATGTAATTTAAGCTCAGGCATGAATTCAAAATTCATTCCATAAAGCCCCGCAATAAAACTGAGCGGCAAAAAAAGCACAGTAACTATTGTAAGTGGCTTCACAATTTTATTAACACGATGCGAAGTAATAGAAATATATGCATTGATCAGATCATTACAAAGACCCTGGTACATTCTTGATAAACTCAAGCCTCTTTCTGCTTGTTCATAAACATCTATCAATTCATGTGCTAACTGATCATTACTGCCCTGCTTCTCATTGGCAGAATATTTACCTGCAACCTTTTCAAGGTATTCCAGATTACGCACAATTTTTCGAAGCGAGGTGTTATACGTTGTAAGGTCCGGAAGATAAGTGTCTTTATCATCTGAATTTAACGCATCTTCTATTAGCTCCAGTGAATCTTCAATATCTAAAATGCAGTTTATGTAGTCATCTGCCACTTTACGAAAAATCTTGTATGAAATATTATTTTCAGCACGAGCAAAGTCAAATTTATTATTTTTATAATCCTCCCATATGTCTGACAAAACTTTATTACCAGTGTCATTTATACTGCGTGTGACAATAAATCTTTTACCAACAAAGACAGATAGCTGTTCAAATTTTAGAGATTTTCCGTTTTTCGTGGAATGTATGGTTCTTAGTAAAATATATTCGTAACCCGGGAATATCTCATACTTTGGCGGGTGCCTATCTCTTAGACTATCTGCAACAGATAACTTGTTAGGTGAAAATAGCTTCTTAAGTATATTTGTATCTTCAACCTCTTTGCCCTGAACATTCAGCCATAAAACATGATTATCCTGTGACTGCCATTGAGATATAGCCAGCTCCGGATCTGTTTCAACAGTTTCATCGCCTCCAACTCTATAGCTGATTGCTCGAATCATTTATACATTCCTTTTACACATGGTTTGAATACGCAATTGCATAAACGCTGTTCTTGTGACCTTGGCCAGCATCACATCAAAAGAACATAAATCCAGATATATTTTGCTCATTGCATTAATTATCATTCTAATACTTTTCATCTGCTAATATATCATTACTTCCAGTCAAAAAATGTAAAACATAAACATGAAGAGTTCGCGCAAACTAGGTCTGGCACTGGGCGGAGGCGCCATACTTGGTGCAGTTCATATTGGGGTGTTAAAAGCGATAGAAAGTCATAACATTGAGGTTAGCTGCATATCCGGTACCAGCATAGGCTCTTTAATAGCAGCCTTATATGCGTTTGGACACAGAGCCTCTGATATTGAGAACATTATTTCAGACATTGGATGGCTGGATATCTCAAGACTCGCTTTATCTAAAAAAGGGTTACTGTCCAACCAAAGACTTGGCAAGCTGATCAGGAAGCATGTAGGCAATAAAACGATTGATCAGGCTGATATTCCTCTGGCAATTGTTGCCAGCGAACTTATCAAAGGCGAGAAAATAGTACTCAAGGATACGGATGTTACAAGCTCAGTCATGGCCAGCACCTGCATCCCTGGAATATTTACACCAATAGAGATCGATGACATGGTACTCGTCGATGGAGGAATCCTGGAAAATGTCCCGATCTCGCCGCTTAAGGAATTTGGCTGCCAAAAAATTATCAGTGTCGACTTAACCAATATAAAGGGCGTTGCACCAAATAATATATTTGATGTGCTGTTGAATACCCTGAATATTGCTCAAAAGAATGCATCCAAATTACAACAAATCGATGCAGATATTATCATTGCCCCTGATTTATCTGACTACAATATGTTTGATCGAAAGCAGGTCCCCAGCCTTATCAAGGAGGGGTACAAATGCGCGATGGATGCTCTAAAAGACTGCTAGCGACATTCAAATCTACGAGAATTTTTTATCACTGAACAGATAGTCTCTAAGCTCTTCATCCATTTTCTTGTCTTTACGTCTTATCCACTCCAGCACCATAGCGGCATGTTCTTTTTCTTCATCTCGATTGTGAATAAGAATGGCCTTCAGTTCTTTGTCTGTACAGGCATCTATACGCTGATTATACCAGTCCACCGCCTCCAGCTCCTCCATTAATGAGGTAATTGCACGGTGATAGTCCATTGTTTCAGGCGTTAGTGATTCTATAGATTCATGATAACCTTCATTAGCCATTACAAACTCCTTAATAGTTGGGTAATTATTTTGAAATAGTTTCTACAGGCTGATTCTCTGAATGAGAATCATAGTGGAGCATATTTTCGATCAGTTCTGCCAGCGCTTTATGCAATGTCGCAACATCTTTTTCTGCCATTAACCCCAGCCCTCCAAGCACAGCACCTTGCGCAGGCACCTCTGCCTTTAGAAGAAGCTGCTTCCCTTCATCGGTCAAGTGTATTCTCACGACACGCTGGTCCTCTGTTTCACGTTGACGTTCGATGAGTTGTTTGTTTTGTATTTTATCAAGCATATTGCTTGCTGTCGCTTTCTTGATACTTAACTTTTCAGCAACATCTGATACCCGCAATCCAGGCTGCAGACTCAACTCCCGCATAGCCCAGAGCTGAGATGCACTGACTCCATAATGCTTCTCAACATGACTGGAGTGCTTTTGAATTGCCTGATAAACAACACGAAAGTACTGGATGATCTCTTTTTCTATTTCAACACGTTTCGTCATTATATGTCACCTCTACACGCCACATGTCTATGACATGAATATTCAAGGGTAACCAGTAATTACATGATTACTTATTGAATGAATTTTTCAGTTTATCCAGACTAGACTGAAAAGCATTCCACTGTTGGTCAATCTCACTAATCAGTTGTTTTGACACTTTTTTTGAATTGTTTTTAACATTTTCCAACAAACTTTCCAGTGATTTGATTTTTATTGCCAAATCTTCTTTCTCATGCTCGTGTAATTTTTTCAGCTCAGACTTCCATTCATCAATCTGCTGACTGAGTTTTGCTACCCAGGCTTCATGAGCATGTATGTTATCAATCGTCACATCTGCCAGTGCGATACTTTCTCGCGATGCCGGATTTGTTATTTTTGACTCAGACACTTCAACGTAGCCAAAACAGGACCCTTGATTTTTGTCTGTAATCAGCTCTATTAGCCCATCATCAAACAGCTTTTCATCCGTCACAGAAAAGCTCCATTTGAGCGGCTGCACTGTGCGTGAATATAATCCATTCTCATAAGCATATGTCTCTACGAATTTATTTGCTTTGTCGACAATCTCATCCGTGGACTGTTCAAAGAATTTCTGCTTATGCGCTTCCTGATTTAGTGCAATACAGATGTCACGTATGGACTCAAATTTTTTCATTGCCACTGATCGTCTTACGTCGCTTTGTACGTTTGGACTAAACATGTGTGGCTCCTTTAAGTTTGAATGTGTATACAGCCTAACAATAATATTGGTATTGTGCAATACTTTATTGTATAAAACTATATTGTACAAAACCTATTTCACAGGATTAACATAATAATTAACTTATAACTTACGGTTATATCTATATTTAGTATTCTTATTGAGTTGCAGTGATTTAGCTGTGGGATATATACAAATGATTATCCCAATGCCACTTTTGAGACGCGTAATAAACTGTTGATGTGAGGTCATGACTGAGTTCAGTTACAGCACCAGTACCGTCACTGATTAGAAATCTGGCCCTGCCATCAACCAGACAGGCAACACCACAAGCATCTGCCTGGCCATGCGCACCTAAATACACACCATCATCTGACCAGAGTGTTGTTAAGCCAGCCCGGGGTGAAGAGACTAAAAACGTGCTGTCGTCATCACTCAACACGACACTGCCACAGTAATTTCGCAGGCGAGTCTGAACATCATCGGGCGCAGTTAGCAATTTTATCGGTTCATCATCACGCTGAATTGCAATTAAAGGCGGATGAATGTTGGCGGCTCCCTGAAATTGCATGGCAATTGCAACAGTGTTGCTGGAAGAAATATCAATATGGCGTATGCTAAGTTGATGCAGCTCGGGTTCCAGCTCATGTTTATGCAGCAGACGTCCACTTGCAATATCAATATATGCCAGGTTAGGACGCATACTATCGAGGTTTAATTTTACCCGGGGTGAATCAGGATGCGTGTCTATTCCTCCATTCGCAACCACTAACGTTTTACTATCGGGAAGTAACTTGATTTCGTGCGGCCCTACACCGTAACTTTCAAATTCGGCGACTCTTTTATAGTTGTCATGTACATCATAGACACCGATGACACCTTTTCCTTCTTCATACGCATTCTCACTACATAACAATGCTGCACCATCACCGGTGAACACACCATGACCATAATAATGACGTTCATTCGGCGCATGAATTTTATGCATGACCTGCTGGGTTTCCAAATCAATAATCCACACAAAGTCTCCCGGGCGGCGTGCAAACACCGCTGCCAGGCGCCCGTCTCTCGTCGTACTTACGCCATGCCCTCGCTGCGGAAGTAAAATATCAGCCTCTGTTTTATTCTTATAGTTAATCTGGCTAAAAAAATGCCGACCTTCATGGTCACTACGGCAGCTCAGAATTCTTTGAGTGTCTGAGTGAGCAGCAATAGACGAGACATCCAGGAAAAACAACCCGGAACTCATCGCAAGAAATTGCCTTCGACTAATCTCCATCTAGACTATTAAACCCTAATGAAATTTCAAGTGTGTCTGTCAGGTCACTGGCAAGCAGTTTTTTAAGCTGTGATAATTGCTCTTTTAGACGCACAACTAAAATGCGTTTTTCAGCATTGTCAACGGCTTGCGAGAGTGGAACGTCAATATTTCCAAGCGCTGTTCGCGATGACTCAAAAGCCATTTCAATTTCCTGATGCAATGGCTGGCCTACGAGTTGCGAAGCAAACGAGTAGCGATAGAATTCATGGCATGCATTAAGGTTTTCTGAAATCGCCATCAGTGCACTCTGACTACGCCAGCCTTCAGAACGTTTGCCACGTGCTTCATCTATACTAGAGCCGAGTGGCAAATCAAGCTTCCTCGTAATTATGATCTCCAATTGAGTATACAGAGCATTGATCAATTCTCCTGCCAGCTCTGCTTCACTTCTATATAAATAATTATCCTGTCCTGGATTCAGGAACAATTCAACATATGAACTTGAACCTGATGTCCATTCTGCAAGGATATCATTTGCCATTGTCTGCAAATTACCTGTGATTTTTGTGATCAATCGACACTGCGCATCATTATCTTCAGACTTTGAGTAAAGAATTTGTTCAAGCGCACTAAAGCCCTGTATTGCTACACTCTTTTGAGTTATATCAAAATCAGAAGCACTTAATGCAGAGCTGTTATATAAGTTGTACAGCTGTTTTCTGATCGTTCCTCGCTTGTCAGGCCAAAACTCGAAACGTCGATCACGTGAAAATGCCAGTACTGGCCCGAATCGAATATGCTGGGCTTTTTGCCAGGCCAGAAAAGACTCATTGGCAACACGTTGCATTGTTTCCCGATCAACACCACGCGGATTTGAACAGTATTTACTGGCAGTAATATTCAGCTTGTTTGTATGTTCAGCCAGATTTCTGTAAGTCGGTATCAAGTGCTTCTCAATCATGACATGCATATCATAAGCATGTGACTGGGAACTCATCACCACAACCAGTGCTAGTATAGTAATTTTAAACATTAAAGACCTTCAAGAAATGTAAGTAATTGTTTACGTGCTGTCTGATCCAGCGCCAGTACTGAATCACGCTGTGATTGTGCTTCGCCACCATGCCATAGTATCGCCTCCATTATGCTGCGTGCACGGCCATCGTGCAGATAATAATATTTCTCTTTGCTGTTAACAGTAGATCCTATCCCCCACAAAGGTGCAGTCCGCCATTCTCTGCCGGTAGCATCCCCTTCTGGCCGGTTATCCGCCAGGCCCTCACCCATATCATGTAACAGCATATCGGTATACGGAAAAATTTTTCGCTGATGGTTTTCTTTAGCCTGGGTTTTATTGCCAGTGATATATTGGGGAATATGGCAGCGCTGGCATCCAATCTCATTAAAAAGCTTTTCACCGGCTTCAGATTTAGATCTTGCAATTTTTTGTGTAACTGGCTGTGACAAATGTGTGATGTATAAATTGACTAACTCAACAACTTTGTAACCAGCTTCAAGCCGATCATACTCTGGACTGTTCCCATTGGGTGCCAACTGACACTTCACCTGTTTGACCGTGCAGTCACCGCTCGCATCGTTAAACAGTGGCACAGATAAACCAATGTCATTAAGAAATGCATGCTGGACTTGTTCATTAATACTTGGCATCCCGGCCTTATAACCAAAACGACCCAAAGACACCTTAGACTGACTATGGCTCCACACCCAGTTTGGTCGACCGGAAATTCCATCATCATCTTTATCTTCAGGATCAGCGTGTTTAAGTATATCCTGCTCGTCAATTGCTTCCAGCAATCCAAGACCAGTAATTTGCGGCGCCAGGCGTAACGAGAAACGTGCCTGAGGATGTAGTGGACCGTAACCCAACTCGTTAATCTGGTAGTCGGGTTTGATCAGTCTTATAAGACTGCCGTCTGCAAATGTCAGTGGATGTTCCGTATATTCTACAGTTAACTGATATTCTGATGGATGCCCGGGAATGGCAAAGTTTTGCAACTGAATGCCATATACCGGCTCGGGCACATTATTAATGCGCTTTTCCAGTAATTGTTTTTTATCATTCTGATCCTGGGGCGGAATGTCTACACGAACCAAAAATCCTGTACTTCCTGTAAAACCTGAAGGTACGCCTGCCCGGCCGTTATCAGGATGACATGCAGAGCATGACCTGGCATTGTATAGTGGACCCAGCCCATCTGCATTATGTGTTGATGAAGGCGCTGTCACCCATGTACGCTCAAACAGGCTTTGGCCTAATTTAATATTCAGGCGAGTATCTTTATCCAGGCTGACAACGGTATTAGCGTTTTGATAATCTTCAACACTTCTGGCAACGCCTGTACTTATACAGATCAACAGTACAGATAACAGAGTAATCACATAAAACTTTCTGACACTACTCATACCCACTGTTACTTATTCAAGCAAATGTTCATAGCGTTTGTCGGTCAGTGTTTTCATAAACGCTACCAGCGCATCGATGCGACGATCATCCAGTGCAGGGCCTTTTTCAAGCTCACTTAATGCAACTGTCTCTGCCACTTCAGGCTTTTCCCACTGTTTTCCGGTTTCAGGATTTATCTGACGCTTTGCATTATTACTGTTAAATTTATTGTAAAACAGAACGACTGTTTTCAAATCTGAAAACACACCGTTATGCATATAAGGCGAAGTGACAGCGACATTTCGCAATGTGGGAACCTTGAACTTACCAGCCTGCCGCTGGTCATTGACATTAGGGTTTGAAGACAGGCCCTGGTCTACATAGCTTGCATCAACACCATTCACTGCTCTCGCAGCCTTATTCACAGGAACACCAATATTATGATATTGATAATTGCTAAAAGTTTCTCCTTCACTGTGTGGTGTGCGCTTAAGCTGATGACAGATATTACAGTTCGTAAATTGCTGGGAGAAAAATAAAGTCTTACCCAGCTCTTCCAAATCTGTCATTTCATATTCACCGCGCAAATAACGATCGTACCTGGAATCAAACGGTGAGAAAAATTCGCTTTTCTCAAATTCAGCAATACTCTCTGCCATGGCACGATAAGCCTGATCAGTATTTTCAAAAATATCATCGCCAAAGCGTTTTTTAAACGAAGAGACATAAGCCGGATTTTCCTGAAGGCGTTCTACAACACTTTCTTTAGTGGGCATGCCCATTTCGACTGGATTCAGAAAAGGTTCCTGCGCCTGCTCGATCAAGTCGTGCGTGCGTCCATCCAGAAATTGCCCACCAACATAATGCTCATCATCATTTAGGAAAAACTCTGGGCTGAATACAGCATATGAAATCGTTGGGGTATTTCGATCACCCATTAATTTCCCGTCAAATCCAAGTGATACCGCTCTACCGCTTGCATTATTGCGGGGATCGGTAAAAGCGAATTCCGGAGAATGACATGTGGCGCAGGCCTGACTTCGATTGACTGACAAACTGGTATCAAAAAATAACGCACGACCAATTTCTTCCAGGGAATCAGCAGTCAAGTCAGAATAGCCAACCAATGGAAAAGCAAGACTAACGCAGGTGAGGATACATTTTATTAAGCGTAATTCTTGCATTTCCTGTTTATGAGTTTGTTTATCGAAAGTGCTCCCTATAATTTTATATGAACAAAAAATTTTCGAACTAATTTATATTGCCTGGTGCATCGAGACTATCAGAACCTTCAAACGCAATTGATTCCAGCTCCATTGCAATGACTGCTTTTTCTATTGCTGACGTTTGTGTAACCAGCGCGTCTACGGCTGCTTTTATCTTTTCATTTCCACTGGAATTGCCTTCTCCCAGCATCTGATCATATGCCTCACCCGCTTGTGCAGTATCTACCAGCACCTGCATCCTGGCGATACTGGCATCCAGACTTTCAAGCAAGGCTTCATGCACTTTGGCATCCTGCTTTACAACCAGATCAGCCAGACCTGGCCCTGTCATTGTTGTTCCATCAATACGCCTGTAACGTCCAGTGTAGACATTTCGAATACCCACTGCATCATAATAGTGGGACCAGTGTGTATTATCACTAAAACAGTCATGCTCTTCTTCTGGATCATGCAGCAACAATCCAAGCTTCATCCGCTCACCTGCAAGCTCGCCGTATGACAAGCTACCCATGCCAGTGAATATTGTCGCAATATTTTTTTTCAGATCACCTGATGTGATTGCATTACGCGCCTCACCACCTGCTGCCCATTGTCTGGACATCCATTGCAGATCATCAACTAGTAAATCAACCGCAGCTTTAAGGTATGCTGCACGACGATCGCAGTTACCACCAGTGCAATGATTGACATCATAATCACTTGCAGGTCGTTCGCCTGCGCCCGCTTCTGTTCCATTTAAATCCTGCCCCCAAAGCAGAAACTCGACAGCATGGTAACCAGTAGCAACATTCGCTTCCACCGCATCAACTTCATGCAAAGTATTTGCTAATAATTCTTTTGTGATTTTGGTAGCATTAATTTTCTTGCCACCAATCATCAACGTTTTATTTGCAATAATATTTGCTGTATAGAAAGGGTTTTCTTCTGACTCATCGCCATAACTTCCAGCAGTATAATCAATCAGCCCTTCATCAAGCGGCCATGAATTCACTCTACCTTCCCAGTCGTCAACTATTGCATTCCCAAAACGATAGGCTTCTGTCTGCATGTAGGGCACTCTGGCAGCTTTCCAGGCCAGTTTGCTTGCATCAAGATTTTTCTCTGAAGGATCATTAATAAAAATATCTACACTGGATTGTAAATCTTTTGCCGCTTCAAGCGAGTCGCTGTACATTGCGTGTGCAAGATCAGAATAGTGTGATAACACTGAGTACAGTGTTGCAGCCTGCACTTGCCAGCTGAGTAATAATCCTAAAGAGAATATTAATAATTTCTTCATAAAGATATCCTTGTTAATTTTCAGAATTCAGCTGCAAGGTAAATAATGACTGGATTGTCACCACTTTCACCGCTCTATTCTCTTCATCGCTGACATGATTATTTGTTAATATATTCCGTTATAGCCAAACCCCACTTCAAATAGCAGAATTACTGAACGGGTAACCGAGAAATGCTAATGCGAATGAGAATGATTGTCAATTTTTAAACTTGCTCTGCTTCTCTCAACACATCGAGTCGAATAAAGTTAAAATAGACAAACTCAGAAACAAACAGCCATCAACACTAGCAACTGTGAGGAAATGTCCTCGACGCATCTAACAATTCACTGCATACCTCGCTAGAAACGCTGGCGATAACCACACTGGAGATAATAATTAACATTAATATTAAGCGTGTCGAAGATGACATCTATCAACTTGCACAATTTGGATACAACCTGGAAGACAGAGGGATTTATCGTCAGGGATTTAGCCCGGCTGACTGGAAAGCAAGAAAATGGCTTCTGGATTACTTTAATCAACATGGACTCACCTCTCATATTGATGGTGCTGGCAATGTGTGTGGTCGATACGGTGATAATGATGCTCCTGCGGTGATTATTGGTTCTCATATTGACTCCGTGCCTGCGGGAGGAATCTTTGACGGAACACTGGGTGTGATTGCCGGACTTGAATGCATTAGAGTTATTAAAGAGCAAAACATTCAGGTTAAACATCCCATAGAAATAATTGCTACCAGTGAAGAGGAAGGTCGGTTTGGCGGCATGCTAGGTGCACAGGCATTAACAGGAACGCTTACACTCGACTGGATAGAAAAAGCCAAGGACGCATCAGGGGAAACATTAATCGACGCCATGCAAAGCTGTGGTCTTGATTATCGTCAGGCATTACACGCACACCGTGCACCGGAGTCCATCAAGGCTTTTATTGAGCTCCATATAGAACAAGGCCCTGTACTTGAAAATGAAAATATCACAATCGGAGTTGTCGAAGGGATATCGGGCGTTTTCAAGTGGCTGATCAAGCTCATTGGAAAAGCCGACCATGCAGGAACAGCACCAATGAATATGCGCAGCGATGCATTTATGGGTGTCGCAGATTTTGCCCATGAAATTCAACGTATTATAGATGAGAATGGGACAGATAAATCACGCTTAACAATTGGACATGTTGAGTTAAAACCCGGTTACGCCCACACCATTCCAGGTGAAGCAGATTTCACTCTGGTTGGACGGGACATGTCTGAAGAGACAATGAAAGAACTTGCACTAACCTGTCGCAAAACACTCTCAGCTATTGCGCACCGACACCGACTCCGGTTTGAATACGAACAAATGAGCTGGTTAGCTCCCAGAGCCTGTTCAACAGATATTATGCATATCATTGAAAAGTACGCGAAAAGTCTTGAATACAGTTACCAGTACATGCCAAGCGGCGCAGGTCATGATGCTCAGTTTTTTACTGAGATCACGCCATCAGGCATGATATTTATTCCAAGTATCGGCGGCATTAGTCATGCTCCAGATGAGTGGTCCCACTGGATAGATGTTGAAAAAGGCTGCAACGTGCTACTCAATACTGTCGTTGATCTGGCAAATAACTAACTATTGGCCGATATTTACTGGCCTGCTTTCCAGGACAACTCATTAGCTTTCTGTTCAGCAAGCTTCGGAATATCCTGTTTGACAAAATGATTGTGCAAGTACTGCACCCCTAGCACATGATTGATAATGGCATCATGTTGCACTTTCATTTCAGAATCAACGGAAGGATCTTCATGGGTTTCAAGCAATGACTTGAAAGCGCTATAGTCAAGATAGCCGGCTTCAGTAATACTTTTTTCGTCAGCCACTTCAGAAATTAAAGTTTTTACATGATCCCACTTAACTGGATCGGTATGCGCTGGAGGCGCCATAAACGCAAACTTTTGTCTCTCATATAATGATTTAGGCAGCAGACCTTTCATTGCTTCACGTAATACATATTTTTCAGTTGAACCATTTATTCTTAATTGCGGTGGGACCTGCGTGGCAAATTTTGCTAAGTGATGATCCAGGAATGCTGGGCGCGCTTCCATAGAGTTTGCCATATCAACGCGATCACCACCCCATGTCAGTATTTGCCCTTCCAGCATGGTTTTAATCCAGACATACTGCGCTTTATCGAGCGGGTGTCGCCCTTCCAGCTGATGATTATCTAAAGTATCAGCGATTGCAGCTCCTGCATCATAGTCTGATAATTCTGATTGCCACTCAGGTGTTAGCAAATTAATAGCCGACTCATGACAGTGCAACCAGTTCTGTAAACAGCTTGGAGTGAAACCGACTTTGCTGTCCATGGCTGTGGAATCAAATTCCTCTCTGGGTAACATGGCACCACGGAATAACTTGTTGCTGGCTTCAAGACTTGCTTGCCATTCGCTTCTCAGCGTCGCTGGCAAATCTTCCATTCCATATAAAAACATGTCTTTTCGAAATGCAGGATAGCCAGCAAATAACTCATCTGATCCCTCACCCGTAAGCACAACCTTGTACCCATTCTCATGTACAGTCTGACTCATTAACAGTTTGGCAACAGCCAAAGTGTTATAAATAGTTCTTTCTGTGTGCCACATAGTACGTGAAAAGTTTTCATACAGATCACCTGCAGTAACAGGCAATATCAATTGTTCCGCCTGAGTGGCACCTGCCATTTCTCTTGCAATACTGGTTTCATCATAATCAGTATTGTCAAATCCTATGGTAAAAGCCTTGACTGGGTCTTGCCTGATGGCAGCTGAAAGTCCCAGTATTGAACATGAATCAATACCGCCGGATAAGTAACAGCCTACCGGCACGTCTGCCTGCAAACGTAACTGAACTGCCTGAAGAAGCTGCTCCTTGACTCCTTCAATATAATAATTTTCATCGTGATGATTTACGTAATCACCTGCGACAGGAAAATCAATGTCCCAGTACTTTTGTGGTGTGATGGTAAGCTTTGCATTGTTTCGTTTAATTTTAACAATATGGCCAGGTGGTACCTGGTATATCCCTTTAAATGCAGTGGACCCGGGCACCATCACCTGAATTAACTGGTGGTAGACTCCCTGCGCCGTCATTTCCCTTTTTACCTGTGGATGTGCAAACAGCACTTTCAGTTCAGACCCAAATACAACACCGCTTTTAGTTTCCGTCCAATATAGTGGCTTTACTCCAAATCTGTCACGCACCAGATACATGCAATCTTCCGTTTTGTCATATAGAGAAAATGCAAACTCACCACGAAGATATTCAAGTGTTTTCTCGATTCCGTATCTTGGATATAAATGCAGAATAATCTCGGAGTCACTTTTACTGATAAATTCTGATCCTGTTGCTGTCAGTGATGCGCGCAACTTCTGAAAGTCGTAAAACTCTCCATTGTGGACCAAATAATAATTCTTATCCCTGGATACAAGTGGCTGGCGACCTCGATCTTCATTCAAATCAATAATAGAAAGACGCGCATGACTAAACCCCAAACCTAACTGTGAAGGATTTTCATATCCGAAATTATCCGGACCACGATGCGACTGAATAGCAGCCATATTCACAAGTAATTGAGCGCTCACCGGCTCATTAGGATCGCGGTGAAATACACCAGCAATACCACACATAAAATTCTCCTTAGGAAATTAAATTATAGATAATTAAACAACGTCCATGACACGTTCAGTACGTTGACTCAGGCAGGTTAAAAGCGCCATACGCAGAAATACAGCACCTCGCGCCTGTGCAAAATACCAGTTATGCGAAGTGTTATCCAGGCTCGTTGACAGTTCTTCTCCACGTGCTAGTGGATGCAATATGATTGCTTCTCTTTTTAAAGGTGAATTCTCATTGAGTCGAAATCTTGTACCAAAAGTTTCAGCTTCGTTACCCATCCAGGCAATAGCATTAATATAGACAACATCAAGATCTGGCAAACACTCATCAAGCTGATTCGTCGTTATGACAGATATACCAGCCTCTTCCAACTGTTCTTTCTGACCAGGGTCAAAAATATCATCACTTTGTTCAACATGAATGATAGTAATATCCTGAATAAAGTCTGGAAAATGCGCAAATAATTTTAATAAACTTCTTACTGTTCGCATCTTATTAGGCACACCAACAATACCAATACGAATCTTCTGATTTTCCATCACAATATTTAACAGCGAGGGACGCCATTTAAATATTGTATATAAATCCGAAAGCGCTTGCGTGGGATGTTCATCTATGCCATTCCCCGCATTAATTATTGGTATACGAAGTGAGTCTGTCATATAGCGCACTGAGTTTTCATCATTATCCCGCAATACAACACAGTCTCCGTAATTGTTAAACATTTCTGCTACATCCTGTAACGATTCACCTTTTGCAATACCGGTCGTTGTACGATCGGTAATAGACATTATATCCCCTCCCAAACGGTGCCACGCACTCTCAAACGACAGGCGTGTACGCGTGCTTGGCTCGTAAAAAGCGCTAATCAGCAATTTTCCCTGCAATGGCGAACTAAATCGATCAGGATTGCTTTCATACTTAGCCGCCAGACGAAACAGCTGCAAAATAATATCACGGTTGAATTGATCAGAAGAAACTATATGTTGCGAAGTTAACTCTTTTAATATGTCACCATCTTCTTCTATAGCTTTTAATAAAGCCTTCGGATGTGCATTACCATAGGTATCAGGCAGGTCACGTTCAAAAGCAGTCATCTCTTCAATTTTACTGGTTGTCACCATATGTCCCTTCGTTTCCAATCAAGAAACAGCAAACTTAGCAAGACTACCGGCGTAACCGATGACACAAGTAGCGCAATACTAATAATTAAATAAAAAAACAAATAATCTATATACATACTATGATTTAGCCATTGTTAGTTTTTGCCATTCAAATGCTTCATCTTTCAGTGCTAATCCAATCAGGCAGATTATTAGCGACACCAGACAAGAAAGAAGCGCTGCAACATAGAACCCAATCTGGAAGAAAGCAATTAAACCACAGATTGTGCCTAGTGCCATGGCCACTCCTGCGTAAACACCTGAAAGCCTGGTTTGGTAAAGCCCAAATACGATAGGCCATATAGTACTTGCAACAAATGCACCTGTGAAATTGAGTAATTCACCCAAAGTGGTGACGCGAGGCAGGCACAACAGCCAGGTTGTAATTCCCAGCATGATTATTATGACTTTACTTGCTTTATAAAGATGTTCCTTGCTTGCACCATCATTGATTAACTTATGATAAATATCCTGCGTAAGCAGATCACTCGTTGCTGCAAGCAAAGAATCCAGACTGGATGCCAGTGCCGAAAACACAACGATAAATACAAACACAGCACCAATACTTCCCAGCAATTCTGCAGCGACCATAGGACCAATCATGTCGGCACTAGGAGGAAAAACATTTAAGTACGTTGCTGCCAATGCGACAAATCCGGTAACGATAGGAATAGGAAGCCACATTAAACCAGCCAACAAGTATGCCTTCTTACCAATACCATCTCGAAAAGCAAATGCTCTTGACCACCAGACATTAGAGTGAAATATTTCACCAATCCCAAAAAATATATTATTGAATAAGAACATAATGGCAGCCGGGAACATCAGGTTGAGCAACTGTGGCTGTTCTACAGAAACACTGGTGTAAATGTTTTGCAGCCCCACATCACGCATACAAACGTATCCGATAAACAGGACACCTAACAGAATAATAATCGTTTGAATATAATCAGTCGCGATGACGGCACGCAATCCGCCTAGCAGGGTATAGGCAACACAGACAAACAAAATAACAGACATGCCAATGTGGTAGTCAAGCCCGCTTAATGACTGGAGCAATATGCCGCCTGCCATGCCTAAACTCACAAGCCAGCCCATAGCATAGAAAAAAGAAACAATCAGAAAAATTATCCAGGCGAACTTACCGTAACGTAAGCGTATAAAATCTCCGCAGGTATAGCCTTCAGGCATTAATAATTTTATTCGTCTCGCCATGGGAGCAAATAAAATCAATCCTAATGCAGCCATTGAATAGCCAATCATTCCCCAGATACCAAATTGATAGGTCAACTGAGGTGCAACCAGCGTTGTATTACTGGTTATCCATGTACCCATTGATGTCGCTGCCGCTAACGCCAGTCCAACATTACGGCCAGCCAGCATGTAATCATCCAGTGACTTGTTTTGCCTGCCTAACCACCATCCCAATGCGACCCAGAACAGTCCAAAAATGATTAATATTAATATAGCGGTTTGCGAAGTAAGCATAATATATTCACGCTTTAGCAGAATATCGATACAGTGTTGCCAGCAAAAACACAAACAATAAGGCACCTAGTACGAATAATTTAATCGCATCAGTAAATTGTCGATGTTTTACGGTAAATGTGCTTACTTCACCAATTATTCTGGCATTGTCTTCGATTAAACGGACATAATACAAGCCGTCGCTAAATCCACTTAAATGTACGGAATTTTGATTAAGCAACTTGATTCTGCGAACAAGCTGGTTAAAAGACGGGTCCATTGCCAGCTGGATTTCAAGTGGTGATGAGTAGTCCAGATCGTCCCAGGAAATAGTAATAAAGCCTTCAGTTGATAGTTGGCGGTCTAATTTAGGGCTCTGCTGGTTCTCAGCGTTTAATACACTGCTTATAAGTAATACAATTAATACAGATATGGTTAATGTTAGCCTCATAATCATACTAAATGATTTTCGTGTGCCACAAAAATCCCAAATAGCACGACAACCATAACAATTTAGGTCCGTTTATACAAATTTCACACTATAATCACCTGCTGGTTTTATGGTGTATATCAGATAAACTAATGCACTAAATTAGAGCCGTATATTCATTAATATAGCTACAAATAACCTGATAGCGTTGTATTAATAAAAATTTATTCCCTGTTCTTTAATTTGTTGCTGATTCATCCATTTGACATAATTGCGCTGTATATACTTCCACCTGCATAAACACTAACCAAATGCGAAACACACAGTAAGCTGTTCTATTACTGGCTCCTGATTCAGGTTCCTCGTTTGGAGCGTGCAATGGCTACACCAAGTAAAGCCACCATCAAAAATCCCAATAGCAAAGATACCACGAGTGTATCTCTCATTTTTCTTCCCATCAGCGGCACAAGGAAATCCCATTTATGCAGTAAAGAAAATGAAAAACTTTCAATTCTCGCTAACGGCACAAGATAATCTACGATAATAGCAGTCGCAGGATCGACAAATACCCTATGCCCCTCAGGGTCGCCAGTGGTAATTTTCCATACAGGAAGACGTTTATTCCTGAAATCATATTCCGGGCTGAAGTTATTGATTAACTCTGCACTCTTTACTGCAACCGAGTCATTGCCTAAAAACTTTTTTGCCAGGTGAATAGACATGTCCTTGTCCTGAAGACGCGCAACCATACCTGTACGCGCATCGATATACATAGATGCCAGCTCAGAAGGTATTCCATTAAACCGTTTTATTCTTTTTTGTTCATCACTTTCGGGTAAATGCTGATTGTCTTTTTTCATAGAGAAGCCAATGCGATACAGTAATGTATCTTCATATTCAACCAGCGACATGTTATTTACGGGTGGTAATTTTTTCTCAATATCAAACACCGTCGATAACTGAATCTCAGTCAATTGCATCGGAGCTGACACTCTCATGCCACGTTCATTCTTTGCGAATTGCTGGAACTGCAAGTGAAATAATCCACTCAGAACAAGAGCACTTAATGGAAGCCACATTATCCAGCCTACAACCCGATGAATACGACGGGGTGCAGGCGTATGGCCAGAAGAACGTAAAAAAAGGAGCTGGAGCACACCGGTAATTAATACAGTCACCAGTATTACCAGCATTACAGTTAACAATACTATTCGTACAATGGATTGTGAGTCCAGCCATGACCACGTATGTAAATTTCTGAAGATAAACTGTAATGTGTTTTTCCAGTGATTACCAAGACTTGACAGCGCGTTTGTCTCAGTATGTATAAATACAGTTGACCCATCACTGGAGTCAAAGCTGATCTTGTATACTGGAAGCAGTCTATTAACCCAGGGATATTCGTCACTAAAATCAGTAATGAACTCTACATTGCTAATATTATCATTACGCTGCGTATAGTGACGCGCAAGCCATATAGCGTGTTGCTTATCGTGATCAATCATTTCACTACCAGTTTCCAAATTAAAATACCGGCGTGGCTGAAGCTCCTGATCAGTCACCTGAACCGCTGCACCTGACTGTGTTGGCACAACTTTAACGAGTTGTGCGCCTGTTAACTGCTGCTTTGCAATGATGTTCTGCATCCTGTCAAGAGATAGATCCTGAATCAGCATTGAAGGTGGATGCATGACCGCAGGTTGAGGCCCAGTCCAAATCATGACTGGGTGCGTCAACGCTGAAAATACAAAAAGCCCCAGACTGATAAGCGCAATATTACGCAACCACCTGTGCAGGATTAAACTACGTCGTAACATGGCTTATCTATCTTTTAGCTAAAGGCTGACTTTCAAACCAAGGTATGCGGATATCGGTTCTCCCGGATGGAGAATTTCATCATCTATACCTGCATTATCTCGAACGCTATGACTCGCGATATATTCTTTATCAAACAGGTTTCTGATTTCTGCAAACATGCTTACCCTTGAATTTGACCACCCTGCTTTTAGTCCAAAAATTTCATAAGCATCTATTTTGTAACTATTTGCAAAATCTGCATAACGTTCCCCAACAAAATCAAACGTAGGTCCCGCATAAAACCCATTTGCATTTCGATATAACACTTCACCTCGCACGATATAATCAGGTGCGGCGGGAAGATCGTTATTTCCATAGACAGGATCGTCATCGAATTCAAAATGATTAATCGTTAGTGCAGCTTCTGGAGCAATCATATGTTTACCTGCCTGATCAATCGCCCATTCGGCACGAATCAAGGCTTCAATGCCTGAATGCGTTGTATCATCAACGTTAGTACTCAGACTATCACCCGGCATTAAAGGGTCTTCTACTGATAAAATTTCATCCTGAATCCATGCATAATATAGTGATAATTCCCATTGCCACCAGTTTGAGTGCCCAAAGTCTTGTTCTCCACGTGTCCCTACTTCAATTACCGTACCATGCATTGCATCCAGCGTCTCTTCACCACCCGCAACGTTATCTTCCAGCTCGAAATTGGTGGGAGGCTCAAACAATTGACTGATGTTGGCATAGACGCTGGCATTCTGCACAGGTTCATAAATCAAACCGACAGTGGGATTTAAGCGCGAATAATTATCATCCGGATTATTTGTGACAATACCTGTTGCAGCGTCAGTAAGCTCTACTTCACGATGAGCAAGTACACCCTGCACACCACCGACAAGTGTCCAGTTATTATTAAAATCCCAGCGATCCACAATAAATGCTTCAATGGTAGATGCGTCATTATCCACTTCTGTCATGAGCCCGTCCCTCTCTCCGCCATCATTACCAAACTGATCGCCTTTTTGAGTGTTTATACCTGCATTCAGACCAATCAGTACATCATGTGCACCTGTTCGCTGGTTGTAACGCATCGAAGCACCAATATCCTTGTGATCAGTGTCTATGAGTAATCCACCAAATACCTCTGTGGGTAACATCGGGCCGGGTCCATCAAAATCGACAAACACTTTATCGACAATGGGATGAAAAAGACGCTGATCCTCATATGAGAGCCCAAATTCAAACATTCGGTTATTATCAATTCGCCACGTGGTTTTATTGGCTATACGCCAGGTTTCCACGTCCAGCTGAAAGTCTCCATTCTCGGCACGAGGTCCCGCCTGGTCACGATCGTCATCCACCTGTGCCTGACTTAATCCTGTCGGTAGTTCCTGGTCGTTATCCAGATAGGTTGCATAAAATCGTGTTACCACTGAATCATTGAGTTTCCAGCCAAAGTTGGAATACACGCCGGTGCGCTCCTGCTCATTATGGTCGCGATAACCATCCCACTGTTTACCTTCAATGGTCAGCAGCCCATCAAATCCGTTATCCAGCACTTTACTTAACGTCGCACGAGCTGCCAGTTGTCCATAGCTACCTGCATTAAGCGATAGTTCTAGCGGCGCACTGTCATAAGCAGTTGGAGAAATGAAATTTATCGCACCACCCAGTGTGCTGGCACCATATTTAAATGCATTAGCTCCACGTGCAACAATGGCATAGTTAGCGCTTAGCGGATCGATAATTCGATTATGATTGTCTCCTGCCGCACTTGTCACAGGAAGCCCATCCTGAAGTAATTTAATTCCATTCATATCGAAGTCTGTAGCATCCAGATTGGAGCCGCGACTTGAAAAAAAGATTTCATCATTACCGGTTCGACTCACTGACCATACCCCAGGAACATAGCGCAACATATCTGCCAGACTAGAAACCTCACCTTCACTAACGTCGTCCATGTTAACCAGCGTTACTCCACCTGGAGTATTTTCAACTTCTTTTCTTAATTCAGAAGCTGTTACTTCTACTTTGTTTCCAGTTTGCACATTTCCCTGAACTTCAATACTCTGAAGCTCAATGACTTCATCATCTGCCGTTGCTGTCGTTATTATTATAATGGATAAGTAAATAATAATACCCAGTCTGATCATCATGCTAATCCCTTTGCTTAAATATTTTGTATACAGATGAATTTATTTTTGCTCGCTATAAATTCATATCATTTATACGAAGATAACATTGACAATAGAGATTAACGATGTGACAAATTGTCACATGACGTTCAATTGAACAGAATTCTGGAATGATATAATTGACTACAAATTTATGTAGTACTATTAGCCTTGTCGGAGCAACTCTTGCATTGCACAAAATGCATGCGACCAGAGTCTAAAAAATTGTGTCAGATTAGATTAACCTGATTATGGAAGTGTTGAATAAAAATTTATAGCAGCATTACCAGTAATTTGAATTACATGGCCAACTGCCAGTTACCTTTTCTTGATGCTTTCAGAAAATTTTCAAATTCATCAGCAGGCATAGGTTTACCTACAAGAAAGCCCTGGAACTCATCACATTCTTCTTGCCTGATGAAATCCAGTTGCTCAGTATTTTCAATACCCTCGGCCACAACAGATAAACCCAGGCCACGCGCCATACCAACAATCGCTTTGATAATGGCACAGTTATCACGATCTTCAGGAACATGACTCAGGAAAGACCTGTCAATCTTCAGCTCATCAGCAGAAAAGTTTTTCAAATAATTAAGAGATGAATAACCCGTTCCAAAATCATCGATTGAAACTCTCAAACCCAGTTCACGCATTCGGCTGAGAATTTTCGAAGACGCCTGTACATTCTGCATCAGTAACGTTTCAGTCACCTCAATTGTCAACTGATGAGCTTCTACATCTGTCGCTTGTAATGTAGTCGCTATATATTCCAGAAAATTTTCATCCTGGAATTGTATAGGTGATACATTTACTGCCAAATGCAGATTTTCATATCCTTTCATTTGCCATTCGTGTAATTGTTGACATGAACTTTTGAACGCCCATTCACCAAATGGTAAAATCAAGCCTGTTTCTTCTGCGATAGGGATGAATTTTTCAGGTGAAACTGATTCACCTCCCGGGAGTTCCCAGCGCATTAATGTTTCAGCACCAATCACATGGCCGGTGTTGACACAAATTTTAGGCTGGTAAACAAGTTTGAGCTGGTCCTTTTCCAACGCACGATGCATCATGTGCTCCAAGTGGAATCGTTCATTCATCTGCGCATTGATTTCACTGCTATAGATATACGGTGTTTTCAGACCATGCTCTTTGGCATAGGCAGTTGCCGCACACGCTTTACGCAATAAAGTGTCGTTGCTGTCACCATCCTGGGGACAGATTGATACTCCCATGCTTGCAGTCACATAAAACTCGCGACTTCCAAAAACAAAAGGTCGAACAAAACACCCATGTATATGGTTGGCAACTTCGACAGCTTCGCTGGCTTCTGAAAGATCTGGCACAATCACCGCAAATTCATCACCGCCAATTCTTGCAAGAAACGGCTTGGATTGCTCCTGATCAGTTTCAGTCCCGTTCGCCCAGTCAATAGATGACTCAAGACGTTGTGCAATTGATTTTAACAGCACATCTCCCGCCTGATGCCCCAGGGAGTCATTAAGCTGATGAAATTTATATAAATCCAAATGTATGACTGCACAACTATGAGAAGTTTGCATGGACTGATATATAGACTTTGTCAGGTTGTTGCCGAACATTTGTCGATTCGGCAGCCCGGTTAGACTATCGTGAAAAATAAGGCTGTCCTGATATGCCTTGGCAGTCAGTATATTTCGTATACGCAATGCCAGTTCACTGGGATCCACCGGCTTACCCAGAAAGTCTGTTGCACCTCGCTCCAGAGCTGTTAGTTTAGTGCCGGCATCAACTGCAGATGTCAAAATAATCACTGGTATATATTTTAGACTTTCGTCATTATGCATCGCATCCAGAATTTCGAATCCACCAATATGGGGCATTTTCAAATCCAGCAATAATACATCTGGCCGCCGCATTTTAGCCATTGCCAAGGCTTTACGAGAATCTGTTGTCGTAGTGAAATTGTTATAACCCGCATCCTCAAGGAACATACGCAACACATCTATCGTTGTTTCTTCATCATCAACCATCATAATTAATGCTTCACGATGTGATTCTTCAAAAAACCCGATCACCTTATTTTCTCTGCGCTGTCTGATTGCAGACATATCCTGTAAAGGCGGATTAGGAATATCAAGACTCTCAGATGTAACGTGCTCAGCGTTATTTTGACTAATTTTTTTCATTATTCAGAATATTCCTGGAAATATTTCAGTTGAATGTATGTATGTCTCATGAACCAACACCCATCTCTTTATTCAGATTATCATTTTCATGTACAGTCTTTTCTATTGGCAACTCAATACGTCGCACCAGATCCAGTATGATTGAAAAACTTGCCTGAATATCTGCATCAGCCTGTTGAGTGGCCGCAGTTTCCAGCGCTGTCGCAGGCTCGGTAAAATCATGAAAACCAACAGTACCTGCAGCTCCTTTTAACCAACTGGCAATTTCCTGTATCTGTTCATATTGATGGCTGTTAATTAATTCGTCGAGTACTGGCAAGCGTTCATTTAAACGTAACAGGAATTTTTCAACAGTCTGGCGCATACGAGGATTGTTTAAAGGAAGTTGACACACCACAGGTGAATTATCCTCTATGACTTCGTTTAATTCTGCTTCTGTATAAGTTGGCAGTGACTCGGTTTCTGCGTTAGCAGAAGTGTTTTTCGCTTCACCCGGTCGCACCAGGCGATGGCTTATCGATTCAAGAGCATTCAGTGATGACTCTATCTGTTTGATCTGACCATTTTTTATATGCATCTCAAGCATTTCTGCCGGCTGGGTAAAGGCGTGAAAACCTACAGTTCCTCCTGAACCTTTCAGCCAGTGCGCAAAACGTGCAACTTCTTCCAGATCACCAAATTCCAGTGACTGCCTGGCATCTTCAAATCGCACTGCAAGCCCATCAATAAATTTTGACACGGTAGCAATGATTGCCGGGTTAGCAGTAGGAAGTGTGCATTCAATCGGTTCATTATTTTCAAGTGGATCAATTACCTGTTCATCAGGAATCGGGGCATGCTCTACATTGTCAATTTTCGAACCATTTAATTTTTCTGCCAGCACTTCTATCAGCTTGTCTATATCTACAGGTTTACTTAGAAAACTGGTAAATCCTGCTGCAAGACATTTCTGTTCAAAGCCTTTCATTATATCTGCGGTTAAAGCGATAATAGGAACATCCAGCCCTTCGTTCCTGAGATTAATCGTTGCCTGATAACCATCCATAACCGGCATTTGAACATCCATTAATATTGCATCAAAGCGATGCACAAGTGCCTGCTGTACAGCTTCCTGTCCATTTTCGGCACATGATATTTCGAGTCCAACATTTTCCAGTACGATTTTTACCAGCTCACGATTTTCTGCACCATCATCAACAACCAGCACTCTCGTACCAGCAGGGAAATGCCAGTTGGCGTCCTGTATATTTTCATTTTGCGTATTCGACATCAAAGCTTCCTCTGGTGTCAGCATACGAATATCATCAAGTGGACCTGTGTTCAAAGTGACGATGAATTCTGTCCCTTCACCCTCCACACTGTTAGCAATAATGTCTCCACCCATCAATCGTGCAAAACGCCGACTGATCGCAAGACCCAGTCCGGTTCCACCGAAGCGCCTGGTCACTGAAGTATCCGCCTGAACGAATGGATCAAAAATAGATTCCAGGTATTCGTCTTTAATACCTATTCCACTGTCTTTAACGCGAATAATATATTCAGGTGTATTGTTGTTATTTTCATAACCCAGATAAACCTGCACTCCACCAGATTCAGTAAACTTGATTGCATTACCAATCAGGTTGGTAATTATCTGTCTTACACGAGTAGGGTCTGTATGAATAGTTTCAGGAATATCATCTGTGATATCAAATTCAAGATTGATTCCCTTTTCCTGTGCTCGCACCATCAGCACTGATATTACTTCGCGTGCAAGCTCATGGACTGGCACAGGCAACAACTCCGTTTCCATGTGCCCAGCTTCCACTTTTGATAAATCAAGCAGGTCATTAATCAGGTGTAGCAAATGCTCACCACTTGAATGAATTGTATCCAGATATTTACGTCGATCAGTCTGAGAACTCATATAGCCACGACGCAATACATCAGTAAAGCCAAGTATTGCGTTCATAGGTGTACGTATTTCATGACTCATATTCGCCAAGAAGTCACTCTTGGCCTTGTTTGCTTCTTCAGCGGCGTCTTTGGATTTGCGCAATTCTGTTTTATTTTCTTCTAGCTCAGTGACATCATCAAGACTTATTAATACACCAGCATGGTCATTGCCGGCACCCAGGACCGGAGAGCAGTTGACGATAAAACTTCTTGTGTTATTTTCTACATCTTTAAGAAGCAGGATTTCATTTCGCAGTAACTGACCATGAGAAAGTGTTGTTGTCCACGGCATTTTAGAGGTTACTGATTCTCCACCTACAGTAAAAAATCCTAATTCTGATGCACGCACGCCTAGCAGCTCATCAGCAGATTTTCCTACAATAGAAGAAAATGATTCATTGGCAAGAACGACATTTTCATTTTTATCTATGACAATCAGTCCTTCTGCCAATGTATCCAATGCCGATCGTACATGAGGTGGTACTGCCTGAGCGGGATCCAGATGGCGTAATACCTGGCCAAGAAAAATTCGGAATGCAATAAAACCTGCTAACGCCACAAATAACAGCAAATGGAATCGCTCATCGTATAAAAGTGCATATACACCTGATCCAGACAGTGGAGTGAAGCGAAGCTCTATTTGACCCCAGTGTTTATCATCTGCATGTACAGGAACTTTAACAAAAGAACTGGTAGAAGCTTTGTCTGATTTATCTTGCCAATGTCGCTCATGGTCACCTACTGCAACGACAATTTCCTTATTCACATCTCTTGCTGCTGCAGATAATAATTCTTCATTACGATCTATCACCAGTCGTAAAGTTGTGCGTAGACGTTCAATATCATTCTTATGTATATATCCTGCACTATTCACAGCAATAGCTTCTGCAATTGCCGCTCTGCTATCACGAATTGCACCCGTTTTATCAGGGACCAAACCAAATGAAAGCGCAACAAGCATTATCGTTACCACGATAAAGCTTAGTCCCAGCGACACATACGTATTTGAGGAAAGATTACGAAACATTGAATTAATACCTAACCCGGTTTCCTAATAGTGTGGTCCATCATTTTGTATCTAATCTCCATATTCAACCTGGTATTAATCAGAACTGTTATTAGCCCTGCTTTGATTATTCTGCTGCTCGACAATCGATGCTAGTGAATCACCTTCGTTGTCCGAATCATTTATGTCTTCAAAGCGCGCCAGTACTGGCAATGGATCAACCAGACGCCATGCCGGTAATGAAGACAGCAGACTTGCAAGTAACAGGCCTCCTCGTGCAATCCAGATTACATACCCAACTGAAATTCCAGAAGAAATTATGACTGTTGATCCAATCAGTGTTTGACTGAGTATGGCTATGTCATTTATGTCTTCACGCACCTGATCCAGTTCCGCTATGAAATCTTCATTAACAAATAGATTTTCACTTTCAGATCCGTCGTTGCCCAGCTCGGCAGCCACGAAAGATTCACCCGATGCAAGGCTACTTGAAAAAATTTCCAGCAACTGTTCACCAATACTTGCTGGCTGCTCTCGAGTAGAATCGTCATCGATGATCTGGGAAATTCTGAATAATGTATCGACAGAATTTAACGTTGGCTGATCAGCAGTATTCAATGAAACAGAATCATCAAGCCCATCATCAGACGGATTATCACCAGGTAACTCCGGATTTGAATCATCACCTGGGTCAGTCTCAGTTGTATCATCCGGATCTGGCTGATTATTGATTGGATCATCAACATTATCCAGTGGGTCTTCCTCTGGATCATCTATTATTGGCGATGGAATGGTAGGAGGTGTCACAGTTGAACCTACTGTAATAGCTGATGTAGCTGCATTACTTTGCAGCGCAACAGTCACACCATTTTCAGAAGATTCTACGCTGAATGCACCGCTGGCTGTAGAATCCATATCCGGTGTAAAGCGTAATCCTGCTATCCCTTCAGCAACCGTTATATATTGATTATTAACAACTGCGGTAATACCGTCTGCCAGTGTTAATGTACCGTTAGTAATTCCACTAATTCTGAAGTGAGTGACTTCCATACCATCATTTGCATTTCTATTGACACTGATTAAACCCGATTGAGTGTTAATGTCTGTTGAAGTATTCTGAACTTGTGGTGTATCTCCAACCGGTGTGACATTCAGGGTAATGGTGCCTGTTACCGGTACCACCCCATCTTCACCACCGTCCACTATGTTTACACTGATAGTCGTGTCCTGGTCATAGTTGCTCGCCGGCACAAATGCCACATTCGCCAGCGCCGTATTCACGTTCGCGACCGTATCTGTAATTGTCCACACGCCAGTGCCTGCGGTATAACTGGCACTTCCCGTGACGGTTAAACTCCCTGCCAGCGGATCGGCTAATGTTAACGTCGCCGTCACGATCTCACCTGTGTCCACATCACTCACCACAATGTCAGTGATCGCCACTGATGCGGCATCTTCTGTATAACTTTGTGTCTGCGTGACATTCGTCGCTGACAACTGATCATTCACTGCCGTGACATTTAATGTAATGGTGCCTGTTACTGGTACCACCCCATCTTCACCACCGTCCACTATGTTTACACTGATGGTGGTGTTCTGGTCATAGTTGCTCGCCGGCACAAATGCCACATTCGCCAGCGCCGTATTCACGTTCGCGACCGTATCTGTAATTGTCCACACGCCAGTGCCTGCGGTATAACTGGCACTTCCCGTGACGGTTAAACTCCCTGCCAGCGGATCGGCTAATGTTAACGTCGCCGTCACGATCTCACCTGTGTCCACATCACTCACCACAATGTCAGTGATCGCCACTGATGCGGCATCTTCTGTATAACTTTGTGTCTGCGTGACATTCGTCGCTGACAACTGATCATTCACTGCCGTGACATTCAAGGTAATGGTGCCTGTTACTGGCACGACGCCATCTTCACCACCGTCCACTATGTTTACACTGATGGTCGTATTCTGGTCATAGTTGCTCGCCGGCACAAACGCAACATTCGCCAACGCCGTATTCACGTTCGCGACCGTATCTGTAATCGTCCACACGCCAGTGCCTGCGGTATAACTGGCACTTCCCGTGACGGTTAAACTGCCTGCCAGCGGATCGGCTAGTGTTAATGTCGCCGTCACGATCTCGCCAACGTCTACATCACTCACCACAATGTCAGTGATTGCCACTGATGCGGCATCTTCTGTATAACTTTGTGTCTGCGTGACATTCGTCGCTGACAACTGATCATTCACTGCCGTGACATTTAATGTAATGGTGCCTGTTACTGGTACCACCCCATTTTCACCACCGTCCTCTATGTTCACACTGATGGTGGTGTTCTGGTCATAGTTGCTCGCCGGCACAAACGCAACATTCGCCAACGCTGCATTTACAATCGCTACCGTATCTGTAATCGTCCATACTCCGGTGCTGTCTGTATAGCTTGCATCCCCAGAGATGGTTAAGCTGCCCGCAAGCGGATCGGCTAATGTTAATGTCGCCGACACAATCTCGCCAACGTCTACATCGCTCACCACAATGTCAGTGATTGCCACTGACACTGCATCTTCGATATAACTTTGTGTCTGGGTGACATTCGTTGCCGTTAATTGGCTATTTGCAGATGTACTAGCACCCACTTCAAAGGCACCTATATCAGGACTGCCATCGTCACGTAAAAAACCACGCTGATCTACTAGTGGTGCTAATGCAGGATTAGCGTTATCTATTACTTCTACCGCAGTAGGAGCATATGTTTGTGAATCACCACCATTATCACTCAGGCTTCCAAGTAGCGGGTCAACATTGCGAAAGTCCGAGACATCAAACCCACTGGCATTACTGTCGTCTCCAAAGATATTGTTACCACTGCTGCTTAGGTTACCGTTTAAATCAGTGTTGTTATCAGCAACAATACTATTGGCAATATCCAATACACCGCCTGCGACAAATATTCCCCCACCCTGAGAAAAAGCAGTATTTTCTGCAATCGTCACGTTACGCAAGGTCGCATTACCAGCATTGTAAATACCGCCTCCATCACCTAAACCTAATAGGCCGCTCGCAGTATTATCGCTTAACGTTACATTCTCTAATGATACTGTCCCAGTAGCACTATTATAAATGCCTCCTCCAGCATCTGACTCATTATTCACTATTAATGCACGATTGATAATCAGATTACCTGAATTATAAATTGCACCCCCCTGATCACTCAATCCAGTAGTTTCGTTATCTGATAAAACTACATTATTTAAAGTCACTGTTGGAGTGTTTGCACTGCCATCAATTAATATGCCTCCTCCATCTCCATTTATAAATAACGCAGTTAATCCATTGCGAATAGTCAAATCAGATATTGTTACAGAAATATTGGCATCATCATGAATGTGAAATACACGAGTTAAATCTCCACCATCGACAAACGTAGTCGCAGGTGAAACCCCGGTTATCGTTAAATCATCTCTGATATCAAAATCACCCTGAGTATCATCCAGACCTATTGTGCCTATTGCGTAATTATCAGCACCTAAAATAATAGTATCCATACCAATGTCTGTATTCGATGCGATAATTGCTTCACGCAACGATATTCTTCCATCAGCACCAGGATTCAGAGACAGTGCAGCAAGTGATGAAGTATCCGCATCACCATCCAGAACGTCTGCTGCGGTAGTTACTGTAATTGTGCCTAGCACACCAGACCAGTTTTGTTGAAAGGCATTGCTTAGCGCCAGCTCAGATTCAATCTTGCCAATTGAATATTCGAGCTCCCAATCTCCACCCAGAGCGTCGTCGCCGGTTAAGTCATCTGATGCAGCAACATCAGCATTTGTTAATTGAGCTAATGTATTAACAAGCTCCTGGCCTGCAGCACTGCCAGCCAAATTACATCCATACAAGAGCAAGTCACCATCACTACTGAATATTTCACTCCACCCGGCAATCGTCTGGGCATAGTCATTAACGTTACTTGCATTAAGCCATGTATTACCTAACTGGATTCCATTTTCAGACCCGTGCGAAATAATATGTATCGCTGAAATATCAGAATAGCCGTCAAGAGCATTATTAATCTGTTCTATACCATTTTGTTCACTATCGAGAAGGACAATTTCAAACGCAACATTATTGTATTGAGCTTTTATGTCAGCAATAAATAATTCATAGTCCTCTACTGATTCATCAACAAAAACAATTTGCTGTTCAAGCACATGATCTTCAGTAGATAAAAGCGCATCCAGATCACTGATAAAACTATTATCGAGTGGATTGATTGATGTACCTGGATCATATTGTTGAAGCTGCGCCAGTGATTCAAGACTATTCAAATCATTGAGCGAATCATGCGGATCGTTAATAAGCGGGTCACGTGGCGCATCCATTCCCATACCAAATTCTGCTGACAACAGAATTCGAGGCTCAAGTCCTTCGACAACCGGGATCGACTGAGAAGGCGCACTCCATGTGCGTCTAATAACAACATGTAATATACGATTTGCGGATTGCATGAATCGTAAATTCTGTAATGATAAATTTACCTTAAAGTATTTATTTAATTCCCTAGTCAAATTACCACCCATTACCGTTGTCAGTCTCTGGCATATATAGCTCTAATGCGCGTTACATAAGTTTATTTGGCAGTACTACTCGCACTAATGCAGAGCCATCTGTCCATGATAGCCTCGCAAAATATAATTAGAATATAGAATAGACAGTAGGGAGAAGCAGACCGATGGTTGGATGTTATAAGTATATGAAATCACAGCAATTGTGATGCATATCACAAACTGTTAATGGTTGTTTTACGGTATGCAGAACTGCCAGTTTGAAGAGATTGAGAATTCACTCATCACAGCGTTTAGTTTGTATCTGTCACCGCTGCTTTCTCATGATGAGATAAAGTTATTTCCGGACTGATTTTATCAACTGGCTCGTAAATCAACTGGGCAGTGCATTTAATACCTGCAAGACGTGACTGATCTGGATTAGGCAGCTCCAGCCTAGCGCGGAATGTTCCACTGGCGGGATCACCCACAATATCTACCGTAGTCACTGTCGCTCGCCAAGGCTGATCTGGATTAGTCTCAGGAAATACTTCGGCAGACATGCCTACTTCAAAATCAGAATGCAGCTCAATAGGAACAATCACTTCAACGCGAAGCGGGTCCAGACGTGCAATACGAAGGATAGGCTCTTCATCAACATATTCACCTGATGATTTATATCGTTCGACAACAACGCCGTCGAAAGGACTAATTACATTGCGTAATTCCAGCACAGCTGCTGCACGCTCAGCCTCCAGCCTGGCCAGATATAAATTATCTTTTGCAACAGCAAGCTGCCATCCCGCCAATACCGCATTTTGTTCAGCATCATCAGCCTCTTGTTCAGAGGCAACTTTTAAAGAACTTAAATTGTCTATTCGCAATCGCCTGCGCTGTTCGAATTCCAGGCTTGCCTCACGCAAGTTAACTTCACTATCTAAACTTGCTCGCGTCTCCGAAAGCTTAAGATTTGCGCGTTCCACGTGAGATTCAAGTTCAGCAAGCACCTGGCCCGCACGAATTCTGTCTGCACGATCCACATGAACTGTATCAACACGCCCGCTTACTCCGCTACTTAAATCAAGAACAGTGTGAGGCACCACAATACACTCATGGCTGATCTCATCTGCAATAGTAGCGGTTGCTGCACCCAGCAAACACACGCTCACAACCAGAATAATCAGGTAACGCAAACTGTTTATTTCTTGATAAAAAATAGTTTTCATCTCATGTTTAATAAATCGTTCAAAATATTACGAACACTTGTCCACACTAATATATGGTTGTGAATAATATCGTCACACTGCAAGACGCGCGAGCAGTAGCTGCCGCAATGCACGATAAAAACGATAACCGAGCGGTTCTGCTGGATATTCGAAGCGCACATGAGCTCGCCCTCCTACTCGTGGCAGTAATTCCTGTTCAGACAAGGCAATATCTACAATGTAAATATTATCGGCTGCGGTCAAACCTTTCTGATCAGTAGTATCAACTGGTATGTCACCACCCCCCAGAGTCCCTAATGCAGGACTTGGCAAGTGTCGTGTCGCAGAAGGAGTTTCACGATTAATTTCGGCAGAAATAGATGTTCTACGATTATCAGCCAGACGTATATTTACTGCATTGACGCCATGCCTGATCAGGCCAATCTCTGCCTGTGGAATTGCAGCTTTAATAATTGAAGGTTTTTGTTCTAATACATAACCCAGTATGTCACCTTTGTGAACATAACTGCCTGTCAGCTGATTCGCATTTGGAATGACAAGATTTCCGCTAACCGGACTTACCACCAATAATGAATTCTGCTCTTCGTATAGTGAATTCAGATTTTTCTGCAGATTATCTATCGTCATTCTTAATGACCTTATCTGCACACGATCATCAACCTGTGCAATAGCCAACTGTGATTTTACCTCCGTTAATTCCCATTTGAGGGTATCAATATATGCATTTAACTGTTCGTTTTGAATACTCATGACTACATCACCAGCACTAACAAACTGATCTTCTTTTACTGAGATTCTTTGTAGAATACCGTCAGTACCAGCACGAATATGTGCACGCTCTGGTAACCAGACGACTCCCTGTGCAGTGCTAGACAACGGAACTGGCACTAGAAAAACAGTCACAACTATACAAACAACACCTATTGCAAAAACCGTAATTCCACGACGTTGCTCACCTTTTATGTTTAAGGCATGAAATATTTTTTGAAATTGATTGACCAGAGGCACAACAATCTGCATAACTATGGCCCACACAGCCAGCGCAACACCAAGCACAGGGATTTTTTCCGCTACAAAAAGTGCAATCGTGAGGGTAATAACAAGACGATATAGTTTAGATGTTGCACCATAAAAAACAAACCAGACCCTCTCTCCTTTCGCGGTAACAGGTGAAGTAGCGTCGCGCAGGCCAAACAGATATCTTTGTACCAGATACTCCCAATAACGGCTGGAACGTGACGCCAGGTTTGGAATTTCAACCGCATCAGCAAGCACATAATAACCATCAAATCGCATTAATGGGTTTCCGTTAAACAACAGAGTGGAAAGACTTCCCAATAACATTGTGGTGTATGCAATATCTTTTACAATGCCGACTTCAACACAAACAAATATGATAGCCGCTACGGATGCCAGCACTAATTCAGCAATAATCCCGGCAGCACTCACCAGTATTCGGCGATGCTTTTCAGAAAATGACCAGGCCTCGCTAGCATCAACATAAGGGATAGGAATAAGCAGCATCATGACCAGCCCCATATCATGTACTTCTGCACCCCAGTGTTTGGCAGCTAAAGCATGCATGAATTCATGCACAGTTTTCATCACAACGTACACAACAGGAAGTAACCAAAAGCTCTGGCCAGTAAATCCTCTCACGCTCCAGTAGTTAACAATATTGTTCCAGTCTTCTAACGCAAAAAGAATGCCCGCAATGACAGATAATAATACGCATACCAAGCCAGCTTTAGAGAATATCGCATCCCCATATGACAGTTTTTTTGAGAGAAATGCATCAGGATCAAATAATGAAATTTTGATCGAAAAAGGCGACATAAACCGAGACAGGCGTTTACGCTTTTGCTCTGCTTCCGCTTTTTGATGTAGCAAATGAGGATCTTTCTGAATCCCCCAATCAATAAACTCGGCACTATCAAGTGCATTAAGTATTACCAGTGCATCTTTCTGACTCATCTGATAGCTATCTTGACACTCAAGATAGGCAGAAGCGAGATCACGCGTTCCGTTTAAGCGTCGTATAAGTTGATATGCAGATTCATTAATGCGCTGCCATCGACCAGAAACTCCATCTCTCAACATATACCAGCGATGCCCGCGATAGCTATGTCGATGAATCTTAATTGTATGATTTAAACACGGCCGTAGACTTGCCAATTGAGACCATTGCTGAGTTATATCCATAATTCAATGACTCCGGATTATTTAAGGTACATTTTTCCAGAACCACAGGTTTATGCGATCAATGAGGTGTCGTGTCCATACATATATGATTGATCTCTGTTCAGTAACAATCTTACCCACACCACGCATGCCTGGCCTCAGCAATTGTGACTCACCATCAATTTTTGCCTCTACTTTAAAAATGTTTCGACCATTGGAGTTTTCAGCGACAGCAACTATTTTCTCCACCTGTATAGGAAGGCGGTCACCCGAAAGTCCTGACAGCGCTAAATACCCTCGCTGTCCGGGTGCAACTTCAGAAATATCACGTTCGTCTATTTCCAGTACAACGCGGTAGTCATCCAGTGGCGCCATTTCAAATAGCACATCTCCACGACTTACTGGTGAACCCAGTGAACGACTTAAATCACCTGAAATGACCATGCCATCAAACGGTGCAGTAATTGTTGTTTTAGAAAGTTGTTCATCGATGAGTGCCAACTGAGAGGCAACTCTTCCTCGCCTTGCTTTCATAATAGAAGCTTCTGCGCGGTCAAGACCTGCGATGGCTTTACGATACGATTTTTCATACTCAGCAAGTTCGTTAGCTCTTCGTCTACGTTCAAGCATCAAGCTACTGGTATCTATCATCGCCAGTACATCACCAGATTTAAGTGCATCACCAGCACGCCCTGGTGCTTCGGCTATGTATCCATCAATAGGTGCAACCAATGATTGCTGAATTCTGCCTTCCAGTGTAGCAGGAGCCGCCACCTGCAAATCTGTATCTACAAAACACAACATAAACACCACAGCCAAAGCACCCAAGGCAACCAGCCTGGGGTATTTTTTATTCGGGTCTGAAAATGATTTCACCAGAGCATTGAAACGCTCGGCAAGATGCCTATATACAGACTTCTTAACAAGCTGTTTTAATGCAATAACTTTAGCCACCGCCCCTGACAGAGAATCCAATTCATTTTGTTTATCAGACAACGACGATTGTCGAGTCAGAAATTCGAGCGTTATCGCACCAATGACTGTGTCTTCTTCCTTCAATAATGCAGTACATACACTTTTACAGTTATTACTGCTGCAAAGCTGCCTGTGTGCCTGTGTTTCAATCGAGTGTGTCTCGTCATCTGAAGAAACAGCAATCGTATTATTTTCACCAATGGCTTCCACCATTGCAGCAACAACATTTTTATTGAGATGTGTGCGTGAATCAAAGTTAGCTGTATTGGATAACGCTACTAATTCAATCTGACCATTATTACTACAGCCAATACTGACACGGTCTGCTTTTAATGCTTGCGCAATGGTTACCGCCATAGCAGTAGCGGCCAATTTAATATTTGGTTCTGACAAACCTGTTTTAATTAATTGCAACTCGACAACTTGAGTGCTTTTATCAATCCTATTACTGGATTGTATAATGAAGTTCAACCACGCTTCAGACCATTCCAGTAACTGCAAAAGAGTTTTGTGGTGATTTTCCGATGTTGAAGCCACTTTCAAAACGACAACACCTTCACTACTTGGAAGTAGATTCAAATGCGTTGCAATATAGTTATCCAGCTGGTCATTTGGCAATTGGCCATTTTCGACATTTTGCTCGGGCTGTAAAATCTGTTTGGCCGCAACACATAGGTTATCTTCACATTCCTGATCATTTGGCCAGGACGCATATTCCCGAAAATCCAGATTCGTGTTTAGATCTACCCCTACGTAAGCCATTTGCACTTGCGGAATCATCTGGCAAACAAGTTTTAGCCAGGCATCCAGTTGTGGTGACCTGGATTCCCCAAAATTTGATATGGTTTTATTCTGAGAATAGCTACTTGAAGATAAGTTATTTAGAGATACAGCTTCCTTACCCATTTCATTATTATTATTTGCCCAAATTAACTATTGAAAGTATAGGTAAGCGAATAATTAATATACAAATTTCAGCATTGAAGCGAGCGTATTTCAGACAAGTGAATCTCACTTTTTACCAATGGCACGTTATTGATATTCAACGGTACTCTTTGACACTTGAATCTAAACGTCAGTCTGATTGCTACTCATGTTGACTGGGCATGACTCCGGAAATACACACTAGTATTGCAGACGCTCACCATGGAAAATCACTGGGTTTGGTCAAACTGCTCCCAGCCACCACCGAGCGCTGTATACAACGCAACCAGCTTAAGCACAACCTGTGTTTCAGATATGACCAGATCATCTTCACTGGAAGTCAATTCACGTTCAGCATCTAGCACAGCAAGATAATCAGCCTCTCCTTCATCAAACAATTGATGAGCTATTTTTGCTGACTGACGTCTACTTTGAACGCCAGATTCCAAAGAGGTTTGCGTTGCCAGTTCCTGAATATAGCTAACAAGTGTAATCTCGGCGTCAGCCAGCGCTTCTAAAACTGTCTGTTCATAGGCTAGGAGTGCAGCATCACCTTCTGCTTCCTGAACTTTAATACGCGCCCTGATGGAACCGCCACTAAAAAGTGACCAGTCTATAAGTGTACCAATCGACCAGATACCACTGCTTGACTTAAGCAAGTCCCCTAACAGACGTGATTGCGCACCTGCTTCACCTGTAATAAAAAACTTTGGGAACAGCTCGGATGTTTCTATGCCTATATCTGCAATTTCAGCTTCAAGTTCACGTTCTGCTTTCTGTATATCAGGACGTCGGCGTAATATCTCTGAACGCAATCCTACCGGCACTATATCAATTGCAGCAGGTAATGGTTTAACTTGACTCATATCAGACAGCAAGGTCTCGGGAGATTGCCCGAGCAGTACTGATAACCTAAAAATTGACGAATTCAGGTTTGCAACTATATTCGGGATACGTGCTTTTGTCAGTTGATATTCACCCATGGCGCGGCTTAAATCGAATTCACTAGCCTCGCCGACTTCCAGTCTTGCTGCTATTACTTCATAGGTCTTTTTTAACAGCTCAGAACTTTGCTCGGTTACTTCCAGTTGCTTTTGAAACCCACGTGCTTCAAAGTAATTTCGTGCCACTTCCGACAAGGTAGACAGCATTGCTGCCCTGTAATCTGCAATCGCACTTCCAATGCGTGCATCTGCCGCCTGGATTGATCGGCGATTTCCGCCAAACACATCTACCTCCCAGGAGGCATCAAAGCCTGCATCAAAGAAATTACTTTCATTACCTGCACTGGATCCTGCGTTACCCAGAGACCCACTAGACTTACTTCTGGATGCCTCCGACGACACGCCTGCATCAGGTAATAACGAACCATGCGCTTCTGACCGGAGTTCCCGAGCGCGTCGTAAGTTTGCAAGTGCTATGTTGACATTTTTATTATTCTCTATGGCAGATTGTATATAACTCTCAAGAAGTGAGTCATTAAATACTGTCCACCATTCCTGCTGCACAGGCGCTGATGTCATTCTCTCACTTTCAGTGACAGCCCACTGATCGGAGTAATCAGTCTCAGGTGGTGCGTAGTCCGGCCCTACATTGACACAGGCAGTCATCGACAAGGCAATTAAACCCAGTGCAAATAATGTATGAACATTGTTCTTGCGAATCACTTTATGGGATTTATAGTCTTGATACATTTTACTACCTAGCCGGTTTACTAATGTCTGCCTGTTGCTGTTGCAAACGACGCTTAACATCGCCAGGTGAACCAGTACCACGTGCCAACAAGTCATATGCAACTGGCACAATATATAATGTGAATATAGTTGCAGCACCAACACCGAACAGAATAACCACACCAATTGCTACCCGTGTTTCAGCACCGGCACCTGTCGCCAGAACCAGAGGTATTGAACCTGCTACTGTAGTAATGCCTGTCATTACAATAGGACGTAATCTGATTTTTGCCGCTTCAATTAATGCCTCTGAAAATTCAACTCCATCATCCCTTAGCTGATTGACGAATTCTACGATCAGAATTCCATTTTTTGCCGCAAGGCCAATTAACATTATCAAGCCAACCTGAGTATAGACATTTAAACTATTCCCTGTCAGATACAAACCTGAAAGCGCACCCATAATTGCCAGGGGGACAGTAAGTATAATGACTAACGGATGTATAAAACTTTCAAACTGAGCGGCAAGCACCAAAAACACAACAATAATTCCCATAACGAAGATAAAGACCAAAGATGACCCGCTGTTATAGAAATCCTGTGATTCCCCCTTGTAGTCAATAGTAGCAGTTGACGGGAGATGATCCCTGACAGTAGTGCGCAAAAATTCAAGCGCATCACCCAGTGGATAGCCATCTGCGAGACCCGCTTCAATCGTCACTGCGCGAATCCGGTTATATCTGTTCAAAGAACCGGAATCTGCATACTCTTCAATCGTGACAAGATTTGATAATGGAAGTAACTGGTCACTTTTATCAGAACGAACATAGATATTCTGCACATCCGTAGGTGTTCGCTGTTCGTCACGTATCCCCTCTAGAATAACATCGTATTCTTCACCATCTTCAATATAAGTAGTGACTCGACGCGAACCCAACATTGTCTCAAGCGTTCTTCCAATAGCCTGAATATTTACACCCAGATCTGCTGCTCGGTCTTTATTGATTACCACTCTAAGCTGTGGTTTGGTTTCTTTATAATCGCTATCGATATTGGTAAGACCAGGATTATTTTCATTTATTTTGCTAAGGAGAATATCACGCCATTCTGCAAGTTCCTGATATGTACCTCCACCTATAACAAATTGAACGGGTTTATTGATACCACCACCAAATCCCTGGCGCATAACTGGAGCAATTCTGACGCCCGGCAGATCAGATAACTTCTTCGAAACTTCACCCATAATTTCAAATGCAGAGCGTCGCAATCCCCAGTCATTTAGCACCGCAATGACAATTCCGTCATTAAAGCTCGACAAGGTGCCAAAAGAACGTGGTGCACGTACAAGCAAACGAGTAATTTCATTATTTTCAACATAGGGCGTCAAACGCCGTTCAATTTCATCCATATATTCTTTTGTATACTTGAACGACGCACCTTCGGGGCCGGTAACCAGTAAAAAGAAAGCACCTCGATCTTCTTTTGGCGCATATTCAGACGGAATTGTATTAAAGAGTAAAACCGAGAGTCCTATCAGGCCTGCAAATGCAAGCATGAAAAAAATTCTAACCCTGAGAATACCTTGCAAAGATTTAACATAGAATGATTTAACGCTATTGAACCCATTATCAACAATAGCGCTTAATCTATTATGTCCTTCTTTTTTAATTAATTTGGAAGCAAGCATAGGACATAATGTCAGTGCCACAAATGATGAAAAACAGACTGCGGCAGCAATTGTTATTGAGAATTCCGTAAATAATCGACCCAGATCACCATCAAGGAAGGTAATGGGAACAAATACAGCGACTAATACAATGGTGGTTGCAATAACAGCAAATCCTACCTGACGTGTCCCATAATATGCTGCCGACAAGGGTGGCTCACCCAACTCTATTTTCCGATATATATTTTCCAGCACCACTATTGCATCATCAACAACAAGGCCAATTGATAAAACCAGAGCCAGCAAAGTAAGCAAATTTATAGAAAACCCTGACACATAAAGAACAATAAATGTCGCCGTCAGTGATACAGGCACAGTCACGGCAGGAACAAGCATTGCCCGGACATTACCTAAAAACAGGTAAATAACTGAAACGACAAGAAGTAACGCAATCATTAATGTTTTATACACTTCATAGATAGCATTACTGATAAAGACTGACGTGTCATACGAACTGATTATTTCCATCCCCGTAGGCAGGTTTGGCTCCAGTTGCCGGGCGAGCTCGATAGCAGCTTTCGCAACTTCTACTGTATTTGCCTTTGACTGCTTTATTACTCCAATGCCTATCATTGGAACATTGTTGCCTCGAAAAAATGTTCGATTTTCAATCGCTTCTTTTTCTACAGTGGCGACATCTCCTAAACGGATTAGATAATTGTCGCCGCGTGCAATAACAAGTTTTTTGAAATCCTCCGGTGTTGTATAGACTCTCTGTATTCTTGCAGTAAACTGGATTTCCTGTGATTCGATACTCCCTGCCGGCAATTCCACATTTTCCGAGCGAAGCGCATTTTCTATATCAGTAATTGTAAGTCCGCGTGCTGCCATTTTATTGCGGTCCAGCCATACTCTCATTGAGTATTCAAGCCCGCCACCAATACGGACACGGGCAACACCTGGCAATACAGAAAAACGGTCCTGCAAGTAGCGTCTTGCATAATCGGTAAGCTCGAGTGTATCCATCTTATCGCTGACCAGATTTAGCCAGACAATGACATCATCACTGGAGTCTGCTTTTTGAATATCAGGAGGGTCAGCTTCTTCTGGAAGATCATCCACTACACCAGAAACCCGATCGCGAATATCATTGGTTGCTGCTTCAATATCTCTGGCAACATCAAATTCAATGTTAATGCGTGATCGCCCGTCGGTTGAACTGGATTCAATATATTTGATTCCTTCAACACCAGAAATTCGATCCTCGATTAATTCCGTTATTCGAGTCTCAACTATGTTGGCCGAGGCTCCAAGATACGAGGTATCAACAGAGACTACCGGAGGATCTATGTCGGGATATTCACGTAACGCAAGTTTAGAATAGGAAATCAATCCAAATGCGATTAGCAATAGCGACAGTACTGTTGCAAAAACCGGACGCGTTACCGAGAGATCTGAAAGCAGCATAATTCCTTGTACTTTTAAAGTTTAATTATCATATGGATTGCAGTTCAGTTGATGCTAACTACCGGTTGACTTGACGACTATTTCCACACCATCACTGATTTTTAGCATTCCATGAGAAACGATACGATCGCTGATATCCAGCCCCGACAGCACTTCAATCACACCTGGCTCTCTAGCACCTATTTTAATTTCTCGCTCTCGGGCTACCGTTTTATTATTCTCTTCAACTGCCAGGAAGACAAAGTTTTTATCTGCACGTTTGATCAGTGATTCTTCTGGAATAAGCAGCGTATCTCTTGTGTTTTTGAGCAAAACAATGGACATCAATAAACCTGGTTTTAGAGCACGGTCTTCATTAGGTAGAATTGCCCTCACCTTTACTGTGCGAGTCACGGGATCAATTTGTGTATTAACTGTCTGTACGCGACCTTCAAATACTCTATCCTGAAATGCTTCCACTTTCCCAATGATCTTCAGGCCTGGTTCAAGTGTTGACAGGAATACCGATGGAACATCGAAATCCACTTTTATCACACTTAAATCATCAATCGTTGTAATAGTATCGCCGGGTTGAACTAATGCACCTACACTAACTTCACGCAAACCCAGTACACCATCGAATGGTGCGGTAATGACAAATGACTCAATTCTTGATTTGATAGATTCTACTAGTGCTTTATTACGCTCAAGTTCCGAGTATCGCTGTTGTACGGTCGCTTTCGAAAGCGCGTTTGAATCCTGAAGATTCCTGGCGCGGGTATAGGATTGTTGTGCTTCGAGCAATGCAGCTTGCGCCGCTTTCAGGTCTGCTTCCTGTTCATTTTTATCCAGCACAACCAAGAGCGCATCTTTTTTAACTTGCTGCCCATCCTCAAAGTGGATAGATGAAATTTTTTCTACGATATCGGTGGTAATTAATACAGTCTCATTGGCTTTAGATGTACCAAGTGCTTCCACCCGATCTGAAAATGTACTCTTCGTCACTGGAGAGACAATAACATTTACTGCATTTTTTGATTTGTTTTCAGCCAGAACAGGTGTGATATTAACAATATGCATCAAACATAAACCAAAAAAGACAAAGCGAATAATCATAATTTTTACTTGTTAATAATTTAACCCGGAAAATACAATACTTTTCTCAGTTAAAGTAATAGTTTGTTGAAACAGGACCAAACATAGACACCACAAAATAAAAATGGTTCTACAGGTCTTTGATATAACTATCCAGTGGATAATTAAACATCGATTAATGGCCCGATCTCTCGATTCACACCAGTTATACCATTAAATAGAGTCAAAAATTCAACTGGCTATGCTTGCACGATATTTACAAGCATATTTCATTAATATGACAATTCCATTATGCGGAGAAAATATACTCGCTGTAATTGACGTATAAACTTATCCCGCTGGAATAAACGCCCCAGCCTCAGGAAAGCACGATGTAGCGAGGTTTGTGCAGGTGCGGGAATAGTGAGAATAAATCCCGTCAGATTTCGCCCCATATTTGGGCATGATATATCAAATCAGATTATTTTAGATGAACACCAAGAATTACTTTCATTAAGTCAGAGCGGGACACAATACCCACTAATCGATTATCAAGGTCAGTGACGAGTACTCGCTTAACCTTATTTTGCCTCATCAGGTCCAACACATTCTGAACTGTACTGACCGGTGAAGTTGTTATCACTTTTTTAGTCATCAGGTCTGAAACAGTCACATTCTCATCCTGCAAATTAGGAATACTTTCCTGATTCGAAAAATGATGAAAAATATTACTCATGGTATCCCAAACATCGTGTGGTGGTTTATCGTGAGGCAAACCCATTGCACGCAGGACATCTGCTTCTGTGATCAGGCCAACTAATGACTTATTCTTCCCCAGTACAGGTAATCCACTGACACTGTTTTTTATCATGTGACTGATTGCTTCCTGCACTCCTGTTTCAGGAGTAACTGAAACGATAGAGGTACTCATAACCATTTCTATCGGTATATCTTTCAATTGACGGTAATAGGCAAATTTCATAGCTTTCCTGGTTATTTCGACTAATGCGTCAGGACTGATATCAATAAACGTTCCTAATTCATTTATTGCACTAATGAAATCATCAGCGGTGGGGACTTTATCTGAGATTGACATATAACGACGGTTACAGATCGAGCATTAACTTCAATGGTTTTCTCATGCCAGCTATCTTGCATGCTTGCTGACCGTAACCATAGGGAAATAGACGATAGACATGTTTACGTGTTGCCTTGTCATCACCGACATGTTGTTTAAGATATTTAAGGGTGGTACGTAATTCTGGCACCGTGTCATTTGACTCATAGTAACTTCGTACAAAATGTACTACATCCCAGTGATCCTGACTCATCTCTATTTCTTCGCTTTTAGCTATCTGTTCAGCCAGTTCCGAAGACCAGTCACCCGGGTCCAATAGAAATCCCTCATTATCTTTTGGCAATGTAGAATAATTAAGCGTCATCGTTACACTCCCTTCTGATATCGTTTACATATATTAATTATATATCTTATAACTTAGAATATTCACTTAGTAATATTAGTAGAAGGATTAAGCGACACCAACATTTAATAATGTTTTAAGTTTATTTTTATTGCCGGTTACATCTGCAAGCGTGTATTGCTCGAGCGTATCCATAAACGAATGAAATGCTTCGTCCAATACGTGTTTCAGCATGCACGCTTTTTCAATCTGGCAGTTACCTTCAGGATTAAAGCATTCAACTATAAAAAAGTCTTTCTCTGTTTGTCGTACGACATCTGCCAGATTTATTTCATGAGGGTCAAGAACGAGTGATATGCCGCCACCTTTCCCAGGCAACGTACGAATAAAACCTGACTGACCGAGATTATTCACAACCACTCGAATATGGTTTTCTGATATTGAATAGGCAGCAGAAAGCCTGGCAATTGTTGTCAGCTCACCCTTTGGAATACAGGCCAGATATATCAATACACGCAACGCATAATCCGAATACTTTGTCATACGCATAACTGTAATTCCTCCAACCTAATTTACAGGCAGTTCAATTATTATACTTTAATTTCAAGAAAATTATTTTTCACTTAACGATGTACATACACCACTTGAAATACAGATAGCCTTGTCCTTGCTATTCATCGCCAGAATGATTAACTCTTTTCCAGTCATCTTCATCTCTGACTACTTGATACTTTGCCCATCTCCTGAATTCATCTCCAGATGAGTAGCCAGATTCGCGCCTGCCTTTACCAGCAGCTACCTTGTAAATAATGACATCTTTATTGTTGCCATCTTCTGAACGGTCAACAATTTGCCGCACTGACCAGTCGCTGCCATATTCCCCGTTACTGTAATATTCACCGACTACCAGCCTTTCTGCAGGGAAGACATGTTCCTGAGATTTTTTCGTGACCAGGTCGTATATGCGCAACAAGTCGTGTTCATTTACATCAATGTAGGAATCGATCTCACTTAAGGCATAAACAAAATCCTCATGTGAAATACTTGGAACAACATGATCTGTTTTTCCCTTATTTACATTTCGGGATCGATGCCACGCCGCTGGATATCGACGCCAGACAAAGAAAGCATTAAATACCACACCAACAGAGAGAATCACCAATACATTTATCAGAACAGGAGTGATCAGATAATAATAACCAAGCTCATGTACAGACGTTCCACCAATCACAGCCGATAAAGCTGTTGCACCTCCAGGCGGGTGAATACAATGCATATAGTACATTACACTGACAGACGCACCGACCGCGATGCTGGCTGCAAGAATGTCATTGGAAAGATAGCTGGCACAGGTAACACCAATAGCAGCAGAAACAAGATGACCTCCGAAAACCGGCCAGGGCTGAGATAATGGGCCATGGGGAACTGCGAAAATCAGGACTGCAGAGGCCCCCATAGATGCCACTATAATAGCGGCAGCTGGCGAGCCAACTGACCACTGGCTTATCATCATAATCCCCAGAATCGCTATTAACGCTCCGATGCCAGAAACAATTTTCTCAAGATGACTGGCAGGCACACGTGACACACCAATCAACTTATATAGTTTATTCAATTTTGCGGACAATCTATTTCCCTGCAATGCCTTATTATTATGACGTGAATATATGTTTTTCAGTGATTAATTTTGGAATACCTGCAGAAATAATTTCACGGACTCTACAGTTGATTATATGTAGCTTATTTGATGCCGCATTAACTGACCATCGTTTTACCAACACTTTTATACATGTCTATTTTACCACCAAGAATACTGCTTAATTCAGATACACTGCATTCCATACTCACTCAAATAGTTCACCCCAGTGTTTTACCTGCCTGACTTTAGTTTAATCTTACCTAACAAATATTCAGCATTTTCGCATATATAATTTTAGCAATCGCCCACCCCGGTTTTAGATATTAAAGCTACCCACTCAGACATATTAATTTATATTTAACATATATTTAATATATATCATATATTTTTTTGAGATTCAGACTGCATGAAAGTCGATTAATCACTTTTCAAGAGGTTAATATATACACTGTATGACGACTGGATAACAAAGATATTGTCCAAAGATAAATTCCTGCATGTCTACAAGCGCTTTCACCTCTAAAAAAACTGGCCTCAATAAAATAAACACCACTTCATTAATACTCAAATTATATTAAACAGATGAAACATTAAAACTGCTACTCACCGCCAATTGTTACAAACAGGAGAATATTATTATGTTTGATTCTATAACCATTCCTTATGATTGTGTCATGCTATACAACGTTGTAAAACTTAAAAGCAATGTCACAGAAGAAGATATCGAACTTGCTCTTGGTGAACTATGCAACACTGTCAGTAACACCTATGGAAATGACAAAGGGGGTTTTATTGGCGGCCAGGTATTCAAATTCAGCGGATTCATTTCAGAACAAGGGTCTCTGTCTGACAACAAAGATACTGACAACCACATCTCGATAGTGACGTACTGGAAATCGTTTGAACAACATGAAGTATCACACGCTGACACAGCATTTAAAAATAAATTCTCTGCTCTCGCAGAATATTGCACCGATACATATGAAGTTGGCTATAATCTACTGTGGCAGGGATCACCTGCATAGCTGATATAATCTGATAACCCTGTTTATTGAAGTTTATCGATATTTCTACATCAAGGTTTTACGCCAGTGCCAGACAAACCAACTGTTTATCAAAAGTCACTGGCAGAATTTATAAAACGTAACTGTATAGATTCTGCCAAACAGGCATACATCGATGCCCTTATAGCCGGGCTCTGCCAGGAAGGTGCATTTGAAGCTTCAATATCAGCACTGGAAATGACAGATATTGATGTTTTAATAAAACAGTTTGAGAAAGAGCTTAACTCTCATAGCAATTAAACAGTCACAATAACGCTCTATACTACCCAGCAGGAATCGCTGTTCACCTGATACAGTCGAGCACAAAAGACGCGACTGACAAGGTATCATTGTCGCGCCTTTCGCAATTATTTACCTACCGATTGAATGGCCTCAGACTAGCGTATCTATTGTCAGTAATACTTATAGCGCTAAAAAGTATAAAGACCTGCTGCAAAAACAAGCTTGAAATACATAAACAATAGAATTGTTTCTATCCAGTAATCACTGGTATATTTTGTAGCGCTATTCCACAAACCACTAACACATTTAGTATTCATGATTATTCTCACCTAAAGTTTCAGTTTTGTTTTAACATCGAAAAAATCATACATTTACACAAAACGCCCGGACTCAATAACTTCCCAGCGTTTTTCTATGATCCTGACCGTCTTTAATATCTTTTACAGGCACCGAAAATGCATCTGCTACCAGTGTATCGACATTACCTCCAGTTAATGTTTTGAGGAAAGCCACCATAGAGTCCACCTCTTCCTCACTTAGATTAAGCGGTCTCAACAGAGGGCTGAGCAATTCATTCTCAATGCCTCCCTTGTTGTAAAACTCGATCACTTCACGCAACATTAAAAACTTTCCGTTATGCATATAGGGTGCTGTCAAAGCAACATTGCGCAAAGTCGGTGTACGGTACTTCCAGCGATCATCCGGGTCCTGTGTTAACTCATACAATCCCAGGTCACTTTGTTTTGGCTTTTGTCTGAAAGATTCAACAACTTCCCTTTCAACCTCGGCGTATACGCCGGGTGCTAACTGTATGCGCTGGGTAGGTTCACTGACACCCATCGATTCCTGATAACCCATTCCAGTATTGTGAAGTTTATTATCTGTAAACAATGCGTAGTCATTATTGATGGTGTGACATGCACTGCAGTTACCTTTCCCTGTAAAAATTTCAAACCCCTGTTTTTCCTGGTCAGTTAGCTGTGATGAATCACCACCAAAATACCAGCGGTCAAAACGGGAATCAGCCGATACCAGTGTCCTTTGATACACTGCTAATGCTTTACCAACTGTATCAATAGTCACACCCTGGCCGTCAAATGCCTGATCAAACAGTTCAGCGTAATTATCAGTATTTCTGATTTTATGTATCACATAGCCCATGGATGGATTCGCCATTTCATTGTGTGCCAATAACGGTGACCAGGCTAACTGCTCAAGTGTGAATTCCCTGCCATCGTGAAATAGGCGAGTTAGATAGGCGACATTAAACATTGTCGGGCTATTACGTTTAACACTGCGACCCTGAAAACCTACGGCTGTTTTAATCTCATTATTCGTAAAGCCCTGTTCAGGAATATGGCAGGTTGCGCAAGAAATCGTACCGTTAAATGATAGCCGTCTATCAAAAAACAGTTGCTTGCCCAGATGTAGTTTTTGCTCTGTCGCGTGATTGTTAGCAGGTTGTTTAATCGCTGGCAGCCCCAATGGTGGGTTTTTCATTAGCGCCAGCAAGTCTGCTGGTTTGCCTATGCGGGCCTCCAGACTCAGTGAATTCGTTGTGTAATCAACAGAATCGTAGCCTGCTTTACGGTCACCTGGACCATATTCAACCTGCGAAATTGTCATATCTGCAAGTGTGATATTTGTCGCAAATATGCCGATGAACACTATTGAATGTAATATTTTCTCTTTTATTATCATTATCTTACCCTACAATATAGCCCTGAAAATTATATGAATAAATATTCATTGAAATATTCTTCAAGTTATTATCACAACTTCTTAATCATGATGTCAATATGTTATTTGAATTTTATTTCAAATAGTTCGCTTAATAATTGTATGGATATGATTCTGGGGATAGAGATTTCACAGCTTGAATTAAATCAGGCTATGAACCTGACTGTGTTTTCTGAGAAAAAACCGCAAACAAATCAGATTAGATAATGCCCTGCATGTTCTGGCTGATACAATATTTCCACAATATACAGAGACACGATATTACCTTCAGATGACTGATACTCGATTGTCTGCCCGACGTTTGCGGCGAAGAGTGCGATGCCCGCATTAGAAAGAATAGAAACATTACCTATCTCTTCATCAGCATACCTGGGATACACCAATGTGATTTCTGTAATGCTTTTTGTTTCTGGATCCTGGCAACGTATTCGACAATTCATTGTGACAAGATCATTCGGCACATCGATTGCGTCAATCACGCTTGCCGATTCTACTCTGTCTGATAATTCCGGATAATCCTGCTCAGATTTTTTTAAAATCTTTTTTATTCTTACTTTATCAAGACGAGTGATCGTATAATTATTCTTCATAATATTTCTCGGCAATATCTATGAATTCACATCTATGGGATACCCCTGATTTTTCCAGTCAGGAAACCCATCTTTCAGCCGATGTGCTGTATAGCCCATCTCACGCAGTTTTACTACAGCTTCATAAGCCAGGATACAGTAAGGTCCTCTACAGTAAGCAACCACTTCCTTCTTTTCTGGCAACTCTGAAAAATATTTATCAATTTCGTTAAGCTGAAGATTGATCGCACCTTTCAAGTGACCTGCTTTATATTCTTCCGGTGGCCGCACATCAAGTATGGTGACATCGCCTTCACTCAACTGCTTGGCAAGTTGTTTTGAATCAAGTGATTCCTGCTGATCCCGCGAATCCAGATAAGTACTGACAACTTCCTGAAACTTGGATGATCTTTTCTCTGCAATCTCACATAGCGAGACGACAACGTCGTACACAGCATCATCCGCCAGACTATAAAACACATTCACTCCCTGTTTACGCGTAGCCACTGCGCCTATTTCACGTAAATCTTTTAGGTTATGAGAAATATTGGTAACGGGTTGCTGAATTTCTTTGGATATTGAATCTACTGTGCGTTCTCCTTGCGCGAGTAACACCAGTATTTCCAGTCTCATTTTATTTCCCAGCGCCTTAACCACTTTTGCCAGCTGGCCATAAAAATCGGTAGCAAACGTATCTACATTTGACATGTTCATATTACTCAGTTATATATGAAATATAATTCATTGAAGAAATTTTCAATGAATTATATTTCAATGAATGGAAGTTCAATAATTTACTATGAATACTGTTTTGACACAACATACATTGAAATAACATTCATAACTAATTGTTTTTTAAGGAGTTACAAAAATGCTAAGCAACGCTTTACGAGTGCCAATTCCACACAGATCGATATTTTCGGTATGTCTATCATTCATCACATTATTACTCACCAGTACTGTGGGCTATTCAGACGAGACCTGCAATTCACCGTATATGAGTAATTTGATCAAAGGCCAGGAAGACTACGTGTACATATGGACATTAGGTGTTGAAGGCGTTGGTGATGGTTCGGACAAAATGGTCACTGTTGATGTAAACCCTGATTCAGAGAAATTCGGCAAAGTGATTGACGTAGTTTCCCTGGAAGGCCGCGGAGAAGCCCACCACACAGGTTTTACGGAAGATCGCAGACATATTTGGGCAGGTCAGCTTGATACAAACCTGGTCTATATATGGGATGTGGCAACCGATCCTGCAAAACCAAAAATTGTTAAATCATTTGATAGCAGTATTGGTACTGGACTGGTAGGTCCTCATACATTGTATGCCATACCTGGACGCATGATTATTTTATACCTTTCCAATACAAAAGATCATGGCGGACAGACAGGCTTTGCAGTGTATACCAATGAAGGTGAACTGGTCTCTGTGCATAAGATGCCAACCGCGGACGAGATGCCTAACGCTGATGGTTATGCCTATGATATGGGGATTAATCCTAAACAGAATGTCATGCTTACAACCAGTTTTACAGGTTGGAACAACTACATGATGGATATGGGGAAAATGTTAAACGACCCTGAAGCCATGAAGCAGTTTGGGAACTCAATGGTGTTATGGGATGCTAAAACATTACAACCAATAAAAGCGTTTAATATTCCAGGCGCACCTTTAGAGCTACGCTGGTCTCTTGTTGAAGAAGATAACTGGGCTGTTACTGCCAATGCACTTACTTCAGCCATGTGGGTCATCAAACAGGATGACGCTGGCGAATGGCAGTCACATCATGTAGCAACAATAGGAAACCCTGAAGAGTTACCACTGCCTACTGATATCAGTATTACTGCAGATGGCAATGGCCTATGGGTAAATACATTTGGTGACGGCAGAACAACTTTCTGGGACATGACTGATCCACTGAATCCTAAACCGGGGTATTCCAAAAAAATTGGTTCCCAGGTGAACATGGTTTCGCAAAGCTGGGATGGATCACGTGTGTACTTCACCACCTCATTGTTAGGAAACTGGGACAAGAAAGGTAAAGACGATGAGCAATGGCTGAAGATGTATAACTGGGATGGTAATGCACTTACTGAAGTGTTCACGATTGATTTTTACGAAGAAAAACTGGGTCGTGCCCATCACATGAAATTTGGGACTGATTCCATAAAACCAGCATTTAGCACTCCCCTATCAGCTAACGATTCGTAATTGTTCCTCGTTCTGTTAGTTGAAGTTGCAGTGGCGTTGCACTCTCCACGCCACTGCCTTTTTAACCATTTACATTTAAGATTAATATGTTAACAAACGCTAAAATTTTTGATTTGCTCACTATCTTCATACTGCTTGGCATATTAAACCATGTCTCTATAGTGCAGTCAGAAGAAGTGTTTGATACCCACTTTACTGGCGACGCACCCGCACCCGGTTCTTATCAACTACACAAGATAAAAACTGCGCCGCAAGGCTCTGTACTGGATACTGATGGAAAAGCGAACCCTCTTACAAATTATGTCACCGGCAAGGTCACTCTTCTGAGCTTCATTTATACCATGTGCTCAGATACCAATGGATGTCCTCTGGCATTCGCTGTTCTTTATCAACTCAAACAGCTGATCGAAAGTGATCCGTATTTGCAGGACAAAACAAGGCTGGTCAGCCTTAGCTTTGACCCAAAAAACGATACTCCAGAAACAATGGGCCTGTATAAAAATACTTATGCGTCTGAACAGGATTTCGTTGAATGGGATTTTTTAACCACGTCTTCAGATAAAACACTACAGCCGCTGTTGGAAGGATTTGGCCAGTACATCTCGGTTGAGAAAAACAAGGATTCTGATTCATCAACACTAATTCATGTATTGAAATTATTCCTGATTGATAAGGAAGGTGTAATAAGAGAAATTTATACGACTTCCTACCTTTATCCAAAAATGATTATGAATGACTTTCGCACATTGCTTCTAGAATATGAAAATGAATAAGATCACCAGGCCCTGCTTTATTATATATATATTTTTATTACTGGCTTTGCTGTGTGGAACCATATGGGCCGAATCAAATATAGCAACAGGTGACTTGTCAGAATTCTCTGCCTCCATGCTTGGATTACCCCGACACGGTATTGTTGATAACAGTGATCCCCATCAGGAAGTAATAGCACTTGGAAAAAAGCTTTTCATGGATCGCCGTCTCTCTCACAACAACACATTGTCATGCTCTATGTGCCATGTTCCTGAGCAGGGATTCACCTCAAACGAACTACGTACTGCTGTTGGCATTGAAGGACGCAGTATGAACCGTAACTCTCCGACATTATTAAACGTAAGTTTTTCAAAATTTCTGTTTCATGATGGTCGGGAAACATCTCTGGAGAATCAGGTATGGGGGCCATTCCTGACCCATAATGAAATGGCAAATCCTTCAATAGGACACGTTATAGACACGATATACTCCTTACCTGACTATGATGGAGTGTTTGAAAATGCCTTCAATGGCAATAAGGCGGATATTAAAAATATAGGCGTCGCAATTGCCGCATATGAAAGAACACTAATTGCTGGCAATTCAAAATTTGATCAATGGTATTACGGTGGTGACACCATGGCGTTATCCAGACACGAAATCAAAGGATTTGAGCTATTCACTGGAAAAGCAAAATGCAGTACATGCCATACAATTAATTCTGACTACGCCCTGTTTACAGATAACCTGTTTCACAATACGGGTATAGGATGGGAAGCAAGCATGGGGAAAAAACAGGCCACGCAAAAAGTCCAGCTAGCGCCAGGAGTTTTCGTGGATGTGAAACAATCCATTATCACCAGCTTCTCGGCAAAAATGTCCACGGATGTAGGACGTTATGCTGTCACACGAGATCCGGATGACAGATGGAAATACAAGACACCTACACTACGCAATATAGAGCTGACAGCACCTTATATGCATGATGGCTCCCTTGCCACACTGGATGATGTTATAGACTTTTACAGCATGGGCGGCATACAAAACCCTCTTTTAGATCCATTAATAGCACCACTCAAATTAAGCAGTGAAGAAAAAAACAATTTATTAAGCTTCTTGCAGTCTTTAACGTCTGACAATATGAACAGACTGATAAATGATGCACGGCCAAATGAAATATATGATCAATCTACTCACTCAAATGTATATTGACATGTCACATAAAAACAATTCTTATCAGATTAATTATTTTATATACAATCCATTTGGAGGAAGAATAATATGTTAGGCGAGCATTTCCTTTTTGTTCCAGGCCCCTCTCACGTGCCTGAATCAATTCAGCGTGCCATGCATCGCAGCATGGATGACCATCGTTCTCCATTGTTTCCTGAACTGGTTCTACCTTTACTTGAAGACATAAAAAAAGTCTTTAAAACAAGCACTGGCGATGTACTACTATACCCTGCAAGTGGTACGGCAGGCTGGGAAGCCGCCATTACCAATACGTTATCACCTGGTGACCAGGTCCTGATTCCAATCCATGGTGAATTCAGTGCCCGCTGGGCCAATCTTGCTGCAAAACACAAACTCAGTGTTTACCCCATTAAATCAGAATGGGGAGAAAGTGCTTCTGCTGAAAAAATTTATGAAACTTTACTGAAAGACAGTAAAAACAGCATCAAAGCTGTTTTTATTGTTCAAAATGAAACCTCGACAGGTGTGGTCAGTGATATCAAAGCCATTCGAAACGCCATTGATATGGCTCAACATCCAGCTCTTCTATTCGTCGACGGTATTAGCTCTATAGGTGGCATCGATTTCCGCCAGGATGAATGGGGTGTTGACATCGCTGTGTGTGGTTCACAGAAATGTTTCATGTTACCGCCAGGCCTTGCAATGATTAGCATTAGTGAAAAAGTAAAATCCACTTTCAAATATTCAAAGTGTTCGTGCGCATACTTTGATTTCAATGAAATGCTCGCTGCAAATAAAAACGGTTATTTTCCTTACACTCCGCCAGTCTCATTGCTGTATGGATTACGCGAATCACTCAATCTGCTATTTGATGAAGGTCTGGAAAACGTCTATGCACGCCATCGTCATCTGGCGAATGGTGTCAGAAGTGCTATAGCAGCCTGGGGACTGGAACTATGCGCAAAAGATCCTCAGTCATACTCTGATACGGTCAGTTCAGTCGTATTACCGGAACATATTAATTCTAATGATGTTATCAAGTATGCTTTTGATAATTACAATTTGTCACTTGGCGCTGGCTTATCCAGTAGTAACGGAAAAATATTTCGAATAGGTCACTTGGGTGCTGTCAATGAACTCATGCTGGCCGGTGCTTTATGTGGTGTAGAAATGGCATTGCTAGATGCATCCATCGAAATTGAATTGGGCAGTGGCGTTCGAGCAGCACTTGAAAAATTTCAAGTCGAAAAGAAAATAGATACATCCGTACAGATTAATTAATCAGGAATTTACTTTCGAAACTTCAATTATGAAAGCGCTTCTACCGCTGTGATGAGACTTTGATGTATCTATAACAAACTGGCATATTATATCAGCCAGAAATTATCATCATCCAGAAGTAGCAGCGCTTGCATTCTGAATTAGACGAATAGCAGAACACACCATGTTTTCAATGGACTGTATTGTGGACAATTTAATTACAAATAAATAAATATCAACCAACAATCGCTGAACGAAATACAATCAGTGTCTCTGATAACCGCCTAAGCAGAATAAGTGTTTTATAGCGGGGTGACCACTCTACCAGGAAAACAACAAATGACTCCCATAACGAAACCCAGGCAGCAACAGTAATACCCTGCGCAAATACTTTTTCCAGTACAGAACTATCAATGTAATATAATTGATGTATCAGCACTGAAGCGAATAACAGCGCAATCCCGATGCAAAACAAAATTCCCGAACGACGAATTATCTGCAACAGTCCCAGCTTTTCATTCTCCGCAACATACCTGAAATACGAGTTGATGCTCTTTCTAATCCGCATTTGATTTTCGTCACTTGGTGGTTCTGCAAATGAAAATCTCACTACGATTGTTTCATGCTTTAATTCTTTCGCACTACTAATCAGATAGTCTGCCAGATTCTGGTCTAAATCGCGGCGAATGTGCGGCGCACTTCTATCAAAGTTGTTATATAAATCCTGTACACGTGTCGCAGAAACATCAATAATGAACCGACCATCCTCAAATTTATCATAACGATTCAGGACAGCAGTTGTCATACCTAATCCAGCAGGAATTCACTGAACCTGCCACGCATACAATGATTCGATGCCATCGATGCTGAATAGGCTCCAGCATTAATAAGCGCGAGATAATCATGCTGCTCCAGGTCTGGTAATAGTGCATTTTCATACCAGACATCAAGTGCTTCATTAATATTGCCTACAACTGTCATGGTTGAGAGAGGCATATTATCAATGAACATCGCAACAGGCTGAAATGCCAGCCCGTAATAGGCAGGTTCTGGCGCAATATTAAATCCTGCGTCCACACCAACAAACAAGGTATCTGCTTTTTTCTCTACAAAGGTTTTGCTCAACAACAATAGACCAGCATCCTTGCAAATATAATCTCCAGGTTCTACTTCAATATGAAAATCTCTATGGGAAAAGTGCTTACTGAGAATTGCTACCCATTTATCCAGGTCAAGCACCTGGTCTTCAGCCAAATGAGGCACACCTAAACCACCGCCAATATTGATCCTGCATACGTCCGGCGCTGATTCTACAAATTTCATGCACTCACTGATAACACGATCAAGCTGATCCAGCTCTTTTGTAAGATATCCACACCCTGTGTGAAAGTGAATTTTGGTCACTTTCATACCGTACTCGGCTGCGATTAACAGGGCCTGAGCGAATTCTTCTTTATAGATACCAAACTTCGTTGTTTTACCACCAGCATAAAGAAGCTTTTCATTACTGGCACGTCCAATACCAATTGCCGGATTTATCCTGATACCTATTTCAGCTCCTGGTTTCAGTTCACCCCATTTACGAATGGCATACAGCGAATCGCAATCCACAAATAAATCCTCATAGCGAGCCAGTTCAGAAAAATCATTCTCTGAAAGACTTGAAGCTGTAAACGAAATTTCTGATGGCTTAAACCCGCAACTTATCGCAAGCTTTACTTCCTCAGGTGAACAGGCATCTATGCCACACAATCCAGTCTGTTTTATATGGCGAAGTAATGGAGCAAAGCGATTAGCTTTCATCGCATAATATATTGATGAATTATTGACAAATCCTGCTGAATCCAGAGCATTTCTTATGCGTAACAAGTTAGCCTCTACACGCGCCGTCGAATAAATAAAGCCTGGCGTACCTAATTGGTACGCCAGCTTTTGTACTGAATGATTTACGAAGTGTAGTTGATTATTCTTGTAACCCAGATCTTCTCTTTCCCACCAGAAAGGTGTTTCAGGTCGGATCATAAGCTCACTTGAATTGACGAGTATTCTTTATCCATATCATGCATGACAATATCTTTTTTGCCTGCAATCCAGCCACGACAACTTGCAGTTCCACATGAACAGGGAAACTGTTTAAACAGGTAGTCTTCTGTTTCAGCGTAATCCATATAAAGATAGCTATGCGCAGGAATATCTTTCAATGCAGTGACTGTCAGGTTAGCCATATCCAATGAAATATTTGGTTCGCATGAATGCAGAAAATACCCTGAAAAATACTGATCAAATAAGTGTAGTCCTGGTTCAATCTGAAGTGTGTGTTGACGTATTACGTTCACCATCTCGCCTTTCATTCGAGCGATCACTTCTCCCTGCTTGAAGCTACGATAGCATATGACACCTTTTCCGGACACGTCATCCTTATCGACAACTTCAAAATCACTCGCCTTTGGATACAAAGGGTCATTGCCATAACTTATTGGATACAACATCGTTTTTTTTCTCCATGAAAACTTTGTTTCTGTATGCTTACTGGCTCACACCCTTAAGCGCATTGTTTAGTCATGGAAGCTTGTACAGGTCAATTTCAGTCGGTACAAACAAAATAAAGTAGTCTTAACGATCAAAAATACTGATAGATAAACTGGTCAGGAGGCATACCGGTGACAGCAATTATTTTCCACCCCATATCTGTAAATATCTAATTTTAAACACTTTGTAATTGGCGCATATTATATTGCGACAGTATTCCAGATAGCGGGACGAGCGTGCTGCCGGCCAACTTGTAATTACCCACCCCTGGAGAGCACAGATCAATCCCGGGTGATTGAATAAATCAGGTCTACAGTCTGTTGATTCCCCGATTCAACTTCGATTGAAAAATGCTTGGTCAATAAGTAATTAATCTGAATAGCGCCCAATGCTGAAAAAAGATCTTTCGCATAAGTCACATATATTCGAGGTGACAGATGTTTACCAAGCAATAATGAGGTGGACTGCAGACCATCATCTCCAGCGCCGACCGATAACGTATCCAGGCCGAATTTAGTGCCAATCTCCTGAATCAGTGGTGATGATTGCCCTATCCCCAAAGCCAGCGCAGCATTCGACAAGCTACTGCCTTCGCTGCTATTTAGTTGATTAAGCTGACGTCCAGTGAGAAGGAAAGATAATTTATCAGCTTCACTTAGAAATGGATTTGAAATCAGTTTAGTCTGTGGTTCTTTGGCCTTACCTGTAATTAGCATTGTTACAGACAGGTCACTATTGCTTCGATTAATTTCTATATCTAGCGATGGATCATCAATAGGTCCAGAAAAAATAATTTTTCCCTTATTGACATCAAGCGTTTGTCCAAACTTATTGTACCTGGCATTATGCATGGACAACACACCATGCCCCACTGTTGATTTATGATCATCATGCGTAATCTTTATACGACCCTGTAATTCGGACTGCAATCCATATCCGGTAAACAGAACATTCTCACCCAGGGTAAGCATAATGTTTGCTGACAAATTAAATTTATTATTTCGACCCGTATCGTCTTTATCATCAATAATAATTTCATCTTTAGATACTGCATCAATATTTTCTGGCAGCTCTTTCAGAATAACATTCAGCAAGGGCACATCAACATTTCCATTTATCGATAGAGAGCTCTGCGTACCTTTAAGTGACAAATCCGGAGAAATTGCCGCTTTGATATCAAGCGTATCCACTACCTGGAAATTGTCACCTTTAATAAATATTTCATACTCAGGATTTTTAATATCATCAAGCGAAAACCAGCCAGACACATCCATACTTCCTTTACTTGAATTAATTTTTCCCTGTAAATTTAGGCGGGTTAAGTTATCAGTTTTCAGATGTAGTTGAGTGTCAAGATACTCTGTGCCTAAATCCGGCAAATAAAAATCCAGCGAATGTATATTCGATTGAGCGATGATCTTTGGATCGACGAGTGGTCCCTCAATATCAAGATCAATATTACCCTGACCATTTTTGATCACTGCACTTTTAACAAAGGCATTGAGAAAAACAAGGTCAGGCAGGTTAAGTGAAACTTCCCCTTTATCTATATTCGCTTGCTGAGGTGATAACAAAGAAGAAACAATAAAATTCGAACTGCCTTGACCGTAATTGCTGCTGAAAGTCAGATCGATCCTGCTTTGTTCTTCTATATTCATAGAATATTCCACCAGGTCAAAAGTAATTTCTTCATCGAAACCAACATCACTAGCAGGTTTAAATGACAAGTCACGTGATCCCATGTACACCTTACCCGTCCATTGATTCTGTGCATTACCTGTTAAATCTACTGTTCCATTTAATTTACCCTGAATTTCACCAAAGTCATTAATTTGAGATTGAAAGTGTGAGAGTTCAAGATCTTCCAGTCGCGCCTCCAGGACTTTGAGCGTATTGTTTTGATTATATGTGACACATAGTCTTTGATTTCCCTGCATCAGGCATAGTGGCTCTACGTCTGCCTTTTGATTGCCAAACATTAATTTTGTTGGCGAGTTTATCTGCCAGTCACCATATGATGTATTACCCAGTTCAAGCTTACTTAATTCACCCCTCCACACTTCATCATCAGCATTATAGGTACCTTTACTTTTCAATATGACTGTCCCTGGAGAAGAATCAAGGCTTGACTCAATTTCATGATCTGCCAGGTCGCCTTCAAAAGTCACTCTTAAATTTTGTATATCATTCTCGTTTACTTTCAGTGCATTTATATCTGCACTCAGACTTATGTTTTCTGTAAACAAATTATTGGTGCTTGCCTGAAGATGAGTGCCACTCGCAATTATTTCTTGACCGTACACGAGTGATTTCGATGACAACTCCAGCTCCACAGCAGGATTATCACGTGTTCCTTTGAGATGCACCTTCCCTGCGAGATCACCAGATGCGTCTAAAATTATTTCATCAAGTCTTGGAGCATTAATATTTGCAGTTAAATCGAATTTTTCAGAAAGCGTTCCTTTTGCCTGCAATGTATTCTCGCCCAGACTTATTTTAATATCATCAAAGTTAATCGTTTCAACATTAGAACTGATTTGACCAGACCCAGTAATCTTGTAACTTCTTATATCACCATGGAGTTTTTTAATATCAACATTGATCCCATGCATGTTGTTCTTATTCGTATACATAAAGTCCATGTCAGCATTAATCTCCCCAGGATATCGCTGATCGATAAGTGATGGATCAAAGTGTTGCGCAGTAATGTTTAACATGACTTCAACATTATCAAGCAGTGCTATATTTCCTGCCGCACTGACATTCGCATCATGATGTTTTAAATTCAGTTTCTCCAGAACAACAGAACTGGATGTTGCTGAACCTTTACCAGTCAAAGAGAGGTTATCCGCATACGCTGTATCGATCCTGGTATCAAGTGAATATGTCAACTGGTCAAGATTTCCATCAAGCACTATCGACCCTTGATGAATTGTTATTTTCTCATCTTTACTCAAATTCAGAGCAATTGAATCCCATTGATTTAAAGCATTAAATGTTAAATTATCCAGAGGATCAAAAATTTCAACCGTAGAATTTACTTTATACGGATTATTCAGTTGGTGTTTAATTAAAAGCTGTGTGATATCCCCCTCATAGTTCACATCACCTTGATATGAATCATGCGAGTTATTCAGCAACCAATGGAGATTGCCATTCAAGGAATATGGCTGATGCATCTTCGAAGTCAGCTCACCCTTTAAAAACAAATCATCATAATTTAAATCCACCAGATTTAAATGAAAGTCCTGTTCATCCGCTGAAGCGTCCAGTTTTATATTATTCAAAACATATTCATCCTCCCCTTTAACCACTGTCACCTTCATGATACTCAGTTGATTTAAATTAAGCTCTACAGGGACATTAATCGCTGCTGGAATATCAAAAGGGGTTTCAGCTGATTTAGGGCACTTGTCGTTTACATGTACCAGGATACTTTGTGCTGAAAGATTCTGTATTGTCAGCTTACGCTGAATGAGTTCTTCAGGGCTCCATTCAAAAGAAAGTTCGTTTAAAGTAACATGACTGGCACAGTGATCTAATGACAGCTCACGAATCTTCAGTGATGATGCAAGGGTTCCCGAGACTTCTTTCAGTGACAGGCTTTGGTTGACATGCTCTGTGACAAAGTTCAGCACCCACTGTGTTCCGCGCTCGGTAGATACAAGGCTAAACATTAGTGCAAGTAATATTAATATGAGTAACAGACTCGCAATTAAAGTTTTTACAAGCAGTTTCATTACAGATCAGGCCCTAAACTAAAATGCAATCGCCATGTATCTTCAGCGCCCGGATCATCAATAGGAAAGCCGATATCTACACGAATTGGCCCAACAGGAGAATTCCAGCGCACGCCGAAACCACCACTTACTTTCACATCAATATCAGTATCATTAAAAGCATTTCCAGCATCTACAAATAGTGCGCCAGCCCAGTTATTCAGGATGGAATAATCCACTTCGAGACTAGTTACAACCAGACCTTTACCGCCAATGACATCCCCCGCGTCATCTTTTGGGCCGAGTGATTCATAATCGTATCCTCGTAGACTATTATCGCCTCCCGCAAAAAAACGTAAATTCGAAGGAAGTTCATCAAAGCTGCTAATTTCTGTATAACCAAGATCAAGACGACCGAGTAATCGTGCATCTTTACCGACTGAGTGAATATATTTTGTATTCAATTGCGCCTGGATGAAACTGACATCGGATAGTAACTGGGCACTTGCCGCAGTTAGTTCGACATTAAAGCGATAGCCTTTTGTCGGTCTTAACAAAGAATTTGACTGTGTTTTTGAAAAACCTATGCCTGGCCTGAGTAATGCTGTCGTATCACTGTCCTCACCCACATCAAAATCATCTATTGAATATTGCAAAAAAAACAGTCGACTCCATTCGTTTTCAAGCAGGTAAGACTGTGAAGCACCAACATTGAATGAATCACTGGTAGATGTATCTGTATTCTCATGAGTTGCACTAGTGCTGAATTCATAGAAATCTGTTTGCGCTTTTTCAACAGGTATTTTATATGCTGAGCTTATACTGGAAATCACAGGTGACAGTGATAGAGTACTTCTATGAGAGTGACCTTTAGTATTGGATAGTTTGTTTGTATACGAAGCTTTAAATCGCGGGCCAATATCCGTTGATGCACCAATGCCTACTGAATATTTTTTTGGCTTGCTTTTAGTCACTTTAATAAGCACAGGTACTTGATGGTTATTCTTTTTATCAAGCAATGGCGTGACATCAACAGAAGAGCAATACCCACTCTCTGAAAGATTCTGGTAGGTAGATACCAGCTGTTTATCATCGTAATATTCTCCGCTGGATATATCGACAAACTTAGAGAACAGATCCGGTACCAACGCTTCTTGTTCGATTATTATTTCACCTATTCGATAACGTTTCTTTGAATCAAAATGAAGGGTGATAAAAGCACTGTGATTATCTTTATCGATTTTGAGTTCTTTTTTATCGAAAACCGCATCTAGATATCCTCGCTTGCTGGCAATAGACAACATTGAGTTTTTAAGCTTTTCATAGTCTTTATGAAGTAATGGATCACCTTTAGATAACATTTCACCATTAATGTATTTATTAAACGCTTTATCATTACTGGCTTCACCAGTAATTTTAACGTCGACCCCAGCTATGTGAGTGCGCGGCCCGTCAATAATCTCAACCTTGACTTTCCAGCAGTTATTTTCACGAACCACTTCCCTTTTGCTGCTTAACGAATAATAGCCATAGGCCCTGACGGCATCTTTTATCAAACTTACATCGTGATCTAAAGATGTTTTAAGTTTCCATTCAGGTACATTGCATAAAAGCTGTGATGATTTAAACAATCCTTTAACAACATTTTCCAACAGTTCATTACTATTCACTATTTCTGTAGAAATGGTGTTGGCTTTTTTCTTGGGCAGGATAGACAGATCAGCATAGGTTGATAGTGGATATGCAAACATCGAAACAATCAAAATCAGCCGGCACAGGTATGACATTGGTACTTGGTTTTTTAAGATAATAATCACAGGGCTGTATATAAGAATTGCAGATAGACAGGATTAATGAAAATATTGCACGGCTGGTATTAATACGTCTCTTAAAAGCACCTTTATGTGTAGTGTTATTATTTTCATTATTACTTTTATTGTTAATGCTGATCACGCTTAATCTGTTTTATAACCATCCTGGCCATACCCAGACTGATACTGCAATATACTAGAATTATTCAAATTAGCGTAATTTTTTCATATAAATATTGCTAGTACTCTGGCACCACAAGTTTCTCCAGCGAATTAACCAATAAAAGTCAATGCAATATCATGACACACAGAATTGTGTATTTCCTGCTTCAGAGCATTGGTATTTTTACAAAGTGAGAAATCAGGTCAGATAGATATATCTATCATTCAGTATCACCTGGTCACAGTATAATGACAGCCAGGGCATATTAAACCAATATGAGATGATTTTGAGTCAGGCTTTTGCGATTGAAAAATATAATATAATTTTATTGCAACACTGTTTTCAATCAGTTCTTATTACTCCATAGCATCGACAACATAATATGAAATTTTCACTACAGCGTATATTACATAATCAAACGCTGAATTTGTCGTCGTAGTCGAACATTGCTGCATTGATCACTTTAGATGCATGAACAGCGCCATACGCATTACCGATTGAAGTTGTTTTTGTTTCACCCGGCAAATCCTTATAGGTGGAGAAATAATGTATTAACTGATCAATATATGTCCTTGGCATATCTTCAATTTCATTGACATCGCTCCACACATGATCTTTCTCAAGTATTGCAATAATCTTATCATCTGCCTCACCGTTATCCAGCATAGGCAGGCCGCCAATTACCCTGACATTAAGCAGAATTTCTGATCGTGTAATTGGTCTATCGCTTATCACACATATATCCAATGGATCTCCATCACCAACGCGGGCTCCACTCATTAGTGATTTAACCCGATCTCCACAAAATGTCATTGGCACGAATCCATAGAGCGTTGGCAGTATTGAAGATGTACGATTAGGCCTGTCTACTTGCAGATAGCCAGTATTTTTGTCGATTTCATACTTCACCAGATCATACGGTGTAATTTCTATATATGCATTCAAATGCAATGGTGGATTATTACCTGCATTGATTCCATGCCACGGATGTGGGCGCGAAGAATTAAATGAATGATCCATTTTGACGGAGTAAATATTAAATTCTAGTCAAATATGCCAGGATTCTTTATTGCGGCCTGCTTAATGATTTCCTCATCAGAAACATTTTCTGCATGCTCAGGATTCAGTTCTCTCCACTGTTTAATATATCCTTGGTTTCCTCCCCAGCTAGCAAGTAGATCTTTTTTCATTTTTTCATTACTGGTTTTTTCAATCTGGACCAGACATGAATAAAATGTTGGCGCCATACCAAAATCTGTAAGGTTTTCCGAATTCAGTGCATTAGCATTGACGCCACCTGGAGTATTACCGCCTTTATACTGCTTTTGTGTGCCACAGACACCTGCAATCAGACTCTCTACGATAACTGCGTAAGCAAATGTTTCACCTCTGTCGTTATACAAACGACACAGATCTCCGTCATTAATACTCCTGCTACTTGCATCTTCCGGACTAAGTTCTACTGTTGGCCTGGACATCATTGCCTTGTGCCTGTCTATTGCCTGAAATGAATCACCAATAAAATAATGGGTTGCAGTACTTAACACCTGAATCGGATACTTCTTTCTTTGTTCAGTATCTTCCTGTCCTTCGACTTCCGGAGTATGTGTTGGCAATGGATCCTGGCCCTGCTTTTGTAACTTTTCAGACCATATTTCAATTTTTCCACTCTTGGTTGGCCAACCATTTTTCATGTAATTCCTGCGTTCTGCATCCACCGATGCACGGGCCCAGCCGTCCTCTTTCAGCTGCTCATAGGTAACGCCTTCCATTAGAGGGTTACGTTCACCCTCATCACAGAGAATATCGCGAATCATTTCTTCATCTGTCTGAGTGAAAGCATTATCAGTACCTTCCAGATAGCCCATTTTCTCAGCCATCATTCGAAACAGTTCTGTATTACGGACACTCTCGCCTACTGGCTTGATAACGGGTTCATTCATATTATAGTGGTAATGCCCATAGGCAGCATGTAGATCTGTACGTTCAAGCTGAGTGTCTGCAGGCAGTACTATGTCTGCATAATTACAGGTATCTGTCCAGAATGTGTCATGCACGGCAACAAATAAATCATCACGCATCAACCCTTCCCGTACTTTATTAGAGTTTGGTGCGCAGTTTGCCGGATCAGAGTTATAAACAAAGAATGAATGAATCGGAGGATCCATTTTCTGACCGTCAGCACCAATATCGTCTGCAAGCGCTCTGCCAATCTGAACCATATTGATGGATCGCTTAGTCCCTCTCTCTCCTAGATCAGGTCTTTGTAGTTTCTTCAGATCAAATCTCTGCCACATTTCTTCCAGATTGCCAAACCCGGCTCCACCACATTTTTCTCTCCATGCACCTGTAATACACGGAAGTACTAATATAGACCGACACATTTGCCCGGAATTAGCATGTCTATTCATGCCAAAATTAGCACGAATGAGAGATTTTTTGGTACTCGCATAGTCCAGTGCAAGTGCTTTCACTATGTTCTTATCAACACCAGTGATTTCTTCCACTGTATCAAGGTCATAATCTGGCAGCTTAGTTTCAATCAGCTCTTTCCAGCCAATTGTGTACTCCTGCAAAAATTCAGCATCATGCAAATTCTCATCGACGATCACTTTCATCATACCTAAAGCCAGCGCCGCATCTGTTCCTGGACGAGGCTGTATATGCTGATCTGCCATCATGGTGGTACGTGTCTCTCTGGGATCAATCGCAATGATCTTTGCACCACGCTGCTTTGCTTTACGTATAAAAGGAATTGAATGAACACCCGTGCTAACTAAATTGGCACCCCATAAAATTATTAATTCCACATCATCACTTGCATCCTGAAGCGAAGGACCATTCGCGACACCATAGGTATGCAAATTTGCAAAAAATGCTGCGTAAATACATATAGACTGAACCAGTCTTGCCGCCTCCATTTTATTCCAGAAACGCTGGTCCATTGACCAGAAACCTAACATTCCCAAAGTGCCGGAGTACGAGTATGGCTGAACTGATTCTGAACCGTGCTGCTTTATCACATCATTAAAGTTATTAGTGATGGTTTCCAGTGCTTCTTCCCAGCTTATCCTTTCAAATTTCGCACCTACACCTTTCGGCCCAACTCTTTTATGTGGATACAAAATACGATTATCACTGTAGACAAGATCAATATAGTGATTAACTTTATTGCATAAATAACCTTTGGTAACGGGGTGTGATGGATCTCCCTGAACACGTACTGCCTTGCCCGTTTTATCATCGCGGGTAACAATCATGGAACAGGTGTCCGGACAATCATGCGGACAACATACATGGTGCGTTGAAAACCCTTCGGCTACTTTTATATTCCTTTTAATCGACATGCTTTACCCTTAATTAATTAATCCAGACCGTTATTTACTGCACATACATATCGACAATTGTCTTTTCAAACACTTCCGCTGACTGCGCAACCGTTTCAGAAAGTGTGGGATGCGGATGTATTAGCTCCCCAAGTTCATGTGCTGTACAGCCCTGCTTGATGGCAAGTGCTGCTTCAGAGATAAGATCACCAGCATTGCTACCTACAATGCCTGCGCCTATGATTTTTTTAGTAGAGGGATCATAAAGTGTTTTAGTAATACCTTCTTTTCTTTCTATACTCAGAGATCGTCCACTAGCGGCCCATGGGAACACACCAACTTCATAGCTAATATTTAATTTTTTAGCTTGCTGCTCAGTCACGCCAACCCAGGCTATTTCCGGATCCGTATAGGCAACAGAAGGAATTAACGAGCCATCAAAATGACTACTCATTCCTGCAATAACTTCTGCTGCAACTCTGCCTTCATGTGCTGCCTTGTGCGCTAGCATTGGCTGCCCCACAACATCACCAATCGCATAGATATTATCTACATTTGTCTTCATCTGACTATTAGTCAAGATAAACCCTCTTTCGTTTACCTTAATACCTGCCAATTCTGCATCAATAAGACTTCCATTGGGTCTGCGGCCTACAGCGACGAGGACCTTGTCAAACAGATCCTTTTTAAGTCCATCGGGACCTTCAAACTTGACGTACATACCTGTAATGGTGGACTCTATGCTAGTGACTTTGCTGCTCAGGAATATATTCTCGTATCGCTTTTCAATTCTTTTGTGCAATGGTTTAACCAGATCTGCATCAGCACCCGGTATTAAAGAGTCAGCAAATTCAACAATAGTTACCTTTGAGCCCAATTCATGGTAAACCGTTGCCATTTCAAGCCCGATAATTCCACCACCTATCACTAACAGTCGTTCCGGAATAGAACTGACTTCCAGTGCGTCAGTAGAATTCAAAACACGTGGGTCTTCATTAGGAAATGCAGGAATTTCAACCGGCTCTGAACCAGCAGCGATAATGGCATGTTCAAATGTTATATGTACAAATCTTCCACCTGGAAATGTCACTTTTAGTTTATTTGATGAAGCGAATGTACCCGTGCCATTAACAATCTGTACATTGCGTTTTTTGGCAAGACTGCCTAAGCCACCTGTTAACTGGCCAACCACCTTGTTTTTCCATCCTCTTAATGCATCAGTATCTATCTCCGGCGTAGAAAATTTGACACCGAGTTCTGTCATTTCTTTAGTTTCACTAACAACTTTGGCAGCATGCAATAGTGCTTTAGATGGTATACAGCCAACATTCAGGCACACTCCACCCAACGTGCCGTTACGCTCAACCATCACAACATTTTTACCTAAATCTGCAGCTCTGAATGCTGCAGAGTATCCTCCTGGCCCTGAGCCCAGCACCAGAACTTCTGTAGAAATGTCATTATCCAATTCATTCAGCGTATGGCTAGCTAACGAATCACCTTCACTTCCCTGTTCACCAATCAACTCAAGGGATATTACCAACTGATCTTCGTCGACGGCATCGCCAGTTGACACCAGTATTTCATTAATTTTCCCATTGCCTGGTGAACTTAATTCAACAGCGACTTTACTGGTCTCAAAGACAATTAGAGGATCTCCAACTTTTACAGGATCACCTACAGAAACCAGAATTTCTTCTACTTTTGCGCCTTCTGCTTCACCCAGGTCTGGTACATTTATTTTTTTTAACATGTGATAAATTTCAACTGGTAGTCATAGTTATTGGATTTACAGTTAAACTCCATACTGATTTCTACTACTTATAAGAAATTGCACGATAGCTGGATTAACCAAAGTGGAAGTATCACCGACATCATCAAATTCATTATTGGATATCTTACGTAAAATCCTGCGCATTACCTTCCCGCTTCTGGTTTTTGGCAGTTCAGGTGTCCAATGTAAAACATCAGGTTTAGCGATACCGCTAATTTCACTTTTAACTAACTGCATTAGCTCAGAAACCATCTTTTCATCAGGCTGATAGTCATTGATTAATGCGACATATGCATAAATTCCCTGTCCTTTCACTGGATGGGGGTAACCAACAACTGCAGCTTCGGCAACAGCTTTATGCTTAATAAGTGCAGCTTCAACTTCTGTTGCACCGATAAGGTGACCGGCTACATTTAGAGTATCATCAGCTCTTCCTGTCACCCTTAAGGTTCCTGTATCGTTATATAATGCTCTGTCCCCCGCCAGATAAAACCCACCGTTTTTACTGGCAGTAAAATATGTTTCCTCGAATCGCTTGTCGTCATTATAAATAGTCAGCATCTGCCCTGGCCAAGGCTCTTTTATCACCAGATTACCTGACTTTTCAGATGTTAACTTTTCATTATCATCAACCAAATCTGGAACAATACCAAACATGGGCTTTACATCTTCACCACATTTTTTTGATATTGTTTGCGGCATTTGTGAAAGCATGATTCCGCCTGTTTCAGTCTGCCACCATGTGTCGACGATTGGACATTTTCGTTTGCCCACTTTAGTGAAATACCAGTCCCATGTTTCTGCATCGATCGGCTCACCTACCGAACCAAGAATTCTTAAACTTTCTCGTGATGAATTATTCAGGTAACTGTCCCCCATTCCCACCAGTGTCCTTAAAATAGTAGGTGCGGTATATAAGCTATTAACCTTGTAACGGTCAATCATATCCCAATAGCGGTTGGCATCAGGATAGGTAGGCACACCCTCATAAAGTACAATGGTAGCGCCTACGGACAGCGGGCCATATAGCACATATGAGTGTCCGGTAATCCATGCCAAATCGGCTGTAGACCAGAAGACATCATCTTCCCTGTAATCAAACACATGTTTAAACGTGAGACTGCAGTGCAGCAAGTAACCGGCCGATGAATGCAGAATCCCTTTAGGCTTACCTGTTGACCCAGATGTATAAAGAATAAATAACGGGTCATTGGATTCGACTGCTTCTGCAACATGCACATCGGATACCTGCTCCATGGCTTCGTGATACCAGATATCTCTGTTTTCAATCATCTCAACGTCAATATCAGTGTGTTTTACTACTACGACTTTTTCTATTAACGGACAATGTTGAAGCGCATCGTCAATGATGTTTTTAATCTGGATATGTTTACCACCACGCATACCCTCATTGGCAGTGACTATAACCTTGCACTGCGTATCAGTAATTCTGTCTTTCAAGGCATTAGATGAAAATCCACCAAATATTACAGAATGAACCGCACCTAGCCTTGCACAGGAAAGCATCGCGACTGCAGTTTCAATAATATTGGGCATATATATGCATACTCTATCGCCCTTGCTAACGCCGAGGGATTTAAGCACGTTAGCGAATTTACATACTTCTTTATAAAGCTCACGATAAGTAACCTGTTTGCGATCAGCAGGATCATCACCTTCCCAGATAATTGCTGTTTTGTTACCTCGTTTGATTAAGTGACGGTCCAGACAGTTTGAAGCAACATTCAGTTTGCCACCACTGAACCATTTGGCATGTGTTTTACCTTCTGTTTTAGAAATGACATCATCCCAGGGACGCATCCATTCGACAAAGCGTCCAGCCTGCTCTGCCCAGAAAGCTTCAGGGTCTTGCGCCGACAAGTTGTATAAGGTTTTGTATTTTTCGTCTTTTGAATATGATTCCATGGCTATCTATTAGTATTAACGATTGTTATATCTGTCTTAAATAATCAGTACATGTTGATATTATTTCAAAACAGTCATTAACAAAACTTTAGTTATCAATAAAAATCCAGCTCACCTGCATGCCACTAGTTAAGACACAGTTTCTTCAGTAAGCTTATTAATATTGGTAGTCCCTTCAATTTTCACCTCTCTTGTCAACATATCCATCACAGGACATTGCTCTTCAACGTCGTGTATTAATTTTTTTATGACTGATTCATCAGCACTACTTGAAATATTTGTCTCATACTTGATAGATGAAAACCCAGGAAATATCTTTTCATCTGAGCTTATACCCAGCAATCCTCGAACATTTAGTTTTGCTGTTAGAGTCACTTCACACTCATCCAAAGGTATATCCCTTACAGAAGCTAGTGCTGAATACATAATTTGTTGACAGGAACCAAGTGCGGCGAGTACCAGTTCGACTGGGCTGGCACTTAAATCTGATCCACCAAAAGAGGATGGTTCATCAACTAATAATTTGTGCGCCCTTCGAATCTGGTTTTTGCATAATGTGCCACCTTCCCAGCGGGTATTCACGTAATATTTAAAATTGCCGAATTCAGGATCGCTTTTGGATTTATCAATCATATTGTTGATTGATACTTTGACAGTTTCTAAACTTTTTATATTTTCTTCACTCATTGTGATTCCTGGTTAGCTTATATTTAAGACATTCAAAGCACACACTAAAATCATCGTTGTAAGCGCATTAAGAATTACATTGATAATTTTTGTTGAGTCACCTGTTGAAATATCTGCAAGTAACAAGCCAACCAGATAAGTATTTGAAATACTTAATTTTATGAATTAAAGAAATTTATAGAGAATGAATTTGTTTCCAAATGACAAAGATATATAAATTGTGTTAAACAATTTGTTTCAATTTAACCACTGCGATTAATAATCAATCAGGACAAATTTCATACGTATCATGTGAACGAAACTGATATTTACCGTTAGATTTATCTTCGTAAAACCAGTCAATCACCTGATTCATTATTTTGTATGAAAGTGATTCCCACGGGATATCGCACTCCGCATAAAATTGAACATCCAGGCTTTCATTGCCAATGGCAGTCTCTGGTGTGTCCACGCTTCCTCTGAACACAAAATATACCTGGTTAATTCTGGGACAGTTAACAAGGGTATACAAATGAAGTTTTTTAACTTCGACACCTGTTTCTTCTTTCGTTTCCCGTATCGCAGCACCTTCAATGGTTTCATTTTTTTCCATGTATCCACCAGGCAAACACCAGTATCCCAACCGGGGCTTAATACCACGCTTGCAAAGCAGCACTTTCCCCTGATAGTCGATAAGGCTCAAAACAATAATTTTCGGGTTATCGTAATAAACTGCATCACAACTTGAACAGATACCACTAATTACATCATCATTCTGGCGGAGTTTTTCATCTATTTTAGCGCCGCATCGACTACAGTAATTTAACTCAATCTGTGTTTCTTTCATAATACGATCACATATTCCCGTATTCGCAATTGATCTTCAAAATTCTTATCGCTGCACACTATTGGAAAACATTCAGTCATCATATAGATTTGTATATGTATCCATGCCCACACCACCATGTTTCTGGGGAAATGCTGCAGTAATATTTACCACATGTTTCTTTGGCATTTTATTCCACATCTGTTCTGCATTCTCACAAGATATGACTTCAATCTTCTCTGAAGCATCATCCTGTACGAAATAGTTTGAATTTAATGCCCTGAATAAATATTTCTTGCTATCAGTATCGTATGCAAGCAATGTGGATGTATCAGTACGATAAGTCTCATCGTCTACTACTTGCTGTAGTACTTTATAATTAATATTTTTTTCGCTCATTTATCCTCCCCACAACAAATTCATCAACAGCGATAATTACAATTTAACTGGCGGCAAGATTTTGTCTTTTAATAGTTGGCCCTTGCGCACCAATAATACTTTGTCTATTTTCTGGTAGTATTTTATGAAAATTCACAACTGATTCACCCAGCTGCTTCAACCTGTGCATCAGCTCATCACTTTCAATTTTTCCATTTGAGTAATCACCATTATTTGCATATACAGCACCAGGTAATACTATCGAAAAAAAGAACCCAAGCAATGGCTTCAATTCATGCTCCAATGCAAGATAGTGATGATCACTACCACCAGTTGCAATCAGCCCAACTGGCTTACCAAACATTGCATCATTAGGAATGAGGTCAAATACATTTTTAAGTATTCCAGTATATGTACCTCGGTACATTGGTGTACCAATAACATAGGCATCAGCATTAGCGATTTTTTTAATTATTTGTCTTGCATCGCCATCATATTCCTCAGGATCACGTGCATCACAAAACTGAACTTTAAAGTCGCTAATATTCAGTAGTTCAATATTGATATTTTTATCATAATTATGTGCGTATTCTATTGCAGCGCTGACTGCCAACAGCGTTTTAGAACTTTGCGTTGGGCTACCAGATATACCAAGCAATTTCATAAAAGAACCAAGCCCCAGGGTTGCAAATAATCAGTATGCGTAGTATTCAGCTTGATATACATAAAAAACTATCAACAATATTGATTAGGCAGATTTTCTTTTCCCAATAGATCTGCCTTTGCGCAGATCTTCTTCTTTCTCTCTGACCAGAGGAATAACTTTCTCGCCAAATTCTTTCAGGTCTGTGTTGTAGTGAAGAAAACCACACAATATAACTTTAATGCCTAGTTGCTTCAGCTCAATGATTCTATCTGCAACAATTTCAGGGGTCCCTATCAAACCGGTTTTGAATCCATCATTGTATTGAACCAGATCCTCAAAAGAAGAATTTGCCCACATTCCCTCGCCTTCATATGATTCTCTTCCAGCATGTTTTACAGCTTCACCAAACCCTTTTACTGCCTCAACATCAGCGTTAGTGATAATATCTCTTAAAGTTTCTGTTGCCTCTTCGACAGTATCCCGAACGATACAGAATCCATTTGCACCAAATTTCAACTCACTTGGTTCGCGTCCGGAATCAATTGCAGAACAAATTGAATCATCAATTATTTCCTTAAACCCCTTGTTCGTGTTGCCATTCATAAATAAACAGTCAGCAACCCTGCCTGCCATTTTTCGAGCATCCATTGAATTCCCTCCCTGGAATACAACAGGTCTGTGTAAGGGTTTAGGCAACATTGGTGCGCCGTTTATTTGATAGAAGTCACCATAAAAAGTGAATTCATCTTCTGTCCACATTCCTTTCATAATACGAATGAATTCTTCAGATCTACGATAACGTTCCGCATGTTCCAGCCATGGTAATCCATAGCCAGTGAACTCACCTTTAAACCAGCCACTGACAATATTGATGGACGTTCTTCCCTGACTACAGACATCAAGTGAGGCCTGCATTTTCGCAACAATGGCTGGATGCCAGAGACCAGGATGTACTGCAGTGATTACTTCAAGCTTTTTTGTATGTTGAAGTATTACGTTTGCAATTGTAAATGCTTCATGCTGGTGATCAGCACCATAACTGGCAAACCAGCGTGTTTGAGCTAATGCTGTAGCAAATCCTACTTTTTCTGCATCCTGTGCGTATTTAATATTAGCTTCAGGTGTCCAGTCTGTATCCATTGGCAAGGTTGTTATTACCAATCCACCTGAAATATTGGGAACCCAATAGGCGAATTCTACCTGTCCTGAATTCAACCATGCTGATTCTTTTAAGGGATTCTCTGAATTTGGCAATAAATCTGGATATCTTGCCATTGTTTCCTCCATAATTATTTTAAAGCTGCATTCATGGCAATTGATTGCCCAGGGATGTAACCAGCGAGACTATTTCCTTGTATACGATAGTTTCATGTCCATACTTTCTTAGGTGTACCGATTCCTTTTTCCTTTAAAATTTCAATTGCTCTTTCAACATCTCCACGGCTTTCAATTACAGCATCTCTACAATCAATTGTTCCAGCTCTTGTTTCTTTTCTAACAGATTTTATCATCTCGGCAGTAACATCTTTAATTGTAAATACCTTATCATTCATGCGTTAGCTCCTCTCCAATAATAATATCAGTACCAGAATGTATTAATATTATCCGTTTTACTATTTTTTATTATTTTTTTAAATTAATCACATGTCCCATTTTTTCCACTTTTGTTTCCAAATATTTTTTACTGTGGTGATTACATTCTTTACTAATGACTGGAATTCGCCTGACAATATTGATTCCATATCCCTGCATCCAGCTACACTTATTCAAATTATTGGTAATTAACTGTACTCGCTCCACGTTCAGCGCATACAATATATTGGCAGCGACTGAATAATCGCGGTGATCTGCATCATAACCCAGCGCTCTATTAGCTTGCACTGTATCCAGACCCGCCTCTTGTAATGAGTATGCTTTTAACTTGCTAAACAGACCGATTCCGCGACCTTCTTCACGCATATATAACACAATACCGGCACCATTTTGTTCAATCATTCTGATTGCTATCTCGAGCTGATCCCCACAGTCGCAGCGTGCAGAACCAAAAACATCTCCTGTCAGACATTCAGAATGGATTCTGACTAAAACATCTTCATCACTACCCCAGGCACCCTTAACCAATGCCAGATGTTCTTTGTTAGTGTACACGTCACGAAACGCAATAAGTTCAAACTCTCCCCATTTTGTTGGCATTTCTACGGAGATGACTCTTTGCACTCTGGATTCATAGCGCAGCTTGTAATTTATAAGATCTTTGATGGTGATAATTTTTAGACCAAACTTTTTCGCTATCTTGAAAAGATCTGGTACTCTCGCCATTGAACCATCAGAGTTCATTATTTCGCAAAGCACTCCTGACTTACCTAAACCCGCGAGATCCATTAGATCTATTGTCGCTTCTGTATGGCCTTCTCTTTTAAACACACCACCTGCTGATGCAACCAATGGAAATACATGTCCTGGCTTCAGGAAGTTTTCTGTGGTGACTCTTGGGTCAGATAATGCCTTGACAGTCTTTGCCCTGTCCTCGGCAGATATTCCAGTTGTCGTGCCATGTTTGAAATCAACTGAAACAGTAAACGGCGTGGAATATGGTGAATCATTCTGCTCTTCTGAGACCATGGGTGAGAGCTTTAGATCTTTAGCCCTCTCACTTGTGATTGCGGTACATACTAACCCTCTACCATGAGTGGCCATGAAATTGATCATTTCAGGAGTGCATTTTTCAGCAGCCCCTATAAAGTCTCCTTCATTCTCTCTATCTTCATCATCGGCTACGATAATCAGCTTGCCGCGACGCAAATCTATCAGGGCTTCTGAAATAGTATTAAATGTCATCGTACACGCACCTTTTTTGAGAGGAATACACATATAAAAAGAGCATAATTTATGCCACAAGCATAATGTTTATAAGTGACTGATTTAACGTTAGGTATTGTTAATTATGAAACGATTTGTAACGAAATTACGTTTCGATGAGAAACCTGTTTCTTTAGGAAACGTTTCAAAAAAGTAAAAAAAAGCTGGAGTGAGAAATATCTCAGCTCCAGCTCAATAAAAGTAAGTAACACTTGAAAATACGAAGCTTTAATTTACCTCCTTTACTGCTAAGAAATTATTAATTTGAAGAATAAAGTCTAGCCACCCCAGGTACTAACACCTGCTGGGACTTCTGGCTCGTCTTTGCTAAGCTTCCAGTTATCGCGTTGCTGAGGATCATCACAATCGCGCTTTTCAATCTGGTTGTCAGTCCGATAATTTTCTGCACTGGCAAACAACTTGTCAGTCGGTGCCTGGCTTCTAATCCATGGAGTGACAATTTCCCACTGTCTTTTATCAGCATCCCATTTCTGGAATTTTGAATTGTGTCCACCCACATGATCTTTGCAGGTTACCAGCATTGGCGCCAACAGACCTTCGGCACCCACTTCAGCGATACGCTTTTCATCAAACCTGATGTTTTCAAACCCCCATCGTACTTGCTGGGCAGTTAATTTCTTTCCTTCTCCCCATCGCTTCTGTGCATTTCTTATGGCTTCTACATGCATAATTCCGGCAGTGATACCCAGATTATGATAGACACTCCCTAGCCTGCTTTTATCGTCAAGGTCTCCTTTACCTTTACTATAAAGCTCATGAATAATTTCATCCTGAACTCGAGTAAATACACCTGCCGGATGAGTAGTAATTGCCTGATAACCATGAGCAGCCGCACCAGCTGGAATTACATCTTCATCAGAATTACTCCAGATGTTTCCGATTAAGCGATTTACCGGATAGCCCATACGAGAAGCTGTTTGCATAGCAACAGGATTCATCACGCCCCAGCCTCTTAGAAACACAAAGTCAGGTTTTATTTGGCGTATCTTTAACCATTGTGCCTGCTGTTCGTTTCCAGGATGAGGAACCTCAATAGTGGTATGCTCAAATCCATACTCTTCACCCATCGCAGTCATATAGCCGAGTGCTTCTTTACCATAAGGTGAACCATGATGCAGAGTAACTATTTTCTTGCCATTAAGTGCTTTTGCAAGATCAACAGTATTAGGATCTTCACCTGACTCCAGGTACGCCATAAAGCGAACTGTTGCATTGTATTCATCAGGTACTCCCATTCCTAATGGGAAAGCGAAAGGAAACACTTCGCCATCAATTGTCTCACTCATACCGTGATTAACAGTAATCTGTGAAATTTGGTCATTACGAACAACTTCATTCAATGCAATAGCTATCCCCACACTAAGAGGATCAAAGAATAGCGCGCCACCTTCACGATCTTTCATACGCTTATAGCATTCCACACCGCGTTCAACTGAGTATTCTGTTTCACACTCAGACCAGGTAAGTTTCACACCGCCAACGCCACCATCACGCTCATTCAGCAAACTATAATAATCCAGAATTCCTCCGTAATATCCAGTACCACCAGCCGCATAAGGACCAACCCGGTAACTTGGGATAGGTATATACATGCTTTCTTCAGAAAATACAGGGGTTGTTAATGTAAATAATGCCGATAAAACCATGATGAAACATGATAATTTAACAACTTTATTATCTAACATGTTTTCTTCCTCCAAATATTGCTTTTATCTTTTTTTAATATCGATTTAACTCAATCAATATCGCTTTTAACAAACAGTACTAACCAATCACCAACATAATAGAATCTATTAAATAGACGACTGGGTTATCTACAATTTGTCTTGAGTAAGTAATGCAATTGCTATGCCTGAAACATTTTTCAGGGAATACAAGGTGATATGGAAACTTATATGAATGACAAGTTTCAAAATGGTATGAAGTGTTTCTGAACGATAAACTAATATCGAGATGAAGGAACTAATATGAGAATAATAGGTATTAACAGCTAACAGGTCGCACCCATTAGACTCTCCTCAAAGTTTACAAGTTTACAATTTTCTAATTTACTAATTAACCACTGCGTCGGTATTCTTGGTTCTAAACAGCCCCCAGCGATTTCTTCGCATCCAAAGTGCTTTTCTACCGATACCAAGTAATGATGCAAGTTGCTGTTCACTGTACTTATACTGGTAGTTCTCAACAACTTTCTTGGTGAATTCTTCAATCGACATGAGTTTTACTTCACATTCATCAGACAATGATGATTCCTGATCCTGGGTAGATTCATTTTTGATATGTTTAAAATCCGAAATACTCAGATCATCGTCAGCGGCTAATATAATCGCTCTTTCAATTGAATTTTCCAGCTCACGGATATTTCCGGGCCAAGAGTATTCTTTCAGATATTCAATCAGAGTATCACTTGCACTATTAACTTTTCTTCCCAGTTTTTTGTTATGCATATTAATAAAATGATCCACCAGCAACTCAAGGTCATTTTCCCGATTTCTTAGCGGTGGTACCAGTATCTGAACCACGTTAAGCCGATAGTACAGATCTTCGCGCATCTTTCCCTGACTAACTTCATAATGAAGATCTCTATTACCTGCAGCAATAATCCTTATATCTACATTAAAGCTCTTGTTACTACCAACAGGTCTGACAACCCTCTCTTCAATCGCTCTAAGTAATTTAACCTGTAGCGAAAGATCCAGCTCAGCAATTTCATCAAGAAATAAAGTTCCACCATTAGCCTGGCGGATAAGTCCCTCTGTTTCATTAGTAGCACCTGTATAGGCACCTTTTGCATGACCAAAGAACTCAGATTCCATCAACTCTTTTGGAATGGCACCACAATTTACCGCGACAAACCGGCCATCCTTTCTTGGACTGGCTCTATGTATAGCCTGAGCGACAAGCTCTTTTCCTGTACCACTTTCACCCTGAATCAGAACAGTTGCTTCGCAGGGGCCAACACGTTTAATTAAAGACTTCAATTCCCGCATTGACTGACTATTGCCAATTATTTCTCTTTTCTTTTGAAGTGCATCATCCAGATCACGCTTGAGATTTTTATTTTCTTTTTTTATACATTTTTCATTAATGACACGCACTACAGCATGCAGTAAATAGGAATCTGTGAAAGGTCTTAAGATATAGTCTGCAGCGCCTAGACGTAATGCCTGGGCAGCACACTTAATAGATGTGTAGCTGGTGTAAATAATGGTGGGTGTGTCTATTTTTTCTGTTCTGATTTTTCTGAGTAAATCTAACCCGCTTTTCTGACTTAATTTCAAATCACTAAGCACTAGATCAAAGTGCTCGGTTAATAATGCATTTAGTGCATCGTCCACTTTTTTGACATATGACACCTCAAATTCTTCACTTTCAAGGAGCATACCAACGGACTTGCCAAACTCAATATCATTATCTACGACTAAAATTTTATGCACATGTGCAAAATTCATCGTGCCTCCTCATTATATTTTTTTTATTTTTATTATTATTATATTTTTTTAGTTACAATTATCCTTTATATAAAGTCTGGTGTATGAACACTTAATTTAGACTTACTTAAGTGGCTTTCACCTAGACTGTTTTTAATCCTATATTTGATAATATTCGATTTGTTTCTATTTAACCATAAATATTTATTACATTCCATTTTGAAACACAGTTTCACACTGAAACAACCACACATATACCATAAATTTAATTTGCTTATATTTCAATAAGTTACAAACATAAGCAAATGGTATGCATCTTGCAAAATTTACTACTGTCTTACCTAAAAAATAATTGTTTAAGCCTATGTCAAATTTAAAAGATGAAAGTTTTAAAGCAGCAATGGGACAATTTCCTAGTGGAGTGGTTATTGTGACTACAATTGGGGCTGATGGAAAAAAATGTGGATTTACCGCATCCGCCTTTTCGTCTTTATCTCTGGACCCTCCCTTAATCCTGGTATGTCTTGCGAATTCAGCCGACTGCTATAGCTCATTTATGAAAAATGACCAGTTTGCAGTGAATGTGATAGGTCACGAGCAACACGATCTGGCTTTCAAGTTTGCAACCAAAGGCGTTGAAAAATTTGATGGCAACGAATTCATAGATGGAGAAAGTGGCTTACCTATTATTCCTAATTGTATCTTCTCTCTTGAATGTACAGCCAAACATAAATATCCAGGTGGAGACCATGAAATACTGGTTGGCGAAGTGATGCACGCCATTGTCAATGAAGGAAATCCATCTATTTGGTACCAGGGCAAATTCAGAGATTTAAGCATCTAACTGGTTGCACCCATCTACAAGTGCATGACTGCCCATATATATTTAGAGTAGTTTACTTAAACACTACTACTCAGGTTTAACACATGCCTGACGACACTTAACAAATCCTGATTGAGGGCATATAACATGTATATGCCCTCAAAACCCATTCTATAAAAGCAATATTGATATTTTATCACCCCATCCACCTGGTCACAGGTTTCAGGGCTTGTAATTTAGCCTAGTCAGTAAAATTTAGTTCAAGCCTCATAAAAAAAAGGGTCCGGAGTAAGGACCCTTTAAGAAGAGTGTCAATGGTATGAAAACGTTAAGAACCCACTAACTACTCGAGTACTCTTTTATTAGTGATTTAGAACCACTGTGTAAGACCAAGACCAAATGCTGATGCATCACCACCTTGAGCTGTGCCGGTAGGAGTAATGGCATAGTCGTAGTTGGCATTGCTTTCGTTATCAAGGTCATTGTAGGTCAACCTGAATTCTGTTCCTGCTGGAGTATTGTAGTAAATACCCAAAGAATAGAACGTCGCATCTGTGTCATCATCAGTCGCACATGTATCACAATCAAATTCACCTGCATCCAGATACATGAATCTGAAATCAAACCCGTTACCGAAGTTTTGGACGCCAGAGATTAACCATGTATCTTTTTCAAGTTCAAGATTATTGGCATCTGCACCCAGATTAGCAGCACCTGTCAGAAGTGTTCCTGCAGAACAATCTTCCCAGTCATATTCAAGTGTTTCCCATGCTGCAGAGATGCGGGTAAAGCTTCCATTGCCCCACTGTTTAATATAACGACCTGCAAGACGCAGACTGTCATCATCAGAGTCAGAACAACCAAAATCTACAGCAGACCATTCATCATGCTTTTCATAGGCGACTGCTAGCCAGACATTATCTCCATTTGATAGTGTGTTCTCATAAGCAATACCAGTTGACCAGATACGAGGATCCAGTTCATTTGTATCACCATTTGAATCTGCTACTTCAACTTCATCACCACCAGCACCACCATGTGCATTTGAAGTTGCAATTCGGAAATGAAATCCATTTAGATTAGGACTCCAGTATTGAACAATTTCTTCCTGACGCCTGTTGAAAGAAGCATTCTGGGCACCACCGGCACCACCACCGCCAACACCACCATTTTCACCAAATCCACCATTGTAGAAAACATTTCCATAACCAACAGAACCGATAAGATTCGAATGTGCATTCATATCATGGTCGTAAAATGGATCTATCCATTGCGCAATAATTTCATTAGCCGGCAATAACCACTGACCTACATGCAGATCACCAAATGCGCCTGATAATCCGAGTTTACTGTTTCTGTTACAAAACCCTGTACCCGTATTACGATTACGGAATGTGAACTGCTCGCACTGAAAGTCTGCAGTAATGGCCTGTCCACCCATTGAAATTCCTGTGTCGATACTCGCTGCAAACCCTATATTTGAAGCGTTATCATTGTATTGCTGATAATCTCTATCACGCACACCATCTGGATTGCTAACAAGATCTGTTGACACAACATCAGCATTACGAAATTCATACGACACACTTTGCCAACCATATATTGTCCAGTTTGAATTGGCATTACCACCGCCAACACCACCAGCATAAGCAGGTGCACTGACAGCAAATGCAAGAGCAAATATTTTTATAAAACTGTTTTTCATTATCAACCTCTCAAACGAAAGTACTTTATGTAATTTAACTCTTAACAACTTTCTCTTCATTTAACGACACTCAAAACTTCAGACATATTATTTTTTTTATTTCTGCCTGCTGCCATAACATAGCAAACGCCATGCCGTTTTTTATAAATTCATAAATAACATTCACTTAACGATATTCATAAAAATAAATTCACATGCCCTGATAACGTTTGTGTCACTTTAGAAACAGAAGAGCAATAAAATGAAACTTGTCTATTTTTTTGCGTATGTTTTTATACATATATATATGCGTCATATTATTTTTCATTCCAGGTAAATTAAATTCTATAACGCCCATGTAGAAACATAAATTTTCTATTGGAAACAAAAAACTTACTATAGAATAAGAAAACTTATAAATTTTATGTTTCAATTTGAATTCTTATAGGTAAAAACTTATAAAAATATTTGTATTTTTTTATCAAATTTATCTAAATAATTTTTTATTAATATAGATATATTTAATATTAAAATGTGAACACAAAATAATAATAACCATCTTTCAATAAACAAAAGACAGGCTTATAACTAAATAGTTAATTACGGAGAATTGGAATACGATAATTCAGGGATACTCTGAAACATAAACTGAAACCGTGAAACGCTAAAAGTGAAAATTCAGAGACAGACAGCCACGGTACAACCATCTTTGACTATTAATTTTGAAATTTTAAATACTGAACATATACATTCGAAAAATTTATGTAAGATTCTCAACACTTAAACTCCTTGAGCCCACCAGTCGCTATTCACACTCAGCGTTATAGTTCAGAGAGGCAATGTCATTAAATATTCTCAAGCAGAATAGATACTTAAAGGACAGTTGTATCCTTTCACGCTGTATCTTCGCTTCAATTTGATCATCATATATTCCTAATGAAACAACATTTAACAGTGTAGTTATCACACACTCCTAGCAATACAGCATGGAGAATCGATGAGTTTTCTTAATTAATACACGGCTAAAAATAATATTGAAGTTATAAACAACTGCCAGAAGATGACATTTTTTAGAAATTTTATATTCACTATATTCAGGAATACAAATACTGAATCTAAATGGTTATAAACTTAACAGAAAGATAAGGCTTGCTATGACCACTACTATTAGTATTCATTAGAATTTAACGAATCACATTGAGAGGGTGTATATTTACGCAATGATAGTAAAACACACGAATTTAAGTTCACAGGCAGGCATATTAATCAAACAATTCAGAATGCCAGACCAACCCAAGTCTACTATCATGTTTCATATCAGGTTTGATAAATATATAAATTACAGTTCAAAGACAAACCTTACTTTATTGTCTTTGCAATCTGAAATAATGAATTCAGGCTCTATACTTTTTCAGTATTTCCAATTCAACAATAAAATTTCTTCGTCAAGCATTTTTTCAGCCTCAGCTATATCGGCTTAAAACTGGCAAGTAGTTGTATTGTCTTTCGGATCAGAGTTGAGTCGCCTGAAGTATAGAGGAACACAATATTAGAGTGAATTAATTAACTTGATCAGTCACTGCTATTTGAAACTAAAACCCAGGTCTTTCAATCTTATTCCCGGCAGCTTTCTTTGACTGTACTTATAGACACATTACACCTTATAGACACAATACATCTTTGCAAATAAATAACTTTTATACTCAAATGCCAAGCAGAATGTTTTGTCTACTTGGCACCTGAATATCAATGCAAGTGCATTATATTTTAATGAGCATGAAAAGGTGTTTTTGCACCAGTCCATGGAGAGTCTGTAGTATTGTCATCAACACTTTCCTTGCCTTTATATGAACCACGAACTTTAGTGGCAGGATGATCACTACCCGTATATGGACTTGCAGGATCTACAAGCTTCTGCCTAAATGTACCAGGTGCATATTCAGTTTGAGCTCGTCCACGCTTGACCAGTTCCGGTCTCACATAATCGATAAAATCAGTCACTGAACCCGGTGTAATCGCGTACGCAAGATTAAATCCATCAACACCACCATAATCGACCCATCTTTCCAGTTCATCAGCAACTTTCTCAGGGCCGCCAACGAGTATCGGACCCAGTCCACCAATACATCTCTCTTTAATTACGTCACGCACTGATACATCTCTACCACCATCTTCGGTGAGTGATTCAAGTGTTGTGCGTAGCGCGTCATTATCCATTGCCTTGAGAGGCTCATCAGGATCCAGCTTAGAGAAATCTATACCAGTCCATCCACCGTAGAGCGCCAGCATTCCTTCTGGATTTGCATATTGCAAATAATCATCATATTTCTGCTGTGCCTGCTCGTCTGTTGATCCTGTAACAATCGTCAAGAGAGTAAATATCTTAATCGAATCACGTTTACGCCCGGCTTTCTCAGCAACATTACGAATATCTTCAGTAATAGTACGCGCATGTTCAGGGCTTGTGGTTAATATAAACATTGCTTCACAGTGTTTAGCGGCGAATGCCCGACCCCGGCTGGAAGCACCAGCCTGAAAGATTACTGGCGTTCTTTGTGGAGAAGGCTCACATAAATGAAAGCCTGGTACTTTAAAATATTTACCGTCATGCTTAATGGGGTGTACTTTCTTGGGATCGGTGAAAATTCCACTTTCCTTATCTCTTTTGACGGCATCTTCTTCCCAGGAACCTTCAAAGAGCTTATACATCACTTCCATATATTCATCTGCATAGTCATATCGCTCATCATGCGCCATTTGTTGATCCATACCAATATTTAGCGCCGCACTATTCAAATACGATGACACCACATTCCATGCAACACGGCCTTTTGTTAAATGATCAAGCGTTGACAGTCGATTTGCAAGAAGGTACGGAGGCTCAAATGTCACTGCAGCTGTTACTCCGAATCCAACATTCTTCGTAACCGCAGCCATTGCTGCAATTGCGCAAAATGGGTCGTTAACCGGAACCTGTGCTGCGTCTATAAGCGATTGTGCCGCAGTTCCACGGTAGACATCATATACCCCTTTCACATCAGCAATAAATAATGTATCAAAGAAACCACGTTCAAGCTCAATCGCCATATTTGTCCAGTACTCGATATCATTATATCTTGAAGCTTGACTGTTTGGATGTGTCCACATACCAGACGATTGATGACTTACGCATGTCATGTCAAATGCATTCAGGATAATGCGTTTTTTAGCACCCTTCTTCATAATTTTATTTTCCTTCTCTGGGTTGTTGTAGTGACAAATAAATGCAATTGACATGCCTGAAAGGTAAGTACTTAAAATGTATATATTTATACTTTAAGTACTAAAACGCTAGTTTCTTATTGATACAATTCTCATGAATTATTAATGGGTATGTTTCGTTATGACGCGAGTAAAATAATAATTAATAACACAAGTGTTCACGCTATAAACACACGCATAAGCATTATCTAATATCCTAATGCATTAACACTTGCAGCAATATTTAAACAATACGAGAAGATACATAAGAATATACAAATATAGTAAAATTATTATGGATGATTAATTTGTATCAATAAAATTTTACTATTATTTATATTATAAATTTGAAAATACATCGATTGATATAGACAGACACGCTGAATTTATTTGCTGTGTATCGCAAGCATCAGCAGATTAATATAGAAATTATTTACTTTAACTGAGTATAGGCCTTATCAAGGTGGCACTAAAATACAAAAATACCAGTAGCAAATATAATTGAAGTGACAATTGCTAACGCAATAAATTCACCATTGTAACGACACTTCAAATCTCCTTTACATACATTTATTAATTTCATTACGAACCACCTTTTAATGTCTAATCTGTATGTAATATAGATAAGGGGATTCTTTTAAAGTTCCACCCAACTAATACAAGCAAGAAAACTAGCTAAAAATTAATAGCAGTTATATAAATCCCGAGTAACATACCGCTTAAAAGAAAAATAACAATTTATGAAACCAGTCTGGGCTCTATTAAGTGTAGTTACCCCTTTAGCATAGACATAACCTGTACACATATTTCATATACACCTGGTTGTAACGTATATTAAACATAGCAACATAAATATAATTTTTATTGAACTTTTTATACAGAACATAGCCTATGGAATACACGCAGATGCAATAAAACAGACTCACATTCATTAGATCTTAAAAAATAACATCACATAAAGAAGAAAATAATCAATACAATAATTCAATCAAATAAACATCAACTTCAGAGGCATACACCAATGAAACATCAATTATATATCACTTGTTTATTCATCTCATTCTTATTAGTTACCAGTGTTGCGCATTCAACTGGAACAACAAAGTATCAACATAAACTCTTACTTGAAGAGCATCCAGATTACCTGACTTATGAAACGCCAGAGAAAGGTGAAATGAATGCAAAGATTCTTCTGGAAGACAAGATAATGATAGTAGAGCTGTTTACACCTGTGTATAACATACATGGAGTAGAAACGGCCCCTAACTTGAGAAGTGAGGAAGAAAATTTACTCGTAGCAAACGCCAGGCAAAAATTCCTGAATTCACCACAACAATACTTTACATTTAGCCCAAGTAAAGCATGCACAATGCAATCTCTGGGATACAGACTAGAACAGGTTGAAGCAGGCGCCAAGCAGGCACAGCCCCAAAATAAAAAATGGCATCATTATAATGTCAGAGCTGAATTGATCTTTACTTGTAGCAAAGCACTACCAGAAAGTATGTCAATGACTATATTTAAAGCATTTCCAAACCTGAAAGAAATTCACACACAATTTATCGCTTATCATAGTGATTTACGCAGGACAGTTTTGACACCTGAAAAACCAACCATTCAATTTACTCGGTCTTCTGGTACTAACATAAAGAAGTAATCTGATAGTAATATAATAAATCTTTTTACTATTTCGAATATATCCATATTAATTGAAATAGCCTAAAATTCAGAAGTAGCAGTTATATAATTTCAGCAAGATGTTTCTGCCAGCCACAAGCTGGCAGAAATCATGTTAGCGACACTATGTGATCATCTTTTGGAGTATGTATTATAGTAAATACGATACCACCATCGTCTAATTCATCCAGCTCTTCATTCTTGCTAGCGCAGAACCCTGTTCACTGTTCCACTTCTTCGCCCACTGTTCCAGTTCTTCAGCAGGAATTGCCTCAGAAAAATAATATCCCTGGCAGTAATCACATCCCATATCCATAAGCTTGATTAATTGCTGTTCTGTCTCAACACCTTCAGCAATAATATCAAAACCCAGCCCTTCAGCCAGTGCTATAGTAGACTGCACAATCATTTCATCACGTTCAGAATTGGCCAGCTTATGAATAAAATACTTATCTATTTTTAAAGTGGTCACAGGCATTTTTTCCAGATAACTTAACGAAGAATAACCAGTGCCATAGTCATCAATAGAGATTCTAAAACCAAAATCCTTCAGGTTTTGCAATGTGTTAGAGCCACTTTCCTCTTGTACATACGCGATACCTTCGGTTATTTCTAATTCTATTGTAGAAGGATCATAGTTAAAGGCCTCCACCCATGATATAAGTGCAGTTGAAAATTCCTGATCCATAAAGTTAACGGGAGATATGTTGATAGCGATAGCAATGTCAAGGTGAGTATCTTTCCATAATTGCATATCACGTAATGCAGTTTTCAATACCCACATTGTGAGCGGCCTGATAAGCTGCATGTTTTCTATAATGGGTATAAATTCGTCAGGACTAATATATCCTAATTGAGGATGTTTCCAGCGAAGCAATGCTTCTACTTTTTCCATTTCCCATGTAGATAAATTTATTATTGGCTGATAATAAACTTCAAATTCTTCATTCTGAAGAGCATTACGTGCAGCCGATTTTATCGTTAACTGCCTAATTGAAGATGTATCATTTTCAGCATTATAAAAAGAATAATTTAACTTATGCGATTTTGCATAATACATGGCTGTATCTGCATGAACCATAAGGTCAATATGATTATCTATAGTGTCATCAAATAAAGATATACCTATGTTCATCCTGACTTCGACAGTAATCTCAGATACCTTAAATCCTTTTTTAAATCTGTCCAGTAATTTTTTGCAAAACCCTACAATTTCTTCCTGATCTTTAAAGTCAGTTAAAATTACACCGAATTCGTCGCCACCCAGTCTACCTACAAAACAATTATTTGTATTAGTCGCAACAGCGGTTAAACGATTACCTACTTCCAATAACACTTGGTCACCTTCACCATGACCAAGCGTGTCATTAATTTCCTTAAAACCAACCAGATCAACAAGAAGCATCGAGATCTTTTTGTTACCATCGTTATTAGTGCTACACAGGTTCATTAACTCATCAATAAAGGCTCTACGATTTGGCAATCCTGTAAGAAAATCATGGGTCGCCATATATTGAAGTTTATCTGCATTTTGTTTTTGCACAGTTATATCGCGAACGACAACAGTATATGTACTATCTGTTTCTGCAATTTTATGATTGGCTACACTGAGCTCAATTATTTTATCTTCACCCTGATTACCCTTAAGCACTAGCTGGTGATTTTTTAAATCATCTTCAGAGATTTTTCTGCTTTCCAAAGCCTTTAATATTGTTTTAAACCCAGGCAGCAAATTTACCAGATTAGTTTTCAATATGGATTCATGTGGAACATTAAAAATAGTACTCGCAGATTCATTACTAGCTGTGATATCACCCTTTTTGGAAATCAGCACTATGCCTTCATCTGTATTTTCAAATATATTGTTAAACACGGCATGATAATGATCCAGCTCTTGCCTGGTTTCACCAATTTCTTTTGATTGGAAGTCAATTTTTTGAAATGCACTTAGAACAAATATTGTGGCTAACGCACTAACCATAAAAAAGTTATTTACTATGACATCAAGATAAGCATATGCTAAAAATGAACCAAGATGTAATGATAAGACCACACCTGTAAAGATAGCAGTTCTTTTGAAATTACTGGTAATGCCAGCCAACCATAATGTTAACAACCCACCTATTAAGACCGTAAACATTACGACATAGTAATTAGGCAACGTTGTCAGCTTACTATGATTTAATGACTCATAAGCTATGGCATGAAATATGACACCTGGTATAGCGTTATGTATTGGAGTGTTAACAAAATCTCGCAATTCAACCGCAGTAGATCCTACAAACACCATTTTATCATTAAATATAACAGGATTTACATTTCCATTAATCACGTCTATAAAAGAGACAGATTTAAATGATTCCGGGTCAATGCGATAGTCCAGGTAAACTTCATCAATACTTGATGACAAGTTATTTGAACCATTATATAACTCAAATGCAGCAGACGGATATAAGCCATGTTGCTTTTGCAATGTTCTAATATCGCCATTTTCATCTGCCAACACATTAATATTCGTGAGCGTTGTGTTCTCAGAAAATATATTAAGAGGCTTTGTAAAATATTCCAGATTAAATGTATTTTCAGAAGCCGCCTGCCAGAATACAGGCAGAACTATTTTACCTTTACTAGAAGAATTGATTGATGCTTGCAAGGCAAGGTCATCAATGTCGGTTGATGCATTACTAAAGTCAATATCCAGAAAAATACGTTCCGGATCTGCATCAAGAAGGATATCTATCAGATCTGCATGATGTTTTCGTGGCCAGGGCCATACAGAGAGCTCGTTAATGCTCCTGGAGTCTATCTCAACGACAACAATATCAGAAGCGACTTTGTTCTGTAATGCAATAGATTGTATATCCAAGGCATAGTGATCATAGAGTCTAGATAGACCTGAGTACTCAAATATGAACCCGACAACTACTGCTATAAACACAATAGCTGGCATAGTATTGTACCCAAATCGAAACATTTCCACTCCTTGGAAGATATTCTTATTAAATTTTATGTCACTGATTTTCCAACATAATGAGAGTGAAGAATGAAAATATTAATTCGTCTTTATATTCTTACAGTAAATCAACATCACCAACACTGACATTAACATCGTCTACGTCGACACCTATACCACCGACATCGCCTATACCACCAACATCAACACCTATGTTATCGACACTAATGCCAACATCATTAATATCAACAAGGCTATCAGTATCCAGTACATTGTCGACATTCACTATCTCATCTACATTAACGATTTCATTAACATCGCCAATTTCATCGAGATTTGATTCTGACAAAGTATTATCAATAACGCTGTTCAAACTGCCACTCTGCGTTATCTGATTTACTGTATTACTGACATCTCCAGTAGCATTTAACACATTGTTTACATCGAGATTATTGCCGCTATCAAGCAAAGTATCCAGATCAGTTAGTGGATCCAACTCTTCAAGGTTTAAATTTTTCACTGCCGATACAGTCTTAAGATCATTAACAGTAGACACACTGTTTGAAACATTATCGCCATCACTTGATGTAGAATTTTTATTTGAACTGGAATTTTTTGATGTTAATGTTGCCTCATCATACTCAGGCGTAGAAAGGCATCCAGTAAACAAAAGAATACTGGATGACAAAAATATCACAGACACAATATTAGTTTTCATGGTTCTCACTCCACATCGCATATTATTTGTTATCGTCAATAATGATATTTTTATAAGTAATATCCAAACCCATTAATGCGAATGGTAAATTTTAAGTGACAAATGGATTAAATTAACTTAGCAATTAATATAATTTATAAGTGTTCGCGAATACCGTTAAAGAATTACAATTAATTACCGATTATTATAATACTTATGTATCATTAATTAATTTATCAGCCAGGCATGAATATGACTCATAATTTCATTAGATATAGTTTTGCTTTCTCTCTATCGGTAATGTGTATGAATTCTCACGCAGATTTAGATAGTTACATTTCAGTACGTATAGATACTCTACAACAGGAAGACGCTGCGTTAGATCTATCATCACTTGATATGAATATCAGCGAGCAGATGCAACTACTTGATGATGACGGACCATTTTCATCAAATGCATTGTTATTTGACCCGGCATTTCAATTGATAGGTGGAGGTTCTAATATTATTGAACAAACCACTGAACTGCTTACTGTCATTGAAGATCTGCCAATCCTTGACGGACTGCCAATAGTTGATGGACTTCCTATTATAGATGGATTGCCGCTCGATGAATCTGGTGGTGTTGACCTTGGAGATTTACTGGATTTGTTATAGATTAAAAGTCTACTTCTATCATCATTCCAATTTTGCTTGATGAATAGTCCAGACGATCCAGATTCGATCTATAGTCCTTGTATTTTGCGTAAGTCAATAATTCCAGTTTTTTGAATACAGGATATCTGTACTCAAAATTATATGAATAAATATTATCATCACGGGATTCGTCTATCTGAATTAAATCATTTTCATCAAAATTTACATTAGCAAAAGAAAATCCAAGGCTGAATTTTCCCAGTTTTCCCAAGCCATATCCCATATTAGTTAATACTCGATGGGTAATATAGTCAAAGTTTTCATTTCTCGCATATGACTTACCTCCGCTATAACTTAAACTCACGTAGGTGTTTTTTCTTGGAAGTTGTACAATCTGACTGACCGATACCAGTGGCGTAATATTATCTGCTTCACGACTCTCCTCATACTCCTTGAGTGCCAAGTCAAACGCATATCTACCATACCATTTAAACGCATCAAAACTCATCTGCTGAGTTAGATACGATGTGCCAATTGAATTATTTTCTGAAAAAACATCAAAGCCATCAAAAACGACCGTATTATATTTATACTTAAAATCAATCTTTGAACGTTTATTGAGATTGGCAGTATATTTAAGGGAAAAATTGTGATTACCGGTATTAAAATTATCAAATTTTTCAAATTTTTGCTGCGAAAACTGATATTTCGCACTGACAATATGATTAAGCCTATTAAGTTTTACTGTATATTCCAGTCCAACACCACCCGTATAAACTGTATCATCTTCTCTCTGAGGTACAAACAAAGTATTTTCTATTGCAGGTACGGCAATATCAGTAACCCTCTCTATTCCTATAATCGGATTTATCTTCCAGGCAGTTTCATATTTTGGCTTATATTTAGTGATCAGTGCCGCTATATCCAGATCTGAATTCTCTTTTATGTAGTTTAATATCAATATGGATGTTCGCTTTAACTCATTATTCAGTTTTAATTTCTGTGCAATAACTATTTGCTCTATCGCGAGTTCAAACTGATTCATATAAACCAGCACTCTTGCCAGCAATATTCGTGATCGCGCTTCATATTCAGTATCATCCATTAAAGACAGCAATGTTTCTTTTGCCATTTCAAACTGCCGTTCTTTATATTGCTTTTCAGCCAACGTATATTGAATCTTATTCTCTGATACTTTCTCATTTGCACTATTTGCGTGCACTTGAATATTAAACGTAAACAAGATTATAAATATCACGAAGTAAAAGTATGGATAACATTGTAATTGCATTGTGTACGAACCTTATTTAGAGATAATAATTTGACGATTTTATACAGATAGATTTATTGTTTTCGTCATTAATATGACAATCTTAAATTTAAATTTAAACTTATTATAGTTATCGTCAATTATCTAAAGTTCTGCTTTAATTAATCCGAAGACTATCCGACAAGTTATGCCATTAATCTGGAATTACAGTAATTAGCAACTACAACCACAATCTTTATCAAGACAATGCGTTATTATTAAGCTATTACAATGACAGAGTTTAGGTTCATGCGCGTAAAATATATATTTTCATTTATCCTATTAACAGGTATTTTAGTTAACAGCTTTTATGCAATCCATGCTGATGATCTTAGAAAGAATATTTGGCGTGTAGCAGCTGTACAAGGAAACGTATTTACTACTAGTGGTGACATAAACGCTGAAGATAAAAAACAGCTTGTGGCTGATGATTATATTAATTTACCAGCATTAGTCATTACTGGTAATCAGAGTACAGTAGAATTAAAACGAAACGATGATTCTATTACTGTCGCACAGAATTCCATTATAAAACTCATTCCTGACAACAGTGAAGACAGCAGAGCAATCATCAAACAGGAAAAAGGTAGTGTCCTCTACAACATCGTTAAGCGTTTTAACAAAAACTTTAAAGTAATCACACCATATTTAATTGCCGGTGTTAAAGGTACTATATTTACCGTTAGCGTTGATAATACTCAGGCTAGCGTAGAACTTAGTGAAGGTTTACTGGAAATTACTTCATCAATTTCTGATGAAAAAATATTGTTAACTGCCGGGAATACAGTAACTCAGGGACAAGACAATATAGACTTCAACATCACCAGTAACACCATCGGGTCCAGTTTAGATGATTCTCTGCCTGAAGACATTGACAGTCTGGACAACGTGCTATCTAACACTACAGGCGTCGTAAACGAGAATATCGTTGATCCGCTACTCTCAACAGTCAACAGCACTTTAGAGATAACAAATGATGTCCTTGACAGCACCGGTGTTTCCGGAGTGCTGGACGATACAGGTGATGCATTGGAAAGTGCAACAGACATAGAATTTTTGAACAATACACCAGTTATCGGTAACGACTCCAATCTTAATCTAAATAATCTCCTTGAATAATGCCATAACTCATTTATTCAGATCTTACTGTCTATAGTGACTACTTGCATAGACACTTATTACTCTTGTTCTAATATGTTGTGATGATTTTATTATGCCTATACTATAAATCTCATAGTGTTATGTCTTAATCATTAAGGTACGGTCTGCGTATCTTGTCTGCTACTACTGTGCAGTCCTGGCACATTACACCGCAGAAAGCAGATCAACTTTCTTCAGCACGTAGCACCTTCTCCACAATTGGAACAACTCTTTCAATGATTTTACTACCATCCTCGCTTTCTACCATTGCCGTCAGGATATAGTTTCTCCAATCAACACTTCTAACCAGAACAGAGTCAGAGTGCCACTGTTTCCAGGTTCCTGATTTTCTAAACAAGTCAGCTTTGGGCGCTAATTTCGATAATGATGCAACAAATTTATGATTAAGGGCTGGATTCGATAAATCATTTAACATCTGCTCAGAGCGCTCATAATTAATCAATTTATGATTTGCCAGCAAGTAATAAAACCTGCAGATTTGTGTCACTGTAGCACCATGGGAAATACTATTGATTGGGTCAGGATAGCGTTTACCTTGCTTTGCATAACGTTTTCCTACCCATAATCCTCCACCTCGGCTTTCGTCATATAGCTCGTATCTTGGATCTTTCAAAACTGATGAAATTTTTTTAAATCCCACTTTATCTATAATTTTTGTTGCCGCATGATTATCAGAGGTCCTTATCATATTGACCAGATCACTGTGTATTTCTTCTGTTTCTTCTAGACTGCCATCCTCGAAAGATTGATAGGCAGCTAACAATATTGCAATTTTAGGCAGACTAGCCGCGTACATCATTTTATTGCCATTAATTCGTGCGAATTTAGGCATTTCTCCATTCATATCTACCACTCCTATTGCCAGTTTTTTCTGAACAATTAACTTTCGTAACTGTGGTATTTTTTTGAACTCTGCATCCAGTTTTGTCTGTAGAGATGAATCAACTAATTTATATAACGGCCTCCAGTCCTGGTCCTCCTGAGCTGATATATTGCTAACCACCACAAATAATACTAATGCACCAAGCAGCAACTTTTTCACTATTTTTTACTCCAATTGTACTTTTATATTTTTACCTCTATATTCTCATTCCATCGCTTATGCTCTTGCACTAGAAAATATGCGATAGCTAACCAGAATAGAGTCAGCACTATATTGATTATCAAAAAAGTATTTAGTTCTAAATTCCACAAACGAGTTCCCAATAGTACCGTTAAGGCTGCGAATCCATCACCAATCCGGACAAAAAGCGTGTCGACAGTAGGCTTTGCCTGGTACAGCATTGATTTCGATGTTGGCAACCATAACATGTGCCTTGCAGTATTATTTATAGAATAATTACTAGAGTTTTCAGCCACTTTCATCGCTTTTATGACACCTAATACAGGAGCAACTGCCATCGAAATATAAGCTAGAAGTGAAATTAAAGGAGTCGCCAACATCAATGAACCAAACCCTCCGAACTTAAGTAATCTAGATACAACAAACGCCTGCAACAATAAACCAATAATATTGACCCAAAAATATAAAGACCCATAAAAGGCGGTCGTCGCGCTTTTTAACTGTTTCGAATAGTTATCGGCATTTATGCCCTGAGCTATTAACTGCTCATCTAGCGACTGCTGTACCAAACCAAACAATATATTATCTCCGCTGGCAACTACCCAGTTAAACAACAACACCATAATTGCCATCGCACTTAGATAGCGATATTTCAGCAATAACTTAAAAGCACCTTCATATTTTGGGGTAGCAGGTTGCCGCCAGCGTTTTTTTGTATATTCTGATGGATGCCCATATGCTCCCCTACGGTCAGTCCAACGCGCTAAAATGATCGTTGATACCAAAGGCACGATAGCGAACAACATTAAATCAAATGGTTCAAAATTATTATTCGCTATTAGACGCTCCCCAATCCAGGACCCCATAGCCCCACCTGCTGCTGCACCTACTGCAACTAATGGGAATAACCTACGTCCTCTGTCGTTACCAAATATATCTGAGGCAAAAGACCAGAATTGAGCAACTAAAGTTACCCCAAAGATGCCCACAAATAAATAAAAGAAAATCCCCAAATACGGAATATGACGGAAGATATAATCAGGTTGAAATAACCAAAACATAAATAACACTACACAAAAAAAAGCGCCCACTAGTGTAATTAGTTTTATCCTCGTCCATATTGAAGCCAGCTTTGCATAAATAGGGAGTACAATTATAACCAATACCAGGCTTTGAACAAAAGCCGAGTAAGCTTTTACTTCCAACTTGGTTAGGCCCTGAATTATTGATATTGAAAGCCACCCTTCCCTGACTGGCTTAATAAAGTAATAAGCCATTAAAATCAGGAATATGTTCATCAACAATAGAAGACTGGTCACACCCTCTTCTTTACGTACACGTGCAAATATACGCAGAAATTTTTCAAGCAAAGACAAGCCAGAAGTGTTATCACGAATATTTTCGTTCATACATGTATAAAGTGAGTCTTTATGGTAGTAGGCAATAGTAATTGGGCTATAGTGCAACTAATGATAGCTTGACATCATTGTTCAACTGAATCATGTAATAGATTCCTATATAATAGATACTACACTCATTTACCTCAGTTATATATACACTTAATATTATGGCGATTTACATTTGAAACACGCACTTCCCTTTATTTCTATAGCTTTCTGCTATCTATTTTATATCGCAAATGCCGCGTCTCAACTGACGCCTCCTGGCGAAGAAGTTATTGCAGAAGCCAGGATGATTATCAAAGAAATGATCAATAGTGAGCGTGGTCCTTATCGCCAGATTCGCTGGTTTTGTAATGACGGCGTAGTATTACCCCCAAAACAGTACGCATGTAAGGCGCATGGTGGTGGACATCAACATGCACAGTATTCGTCACAGCGTGAGCGTTTATCACAACTTGGCTGGAATGTTGGAACAATATTTACTGCGATGACCTGGGATGAGTTATGGGATCTAGATAACCGTCAGCAACGATTAAGGGAACTCCCATTAGAACGATACTTAACAGATATTGATAACGGATGGGTGTTACGGCGTGCTAAACACTATCGAGGCAGGATTCAACTCGAAGACGAGGAAGCAACCGGCAATGTACTATTACTGCAATTATTAGAAAACAGTGAGTGGATTAAAAACAATTATTTGTTAACCAAAGAGGTTATCAAAACGATCCCGCATAATTATAAAGTGGATCTTACCAGGTCAATTCGACGTATTTCCCAAGAGATAGCTGAAAAGGATGGCAGCTTTCAAAACCTGCGTGTAGAAATTCATACTAACCCATCCTTTTCAAGCATTTCACGACTAAATGAATGGCTGGCAACAAGGCAAATAGATAAAACTGATACCTCATTAATCTCAAGCGTGAACTCACTAATAGCGAATCTAAACCTGCTTTATAGTCCCGCAGGAAGACAGCAAAGACTTAGATCAGCATTTCTGGAATTACAAAAGCATTCACAGCTAGAACACTTAGGTGAAAACATACTAATAGATACTCAACAGACTTCTATAGTGAGGCTGGATCATCTAAGCCAGACCTTATACGAATTCAAAAGATCAATCTTGAGTGAACTAAACACGAGCCTGAGACTGTTATTATTTGATATATATCCGGATATTGAAGAAGAAATTCGCCTGTTAGCCATGAATTTAGTTCGCGACAATCAACTAACACGTAACGACATACTTAACTTATCGCTTTCACTACTGCGAGCAGCTTCAGCATCAGGCTTTGTCTCTGAGAATGAGTATCAAATAACAGCCTCTACAATTAATTATTATTTAACCAAAGAATCTATAAACGCTGGTGATTATTTCTTTTTAACCCAATCCTTAAGCCAGGTGAATAACTGGGCAGTTGGAACTGTACGCCATACATTTGCTGAAGCAATAAGTCGATACGCAGCTATTGATGCACGGGCAAGCAAGTTCCTAGACGATATTATTCGTAGTTCACTTTTACTCCCCTATGCCAATGTAGCAAGGCAGTTAACATTAGATGCTCAAACTAGCCTTGGAGTTAAAAGAAGCATAATGGGCAAACCATCCGGCACAATTTTAGGATTAAATCCCGGTGTTGCCAAAGGCAGATTAATAGCTATTGATGAAACCCAGTCACATACAGACTTGCCACTTTTACGTACAGACATAGTTTTACTACCCTACTCTGTAACTGATTTGCCTCCAGTATCTGGTGTAATCACACTGGGAGAAGGAAATTTACTCTCACATGTACAATTACTGGCACGGAATTTTGGGATACCTAATATTAGTGTTTCTGATTCATTATTATCAGAATTCAAACCGCATCTTGGCAAAGAAATTATTTATGTTGTCGGCTCTGACGGGTCGGTCATGATTGAATTAATAGACAATCTTAGAAAATCAGACAAAAAACTGGTAGATAACTATTTCAACACTCAGAAATCTACCCGATTAGACGTTCCAATACCCGATTTATCCGTCAGCAAGCCACTCACTATAGATAACTTACATAAAGGCCTATCAGGAAGACTGGTTGGGCCAAAAGCTGCTAACTTAGGTGAATTGAATCGTCTTTTTCCAGGGAAAGTTGCTCCTGCAATTGCATTGCCTTTTGGAGTATTTTCCAACCATGTCAATACTACTGGTATTGAATTTAAATCAAGATTGAAAGCCCTGTATACAAACTTTAGAGCTAATCAGATTACCGAAAATGAATTTACTTCAGGTATTGATGAGCTTCGTATGGATATTGAACGAATTCAGCTCAGCACAGAGACACTAGAGTTGCTAGAGCCGCTTATGAAGCAGTTGTTTGGTAAAGAGAATGGTTACGGTCTATTTATACGCTCTGATACAAATGTCGAGGATTTGCCAGGGTTTACAGGTGCGGGATTATCACTGACATTACCTAACCTACGTGGTAAAAAGAACCAAATTGATTCTATACCAAAAGTGTGGGCATCTGTATTAAGTCCTCGTGCTATCGCCTGGCGCTCTAATCTACTAGAACAACCTGAAGAAGTGTATGCTTCCGTTTTATTAATGAAGAGTGTTGCTGCTGAAAAGTCCGGTGTGCTCATCACTCGCAATCTATACAGTCGAGAGGAAGGCTTCACAGTATCTACCGCATGGGGAATTGGAGGTGCGGTATCTGGCGAAGCGGCAGAAACTCTAGTCGCGTTAAAAGATGGCACAGTTCAACTTGTTTCAGAGGCAAAAGCCCCTTATCAGAGAGAGCTGTCAAAAGACAATGGAATAACCTGGAAAGCTGCCAATGCAGGCAAGGTACTGCAGGAGAATGAAATTGAGACTTTACGCCAGCTTACCCTTGATGTTGCAGAAAAATATCCAGCCATAAAAGATTCTGAGGGTAACGCATTACCCTGGGATATAGAATTTGGCTTTATCGATAACGAATTAACTTTATTCCAGATACGACCACTTGTAGAACGAGGAAGTTTACTAGCGGACAGGTTGTTGAAAAAGATGTCTGATATTACGACAACACCTGATAATTCTGTAAAACTGACTGATGCTATAATTCAAAATTAAAAAATTAATATAAATACAGACACTATGCAATGAAATTCCTAAAGGTTAATTTAGTAATTACCACGATATTCATCGTTCTATTATCTGTTAGCTTTTCTTTATTGAATGCTTACCCTCTTGATGGAGTAACTGAAAGTGGCATACAAAGATTAATAGGCTACGCCAATTCCCAAGCAAGTGAGCGTGGAGCAAAATTACCACCAGGTGCGTTATTAAGCATCAATGATATTAAGTTATCTCTGGGTAAAACTGTCGAATTAACTGACTTCGATGAACTGACAGAAAATCAGGATTTAAAACTGTCTTTAAACTCTATACTTAAATCGCGTGATCCCTCGTATGGCGCAGTCGTCATCGATATGTCTGACCCTGACAATATTATTTGGGCAGGCGTTAGACCTGATATAAAACAAAATGCTGGCAGCGTAGGAAAACTACTAATCATGAGTGGTTTTTTTAATGCTTTAGCCAAAGGATTTCCGGATATAAGCAACAGAAAAGAGATTCTAAAAAGTACCCAGGTGCTCGCGCAAAATTGGGTAATTCGCGACAGCCATACAGTGCCAAAATTTGACCCATCTATCGCCAACAATCGCTTTTCAACAGTCATACCTAATGATACTTTCTCATTAGCAGAATGGATAGACCACATGATATCCCCATCAGCGAATGCCGCGGCATCTGTTGTCTGGCGAGAAGCCATGTTACTTGAACATTTTTCTTCTGATTACCCAGTCTCGCTTCAAACTGCGAATGACTTCTTCAGCACAACACCCAAAAAAGAATTAACAGAATTATCACAGCGAGTTATCAACCAGCCTCTTGAAGCAGCAAATATTAATACAAAAAATATTCAACAAGGCTCTTTTTTTACGAGCACCGGCAAACAAAAAGTTCCCGGCCTGGTTTCATATGCTACCCCACGTGAGCTTGCACGTATAATTTACCGAATGGAACAAGGCCGGCTTGTAGATGAATGGTCTAGCCTGGAAATGAAACGATTCCTGTATATGACAAAAAGACGTTATCGCTATGTCTATGCACCAGAACTTCATAACGCTGCTGTTTACTTTAAAAGTGGTTCCTTATATCAATGCAAACCAGAAGAAAACTATGTATGTGGAAAATACATGGGTAATGCTAAAAATTACATGAACTCTGTCGCTATTGTTGAATGGAATAACAATGAAAACACCCGATACCTCATCAGCTTAATGTCTAATGTGTTAAAAATTAATTCGGCATGGGATCACTCAAGATTAGCAGTAGCGATTGATACGGCAATAAGATTACGTCAAGGGAAAGTGGACGTAAAAGAAAGTGGCAGCAAGGAAGAAATACTTGGATCCGGGCAAGGTTAGATAATATACAAGGACAGGTCGCTTAAGTCATAGCTATCCATACAATTAGAAAAATAAATCAAACTACAGCACTACTCATATCTAAAATGAGCATTTTAATTCGAGAAAATAAAAAATATGAATGACAATGAATTACTTTACACATATAGCAGTATAGCAATCACAATAAGTTTATTTATATCTATCATCATCTTTAACGAGATTGGCTTCAGGGCGGGCCAATTTGTTTAATCACTCACAGACACAGAAGTAAAACAGTTCACAGGATCAATTCAGGCGAGCATACTTGGCTTACTTGCATTGCTGCTTGGTTTCACATTCAGCATGTCCATGCAACAATTTGATAACAGGAAGCCTGGCCATCATTGAAGAAGCTAATGCAATTGGAACCGCGGTTCTTCGAAGTCAATTACTGCCAGAGCCATATAGACAGCAAATAGAAGATTTATTACAAGACTATATTGAATTGCGTATAGATATTGGAAAAGTGGATCTGACAAAACTGCAAGAACGCAAAAAATATCACGACATGACGGCCAAACTGCAAAATGAATTATGGAGATTGGCAGTACTATCCACCGATATCGATGCACGACCAGTGACAAGTGGTGTATTTATAAAATCTCTCAACGACCTGATTGACAGTCAGAACAAACGAACTGCTCTACTTCAGTTAAATGTACCAGAGGCAATTTTAATTATCCTGTTCATTGCTTTCATTTCATCTGGTGGAATCATGGGATATTCAGCCGGATTAAACGGGAACCGTGTAATTACACCTATTACATTAGTTTCACTCTTAATTACATTAATCGTCTATATGATTATCGACCTTGACCGGCCTAAACGTGGCATCATTCAAATCAATCAAAATGTATTATCCGAGCTTGTGTATGAAGAGAATCACTTATGATATCGGGATGTCATGTTTAACTGTAAATACAAGGCACTTGTTAAAGAAAACATCAAGACATTAATTTCCAGATCATATAACATCAATTACTAAATACACAGCTTATTTTATTGTAATTCAATCAATATTGGCATTTTTCATATCATCCTGACCTAATGATTATTTAGCAAGACAATATGAATATTGGTATAATATGTACCAGTTTAAACACTTTAAAATACTCCAATGAAATCATTTACTTTACTAGTATTGCTATTCAGTTCTATTGCCATGACGACTTCGTGCAATTCTTTAGCCGTTAAATCAGACCCGGAAAACCCCAGGGTAATCACTATCGATAAAAAAGCATACCAGGAGAATCAGTATACCAGCTGGCGCTGCTACAAAAACCTGTTGAGCACCAAGGTACTGGTCGAGGTGGGCCGCTTTAATAATCAAGAGAACAATAAGGGTGGCTTTATTATCTATGAAGGTGGTGATACTGGTGAAGCTATTGCTTACAAGAGAGCTGGCCTTAACCATAGATGGGACTGGAATAAAGTTGATGGAAGCTACAGTTATACTCTTGTCATTGACCCAGAAGGCAATGGCTTGTATTACGACTTTAGCGGCTCCAAGAATGAGTCCAGCCAGGAAGCCAAAGCCAATTATAAATGTAAAAAATAATGAATCATCAGAGTCAATGTTAATAGTGTCGCTATAAAAAGCTCATTTTTAACATTGACTCTGTATTCGTTGCTTTAGTAGATCAATATAAAGAATATTATCAAGCGATAGTTCTGCTGAATACATTCCAGTCCAGCAGAATGAATCTGCCTGCTACGTCACACACCACCAAGAAGTTATCTATAACAATAACATACCGAATAACTTATGCAGCATGCGATTTAGACAGTCCTTTCCGAATTAGCCCCACTACTCTGTCAGCAGAAAGGACTGGACACACAATATTGTTTATCCTTTGCATCGTAGACAAATCATCAGCCTGGTCTTTGCACGAACAGGCATCACCAACAACAATCGGAATGTAGCCCTCATCTCGAGCTGCCCTGGCATTGCCTTCTATGCACCAGTCAAGATGAATACCGCAGAGAATAATTGTTTTGATGCCTGCACGTTCCAGCATCAGTTTTAAAGGAGTGCCGACGAAAGAGCTTTGATGAGCAAATTCTAAAAACTCCGAGTCTTCAGGCTGCTTGAGTTCACTTAAATCATCAACTAGATCGACATCCCATTGTTTTTCCTCTTTTGTCATCTCGCTGGATTTAAAAGCTTTACTCCAATACCCATATTGGGCCTCATCTAATTCGGTCATGGGATAGTCTTCTCTGAAAACGTCATACCCAATCCAGAAAAATTTCATCCCTGCTTCCCGACAGGCTTTGGCTACTTTTACAGTGTTTTCCAGGGTACCTCTTTCCCACTGTTTCTCATCGCCCTGTACGCCTTTAGCGCGATAGAGACTATTACACTGACTAATTGACACAAAGGCTGCAGGCTTTGAGAGTATATTGACCAGGTCGAGTGATTGCCATTGCTCGGGCAGTTCTGGAACAGATGTCGCCATATCATTAACCTCACAGAAAGATTTACTGATAGCAGCATTATAATACTTATTTTTATTTTTGTGTTATATGACTTAACAATGAACAGATGAATAAAGCTGCCAATAAATTATTATTATAAAACAGATAATTCCATCTAATTAATATTCTTTAGCTACTAAGTTTGTATAACAAAATAATGCAATAAGTCACATTACAATTAAAGCAATCTCCAGGCGCCACCTTAGGCACATGACTTGAAATCAAATGAATTCATAACGAATTATATTAAGGTGGATATTTTATTTAGCAATGTATCGGAATCATACGGCTTTTCGAAAAATCCTGCTGCACCTAATTCCTCGGCTTTAAATTTTAAACTGGGCTTTTTACTTGCTGTAATAAAAATAATTGGTACACCTGAAGTTTCACGCAGATTCTGAAATTTTTCAGCAAGTCCAAATCCATTTCCACCCGGCATAGAGATATCCAGTAATATTAAGTCAGGACTATACCTGCGTGCAGCGCTTACCGCAGTAACCGCATCATAAGCAGTAGACACATCATAGCCACTGGCTTTAATTCTAATGCCCATTGCCATAGCAATTTTTTTATCGTCTTCTACAATAAATATTTTTTTAGTCATGTTCATATCTCCTTGATAATTGAGTGAATTCCAGTTTCTTCATAATAAACAGGCAATGTGAACGAGAACTCACTTCCTACGCCTACTTTGCTCTTGACCTTCAACATGCCATCATGCAACTGAACTAACTGTTTACAAATATTTAATCCCAAACCCAAACCACCAGTACTGGATGATTCGTGGCATGAACTACCTTCAGGGTCTACCTGATATAAGCGATCAAATACGTGCTTCAAATTGTCCTTATTAATACCGCAACCATTGTCCAATACAGCTATTCTTATAAATTTAGCTTCGATTCCATCTATCGTTGTTTTAATCAATATCTTTCCATTACGGTCACTAAATTTAATTGCATTATTAATCAAATTCGTCAATACCTGTTCAATACGCCCAGGATCCATGTAAACCTCAGGCAAGGAATCATCAAAATAAGCATCAATTTCTATCTGCTTGTGTTTAGCAATTACACTCATAGCTAATATCGTTTTTTCAATTAGCGGCTTTATTTCATTTGGCTCCAGTTCAACACTATATTTGCCAGTTTCAAGACGAGTAATGTCGAGTAAGTCGTTAATACCATTAGCCATTTGCATACAGCTTTCGCCCACCAGTTCCAGGTATGTTTTTTGTTCCTGATTGATAGGACCTGCCAGACCATCAAGAATGATAGAGATAAATTCCTTCATTGAAGTTAAAGGAGTTTTTAATTCATGTGATACTGTCTGATAAAACCGCTGAATCTCGTCATGCTTATGTGTGAGTTCTTCATTATTCTTTTGTAGTTTATGCGTTTGACTTTCTACGGCTGCTCTTAAGTGAAATTTTTCTACAGCATTATTAATTGTTCTTTTAAGTGACTCGGTGGATACAGCTCGCTTTGGCAAATAATCAGATGCGCCAGCACGTAAAGCATCAGATGCAATCGTTTCGTCACCTTGCCCTGTTAACATAATCACAGGGGTATTCACTTTTGTATTATTCTCAAGCAGACTTAAAAACTGAATGCCATTTAAGTCGGGAAGATTATAATCCAGTAAAATACAATCAAATTTTTGCGTTGAACATAGATTGATTGCTTCCATACCATAAGCTGTTTCCACAAATTCATACCCTTGATATGAATCATCAACGAGAAATTGCTCATACAATTCACGATCACCTGGATTATCATCCACGACCAATATTCGAAGGTTTTTTTGTGCGTATGGCTTCGCATTGTCACCAGGAATATAGGATGCTTCGCTGGTATCAATATTAGCAGCATTAAAACCTTTAGATAATTTCGCAACACCGTTCATAATTTTACTCAAATTATTAAATATTTTACAAACAAGACTTTAATATATAAAGTCGTTAAGTTTGTATCGGCTTATGCCTAGACAACCTTAACTAATTCTTTATGTAATATTATGTAAAGTGGATGTCGTACTATACAGAACCGCTGTTATCAGGAGGAAGCTGTACAACAGTAAACCAGTAATTTGTAGTTTCTTGAACAACCTTATAAAATTGGTTGAAATCAACAGGTTTTTTAATATAGCAATTGGCATGTTGGGTATACATATACGCCACATCCTGCACGTCATCTGAAGTCGTAAGCACAACAACCGGAATACATTTAAGCATGTTGTCTGACTTGATTCTTTCAAGAATTTGACGCCCGTCAATTTTCGGTAGATTCAAATCCAGAAATATCAGGTCCGGTCGAAATGAATTTACATATTCACCCTGATGATATAAAAATTTTAACGCTTTCTCACCATCATCAACAACTGCTATATTTACTGCCAATCTGGCATCTGTAAGCGCTTCGATAGCAAGATCAGCATCTGCCTGATTATCTTCCACCAGCAAAATATCAACGGGCTTTGATTGAATCATCGTCGTCATAGTCATTCTTTTATACAAAGTTTACCCATTAACTGCATATTGATAATGAATATCATTATCGATCGCTGGAGACATTGTGAAATAAAATGTTGTGCCTGCGCCTTCTTTCGATACAAATGATATCTCCCCTCCGTGTCTTTCAACAATTTTTTTACACAAAGACAGGCCTATACCTGTGCCAGGATATTCATTTCGGGAATGAAGCCTTTTGAATATTATAAAAATCTTGTCAGCGTATTCTTCACGAATACCAATACCATTGTCCTGCACAGAAATCTCAACCTTACCATTCTCCTGCAGTTTGCTATCAACCTGTATCACTGGCGTATTTGATTTATTATATTTGATTGCATTACTTATCAAGTTTCTGAGAACCGTAAGAAACTGTGTAGGTCGCGCGTATACGTCATGCAGTTCTGACCACTTCACAGTTGTATTAGTCTCTTTAATGCGAATATTCAATTCATGCACAATATCATCCATGGCTTTATTCACATCTATTATTTCCATTTCCTCTTTACTTGAATCAATTCTTGAAAAGTTTAACAACCCATCAATCAATGATTCCATTCGTTGACATCCATCAACGGTATAAGCAATAAATTTGTCCGCCTTATCATCAATCTCACCAGAATAGCGCTTCTGAAGTAACTGCACATAACTGGCAATCATCCTCAGGGGTTCCTGCAGATCGTGAGATGCAACATAAGCAAACTGTGCCAAATCCTCATTAGACCGCAATAATTCAGTATTGAGTGTCGTTAACTTTTCATGCATTTCTTTTCTACTGGTTATATCGCGGATAAATATAGTAAAACTATGCTTTTCATTTATCTTCATATTACCAACAGTAATCTCAATATTTATCAGAGATTTATCTTTTCTTAATCCAGTAAATTCATGTACATTTTGAGTCTGGTTTTGCAGGCCCAGATTATTAATCAAATAGTCCAGAACCTTGTTTTTATGTAACTCAGGCACTAGACATGATACTGACTGTCCAATAATCTCTTCACATTGATAGCCAAATATGGTCGTAGCAGCAGGGTTAAAAGACAAAATTACACCTAGAGAATCAAGTGTAATAATTGCTTCAGACGCAGTGTTAAATAGCTTTTTGGCATATATTTCAATGTTTGCACGCTCGTTAATCTCGAACTCAAGTTCTTTGTTTTTATTTACAATCTCTTTGCTGAGCTCATCGGCTTTGATATTTATTCTTTTTCTCTCATTAATTAAACGAGTAAGCAAAACAAATATCAAAGTGTTTATAATCAATCCCAGGAATAATATTGCCAATGGTATAAAAGTAGAAACGTCCTTATCAAAGGATTTAACACTATTAAATGTTACCGTCCATTCATGACCTGGCAATCTAATTAATTGTGTTTTTGAGAATTTTGAAGTGTACTCACCTGATGTCTCTTCATCTGACCCATACATAACATTATCAACGTCATTATTATCGCCATCATAAATATTGAAATGAAAATTGGTTTTATTTTTTACTAATACTCCTTGCATCAGATCATTCATTCGAAAAGCACTATATACATACCCAACCAGATTGGCTCGTCTCTCCTCAATTGTTTCAGCAGGTGTATCGTTCCTGTAAAGTGGAACATACATTAAAAATCCGGCCTGAATATCTGAATCGGTTTCTTGAACAAGTGTTACTTTTCCGGTAATAGAAGTTAATCCAGTTTCACCAGCTCTTTTCATTGCTTTCCATCTAGTTTCATTGGTAGACATATCGTAACCAAATGCGCGTTGATTTCGCCAATCAAAAGGTTCGAGATAAATAATAGAGGTATAGATTGATCTGGTATATTCGGGCCATACCTTGTAATCCGGAAATCCTTCTCGCTTAATTTCAGAGATATGCTCATTTATTTCACCTGGCTGAAGGATTTTTGCGAATCCCACTCCCTGAAATCCAGGATACCGCTCACCAATATTCATTGCGGTTGTAAATTTTTTCCATTCGTCTCGTGTAACATTATTACTTGACTGAAATAATGCGACTCCACTCGTTAACGCCTGTTCATATTGATTTAATCTTTCCAATATATCTTCAATAGTCTCACTAGTTTCATCTTCAAATTTAACTTCAGCACGCTCTTTAATAAAATCATACGAAATTTTAGTTGCATACAACGTCAGCAATAAAGAGGGAATTACAATTAAAGCTGCTAAATTAATAGATTTATACTTGGACTCAAACATATCTCACCACATATAATGACTATCTGTTGGTAAATGCTAATTAAAATTGTCATTACACACATGCAATTTCAACATTATTATTTAACAACAAGAATATTGATTACAGTTCTCGTAATTCGCTATTAACTATTACTAAATGAACTATTTCTTGACGCTTACAATTTCATCGGCATATACCCTAAACTCATTAATTATCCGGAAATAATAATTCAATTTTTAATGACTGAATTTTATTACTCCAAAATAATTAAAGTAATTTGTGTTAGTGCCGATAACGCATCATCAGCATAAATTCTGTGATTTATCAGAAATTTAGGCAGAAAAAGATACTTGATAAAATGCATTTCAATGCCATATTCGGCATCTGCAGGATACTCTGGTGCACTTGAAAGGAGTTTAAGCCGCCTGACTAATGAAATTTTTTTTCATGTCTTATATTGGCGGTAGTGTGAATGGAACAATATAATATAATGATACTCATCAAGACGTGTGATACATACTGTAACTGTGATAAATTTACTTTTACGGTACCAGGGTTAACCAGAAACTCATAATCATTCGAGCAAATGTATTGATATTCATGTTCAATATTTATCTGGACATTCCACCAGCATCAAAGCCATAGTCAGCTAGTATTTTCTGACCAGCAGGTGACAATATATACATCCCTAACTGCCAGGCTTCTTTTGAGGCACCGGCTCTGACTAATAAACCGTAATCAGCACCCACTGACAGATTTTCAGTGACTTTTATGATTTTAAGCGTTGGGAATTCTTTTCTTGCCAGTACAGCATTCGTACAATAGGTAAGAAATACATCAGCTTTATTCTCACTCAGCACCCACCCATACTGATTGCGCCCATTAGGTGCAGGGTTGCTATTTTTCCCGCCTGTGAGTTGAAGCGCTTTGCCTGCAAGGATAGAAAAACTACCCTCAACAAGATTATCTGCTTTTTTAAACAACTCCCAGGCATAATCACCACTAGGATCAGCTTTCGGGGTTGATGTGCCTACTCTTACAGTATCATTGAGTAAGACATCCAATAGAGTGTCTGAAGTTATATCTACATCTTGTTGTGCTAACGCACATAGTTTGTTTCGCGCAAACATAACGACAGGACTGCCCCAATGCTTCAATTCGAGTGTATAGGGATGCTTCATATTCGCCGAAGCAAAAATATCTGGCGTCTCATTACTTTCGATTGCTTCTCTCAATAAGCCACTTGGGCCATATCTCTCCACCACTTTTATATTATATTTCTCTTCATATGAAGCAACTACTTCGCCCAGTGCAGCCTTCAAACTTCCCGCAGCATAGATTGTAACTATATCGTCTGCCAACGCGGGCAAGCTACAAGTAATAAGTGCTGAAATCAGAACTACAAATCGAATCATTTTAAACGTGCCTCTTAAATATATTCATATCAATGTCTGCATACATTTAAGCAATTCTGCCAGCGAAAACAAATATGCAATCGCTTGCATAGATATGTGTGCACAATAATTCATATAGCAATTAAATCTTCGTCATAGATAGATATCACTATATAATTCATAGTCAAATGATTATCAGTACAGCAAACTATTTATCCGGATGAATAAATATAATCGTATGGAGTGGGCTGGTGCTTTTGGTGACCTGGGCACCTTAATACCATTTGCTATTGCCTATATTACTCTGGTTGATATTGAACCCAGCAGTTTATTATTTGTAATAGGTGTATCGCAGATAATCGTTGGCCTGTACTATAAAACACCCTTTCCTGTTCAACCCATGAAGGCAATAGGCGCCATAGCAACTACGCAGGCAGCCCAGACTTTAGTGATCACATCCAATACTGTGATTGCTGCCGGCTTGGCAACAGGCATCATATGGATTTTTCTTGGCATTACCGGACTTGCCTCTAAACTGGCAAAAATTATATCGCGGCCCATTACCCTTGGAATTATTCTAGGTTTAGGCATAGCTTTTATGCTGGATGGTATAGAAAGAATATCTACAGACTGGTTGATAGGAGCAATAGGACTGTTTGGCACTCTGTTACTATTAACAAATAAACGCTTTCCAGCAATGATAATGCTGCTTGTCTTTGGCGCGATCATCTCACTCGCCCAAGACCCTCACCTTGTCAATGAGTTTAAAAATATTCAATTCAATATTCAGACACCTGATTTTTCCTGGCATAAAATTACTTTTAATGACTTTGTGATAGGCACATTATTCCTGGCACTCCCTCAACTTCCAATGACCCTGGGTAATGCCATAGTCGCAATCAAGGAAGAAAACAACAGATTATTTCCCGATCGCCCTATCACAGAAAACAAAGTAGCTGTCTCAACAGGCATTATGAATACCTTCAGCTCCATGTTCAGCGGTATACCTTTGTGCCATGGCGCTGGCGGCATGGCGGGGCACGTTCGTTTTGGCGCCAGTACAGGTGGTGCAACTGTTATCATTGGAACAATATTGTTATTTTTGGCATTAATTCTGGGCGACTCAATAAGTGTGTTATTTAAAATATTTCCAACCTCCATACTGGGTATTATCTTATTCCTGACAGGCGCACAACTTGCTTTAGGCGCCTGTGATACTGGTTTCAAAAAACATGAACGATTTACTTTGTACACCGTCGCTGCTGCTACTATCTGGAACGTTGGAATTGCATTTATCTACGGACTGATCATTCACTGGCTACTAAAGAAAAAGATTGTAAAACTATAAACCGAGCAGATGTAGCATCTTTGATTCGATGTGATAGTTCATGTTTTCATTCTGACCGGGTTTCCATAATCCGGATCTGAACTTACTTTTTCTGCTACTGTGCCTGCTGGTGCGTCATACCAGCCCGGATCACTAAAGTCACCTCGTTTTAAGTTGTCGCGTACTTTCACGGTGGTAAACATTCCTCCCATTTCAATATTTCCGTATGGACCAACACCTGTCATCATTGGTAATGTGTTACGTGGACCAGTGTGATGGCCCATATCGACATGTTCCTGATGTTCCGCCATGCCAAATTCACCCATGGCTTTAAAATCCGGGAGCATTTCCCTAATTTTTTTATCAATACCTGATTGATCAACCCCCAACGTATTTGGAATTTCGTGACCCATTGCATTCATGGTGTGATGAGCCATATGGCAGTGAAATGCCCAGTCGCCCGGCTCTGCAATAAACTCGATATCACGGATTTGTCCTACTCCTACTATTTCAGTCACTTCTGGACGCCAGCTTGCTTGTGTCCAACGACCACCATCAGATCCTGTAACCCAATACTGCACACCATGCATATGAATTGGATGATTCCACATTGATAGATTACCTATTCGTACACGCACACGTTCCCCTGTTCTTGCAACCACTGAATCTATTGCTGGAAATACTTTGCTGTTAAAGGTCCATAAATCAAAGTCCACCATAATAGAGGGATCAGGGCGATATGTACCGGGGTGCAACGCCCAGTTATGAAGCATAAAACAGTAATCACGATCAACAGGTACGATTTCTCCATTTCTTGGATGGATAATAAACATCCCCATCATACCCACTGCCATTTGAGTCATTTCATCTGCATGTGGATGATACATGTGTGTGCCGTGCTGTTTCAGCGTGAATTCATAAGCAAAGGTTTCACCAGGCTTTATTTGCGGCTGATTTAAACCACCAACCCCATCCATACCACTGGGCAGTAACAGTCCATGCCAATGAATGGTTGTGTGTTCTTTTAAGCAGTTTGTAACGAGTATTCTAACCCGATCACCTTCAACCGCTTCAATGGTAGGCCCGGGCGTAGTCCCGTTATAGCCCCAGCACTTGGCCACTGAACCAGGAGCAAATTCATGTTCAATCTCCTCTGCAACAAGATGGAATTCCTTGACGCCATCTTTCATCTTATAAGGCAAGGTCCAGCCATTCAGCGTACGCACAGGCACGTAGTTCTGACGGGTTTTTGATTGTGTCACTATCGCTGGTGCAGCAGCCGGGATTGAATCAGCGCTTGCATTCGGCACGATTGCTGCTGCCAGGGCTCCTGCACTGGTATAGGTTAAAAATTCTCTTCGTGATGTCATGATAAATCTCCTAATTCAAATAACTTAATGATTGCTGTGCGCATTGTCCGTAGAGATGGTTTCTGATTGACTCATATCACCATGTGCTGAGTGATCCATACTTTCAGGTTGTGGAGCAATATAATCGTCGACGCTTAAATGTTTTTTATTCACATGACGATTACTCGGCAGTGTGTTGCCTACGGCACGTGCTAACTCTGTACGTGCCAGCCAGTAGTCACGCACAATCTCCAGATATCCTTGATAGGCATCATATTCAGCCTGCTTGGTTTCCAGCAATTCAAATATGCCAATCAGCATAAACGCTTCTTCTTCTTGTGCACGCTCAACTATTTCGATGCGCGCAGGGATCAAACGATCCCTGTATTCATCTACACGTGCTTTTGTGTTTAAAGTGGCTGCGTAAGCCAATCGAACACTGTTTTCAATATCCAGTGTTAAGCGTTCAACTTCAGCAATTGCCATTTTTAATTCAGCAGTGGCACGTAGCTTGCGATCACGATTTTGCGTGAAAATCGGTACTTCCCATTCAATGGTGGGTCCTGTCAGGTCTGCGCCATCTGTTTCGCGCTCATGTTCAATACCCACATCCAGCTCACCCAGCCAGCGAGTCCAGTTTGTAACACCCAGACGATCTGCATAGTTCTTCGCACGCGCATTCGCTCCAGCAAGATCCAGTCTGGACTGCTGGGCTAATTTGATCAGATCATCAAGATTGTCTTCCTGTACAAGAGGTACCGGTAGTTGTGCGGGTGCATCCCATGCATCGGCTACAGACAGTCCCAGTAATGCTGCCAGTTGGGCACGTTTTATATATGCTTCATCATTTGCTTCCAACGATTCCAGTTGAGACTCAGAAGCACCTGCCTGCTCTAGGGCCAAATCGCGTGGCGATAAATTACCTGCATCATAATATCGTTTGGCGAGATCACGTGATAAAGCACCCGCTTTTGCAATTTGTTCTCGCAATGCAGCAACCTGCTTTGCTGCAACAAATTCATAAAAAGCAGCTTCAGTTGCAGCTGCAGTATTGACAATTTCAGCACCTACAGTCTGTTTCATTACTGCAAACTCGCCCTCTGCAATACGTTTTCGAGATGGCAGCGTAAGCAAATCAGTAAACGATAAAATTAAACCGTAACTATTCAGGTTACGCTCGCCTGAGACGTTAGAGTCCAGCGATGTGAATGAAAAAATGGGGTTACGAATGCGTCCTGCCTCATAAACATCAGCAGCACCAATGCCTAAACCAGCATACGTCGATTTAAGCTGCGGGTTATTGATTAACGCAATTCGAATAGCGCTTTCAGCAGTCAAAGGTTGTGCTATCAGCGCATTAAGTACTTCATTACTGCCATGTTTAACAGTCGCTTCGATTGGCACCCCTCGCTCACTAATGAGTGCATTAACATCATTTCGACCCAGATCTTTTGGGATGGAAGTACATCCTGCCAAAAGCAAAAATGTACCTGCTAGCATAAGTAGGCATATGTGTTTATTCATAATACTTTCCTGAATTTCTATACATACGTTACAGAAAATACGTAACGACCAGATAATATTGAATGTGATGTCAGCTACTTGACATGCATCATGTCAAAAGCAGTAGCAAATAACCTGATGATCAGGCCAGGGAAAGTAAAATAGGGGGTCTAAATAATAGATGTGGGTCAGGAGAAGGTGCCAGTGGCCCTGCAAGCTGGACAATTGATTGTGTATAAGGATTATATTTTAATTCCGATCCGTTCAATAATGCTGTGCCGTGACAACCTGAGACAGAGCAATCCATCAAGTCATTACAACCACAGTCACAGCCAGATGAATTATCAACTACTTCTGTAGTAACTTCATGATTCATATGCATATGCATTCCATTATCTATTTGGGAGTGCATTGTATGAGATGAGGAATTTGATGTTTGACAGTGCGATGCCATGGTCACATTGGCCCACAATGAAACTGGCATAGCCAGAATCAAAATGAATGCAACGATGTTTTTCCACTGTTTCATAACAATAAACGATACCTTTATATTAATAAAAATACAATTATATTATCAATATAATCCAGTCAGTCTTAAGGACTATAATTTGAGCAATTAGTTCCCAGCACCTTAGAGGACAATATACCGGCATACACCCATTTCGTTAAACACATCACAATTTCCCTCTTTCAGACAAAGTAAAACAAACGGATAACGCATAAATAATTTTGATATATATTATTTAGTTATTACAATATTAATGAATCATTGTATTTATGTATTTTTACTGTTTTCAGTTCATGATATAACAGTCACAGAACCATATAGAAGGCCTGTGCTGTATTAACAGACAATAATATCTGTCAGTATCAGCCTGAAGGTTATAAAACGATTATTATATTCATATAAAGAAAAGTTCATATAGTTAGCAACAATATTAAAGCGACTACTTAAACCTCTCTTTGAAATTTACATTTGATAGAACAGTCAGACTAATACTACCCATTCGATTGGAGATGCAATGTCGAACATACTATTTATAAAATGGGACGAAAATGATTTAGTCAATTTTCCCATACTGGATGAACAGCATAGAGGCTTGATAGCAATGATAAATTCATTATTTTATTTTATGCAAAAAGGCTGGGATTTAAAATCTTTAAAACCCACTATTTTGATGCTGGAGCAATACATCATATTCCACCTGAAAACAGAAGAATCAATTCTTTTGGAACGAGGCATTCCCGAGAATGATCTAAAGATTATACAAGAATACAGAAAAACTTTTTTAGCTGATCTCAACAGGATTGTTAATAATGCAATCAATAACCATGAGCCAAACGAGCTAGCCAAATATATTGCTAAATGGTGGACTGGCCATAAGACTGAATTTCATAACAAACTGGAACAGTATTTTGTCGTATAATCGATCAAGTATTAGTTAGGTTATCTATATGGCGCAAAATTATAATTTAGCCATGGATACGCACACAAATAACCAGATATTGCCGAACTCACTAATATTCCAGATAACGATTTGCTATTTGTAATTTGTGTTACCTAGCCAGTTGATTCGATATAAATCACGACGCCTGTCCAGATAATTTTTTACAGAACCCTCATTGCGCAGTTGACTGAGCTTCTCCAGATCAAGATCAACAATTAATGTCATTTCGGTGTTCGGCGTTGTTTCAGCCATGATGGCATCATGAGGAAACGAGAAGTCTGACGGGGAAAAAACAGCAGACTGGGCGTATTGTATATCAGCTCCATCCACTTTCGGCAAATTGCCAACACTACCGGCTATGATGACATAACATTCATTTTCTATTGCACGCGCATGCGCACAGCAACGCACCCTGAGATAGGCATTCTTTGTATCAGTCCAGAATGGCACAAATAATAGCTGCATCCCTGCTTCCGACTGTAAGCGTGCGAGCTCAGGAAATTCAATATCGTAGCAAATCAATATTCCAATTTTCCCGAAATCGGTTTCAAAAACATTAAGGTTGTCGCCACCCTGCATAATCCATGCACGTTTCTCATGTGGCGTAGGATGTATTTTATATTGTGATTCAAGCGTACCGTCACGACGACAAAAATAAGAAACGTTATATAATTGATTATCTTCTACGACAGGCATGGAACCTGCGATAATATTAATATTATATGAAACTGCCAGACGAGATATTGCTTCAACTATTTCTTCAGTGAATGCGGACAGGGCCTTGATCGAATTAATCGATGTTTTATGTGCCTCTATTCCCATTAATGGCGCATTAAAGAATTCTGGCAAAAGTGCTAAATCACATTGATAATCAGATAACGCGTCGACAAAAAACTCAACCTGCTGTATGAGTTCATCTACAGATTTTAACGGTCTCATTTGCCACTGAACACAACCTATTCTTGCAGATTTCTTGACTGCGCCAAATAGTGGTATTTTCTGCTCGTCGTAATATAAATTTGTCCACTCCAAAAGAGTTGCGTAACCCCTGGATTCTTTATCTTCCGGATAGTAATCATCAAGAATACGCTTGGCTTCAAACTCATTCGATAATTGAAATGTCAGCGTAGGATCGTATATTTTCTTCTTTTTAACCAGCTCAATATACTTTTGAGGCGACATATCCTTAGCATGTTTTTGATAATTCGGTATTCGCCCACCGGCAACAATCGATTTAAGATTTAAATTTCTGCACAGTTCTTTTCTGGCTTCATACAGACGTCTACCCAGACGCATGCCGCGATAATCAGGATGCACAACAACCTCAACCCCATATAACACATCACCTCTTGGGTCGTGAGTTGTCAGATAGGCATCTCCTGTAATCTGGTCATAAGTGTGATGGTCGCCGAATTTGTCATAGTCAACAATGAGAGAAAATGCTGCGGCAACAACCTTACCATGGTCTTCAATACATATCTGCCCTTCACCAAAGGTAGATATTTGAGCTCGAAATTTCTTTTCCTGCAATACATCCTCTAAGCCAGGATACACAAGATCCATTATTATCTTTAGATCATCATAGTCAGCAAGTTCCAGATTGCGCAGATTTAATCTGTGCTCTGGGTCTTCGGTAAAAGTATTGTCATTCATTAATATGTCAACCTATGCAACAAGTTACTGTAACGCTGTAATGAATACACATTTCCAGTCATAAACACAAGACCTAAATTAATTTGCCAGCATCCTCAGATGTTCTCTAACAATTAAGTTTTATTATACAAAATACTATACTTTGATTAATGCATGATTCCATTTTCAATACCGTGAAATGGAATGTGTGATCTCAGTAACGCTGCCTTAATAATTTTGTCCAGCATTTCTGCGTATGTCATATTGTCCAGTTTTGCCATCTTGGCTAAGTGCCCGTCCCAGCACCATCCTGGATTAGGATTGATCTCTAAAAGCCGAGGTGTACCATTAGCATCCAGACGCCAGTCAAATCTGGCATAATCACGACAGCCAACACGCATGAATAGCTTCAGGCAACAGTCCTGAAGATATTGTTCCACAGGCGCATCCAGATCCGCCGCAACCGATCGTATCTTCCAATACGGTGATGCAGGATCCCACTTGGCTTCATAACCACACACTTTTGGATAACCGGCAGGTAATTCAGAATAATCCTCTTCTATTACTGGAAGAATATCAACTTCATGCAGTGGATTTCCTATAATGCCAACACTGATATCTTTTCCTGGCAGAAATTGCTCAATGAGGATTGGCAATTCATATCCATACTGTTCGCGAATTCGAAGGACCCCTTGAGCGAGTTGATCTACACTTGAGCATACACTCTCAGATGTTATACCACAGCTGGAATCACCGAAATTTGGTTTGATAATGACTGGAAAAGAGATGTTAATATCAATAAACGTTGTGTCTTCCGGCTTTATTACAAACGCATTTGCAACAGGAATATCCAGTTCATTTGCAATACCCCTGATCAGAGACTTATCGTAACAATACGCCAGGCACTGAGGTGTTCCACCCGTGTAGGGCATATCGTTTATTTCTAGTAGCGCCGGAATATGGAGTTCGTATTCTGGCTTGTTGTAATAACCCTCGTCACACAAATTTAGCACAAGGTCGAAATTATTTTTCCAGCTTGATGAGACTGATATAAATTGATCATGCTTATCAAAATAGCTAATTCTGTATTGTGGTAGTTCAGCAAGAGCTAATTTAAGCTGATTAATCGTATAAAAATCATCTTCATCAAATTTTTCATCAGGTTTCACCTTATCTGCAATACCAGGATCTCCCAATAATACTGCAATACGTGGTTTCTCAGGAACTACAGAGTCAACTAAAATTTTAGATTTTGGCGCATGAGCAACAATGATATTGCGGACAGCCATCATCCCCAGATCCTGATTACGTTCCGACTGTGTATTTAATTTATTTGCATGTGCGGCATCCTTAAAACCATTCTCAGCTAGCATGGTTAAAATTTCATTGGTGTTATATAACCGTTCTGAGTAAAACTGGTCAGCAATCACCCCTTTTTTAACGTGAGTTATTACTTCCCGTGATATTAAACGCTGATTATCTGCAGACAGGGATCTCTCGCGACAAACAAAATAGTTTTTATCAATCCATTCCCAGCTACGTGGCTCATAATTATCACGCACATAGTCTCCATCGGTAAGATCGATTATCAGTTTTCCTTCAGGTTTTAGTATTCGAGATATTTCTTCAAGTACCACTTCATCATCTTTCTGCGTTTCAAAGTACCCATAACTGTTTCCCAACACCATGACGACGCTGAAGTGGTTATCAGGATATGGTAATTTACGTGCATCACCTTCCTTGAAAGAAATCGTCAATGCATTTTTTTTGCTTGTAGCTTTCGCTCGACTAATCAAGTAATGCGATCGATCCATCCCATATAGGTTTGAATATCCCCGACACGCCAGCTCCATTACATGCCTGCCTTGCCCACAACAAAGATCCAGCATGGCTTCATTTTTTTCTGCCTGCATAATATCTTCAAGTATATCCACCTCAGAACTTGTGATGGCCGGATCACTAACCACATCACCATCGGTACGCAAGTAATTTGCATTGAACAGGTGTTTCCACCAGTCTGCCTTTACATAACTCTCAAGATTTTCAACGGGCCCTAGTATGTCAATAAGCTTTTGATTGCTGGACTTACGCTTGCCTTTAGATACTGGTTTCATGCAAAAATCTCCACATTAATATGATGTAGTAAAAAATCTGTACCGCCTAATCTTAGGGACCAACCCTCTCCAGAGCGATAGTATCTTAAGGTCTTCCGGCAAGCATAATTTGTCAGCCTAAATGACTCAGTCAGATAGGCACATTTCAATTGCGGCGCGATATTGCACCTAGTTTAATTCTTTGTACAGTGAAATTTTACACTGGGGTCTATTGACTATTTGAATAGATAAACAGACTATTTCCACGACCGCAAAACAGGCTTAAAACCATTACCCATGGCCTGAGCTGTTATCCACACCTTTAGAGTAAGCGAGTACGACTATGACTAATCCACGCCTGTTAAATCGATCCCGAAAGAGTATTAAAACCCGCTATTCTTTCCAGCGACTATTACTGGGTTCCGACCTTTCTGTGCGGCGACTGCCGCTTATGTCAGTCAAGGCGGATAAACAAGGGCCGACCCTTTGGCTGACGGCTTGTACACATGGTGACGAAGTCTGTGGAATGGTTGTTATCCATGAGATTTTTCGCAGAGCGAAAAAACACCTTCTATGTGGTTCAATTAATGCAATTCCACTTATGAATCCGTTCGGGTTTGAGCAAGGATCAAGAATGGTTACACCCAGCCAGGAAGATTTAAACAGATGCTTCCCTGGAAATCCTGAAGGATCACTTGGCGAGAGAATTGCCAGTGAAATTTTTTCCATGATTATGAAAAGCAATCCTGATTTAGTACTTGATCTGCACACTGACTGGAAACGCTCAATCCTCTATACAGTATTGGATGCAAATCCAAAAGGCCCTCACCAGGCGACTTTTAACCTCACTAAAAAAATAGCTCTTGATACTAATCTTATTGTAATTCAGGAAAAAGAAATTCTTAAAGGTACATTATCCTATAACCTTCTAGTAAATTCCGTTCCTGCATTGACATTGGAATTAGGTGAACCATATGTAATCAATGAGATTAATGTCAGCGCAGGTGTTGAAGCAATCTGGAACGTCATCACTTCAATGAATATGTGTAACCCGTACGCGTTATCATCAGGGCCAGATGAATTGGAAAAAGACAATACAGCAAAAAATATATCATTACTATGATCAGCCGCATAGTTCTACTAGTGGAATTATCCGCTTTCTTGCACAACCAGGCGAGTTTATTAAAACAGGTCAACCTTTTGCCAGGATAGTGAATGCGTTTGGGAAACATCAGGAAACCATGATCACAATGCACGATGCCATCATACTCGGCCACACTGATTCATCTGTGGTATTTCCAGGAATGCCGATTATGGCATTTGGAGTGATTTAACTTAATGGGAACATGTGAATGAAGACAAAATTGACAAGGGGTTTTCGATGCAAGAAATTTCATGGCAATTATAGTCATTACTATAATCGCTAGATACATACCCGTTCAGTAAAATAGTTCAAATGAGCTTTGATGATAAATAGTATATGAAGACAAGCATATTTAACAGATTCTGGCAGTAATTCGTCTAACCATTGATATATCCAACTTACAATTTCATTAGACTGCACGAGTCACTCTTTCTTAAGCATATTTGCTAAATCAGCAAACGGTTTATGGGTAGTTGTGTTCTTCTGAAGTTTCGCTGCTTTACCTTCATACTCCGAATCAATGTAGCGCGAATGCTCATTATCATGGCAATAGACGCATAGTAGTTCCCAGTTGCTTCCATCCGGAGGATTGTTGTCATGATTATGATCTCGATGATGCACTGTCAACTCTCGTAGATTTTCGCGGGAGAATTCGCGCGAACAGCGCCCACAAATCCAGGGGTACATTTTTAAAGCTATCTCACGATAACCTTTTTCTCTATTGTCACGCTCACTGCGGGCTTTTAGTACGATTTGATCTAGTCTGTTCGAGGATTTATCTGATGACATAATGACAATTCCGGTGATTTATAATGTCAGTTTCGGGCTATGCGCATGTATTTCTTCCCACTCCGATTAATCAATCCATTGTTAAAAATATACCGTAAATACAGAGTACACACTAGCAGGGATAGCATATAATATTATCCCTGCATAACAGGTATAAATCATATTAGTAGACTTTATGTCAAATACTCGTCGAAATTTACACCTGTAGTTATAATCAATATTGTCACCTATGAAATCGTTATCAGGCCATAGATAGATGTTGAATTTATGAAAGATGCAGCTTGTTCTATGACTAACTGCAAGACCAGCCACTTACCCATTCATTATGTACATATACGACTTCCATCTGACTGTGCATATAAAATCTGGTTATGCCCTGAATATGTCAGAATATAGCATCAGGAGAGATTACTAATAGCAGAACATATATTTATTAAATAAAAAGAATTTCATAATGTTTTTTCCTATATAGTTCATATTTATTTCAAATTATAAATAACTGATACGTACAAAATTTCATTGAAATACAAAGAGTAATACAACCAATATGCCATTTCCGCCAAGCCCAGATCCGCATGCACTCGGCATCCTTATATTAACGATTGTTGCCTTGTTCCTTTTTACCCGTGAAAGCATTCCTCTTGAGACATCCAGCTTACTGGTTATTGCTGTCCTCGCGGTAGCGTTTGAAATTTTCCCATACCAGACTGGAGGTCGTGACTTTAATTCAATCGAATTATTCACCGGATTTGGGCATGAGGCCTTAATTGCAGTATGCGCGTTAATGATTGCGGGACACGCCTTAGTGCGTACAGGAGCGCTTGAACCTATTGGGCGCTCACTGGCTAAAATATGGCGAATCAGTCCGGTCTTATCCCTACTCCTGACTTTAATCATAGGCGCTATTTTGAGCGCCTTTATCAACAATACACCTGTTGTTGTATTACTGTTGCCAATTTTAGTCAGTGTCTCGATACGAAATAATCGTCCACCGTCAAAGTTATTGATGCCTATGGGCTTCGCCACCCTGATTGGAGGGATGGGTACGACTATCGGTACCTCAACCAATTTACTTGTAGTCTCAGTTGCCGCAGATATGGGCATTGAAAGATTCACAATGTTTGATTTTATACTGCCTGCAAGCATTGCGTCAGTTATAGGAATAATCTACTTATGGTTAATCGCACCACTAATACTCTCTGAAAGAGAATCGCCATTATCTGATAGTTCTCCACGTGTATTTCTTGCTCAATTACGTATTCCAGAAGAAAGTAAAGTGATCGGCAAATCTTTAGCCGAATTGATTAAGCTTACTTCTGATGCGATAAAGATTGAAAAAATTCAGCGAGGTGATAATACATTTATTACTTTGCTACCTGATGTGACAATAAAAGCACACGACTGTTTATATGTTCGCGATACTCCCAAACAGCTTAAAGAATATGAAGAAGTGCTTGATGCTGTTATTGACCCCGAACATAATGCCATTATCAACAATCAGGAACAGGATAACAGCTCAGACCAGCAACTTGCAGAAATTGTCGTCTCTCAGGGATCACATCTGGAGGGGTCTACACTTTCACGCATTCGTTTCCATGATCGCTATCAGCTCTTCCCATTGGCATTACACAATGTTCGCAAATCGATTAATCATGTTAACTCATCTATCAATGAAATCTGGCTTCGCACAGGAGATATTATATTAGTCCAGGGTGCAGCTGAAACAATCAGTAAATTAAAAAGAAGCGGTGAGCTACTGGTGCTTGACTCCACTGAGGATTTACCTCATACCGCGAAAGCGCCATTAGCATTATGGATTATGATTGCCATTGTTACTGTAGCTGCACTAGGGATATTGCCCATAGCTATCAGTGCTGTGTGCGGAGTTTTGTTACTGGTTATTACGGGGTGTCTAAACTGGCAGGATGCCACCAATGCCTTAAGCACCCCTATTGTACTTATTGTTGTCGCAAGTTTAGCAATAGGTTCAGCACTATTTGCCACTGGCGCAACACAATATCTTGCAAGTGTTTTTCTATTTTTCACTGATGGTGCCAGCGCACCAGTTATTTTAAGCGGACTAATGCTATTGATGGCGATATTGACGAATATAGTGTCCAATAATGCAGCCGCCGTCATTGGGACGCCAGTGGCCATCAGCATAGCTGAGCAACTTGCGCAACCAGCAGCGCCTTTCATACTTGCTGTTCTGTTTGGCGCAAACATGAGTTACATCACTCCGATGGCCTATAAAACCAACCTGCTTGTCATGAGTGCTGGTGGATATAAGTTTATGGATTTCGTCAAGGTGGGAACGCCCCTGACTTTAATCATGTGGCTTAGCTATTCTCTGATTCTACCGCTAATATATCAGTTATAACTTTATAGTCATGAGATACACATAAAGCTGCGTGTTTATAATCAGAGTAATCGGCTATTTTTACTTTACTGTTACAGACTGAAGAAATGAATAATTGGGGAATTTACTTTTGCCTGAGCGATCTTATTTCATTGAGTGTTTGGCTGTATCGATCAGCGTACTGACCACCCAATTCAACAGCTATAGACGCATGACGTTCAGCAAGATCCATTTGCCCCATTTCCATTAATACCTGGGCCAGATTATTGTGTACTGTTGCATCATCCGGATGGATATTCAGTATCGCCTGATATTGTTCTGCTGATTCATCCAGGCGATTTTGATGATACAAAAAATTCGCATAAGCTGTTTTAAGTAAAAGCGCACTGGGCCAACGCTTCACTCCAGCCAGATACACTTTTTCCACTACTTGCGGCTGGTTTACTTTTTCAAACGCCACAGCGGAAATAAAATACTCATCTTCATTCATACTCTTCGTAGTTACGCCTGGCGCTACTGCAAGCATTGCCCAGTTGTCTGCCCGCTTCCATGTACGTTCAAACGTAACTAACTTCATTGTATAGTTTTTTGTTGTTCCTGAATGTAATGTAATTGTGCGTTTTGTTAAATCGTAGCCTACAACAACTGCATAATGCCATCTGGGCCAAAATTCAAATCCAAGATTTTGCAACACCAGCACAGGAACGTTCGAGTTTATTTCCTGAAAAAGAGATTCTAGTGTAGGGTCTAATTCGTAGGCAAGACGTTTATGTTGTCGAGTAGCCACCAGCATTTCAACCTGCAAACTACCCTTAAGATCAGGAATATATACACTATGAACAAGCGAATCAGGTGTGGCAGGTATGCCACTGTGGATTAAAATTGTTGCTAATGCCGCTGGACCACACTGGTAACGTTTCTGAGGATAGAAAGCGACTGGGTCAATTAAATGGTCACGATCAAAATCCCCCGACGCTTGCTGATAAATCACAGCAAGCTCAGGAGAAGTAGACGCGCAACCAGCCAGTGTTACAAGAATTAATATTAATACCAGAAAACGAGTGTGTAATCGTTTTCCAGCAACGCTAGACTTTGTCAGAAACGTCAGTATAACCAAGAATCTCAGTTAGCAATAAAATTACGAGCACTAGTACGATAACCCCTAAAACACCCTGGCCTGCAGGAAGTTTTTCAAGGTCCTGAGTGAGTTTTGATATTTCTGCATCAGTCATACCAACAATACGTGATTTTGCCAAGGCAGGATCTACTCCGCGCTTGGTAAGTTCCTGTTGTACATCTGCACGATCAAACAACTGGGCTAATTCGGTTCTTTTCTCAGTGGCCTGATAACTGGAAAGTAATTCGTCTGAAGAAACAATGGCAGACAATGCAGGACTTAGTACTGCACCATATATAAAAATCACTAACAAAAAATGGATTCCAATTGTTTTACCCAGATTTTTAGTATTCAAAGCACACCTCCTAAATTCAGTAGACAAACAATTGTACATTGGGCGCTATTAATGACAAGACTTATTGTTATAAATGCCTTGATAAAACAGCATATTGTTTACAGAAACAGCACTTTTTCCATAGAGGCATTAAAAATGAAACGCTTAAAACCAGACATGAAGTTATGGTTTATATTTTACCCGCAAGCAGTTTATCCGGATCGTGGTATTCCATGTCCAGACTTTTAGCGACATGCTCGTTTGTTATTTTGCCGGCATAAATATTTAAACCTGCTCTTAAATGCGGATCACATAAAGCCTGCAAACCATGCTCAGCAAGTGACAGGCCATGTCTTAATGTAGCGTTATTCAGAGCATGACAGGAAGTCTTAGGCACGGCGCTTGGCATATTAGTCACACAGTAATGCACAATCCCATCAATAATATAAGTGGGATTATCATGTGTCGTTGCCTTGGAAGTTTCAAAACACCCTCCCTGGTCAATTGCAACATCGACCAGTACTGCCCCCTGTTTCATTGTACTTAGCATTTCACGCGTCACCAGCTTTGGCGCTGATGCACCTGGTATCAAAACACTACCAATCACTACATCCGATTCCCTGACTTCTGATTCCAGAGTGTCTTTGGTAGAGTACAGGCTTCTAATTCTACCTTTAAACAAATCATCAAGTTCTCGCAACCGACTTAGAGAACGGTCCAGAATCGATACTTCGGCACCCATACCCAGTGCAATTTTTGCTGCATTGGTGCCAACCACACCTCCACCGATGACAACCACTCTGGCGGGAGGTACGCCTGGCACTCCTGCAAGTAGTAACCCCTGACCTCCGTTATGCTTCTCTAAACAATGGGCAGCTGCCTGTATAGATAACCTGCCTGCTACTTCTGACATAGGCGCCAGAAGTGGCAACTTACCAGATCCATCTGTTACGGTTTCATAAGCGATAGCAGTACAGCCTGATTTTAGAAGCCCACAGGTCTGCCTGGAATCAGGTGCCAGATGCAAATATGCGTAAAGAATTTGCCCTTCCCGCAACAGTTCATACTCAGAAGACTGAGGCTCTTTCACTTTTACGATCATCTCTGCCTTGGCAAAAATATCGCATGCCTTATTTTCAATAGCCGCACCAGCGGCCCGAAAACACTCATCATTAGCACCTATGCCAACGCCTGCATTTGTTTCCACATATACTTCATGACCGCGTAAAACATACTCTTTAACTGAGGCCGGTGTCAGGCCAACACGGTGTTCCTGATTCTTGATTTCCCTTGGCACGCCAATCTTCATAATATCCCTTAATATTACCGTTGTTTTATTCTGAGAAAATTTCATTGTCAATTTATATGCATATCATGTACAAAGCGAGTACTCAAATTAATAATAGCACCATGAGCAAGAGGTGATGAATTCACTTCTTAATAAACGAATTATTATAAAATCACAGGGGTTCTGTTCCGGCTTTAAAGCCAGATACGATGATCTAAATAATACCGATTAATATTGTACAAGCCCAAGAGATACTATGAACTTATCCAGGTCAGTTTTACTTATTACCTTATCCACTTTAGCGATAAGCTTTTCGCCTGCGTTTGGAAATTCAGAACAGGACATCGAGGACGACATGGAAAGCTATATGTCCGAGTGTAATGCGCCAGTAGAATTATACGATCCTGAAGCAATGGCCAACACCATGTCTGACCCTGTTAGATTCATGCAACTGGTAAAATCCGTAAACAATCCTGCCACAGTGAATTCAATACTGGAATGCGCGACTCACCCTGAGCAGATGAAAACCGTACTCAAAAGCCTGAGTGATCCAGTTAAATATATGAACATGATGGTTATTTTCATGAATCCACAGACATATATGAACTGGAAGAATGCTTCAAAAAATCCGGAATTCAATCAGTCAGAATTTGAAATGATGAATGCGTCTGAAATGGTTCAGTCGTTTAAATCCTTATTTAAACTTCTAATGGCAATAGAAGCAGACACGACGGCAGAAGACTAAAAACATAAGCCGTACATAATTTCAGGCTGTACGCCCGCATAAGTTACCCAACTGGCGGGAGAATAAACACACTCCCTTTTACATGCCAAAACCAAATTTGTCGTGAGTGAGCTGTGTGGTATCGCGCATGGGCTTCAGCGCTGTAGTGTAACCCAGTAATATTTTTAACGCCCAGTTAATACGCTCACGATAGTAAGCATCCGAGCTTTCGTCATTGTCATCTGTGCGCTCATTTAAGATTTTTTCCACCTTGCGTACAATTAAATGCTCGGGGATATAACAAATTCGATTATTCTTATAGCTGCTCATACGTAGTTCAGCAATTGGATACGCACCACCGTCACCGGATGAAACAGCGACAAGTAATGCAGGCTTATGCCCTAATTCTGCCTGACTAAACAAAAGAAAAAAGTTTTTCAAACCGGAAGGCACCTGCCCATGCCATTCTGGTGAAATCACGATAAACCCATCACATTCACCCAGTTCCTTTTTAAGTGGATCCAGACGTTTAGTCCACGCCTCATTTCCCTCCCAGATAGATTGGTCCCAAAGTGGCAAGGGATTATTGGCTAACAGATAAACCCAGGTATCTACCCCTGCGTCACTTAAGCACTTGTCCATGTATTTTGCCACCTTTTCACTCTGTGAAGGACTGCGATGGCTTCCACTAATAATCCCGATTTTCATTCTGTTACTCCATATAAATGTTATTCAGAGGAATTTCCTAACTATTATTTCCTGCTTGCACTCATTAGCACGACAGTCATGCGCGACCAATGCCAGCCTCGACAAGTTAACTTTATCAGCAAAGAATGTCTAGATAGGTATATGGGTACATGACATCATTTATATTATGATGAATCTGCTGTTATCTCACCGTTCACTATTCAGTAATTCACATCCCGACAGTAAACACAGAATCATTACGACTGAAAAGACGATTCGCCGGAGACTGTGTGTTTACTGAGTGATGTGCAGATAACTAGAGCGTCAGTTCGACAGGACCAAACTGGGCAATCATCATCCATCTGTTGTTCTTAAGAGTATATGTCTTTCCTATGCGCCCCAGCCAATGAAGCTCATCCCCACTACTTGACTTCCAGCGTGTATCGACATCTACAACCGCAAAGGCGCCGTCATTTTGTGCTGTGATATCTATTCGCTTTATATTTCTATCGTTATAGATAAGTTCGTATTTGGCAAAAAAGGATTTAAAATAATCGCCCCACCGTTCCCGATCAAATCTGCCCAGAGGCATGACCCAATCAATAGGGTCATGTGATGTTGTGCTGGGTGGCCAGACCCAGACCATATCCGGGTGGATAGTACTCAAGTACAAATCTACATCTTTTTTAATAAATGATTCTGTCTCACGATCTACTACACTAGTAACATCTCTTCTACTATCCGTTTGACTCATCACTGTCTACGCTCCATGACACGTGGTATGACCAAATTTGAAAATAAAGCTGCTACTTCAGTCTTTACTTTAGAAGCAGATATTCCCAGATCCGACATAAAAGTACATGCTATGGATTAAGGTCTAACACCTCTTTTATTTTATCAAACGGCAAGGAAGCTTTCTGATTAACTGCCTTTACATCATCAGCACTACCAGCTTCAAACAGGCAAGTGCATTGCCCATCGTCCGGATAAAAATTGCTTCGAATGTATTTAACAGCGACACCATTTTTTGTAGATTCCTCACTTGATGCTATTGCTGCTTTTTGCGCTTTCCCCAAATCTTCCATTGATATACCTTTGAGGTTGCGGTTCACTGCATAAGTAGCCATAAATATTCTCCTTGGATTTATTTATTAAATATTTTCATGGGGTTAACGACTGTGTTGAAATTATAAGTCAGTGAATCCTGCAGATATATGCTGTGATCAGTTTTTAGTACTTTGAGTACAAATAAAACACATTGCCTCTCAGACTGAAGATGTGAGTTTCAGTGATCAATTATCAAATATGGCAAATTAACAAATGAATTTTAGCCGACACTTTCCTGAAAAATGAGTTGCAGATATCTACGGTAATGCATGACCTGGGCGCCCAATTTCTTTGGATCTCTCACCAGCTTGGAAAGAATAATTCCACCTTCAAATACTCCTGTAAACATACTGGAAAGGTCTTCAGCATCCACGCCTACTACTGCCGGATACTCATTTTTAGTTTTATATATCAGTCCTTCCAGTATTTTCTCCCAATCCTGCATACCTTTGCGTGCAATTTCATGAATCTCATCATCAAACTGTCTTGACTCATAGATATAGGCCGCAACCAGACAGCCGGGATGTCCTGACGGCAACTCATTTGCCAACTCGGCATATAATTCTATATAGCGTAATAATTGTTTGAGTGGATCATCAGTTTCCTTTCTCACCGTCAACAAAAATTGTTCGGCAATCATTTTGTTCTCTTCGAGAAAACTGACAAGAAGGCTTATCGCCAAATCTCTTTTGCTTTCAAAATGATAGAAAAATCCACTTTTCGTAATTGAGGCCTTCTCTATAATCAGGTCTATCGAAGCACCAGAGTAGCCATATTCCAGTATCATCATTTGAGCAATATCAAGAATTCTTTTTCTTGTATTAATACTGTTAACACGAATGTTTTGAGATCTGGCGGACATAATTATATTAACTCTGCGTATGATAAACAGGTATGGAAAATCCTGGTATATCTAACCAATTACACATAAATAGCACTATTACTTCTTTATGTACTGGCAAGTTATCGCTATCGATAGGAAATGTCCAGATGATCCTGCCAGCTTATTCAAACGTGGCTGGATTTTATCTGCCATTATCAAGTGTGTGCCTGCCATCGCATCAATTTAATATGAGGCATTAAGACAGTTTATTGTCTGGAATGTCTGGCACATCAAGTAAGACTTTATCCTCAATACACTGTCGTCTGCAGGCACAGGATAGCAGTGCTGACAACGAACCTTGTCTGATGACAAAAAATCAAATAACGCTACTCAGCTCTTGACTGTCATTTACGTTGAACAAAGGCATTATCTGATTTTACAGAAAATGCTTTTGCGCTTTATATTTACGCAAAAGCATTATGCAAATTTACTATCAGGGATTCATTCATGTATGCGTATTCAGTTGCCTACCCGGCACATGCCTGCTTCAGTGATGTATTGCCTTGTCCCTGATTTATCATTTCAACAATCTGGTCTGCTGACAGTACTGGACAGACAATATTATTAATTCTTTCCATTGTTGCAGTATCATTTTTTTGATCTGCACATGAACATGCATCACCTACAACAATTGGCATGAAACCATCATCTCTCGCAGCACGTGCATTTCCTTCGATGCACCAGTCCAGATGAATTCCACAAAGGATAATGGTCTTAATGCCCGCGCGTTCAAGCATTAACTTTAACGGGGTTCCCACAAATGAACTTTGATGCGCAAACTCTAGAAATTCCTGATCTTCCGGCTGCGATATTTCTTTGAGTTCATCGACCAGGGCGATATCCCATGCCTTTTCTTCGGCTGTCATTTGACTCGCCTTAAAATCTTTATTCCAAAGCCCGTATTGAGCTTCGTCCAATGGCGTCATTGGATAATCATCACGGAATACGTTGTAACCGATCCAGAAAAATTTCATATCTGCATTACGGCACGCTTTGGCAACTTTGATTGTATTTTCCAGTGTTCCGCGTTCCCATTGTTTTTCCTTTCCCTGTACGCCTTTGGGACTGTATAGGCTATTACATTGGCTTATCGATATGAATGCAGTGGGTTGACTCAATATGTTTACAAAATCAAGATTTTTCCATTGTGCTGGAAGCTCAGGGACTACTATTTTCATCGCTATTCTCCTGTAGGTCGGGCAAAAAATCATATTCAATTTATACCAACTAGTCGGTATAATTTCATTTATACGCTTCAATTGATTTGTATGCAATAATTTGCACAAACATTAGTTGTTACTAATATATTTAAATATGTATCCACAAATTTATCACTCATCAGGATTGAGGAAGCAGTAGTGGCTAAAGACGGAAGTATTACCAGAAACGGAATCATCGACACTGCAATGTCACTCGCTCTGCAACAAGGGCTAGTCGGCACGTCGATTGATGAAGTAATTGATGCTGCTGGAATAACTAAAGGTACTTTTTATTATCACTTTTCCAGTAAAAAAGATCTGGCAAAAATTTTAATTGAGAAATTCTCTTCCATGGAGATAGACATACTGGAACAGAATATGGATCTGGCAATACATTCAAGTAATGATCCTCTTCAGCAGTTAATAAAATTTGTTCAGCTTATTCAGGAGTTACATAAACAAATTGATAAAAAGCACATTGGGTGTTTATTTGCCAGCTATAGTTATGAGAACCAGTTGATTGACAAACACTTCAATAAAATCGCAACCGATACAATAAAAGCGTGGAACAAATGCCTGAGTGAAAAAATAGAAGAAATAGTAAAGAAGTACCCGCCCAGATTTAGTATAGACCCTGAAAAACTGGCCGAAATGTTTCTGGTGACACTGGAAGGTGCATACGTGCTTGAGCGTGTAACAGATTGTCCTGGGCTGGTTCAGGCGCACCTGGAACAATACAAAATATATTTACAGGCGCTATTCCAGTCAAATAATAACACTGATAAATAACAGTTAACTAATCACTTACTATCAAAAAATTAAATTAAAACCATGTCCAAGACAGTAGCCATACTCGGCGCAAGTAAAGATAAATCCCGATACTCACATAAAGCTCAAATGCTGTTAATCGAGAATGGTCATACTGTCGTGCCTATTAATCCTAAATATGATGAGATTAACGGGAGCAAATGTTATCCCAATCTGGCTTCTTATCCTGACAAAATTGATACGATTACAGTATATGTCAGAACATCAATTATATCGGGCCTAGTCAATGACATTATTCAGGCTTCCCCTGACCATATTATATTCAATCCTGGTACCGAAAATTCCAAAATCATACAGCAATTGCAAGAAGCTGGTATTGATGTAGAAATGGCCTGTACACTCGTTCTGCTGCGCACCTCTCAATTCTAGTAGCTAACGCTTCTGGTCATAGACATACAGGCTTTAGCGTTATTTACTTATGGTTATCCCTGCCTGCCAGAGAAATTCAGCAAGTCATCTCTACTCATGAATTAACGTCATTACTGTACTGCTGTACAGACATTAGTTCATATTCACCATCTATTACTATTCATACGGTTGATATCAACCTGAAAATTCAGATTTTCGTTAAAAATAATGCGCTACAGTTGTATTGCCATTGAAATAACTGGAATGGCATTTGCTTGTATTGTTATACATACATAGCAATGAGAATAAAAATGCAAAACACAAATCAGGGAACTGAAAACCAGGACACTATTGCTGACTTATACATAAAAGATAGTATAGCGATGCTAAACCCAGAAAAATATATTACATCTTTCTGCAACCATTAGTATCTTAAGTTTTACCTTTCAGACATGCTGATTACATTAAATAAATTAATTGAGCCCATCAGTTACGCGGGACAACATTATAAAATTAGTGACCTGCTCGTAAACCGCAATACATGGGAGATTTCGAAGTGCGTTATAACTCACAATGCTGGCACTACATCAGGCAATAGTTTACTTAACCCTCAGTTAATTGAAATAACCAAGAGTAAAGATGACCAGCCCCTCTCAATATCAATCAAGAAAACACCAGGCCCGAGCAAAGATGAATCCAGCAGTGATGACAGATTATTGTCCAATATATTTGAATTAAGCTTAATAAGTGATGGTAGAAAATTAGGTCACATAAAAGAGGTTATAATTGATACTGCATCCTGGTCTGTACCATTAATAATTTCAGACTCAAGAAACTGGATACCTCTATCAGGCAGAGACATTATCATTCCGACAATTCATCTTGAGTATATTGACTGGATAAGTAAATGTGTACACACAAAGCATACGAATAAAACTATCAAATCGAGTCCCAGTGTCTGTATACGCGGAGGAACTTTACACAACAAAGATTCAGAAATAATTACAGATTATTATAATGCTGTAATAAATCAGAATTGACTAAGCATCTATCTTATATTTTTTGATTCGATACCTTAGTTTTTCTCTGCTGATATTTAACAAGCGTGCTGTTTCAGTGACATTTCCGTTCATTGAATTCAATCCTAACCGGATTATCTCTTTCTCCATATCATCCAGAGACGTTGATCCATTCAACAGAAATGTATATTTTGGAGTATCTGATGGGCACTCGCCTTCTGCTATTACTGAAGATGTTTCTATATCAAGGTCTGACAACATCAGGTCATTATTAGACAAACATCTTGATGACTGGATTTCGCCATTAACGTTATCAATATTATCGCATTCGAGACTCATCCATTTGGCAGAAAACACTTCACTTTCTGAAAATAATACACAACGCTCTATAACATTTCTCAATTCTCTTATATTTCCAGGCCAATCATATTTAGTTAAGGTGTCCCACGTCGAATCTTCAATCGTTGTCACATGTTTGCCAGATTTTTTATTATACTCTTCCACAATAGAAGGGACTAAATCCAGCAGATCCTCCTTTCTATCTCTCAATGCCGGCAAGTTCAGACAAAATACATTCAAGCGATGATAGAGATCTTCACGCAGCTGGTTATCTTCAATTGCTTTGAGTGGGTCGCGATTGGTGGCAGCAATAATTGACACATCAATGTTAATATCCCTCTCTCCACCTACTCTTCTTATTACCCGGTCTTCAAGCGCCTTGAGTAACTTGGCCTGAAATTCAACATCCATTTCAGTAATTTCATCCAGGAATAGCGTGCCTTCATTGGCCTGTTCCAAATAACCTCGATGTGTCTTTTTAGCTCCAGTAAAAGAACCGGCTTCATGTCCAAATAACTCAGACTCCATCAGGTCTTTTGGAATTGCCGAGCAATTTACTTCTATTAATGAGCCTGTTTGATGAGGGTCCTGATTATGCAGAATACGCGCCGTCAGGCCTTTTCCTGTACCAGTTTCTCCACTGATAAATACACTTGAAATTGGTGCACTAATTAATTTTTTCAGCATCGCTCTAACATTCATTGCTTCAGAGCTACGCCCAAGAAAAGCTTCGACTGTATGTTGTTTTTTATTTACAACATTGGTGTTTTCAAGTTTACGCCGGACGACTGCTAATCTTGAAGCACGCGCCAGTATCTTCTTTAACTCAGTCGGTTCATCGCAGGACCTGATATCGTAATCAGTGACTTCTTCAATGTCATCTAAAATAGACTGTTCAATTTCATCCTGAATGACAACTGTTGCGAAATAATTCTGGCCTGAATGAAGTAATTCTGTAACGCTGGCAATATTGGATTTATCTATTTTATGCAGATCCAGTATCACAACTATTGAATTGGTAGTATCAGATTCAAATGCAGATCTGAAATCATCAAAGTCAGAGTACTCTTCACATGCATACGAATATGATTTGGCTATCTTGACTATTTTTTTGCTAAATTCTGATGAGCACCCAACAATTGCAAAGCTTTTTGCCATATGGATAACCCTGGAGAAATAATTAGAGGTGAAATTATAGTTGCGAAAATTTTATCACATAATTAACGTGGTTGTAGCTAACAAATAGAAGTCAGATTCATTCCCACTACTTTTCCAGGGATATGCTGGCTGCGTTGGCGCCTAATTCTTCCAGATGCGAATTAATATCTTTTGTAAACACAGGTGGCCCACATACGTAAAATTGCTGATCAAAATTATCAATAGATTCGGACAAATATGACTTGTCAATTCTCTGACAGTTATCGCCGGTAGGTGCTTTTTCAGTAAACACATTAGTCAGCTTCCCATTCGATAATAATTCAAGCTCAGCACCCAGAATAACATCCTGAGGCGTTTTATTACTGAATATCACTCTGTTTTCGTCATGGTGATATGATCTCAGTATTGATATAAATGGAGTAACTCCGGCACCACCAGCAATGAATATGCCGGAGCCTTTATATTCAATCGCACCAAAAGGGTTGGATATTAATAAATCAGCGCCAACATTTAACTTGTCCAACTGCCTGGTAACACCATCATGTGATTTGTAGATTTTAATAACAAATTCCATAACACCATCAGTCGGAACTGATGTTAGTGTAAATGGACGCGACTTATCTTCCCATCCTTTATTAGCAATACTGACTTCAACTGCCTGCCCTTCTCTGAATTCAAATTGTGTAGGTCTGACGCAAACAAAGCGTTTAACATCATGTGTGACTTGTTGTATCTGTAATATTCTGGTTGTATGTAACAGTTCTGACATTAGTATTCCCGTTTCATATATATATGTGTGTATTTGATTGTTCTGATATTTTCAAACAATTGGTAAAATTCGATTTTCATAGTGTGATTATGAAAATTATGGAATAACAACAGCATCAACAATCATTATGACTCCATTACTGACCGATATTTTCCTTGAAACAATGCGGACATTATTAATATAGAACTTACAAAATAAGTCATGGAACATCATCTCCTCAGCATTGCTTTGAACTCATCAAATATGCTGCAACATAAATGCCAGACTTATGGACTTAAGTTATTACTGTAACGCTCTTCGATATTGTCCCAGTTTATAAGGTGATCAAGAACCGCATTAATATATTCTGCACGTTTGTTTTTGTAATCCAGGTAATAAGCATGCTCCCAGACATCAATAACAAACAATGGTGTAGAACCTTTGGTTAACGGGTTAACTGCATCAGTAGTACTTATGATATTAAGCTTTTTTGATGCATCCAGTACCAGCCATGCCCAACCAGATCCAAATTCACTGATTGCTGCATCGAATAGCATTTTTCTGAATTCATCCAGGGATGAAAATTCAGCGTTAATAACTTGTTCAAGTGCGGATGAGGGCTGGCCACCACTTTCAGGGTTTATACTCTGCCAGTACAAATCATGATTTAGTATTTGTGCAGCATTATTATAAATACTGCCTTTTTCATTTTTAATAATATCTTCAAGAGAAGTGTCCTGTTTAAACTTTGACAGATCGCTGTCATTCAACTTATTCACATAACCTTGATGATGCTTATCATAATGTGTTTTTACGGTATCTGAGGATATATGCGGCTCAAGCGCATCGTATGCATAAGGTAGTTTAATCTTTTCAAATTTCATTTTTTAATTCTCCTTTGTTAACTAAGAATCAGCAACAAGTATGCCAGCAAGTCCAATAGGGTTTAAAGTTAACGCCAACACGACATTGCATGGTTTATATGAACTTAATGGTTGATATAAACCATTAAGTTGAGTAACTGTAACCAGAAGTATAAGGATACAGACATGATGACTCATAAACGACAAACTATTCATGTGTTTGCAATATGGCTTGGTCCTTGCATTGTTATGTATTAAGCCATACAAAAAGGAACATGATTATGATGGAGATAGAAATCAATAAAAGCGATCATATTTTATATTTAATGCCAAAAGGTGAATTGAATAAAAACGACCTCAAGAGCTTATCTGATGCAATTGATAACTATATTAACGAAGGGAATCTGATAAAGGGTTTATTGGTCGACACTGAATCTGTTCCACACTGGAAAGATCTATCAGCCTTTAAGGCACATCTGGAAGTAATACGAGAAAAAGGAAAAATTCTTAATAAGGTAGCAGTAGTATCAGACAACAACAATGTAATGATGCTGTCACAACTAATAAAGCTGTTTATTGATTCAGAAGTAAAACACTTTGACCATATCAATAAATCAGAAGCTATCGATTGGCTTAAATAATAGTTTAAAGATAATTAATTAGTTTTAAATAATTTTTAGGAGATCATCATGAATAACAATCACAACACGGTAGTGACTCACAACGGCAAATCATCACAGATACCTATGCCACCAGGTGATCCTGTGAAACCTGAAGATCCAAAAGATCCAGTAATACCGCCAGGTGACCCGGATTTGCCACCAGAGAAGAAACCAACACCCCCCATAAAGGAACCAGGAAAACCTAAACCTAAACGCATTGCATAAACCACAGAGGATATTTCATGATTCAGAATGAGTGGCGCAACAAAGACAAACGTCAATACAGACACATAAAAGATAGCCTGGTACGTGATGGCGAACAAAACCAGACGGCGAAAGAAATAGCTGCACGTGTTGTAAACAAACACAGAAGACTAAATGAAAAAACTCGTAATAAGACAACCATGGGGACAGGGAACCCTAATTCACGACTTGAAGACAGAACCAGGGATGAATTATATAATCGTGCGAAACAGTTAAATATTAAAGGTAGAAGCCGTTTAAATAAAGCAGGGTTAATTGATAAAATAAGGAATACACAATAATTACTATTTCATTTTTATTCCTTATGAGAATTAGTAGAAAATCCCTTAATCAGGCATTTACCAGAAAGAGACAAAGCACAAAGCCATAGGATAAAAATAACAACTTTGTGCTTCTCTTGTACATTACAAATTATTATTAGCTGCTCTCAGAAAACTCCTCTTCAACCCGCTCCCAGGTATCGGACATAGCCTGATAAGCATCTGAAAACCCGGACTTAACATGTCCCCAAGACTCGCCAGAACTTTCTTTCATACTCCTGTACCACTTTGCAACTTCAGCGCGCTGATTTCGCAATGCTTCCAGACTTTCTCTGGATTTTTGTCTTGCATCATCGCTCATCTCACTCCATCTTTGCTCAGCACCCTCTTCAAGCTTTTCAATGCGTTCATCCAGCCTATGCAAGGCTTGTTTGGATTTCTCTACAGCCACATCTTTTTTGTCTGCGCTATAGTCTTTCAATGAACTGAGTAACTCCTGTGTGTCGTCTTTGACTTCTTCAAAAGAAGTTGTTTCAGCATCTGAGCCAGCATGGCTGGTGCCAAAAACAACTAGCAGCAAAGTAAGAAACGTAATCATTACTATATTCTTGCCTGTATAACTATAATTCACTTCGATTCTCCGTGTTTAATTTAAATATGATATTTGGCTATTTGATTCCGTTAGAATCTTGAAGATGCGTCCTTTAACGCATTTCCTAGTGAATTCCATGCACTATCAACACCAGCTTTCAAGTCTTCCCAGGCGTCATCACTAGCGTCTTTGAGTTCATTTAGTTTTTCATGTGCAGTAGCCTGCATTGTCCTAATTTCCTCAATTTGCTTATAGTATTCCAACTGAACGTCACCCTCAGCTTTGTCAGCCTTGGCTTTTAACTTGTCAAGTTCCGCATTCCAGGAATCCAGTTGTGAAGTTATCTTTTTCTCATATGCTTCTTTCATACCCATATTCATATCTCCTGCTTATTAAAAAATATATATTCTTTACTAGTCATCATAATTACTATGCAATTGTCACTAAGCAATCGGCCTTGTCCTGCCTCTTACAATCGCAATTAAAAATGCTATTAGAAATACAAAAAACAGTATTTTGGCAATCAGTGCCGCAGTACCTGCAATTGCGTAAAATCCGAGTACACCTGAGACAATTGAAACAATAAAAAACAACAATGCCCACGTTAACATGATATTTTCTCCTTAATATTTAGCTTGTTTACTATGATTCAGCCTCACAATTTTTTAACTTAATTCCTGAAAATTCATCTATCGTAATCACACCATTTTTGTCTTTATCCAACAAATAAAATGAATTTTCTTTGCCAGGAACAATTTCTGCACCCTCGCTAGGTTTAGCATTAGCGATAGCGCCATACCGAATATTAAAATACGGACGAAATTCCTTGGCAGAAATACGCTCATCGTTATTCAAGTCAAAGTTATTGTAAGAATCACTAAGCGGTAATTCAGACAAAGATTCCAGTTTTGAAATATAACCATTCTGATCATGGTCAATCGCTAAAAACTGATGTTGATAGTCTGATGACTGTACAACTGAACTGTCATCTGCAAGTAATGGATATCCTGATAGCAAGCTCATCCATAAACATGCCTGAACTATTTGTATTGATTTTTTCATTCTCAAACACCGCAAATTGTCACTTCAATACTATTTATGCACAGATAGTGCCACTTCGCATATTCACTGCTATATAGCCATTCTCTCAAATAGTATTCGCAATAAGTCTTTTTCACACACTGGTTATTGTTCATTTGAACAACAGTGAGATTAGTTTATGGTGAATATGCACATTACGATTGCTGTAATATACTTAGAGCATGATATTTTCAGAAATGAACTTGATGTATACAGTCATTTAATGGCACCTTACCTGCATGAAAAAATTGTGGTTATCTACACACAAAATAAAGCTTCGTGAAAATATAAGGAATAGTGATGTTAAATAAAGTTAGTCAATATTACAGCCAAAGCATTTCAGCAATAGATGGAGATTTTGGAGAATGTGCAGATTTTATTCTGGATGACAGTACCTGGGTGATCAGGTACATCGTTGTTGATACAAGTTCCTGGCTTAGTGAACGAAAAGTGCTTATTTCCCCTACCGCTGTCATACAGTCAGAGCTTGAGAATAACCTACTCTCACTGCGCTTAAGCAAATCTGAAATTGAGAATAGTCCACTACTGGATTCCGACGCTCCTGTCTCAAGAGAATATGAACGTCAGTACTACAAATATTATGGCTACAACATGTACTGGCTAGGACCGAATTTATGGGGCACGTATCCCGATCCTTATGGTTCACTGTCGCCAGTTGATAAACCGGATATCAATCTTAGCGATGATCAGGGTATTGAAACCAAAAATCACCTTCGCTCATGCAAGGAAATAAGCACTTACGATGCTTTTGCCTCCGATGGTCAAATCGGTAAAATTGAAGATTTTATCTTTGATGACAAACAATGGAATTTAGCAAATATGATTCTCAATACAGGTAACTGGTTATTTGGAAAATCCAAAGTTGTTCCTATTAATAATGATCTTAATATTAGTTGGGCAGATAAATCTGTTACCTTCAATGACAAGTCTGTAGAAATTGTAAAGTCGTTTAAAGACGTCGATGATATAAACTTGCATGAGTAGCCGCCTAATTCACATATACATGTATCACACTGAACCATAAGCTTGAAAATAATTTTTCAGGCTATTTATCACAAGGACTAATTAATCATCTGTGAACCATTTACTTTCATTAATATGGGATAAAATCAAAACGAGCATGTGGTTGTATCCAATCATGTGTAGTGTGGCTTCAGCAATTCTTGCCTATTACATAATATATTTAGACAAAAATCATAACCACTATAATACAGTCCCCTGGTTGTCCGATTTAAATATAGGCATCCAAGCAACCAGACAGGTATTTATTGTCACTACCAGCGGTGTATTGACTCTTACCGGCGTTGTATTTTCCATTTCAATGGTTGCACTCACCATGGCATCCAGTCAATTTGGCCCCAAAGTACTTCGCAACTTTATTTCCGATTCCACTAACAAGCTGATTCTGGGGATATTAATATCCACTTTCATGTATGGATTAATCACTTTGTCTCTAATTGATGGCAAAGAAAATGGCTACACCCCTCTGTATGCAATGTTTGTTAACTTATTACTAACTTCAGCATCTATAGCAGGGATAATATATTTCATTCATCGAATATCCACCTCAATTCAGGCAGATCAAATCATTTCAGAAATAGCCAGGGACATATCAAATAATACACATACACTTTGTAACAATGAATTGGCTGATATTAACGATTCTGAACTTCAATGGGAAAATATTACTCACGAAAATGCATATACAGTTTCTACATGCCATTCGGGTTACGTTCAGTCAATAAACTACGAAGGCCTTACAAAGTTAATAGCAGACAATCAATGCACACTTTTTATTTCAACACGAGCGGGAAAGTTTATCCTGCCAAACGCAAGTATTGGGACATTATATAAAAATGAATTTGACAAATCCCTGATAAACCAGATACTGGACTGCATTAGCATTGATAGAAAGCGCACTCCTATTCAAGACCTTGAATATTCAATTGAACAGCTGGTTCAGGTTACTTTGCGTGCGCTATCGCCGGGAATAAATGATTCAATCACTGCTATTACCTGTGTTGACTGGCTAAGTTCATCAATATTAGAACTGGCAGAATGCAATTTTTCATCGACAGTCCTCACAGACAGTGATGGTATCGTCCGTCTTAAATATAACAATTTCAGCTTTGAGGGTGCAGTAAATACTGCCATAAGCCCGATACGACAGAATTGCTGTAATAATGTGATGGTTTCTGTACACTTATTAGAAAACCTTGTGACTATGCACAAAACAGTGAGTAACGCCGACTACAGAAACATTATATTAAAACAGATTAATGCACTAGTCAGCAAAATTCATTTGAATAACCTTAGTGCAATAGACCAGAAAAAGATTGACTCTATTATTGAAAATCTGGACGAATCATTATAACTATTCAGTTTTATCAATATCATTAGCAACTACACCAGAAATGTTAGGCTGCATAATGGTAACTGTCTTTTATTATTAACGATTAAAAAAGGCGTGACAGAAGTCACGCCCTTGTTCAGTAATGATGTATAAGATCGCTTACTTATTTAGGATCTGGATCGTATTGGTTTTCTTTCAATGCAGCACCAGATGGTTTTTTCTGATTTGAATCAGGCACTCCATCACTGCCCTTTCCAGTTTTACGTGAAAATTCTTTGATAGAAATTGATCCATCGCCATTCGCGTCATAATAGCTAAATGTCTGGGTCGAATTTTCACCTTCGCCCAGATGCTTTAATGGACGTGTATTAGCAATACTTCCGTACCTCAACTGGTAGTATCCCTTAAATTCATGCACAGAAATTTCATTGTTAGCGTCATCATCAACACTTGAAAAAGAATCTCTTAGTGCATATTCACTTTTAGCTTCATTCTGAGAAATAACACCATCATGATTTAAGTCTAGGCGTGAAAATTCATCTTCATGCGACATTAATTTTTGCACATCAACAGAATGACCCATCGGCTGATAACTTGACTCTGTTGTTATTTTACCAGAAGTGCTTTCTTCAGCTGACAATTGATGAGGCTTTTTAACACTGCTATCTGCAGAATATGCAACTGATGAAACAGTCATCGCAATAATAGACAACAGATAGATACACCAATGCTTATTCTGATTCATATATCTTTGCTGACAATTATCCATGTTGTTCTCCTTAGTTTAATTACACTTAGAGAATATGCATGGATGATGCCAATACAAAACAAATAAGCACAAATGATTTATTTCACAGCACATAAAATGCCTTTATATATAAAGTATAAAGCAGTTTACGAACTGGCTTTAAATACCATAATAATTAGTAGAGTGTTTTTAATTATAGTGTTTTTTAGTTAACTGAAATAAAACGCAAGCCATTAAACAAGAAAAATAGGTTTATATCAGCCATTATGATTCTGGATGGTTGAATTAAACCATCTGAATACATGCATGTGTAACAATTTATCGATGCCATAGAGTATGGTAATCTAATTGTACAGTACCAAGACTAACGAATAAGATAAAAGCAGGTATAAGATAAATGGTTATGAAAAAATTTATTATTAATACACTTATAAAAGGCTTCAGTATAATACTGCCAGTTTTATTATCTGCATATTTACTTTATTTTCTTGTGACTGCTATTGAAAAGACAACACATAACTTATTAAATCATTTATCAGCAAGCTGGTTATACTTTCCAGGAATTGGCATAGCCTTGGTATTAAGCATTGCATTTGCATTTGGATTACTGATGCATCAATGGCTAACCAGAAAATTGCTTAACCTGGCAGACAGATTATTTCGTCGAGTACCCTTATTTGGATCTATATATTCGCCAATCAAGGATATGTTAGATGTAGTATCAGGCGACATGAGTGACAATCTAGGTAAGCCCGTGATAGCAACACTATCAGATCCTGACATTAAAGTGCTTGGCTTCGTGATGAATGATAACAGCGATAACAATTCTGATATGACTGTACCAAGTGGATACAAACCAGTATTCGTACAGATGGGATATCAGATAGGAGGTTTCACACTGATGATACCTGAAGAAAACATTTCATCGGCAGAACTAAGCACTGAAGAAGGCTTGCGCTGGGCATTAACAGCAGGTCTATCCAGCAGAGTCAAAAAAGACAAGTAAAACTACAAACCAACTACATGACAATTCATTACAAGTAACTATATATCTAGGAGGTATGATGAAAAAATTTAATGACCTGGAACAAATCTGCTATGAATTAAATTCAAAAGCTAATGATGAGTTATTCTTTATGGGAGATCCTGCAGAAGTGGATCAGAAAGCCAATGAGTTTGTTGAAAGTTTCGCGAAAGAGAATGAACTTAAATCTCACACTGTCACTCCTTCACGATGGTGGTTTGAATCCAGTGAGCGTATGTTTGACGAGGGCGAAATAGAGCTTCACCCACTAGTGAACCATGCAATTGAGAAATTACACCCTGAAGATAAAGCAAAAAAGATAGAATTTATTGTCGTCAATGTGAAAGACGCTAAGCTGACTAATGCTGACTAATGCTGACTAATACTGCGATATTCATATTCCCTGAATATTTTTTAATACTGAAATTATTCAGGAAAATATAAATGAATATTCATAATGCAGTTATTACTGGTATTGAACATACCAGCCCTTTTATAGTGGTATTCGCCTGTATAAACTCAGGTATGTTGTGAGGTAATACTGTCATAGCGATTATATTTATTATTCATATAGAGAGTACCGACTATTGCTCCAAACAGATTTGCGACTAAATCAATTGTCGTGTTTATATACCCTCCTACACCATCTGAGCTGAATGCCACAACAGCAAGAAACTCAATAATCTCATTGACTGCCCCCAGACTTGAGGCTGCCAAAATAGTAACTGTGCATACAACAACACGACTTGCTTTTATCTTTGTTATTTTATCTACCACGCTCCACATTAGTATTGATATGACCAGGTAACAATAAAAATGCACAAACTGGTCATATTTAAGTATGTTGTAAGGCTCACCTACTATGTCCAGCAGAATCAGATCATATAAACGCACACCTTGATACGATGCCAGCCCCCCTAATATATGAAGTACCAGCCAAATGTTAAACAGCCATAATCCAGTTTTATTGTACTTAAAATAATGATCTGTTTTATAAAGAATAACAATCAGCACAAGGACAGTTAATGCATAAAGCAGGAATTCATAGTTTCGGAAAACAATTGTAAGAATGCTTAACATGCCAGCCAGAGTAAAGCTGGCAATATATGGACTGTTCATTTTCATAATGAAGGTGAGTATATGTAAAACAAGCACTGATTTCCTGTTTATTTACGACGGTAACAACTGTAAATGTTAAACAAGCCAAAACCGATAAGCACATATATCCGCAAACATTAAGCAACTTCATATGCCCCACTTATTTTGATTGATCCTGAATCCAACCTGATAGCGGTGTCTGGACTATTAAAGAATTAACAGGTACGCCTAAAACATGAATATAACGCCTATGAAATAACCACTCCATAAGAATATATAATATTAAATATTACATAATTACCCAGGAACAAATTATCACTAATTAACAGTGACTTATAACAATACAGATTAAATTTCATCCTCCATTGACAGTGAGATATTCAGGAAAATTAAGTCTTTATATACAGAGTATTTCTAAAGCATATAACAGATAAATATATCAATATAATCAGCCTGTTAATCAAGCAGCACCACCTAATGAATCCGACTGTATGTCAAGAAAATACCACCTGTCTCTGTACGTGTTTACTAGAGTCTATATGCCTATATAAAGAACATTAAGGATATTGATTCAGACCACACACTTTCCTATGCCACTGCACGAATTTCTACTGCCACATAATAATCGTAATGGATTTACGTTTGTTGAGATATTAATAGTCACCGCTGCTATCGGTCTTCTGGTTGTGCTTGCAGTGCCAGAATACAGAAAGCATCATCATCAAAATAATATTGAACAGGCTGTTATAGATATTTCGGAAATAAGTGTCGCAATTACAAAATATCAATTATCGAACAGTCGTCTTCCTGAAGATTTATCAGAATTGGGCATAAAAAACATGGTAGACCCGTGGGGAATACCATACCAGTACCACGCTCATAACTCGTCAACTCCAGAACAACAGCGTAAAGATAGAAACTTAAGACCTGTTAACAGTGATTATGACCTATACAGTGTTGGGAAAAACGGTAACAGCGCATCCGCATTGTCAGAGAGCGTGTCACATGATGACATTATACGTGCCAATAATGGCAAGTGGATTGGAATAGTTAGCAAATATTAAGTCGAGCCTGAATTGAATTCACACACTTCCATATTTAAAAAATTTAATGCAAAAATACTGATTGTATTTTTTATTGCCGCATTTATACCCTTATGTTTACAAACGATTTTTTCAAAATCATACGTTGAAAGTTTTATAGAACAGGAGATAAATGAAAATCTGATTAAAAATGCAAAGTCATTTGGTCAACTTACATTTAATGAACTAAAAAAATACAGCACTCAACTGGAAACAGTCAGCACACATATCAATGATCGTATATCAGCTAATACATTACACGGCTTTGAAAAACTGGAACTTACTCCTGTTAAAGATGTGATGAATACCGGGTTTGCTTATTCAATTCGTCCACGGTTATCTTATTACCGGGACAACAAAGGTAACCTGTTTATAAAAATAGAAAAACTGCACTTGTCAAATATTGGTGACATGTTTGTATTAAGTGCAACAATTACAAGCGACTCTTTATTTGGGAACAAGTCTAATAATCCTTATAACGAACCTGTCTGCATTATATCTGGACAACTAGAAATATTATTTTGCAATTACATAGAAACACCAGAAGTAAAATTAACTAATTTGTCTACATTGATAAATGCCAAAGAACGCATGATTGAAAAATCAATAGATGGAAATAGTTATCGGCTCCTGTCGCGCGAGTTGTTTTTACCCAGTTATTTTCAATCACCTCCATGGCATTTTGTGGTACTAAAACAGGAGAGCAAAGTGCTTTCTACGCTATGGAGCTTTGAGTATTATTTAATCCCAACATCATTAATATTCTTCTTAATCGCAAGCTTTATTGTATATAAACTAAGTGCAAAACTGCTTTATCCATTAAACCATCTATCAAATGCTACAAAAAGAATTGCAGTAGGCGATTATGATGTAGACATTGAAATCACCAGCGATGATGAGTTTATGGAATTGGCTGATTCATTTAATACTATGTCAAATAGCTTGCAGCATGAGTCACACAAGAGTGATGTGTACACAAAGCTAGAACGCGACTTTCTTAAAACAGCAGACATTCATGAATCTATAAAGAATAATCTGCCATCACTTCTCGAATTATTTGATGTCAGCTGGATTACAATATCAATAGAAGATCCACTTAACCCTCAACAATTTATTTCACACATAGCAACTTATGAGAATGCCGAGAACAAGTTCAAACTTGAAAATATAGAACATAAATTTGATGATTCAACCCAATCCATAAACGACTTGTACTTGATAGACCAACCTGTATTTGAAGATCATTTTAAACCGCTAACAACTTGTAATGACTACAAATATGTGTGGATACACAGGATTAAGCATTCAGAACAGACTGTTGGTTACATCCTCATTGGTAGCAATGATGTCAGAATGGATAAACGCGAGGCATCTTCATTACAGGACCTGTCAGAGCGTTTTTCCGTTATCTATTCAACTCTGTATCATCAATCCGTATTGTACAAAAAGGCGAATTATGACAGTCTTACTGATCTACCGAATCGTAATTACATATTCAGTCATCTAACAAAATTATGGCATCACGCCATCGAATATAAAGAAAGTATTGCACTGTTATATATAGACCTCGACCACTTCAAGAACGTCAATGATCTTTCCGGCCACAGCACAGGAAACGAAGTACTAATACAAGTAGCAGAACGATTATTATCCTGCACTAATAACAGTCACTGTCTGGCAAGGCTCAGCGGAGACGAATTCTGTATCGCAATTGAAAAAATTGATAATAAAAGCCAGGTAATTAAATTAGCTGAAAAAATACAGGATAAATTTAAAAATCCTTTTATTGTTATGGATATGTCCTATTATCTAGGAACAAGTATTGGGATTATTTTTGGACCAAATGGATGCAGCAGTCCGCAACAGCTTCTGGAAAAAGCTGATTTAGCCATGTTTAAAGCTAAACAGGATGGAAGAAGCCAGTACGTAATATTTGACAACACTATAGAAAAAGAACGCAATCAGCGTCTGTCGTTAGAACACTATTTACACCATGCGCTAGAGTCAAATGAAATTTCTTTACGCTATCAGCCGAAATTGCATCTTAAAACGAATAAGCTGGTGAGTGTAGAGACATTAGCTCGCTGGCATCAAACTTCTCTTGGCATGGTCAATACTGAGTCATTCATATCACTAGCAGAAGAAACTGGCTTAATAAACGAGATTGGTCAGTGGATCTTAAGAAAATCCTGCTATCAATTCATGGATTGGATCGACAAGAAAATACCATTAGAGTCAATTGCAGTGAATGTATCTGCTCGTCAACTTGCCACAAAGGGATTCACAAAAGTTGTTGAATCTGCACTGCAGGAAACAGGTATGGCGCCTAATTGCCTGGATCTTGAAATCACTGAAAGTGCATTCATTAATGATATAAGCGAGCTTACAAGAGAACTTAATCAGCTTCATGAGCTAGGTGTGACAATATCAATTGATGATTTCGGAAAAGAGTACTCATCACTCAACTACTTAAAGAAAATCCCTTTTGATCTGATAAAAATAGACCGGGAATTCATAATGGATCTTGATAAGGATCAACGTGACCAGCATATAGTGAAAGTAATAATTGATATCGGGCATACACTAGACAAAAATATTGTTGCAGAAGGCATAGAAACCATTGAGCAAAGCAATATCTTGCGTGCATTAAATTGCGACTATGGGCAAGGATATTTATTTAGCCGGCCATTAACTGACATTGAGTTCCTAGAATACGCTACAGAAAAGACCCGTCAACCTGAGAATATTATCACGTCAAGGTCCTCTGCATAATTAACGATGTCGCAATCAAACTATATTAATTAATATCTTAAGGACTGAGCAAGTCGGGTTCTTTGTCTGTTAATTTATCTCGTCGAATCTGCTCTTCTATGTGCGTATCTTTCGAGACATCTATCTCCGCAAGACTTTGCGTCGTAGGTACTGATTTCTCGTGTTGACTGCCTGATTTTCTTAACTCTTCAGGCACAGAAGAATTATCCTGAATCTTGATCCGATAGATTGGTTCAGGCATTTCAAAGTTGGCCTCTTCAAATTGTTCTTTAACTAACCGAATAGCTTCACTTTTAACTTTGCTAAAGTCGACCTCATTTTGGTCAACCCATGCCATTAATACTAAAATTACATTTGAATCACCCAGTTTTTCAATACGACATTCTGCGGCAGGGTCATTCAGCACCCCAGGGATAATTTGCAATGTATTTACGGCCAGTTCTTGTGCAGCAGTTAATTCGACGTCACTATCTACACCTACTTCAAATGTTAAGCGGCGTAATGAGTTGCGTGTATAATTTAATATATTACCTTTATACACTTTAGCATTTGGTATTCGGACATGATTACCGTCCAGTGTCATCAAAATCGTATCTCTTGATGTCAATTTAACAACTTTACCCTCATAACCTTCCAGAACAATATGATCATTAGGCGAAAATGGCTGTCTTACGCTTAGCAGTATACTTGCAATATAATTTTCTACAGTATCGCGAATAGCGAAACCAATCGCCAGACCAAATATACCTGCAGCACCTAATATTGTCCCTAGTAATGCAGTTGCATCAAGAATTTCCAGCGTCAACACAAAACCAATTATAATAATAACGCCACGGACAACTTGCGAAACAAGTGATTGCAAAAATGCATTTTTAGCAATCTTATTAAAGATAAATTTCTGGCGAGACACTAAAAAGGACAGGAACCAGAAAAATACAAATACAGTTATCGCAATTAAGTAAACAGGAAGATTTGCAAATGTTCTATTGATGATAGTATTTATTTTATTATTGATAGCATTTAATCGCTGGGTAACGCTATTATCCAGCACCACCTGATTATTTATACCAACAACCCCCTCGACCCTATCTGCCAAATTTACCGCTAATTCATATGCCTCATTAGAATTTACTATACCTGATAAAGTAACAACTCCACCCTTCACTAAAACAGTTATATCACTTAGCGCATTGATGTTTTTATAAATATTCTGCAGTCTTTTTTGAATAACATGATCACTAATTTCTTTTTCGCCTGCTGCTATGTCGTCATTAGTTTGTTCAATGATTTCATTGTCTGTCCCTACTTCCTGTGCAGACACATTATTTAATATGAGTGTTAGTACAAATAAAAGACCGACTATAGCCATGATGTATGATTTTATTATCATTAACATACGCAGATTACCCATAATTTGAATGTAATATATTACATGAAATACATTTATTAGACTGCTTATCCTGTGTGATCCAGTTATTCGCCATCATACACACTCTGCCACGCAATATTTCACATGTTATTGATTATGATAGCAATTTTAAATTCTACTAAAGCACATGGTGAATATTCCAGTTCAAGCCACGTTAGATAGTTCAAAACTACATGTATAATTTATGTTTTTAATAATATGAATCCTGGATAAATCGACTATTTTCCCGCATTGATATATTAATTTTTATCATTCATGAATTACTTATAGCTACACATTTCCAGAAGTTCATCATCTTTTTGTGTATGCCATTTTGAAACTGGCACAGCAGAAACTGAATTCTTGGGCGACCCTTCAATCACTCTTTCGCTATAAACGAGATACACAATTGCATTATTTGAAATATCACAAAATCGAACAACTTTAAGCTTTTTAAATATCAGTGATCGACGCTCTTTAAAAACAGACTCACCTTTTTTGAAAGGCTTAATAAATTGTATGGGACCAATTTGTCGACAGTCTATTGATGCATCCGATGTATCTTCCGCAATACCTAGTGCTCCCCTATAGCCGCCTTTTTGAGCGCTACTTAGATAACATACTACACCCTCAATTTTCGGATCCTTTACCACTTCAATTTTGATTGAATCATCAGGGCTCAATAAGTTGAACTTGGTATCTACACTGCCCACTTCGGCTGCATATACTCCATCGTGTATAAACAGACAGGTAAATATTATTAAAGCTGGAAGCAACAAGAACTTAATATTCACAAGCACACCCTCAAGTCAATAAGAGAAACTGAATAATTAATATCATGGTAAAGCGATTCAGAACAGGAAGGACAGCTTATTATCTGACTAGAAATAGTTTCATTTTTAACCATGAATCATTATACAATCATATCCTGTAAAGCCCGGAATTACCCGACCTTGAATCATTCTTAGCAGTATATTTTTTATTGTAGTATATGATATTCACATCAGCACGTTGTTATATTAACTGAATAGTACACAACTCGTATGAAATAGATTGAAATGCATATTACTGAAACTCTATTTTACGCAATCAGTGGCTTTTTTATATTAGCAACGTTACTCCCGATAATTCGACTTGATCACTGGTGGATCAGAATTTTCGGATTTCCTCGTGTTCAGATCACTGTCATAGGAATTGTCGCTACCATATTGGCAACCTGGTCGGCAGATAGCAGTATAATATTTACAAGCACATTTATATTATTAGTATGTTGCCTGGTATATCAGTGTATTAAGATCATTCCATACACACCACTATATCCTGTACAAATCATAAACGCAGGCTCGAGCAATGAAAATGATTTGGTAAAACTCATGATAGCGAATGTATACATGAATAACCGAGACTACGCGTCTCTAGCCAGACATGTCATTCATTACAAACCAGACATACTTCTGGTAGTAGAAGTTAATCATGAATGGTGTCATGAATTAAGGAGTCAATTAAAGTTTGAACATGAAGTCAGCATACCCCTGGAAAATACTTATGGCATGGCTGTGTTTTCAAATCTGCCACTGTCAAATACTAAGATTGAATATATAGTTAAAAAAGACGTCCCCTCGATACACGCTGACGTACTTCATTCATCTGGACAGCGTATTAAATTATCCTGCTTACATCCAAAACCACCAGCTCCTCAGGAAAGCAAAAGCACTACAAAGAGAGATGCTGAACTTTTAATTGTAGGCAAACGTGTAAAAGACCATAAAGGTCCTACTATTGTCGCCGGAGACTTAAATGATGTCGCCTGGTCCTATACGACTGCATTATTTCAAAAAATCAGCAGTCTGCTTGATTTACGCATAGGACGCGGAATGTTCAATTCCTATCATGCCAAACTTCCATTCTTGCGTTTCCCTCTCGATCATGTATTTGTTTCCAAACACTTTAGCGTGAGACAGATCCAAAGGCTTTCTGCATTTGGGTCAGACCATTTCCCAATATACGTGGAATTACAGATTACCCCAGAAAACAGAAAAGAACATAATGTTCCTACTGCCAATTCGAAGGATGAGAAACATGCGGATAGAAAAATAAATAATGGTTTCGACAATAATTGATATGATTATTTCGAAACAACTGTATTGCCGCCATTAATCAGCTGCATCTTCTACAGCTCTTTTAGCATCATTTGCAGCCTCATCAACATTTTCCACAGCGTCATCGAGCGAGTCCCCAATTTTTTCTACATCACTTTCCTGTTCACAAGCAGCTATAAACAGTGTTGCAGTTATCATCAATAAAATAGTGCTTATTAGTTTTGGCATTTATTAACTCCTTTTTGACGGTGGTATAATATAAAAATCACATTGATATTGTAATGTTACGGCCACTAACTCTCTGACATAAGGGCTGAAGCCAATTTCACAGATACTGGCTTTGGTCCCAACCAGACATCTATAAATGCAGCCATTAAATCATAGCCAGATTCAATGAGTAAAAGTTCATCTTCCAATAAAATTTTGGTCCCAATATCAGGTGCATACTCAACTCTGAACTTATCACTAACATTCGCTCTGACCAGGGCGGCTTTTAATTTAGACTCTTGTTCACTATTCAGCAAAGGAAGCAACTCTTCGCGCCAGGCACGTGGTATCCCAAATGATTTATTACTATCGAATCGTATGTTTATCAAGAAGGCCTGTGGTATCTGTTTATTAATATCCCTGTGATTTGATATGCGTCTGGGTAGATATAATGCGATGTCATATATCTTTACTAATAGAAATTTCTTTCTGGAACCGGAGCCATTCAAAAGCAGGCTGAAATCTGAAACTACTATTGACTCAGGTAATTCAGACTCACTTGCAATTGCCGAACTCGTTCCGAACAGGAGGTAAAATATAATAGCAGCATATAATGGAAATTTAATATCCATTGGCAGTCTTATCACAGTCATCGGTTACACGCATGTCAATTGTATATGAATTAACTATTACCTGAATTTATTTCTGAAATTTGTTTATTGATAGTCCAATAATCGTATAAGTAACCTAGCAGAAATATTCCTCCGGTTAACAAGAAGAGTACCCCAGTAAATATCTTGCCTAAATAGAAACGATGAACTCCAAACATCCCAAAGAATGTTAACAGAATCCAGGATACGCTATAATTTTTTTCTCCTGCCTCGTAGTGCAGATCTGCTTTTTCATCCATACCCGGGATAAGGAACAAATCTATAATCCAGCCAACAAACAGCAATCCCAATGTAAAAAAATAAATCGTTCCACTAACAGGACGCCCATAATAGAATCGGTGTGCGCCAAAAAAACCAAAAATCCACAAAATATATCCAATTCTTTTGCTATGTGTATCGTTAGTCACTGTGCTTACCTGCTAAAAATTATTGTTAACTTATCAATGAAGTGTATACGACCAATAGAATTATAAAATTCAAAATGTATTTCTACCTCTTTTACACGCTCTTATGATATGAGTAAATCTATTTAAAAGATGTACTATATATGTATTATCAATATACAGGTTACTGTCAAAAAGTTAGCGCATGATAATTGCGATATTACATTCATCTGCCAGTTATAAAATCATCTTATAATAATGATCGCCAACAAAACTCACGAAGATACAATGTTATAATAGCGAGTGCACAAATCATCAATTTAATACCAGGAGAGTTCTTATGCTTAGTTGGGCATTGTTATTTTTAATTGTTGCTATAGTGGCAGCTGTACTTGGATTCAGCGGAATTGCAGGCGCTGCAACAAATATCGCATGGATTTTATTTGTAGTTGGATTGGTTGTAGCTGTGGTTTTCTTTGTTATGGGAAAACGCCCTAGAGTATAGTCATAATTAATAGAAACCAAGTATGTGGTAAATCATATGACACCCGGATTTACCACATCTATGTCAAAAACACCTAAGCAAAACTCCTGTTTCAAGTGATTTATCATTTTATTTCAATGGTATATTTTTCACCAGCAATTGCTATCAGTAAAACAAATTAGATATTTTTTAATTTACTATAATTAATGTTTTAATAATTCTTCACCGTTCATGTAACAAATAATATAACCGTAAATATTCACTTCCCATAACACTATATTAATACTCTTACTGCGTTGCAATAAATCTCCAATTCATACTGCGCAATGTTTATAAGACGAATAATATTTACATGTCAATCCAACTTGCCTTAAATTCATTTATCAGCAGAGTGGCATGAAAAAAGATTTATGTGTTTTATCAATAAATACACTTCGAAATATAGGTAAAGAACATATAGTGTACGTCTACTTATCTGTACCTTTTAGACATTGGCATTGACAATTTTTCCGTTAACACATACAGTCGCATTATGTCTATAAAGAGATTACATTTCGTTCTGTATATCTGCACTGCTCTGCTATTCATGCAGCTCAGTGGCATACATATACATATAGACTTAGAACCCACCAAAGAGATTACACGCAACCTGAATTTATATGATATCGGTGATCATGTCTCTGGTCATGATCATGACACCAGTATTGATATCAATATCTTTGAGCTAAATACAAGCTGGTCAAAGGTATTTCTATTTTTTATTTCTACAGTAGCATTACTGATATCTTTCTATAATATCGGTAGATACCTATGTCCCTTTACACCGTCTATTCTCAGATATGACAGGAATCATTTCTGGCGACCAATTCTTAGAGCTCCTCCACAACTCCATTAATTAATATTCAACCTTGTGCTATCCAGGCATTTTTTTATGTCTGAGAATGCGCGTGTAATTATTAATTGATGCGTTCCTTTGAATGTATCTGGAGATTTAATATGAAGGGCAAAATATTCGTCTTTTTCAGTGTTTGCATGATGTTTTTATATATAACGTCATCAGTTGCAGAAACATTACAACAGAATACTGACATTACCCTCAATCAAGCTATTCAGTTAACTGTTGAACGAAGTCCTGATTTGCTCAGGTATGGTTATGAAATTCACATACAGGACAGTCTACTGACGCAATCAAAATTGCCACAAATTCCAACATTAGGCGTGGAATTTGAAAATGGATTTGGTAGTGGAGAATTTTCAGGTTTAAAGCGACTGGAAACTACAATCAGCATCGGATGGTTATTCAATAAATCCGAAGTGGCTCAGCGAGTGAATATTGCCCAGGCAAACTATGACTACTCATACAATGAAAGTGAAATTGCGCGAATAGACGCAGCGGCAGAAACTGCAGAAAGGTATCTGATCTGCCTGGCTAATCAAAACAGGAAAATAACCGCCATTGACGCATTTAAGCTAGCAGAAAGTACCATATTAGCAGTAGAAAAAAGAGTCAATGCCAGTCGCGCTCCGAAAGCAGAATTGGCAAGAGCTCATGCACAGCTCGCTCTACGAAAGTTAGCATTGGATGACATTGAACATGAGCTCGAAAATTCATATACAAGACTGGCAGCTCAATGGGGTGACTTTGAGCCTTACTTTAGTAATGTCTCTGGAGATATATCATCATTACCTTCACTTGAATCTTATGAAGTTATCAGAGAACAAATAAAACAAAATCCGCAATTTTCCCGTATTCTTTCAAAAGAGCGACTCGCCAAATCAGAACTTAAGCTTGCTAAAACTCTCAGCAAACCTCAATGGAGAATTGAAGGAGGAATTCGACGATTTGAGGCTGAAGATGACCAGGCACTATTATTAAATTTAAGCGTGCCTTTAAGATTTAAAAATCAAAACCAGGGTAACGTTGCTGCCAAGTATGCACAATTAGAAAAATTACATTCTGAATCCACTGCTTTGGAAGTTCGACTGAACTCAGATCTATTTATACTTTATCAGGAACTTCAGCATAGTATACATCGGGCAACGACACTTGAATCTGTCGTTATTCCATTAATAACTTAAGCATCCAACGATTCAAGAATTGCCTATGAACGAGGTCGTTACAGCTTTATTGACTGGCAAACAGTCCAAACTGAATTACTTGAATCTAAAAACGAGTTACTTGAAGCAGTAATTGATGCACATCTACATGTGATAGAAATTGAACGGCTCACTGGCGTTGATATCACATCTCAAACCAATTCTTAAAAGAGAATCATTATGACTATGATTAAAATATTATTAATACTACTGCTTTTCCAATTACATGGATGTGATAATTCAGCTAGTCCACACTCACACGATCACGATAGCCACGATGACCACAGTGATGAAGAGATCGTAAAAGGCTTACATGGTGGACGGCTTCTTACCCAGGATGATTTCACATTGGAACTGGCCATTGTTGAAGCAGGCATTCCACCAGAATATCGTGTCTGGGCTATTAAAAATGGCCAGACAATTGACCCTTCTGAAGTCACATTAAAGATTGAATTAGATCGATTAGGCGGTATAAAAGACATTATCAATTTCAAACCACAGAGTGATTTTTTGCGTGGCGATGATGAAATATATGAGCCACATTCCTTTGATATTTCTGTTAATGCCACCTACAAAGGAAAAACATATAATTGGCAATATGAAAATCATGAAGGCAGGACTTCTATAGATCCTGCAATCGCAGACTCTTTTGGTTTAACTACATTAGCAGCTGGCCCAGCCACACTTAAAGAAACTATCACTGTTTACGGTGAAATCACTTCAAATCCTGAAGGCATTCGAAATATTAATGCTCGTTTTGATGGCGAAATCAAAAATGTCTACGTATCAGAAGGTGATCTTGTTGACAAAGGTCAGTTACTCGCCAATGTAGAGAGCAACGAAAGTTTAACTACCTACTCTATCAAGTCGCCAATTAGAGGTGTTATTACACAGCGAACCATGGGTTCAGGTGAGCAAACCATGGGCAAAATATTATTCACAATAATGGACACTCAATCCTTATGGGCAAATTTAAAAATATTCCCAAGTGACAGGGCCGAGGTTTCCAATGGTTCAACCGTAGTAATACGTGACACTGTCTCCAGTCAAACCTATACAGGAAAAATTTCTAACATCAGCGTGACAGCAGATGATAATCAATCTGTGACTGCAAGGGTAATTATCAATAACAAAGATAATCTATTTACACATGGCATGTTTATACAGGGTGATATTACTACCGCCGTTTACACCGTTCCATTGGCTGTAAAACGTACTGGACTACAAAGTTTTCGAGATTTTACTGTCGTATATGCCATGTTTGGAAATCAGTATGAAGTTCGCATGCTTGAACTAGGTCGACAGGATAGCGAGTGGGCTGAAGTCCTTGGTGGTATTGATCCAGGCACACCTTACGTTGTTGATAACAGCTATATCGTAAAAGCTGATATCGAAAAATCAGCTGCATCACATGATCACTAGGATTAAATTATGCTTGACTATATCTTAAAGGCTTCGATTTCACATAGAGGGATCGTAATTACATTAATACTATTTATTTCATTGCTGGGAATTTGGAATTTTACTAACTTACCCATTGATGCTGTACCTGACATTACCAATGTACAAGTGACAGTTAATACCCCGGCCCCGGGATACACACCTCTGGAAGTCGAACAACGTATCACCTTTCCACTGGAAAGCGCGATGGGTGGCCTGCCAAAATTATCCTATACACGTTCATTATCCCGTTATGGATTATCTCAGGTCACAATTGTATTTGAAGACGGAACTGATATTTATTTTGCGCGCCAATTGGTTAGCGAAAGGTTAAATACAGCAAAAAGCACCCTACCCAATTCATTAGAACCGTCACTTGGCCCAATCTCAACGGGGCTTGGCGAAATCTTTATGTTCACTGTCGATGCAGAGCCAGGTGCTCGCAATAAAGATGGAACATTGATTACACCAACAGATTTACGCACAGTACATGACTGGATTATACGTCCTCAATTACTGCGCGTACCTGGTATTGTAGAAATTAACCCGATTGGTGGTTACAAAAAAGAATTACAAATTGCTCCTCATCCTGAAAAATTATTAGCATATGGATTAACCACATCTGATATAAGCCGAGCAGTAGAAGAAAATAACGATAATCGTGGCGCCGGTTTCATAGAAAATAATGGTGCACAATGGTTAATGCGAGTGCCAGGGCAAGCTACTACAATCGATGAACTTAAGAATATTGTTGTCCATACAAATAACAGGATACCAATAAAAATTAGAGATATTGCAGACGTCAGTATTGGAAAAGAATTACGATCAGGGGCTGCAACACAAAATGGTCGAGAGATAGTGTTAAGCACCGTATTTATGTTGATAGGTGAAAATAGTCGAGAAGTTTCCATTCGAGTCGCAGAGAAGCTGGAAGAAGTTCAAAAGAGCTTGCCTGAAGGAATTACTGCTACCCCAGTATATGATAGAACAGGGTTAGTAGATAAAACCCTTTCTACTGTAAAGAAAAATTTAACCGAAGGTGCCTTGCTTGTAATTTTGGTGCTTTTTTTGCTGCTCGGAAACATCCGTGCTGCAATCCTGACTGCAGCGGTCATTCCAATTGCCATGCTAATGACAATTACAGGCATGGTTCACAACAATGTCAGCGCGAGCTTAATGAGTCTTGGCGCACTTGATTTTGGATTGATCGTCGATGGCGCCGTGATTATTGTCGAGAACTGTTTACGCAGACTAAGTGACGCAACAAAAGATCAGAATAAATTTTTAAAAGAGCGCTTTAATATTGTATTTAATGCAACTAAAGAGGTTATTCAACCAGCACTGTTTGGTGTATTCATTATTACGGCTGTCTATGTACCGATACTGGCACTAACAGGCATTGAAGGAAAAATGTTTCACCCGATGGCACTCACTGTAATAATGGCATTAATCAGCGCGATGCTACTATCAATAACGTTTGTACCCGCCTGTGTCGCATTATTTTTTCGAAAACCGATACAGGAGAAGAATAATCCTATTATCAAATTTGTACAGAATATTTATCATCCCATACTTTTATCTGCATTAAAGCTAAGATGGTTAGTATTACTAGCCGCAATTGGCTTGATATCACTCACAGGCGTTGTTGCCAGTCAATTAGGCTCAGAATTCATTCCAAATCTGGATGAAGGTGACATAGCAATGCATGCGCTTAGAATTCCAGGCACTTCATTATCACAATCAATTCAACTTCAGGAACAATTGGAGTTGGAAATCAAAAAACTCCCGGAAGTCGAGCGCGTATTTACTAAAATCGGAACACCTGAAGTGGCTACTGACCCGATGCCGCCTAGTGTCGCTGATAATTTTATTATCTTAAAGCCTCGTTCTAAGTGGCCTGATCCAACAAAACTCAAGTCTGATGTGGTAAAAGATCTGGAAGAGATTGTTGACCCAATTCCAGGCAATCGTTATGAGTTTCTGCAACCTATTCAAATGCGCTTCAATGAATTAATTGCTGGCGTTAGGTCAGAGTTGGCAGTTAAAGTCTTTGGCGATGATTTTGATACTTTAATTGAAATTGGTGAACAAATAGAAAAAGCCATAAAATCAGTTGACGGGAGTGCTGATGTTGCCGCTGAACAGTCCACAGGCCTACCTGTCTTAACCATTGAACCGAATCGCAATGCAATGGCACGCTATGGCTTAACTATCAGGGAAGTCCAGGATTTAATTGCGTCACTACTTGGTGGTTCAAATGTCAGTCAATTCTATGAAGGAGATCAACGATCAGATATTGTCATACGTTTGAGTGAGAAACTGCGCACCGATACTGATGCCCTGGAGTTTCTACCAGTACCACTGACGTCTGGCGGGTATGTTCCATTAAAAGAGGTAGCCAGCTTTAATTTAATCTCCAGCTATAACCAGGTTATTCGGGAAAATGGCAAACGTCGTATCGTCGTCACATCCAATGTACGCGGGCGTGATCTGGGTTCATTTGTCACAGATGTTAAAGGTGCTATCAATCAAAATGTAGATATACCTGCCGGTAACTGGATTGAATATGGCGGCACATATCAAAACTTACAGTCAGCGACAAAGCGTTTATCAGTCGTTGTCCCTATGGCTTTGCTTGTGATTATTATTGCATTAGTTATTGCGCTGAAGTCAATACGCGATGCAGGAATTATCTTTACAGGTGTACCATTAGCACTAACAGGTGGTGTCGCGGCATTGATTTTGAGGGATCTTCCCTTCTCAATATCAGCAGCCGTGGGTTTTATCGCACTGTCCGGGATCGCCGTGTTAAATGGACTAGTAATGGTGTCATTCATTCGCAACTTGCAACAAAGCGGAAAATCGTTACATGACGCCATCATTGAAGGAGCGATCACGCGATTAAGACCGGTGATGATGACAGCCCTGGTAGCATCACTCGGATTTATACCGATGGCACTAAATACCGGGATAGGTTCAGAAGTACAACGGCCTCTCGCAACAGTTGTGATAGGCGGAATTGTTTCATCTACGATTCTCACTCTTCTGGTGCTGCCGGCATTGTACAGAATCATCCACTCAGGTGATGCGAAAATAGCGGCAAATAAAAAACCTGATGTATTAATAAAAAATACCTGAATTCACATGCCAGGTAAATACCAGCCAGTCATACAAGATGCTAACAAAATTACTTTTACATAATTTATCACTACTAACATATACATAATATCTGATGTTTCGATATGAACATCGTCATTAAGTACACTTAACTTGTCAGCACAGTAAAATATAGTAATATTGTGAAGGTATGAGTAATATCAGACAGGCAATACGATTACAACGTGAAAAAATAACAGCGTTGTTAAGTAAGGAACTGCATCAGCTTGCGGCGAAATGCATGCCCATGCTCAATGATCGCAATGAACTTGAGCGAATGTTATCCGAGGTGTTTCCACAGCTGACCTATTGCAAGCATCTTTTTATTCTCGATGCTGACGGAAAACAGATAACAGACAACATTACACAAACAGGCAAAGATGGCAGGCACTTTGGCCGTGATCGTATGGATCGCCCGTATATGCAGGGCATCATTGGCACAACAGATTTCAAATTATCTGATGCCTACATCAGCCGCAACAGGAAAAGACCTTCATTCACTGCAATCCAGGTAATACATGGCATCAAGGGTGAGATAGCAGGATTTCTCGGTGCAGATTTTGACTTAAGAGAACTACCCGGAATAAAGGAAGGATATCAGGAACCGGGCAATTGGCGTCAAATTAAGGGAGATCCTGCAATTCGCAGTGTATTGTTTAATCAGGAACGTGTTGAAAGCCAATTAGATAATAATATGGATAACGTCTTGCATATTATGAATGAGTTAATAACTGAGCTTGGCATCTTCCATGGCAAGCTTCATTTCTCCAGTAGTCGCGCAACAATATGGGTGGTAGATGACCCTTTTACCTACCGTATATTAAGTATAGATGAATTGGTGGATCCAGATATCTGTCTTGCCTACCCAGGACGGCCATATCATGAACGGGCAATTGTGCCAGCCAATGATGTAGCCTCAATTTTTGAGCTTTTTCGTAAACTACGGTTTGCAGATGAGAATATATACTTAAGATCAGGTTCACTAAATATCATTAATGGCATGGTAGGCCTGAATTTCTCCTGTGATGGTTCGCATTATATGCGTTTTGATGAGTTCCTGGAGAAGAATTTGGAATTCTGGTTTGGGCCTTAAGTTAACTGACCTGATATTCAAACTATCTTATTGCCCTATATCTGATAATAGTAGAGGTCCTACGCAGTTATTATTTATTAAAAACCTGAAGGATTCTCAATACATTATTGACACTTACATATAGTAAATCAATGACGCACTAAACCCATATTGGTTAGCCGTCTTTGTGAACTTTTATGGTGCAAAAATTTGTTTTATTGCACCATTCCAGCACGCATATCACGGTTATTCTTTATCTCTTTACCAAATAACAATAAGTTAGGTCCATCCAAAGGAAAGTATCATATGGCGCGATTTTTGCTGTACCTAATATATACTTGATTCAGCCTTGCAGGCTAGATAACAAACTGCTTGCCGCTTAGAGAATCAACAGACAACGACGTCAAATCAAATTTCACACAAGTTCGATGCGTCGTTTTTTTTTGCATAATACTTTTACAAAATGTCTTTATGTATAACGAATGAATATTACCAATATAAGTGGATTTAAATAATGGAAGAAGATTTCAGCATTGAACAAATGCGTTATTTAGAAGGTTTAGCAAGTGGCTTGCAGATAGCAAAGACAAATATGCCTGACAGTTCCAAAGCTGAATCCGACTATGGCGTCCCTATTGGAATCAATCCTGATGCACTGCATATTCAGGCACAAAACAAGTATTTACAGGCTGGTAAAAAGTTATGTAATGAAGAAAAAGCCAAACGTGAGCATCATCCATTTGATTACTGGGATCAAATGGTGAAAAACGCTAATGAAGGTGTTTTTCCTAAAGGAGTAGATGTATTTCGATATAAGTTTCATGGCTTATTTTATGTCGCGCCTGCGCAAAATTCTTTTATGTCCCGTCTGCGTATGCCAAATGGAATTATAAATGCAACACAATTTAGGGGAATTGCCGACCTCACTTCCCAGTATGGCGGGAGTTACACACATATAACGACTCGTGCAAACCTACAGCTTCGTGAAGTCGGAGCACATGATGCCACTAAACTATTATTAGGAATGCAGGATCTTGGTGTTATGAATCGTGGTTCCGGCGCTGACAATATTCGCAATGTAACAGGCAACCCATTGTCAGGAATTTCAGCTGATGAGATTTATGATACGCGCGAGCTAGCACGTGAATTACATTATTATATTTTATATCACAGAGACATGTATGGATTACCTCGAAAATTCAATATTGCATTCGATGGTGGTGGCGCTGTCAGCGTACTTGAAGATACCAATGATATTGGTTTTGCAGCTGTTAAAGTTGAAGATAATTCGAATAGCATTAAACCCGGTGTTTATTTCAGGATGCAATTAGGTGGAATAACCGGTCACGAAGATTTTGCCTGTGATACTGGTATCCTTCTTACACCAGAGCAATGCATACCCATGGCAAAAGCAGTAATCCGTGTCTTTATAGATAACGGCGATCGAACTGATCGCAATAAAGCACGTTTAAAATACCTTCTTGATGACTGGGGGTTAGAGAAATTCATGCAGGCAGTCACAGAACAATGTGAATTTGAGCTGGTCAAGTTCCCATTAGAAAACTGTATTACACGATCCAAGATCGATCGTATGGCACATATAGGTGTACACAAGCAAAAACAGGAAGACTTATCGTACATAGGAATAGTCTGTCCAGTTGGCAGAATAGAAACAGAACAAATGTACGGACTTGCTGATATTGCAGAACAATATGGAAGTGGCTGTATTCGCCTTACTGTTTGGCAGAATTTAATTATCTCTGATATCAAAAATGAAAATATTGATACAGTAAAAGAAAGAATAGAGTCGTTAGGTCTTCATTGGACTGCAAGTAATATTCGAGCAAACCTGATTGCCTGCACAGGAAGTTGGGGATGCAAATTTGCCAATGCAAATACCAAACTGCATGCTACGAATATTGCAGATTATGTAGAATCTAAAATCAGTCTTGATCAACCAATTAATATTCATTTAACAGGTTGTCATCATTCTTGCGCACAACATTACATCGGAGATATAGGTCTTCTTGCGACTAAAGTAGACGTGGGTGAAGATTCAGATCCAATTGACGGATATGACGTATTTCTTGGTGGAGGTTTTTCTGACTCCCAGGCCATCGCAAAAGAATTTATGAAAAATGTTGACGCAGAACTGATTCCTCAACTTATTGCCAATATCCTGGAAGTGTATATGAGACATAGAACAGATGAATCAGAACCCTTCTTTGAATTTGCTGCACGAAATACCTGTGAAACATTACTCGAGTTATTACAACATAAAGAAGAGGTAAAAATAGCATCGTGACGATACAAATAATTCCTGAAAATGCTCCGTTTAGTGCTGATCAGCGAGCATGGCTGAATGGTTTCTTTGTCGGTTATATGGGTCTTGAGAACACAACTACCGATACAGCGACAGCAATCGACTTAGAAGAGGAAGACTATCCATGGCATGATGACACTTTGCCACTGGAAGAGCGCATAGAGCTGGCGAAAGAACGTCCATTTAAACAGCAAGTGATGGCTGTAATGGGACAACAAGATTGCGGACAATGCGGATACTTATGCAAAACATATGCTGAAGCAATTGTCACAGGCGCAGAATCAGAGCTGACATTATGTACACCTGGAGGCAGACCAACCTCAAAACAACTAAAGAGCTTAATGGCAAATGCGCCAACCGAAGAAGTAACAGAATCTCAGATAAATTCAGTATCAGACAATAGTAAACACTTTCAGTATGATCGTAAAAACCCGTTTTTAGCCAGAGTTAAACATGTAACACCACTCATTTCGAATGGTTCCAGTAAAGATATTCGTCATATAGAGATTAGCCTTGCTGACAGTGGTATCACATATCAACCAGGAGATGCTTTAGGCATCTATCCTAAAAATCCGCCTGAATTAGCAAGAGAGATTATTACTCATTTAGAAGTCGATGGAGATTTGACTGTCGTACTTGATAATTATGAACATACTTTATTCGATCTTCTCGTCAACTACCTGGATATTACTAAGCCCTCTGACGATGCTATTCTCTATCTAAGCGAATGTGCCAGTAATGAAAACGAAAAATTAGCGCTTAAAACGCTAGCAGAAGAAGGCATTGATGAAGGATGTGATTTACTGGAACTATTTGAAGACTATACAAGTATAAAGACTGATCCTTCAAAATTAGTTCATCGACTTGACAAATTACAGCCACGCCTTTATTCAATATCTTCAACTTTGCGAGCTCACCCAGACGAAGTTCATGCCACAGTCGGTGTCGTTGAATACACTAGACGCGACCGTCATCGAGTTGGTGTAGCATCTACATTTTTATCCCATCGCATTCAAAGTGATGAATATGTTCGCATTTACATCCAGCCTACTCATGAATTCTTACTCCCAGAGGACTGTGATGCTCCTGTAATCATGGTTGGCCCAGGTACTGGCGTAGCACCGTTTAGGGCATTTTTGCATGAACGCAGCCTGCGTGGTGACCTCGGCAAAAACTGGCTGTTCTTTGGCAATCCTAATGAAGAGAGTGACTTTTTATACAAAGAAGAGTTGATGAAATTTGTAGATACTGGTTGTTTAACCCAATTAAGCACTGCATTTTCCCGCGATCAGGATAATAAGATTTATGTACAGCATCGTATGCTTGAATGTGCAAAAGATATTTGGTCATGGATTTCTGATGGCGCCTACTTTTACGTATGCGGTGACGCACAGAGAATGGCAAAAGATGTTGATGATGCTCTACAGAAAATCGTTCAGGAGCACGGTAACATGGATGAACATGATGCCAATGAGTTTTTAAAGTCAATGGCTAAAAGCAAACGTTACTTGCGAGATGTATATTAGTCAGTGCAAGACAATCATATAACTCTCAACGCTGGATACAAAGCTATTATATATTGATGACTAATACAGCCAGCAATTAGCTCTTTTTATTCATTCCGGACTTTTATATTCGCAACACAAGTACAGCAAATGACTATAATGTGGCCGGGATAGTTTCATTGATGACATTAATGGCACAATCTAGCCCTTAAAGTCCATAGTTGTAAGTTATATCATTTAAATATAGTCGATTATATCTACAGACATTTGATCTTGTTGAGCGTTATAACGATATAGCACTAGGCTACTGCTACTTCTGATCCGTGATTACTCTTGCTTTTTTCTTTTGTATTAATACTTTCAATTTTTCGCTGCTTTTCATATAAGAATGCAAGCACTGCTTGTCTTAACTTAATATATTCTGGTTCACTCGCCAAGCTTACCCTGTCTCTTGGTCTTTCCAGATTTATGGGCAAAATTTCACCAATCGTGGCCGAAGGACCATTGGTCATCATTACAATACGATCGGAAAGTAGTACAGCCTCATCAACATCATGCGTGATCATAATCACTGTATTATTGAGTTCATTCTGAATCTCCATTAATGAGTCTTGCATATGTGCACGTGTCAGCGCATCTAACGCACCGAATGGTTCGTCCATTAATAATATTTCAGGTTGCATTGACAACGCTCTTGCAATACCAACACGTTGTTTCATGCCTCCAGAGATCTCATCCGGGCGCTTATGCATAGCATGATCCATATGCACTAAATGCAAGTTATGCTCAATCCATTCTTTCATTTCCGCCTTGGATTTGGTTTTACTAAACACTTGTTTCACTGCAAGTTCAACATTCTCATAGGCAGTTAACCAGGGAAGCAATGAGTGATTCTGAAACACCACTGCTCTCTCCGGCCCGGGTTCTGTCACTTCTCTATCATTAAGGATCACGCCTCCAGATGTTGCCTGATGAAGACCTGCAACAATATTTAGCACTGTTGATTTTCCACATCCAGAATGGCCTATCAAGGTTACAAATTCTCCTCTATCAATTTTTAAATTGATATCTGTTAAGGCTGTAAATTCTCCTTTAGGTGTTGGAAATACCATATCCACACTACTAATGTTTAGTAACTCACTCATGACTTGATTCCATTTACTATGTTGTATGTAATTAAATTTATCGACTTGCAGTCGCTTTATCCCAGGATACATATTTTTGAATCTGTAACATTGAACGATCTAATATGAAGCCAATCACACCGATAACTATCACTGCAGCCATAATTCTCCCTAGAGAATCCGAGCTTCCATTTTGAAATTCATCCCAAACAAATTTCCCTAATCCAGGATTTTGTGCGAGCATTTCAGCTGCAATTAGTACCATCCAGGCAATACCCAGTGATGTGCGCATACCAGTAAATATCATCGGAACAGATGCTGGCAAAACAATTTTTTGCGCATGCTTTAATGCGGGTAAACGCAACACGCGACTCACATTAACCAAGTCCGAATTAATAGATGCGACACCAACCGAAGTGTTGATAATCATTGGCCATAAACAACAGAGTGTTACCGTAATCATCGAAGTCAGGAATGATTTTGGTATCACCGGATCAGGCGTAGCATAAAGGGCACTGACAACCATGGTGACCAATGGTAACCATGCTAACGGAGAAACTGGTTTAAATATTTGAATGACAGGATTAAAAGCAGTATTTAGCGTTTTACTCAAGCCTATTGCTATTCCTAATGGAATAGCAATAATGGCCGCGAGTAAAAACCCGCTCATCACTGTCACCAGACTTGTTACAATTTGGTCTAAAAATGTTTCTTTTCCTGTATATGCCCTAATCTTTGGTTTGTAACCCGGGTCTTGAGAAACACGCTCTGCATTTCTCTTTTCCTGACGCTGATAAAATGCTGTTTCTTTTTTTCTTTCTTCCCTATGTTCTACATACAAGGAATTTAATTGTGTCCATACAGAATTTGGCCCAGGAAATTTTCCCAATGATGTATTGATATTAGAGGCCGCAACTGACCAGAAAGCTAAAAATAATACAATACCCACCAGAGGTATCACTAAATTTTTCAGCGAATTGGCAATGACACCAGAGATTCTTGGTGAAATGTTTGTCATATTCAGTTTGGTCGATAAAGAGGTTGCAGCGCTCATGTATACTTCCTTCAAAACTTTGTTAATTATCTAAATTTTATCGCCTGACTTTAGGCCAATTGGGAATTGATCGATGTATTCATTGGGTTTTTTACCATCAAATGTGATGTCATCGATAAATTCATTTTGAGGTTCTTTATATCCATCTTCAGTAGCAAAGTCCGGGAAGTCTTTAGCCTTCGCTAACCCTTCATCGATTAATGTCATTGCCGCTTTTTTATAAATATCAGGCTTGTAAACTTTAGCAGCCATTTCTTTATACCAACTGTCAGATTTGTCTTCTTCGATTTGTCCCCAACGGCGCATTTGAGTTAGATACCAAATTGCATCGGAGTAATATGGATATGTCGCGTTGTATCTAAAAAAGACATTAAAGTCTGGTACTTCACGCTTATCACCTTTTTCATATTCAAAAGTACCTGTCATACTATTTGCAATCACATCGTAATCAGCACCTACATAATTTGACTGTGATAATATTTTTACCGCCTCAGGGCGGTTAGCATTATCATTGTGATCCAACCACATTGCCGCACGAATCATAGCGCGAACAATTCTGATAGTGGTATTGGGATACTTTTCTGCGAATTCAGCGGTAATTCCAAATACTTTTTCCGGGTTATCCTTCCAAATCTCGTAGTCAGTTATTACAGGCACACCAATACCCTTGAAAACTGCTTGCTGATTCCATGGTTCACCCACACAATAGCCATAAATTGTTCCTGCCTCCAAGGTTGCTGGCATCTGTGGGGGTGGCGTTACAGATAATAATGCATCTGCATCTATTTGCCCTGATATGTCGCCCTTATGGGGAGCATAGTAACCTGGATGAATTCCACCTGCTGCTAGCCAGTAACGTAATTCGTAGTTATGAGTAGACACAGGAAATACCATTCCCATATTAAAAGGTTTACCCTCATTCTTATACTTTTCTACAACAGGCTTTAACGCATCTGCCTTAATAGGATGTTGAGGTCTTCCATCATCCATTGTTGGAATATTAGGTTTCATTTGTTTCCATATCTCATTTGAAACTGTAATGCCGTTGCCATTCAAGTCCATTGAGAATGGTGTAATGATATGTGCTTTAGTACCGAATCCCATTGTGGCTGCGATTGGTTGACCAGCAAGCATATGTGCACCGTCTAGTTGCCCGTCAATCACACCATCAAGCAATACTTTCCAGTTTGCCTGAGCCTCTACTGTGACATACAGGCCTTCATCTTCGAAATAACCTTTTTCATAAGCTATGGCAATTGGTGCCATATCTGTTAATTTAATAAATCCAAATTTAAGCTCTTCTTTTTCCGGGTATCCAAGATTTTCAGCATAAGCATGATGAGCAATTATCATGCTCATAACAATCAATGCACCCATCAAGTAATGTTTGGTATACCCCATTACGTTATTCATTGCTGGCGCGAGTGAATTGCAAACATGATTCATAGATACTCTCCTTGGATTGAATTCCATAAAATTATTGGCCATAAAAAAAGGCGTCAACGTGCTTCCTAAGTACTGGAACACGATGACGCCTTTGTCGTTATTGCGTCACACCCTCATTGGTGTACGCAATTATTTCTATATATGTTTTTTTAACTTACCTTGACTAGTAAATTAGCAAATAGCTTGCCAAGTATTATAAAATTGTAACTGATTGTTTTTATTAGTATTTTTTAATATAGTATTTTCCATTAATATATTCTCGCCCCTACTTAGTGCAAGTAATTTTCATATGCACTGTAATCTTTCGTTATAAAATTGGTATCACTTAATGCCGTGATGTATTAAATAGCAACATGTTGGCATAACCATCATTTAGCAAGCGATCAGAGACGAATTCCAAATAATCTTCAACAATACCTTTTTTTAAGATAATGAAAGAGACATATAAACCTGGCAACGAAAATATGATAAACAGATATTTATATTGATCTGGCATTGCCAGCACCGAGAACGGGAGAAGATACAGGGGCCAACTAAACAGGAACCCTCTCAGCCCATGCTTGAGGGCAAGAATCAGTGCAGCAAACTTTCTGCGCAGCCTTTGTTTTTTTGACCGATAGGTAACCACAAACACGCCCATTTCAAATTCACTATCAATTTCTGATAATTTTTTAGATGATATATATGGTGTTCGCACAGATTTATTGCAACATTTAGCTTAATGCACATTAACAAGCACACCTGCTTCTGTTCGGCTAGCAAGTCCTGTTTCTCTTGCATGTTCTTCAAAACCTTTGTTTTTCCAGAAGAAAGCACCAGGCATGGTTGTTGGTATGACTAAGGCATAAAACAGACTTCTCCCCAGTATTGCAGAGACAATTATCATAATAGTGGCTATCCACCAGCACAATATTGCAGCATTCGTGTCAATATTAATCACGCTTAACATAAACATCATGAGGGTTGAAAGCATCAATAAACTATTTCTAAGCCAATACGTTTTACCAAATTGTGTAGTCTGTTGATGATGAGACGCTTCAGCTTCGCCAGCATGACTCTTCAAGTAGCGTGCATGCAGAATTAGTCCGATTAGTTCTATGCTTAACCCTATCCCTATTATTAGTGCAATGCTATTGAGTGCACCAACAATTCCCGAGTGAGTAAACATAGTTATTAATAAATATAAACTGCCAACCAGTAATGGACCTAATGACATCATGGACCCGTAGAAAGCATTTAAGACAGACCAGTGATTCCAGTATGGACGTGCAGGTATACGATAAATGGCATGCATAAAATATAGCGCTACTAATCCGGATAGCGTGGCTCCCCAACCAGAAATACTAATGAGGACAGATAACGCTGCATCGGGCATCCACGTGAATAATACAGGTAAGCCTGTTAATAATGTGTAAGCTCCAAGAAAGTTATAAAATACAGCAATACCTGCTACTTCACGACTCACAGGCGAATATCTCAAATTATTAAATGCTCGATAAAAACGATGTGGTTTACCAAGGTGCATCGTCGACATAACTAGCGCGAGTGTTTGCGCACCAATTAAGGCAAATAACAATAATGACCAAACAACAGGATTATCGGTTGCTGTAATGGTTGTTATACCCAGTTCAGGTCCGGCAAATAAAAATATAAATGCGCCTACCACTAGCTGTGAAATTAGCGTGAAGACAACTAAAGGGTTTTCACGTGTACTTAACTTTTTCAAGCCCCATTGCACGACGTGCGACCTTTCATCGACTTCAGGTTGATAATCACCTTGCATATTTTTTTCATAACGAATAGGCATACTATCCGTTCGTTTCATCTCATTAGGCAAGCTTCTGGTTTGCTGAAAACGAATATTAGGGTGAGTTATATCACTGGTAGGGAAGCCTGGGATCGTTGTCTCCAGCTGTGACCTGTTCTCGGGCATAGTTTCTATTACACCAAAGTCCAATGCGCCTGCCAGGCAGGCAGAAACACAGGCTGGTTTTAACCCTACTTCCAGTCGATCGACACACATATTGCATTTTTCAACTTGACCTGCCTCATGATCAAGCTGTGGTGCATTGTATGGACAAACCCAGGTGCAGTAACCACAACCGAAACAAATATCCGGATCTTGCAATACCGCACCATATTCAGCAAATTTGGTATAAGCACGCGTTGGGCAGCCTTTTAAACATACGGGGTCATCACAATGATTACACGCCATTGATATATTCAGACGACTGTAAGATGGGTAAGATCCACCTTCGACATAACCAACGGACCTAAAGGCAATATGTGAAGGCAGATCATTTTTCTCGGAACATGCAGCCTCACATGCATGGCAGGCAATACAGTTATCTGCTGCAAAATAAAAGCCATGCTGTTTGTAACGATCTGGACTATCACCAATCCCATCATCATGATTGATATGAAGACTCTTATCCCTAAGCTCACTACCTTCAGGAACAGTTTCTATCGGATGGTTATAGCAATTCTTTTCAGGGTGACCAGCCTTTTTAATTAACGCATAATCATGTTCGCTGGATCGCAGATATTTGTACATTAATAAGACCTCGCCATAGAATTTTTTTGTGCAGCATCCTGTTGATCTTCAATTCTTTCCACACACACAGCACTTTGTTTATAGGCAGGCTGACGCGAATGCGGATCTAATAACCCCAGCGCAAGACGATTGACACACTCATGAAAATGAAAGGGGACAAATACTGAGTCTTTCGCCACTCGTTGTGTTAACTGAACCATAACGATAGCGTCTCCTCGACGAGAAGTTAAACGCACATACGTACCATGCTTAATATCTAATTTAGTTGCAGCATCTGGGTTCATTTCCATATATGGAGTAGGACTAAATTTATTACCATTTGCTACTTTCCCAGTACGAGTGCGCGTATGAAAATGCTCTACAACTCGACCTGTATTCAACCAGAAAGGATAGTCTTTATCTGGACGTTCATTATTATCAATAAATGGTAATGCCAGTAAATTTGCTTTTCCCGTAGATGTTTGAAAGACACCATCGGTATATAGGCGCTGCGTACCTTGCGGAGCATTTTCTTCATTGCATGGCCATTGAATACCACGAGACTGCTCAATCTTCTCGTAGGTCATGCCAGAATAGTCCAGCATACGACCCCTTGATAATGTTTTTAATTCTTCAAATACACCTTCTGCAGATTCAGGAAATATCACTTTTTTTCCTCGCTCAAAGTGCTTTGCCATTTGATTAAATATCCACAAGTCAGTTTTTGAATCACCATGTGGCTCGCATACATTGCGAATAATATTGACGCGTCTTTCTGTGTTAGTGAAACACCCCTCTTTCTCAGCCCAAATAGCCGCGGGTAGATAAACATGGCTGTACTGATTCGTTTCAACATCTGAATAAGCATCCTGAACAACAAGGAAATCCAGCTTTTCTAATGTTTTACGTATACGTGTAGTATTCGCCATTGACGTCATTGGGTTAGTAGCCACCAACCATAAACCCTTGATCTGCCCAGTTTCAATCGCAGGTAGAATGTCCGTCATAAACATACCGCGTTGTTTAGGAAAAAATTCAGGGTCTACTCCCCAAAACTGGGAAATTTCAAGACGGTCTTGTTCACTTTCCAGGGCACGATAACCTGGTAATCCTGAACATGATGACCATTCGCGCGTTCCCATGGCGTTACATTGACCCGTGATAGAAAGTGAAGATGCCCCTGGTTTACCAATATTTCCGGTGATCAAATGTAAATTATTAATCGCTGCTACACCATCTGATCCATGTGTACTCTGATTAATACCCATCGTCCAAATAGACATTGCTGCACCTGCTTCTGCATACACACGAGCTACATGTCTTATAGTATCTTCATCTATTCCACATATTTTTGATGCAGTGACAGGGTCATATTGTGAGACCAGTTTGGAAAATTCATCAAATCCCTGGGTGTGCCGTTTAATATATTCTTGGTCATGTGAATTCTCTTGTAATATCACATGCGCCAAAGCATTTAGCAGTACTAGATCAGTACCAGGTTTGATAGCTAAATGTATATCGGCCTGTTGGGCAAACATAGTGACGCGAGGATCAACAACTATTAATGGAAATTTGCGTTTTTCGCGCACGTCCATCAAGCGCCAGTAAATTATTGGATGCTGTTCAGGTAAATTTGATCCAAAGGCCAACAGACATTCAGTATGTTCAAAGTCCTCATAACATCCCGGTGGACCGTCAGATCCAAATGAGCGTTTATAGCCTGAGACAGCAGAGGACATACATAGTGTCGTATTGCCATCATAGTTATTGGTACCAATCACACCACGAGCTAATTTTCCCAGGGTATAAAATTCTTCCGTCATTATCTGGCCTGTCGATACAATTGCAAAAGCATCACGACCATGTTTTTGTTGAATATTTTTTATTTGGCTAGCTGTCTTCTCGAGCGCATCATTCCAGCTTGTTTCTTCAAATTCATCCCAACGATTATCACGAACAAGAGGCTTGTTACCTCGCCCTTTTGTTTTACGAAATAGCTCATGTTCGTATATCCCTTTAATACATAATTTCCCACGGTTAACATCAGCATCAGAGACTCCTCTTGATGTTACCGGTTCTCCCTTTTTATCCAGGCCAATTTCAATTGAGCATCCTGTAGAACAATAACCACAGGTAGCGTATTTCCATGTAACAACACCCTTGTCTGTTATCTTAATTGGGTTTTTACTGTTCCTTCCGAATAACATAGCGTATCTCTGAATTATTGATATCTTAAAATAACATGTTAATGATTATTAATATTGAAATTGCAGTCATATATGCATGTATTAATTATCTCTACTACAGGGCTAATGATTGCGATACCAACATCAGAAATTTCAAAGTTTATATTCATTAATTATTCTTCCCCATATTTTTATATTTATACATTGGCTTCTACTAATTCCTGCTTTGATACTCGCGGTGCTAAAATATCAAAATCGTATATATAATCTATGACTTGTGATGGATTAAATATACGGTGATCAAAGAACTCATCTGGTCCCATAGCGACATTCCCTACCGAATTATCCAGTTGCCAATTATTGCTATGGTTCCCTTCACTCTTCGTACTGGATAATGGATGAGCAATGTCTAATTCATTTGCTGCTCTAACGTAAATATCCGGACGATAAACATTCGCAGCTAACTCTGAGATTGACAAAGAACTTTCAATTTGGCCCCAACGTAACATTTGGCTGATAAACCATTGCGCATGACTCACCCATGGGTAATTTGCCGAATAACGGTGAAAGACATTAAAATCTGACATAGGTACAGGCGGCAAATGCCTTGCATACTGAAATGTTCCTGTCATCGACATTTTCATGGCATCGAGTGGTGCATTGACATATTGTTCCTGTGCCAGAATTTGAGCAGCTTCTAATCTGTTATTTGAATCATCTAGCCAGATCGATGCCTCTATAATCGCTTTTATAACTGCGTTCAAACTATTTGGGTACTTTTGAGCCCATTCCAGATTCACACCAAATACTTTTTCTGGGCTGTTATTCCATAGTTCATACTTGGTAATCAGAGTTCTACCTACGCCTTCATTAACAGCAACAGCATTCCATGGCTCACCCACACAGCATCCCACAATTGTTTGTGCCGCCAGGTTTTCAACAATATAGGATGGAGGAATAACAGTTAAACGAATGTCTTTATCTGGATCAATCCCTGCTGCTGCCATCCAGTAACGTAATTCATAATTATGTGTAGACACCGGAAAGACAGTAGCAAACGTCATGAGCTGTCTGCCTTTTGCCTTGTCTTCATCAATGACTTTTTTTAATGCTTTCGCTGTAACAGGCTTTTCTTGCATCGCTTCGGGATCTGCTTCAAGCATGCGTGAGTAAAGTTCATGGGAAACGGTAATACCGTTACCGTTTAAAGCCATTGTTAGCGGAGTAATAGTTGCTTTTTTAACTGTACCAATGCCTAAAGTAGTCGCAATAGGCATACTAGCGAGCATATGAGCACCATCCAGGGCACCCAACATGACATTATCTCGTATACCACTCCATGAAAACTGTTTCTTCAAGTTAACAGTTAATCCATATTTTTCAAAATAGGATTTTTCTTTTGCAATAACCAGACTGGCACAGTCATTAAGTGGAATAAAACCTATATCTAGATTGGTTTTTTCCAGCATAGTATCGCTCTCACTATTAGATGAAGTATCTGCCATCTCAACTATACTTTTTTCTGGTGCTGATAAATTTCTTACTCATATTATTTGTGCTAGTTTGTCTTACCACTTTTTTTATTATTAAGAGTGTATTTTGCGCATATTAATAATCAATTAATTTGACACTTGACAATTATTCCACGCATAAAAAAACGACGTAAAGTGCTCATCTTGCAATGAACAATCTGACGTCGTTGTCATATTTATTGAATGTCTATGTGTCGCTACTTTGCGAAAGTATCAATATTGTAAATACTGCATAGAATTTACTTACACAAAACATGCCATCGCAATAATTGTGAATACAAGGACATTTATATACGATTATTGAGAAGATGTAGAGAAATCAACACTCTTTAATGCACTCAAGTTGTGCATTATGCGTAATACAACGCACCATGAGTGATCAGGATTGAATTATTTTACTGATAGAAATTAAATTACGCGATGCGGCACCAATCGTTATTTTTTGGTCCATAGCTATCTTCCTTAATGCTTTATATGCACGATCTTCAGACATATTATGCTCTTTTTGTAATAGCGCCTTGGCAATATCTATGTCTTTCCTGTCAGCCAATTTTGATTTAGCTTCATTAAGTTCACTTTTTAATGACTGATACTCTTCAAAGCGGGCTACTGCGACTTCAATCACAGGCTTAATCCTGGATTTACTTAACCCGTCGACTACATATGCACTTATACCAGCCTTCATCGCTTTATCCATAGTATTTTTATTACTGTCATCAGTAAATAATACTATTGGGCGCGGAGCATCTTTTGAGGCAAGATGCACATCTTCCAAGGTATCACGGTCGGGAGAGTCGATATCAACAACAATCACGTCAGGTTTAATATTTTCAATTTGACAGGCTAAATCTGACGTTGAATCCAGACGCTGAACAACCTGATAGCCATTTTCTGACAAGTACTCCTCTACGATAGCTGACCTGACTGGATCATTATCTACTAACATCACTGATAAATACTTCTTCAATGAATTTTATCCTCGCTGCGGACATATATTCTTAACAATTTATGCTTCATGCTTATAATATTTAAATATATCTAACATAATCCAGACTAAAAGCTTATAAATACATACTTACAGGACCCAGTAATATATCCACGATGATCATATAAATATTTCTACAAGAAAAATAATTATGCACTGATGACGAACAAAAATATATTTTATTTAATAAATATGCAACAAGGTAGTGCCCAATGCGCCTTGATTTCTTTAAAGCATTCCCTCACGTAAATTATTTTTTATTGTCTTCTCAGCCAGTTAGATGAATTACTGTAATGTTGGCACCTTCCTTGCTCATGAGCAAATAGCTTACAACCCGGCTGGGCAATGGTACTCAGCATAAAGACAATGAAGTCGCAGCCAAAGTACAATTTGGCTGCGACTTTTTTTATGGGCGAATATTTTCAGCCATCATTAAAAAGATAGGGAGATTTATACTTATGAAAGCACTCAAATTCACACTGACAATTTTCATATTATTTAGCATACAGGCAAATTACACCATTGCTGATGAACATATAGATGAATTCACTAAAGCATTAACGAATGGATATGATAATTAGCAGAAATACATAAAAGCTGAACTAACAGATTTGCTGACATGTAAACAACATGAGAATCTACACATAAGAACCCTGATACTGAAACTTTTCAATAACAAAGCTAGCCACTAAAAATACTCAATAATAAACGAAGAATAATATAATGAAGTTAGCATCCAATAAGTGAGTATAATATGTACTGATAGCACTCAAACATATCAGTGATATATGAACCAGGCACATTTAAATATAATTATTAACCACGTTTAATTTGCTTATACAGATAGATAACAGCAATCTTTAATAGACCAGATATCGGTATTTTAGTACCAGTCATACTCGCCACCAACCAACATGGAAGCTCATCACAGCGAGTTATTGTTAGGTTATATAATATTACATTAGAGTTAAGTATCTCACTAATATTGTTATTCCAAAGACAGTAGTCAATGAAGGTGGTCGTGTAATGAGAGCAGAAAGAATTTCATCCAACAAAGTAGCGCACTTTGCTATCAGATACGTGTTATTAATATGCACAGAGTCATCACAAAGCAGCAAGTACAAAGAGCTTCTAGGGTCAATTGATACACATAGTTACATGGTACTTCAGGCACGAAATACCAATGAAGCATTAAATATTATTGCTGAAGAAGTTGTAGATGCCATCATCATAGATACTAACTACATTGATGAACCTTGCATGAATTTATTAACCTTGTTAAAACAGGACAAAACCCTTGTTCATGTACCAAAAATTGCATTGTTCGATGAATCTAATGAAATTGAAAAAGATGATTTTTATAAACATGGTGCAATCGATTGCATTCACAAGGCAAACCTAACCTCATCATGCATTCATCGATCGATCAGCGTAGGAATAGACAAGACACTCCTCTCAGCAAAAATTGACAAGACTACTGAACAGTTGTCTCAAATGGCAAGAAATGCTGAGAAATCGAATACCCAGTTAGTAAAATCAATCAAGAAAAAGTCAAAACAAGTGAAAACGACTCTTTCTATTACTCGCGAAACTCTCGATATGCTACAAAACCACTTAAAAGAAGACATCAGCAAAGCAGATAGCGAGATGATGGATATCTGTATCGGGAGTGTTGATAAAATATCAACTTTGCTTGATGAACTGATGGATGTGGCTTATACAAATAACAGTGGAAATCATCCTGTCACTCGCAAAAGGCTCAATACAAATGAACTTGTACAGGATGCTATTAGTAACATTGTGTATGCAGCAGAGAAGAAAGATATTAAAATCATACAACGCTGTGAACATAACATCCCGCCTATATTAGGTGACCGTTACCAGTTACACAAAGTACTCACAACAATCATGTTGAATGCAATTAAGCATACAGATTCGAACGGTACATTAAAGATCAGCATACAAAAAGAAAATCCTCTTAGCACTCATTTACTCATACATTTCACAGATTCAGGCAATGGGATTCATCCAAATTTTCTTGATCATATTTTTGAAGACATGATCACCCCTGTAGAAATGATAGGATTTAGTAATTTTGATCGATTAGATATCGGCTTGCACGCATGCGAAGAAATTGTCGATGCACATGATGGTGAAATAATTGTGGAAAGCTCATTAGGAAAAGGCAGTAAATTTACCGTCAGTTTGCCCATATATAACGCAGAAAATATAAAAGAACAAAAATAATCCAGTTCTCTGAGGCTCATAGTAATGACAACATCTCAATCCATAACAAAGTCAAAGTCAAAGTCAAAAAAGAAGCTTATCCTTATTGTTGGTAATGACGACATTTTTAATCATGTTGTAAAAATAAGACTTGAAGAAAATGGCTACAAGACATTGGTCTCATCTGAGTCTGATCTTACGAACGAGACCATAATGAAGAACCAGCCTGATCTGCTACTTTATAATCTCGATAATGATGACATAACGCATGCTAGCGAACTTTCAATTAATAACGACTTTAGCTGTTTAAGCCGCGTCAAAACGATATATTTTGGTACAAAACAGGACACACAATTCAAATGGCAGGCATTGAGTGATGGATCTGCAGGCTTTATTGAAAAACCATATCACGCTGATGAGCTTTTATCACAGATATCTAATGCTTTTTTAGTCAGTTAACTGCTCCCCAAATACTAATACATTGATATAACAGCTAAGCGATCAATTTAATTGAAAATACCCAGTACACGCTTAATTATTGGCTCCTAACTATTCAGATGCCAAACTCAGTGTATTACTGAATATTCAAACTATGGATTGCAGTTAATAATACATACACTAATGCATTGACTGTAAATATTGTTATCACGCATATTAGTTACATAGGACTAATCATTCAGCTTAAACCCAATCTTGATAGTTACCTGCCAATAGTGAACCGCTCCATCGTCAATCTGTCCCCGTACCTCTACTACTTTAAACCAATCCATATGCTTTACTGTTTCAGATGCCTTTAATATGGCATTACGAATTGCCGCATCAGTACCCTCTTCAGAGGTACCAGTAATTTCAATGTTTTTATATATATGTTCTTTCATATCTTTCTCCTTCATTAATTAAATTAATAGCTATCTCTACAAATAGCGCAATTTATATCAATACAATCTACCCATTTATATATGTATTCATGTTATACCAATGTTATCAATGAGTCATTATCATATTAAGCACTTCGATATAGTTTCAGTACTTATTAAAATACTTAAATGAATGATATGAAAACATGCTTATTAAATAACTGAGTAATATCAATGACAAAAGCACACATGGTGTGTTATTTATCATCAGGATTATAGAAGAGTCTAACAACCAGGCTCCTTAGCAATATCTTCACAATTAGTCTCATCTGACACCTTCAGTTTTTTAGCCAACTGACGCAAAGCTGTACGCAATCCTTCTTCTAACACTGGATGATAAATCGGCATTTCAAGCGCCTGTTGGACGGTTAATTTCTGCTGTATAGCTAAAGCGAGTAAATGCGCCATATGCTCCATATGTGGTCCGAACATTTCTGCACCAATTAATGTGCAACCTTTGCGTAGAGCATAAATACGCAGCAACCCTTTATTTCGACCCATGACACGTGCTCGGCCTTGATCATCAAATGACTCTTCGCCGATTACTGATTTAACAAGATCCAGCTCATTAAAACGCATCCCTACCATAGCAATCTGCGGATCAGTAAACACAATTGCTAGAGGTACTCGTCGAAGATGTTCAGTTATTTCCGGATAGCTCGAAGCATTTTGACCAGCAATTCGCCCTTCATCTGAAGCCTCATGTAATAATGGATGGTGTGCGCTAACATCTCCTGCTAAAAATACTGGAAGGGTTCCGCACTGGCATGTTTTAGCATTCCATGTTGGTAGGCCACGTGAGTTCAGCTCAAGCCCAGTAGCTTCCAGGTTTAACTTCTCAAAATTAGGGTGTCTTCCAGCTGCTACCAGTACTTTTTCAAAAACCTGTTCATGTTCAACGTCACTAGCATCTTTCCAATTAATATTTATGCCTTGTTCAATAACATTAGCATCGTAAACATTTGTCTCAAAGCGTATATCATGTTCATTAATAAATTGATCTGTAATAACGTTATTCACTTCTGGATCAGTCGTGGGACCAAGTTGCCGAGAACGAGAAATGAAAGTCACTTTAACTCCAAGACGACTTAATGCCTGGCCAATTTCCAAACCAATAATGCCTGTTCCGATGACAGCAAGAGTTTTAGGAAGTCGTTTAAGCTCAAACACATTATCTGTTGTCAGTATAAACTTACGAAGTTTATCAAATGGCGGAGGAATAACAGGGCTGCTTCCAGTAGCGATAATCACAGAACGCGCCTTCACTCTAAATTTATCATCAACTTCAAGTGTCGTAGACCCGACAAACCTGGCCTGCCCTTTTAAACGATAGTCAGGAGATAATGCTTCAGTATCCTTGATGACAAAACTTACAAAGCGATCACGTTCGTAACGCAGACGACGCAGAACTTTCTCATCATCAACATGATATTCTTTAACAATTACTCCAAAATGATCAGCAACTTTTACTTCATGTGCTGCGTCTGCCGCTGCAATCAGTAATTTGGATGGCATGCAGCCAACTCGTGCACAAGTAGTCCCGTAATCACCTGATTCAATCAAAACCCAGCTGCATCCAGATTTTCTAACTGCACTTATTGCATTTAAGCCGGCAGTACCGGAGCCTATCACGGCTACATCAATATTTATCTCATCCATACTTAACCTGTTTTGACTTGAATTATCTGTTCATCATATCTAATTCCAACTACAGAATCCCGTATTACTTCGATATATAATAATGTCAATTGCTATCGACAACCCAAGGGAATACCTCAACTTGAAATAGCTGTTTATGACGAATTAGTATATTTACTAGTTCCCTGAATATAATCAGCAATAGGACACGCATTTAAAATTATCGAATAATAAAATTTTATAAGGAACATCTAATAAATTATGTTAAAAGCTATTTGTATTATACTTTTATTCCTACTATACACCTCTCCAAGTTATTCTAATTCCCAAATCGAACATTCCAGCACGACAATAGAGGAAATTAATCAATCAAAATGCAGTCAATCATTTAAAATTACAGCTACTTTTATGCAGTCTTATAATGAAATAATAAAAAATTATGATATGGATAATGATAGTCACAAGAAGAATCTACAAGCATTACTAGATACCCTGGAGACAAGTGAACAAAAAATAGAAAATTGTTTGATAAAATATAGTAAAACCGATAATAATATTGATGCGGCGCTTAGCAGTATCACGATAATTGCAATTCACCTAAGAGGCTGGTTAAACGCAAGAAATTTCTTAATTCCTTCTAAAGAAAGAATGCATAGCGACTACCAGGACTGTATTGATCAGTTTTCAGAAATAAAATTTTAAAGTATTATGAAAACAGCACAGCCAGATTAATACTACACGGTATGTTGCTATTTAATGTATTACTAGTTTATACAATCCCCTATCACTATTTTGAAGGCGAAGGATCACCATCAGATTCTGCTTCAAGAGAATCTAACATTGTTTTTATCTTATGCAGCATTGCAGATTCACCACCATCCATACCCTCTTCACTAGCGACAACTAATTGATGGGCGTCCTGCTCCCATTTTTGAAAAATTTGTATCTTATCAGCTTTTGAAAACGCTTCACTTTCCATTAACTTTTCTGGTGTTTCAAAAAAGTTTGTAGGGTTATTTATCACATCATTTAATTTCATATAATATCTCCTTTATACAAGTATTGCTGCAACTACTATGCCACTTGAATATTTCATTACATGCCGACTAAATGCTCTACAGTGTGATTCTTTCCCGGATAAACAACCAATAGGCAAAAACTATAAAGTTTAATGTGGTGAATATTCACAATATGGTTAATATAAACCACTTTTTATACACATTATTAATTCAAATTAAATAGATTAGGTCAATATACAGCATCGCAGTGTCCACTATGTTGCATTAATCATTTCTATAGTCTCTTTAACATAGACTTGTCACATATGTTAATCGTTTACGAAATTGCAGGATGTAGCATATGACTGCTGCCACCTGCTCTAACACAGCTATTCATGTATTAAACAGAAGCATGTCGTAACAAGTATAAGCACATGTATTAATAACAAGGCTTCATTATGTCTTTGGCAAGATGCAATGATGAATTACAAAGCGATAATTTAACATCAAGCAAAGCACGCGAAGAAAAGGCTGATGTTACCAGCACTCATAGCTTATCTGTCACCAGGATATTAAATCATTCTTCCAAAGGAATAAATTATTAGGGAGATAATGGTTTAGCGAAACTGATCTCATGTCCATCTGGGTCGATGACATGGAAATAGCGCTCATTCCACGGAGCATCTCGCGGCTCAAATTCAGGCACTATGCCACGATTTAAACAATGCTGATAGAATCCATCAACGTCGTTAACATAAAGAATTACCCGTACACATGAGCGACGAGCATCACAATTTTCCGCAGAAATATTGAGGCGTTGAGCACCTATACGATAACTGGTGAAATCAGCTTTTTCACTTCCGTAGACGAGATCAAAATTTAGATCGCGATAGAATCTAAACATATCAGCCATATTCTGTGTAATTAATGTAATGGCACTAATACATTCAATTTCAATTTCCATAAGATTTCTCAATACAAATGATGGTCTTAAACTGTATTGCTTAACATGCTATGTCATACATATATTAGAATTATATAATATACTAATTCATCCGAATAAAACAAGAGAATCAAGTATAGAATTAACCGTCACATTCGTAATCAGCAATAAGTAGACAATTCAGACTATGAAATAAGATCACTGCGTAATATAACAATATAGATTCATTATAAATCAGAGACATATATTGATAGTTCTTGCTTTATGTCAATGCGATATGCATTGATTAAATTGTATTATCACTCCTAGACAATATTTGAATAACTTCACTAGCACGTGAATTGAAAATTCTAACTGGATTTGTTATTTAGGAGAACTAATATGGAACGCTTATCTGAAAAGACATGGAAAATAGTATCTGAATCACGGCCACTATTCATGAAGCATCATACGAATATTTCCAATCGAATGTATCAAATAATGTTTGAAAATAATCCGGAAATAAAATCAATGTTTGCAAATGCACCCTTTAATCAACCAAGAATGTTTGAAGCAGCTATCCTCGCTCACCTGGTCAGCAAAGAAGACCCAGAAGTATTAAATAGCTATAGGGCTGGCATCTGCAGTCACCATGTTGAAGCTGGAGTCAAGGAAGAGCACTATGACATGATGGCTGAAGCATTATTCAAATCGATGAGTGAAATATTGAAGGAAGAAGCAACACCGGAGATACTCGACGCGTGGCAAAAGTGGTTTTATTTTATGGCAAATCTATTAATAGAAAGAGAAAGGCAACATTACTCGGGAGAGAAGCGCCTATATCCAGAGGGTGGTACGTCACGTAATGATAGTAATTTATTTAATCACTAGCGTTGAGCGTGTCATTTATTGCTTATTAAAAAGCAGAATATAGACAACTAACAGGATGATCAAATATGAAAGGTACATTTCGAAAGCAATTCTGGTCTGATTTAAAAAGTTTTACGCGAGAATATTGGGTAGAAGTATTCATTTTCTTCATCTTTGTCGGAATTATATTTGCACTTGGCCTCTATATATTCTGAATAATCATTGTTGCGTTAAAGACGATAGTTATACTTATATAAACCAGCGAAAAACTTATAACGAGAAGAATAAAATATTTCAAATACAGGTTATTCCTTAATACCCTGTGCATGGGGAATTAGTATTACAGAAGGTTTTGAATGATCACTATCAGTGCAAAAGCGGTCGTTAGCTCATATCCTTTATCCAGTAAGGGGCTTTTCGCCTAGTCCATTTTGCGAATTTCATTTTTTCACCCAAATAGAATTTTCGGTAAGCACTGACAGCATCCCCCGGTACTTTAAATTTATCTGGCATTGCTTGAACAAACTCTGTTCTTCCCAATGATTCATACTTCGAATATGTGATCTCTTTTAAAATATTAATAGATTTATGGTCGCCATCTTTCTCATACCGATATCTATACTCATCATTTAGAGCATAAGCTGATTTGGAAAGCCATAGAAAATTATCATATGACTCTTCGGTCCAGAGCACACAGGGATGTTTTATATGTGTAGATTTGTAAGGTGTATTAAATCCTTTCTTATTCAAAGCGGTACACATAATTTGCACACTTTCCAATATCATTTTGACAACATGTTGATCACAATGATATCTAGCACATTTTTTTATGTTTGTGTCGAGAATGAAAATATTCATTTACACAGTTTATTACGCTATTTGGCTTATGTCTGCTATGGGTAGAATATTTACTGATTTACTTCACACATGGAGGCCTTTAATTAAAGCAACAGTCGTTACTAAAGGTGGAGTGGAATCTTCATACAAGAGTACTTTGGGCAATTCACCCTATTAAGTCAGTGATTCGGTGCGGGTTCGTGCATTGTTAATCTTACAATGCCTGCAGAAATAGGCCATTTTTCATGAATTTACGAAGTCTTTGAACGGAGAAAGACTCTTTGGCGACGGTTAGAGTCTCATACGAACTCTACTCTTCAATAAATATCTATAATTTATCGCCATTATTCAACTCTCTCCTCGAAATTCTATTGATTTATCTAGCACTTAGAAGATTTCAATTCGAATCTGAAATTTCATTAACAGGGAAATAATTGGAAATTTAACCTATTAAGATTAAGGATAACTATTTAGTTCATTGAACTATTAATTCGCCTTGCACAGCTATTTATTCATCAAATCAATCCATAAATAGAACGTTCTGAAGTTTTGCTATGCAATATATCTGCACTAAAATAATGATTAATATTCCAAACCTGCATCAATATCGTGCTTAATTTTATAAATTCAAACTCAATCAGTTAGCAGCAATCTAAAACTATTTAGTGAAACTTCAAATACTTATGCAGATTTAAGTAATGCTGGCATTATCTTTGCTCTGTATTTAGAAAATCTTAATTACGCTGCTCAACGTCGCGCAGCATAAAGACAACGAAGTCACAGTCAATGAAAAATTTGATTGTGGCTTTTTTTTTGCTCACTGTACGTCGTCAAAACCTTTTGGACAGTAGGCGGCCTGACCTAAGAGACACATT